>CAWEKQ010000043.1:0-362567 GCA_963809655.1 Terriglobia bacterium | reverse complement strand
CTTGGATAAGGCCGTGCTGCTGTGGGGTTCTGCAAAATTAAAGGGACTCACCCAACCTCAGCAGAACGCAATCCTGGACGAGATTCTCGCTCGGCAACGACAAGACGGCGGCTTCAGTACTTCGTCGCTCGTTGGTTCATGGAAACGGAAGGACAACACGCCTCTGGACGTCGAGAGCGACGGCTATGCAACCGGTCTTATCGCATTCGCACTGGAACAACTCAATGCGCCGCAAACCAGGCCTCAGCTGAAAAGAGCGCTTGGATGGTTGAGCATGAATCAGAACAAGTCGGATGGTCGATGGGCGGCTTCCTCCCTGAATAAACAGCGTGAGCTGTCGTCCGACGCCGGACTCTTCATGAGTGACGCAGCAACGTCCTACGCCGTCCTTGCGCTTGCCAATGCGCCGGCCCGGTAAGACCAGACTTTTTTACTCCTGCAGTTCGAGCTTAAGCTCTCCGTTTGATGAGCGGATCCTGAATACATGTAGTGCGAGGACGTTGTTCCTCGCGGGATGACCTGTGATCGTGAGCTTATCCCCAGCCTCGAGCGAAGCAGCGTTCCACCCTCTGCGCGACAACACACCCGGGTTTGAAAACTCGCCTTGCCATTTCCGAACATGGCCCGTTTCATCCTTCGCCTCGAACTCTACCACGCAATGAGGATTGACATAGTGGAAATCCGTTACGGTGCCTTCCACGGTTAGTTCCGCCTTCTCATCGAATTCGGTCCACCCGTGGTGTGCGTCGGCCGAGCCCGGAATCAAGAGTAATCCGGCAACGAAAGCCGCAAGGGTCAACAACGTGATTTTCATCCTGTGTCTTGTCTCCTGTAATCCATTTCCAACGCTGGTCACTATTTGCCGGAGGCTGGCCCGTCGTCTACCCACCGGCCGAGTTCCCGAACATATTGGCGTCCGTTGATCGTATACGTCGGGATGGTAACCACCATGTAAGACTTACCCACCAGCGGTCTGTCTTTCTGATCTTTCTCTCCCGTGGCGGTCGCAACCACCCAGGTATCGAAGTTGATGTTGGGGTTGTCGGCAGCGGGCGCAAAGAGACCTGTGGGGCTCATCGTGCCGACTAAGTCCGAACTGGTGCCTTCGACCTCATGAAACACCTGTACCGACCAGCTAACACTGACGGGACCGAGCGCCACATCGTCCGCCGTATGCAGTCTGCCGTCCGCACCGCGCTGATAGCCGATAGCCTCGAACTGCTGATATCCCCTCGGGTGAGTCCGGTCGCCGAAAGCCGAGACAATCGAATCCGGCGTTACTCTGATGTAGTCGATTCGGTCGAAGACCGCCAGTGCATCCGGCAGTACCGATCGGCGGAAGGCAACAGCGTGTTTGCCGAGCCGTGCATCGGCTGCGACGTCCACTTCCGCCACGATCTCACTCGGCGAGTGGGAAACAATGCCACTCACCGTCACGCCCGGACCAAAATTCAGATCGGCGGGTGCAACCTGGCCGGGAAAATTGTCTCCCGTCAGTCGAATGCGCGTAGCTATCGAACCCGTCCTGAGCGACGATCGATCTACACCGATCAAAGTTGGATCGGATGAGGCTCTCCACATTTTCACGTTGAACTCGAATTCCTGATATTGGCCCCAGAACCAGCGGCCCGCGGCCGTTGACTGATCCGGTGCGATCAGCATGACTTCCCGCGCCTCGCTTCCGGGATCGTCCGGAGCGGAGCTGACGGGCCCGGTGCCTTTGGAGCGCCCACGCCAGGCATAATCCCCAAACACTGCGGTGCGCCCGGAGCGGAGGACGCGCGAGCCATCCTTCACAGAGGTCAGATTCACGCGCGTGTTCGTACTCGCCGTCGTCGGCTCGATCGATTTGCATCTCACCGTAGTAGTTGCCGTGCCCCGGCATGGAAACGGCCACCAGCCAGCGGCCAGCCAGATCCTGTTTGGCAGTTTGGGAGTTCCAGGCATCCCAGGCGGGAGTATGTAGTGGCGCGGCACTGGACAGGAACTCGACCGCTTCCCCGATAGAGCCGGTCTTGTACCGTGTGGCATGCGACTCTGCGAATTGTCGCCAATCTGCCGGCGAACGCCGCCACGACAGCGCGCGGGCAAATGAATGGCACTTCGCGCAGGTGTCGCGCAGGTTCTCGCTGGGAATGTCAGTTTCTTCGTGAACCCGCCGTTCGGGATCGTACATCACGGGTTTCGCTTCCTCGGGGGACAACCCGTGGGACGAACTCAGGTACTTGATGATGTCGCGCGCCTCTGACGGCGTGACCGGGAGGCCGTGCAACAGAATCATCTGTTTCAATACGTCCTGCCAGCTTTCCGGCGTCGTCCGCTCCCAGGAGATACGTTGCATATTTCCGCGCTCGTCGCGGGAGTGGCAGCCTCCGCATTTCGCGATCACCAGTGGATTGCCAACAGGAATACCTTCTTCCTGTGCCGCCAACACGGCACAGAAGGTAAGACTGCCAGCCAAGCAACATACCAAACCGCGGCTCGGGGCGAATCGGCCTACACTCCTTCGGAATGTTGCTGTCATTATTTCTCCATCAGCTAACGATACGAATGCGGGCAGACGGGCTAAATACTGGATTTGCCGGACAGGGACGGACAACGAAGTCAGTGCGACCGACAGGGTCGGAATGCGCCTAGTTACTTAGAGTCTAAAAGCCGATAAGAGTATAGCGCATTCATCATAAGTTCCAATACTCAGCTTCCCGGATGGTACTGCCGCTCGGTGTGCCCCTTGAGCTGCGTGCGGTAGAAGTAGACTTCGCGCAAGTCGCCGGTGCTGTAGCGCTTCGCCTCATCGTTGAAGTGCGGAGACGCCGGATTGCCGCTCTCGCCGCCCGCCGTCACGGCCTGCGCGTGCACCCGGTCGCCGAACTCGACCACCGCGACGAAGCTGTTTCCGCTGGTGCCGTACCACTTCTTCGTCCCCGGATAGGCGCGCGCGCCGAACGACGCGAGCGAGCCCCACTGCGAGGACGTGAAGCCGACCGGAATGCTCGGTCCCGCGTCGTTGAACGGCTGCACGATGTCGCCGGTGAGCCGCTGGAATCGATTGATGTCGCCCCACGGCGTCTTCCAGCTTCCGAAATCGGCCGTGAGTTTGTCGGACGCCGCCGCGAGCGATTGCAAGCAGTTGCTCCGCCGGTGCTCTGTCGCCGATGTAGTCTTCGTTGGCCGAGACCCGCCTCTCTGCGCCTCTCGCCGACCCGGCGCTGGATATCCTCGCCCCAGAAGACCGCGAGCGACGTGGGGACCGAATCGACGGCCCAGCGGTGATCCCACGCGCGCAGCAGCTCGATCTGCGCCGCCAGTTTCTGCCTTCAGCGGATTCGAGGACGGCGTCTCGTCCCACGCCTTGATCAGCGCGGGCAGCGGTTTCTCGAACCACGTGAGATAGCTGTCGAACGCCGCGGCGATCAGCGAATCGAGCGTGAAATCCTTCTTGTTCTCGAAGCACGCGGATCGCGTGCAGTCCGCGCGCCGATTCGCCGCCATTCTCGACGTAAGCCGGATAGTCTTCCTTCTTCGGACTGCTCGGCCCGCGCGCGGACCACGGCCAGTTGTTGGAGTTGTAGAGCCAACCGCTCTTCGGATTCAGCAGGTGCGGGCGTCTCGTCGACCGACAGCAGTCCCTTCCACTCCGTCGCCGGATTGCTGCCGTCCACCGGCTTGGTCCAGTCGAAGCTCGTATCGCGCCGGGGAATGAAGTTGCCGTGGAAGTAGGCGATGTCGCCGTCGGCATCGGCGAAGATCGTGTTGTTCGACGAGTTCGCCTTGAGTTCCATCGTCTTGCAGATACGACTTGTAGTCCGTCGCCTTGGTGCGCAAGTAGGATTGCTCAAGCGCCTTGATCGGCTCCTGCATGAGGCGGAAGCTCACCCATTTGCCGTTCGCCTCGCGAACCACCGGCCCGTGATGCGTGCGATAGACGGTGAACTTCTTCTCCGCCATGCCGCTGGCGGTCTTGTAGGGCACCGTGATTTCCGACCGACACGATCGGTCGCTCTTCGTTCCCGTACTTGTAATAGAAACGGTCGTCCTTCTTCGTCCACCGTTTCCAGATACTCATCGATCGCATCCACGCCGCTCGAGGTGTGCATCCAGCCGGCGCGTTCGTTGAATCCCTGATAGATGAAAAACTGACCCCACGTCACGGCGCCGTAAGCATTGAGGCCTTCGTCGCTCACCATCTGCAGTTCGGAGCGGAAGAAGAACGACGTGTGCGGATTGATCAGCAGCAGCGCGTGATGTCCGCGCGGTGTTCGAAGGCGCGATCGCCATGCCGTTCGATCCCGTGGGCTCCTCCGGCGTCTCGGCATTCGCCGCGAAGAGCCTGGCTCACCGGCCCTTGCCGTAGAACGCCTCAAGCTGATTCAGATTGACGCGCTCGATATCGCCGCCGATGCTGCCTTCGGTGAAGCTCAGCGCCATCCAGGGTTCGAAGCGCCGGATGACCCGCGGCTTCACCTCAGGGTGCTTCGCACAGGTAATAGTTCAGCCCGTCGGCGAACGCGTTCATCAGCGTCTGCAGCCACGCCGGGCTCGCCGCGTATTGCTTCTTCAGCTCCACGGGATCGATGAACAGCTTCATCCGCAGATCCTGGTAGATCTTCGGACTCGCCCTCGGCCTCCGCCAGGCGGCCCATCGCGTTGATGTAGTTCGTCTCGACGCGATTGAAGTCGTCTTCGGCCTGCGCGTAGACCATGCCGAAGACGGCGTCGGCATCCGTCTTGCCGTAGACGTGCGCGATTCCCCAGTCGTCGCGGACGATGGTAGTGTTTCGCGCCTCCTGCTCCCATCGGGCGGCTTCGGGGTTTCTCCGGTCCTGCGCCTGCAGGCAGACGACCCCCGCCGCCATGAAAAGAAGCAGTCCCGAACCCCTCATTTTCGATATACGACGCCTCCTTTCATGACGAAGGATACCTTGGTCAGCGTTTCGATGTCCTTGAGCGGATCGCCCGTGACGGCGATAACATCGGCGTAATAACCGGGTTTCAGTGCTCCGATCCGGTCCGCCCATCCGAGCAGCCTCGCGCCGTTCAACAGCCCGGCCTGCATAGCTGCCAGAGGCGTCATCCCGTACCTGACCATCGATACATATTCGCGGGCCTGCGTGCCGTGCGGGAACGGCCCAACGTCGGAGCCCGCCGCCATGGGAACTCCGGCTGCCAGTTGCTTGCGGAACTGCGTGATGTGAAAGTCCAGCGACTCGCGGCGAGCCGGATTCTTTGATTCTTCCGCGAAGTATTCGGAGATGGCAAAAGTGGGGACGGCGTAAATCTGCTTGTCGTGCATGATTCGCATCGTCTCGTCGGAAAGGAAGTAGGCATGGTCCACCGATGAAACGCCGGCTTTCACGGCGTAGCCGGTGCCGGGCTCCCCTGTCGCGTGTACAGCGACGCGTTTGCCCGATCGGGCGGCCTCCTGGACCGCGGCAGTCATCTCGGCTTCGGTGTATTGATAGATGCTGTTGTAGACACCGTTGCGCAGCGTATCGCGGCCAGTCTCGTAGACTTTGATGAAATCCGCACCTTCCTTCAACTGCTGGCGGATTACGGCAACTAACTCCTGCGCATTGTTGGCGTAAGTGGCATTGGAGAAAACATGCTGCTCGGGATTGTAGTTAATGGCGTCTTCGTGCCCCCCAAGGATACTTACTGCATTGCCGCTGATGCGCAAGCGCGGCCCGGGAACAAGACCCTTGTCAATGGCGTTACGGACTGCCGTGTCGGCCGAGCCGGCGCCCTCCGTGCCCATGTCCCGTTCCGCCGTAAATCCGGCCATCAGATCGTCTCTCGCGTTCAGCACCGCCGTAATGGTGCGCTGCGGAACCGATTCCTGAATGGTTTGAAGATCTTCCGCGCCGGGGTGCAGGAACAGATGGACGTGCACATCGATCAGACCGGGCATGAGGGTGCGGTCGCCCAGGTCGATAGCCGCCGCACCATCCGGATGAGTGACTTTGACTCCGGCTTCCACGATGCGATCTCCCTGGATGAGAAGTTCGCCTGGAGTCAGCACGCGGCCAGTCTCGATATCCAGCAGGCGGGCGGCGTGGAGCACGGTTGCGGTCTGCGCCCGGACGGTTGTCAGCGCGAGAAAGAGGAAAAGTACGGGCTTCATAGTTTCTCCGAGGGTTATCAAAAGTTGACATCGCCCCGCTGCGGGAAGGGTCGCCACAGCGGTCCAGAAAGGCCTCGGCTCATGGCGGGTTGATCATTGCTTATCTTGATTGGGCTTTGTCCTGATCCGCGGTTTCGAACTTCCTGAGCGCAGTAGGAGTCGCAATCCAGGGCGCGACCAGGCTTTCGTGTCCTTCGGTATCAATCGCCTTCACGCCGAAAATGATGTCGTCAATGCTGACGCCGGGCAGCGTGTACTCGGTCACCTTTCCAACGAAGGTCTGCTGCTCCCAAAAAGGCGCTGTGCTGGAACGGACCACGATCGCGTAGCCCGCGAGATCGTCGCCCGGAGCGTCTTTCCATCGCAGCACGGCATCGTAGCGGGACTTGCCTCGGGCGACCGTAGGCGTCCTTCGGCCCTTCGCCGCGCCGGTCAGAACCTCCCGCGTCGTCTCGGGCGCGGAAGGCGCCAGCGCGAGGCTGGCCAGCGCCGCGCCATTGACTTTGGCGACGAACGTGGTGTACTCGGGAGAACTCTTGTCGAACGTGTCGTTCGCGGTGTGCTGAATCCCGAGGTTCTCAGCGGCCGACGTGAAGCGTACCGCGGCGAATCCATTGGCATTGAACGGGCTGTGATCTCCTCCGCGAGAGAAGCGGTCCTGACGGAAGACCGGTTCGGCCTTGAAGGCCGGCACGTAGCGCTGCGCGGTCTCGCGGATATAGCGTGCGAGTTCGCGCGAGGCGGAGTCGGCCGGTTCCTCGGAGAAGACGTGCACCAGACTGGTTTCCGAGTGGCCATCTCCAGCGACCGCCACGCCCACGACGTCGTTATTGAGCACCGCTTCAATCTGGTCCTTGTGCTCTTTCGCCTTCGCTGCGTAAAGGCTGCTGCCCACGAGGCCGATCTCCTCGCCCGCAAACGTGATGAACACGATAGTCTTTTCGAACTTGTACTGGCTCATCACGCGAGCGAGTTCCAACACGAGGGCTGTTCCGGCGGCGTTATCGGTCACGCCTGGGGCGGTGGCCTCGACGGACTTTTCAAAATCGATCACGTCGTCGGCAGCCGGTTCCCCTCCTTCGGGCGTGACCTCGGGAGCATCGGGTTTCCGGACAATATTCAACGAGTCGTAGTGAGCGCCGACCACGATGCGCTTCTCGGGTTGCGTCGTTCCGCGCAGCACTGCCACTACGTTGACGACTTCGACATCGCGAAGGATGCGCGTACCCTGCTTCTTGACCTTATAAGGATCGAAGGAAACATCGAGGCTCGGGCTGTAGCTCTTGAGCTGATCGAAGATCCAGCGGCGTGCCGCGCCTATGCCGCGGTCTTTCTGATCGGGATCGGAAAAGTTCCCGCGTGTCTCGAAAGAAGCGAGCTTCCGCATGGTCGCGGCAATGCGGTCCCGCGAGATCTCGCTCAGCATTTTCTGGATTGCCGGATCGGGACGGCCCACCGTCTGCGCATTCAGCGCCGAGGTAACGGCAACAACGAAGATCAACAGGCGCATGGGGTTCCTCAATTTGGGTTCCTCAATTCAAAGGCGGAGATACGCGGCGTTTGGTGATCTGCTCGAACGCATAGGCGAGACCGATCAGACGGGGCTCGGCGCACGCCATACCGGTGAAGCTTACGCCGAACGGCGCTGGCCTGGCTTGAAACTGTTCCGGGAACGGCGCATTGGCAGGAGCGTTCGGCACTATTCCGAACGGAACGATAACCGTCGGATAGCCGGGCTTCGCGGCGAGGGCCGCTCCGTTTGGGCCTGGAAACAGCAGCGCGTCGAGTTGATTGGCCTTCATCACTTCATCGATGCCATGGGTCGCGCTGAGCTCGAGGTCCTTCGCGCGATCGGCTTCGTAACGCGCTTTGTCGGCGGCAACGTCCATCTCATCCGAAATATCGAGATTCGACTGCCCGTACTTGATTGCGCCGGCTTTCGTGTGGGTAATGTTCCACTCACGCAGCGCGGTAAGGCTCGCGACGGGCGCGGAGGGTCCCAGCGAAGCCAGCCACTTATTGAAGTCCCGCTTCATGCCGTATTTGAGAACGACGGAGCAGCCCGCGTCCTGTCCCTTGGAATCGCTCACGCCGGAGCAGGTGTTCCAGAGCAGAAAATTATGGTCCGGGTCCGTCGTGACGATGCTGGGGATATCGGCGGGATCGACAATAATCGCGCCCTGCTGCTTCAGGATCGCGATCGCTTCATTCATCACCTTCGCCTGCTCGGGGTCGAGCCCGCCGCGGGGCTCTTTGGCGCCCGGAGGCGTGGTCTTGTCATAGAAGAACGCCCGCGGGATGCCGATGCGAGCGCCCTTCAGCGCGGCGGGATCGAGGTAACGCGTATAGTCCTGACCCGGCGGACGTGCACATAAGGATGTGGCGGGGTCATTCGGATCGGGCGCGGCGCCTTCGAGCGCTCCCAGCATGATGGCGGCGTCGGTGACGCTTTTGGCCATGGGGCCGGGCGTGTCCTGATCGGCGGTGATGGGAATCACGCCGTAGCGGCTGACGCGGCCGACGGTCGGCTTGATCCCCGCCAGCATGTTCTGATTGGATGGGCTCAGGATGGAGCCGGAGGTTTCGGTGCCGACGTTGGCGGCCCAGAAATCTGGCGGCCGTGCCGATGCCGGAGCTGGATCCGCCGGTGGTGAGCGCGGGGCGTCCGTCGAAGGTGGCGTCGCGCGGATCGCGGCGCGGATCGTAGGGGTTCATGCCGTATCCGGCGATCGCGTTGTAGTTGGCGGGCATGGGCGAAGGCGCGCCCGCAACCCAGTTGGCGAGCTCCGTCATGCCCGTTTTGGCGACGATGATGGCTCCGGCATCGCGCAGGTTCTTTACGAGCGTGGCCTCATAGGGCGGGACGAATCCATCGAAGGCAAGCGCGCCGCCCGTGGTGGGCATGTTGGTGGTGTGGATGTTGTCTTTGACCGCGACCGGGATGCCGTGCAGCGGGCCGCGGAGCTTGTGCTGCGCGCGCTCGCGGTCGAGTATGTCGGCTTCTTCCAGCGCTTTCGGGTTCACGACGATGGCCGCGTGCAGCTTGTCTTCGTAGAGAGCGATGCGCACGAGGTACCGGGTCACCAGCTCCCGCGAGCTGATACGCCCCTCTTCGAGCGCTTTGGCCATTTGCGGAATGGATGCGTCGACGACGGTGAAGGGTTGCGGTGGCGCCGCCACGGCGGCTGCGGCCCACAGGAACAGGAATCGGCTCGTCATTCAATACGCCGTCAGAAGATCAGCTTCGCCGACAATCTGCATCTGGCGCGATGTACCGAAATCGCCCTGCGCATATCGCGTTCCGCCGGTAATGATGCCCAATGTCGCAGACCCTATCGTTGTCCCCGGATTGGTGAAGTTGACCTGATTGAGCGAGTCGAACGCATCCGCCCGGAACTGGATGGTAAACCGCTCATTGATTCGGGTGTTCTTTGAAATCGCGAGATCCAGATCGGACCATCCGGGCCCGATAATGGTATTCCTGCCCAGATTCCCGAACGCGTTGCCCTGGTTCACGAATACCGACGGGTTATCGATGTACTGGATGGAAGTCGCGCTCCCGTTGGTAGCCGGGGCGAAGCCTGTTATCACCGCACCGGTAACGTTCGGCCGAAGCAGCGCCTGACCCGTGAACGCGGCGTTGGAAGTGTGGAAGTTCAGCGGATTGCCGGTCTGCGTGGTTTCGACCAGCGAAAGCTGCCACCCCTCTTTCAGCCGGTTGCCCTTGAACGGCAGCTGGTAAATACCGCTCAGCACGATACGGTTTTTGGTGTTGAAGTCCGAAAGGCCGCGGTCGCACCGGATGCAGTTGCTGTTCTGGATGACGATCCCCTGGTAGTTGCGGGAATTATCGTCAATCGATTTCGACCAGGCCTCGGAAACGTTGAACTGCAGCCCCTTCGCGAAACGCTTCTCAGCCGTAACCCAGAGTGCGTTGTACGAAGAGTTCCCGTCGCTCTCGGAAACCGTAATGTTGGAAAGCGGCAAACCCGGGTCGATCGGGCTGTTTGCCGCAAGTGCGAGATACGGATGCACTCCGTTGACCAGCTGGTTATAGTTCCGTTCGATATTCAGATCCGTACCTTTGCTCCCGACATACCGGGCCGCGAAATTAAAGCCTTCGCCCAATTGGTGCTCAACTCCAAGGTTCCATTGCTGAACATAGGCGTCCTTGTAATCAGCCGCCACCGAGTACGGGGAGACGCTGCCGCCAGCCAGCGCATAGGCGTTCCCAAAACTCACAAACGGAGTGGCTGCGCTGGGTGTAAACGAAACCGGAAACGCGTATGGAGGGTTTGCCGCCAATGCGGTCACCAGGCCAAAGCCGGGCTGATCGGTCACAATCGCGTAAGCTCCCCGAATAACCGTCTTGCCATTACCGTACGGGTCGAACGCGAAACCGAGTCTCGGCTCGAAATTCCTCGCGCTCTGGTTGTAGACCTTGTCGGGCCCTCCGCCGCTGCCGACGTGCTGCAGCGTGACGGTGGTGGGATCGAACACCACGTACCGGCCCCCGGCCTCCGACGGTGTCGAATACCAGTCGTAACGTAAACCCAACGAGACCGTAAACCGGCGGGTGAGCTTCCAGGAATCCGTCAGGAAAAGGCCAAGCGCGTAGTCGTACGATCGGTTGGATCGGTTGGAGGGTGTCGTGGTAAAGCCATTGGCAGTATCGGCCAGAAACGCGGCGATGCTGGGGAACGTGAACGTACCGGGAGTAGCCGAGAAATTATCGGTGTTGGCGCGGCGCTCCTCGCCGCCCAGTTTGATCGTATGATTTCCGTGTATCCAGCTCAGCGTATCCGACACGGAAACCGTGGTGTCGCCGCGCCCCTGGGGGAAACCGCTGTTGCCGCCAAACGTGAAGGCCCCCGAAACCGTAATCTGGGGAAGTCCGATGGGGCCCGAGACGCCATTGTTAATGCCAAAAGCGGCCGGGTTGTCAATGTTATCGGGGTTGAAGATGATGTGGATGCGGTTGCCGCCCAAACGAGCCTCGTTCACGAGTGTCGGACTGATGACCCAGGTTTCATTCAGGCTGAACAGCTGCCGCCGGCCGTTTCTCATATCGCCTTCGTTGGGGAAACTGTTCCCGTCGGTTGCGGGCGGCTCGTCCCGTGCGTCCTGCTGGATCGCATAGTAGACATTGAGCCGTTGCTTTTCCGAGAAAATCTGGCTGAAGTTGACGGTGCCCTGTTGAATGTTCACCGGCGCGGACGCGGAGAACACCAACTGGTTGGTGCCGGAGTTCGGCGCGGGAATCAGCGGCAGCAGACTCTTGATAATGGCGTCGCTCGAAGCCTGCGCCTGCGCGACCTGCGCGGCGCTCAGGGTAGTTGTGCTGCCTGGCACCGCCTGGCGCTGCCGCAACGCTTCATAACTCAGGTAGACGAATGTCTTGTCTTTTTTGATAGCGCCGCCGCCATCGCCGCCGAACTGGTTACGGATGAACTCAGCCTGCTTGCTGGGGACCAGAGCGCCCCCGCTGGTAGTATTCGTCGGATTGGCGAAATTGCGCGCGTCCAGGTCGTTGTTGCGGATAAACTCGTACGCCTCGCCATGCCAGGTATCCACACCGGGGCGAGTAGCCACGTTCACGATGGCGCCGGAGTTCCGCCCGTATTCCGCGCTGAAGGTCGAGTTGTCTATCTTGAACTCGTCGACCGTGTTGATCGTCGGCTGGAACGTAACCTGCTGATTGTTCGGGTCGTTCATATTGATGCCGTTGACCATGAAATTGACGGTGTCTTCACGGCCTCCGGCGGAGTTGAACGAAAACGTGCCCTGGCCGCGCAGCGGGACTGTCAGGTTGCCAACCGCCGGCCCCTCCACCGTTCCCGGGGTCAGTTGGGCCAGATCCACGAAGTGACGGCCATTCAGCGGAATCTCCTGCACGGACCGCTCGTTAACCACCGCTCCCACGGAGACCGAGCCGGTATCCACAAGCGGCGCGGTCGCCTGAACCTCAACCACTTGCGTGGAAGACGCCACGGTCAGCGCAAAGTTCTGCGTCACCGTCGAGCCCACTTCGACGAACAGGCCCTTTACCTCTGTTTGAGTCAGACCGGCAGCTTTGACCTCAACGCTAAAGGTTCCAACCGGTAGCGAAGGCACATAGTAAATTCCGGTCGAATCCGTAATCAGCTTCCGGTCGACGCCGTGATCCGGATCCTTTATCGTAATCGAGGCATTGGGAACCGGTGCGCCCGAGGCGTCGGTAACTGTTCCCTGAATGGCGCCCGTGGATTGAGCGAAAGCCGACGCCGCGAGCGTAAAAGCGATGGTTGCTGAAACGCCGCTTGCGAAGGCTCCGGCGCGTAACGAACGATGTGCCATTTCGATCTCCCTTGACTCCGCCAGGTTCAGCGAAGAGATATTTGCTCCGGGGCTCCGTACAACACTGGAGGTGAGGTTTATCGACTGGGATAGGAATGTCTGCTGTAACAGGGCCACTAACTATGCGGCTTTTCGTTTTAGTTTATAACTGCTGATGTAAAAGTGTTGTAAAAAAAGTGTGATGACTTCTCAAGGAAAACAATACTGCTGGCCGAAGATCAGAAAGACGTGCGTGGATTCGCGAGGGCAGGCCTGGAATCGAGTGGATACCGGTGACCGTCACCTTCGATTCACGCGTTCGACCTGCTTCTGATGGCCCACAATGGCGGCACGCGCTCAGTTTCCGGCGCCGAATCAGCCCTGCCATCTCCGTTGCGGTCAGAAAGCAGATATGTCGGAAGCCTGTGCGGCGAGCGCGCCCACGGTGGCGTCTACGCCCAGCAACTGGCGACCTTACGTTTGCGCGTACTCTGCCATTTTTTAAGGCACGATCGGTTCGGGGATCGCCGACCCATCCGCGCGAGGGTCGGAAGCCGCATAGTTGGTTTTGGTGGTTGAGTCGTGCAGGATAGCCTGACCCCGGCCCATTGCTTCCACATATTCGCGCTGTATCCGGACAATATGCCCGTGCTCGGAGAGTTTCTGCAGAGTCGTCGCTGGAACGCGAAATTCTATCGAAACTTCACAGCCATCTGCGTTGTTCTTGGAGAAACGCGGCGCCTCCATGGCTTCCTGCAAATTCATTCCGAAGTCCACGTAGTTTGATACAAACTGCGCGTGGGCCAAGGGTTGAACGGATCCACCCATAATGCCGAACCCGATGTGCTGGTCGCCCTTTTCCATGAATGCCGGGATGATCGTATGGAAGGGCCGCTTCCCACCTGCAAGGACGTTCGGATGCTTTGGATCGAGATTGAAGCCGGAGCCGCGATTTTGCAGCTCAAAGCCCATTCCCTCGACGGTGACGCGCGAGCCGAAGTATCCGAAGACGCTCTGGATCCAACTGGCGATATTGCCATCCTTATCGACTACAGTGAGATAGGTTGTGTTGCTGCCTACGGGTTCGCCAGGAGCAACATTGCAGTTCGCGCGATCCGCGTTGATGAGCCCCGCGCGTTTCTTTGCGTAGTCATCGGAAAGCAGCCCCGCTATGGGCGCATCGTATGTTTTCGGGTCGGCTACGTACCTGTGGACATCGGAGTAGGCCAGCTTCATCGCTTCGATGCGTTCATGCCACTCCACCGGACTCAGCGGCCCGGCGATCGAGGGCGGCCGCGTTCCCATTATCTTCAGCATCTCGAGAGCTGCCACTCCCTGTCCATTGGGAGGCAACTCATAAACACGCCAGCCACGATAATCGATCGATAGGGGTTCCACCCATTCCGGAGAAAAAGCCGCGAGATCGGCCGCGGTCATCGTGCCGCCGAGGTGTTGCGATGTCTTGAGAATGGCTGCGCCAATCTCACCCTTGTAAAAGGCGTCAGGGCCTTGCTCAGCGACCAGCCTGAAAGCCCGGCCCATGTCCGGATTGCGGAAGAGTTGCCCGGTTTCGGGCGGCTTCCCGGCCGGCAGGAACACGCGGGCTGATTCGGCGTTCGCTTTCAATCCTCTGACGTTATTGGCAGCAGCCCAGATCTCGTGCATGCCTTCATGGACGGGGTAGCCCTGTTCCGCGAACGCGATGGCAGGCTGGAACAAGTCCTTCCAGGGGAGCTTTCCGTAACGCTGGTGCATCTGAAACCAGCCCCGTACCGCGCCGGGGACCGTCACGCTGTGGATCCCGTCGCCGGGCATCCGCGTAACTCCCTGTTTGGCAAGAAAGTCAGGAGTGAGAGCCTGCGGCGCCGCACCTGAACTGTTCAGGCCCGTCAGTTTGCCGGTCTTGGCGTCCCAGTAAATCACGAACAAGTCGCCGCCGAGGCCGGTCATCAGCGGCTCCGTTACGCCAAGTACGGCATTGGCGGCAATGGCGGCGTCCACGGCCGATCCGCCCTTCGCAAGAATCTGCGCGCCGGCCTGAGATGCCAGAGTCTGACTGGTGGCGACGATTCCCTGCTGACTAATTACGTTGGAGCGGCCGTAACTCCGGCCCTGCGCGTGAAGAGCCGGGAGCAGCAGAGAAACAAGTACCGTGGCGCGTAATAAGCTCGGCATGTTTTGCGGTCCTCAGAATATTAACTTCATAGCGAGTTGTATCTCGCGGTTATCGACCGATGTGGCGGCAATCTTACCGACCGACGGGCTGTTCTGGGTTGCGTTCGGCTGCTGGAAGTTCGGGTGATTAGCCAGATTGAACGCTTCAGCCCGGAACTGCAGATGCATTCTCTCCGTGATGGTGAAGACGCGGGCTACGGCAAAGTCAAGAGTAACGAGTCCGGGAGCTGTCAGTATATTGCGGCCGGCGTCACCGAAGGTACCTGACGGCGGCAGGGTGAAGCAAGCGGTGTTAAACCACTCGGTGACACTCTTCGGCGCTGCATTCACATCGCAGCCCGCCACCACGTTGGGGCGATCAGAACTCTGGCCGGTGAGGCTGATATTCCCGCTTTCATTCGGCGTGAAAGGCCGGCCAGTCTGGAACTGGAATATGCCGGAGACCTGCCAGCCGCCAATGACCTTGTCTGTCAGACTCTTGTTTGCCAGCCCAAAAGGAAGGTTCCAGATCGGGCTGAGCACGAGTCGATGGCGCACGTCGAAATCGGAGAGGCCGCGCTGACCCTCAAACCGGTTATAGCTGTTCTGGACTCCTCCGGAGGCGTCGGAGCCGGATGCGGTTCCCGAGCCCTCATCAATGGATTTTCCATATGTGTAGGACACCAGGTATGAGAGGCCGTGGCTGAGTCGCTTGTCCAGCTTCACGAGAAGCGAGTTGAAACTGGAATTGCCGTCGTCGGCGTAGTAAGTGACGTTGCCGAAATTCTGGAATGGCCTTCCGGCGTTTCCTGTGCCCGGAGGCGGTTCGTTGGGGTTGTAAGAAAGCGGCAGGTCTGTGCCCTTGGAGCCGCGGTAGCCGACGTCCAGTAACAGGTTGTCTCCCAGTTGCCTTTCGATATCGAAGTTCCACTGCTGCGCATAAGCTGTCGGAAAGTAAGGGTTAATGCCGACGGCAGTGTTGGAGTTCGCATTCAGGGAAGAGGGAAAAGGGTTGATGTCCAGCTGGATGGGATTCGCGGTGGTTGCGGTGAAGGTTTGCGGATTCCGGAACGGGGCATTGGTGGCAAGGGTGTAATAGCCGTTCAGCGTAGTGGTCTGGTTGTAGAAAACCCCATAACCGCCGCGGACAACGGTCGTGGACTTGTGAAACGGCTGCCAGGCGAATCCAAATCGCGGGGCGAAGTTCTTGTAATTCGGGTTGTACAAGCCATTGCCGACCCCGTTGTGGTTTTCAACGCGCAGGCCGCCGCCCGGAACCGTGGGGTCAAAGGATGACATCTGCCCATACTTCTCGGTAATTACGCCATTATATTCCCACCGCAGACCGATATTGAGTGTGAGAGACGGGGTGACCTTATAGTCATCCATCACATAGAGCGAGGTGCTGGCGAGGCGGTTGTAAAACCAGGGCGAATAGGGGTTGCGAGAGGACGTGGTGGGAAGCCCGAGGAGCAGATCCGCCAGGGGATAGCCGCTGGTGGGCCCCGGCGCCGACCCCGTAAAGCTCAGTGAGCCGCGGCCATTCGAGGTCTGCAGATTGGTGCTCAGGAACTTGCGGTAGTCGCCGCCGAATTTGAAGGCGTGCTTGCCCTTGGTCCAAAGGAGCGACTCGATGAACTGATACGTTGTGTCGTCGCGTTCCGAAGGCAGATTGGTAGCGCCGCCAAGGCCGGTGTATCCGGTGATGCTGGTTCGCGGAAGGCCGCCGTTGTTGGCGAGAAAGCCCAGGAACGCCCCGGGCAAACCGGGGAAGCCGTCTGTATTGTCCTGCTGAATCCGGGGCTGCACCAGGCGGTTCACGCCCAGCCGAATGTCGTTGACCAGCGCAGGTGAAAAGATGTGGGTTTCGTCAATGGAGCCAAGTTGAGTGGTCAACCCTGCCTGACAACCGAAGCCGGGCAGGGTAGAGCTCCCGCAAAGGGTGTTATCGGGCTCGAACGAAGGATCGTTGTAGCGATTGTAATTAGCGTAAAAGTTGTCGGTCTGGGAAAACGTGTGGTCGATGCGAAGGCTGTTTTCATTCATCGTTTCGATGCGCGTTTCGTTGAAGTAATAATTCGACGAGGGCAATTGACCAATGGCGGTGGGCAGGCTGGGCGCCGGGAAAAAGGCCGCGATTGCCTTACCGAGCGAACTAACTCTGGAAGCTGGTATTACGTCATTCGCGAAAGCGGCGCCGTTGAGCGGATCTTTCAGAGTGACTGGTTTGCCCAAAGCGAGAAGCGAACTGAAATCACCGGACAGCATGGGTGTCAGCGGCACTGTCGAGAGTGCAGCCAACTGCTGCCGAAGTCTGAGTCCTTCATAGCTGTAGAAAAAGAATGTCTTGTTTTTCCGGATCGGGCCGCCGGCCGTGCCGCCGAACTGGTTGCGTTTGTAAGCGGGCTGGCTGCCGGCCGCTGTGAAATAGTTGGTGGCATCAAACAATTGGTTTCGGACAAACTCAAAGGCCGAACCATGGTACTGATTTGTGCCGGACTTCGTCACCACGATGACCTGGCTTCCCGAACTATGCCCGTATTCGGCGGGGAAAATACCGGTGAGGAGCTTGAATTCCTGAATGGAATCAATGGAAGGAAGGAACGTAGGTCCGTTGATTCCCGTGTCGTTGTTATCGACGCCGTTGACGCTAAAGTTGTTGTTTGTTTCACCGGCGCCAGCCACATTGAACCCCCCGCGATAGCCTACCGTGGAGTTCTCGGCGGGCTGATAAGCACCGGGCGCTAGCAGGGCGAGGCCGTAGAACTGGCGGCCATTCAGCGGCAGCTCAGTCACCTTCTTGTTCTCGATTACCTGACCAGTGGATGCTGTCTCCGTTTCGGTCACGAGGGCGGCGGCAACAACGTTTACCGTCTCCGAGGAACTTCCCAGTTTCAACACGAAATCAACGCGAGCCACCTCTGCCACCTGTAGAACGATGCCGCTCCGCAGGTCTTTGTTAAAGCCTGACGCCTCAACCGAGACATCGTACGGGCCAGGCTGGAGAGAAGAGATAACGAAGATCCCGGCAGAGTCGGTCACTGTCTCGCGAGTCACGTTAGTCGCGGTGTTACGCGCCGTTACTCTGGAAACGGCAACGATTGCCCCGGAAGGGTCGTGCACTTCCCCGGTGATACTTGCTCCGGGTCCCTGAGCCAGCGCCAGCAGCGCAAATTGGATAGAGAGCGTCGCGCACACAAGCCCGCGCCATGCGAATTTCATAGCAGACTCCTGGTTTAGAATGTTTTGAAAAAACCGGTGCGAGGACAGGTCGCTGCCGAAACTAACGGCGGGAATTCGAGCTAAGCCGTGGCTTGGGAACTAACGAGAACGGAAGCGTACGAGACATTAGTAACACGCGGCGGTGAATCCGACAACACCGCCCTTGATATGCCACTGATAGAAA
The DNA here is from genome assembly GCA_963809655.1 of Terriglobia bacterium. Lineage (GTDB taxonomy): Bacteria > Acidobacteriota > Terriglobia > Bryobacterales > Bryobacteraceae > BOG-234. The sequence goes on along the minus strand of CAWEKQ010000043.1, from coordinate 344,571 downwards.
AAAACGATCTCCGGCTGGTGACGATTCTTGGGTCCGTGTCTCCGTGCGCCGCTGAACCGCTGCAGAACCGGTGGCGCTGCGTCAACTTCTCCTCAATCTCGAACCCATATCGACCGATTATTGCGGCTGGCGCGTTTAGAGTTGACCTCCCAAAGGCCAAGGTGTTGTCGCTCTTGAGACGGAGTTTATCGACACGCGAACTCCCCCATTGCAGGGCCGACTAGCAACGGCGGAATGACACGCGCGCATTGAAGCGATCAAGCCCGGCTTACGCGGCATTCACACATGTGTAGCCGGTCCGAAAACATAACTACGTGCCCATAGCGGGCGGCATTCCGATGATCGTACAAAGAAATGCGCACCGCTCATCGACGGAGATCGCGCGAACTGTAACGTGGCTCCAACGAATCGTTCGGCACAATACAACTTCCTGACACTTGCCGATAAGGACGGGAATATCGAGAGTTGGATACAGGGTGTAGTCGCTATTTGGGATCGCGTTATCGTGGAAGCGACGGTTTTGAAAACTGCAAGATCGTGATACCGGCTTTAATGTCGAGGGCGGGCCGTCACTCGGATACAACGGGAACAGGTGGAAACGATGGGCGCGGGCAGACCATTACACGAATTGAAGCAAACACGAGCTGCGCCGCTTCCGATTCCCGGGCAGACTGATCTGTCATGCCGCACCCGATTGTGCCTTCGGTTAGTGTGCCTGGTGGTGCGGCCGCTATTTGGACTTCTCCGACTCCTCATCGTCAGGAAAGAGAGACCAAAAACCCCTCGCGGGAGCTGGCTTCCAGGAAACGGAAGCGGTACTTCCCGGTGGCTGCAGAGTAATGTCTTTAACAAGTTTCTCGAAGTCCGGGTCGTCGTGAAGAGGCTCCCAGTTAGGATCCACATTCAGGAACATCGCGGCGATCCCCCGGTCGGCGCGTGTCTTCCTCAGATCTTCAAGTGTCTCTGAGAGCTCTCCGAGTCCGACTGACGCAAAGGCTAAACTCGCAGGGGAAACATAGGTGGTCCGGGCGCGCTGCTGCAGTGCCGCAAGGATAGCCCTGGCCCCTTTGGAATCGCCAGCCAGCGCCCTCCCCTCCGCAGTGAGACCTTCCGTAAGAGGGTCGTGGTTCGACAAAACAGATGCCTGCTCGAATTCCCGGAGGGCGTCGTCAAATCGCTCCAGGCTCAGATACGTCTTGCCCAGGTTGACGTGAGTACGGTACGAAAACGGATTCAGTTTCAGTACTTCCTCAAATTCGGTCTGTGCCTCGGTGAAGCGGTGAGCGTAGTAAAGAACGATTCCGAGGTCCGTGGCCGCCTTGCTGGAAAGCGGATCCAACGCTTTTGCCTTACGGGCCTCGGTCACGGCCTCCTCGGTCCGGTTGACGGCGACCAGGCATAAAGCGAGCTCTCCGTAGGCAAATGAGGAAGCAGGATCGAGTTCCACTGCTTTCCGGAGCTCACGTTCGGCCCGAATGAAATTCCACTCGTCGATCATGGAAACCATGGCGACCGCAATATGGGCGTCGGCGAGCCGGTTGTCGAGACTCGCCGCCTTCAACGCCTCCGCCTTTGCTCTCTCGCGATAGGCAGCGTCAGACGGCAGAGAGTAGGACGGCAGGATCACATCCGAGACGGCCAATCCTGCCCAGGCAGGCGCATATCCCGCGTCACCGGCGATCGCCTTCCGGTAGTATTCGATGCTCTGAAGAATACCGGCTTTCGTCTGGAGACTCCACGCATACCTCCCCTTCTGGTACCACATTTGAGGCGTGGCTTCGGAAGCCGCCTGTCCAGCCTCGTCTGTTATCCCGATAGCCGACTCAGCAACCCGCCCCTGATGATTATGAACACCGGCAAGGCGCATCAGCAGGAACAGGAAAGCGGCGGTGACGAACAGACCAGCAGCAATCACGGAAACGCGGGGGTAGTGGAGCTTCAACGAATCAGGTGCAACAGCTTGGGGAACCACGGAGGCTCCTGTCCCCGGTTCGCCGGCAGGAGCAGAGGGAAGCCCAGCGGCGGGCGTCTCCTTTACTTCGCTGATGAAACGATACCCCTGTTTTGAAACAGTCTGAATGTTGTGCTGCTTTCTACCGTCATCGCCGATGGCTCGCCGGATCAACGAGATCATCACCGGCAGACTGGACTCCTCTACATGGACATCAGGCCAGATCCTGGCGAGCAGTTCCTCTTTCGGCACCAGCTCGCCGCGCCGCCGTACCAGGAGAAGGACCAGATCGAATGCGCGTGGGGGGAGCTGAACACTCTCTCCGTCACGAGTGATTGTCCGCTTGACGGCATCAAGCCGAATGGATCCGAATTCGTATACAACGCAGTCTCGTGCCAACATCCTCAGATTCCGAACTGTCCGGTGAACTGGGCGGCACAAGGCCTTGGGGCAGACGGCGTGGCTGCGTCGATTAGTCTCGACACTAGGATACCGCGCGCGTCAACTGCCGATGGCCGGGTTTTTCTCCGCCGACGTCGATTTTTTATCGATCAAGCCAACTATCTTATTTTTCAGCGGCTTAATCGCGCACTATGGCTGCCAGGAAAATTTTAGATCTCTTTAGATTTTCCTGATCGAGAGCAGCATTAGACTTCAACCAGACCGGACGTGATCGCGTGCACGACGTCCGGCATATCGTTATGAACATCGTCCTCATCGGGAACAACGTACTTCGTGCAGCGATACGCGAGAATCTGGTCAGTTTTCCGGCTCAGGTTCCCACGTTAACGAAATGGGGCGGCATGGAAGAACGGATCGTTCAGCTGTATTTCATCCGCGGCTGGGAGCTCAGGCGCATTGGGGACCGGTTCGGGATGTGCAAATCGACGGTCCGGAAAATAATCACGGATTGGAAGGCGCGAGCAGTCTCGGCGGGGCACATTCAGGAAGTGTACCCGGAAGCCCTGGCTGCACTCGTCAGCGATCCGGATCTCGCTCACGAAACACAGGATAGCGGCGCCGGAATCGAGTGGGATACGGTATCGCCTTCTCTGCCGGCGCTCGATGTGCCCAGAGCCGCCCTGGCTGGTTAAGGATCAGTGCCTCGAGTCTCCTAGGCCCGGTACTGCATGAGCGCCATGAAGCCGAAATCCATGTGAAACTGCTGGTGGCAGTGGAAGAGCGATGGGCCAGGAGCGTTCGCCATCAGATCGACCTCGACTTTACTGCGGGCCGGAACAACCACCACGTCCTTGAATACGCCCGAGGTCCGTTTTCCTGCGTAGCGGGTAATCTCAAAGGTGTGGCGGTGCAAGTGCACCGGATGCGACATATCGCAGCGATTGTCGAAGACGAGCCGATTCAGCGCCCCGGGTATGACGAAGAATGGATCTGTCTTTGGATATGACTTGCCGTTGATCGCCCAGAGATTGCCATCGGAGCGCGGCTCAAACACCAATGGCACGGTTGCGGCTGGCTCCGAAACTCCGCCTTTGCCGCCAAAGGCTGTGTAGTCCCAAACGAACGGCCCGGGCTTAACCCACTTCGGCTGGCCTGTTGCGCCCGCGTATTCGACGACAATACCCGCGCCTGCTTTGCGCTGCCGGTCGTCCTCTTCACCCAATATCCAGACACCGGGCTGAGACATCTGGACAATGGCGTCGATTCTTTCGCCCGGAGCGAGATCGAGCACTGGCACTTTGCCCGGGTTCGCTACGCGGTTGCCGTCGAGCGCGATGACTTCGAAACTATGGCCAGGCAACGCAACCCGGTGCTGCATAGTCGCGCTTGCGTTCAACACCCTGAACAGCACTAGCTGAGAACCCTTAACCCGGATGGGCTCGCCGGCTCCGAGCATTCTTCCATTGATGGAGAAAGCCCGGTAGTCTACATCCATTCCCATGTCGGCAGAGAAAAAGGCGTCCCATTCGTGCAAAACGATCGGGACCTCAAGATCATAGCGTCCCGCTTCGCTCTTCGGTTCGACGATGGCCATGCCGAACTGACCCGTATAGGCTCCTTTGTTGAGATTGTGCCCCGCCATCGCGTGCGCGTGATACCAGCGGGTTCCGGATGGCGCCGGCGTGAAGAAGAAGCGGCGCCGGTCCTGCGCCTGCACCATCGGCGTGCCCTCCTCGTGAGCGCCATCGACTTCGGGCGGGATGTGATATCCATGCCAGTGAACCATCTCCGGATCGCGGGTTTCATTGACGATATCGACGGATACGCTCTTACCCTCATTCATGCGGAGCAAAGGTCCGGGCACTTTTCCGTTGTAGCTGACCGTCCTGACGTTATGTCCCGGCCGCAATTCAACGGTCGCCTCGGTCAGTCGCAGGGTGAAATCCGCCGGGGGATCGTCGGCCCGCGCGAGTCCAACAGGAAGCACGGCCGAGGACACAAGTCCTCCAGCAAACGACAGCATTTCTCTACGCGTCATAAACCGACTCGGGTCTGTCAAAGGGGTGTCTCAGTGCTTCTGAGCGTTGATCCAGGCTGCGATGTCTTCAATGACTGCGGGCGCAACGTTGCCAGGTTTGCGGTAGTCATCGGGCGAAGCGGCACCCTCTCCCGCGATGAACAGACCGTTCAACGTGACATAGGAGCGGAACGTGATGTCCTTCGCGCCATCCAGTCCCGCTTTCCACAGCCGGAAATCCTCCATGGTCACCTGGAAGTCGCGCTCGCCCTGTAGCAACAACATGGGAATCCTGAGCAGGCGCGCCTCCGCTGCGGGATTGTAATCCTTCAAGTTCAGGAAATACGCCGTTGGAAGTCCCAGCAGGATCGGCGGATTGTCCTTGCCCGCCGTCAGATTCCTGATCTGTGCGGCCTCGGCCTTCATCTGCGCGAGACGTTTCTGTTCATTCGCAGAAGCCCCACCCTTCGCTTTCAGCAGGAACTCCGTCTGCGCGAGGCTGACATCCTGAATGGGGCGTGCATTCCCCCCGAGGATAATCGCCCCGGCCAATTTCCCATCCTGGCGCGCGATCCGCGGTATGGCGTATCCGCCAAGGCTGTGGCCGAGGACGAACACGCGATTCGTGTCCGTTTCCGGCTGACTTCGCACCAAAGCAAGTGCCCTGACCGCATCCTCGACGATTTCCTGCTGCAGCGTAAAAGCGGTCTCGGCCATTTGGGCTCCGTAGACCTTAGTGCGCTTGTCATATCGCAGGACCGCAATTCCGGAAGAAGCCAGACCCTCCGCAATGTCAGCGAACATCCGCGTCGCGAACATCGACTCATCGCGATCGTTCGGACCCGGGCCCGGTACGAGCACAACCGCCGGGAAGCGCCCTTTGCCGGATGGACTTGTGAAGGTACCCCCCAGCTTCCATTGATCGGCGCCAACGGTGACATTGCGCTCGTGGAAGGAGCCTGTCCTGCTGTAGGAGGGCGGCTTCCAGACTGTGGGTAGGGGGTCCTCCGGTGAACGGAAATGAAGGCCCGCGACCTGACCGGAGCCATTGACGGTGAGTTGAACGTTGACGGACGTGTTGGAGAATCGGATCGGAAAGCTTAAGAGATCGACCCCTCCCGATTTCTCCGTTAGAGGCTTGCCGATCTCTTCCACCTTGCCGAAGCCTTTCAATTCTCCGCCAACGCGGTTCTGCAGGAACTCGGGAGTAAGCAGCGTTTTTGCTTCGGGCGTCAAAAGCTGGCTGAACTCCACAAATCGCGATGCGAGCAGAAGATCGAGGGCCTTTCGACCGGAGGCTGCCGCCTGCTGGCCAGGTTGCGCTCCGGCAGGGAGCGCCGCCACCGCCACAAGCAGGACGGCCATCCAGCGGGTTCTAGTCGACTTCAATCAGACCCGCCATCGTGATGTCGTTGTTCAGATCCCAGGTCTTCTCATACTTGAAAGTTGCCGCGTCATATACTTCGATTTCGAAACCCGCGCCGTAGATGTACAGCTTCCCACCATCGCCCGACATCCCGAAACTAAACCGGGAGCGGCACGCAAACTCGCTTCTTTCCTTGACGGCTTTCGTGGTCATGTCGAAGTGCCAGAACTCGCAACGCTTATTACCCAGCGTTCCATTCGAGACAACTGCGTAAGCATTCTTCTTGTCGGGCGTCACCTGCAGCCCGGTCATGGCAGTTGGAGAAGGGCCAATGGCGGCAAAGTCCATCTGGCGGGTTGTCAGATCGAAATGCCCGATACCGAAGACGCGATTGTGAACGTAAGGGTCGACTGCGTTAAACACAGAGATATACTGACCCGGCTCATCGATGGAGTCGAGACGTCCGCCAAAGCCCACGTTCTCCATTCCAGGCAAATCGGGCTTCGCAAGATCGAGGCGGTCGACTACCTTGAAATCGGCCGTGTCGAGGATAATGACTTTGTCGCGGAACTGATAGAGATATTTGCCATCTTTGGAGATCTCAAACCCACCCCCGCGGCCGCCTCCCGCTCCGCTCTCATCCTCTTTCGCGATGTCATAGGATTTGAGGATCTTCTGCTGCTGCAGATCGATCACGGCGTACTTCGGCTTACCAACGTCATAATGCTCCGCGAGTTTATCGATCTCCGTGACGATCGCATAAAAAAGCTTGCCAGTGGGATCCGGCGTGCCGCCGTTGAAGCGGTAGTTCTTCGTCGGCGTATTCAGAACGAAATGGTTGGTTACTTTTCGGGTCGCGATGTCCACCACTTCGATGCCGTTGTGGTCATTCGTCGTGACGTAGATGGTTTTTTTGTCCAGCGACAAACGAATGCTGCTCGGCAAACCTGTCGTCAGCGGTATCCGCCCCACTATTGTCCCTTTGTCCTCGTCGAACATCAGTAACGAGCTGGGATATGCGCCCATGAAGATAGTTTTGGCGTGCGCCGCGACGCCCCATGCCGAAGCGGCGATCAGGCACATGAATCTGATGACGGAAGTGCGCATTAATGGAGACAATCCTTTTTTATCGAAAATTGAAATCGAAGCCAGAAGCACCGGAACGAGGCCCGCAGGGCTCTAATCGATTTGAATCAGACCCGCCCCCGTAATGTCATTATTCAGGTCCCAGGTCTTCTCGTGCTTGAAGGTCACTGCGTCGTAGACCTCGATCTCGAAGCCGGCGCCATAGATGTAAAGCTTCTTGCCATCTCCCGACATACCAAAACTAAAGCGCGAGCGGCAGGCAAACTCGCTACGCTCCTTCACGGCCTTGGTAGTCATGTCGAAATGCCAGAACTCACAGCGCTTATTGCCTTGAGTTCCATTCGATACGACCGCGTATGCGTCCTTCTTGTCAGGCGTTACCTGCAAGCCAGTCATCGCAGCCGGCGACGGACCAATCGGAGTGAAGTCCATCTGGCGCGTCCCCAGATCGAAATGGCCAATGCCGAACACACGATTGTGGACGTAGGGATCAACAGCATTGAAAAGCGACAAGTGCTGTCCCGGTTCGCTGAGGGAATCGAGTCTGCCGCCAAAACCCACGTTCTCCATGCCCGGGAAGTCTGGTTTGGCGAGATCGATGCGGTCGATCACTTTAAAATCGGCCGTGTCGATGATAACGACCTTGTCCCGAAACTGGTAGAGATATTTGCCATCTTTGGAGATCTCAAACCCACCGCCACGGCCCCCGCCATTGCTGTTTTCATCTTCCTTCGCGATGTCATAGGTCTTCAGGATCTTTTGCTGCTGGAGATCGATCACCGTGTATTTGGGCTTGCCGATGTCGAAGTGATCAACAAGCTTATCGATCTCCGTGACAATTGCATAAAAGAGCTTGCCACTGGGATCCGGTGTGCCACCGTTGAAGCGATAATTCTTCGTCGGCGTATTCAGGACGAAGTGATTCGTTACTTTCCGGGTCGCGACGTCCACTACCTCGATGCCGTTGTGATCGTTTGTCGTGACATAAATCGTCTTCTTGTCCAGTGATAGACGGATGCTGCTGGGCAGGCCTGTCGTCAGGGGTATCCGCCCGGTGATCTCCCCCTTAGCTTCATCGAAGATCAGAAGTGAGCTGGGATAAGCGCCCATGAATATCGTTTTCGCCTGCGTGGTGGCGCAACAGGCTAGTGCGATGATGCAGGGAAGGTTCCAAAAGGCGATTCGCATGGTCATTTCTCCTGACGGGTGCCCGGGCGAAACTCGTTCAGTCTATGGGAACACCAGATCCAGATTGCGCCAGTCTTTGGTTGCCGCCGCGCACTTGTTGGCCCAGTCCGGATAATTATTCAGGTGGTCCGGAACCTGCGCGGGCCAGAAGCAGGTGACGTAGCAATCGTAGATGTCGCGTTCGACCGGCTGGCAAAGTCCGGCAGTGCCGCCGGCGGAATCGACTTCCCATCCCGGGGAGAACGACAGCGTGCAGCCCATCGGTACGTGTGGCCGTTGCGCCTGCGGCCTCTGTTGCAAGGCGACTACATCGGCCTCGCGAGACGAAACCAGTTCTTCGATGCGACGCGCCTTTCTGTTTAACGCTCGAATATGCTTCATGAAAGTGCTTTCCTCTCGGCAAATTGTTCCAGGAACATCGGGTTCTGCGCGCTGATTGCTCCGTAGATCTGCAGACAGGTATCGGTCCAGTCGCGGATCCAGTCGCAGTAGTGCAGGTTCGGATGACCGGTGTCGCCGTAGCGGACGAACGCTTCGTGATGGCAACCGCCCGCGCACAGAGGCCGGGCCCAGCAAGTGTGGCAATCGTATTTCGAATTGATGTGTCCGCGCGTCAGGAAATCGCCTTGCTTCTCCTGGTCGATTCCGGTTGAGATGTGGCCGAGCGAGTGGGTATCGGAATCCACGAATCGATGACAGGGCGCAAGGTCGCCTGAAGGGCCGACGCCAACCAGCCCGAGTCCGGCGCCGCAGGGATGCGATTTGTTGACGCCCTGAATCAGCTCGGCGATCGTGTCGCTGACATTCGAAAAGCCGTGCATCTCGCCCCGCAGGGCAAACTCCAGCCACTCCTCGGCCAGCGCATGAAACTGTTCGAGCACGCCATCCATTCCCTTTTCGTTGATCGAATAGAGGCGATCCGGAGAAGTCGTTACCGGCGCGAAGCCGATTTCATGGAATCCCAGATCGTGCTTGAGGTGCTGGTAAATCCGCAGCACATCCGTCACGCCGGAAGTCAGGGTGACCCGCGCGGTGATCGGCCGTGTGCGATGGTTCGCGATCAGCGCCCGCACCCGTGGCTCGATGATGTCGTAGCTGCCGCGCCCGTTAGCGAAGACGCGCAGCTTGTCCTGCAGATCGGGTGGGCCGTCCATGCTGACCGTCACGCCGATGCGGTGCTCGGAAAGAAACTCGATAATCGCCGGAGTCAGCAGCGTCGCGTTAGTCGTGAGGCTGAAATCGATCGAGCGGCCCTGCGCCGCGGCCTGCTCATTTGCGTAAGCGACCACGCTCTTGAGCAGCGGAAAGTTCATCAGCGTCTCGCCGCCGAAGAATGTGATGTGAACCGACTTGCGGCTGGCCGATTGCGACAGCAGGAAATCCACCGAAGCTCTGGCCGTTTCGAGGTCCATGAACTTTGGCTTGCCTTCCGGCGTGGCGACCTTGTCCTCGCCGAATTCGTAACAATAAGTGCAGGAGAGGTTGCACTGATTGGTCAGATTCATGACCAGCGACTGCAAGGGGAAATCCGCCGGCGGGTTTGCCAGAGGCTCCGGCGTGGCGTCGCCGGAGACAATCACTCGCGAGTAGAACAACTCGTTGAGCAATTCATCCGCGTCGTCGTAGCTGTACCCCTCTGCAACCAGTTCCTGTATGAGATCTTCGTGAGGGGTTTCGCCGGTTGACAGGCGGCCAATGAGTTTGTCCGCAGCGGCATCGAGTTCGAAGATCGCGCCCGCGGGGACGAGATAGAGGAAGCGGCGCCCCGCGCCTTCGAACGAATGAAACTCTCCCAACCTGTAGATGCGTGCGTCAGTAGCCGTCATTTACTTACCTCCGGCTGATCCCATTTGATGTATGTCGGCACAGTGACGACCAGATAGGACCTGTCTGTGAGGGGCTTGCCTTCTTTATCCAGTTCTTTCTTCGCCTGCGCCACAACCCAGACATCGCCGTAATTATTCCGGCTGAACTTGCGCTCGGGATTGGGTCCGTCGGACGCGGGCGTAAAGAACGCGGTCTCACTCAAGTGGCCGACGAAGTTTTTGTCGTCATCTCCATAAACCGCCATAAACTCCTCAACCGACCAGTTCGCATCGACCGGGCCGAGGTTCACATCGTCCGCCGTATGCGGCTTGCCATCTGCGCCGTTCTCAAACGCGACCGCCTCAAACTGCTGATAGCCTTTCGGGTGCACCTCACTGCCCAAGTGCGCCAAGGCGGTATCGGGAGATACTTTGATGAAATCGACGCGGTGGTACACCGCGTAGGCGTTCTGAATCACCGAGCGGCCCAGTTCCACATCGCGTTTTCCCGAAACCGCGTCTGCGGCTACGTCGACATCGGCAACCAGCTCCGTTTTTGTGTGCGAGACGATCTTGTTTACTTTCACGCCTGCACCGAAATCCAGATCCGCCACCATCACGTTTGCCGGAAGATTGTCTCCGATGATTTTTAATTGCGCGCCTTTCGTACCCGCCTTGAGCGCGTACTGAACAACGCTGATCAGCGTCGGTTCGAGCGAAGCCCGCACGAGTTTCACGTCGAAGCCGAATTCCTGATACTCGCCCCAGAACCAGCGGCCTTCAGCCGTAGATTGATCGGGTGAAATCCAGAGCGCCTCCCGCGCTTCGCTCGACAAATCGTCTGGCTTTGTGCCTGGAGCCGTGGTCCCTTTGGATCTACCCCGCCACGAATAGCCTGCGAAGACCAGACTGGTCCCCGTCCGCGTGAGCGTGGATCCATCCTTCAACGATTTCAACGTCACGCTGGTTTTGAATTCGTCTTCAGCCGGACCGGGTGAAATGGTCATTTCACCGATGTATTTTCCGTAGCCAAGGATCGTCGCCGAAACCAGCCATTTGCCGCTGATTTTGGGAGCGCGAATGCGCGATTGCCATGCTGCCCACTCAGGCGTGTGCAAGGGAGCCGCCTTAGCCAGAAAATCGAGCGCTACCGCTCCCGGTTCGGGTTGCGGCGCCGTGGGAGTCGCATCCGTCGCCCCGGCTGCCGCTGGAGGAGGGGCTTCGGCTCCGCCACCACCACCGCCACCTCGTCCCGGGCGGCGGAAGTGCGCCTCGGCTTGCGTATACAACGCAACGTGCAGGTTCTCCAGTAATTGCCAGTCGGCTTTGGTTCGGCGCCATGACATAGCCCGTCCGAGCGCATGACAAGTGGTGCACGCTTCCCGGACCGTGTCGTTTGGAATGTTGGTCTCGTCCAGTATCCGGTGTTCCGGCATGTACATAACCGGCTTGGCTTCTTCCGGCGCAAGACCATGCCAGGTACCGAGATACTTAACGATCGATCGCGCTTCCTCCGGACTGATCTTCAGCCCATTGAGCCGCACCATCCGTTTGATGGCTTCTTCCCAGCCTTCGGGAGTCGAACGCTCCCAGGAGATGCGGGCGAGGTTGCCTTTTTCGTCTTTGGTATGGCAGGTTCCGCACTTGGAAACCACCAGAGGATCGGTTACGGGAATGCCCTCTTCGGGCTTGTCTGCCGCTTCCGCACCCGGAGCCTGCCCTCCCTGTTGCCGGTTACCTCTTTGCGCGAAACCGGATACCGCGCAGAAAGCTAAAAGCGTGACCGATACGATCGCAACTCTATTCACTGACAGGCTCCTTCATTCGTGTCTGCATTGATTGATGCTGCGGAAAATGTCGGAACCAGCTTCGAGCGGATGAAACTGGTTTCGCTTCCTGGCGGGTGGACAATACTTCCCTTACGTCGGGAGTATGAGTTTTTATAACATTCGTTCGCATGGCGCGTCAATCGTGGGTTCCAGAGTTCATTTAAGGATTAGAATGTTATGCGGCCGCTCATCTGCAACGATCTCGGCCCTGATCCTTCGGCCGTCTGCATCGAGCTGATGATGCCGAACGTGGACGTCCCCAGCGTAAGCCCGGGCAGCCCGTAGTTCGGGTGGTTAAAGGCGTTCGTTGCCGCGGCGCTCAGGCGAAATTTTACTCGCTCTTTAATAGAAAATGTCCTGAGAAGTGAAAGCGATACCGCTTGTGTTCCAGGGCCGACTACGGAGCCTACCGGCGAGTCGCCGAACCTGCCGATGTTGTTTGCCGGTATGGTGAACGCCGCAGTATTGATCCAGTTGTAAATGCTCTGGCTTGACGGAACAGTGGAAACGCCGGATACAATATCGGCGCGGCCATTGCCTATGCTGTTCTCAAAGTTCGTGCCGGAGGGGTCGGCGCCGTTGGCCTGTACGGTAAGGAACGGTCCACTCTGAAATAAAAGCACTCCCGAAAGTTCCCACCCGCCTGTAACGGCAGTCACGGCTTTGTAGGGAGTGTGATTGAACGGTAGCTCATAGAGAAAGGTCGTTTGAAAACGATTCCGGCGCGTGAAAGCAACGTTGCCGTAATCCAGATTGGGGTGATAGAAATCGGTTGTCTGCCCACCGGCCGACCCCGAGAAAGCGCTTGGGGCGTAACCGCCGTTGTTTGCCAGATTTCTGGCGAAGTTGTAGCTCACCTGAAATTGCAGGCCTTTTGACATCCGCTTGTTCACCGAGGCGGTAAAGGCGTTGTAGTTGCTGCGGCCTCCATTGGTCACCTCTGTGATCTGTTCCAGCAACGGGTACGGCGCCGCTTTGGACGCTACGGTAAAGCCGGCAGTATTAGCGGGAACCTGGTCCGGATTGTCTGTTATGGCGAGATTCGATCCGTGGCTGCCGTCATAAGAGAGCCGCAAACCAGTCGAGAAGCCAAGGTCGCGCTCGACGGTCAGATTCCACTGCTGCACGAATGGATCCTGAAAGTGCAGCCTGGTGGACAGGTCGAAGTTTTGTGTTCCAGGCTGCGCCAGATTCGAGGGAAATGCGTATGGGAAGGTATATTGCGCTTTTCCGTTGGACAGGGTGTTGGTGAATACGGCCACGTCGCTCGCCTCCACCGCCCAGGCGTTCAGCAGCGCCTGACCGAGTTCCGTTTCAATAAATTTTCCATAACCGCCCCGGATGACTGTCTTGTCATCCCCGAATACGCGCCACGCGAACCCGATTCGGGGAGCGAAATCCGTCTTCTGAGTGAAGCGCAGGGTCTGCGGTATGCCGACCTGCGTTGCCGTCAAAATGGGCATGGACGCCAGCGACGCCGCGAAAGCCGGGTTGATAAGAGGCACGCCTTTGTCAGGCACAACAACCGCGCCGCGGATCGGGACGCCGTTTTGGATGGAGGAATAGTCGGGCAGGAAATTAGCTGTGTTACTGTTTCTGTCGGTGAACGTCGGGTGATACTCGTAACGCATGCCGTAATTGATGGTGAGGCGCGACGTCACTTTGAAGTCATCCTGTGCGTAACCGGCGTAGCTGGGCGCGTATCCGTTCGAATTCGGATTCAGGACCGTTGCCATTCCGTCGCTGTCCGGTATGCCCAGCAAAAACGACGCGAAGGCGTTACCGACGATGCTCTTGGTGACGGAGTTATTGAAGGTGTAAGAGCCCATCCGGTTGTTCGCGAAGACATTGGTATAAAGCGCGCTCAGATAGCGGTAATCGACTCCGAATTTATAAGTGTGCTTTCCCTTTGTAAGGGTGAGATTGTCTATAATCTGGTACGTCGAGGTCTGCGATATCGATGATGCACCTCCGGAGGCCGTGGTGAATCCGGAAATCTTGAAGCTTGGCGAAGCGTCACCCGGGGGAAGCGGCCCGGCAGTCTGCAGACCAAGCTCCGATGCAATTACACTGGCCGGAAGACTGTTGCTGCTTCCAGTGTTGCTGCCTGTCCAGCCGCCGCGAATTTCATTAACCATGCTCGGCGTTATGACCCAGTTATGGGCGACCGTCAATGCCCAATCGTGTTCAGGCTGCAGAGTGGCGCCCGCCAGAGGCGAACCCGTGGGCGCTGCCTCGCCCAGCTTCTGCTTGTACGTGATACGGGCGAAGATGGTCTGATTCGGCGTAAGGACCTGGTCCACCCGGGCATCGCCCTGATTGCTCTTGATGGGTGTCGGGAAATTGGTGACGTAATTGTTTACCAGAGAGTTCGCCGCACCTGTGTTGGGAGTGGGGAAAAGGTACTGGAGAGCGCTCGCGGCCAGAGGGGAGATCATGCTCGCCGGAATCTGATTTCCCGACAGAGGATTGCCGCTTCCGTCTTTGATGACTGTGGGTGAGTATGCCGACAGGTTTCCGCTCCGCAGCGCGAGCGAAGGGAAGCTGTCCACCAGAACCGTCTGCTTGGGAAGACGCAGGGCCTCGCCGGAGAGAAAGAAGAACGTCTTGTCTTTTCCCTTGTAAACTTTCGGTATCCAAACGGGGCCGCCGAGGAAGGCGCCGAAGTCGTTCATATCCAGTTTGGGGACAGTGGCGCTGAAAGTATTGCGCGCGTCGTAAACCGTGTTCTGGTTGTTCTCGTAAACGCCGCCATGAAACGCATTGGTACCGCTCTTCGAAACGGTCGTGATGTCGCTGATGCCGCCAAATTCCGCCGTATTGTTGATTTCGCTCACCCGAATCTCGGCAATCCCGTCAAACGAAGGAAACAATTCCGAGATCGGCGCGCTGTTCCGGGGGCTCATGGTGCTGATTCCGTCGACGCTCATCGAGAGCATGGCTGGCCTGGCGCCGGCGACGGAAATGCCGCCGTTATTATCCACCTCCACTCCGGGCTGCGTTGACAGAGTCGTAAAGGCGCTGGTAGATCCCGTGGCTCGCGATGCAATGGCCACCGGCAGATCGTTCAGTTCCCGGCCCACCTTCGTCTCGGCGATGTTGGAAACTTCCGTCGAAACCGGCGCCGCCGAAGCTTCGTTGACGGTCACCGCCTGCGTCTGACTGGCGAGCGAGAGAGTGCCATCGATCCGGACGGTCTGCCGCGCTTCAAGCACGACGTCGGCGTACCTGGCCTGCTGAAAGCCCGGCGCTTCCATGGTGATGACGTACTGGGATGGCTCCAGATTCACGGCCACGTAGACACCGCTGGCGTCGGTGAGAGTCGCACGTGTTGCTCCCGTAGCCGTATTGGTGACCGTCACCTTGCAACTGGCCACCACGCTTCCCGATGGATCTTTCACCGTTCCGGTGAACGATCCGAAGGTCGATTGCCCCCAGGCGCCACAGCAGGCCAGCAGAAGAATCACGCCGGGCAATAGAAACCTGAAGGGCGAAATCCTGCTGGCAAAAGACGGCGATATCCGGTACGTACTGGCTTCCCGAAAATTCACTTGAACACTCCTTCGCAATTAAATGTTTTGGATTGTCCCGTTCGGCCGGGTGGGAGCGAAAGATCTTCTCCTGGCTACGTCGGGTGCCTTACTAATGGCACAGATCGCCTGCGTGGGATCGGTGAATGCGTTCGCCGGAAACGGGGGCGAAGGTAAGGTTTATTAGTACCACGTGGCCGGGAAATCGCACCACACCTTGTTCTTAATCTCAGCTATAGAAAAAAACGATCTCCGTCGGTTTAACCGGGAGCTGAAAGCAGTATTTTCCTTAGGACACGGTTCCAGTAGATCAGCGCTCCGGTAACGCAAAGCACGGGAATGGCAAGAGCGAAAGTCGCCCACAGAATCTTTACTCCGAGCCCCCAGTAAGTTCCGAAATGCAGCGGAATCTGAAGCCAGATAAACCAGTCGCCGAGGCTATGATTCACGCCGTATTTCCAGATCGCAAGGCAGCGGCCGTCGTAGGGATCGAAATAGAGCGTGTCCGCAAATTCCGCCCCCCTCGTGCCTGCGCGCTGCATCGAAATCTCGATCGGCGATCTTCTGCTTGCCGGAAAGGCGACCTGGCGCAGGGTCGTGTCCGGATCGAGGCGGGCCGCAGTGGCCAGCACCGTGCGTAAATCGGCTGCGGCGCCGGTAACGCGGGGCGCAACCCTGACCGGCGGTGGTTCGGCGGAAACCAGCGGCGAAATCCAGTCGACGAGGCGTGCCACTTCGTGAGACCACGCGAAGTAGACACCCGAAACTCCCCAAAAGGAGACCATAGCGAATGTCCAGAAACCGACGGCGCGGTGCATATCGAAGTTCACCCGGCGCCAGGAGCGCCCGAAATTCACCACAAGTGCCCGTGTCCATGCCTTCAGGCCGGGCCACCAGACCACTATTCCCGTCAGATTGATCAGCAGCAGAAAACCCGCGAGAATGCCGTTCGCGTGACGCCCCGGTCTGCCGAACAGGAGAGTCTCATGGAGATTCCGCACTACTCCCAGCCAAGCCCAGCCAGACGGAAGGCGCCGCGGCAGGCGCCCAAGGACCTGGGCGGTGACTGGATGTATCGCAATGCTGCTCGTACCGAAGTTTCTTCCCCCGCCCTGGAGAACCGCGATATACAAAGGATTAGAGCGCGTAGGCGCCGAAAGCGAAATCAATCGCGCTTCTGGAAATGTGGCCCGCACGCTCGCAATCACTGCGACGGGGTCGGCTTGTGGGCCACTGGACTGGATACCGCGCCAGGGATTGAGTCCCGCCCAGCCTTCCAGTTCCTCGCGAAACACGAGAATGGATCCTGTCAGACTCATCAAGATCAGGTAAAAGGCCAGAATCAGACCAGCCCAAAGATGGAGCTGGAAGGCCAGCCTGCGCAACCACACCCTCTGCGGACGCCGGACAAACGCGCGCAGAAAAATCATGGCAAACGCCCTCTACTGACGGGAAAAGTGCTGGACCATGTGCGTGGCCGTCTTCTGCGCGCCCGCTTTCGAATCGGATTCCGACGTCAGTGTTTTTCCGTCTGCCGACACACTCATCGTCCCCGACGCCGTTGGGCGACCCTCGCCCTGCAGCAGAATTTTGTACTGCCCGGCGCCGGATTTCGTCACCCTCACGCTTCCGATTTTTTTCCCGTTCGCGTTGGTCACGTCCGTCTCCGTTCCGTCAGGTTTGGCTGTGAACCGCAGAGACACGAACTGAATATTATTCACTGGAACCGAGTATGCAAATTCGAGCGCCGGGCCCTCGGCAATAATGCGAAGCGTCAACTCGTCGATCGCGGTCTTCTGGCCGCCGACCTCCTGATCAACCAGCAGCCATCGTCCCAGCAGGGGCTCCGCCGCTTGGACCTGGCTGGCCAGCAAGAGTACCGCCAGTCCCATCGTCCCCACTAACGAAGAGCTTCCAGGCCTACTTCGCATTTCCAAGCGCCAGCACCGCATAAGCCGTAGCCGCGTCGCTCATGAAACGCCCCGCGTCAGACTCCAGTTCGCGCTGTTTGTTGAGAGACGATGCCGGCCAGCGTCCATCGTTTGGATTCTGGCTCTTTGCCAGCCACGCCAGCGCGCGCTTCAGGCTCGCCTGCGCCTGCGGCGGGGCCACCTGCTCCAGTGCGAAAGCTACCAGCCCGGTTGCATAACCATCGCTCGCGGTGTCCAGCGGCGTGTTATCCCTGCGTTTCCAGTCCCCTTCCATCTGGGCGATGCTGAAGCCTCCGTCTTCCCGCTGCTTCGCCAGCGTCTGCTCGATAATGAGTTTTTGTTGGGCCTCCGTGAGCAACCCCGGAAGTTTCGCCGACGCCCAAAGCAGCGTTACCCGATCGGCTGGCGTCTGGGCATCCATTCCCTTCTGCAGCCAGGCGCGCATCCGGCTGATGCCGTTCTGAATCGCAGGCTCGGACTTGTAATCGCCAGGCGCCGAGCCGATCGCAATCGCGGCCAGCGTGGTTCCGTAATACTGGGAATCGCCTTCCCATGGCGAGTTGTGGAACTGCAGCCACGCCCATGATCCGTTCATATCGCCGGACTTCAACTGCAGAGCCCACATGTTATCGAGGGCGGCGCGTGCATCCGCGCTCAACGTACCGCCAGGCGCATCGTTCGAGACAAGAATCAGGGCGTCCAGGATTGATTCCGTGCCGCGCGATTCGGACGTTTTCGGCAGGCCGGAAGTCTGATCCGGGTAGAACGGCTCCGCGTCCTTCCAGATCCGAACCCTTTTCACGACGTTATCCAGCAGTTTTTGTTCATTTGCCGAACGGGTTTGTTCGTGGAGTGCCGTGCGCAGCGCCGGACGGCTTAGCGCATAAGGCGCAGCCGTGTGGCATGAGATGCAGAATGTTTCGTGATCACGCGCGGATTTTGGCCAGGTCATCCACCAGCCGGATCGTTCATCCAGATAAGCCGCGGCCGCTTTCGGGCTCCAGTTGGCGGTACTACCGGAAACCTGCGCACACGCATTCGCGGCAAGAAAAACCGGGCATGCAACGCATGCCACCCATAATAGATTTCGCATCGACCTTCTTCCTTATCATTGTCATGATCATTGTCATGAAGAACAACCCGACGACGCGATTCGTACAGGCGGAATCACGCGGCATCGTGGACAAGTCAGGTCAGACTGATGATAACCGAAAGGGGCGCCGCTTGTACAAATCAAATTGTGATTGAAGCGGCGCATTCGCGTTTTAGAACGTCGCTAATATAACGCGCGCGGTCCGCTCCGCTCCTCGCTCCATTGCCGCCCTCGCAGGCGCGGACTATAAAAGCCGTCATATTGGCGACAGCGAAGCTGATGCCGTGCAGGTTCCGCCTGAGCGGGACGCCGGGGGCAGGGCGCGGATAGCCGGACGCGTAGAATACAGCATCTTCGCCGGTCGCTTCGCAACGATAACGATCGCGCGGACAATCCCAATCGAGACCCACGCTGAAAACCATCGGCAGGCACCCCGGGTAACACAGTTGTCCGTCAACCTCGCGTGCCGCAGCCAGCAACGCTCCCGCCCTCAATGCCCGATCAGCAGCATCGGCGAAGGACTCGCGATGCGCGCTGTTCGCCGACCCCAGGCTCAGGTTGACAACGTCCATCCTCTGGTCAATGCACCAGTCGATGGCTCGCACTAGACAGGCCCCCGTTGTTCGCAGTGAATCCTGAAACACCCGGATCGCGAAATACTCCGCTGCGGGCGCTTTCTCCTGAATGGCGGCCATCACCGCCGTGCCGTGGCCGAGAATATCCTGATAGACGCCTTCTTCAAGTCTTCCATCCATCGCCACTGACGCTCCGCCGGCCACACGCCCGATGTGCGGATGGGCGGCGTGGACACCGCTGTCGATTACACCCACCCGCACGCCTCTCCCCGTGACGCCGGAAAAAAAAGCGGACGGCGGCGCGTCGTCAGAAGCGGGAGACGGAGTGTGCATCATAGGAAATCTGCGCTTTGCCGGATTCGATCGTAATGATCGCCTCGGCGACCTCCGCCAGCGCCGGTCTGTGAGTGATGACGATCAGGGTCGAATCGGGCAAAGTCTTACGGAGGCTGGTGGCAATTAACTGTTCCGTCTGCGCATCGAGAGCCGAAGTTGGCTCGTCCAGAATCAAGACGCTCGGTCGCCGCAGCAATGCACGTGCCAGCGCAATTCTCTGGCGCTCGCCGGCGGATAAAGCCAGCCCGCGCTCGCCGGTTTGCGTCTCGTAGCCTTCGGGCAGGCGCTGCAGCAACTCGTCCAGACCGGCGGCGCGCGCCGCTTGCTCAATCGCGCTTCGAGGCGCGTCCGGCATCGCGAAGGAGATATTCGCCGCGATCGTGTCATTGAACAGGTAAGGCGATTGATCGAGCAGGATCACCTCTCGCCGCAGATCGTGCAGCCTGAGTTCACGGATGTCGCGCCCATCGATAGTAATCCTTCCTTCGTCCGGATCCAGATAACGCACGATGAGGTCCGCCATCGTTGACTTTCCGACGCCGCTCGGTCCGAGGATTGCGCAGAAGATTCCCGCGGGTATCTCGAGCGTGACGTCCCGCAGCACCGGCTCGCGGTCATATCGCATCGACACGTTTTCAAACCGGATCGCCTGCCGCACCCCAGGCAGCGCCGCGGCGTGCGGGAGTTCCTGGACCTCGGCTGGCGTGTCGAACAATTCGAATATGCGCGCCAGCGAGACTCGCGCCGAAGCCAGCCCCGACGTCATCCCCATCAGCGTCTGCACCGGCGACAGCAGACGCATGTGATAGGCCATGAAGGCCACCAGCGTGCCAATCGTCATCTGCTCGCGCATGATCTGCCAACCGCCATACAGAAACACGGCCGATGTTGATGCGGTCAGGATGGTTCCCGGCAGCGCCCCTGTCATGAACGATGTAATCTGCACGCGCAGCATCGTGCGCACAAACGCGTCGTTGCGCTCGCGGAACCGGTTCGCTTCGTGTTCGCCTGCCTGCAGCGAAACCACCACACGCATTCCAAGAATCGTGTCGACAAACAGACTGCCAAGATCCGCGCTGCGCTCGCGTAGTTGTTTGGTGAGCGCCGTAAGTTGGCGCTGGTAGTGAAGAAAAGTCAGCAGGCACGCCGGCACGAGCACGATGCTCACCAGGAATAGCCGCCAGTTCAGCCACACCATCATGCCCACGCAGCCCACAAAGAAAACCACGTTGCTTAGCACCGACAGGAGCGAGTCGGCCGAGACACGCTGTACTTCGCCGACGTCGCTGTTCAGACGCGACATCAGATCGCCCATTCGAAATCTGGCATAGAAGCGCGGAGAAAGCGTCTGCAGATGGCGGAACAATGCCACTCGCATATCGAACAGCATCGCCGCCGAGACCTTCACGTAGCGGTAGCTGGCTACTATGTTGAGCACGAAGCCCAGAACGGAAGTGACGAACATCAATCCGGCGATCCACTCAAGCGCACGCATGTCACGCCGCAAAAGCGCATCGTCGATCAGCAGCTTGGTGATGAATGGCTGCACGAGTCCAAGGCCTGTCGAAAAAAGGCTGACGACCAGCACCAGCATCAGCCGTTTCGCGTACGGACGTAGAAAGATCCATAGCCTGCCGTATGTTTTCCACTGCGCGACGGTAGCGGCAGGCGTCATTGTTCCCGATTGTAAACCGCTTTCATTCATTAGTCTCCAATTGAAAACTTATTTTCTTGGAGATCGATTTTTTCTATCGGAGGCATCGCGAAGGACTATCCGGCAGCCCGTCATTCCTACGTTAAGCTTCTTCTCAGGAGATGCGCGCAATTAGGCATTCGCGGGCACTAACAGCGTGCCATCGCCACAAGGGCGTACAATGACTCCCCGTTGTCTAAGCGACCGGTTCGAGTTCGTATCCGTTCAGCCGGTATCGGAACGACGGCCGCATCGACATTTTCTCCCCGCACCAGGTGACTCCTCGTTCGACCGAGTCGAGTTCCTCTCGCCACCATGGCCCCTCGCCACCGGTGCGGTAAAAGCCTGCGCAGTTTGCCAGATGCCTCTGGAAACCCGCGGTCAATCGGGCTTCATAGTGCGCAAGGATCTGGTCGACGTCCGCTCCATTGTAAGCCGCGCGAATCACGGCCGCAGTAAGAATCGCTTCCCGTATCGCGTTCGCGGTTCCGTCGCCACAGAGCGGATCAAACGCCACGGCCGCGGTTCCACAAGCCATCCAGTTGCCGCTCACCCTTCGTCCGCTGTCCTGGCTGCCGCAGAGCGGATCGGCCATTCGCGGGAAGGCGGGAAACACGCCCCCCGCTTCTCCCAAATGCGCAATCTGCCGGGCAACAAGGCGGCTTTGTCCCAGAGTCTGCGCAGTCGTGCCTCCTACCGACAGGAGCCAGCCTTTGCCCGTTCCATCTCCGATCAGGAACAGCCAACCGCACTCAACAGATTCAGCCCAGCACCCCGGTTCCCCTCCCTCCCTCAGCGCTGCTATCGATGCATAGGCCATCCGCGATCCGAATCCACGCTCCGCGGATTCCTCCGGCAAAGGACGCGATGCGTAAACGTGCCACGCCGGATCGCCACCCCCCTCTGTGGCTGGTGCATCCGACCTGATGCTCTCAAGCAATGCTTCTTCAGACATGACGACTGCGGAGTGGGGCAGAGCAACTTCGGTCGCCCCCGGACCCCAAAGCACCGACCGGCGTTCGATCCGAGGCAGTTCGCGAAACAGATTCTTGCGTCCGAACACGTCGGCAATCAGGGCGATGGCGGCTTCGCTCAACATGATTGCAGGCAAGCGGTGACGAGTCGGACGATCATGCCTTACCGGAATTCCCGCCTGTCCGAGCAGATGGACACAGCAAGACGCGGCAACCCCGTCACCCCGCACCAGCACCGGTTCCATCCAGCCAGAATAGCGAACGCGCGTTGCGGTACTTCCGAATCGGTAAACAGGTGTCTCCGATGAAAACGTTGCTGGCGTTTCTGGTGTCTGCACCGTTATTGCTGTTGGGCCAGGAAGGCATTCCGGTTACCGATGCAGTCGTAAAGGCCAAATGCGGAACCTGCCATCCCCCCGATGAGCGCGGAATCATGCCGCGCATTTCTTTCGAGCGCACCACGCCGGAAGGATGGCAGGAAGCCGTGAAGAAAATGATCCTGCAGAAGGGCGTGGTACTGACCGCGACAGAGGCGCGCTCGATTGTCAGGTACCTCAGCGCCAGTCATGGGCTGACTCCCGAAGAAGCAAAACCAGTGATGTACTACGCAGAGCGTCGGGTGCACGACGAAGCAGGCCTGGGGAACGACTATCCGCTCGCCGCCTGTACCAAGTGCCATCCGGCCGCCCGGCCTATGTCATGGCGCCGTTCACCCGATGACTGGAATTTGCTAGCCGATGAGCATGCCGCGCAATACAAAGTCGCACGCAACGATCCGGCGTTTGGGTTCCTTGCCAGGACCGCACCTCTTCACAATCCCGAATGGGACTCCTGGAGTACCCGCGCGCGCGCCTCATCGAATCTGACCGGTCGATGGCTCGTTGCCGCCCATATACTCGGCCGCGGCCGGTTCTTCGGAGAGATGCAGGTTGATCCCGGGACCGCGCCAGGAGAGTTCACCACGCGCACGACTCTTCGCTCAGCCGGGAATGGGGAGACGATCGCTCGTACCGGCCAGACTCAGATTTTCGGAGACTACGCATGGCGGGGCCGCTCCCATGGCGTCAATGTTGCCGGCTCCCCTCCAGACCATCCGTCGGGCGAGGCACGCGAGGTTATGTGGCTGTCGCCGGATCAAACCCGAGCCGAGGGCCGCTGGTTCTGGGGACAGTATCAGGAGTTCGGCATTGACGTTGAGCTGCGTCGGCCCTCACCCGGCGCGATGTTACTCGGTGTTGATCGCCCGTCTCTGAAGAGCGGATCACAATCCGTGTCCGTTCGATTGATCGGAGACAACATCCCCGCGCAAGTCACGCCGCGAGATCTGAACCTCGGGCAGGGAATCAACGTTCGCCACATCCTTTCTCATAGTTCGAAGGAACTCGTAGTCGAGGT
The DNA here is from genome assembly GCA_963809655.1 of Terriglobia bacterium. GTDB lineage: Bacteria > Acidobacteriota > Terriglobia > Bryobacterales > Bryobacteraceae > BOG-234. Next base: position 321,400 of record CAWEKQ010000043.1, on the reverse strand, counting down.
GGGCGTCGCCACAAACGCCGCCCCCGGCCCCCGCGATATCCGCCTCTTCGATACGGTACTCGAGACCGCTCTGGCCGTCTATGATCGTGTGGATTACATCAAAGCCACGCCGGAATCGTCGATGGCCGCATTCGGAAGCAGCAAGTATCCCCGGGGTTTCCAGGTGTTCGAAGCCATCGGATACCAGCGGGGCCCGGATGGCAAGCCGCACACCGCGGACGATCTTGAACTCGGCCCCGTGGATGTTACATGGTCAATGGAAGTCTTCTACGCCCTGGACGCCAGCGGCAACGATAAAGTCGGCAAAGTCACGCCTGGCGGCCTGCTGGTGCCTTCGCCAGAGAATCCCGGAGCCAACTACGATATCTGGGTCGTGGCGACCGCGGCAAGAGAGATGAATAAGGAAGGCACTCCGCTGGTGGGCAAAGGTTATGTGGTCGTCACTGTCCCGGAGTACACATTCAACGGTCATCACTACGTGCGCGATCTGGAACGTTGGATCGAAGACGGGGCCTGGTAAACATATCGATGCCAAAAGCATTTATGAAAATGAGCTGCTGGAATGCAGCAGCCGCGTTCCTCCTGATTCCAACCCTGGCAATTGCACACCACGGCTATGCCGAATTCGACCAGACAACGAAGATAGCGCTCAAGGGAATCGTTACCGAATTTCACTACACAAACCCGCACTGCATCGTCGATTTCGATGTAAAGAGCGATAAGGGACAGGTCCAGAAGTGGCACGGCGAACTGGCTAACCCTCTCCACCTGAAAGGATGGACCGCGACTTCGCTTGAACCCGGGAACGAGGTATCCGTCAGCGGCTACCGTGCGAGGAGCGGAGCGTTCTACTTGTGGGTCACCAGCCTCAAATCCTCGAGCGGCGTTGAGATCAGGCCGAACGGCAAGGATTCTCCTCCGGAAGACCGCTGAATTCGAGCGGGTTCTCCGCGCGCTGGTTGATCCGGGCGCCGCGTCGATGCCAGTTTGCATTCTTGCTTTTGCCCGATCGCTCGGACCGAGCGAAATATCGCTGTAGGTCGGCGATCTATCGGTGAGCGCGAACTCGCTTCGGCAAGGCCAACTCCTCGACACGCCGGCACCGCCAAAAGTCCCGACGCTCCGAAAAATCTGTCGAAAGACCTTCTGCACCACGTCGACACCGAGAAAACGATCTCTCCCCCGGCGGACTTCGCCGGGGGCATTGATCAATGTGCAAGGCCACGAGTCAAATCATTAAATTTCTTTAACCATCCCAGACCCTAGAATCAATTTTTCCGATTGGCCTCATCACTTTTTATTGCGTTCGGCGTCCCCGTCTGCATATACTAACGACGGAGCCATGTTGCTGGCTTTCTCCCTGATCGAGAATGCTCCGCGTCGCGATTTATTTCTGTTTGATTGCCGGACTGGCCGTGCCTCTTGGTGCTGGCGTTGGACGAGTACCACCCTCCGTTCTGACGGTGATTCTTGACATCAGAGGTCCGTTCCCACGACCATCCCTGAAAGAGATGGAGCGCGAGTCGGGCCTCGTCCTGCAGTCAAGCGGTGTGCAACTCGACTGGCGAATGTTGGGCGAGGATAACTACGCCTCCTACAGCGCGCTGGTTGTGATGACATTCAAGGGTGCCTGCAAATACGAGCCGACGGCGCCAGTCGACAATGATTACCGACTCGGCCCGCTGGCAATGACGCAATCAGTTGGCGGCGAAATACAGCCCTTTGGCGAGGTGAATTGCGACCGGGTTGTCAATTCGGTCCGCAACGCGATGGTGGGCGGCGATTACGCCCAGGCGGATCTTCTGATCGGGCGGGCGCTGGGGCGGGTGGTGGCCCATGAATTGGTGCACATGCTCACCGGATCGGCTGAGCATGGGACGGAGGGAGTGGAGAAGCCCTCGCTCTCCGGCCGGCAACTGATCGCGGGAGAGCTCCCCTTAAGCGCGTTCGATATCGACAGGGTGAAACAAAGATTCCAGTACCGCTGATACCCGGCCGCCCCCTGTCAGCCCTTGATGAGCTGATACCGGTCGCCCATCGGGATCGCGGGGCGGTTTCAAATGCATTCGGCACGTAGGTCGGCGTAATCGTTCCGCCCATCGCCGCAACTCGTCGAAAGCGCTCACGGAGTTGCGTCGGAAATGTGCGGAAGAAACGCTGGCGCCAAGGTGCGCGGTCCTTTATCTACGATGCCGCGCGGTTCGTACTGCAAGTTCATTCCGCGACGCACTGCGGCCCCCCCGGCTGGCGCGCAAACGCGAGTCGCAGGGCTGTTTTTCCAGACCAAACCCATGACCTGCTGCAGCAATGGCCCAAACAGCGGGAATGATAAGAAGATGCTCCGGCGCGGCGATCGCGGCCTGCCGGGCGAACGTGACTCGCGGCATCTGGTCCTTGCCTGGAGCACCCGGGCAGACGATCTGAATAGCCGTGCTTGCCGGCATTCTGTCCCGGCCCGGTTCGTTGGTCAATTCTTCCCGAGGCTCAAGGTAACCTCGGGCAACATCCTCGAGTTACCTTCCCTGATGCAGCGTGGTCGGTTTGGCCGCGCCGTAGAAGAGTCCGTTGAAGAGCAGCTTGAAGGTACCGTCCGGCTCACCGCGGAAAGTCACTTCCGGCCCCATCAGTAACACCTTCCCTTCGCCTTCTTTCGCTTCCACCACCGCCGCGGCGCCATCGAGCAACTGCTGACCCAGCGCCCAACCGCTGTCGAGGGTCTCTTTACCGGAGAACCAGGCGACCGGAGCTTCGCCCTTCGCCCGGGCATCGGCCGGCAAGCGAAAAACAGGGTTGTTGTCGAAGAACACGTCCGCGGTATCAGGCATACCGTAAGCCAGCGGGTTGGTATTGTCGATGCTGGCCCGCATCAGCGAGCCCGGAATATAGAACTTGTCGCGGCTCACTCCTGTGAGGGCATTGGCCAGCGGCACTCCCAGCAGACCGGCCATGCTGGTGGAGCTTCCCACGGTCACCACCGCGCCCCCTGCGTCCACGAACTGCTTGATCTGCGGAATGGTCTTTTCTTCGGTAATGCGTCCCAACCAGCCGCGATACTCTGCGGGCACGCTCTCCGGATCGGGCCCGGTTCCACCGCGCCCCCCGCCTCGCCCACCTCTGCCGGCCCCAATTGCGCCGTCCGGAAATACGATTACGTCAAAGCGGCTCTTCAGGTTCCCGGCGTCCAGCGTTTGCGGATACACCACTTCGAAGGGAAATTCGTACTGCTCAAAAAGCCAGCGTGTCCATCCCGAAGGCATTAGGCCGCCGTACTGATCGTATAAACCAATGCGCACGTGCGGAATGAGGAAGGCTTCGCCGTTGGGCGACTGCGCCATGGCATACACCGCCACGCCAAGATCAGCCGCACCTTTCCGTAACACGGGCAGCGCGACGGCAGAGGCAGGGACCCAGATTGCTCCGGTACCCAGATCAGTGCCCCCGGCCTGCGCGGCTCCCTTCAACCAGTACACTTCGGCATTGGCCTTCAGGAGCCTGTTCACCAAAGTGAAGGAGTAATTACTGCGGTGACTGATCAGATATCCCGCCGGATTCGCCGATCCTGTTATGTTGCGCGGCATCGGTTTCTGTAACCCGCTGAGCTTCGTGAACGGCCCGTCGAAGCCTTCGAAGACGCGTTCGTACTGGACGCCCATCTGCATCGCCAGGGTCCAGCCGGCAATGTCATACGGCGGGATGGGAGGCCCGCCGGGAAACAGATCGTCGCGCGGATGGTCCTGTGGCTCGAACATGTCGCGCAGGAAAGGCCGGAAGGCCTGCGCCGCTTTGACCACGTACGATCCCGCCGGGTAGCTCTTACCTGCCACGGTGAACACGGCCGAGGCTTGCAGTACCGTGATCCCGCTTTTGAGCAGCGTGTTGATGAAACGCGTGGCGGTCGGGAAGTCGGGCTGGTCGGAGGATATGATGTAGCCGCGCGGATCGCGCATCTTAGGGTCGTGCAGAACCTTCTCGTAGAGAGCCGCGGAGGCGCCTCGAGCAGCAGCACCGCCACTCGGTGAATCCCCTCCTCCCGTTGCAGCCCCACCTCTTCCACTCGTGTTCGCCGGCTCGCCTGCTGCCGCCCGCAAAGCGTCGATTCGCTTCGGCGTGATGGTCCAGTAATCTCCGCTACCTTTTTCGATGGAGTTCATCCCCATTCGGTAGATGTTGTAGAGCAGGGTCTCGCGATTGCGCGCCGCGTAATCCAGCATGGCCCGGTTGGTTTCCATCAGATAATCGATGGTCTGCCGGAAGTGCCACTGCTGCGGCGCGATGGGCAACGGCAGATCGCTGATGTACAGCTGCTTCTCGGGAATCAGTGGAATCTCCATGGGCGTGGGATTGCCGATAATTTCCGTAAGGAGCGCGATGGTGTTGTGATACGTGGCGGTATTGCGCATGCCGCCGTTCCACCAACCGTCGTAATTGGCTTGCGTGCGCATGCCGCTTCCCCCCTTACCCTGGGCCACCAGGCGTTCGTGCATGGCGGTGCCGACGGCCTGGATTCCGAGAGTCACCAGCGGGTCCAGATTGTGATTCACGGGGTCGCGGAACGGCGGGATGAAGATCACTTCGCCTGCCGGGCCGGACTGGTGATGGTTGTACATGAGCTGCGGGTTCCACTCGATGAAAGAGTTGCCGGTTCATGTTGGCGGTTTCCGGCATGTTCGAGGTCAGCGAATCGCGATTGTCGTCATGGCCGACATATTTGTTGTACAGGCGGGGCAGGTCGTTCATCGTGCGCCGGCTTTCGTCCTTTTCGCGCATGTACCAGTTGGCCACCAATTCCTGTCCGTCGGGATTCGCGGGCACGCAGAGGAGAATGTCGTCGTTCAGCAGGCGCATGGTCTCCGCATCGTTGCGGGTCAACATTTGATACACCATCTCCAGTAGCTGCTGCGATCCGGCGATCTCGGTTGCGTGCGAGTCCGCCGTCGATCCAGACCACCGCTTTGCCTTCGCGCGCCAGCGCATGCGCCTGGTCGGAAGAGAGTCCCTCTGCCGCAGCCAGTTTCCGGGAAATTTCCTTATAACGGGCGAGGTGTTTCAAATTTTCGGGCGACGTTATTATTGCCATCCATTGATGGCGACCTTCGGCCGTGGTCCCGATATCGGTTAGTTTGATCCGGTCGGATTCCGAGGCAAGCTTCTTCCAATAAGCTTCCAGCTGCGAGTAGTTGACCAGTCGATAATCAGCGCCGACATCGAACCCGAATTGCGCTTTGGGACTGGTAATCTGGCGCGCAGTCTGGGCGGAGAGGCCCATCGCGGCCAGTATGGTGATGCACAGAATTCGTTTCATGAATCCTCTTTTAATGGCTTTCAATCTTTTTCCGCTGAAGGGATGAACTCGCCGAACCCCCTGACTTCCTGGTATTAGCGATGGACCATAGCCCACGCAGGCGATCCTCGGTGATCGGCACCTCGCACACAACCGCGGGCCGTACGAATTTCATATCAGACTCCAGGTTTGATTTTTGAAACGCCGGGGCGAGGACAGGTCGCAACCGCAAGGACTTGCGGTTTGAATCCGAGCAAGACCTTGTGGCTCGGAAACTAACGGGAATCCGGAAGCAAGAGCCATTAGTTAGTATCACGCGGGCGTGCATCAGGCAACGCTGCCTTCGCTATGCCTCTCATAGAAAAAAACGATCTTCACCTCGTCACTCCGCCCAAGGCCACGGCGTTCGCGGGAGCCTGCAGTGCGGCGCGGTGCGGGACGGGAGACTACGAAGTGCGCGGCGCGGCCTTACAAACTTGATTTCTGCACCTGAATCGCGCCGTCGAGACTCGGGTGCTTCAGGTGGAACCCAGAGGAGTCCTGCCACGCCTTGGTGAGCGCCAGCAATTCTGTTTCGGCAAATGGCCGCGCGTAAAACGTAATTGCCGTCGGACTCATGGCATCGTTAAAACCGTTCGGAACGCTGACCGCGGGATAGCCCGCAGAGTTTGCCATGTTGAAGTGCCGTCCCGTGGCCGTGCGCCCGGGCGCATTCGGAGGGGCAGCCTCGCCGGCGGGGCCTGACCCGCCGGAGACCCCTGGCGTGGGGGCGTCACCGCGTCCGCGGCCACCACCTCCGCCGCCGGAATTCGCCGGGACCAGATACACATCAACGTCGGCGGTCGCTTCCGCGAGTTTCATCATCATCATTGTTCTGGCGCGCTGCGACTGAAGATACTCGACGGCGGGAATGAGACGGCTCGACCGGAAGCCATTTGCGCGGGTGGGATTCGTCATCTGTTTGTCGCGGCCCGTGCGAACGAGTTCGTCGAAAAAGACAGCCGATTCCACTGCGAAAGTTGCGGCATCGGCAGACGCTTTCGGTACCTTGACGGGAATCGGTTTCACGCCGAGAGCCTGAACCTGCGCCAACACCAGTTCTTCATTTCGCTTGGAAACCGGATCCGTGGTTTCGTCAAACGCTTCTTTCAGGTAGCCAACGCGCAGCCTGCGGATATCGAAATGCGAATTCCAATTGAACGGGATTTCCGAGACGCTCATATCGCGCCCATCGGGGCGGGCGATCACACTCATGACGACCGCGCAATCCTCGGAGTAGCGGCAGAGCGGACCCAGACGGTCCTGCGTCCAGGAAAGCGTCATCACTCCATACCTGCTCACTCGCCCGAACGTCGGACGGAGGCCGGTCGCACCGCACCGGGCTGACGGGCTGAGAATCGACCCGCTGGTCTCACTACCGATCGAGAATCCAACAAGGCCCGCTGCGGTTGCGGAGCCGGGGCCGGCCGACGATCCGCTCGAACCTTCAGCGGTATTCCAGGGATTTTTTGTCTGGCCGCCAAACCAGCGGTCTCCCTGTGCGAGTTCACCCGAAGCCAGCTTTGCCAGCAATACGGCGCCTGCCTCGCGGAGCATTTCGACAACACTCGCTTCTCCGTCCAGGACCTGGTCCTTATAGGCGTCGGAACCCCACGTCGTCTTATACCCTTTCACCGCAATGATGTCCTTCGCGCCCCATGGAATTCCGTGCAAAGGACTCCTGTGCCTGCCTGCGGCGATCTCCGCGTCGGCCTGCTTCGCCTGCGCCAGCGCCAGCTCATCAAGGAACGTGACAACGCAGTTGAGCTTGTCGTTGTACCTGTGTAGCCGCGCCAGGTACATTTCAGTAAGTTCAACGGACGTCGCCTGTCGTGTCCGGATCAGATGCGCAAGTTGGGTGACAGGCCAGAACGCGGCCTCCTCCAGATTGGCGGGGCGGCGCACGCGGGGCGAACTGAAATGGAATGGCGAGCGGGTTCGGTTTACCTTCATGCCGGGCACGATCGGGCTGAAGTAAAACGGCGGCGCGATGTCGTTCGGAATGCTGAGTTGCCGCACGTCTTCGTAGCGCGCAAGATTCTGATTCGCCGCCTGCAGCATGATCCTTTGATCTTCGTCGCCAAACGAGAGGCCGGAAAGCGCCAACGCGTCGCGAATCATCGCCTGCGTGATTGTTTGGGAAGCACCCTGCTGTAGTTGTGCCCACAATACTCCCGGCAGAAGCGTTCCGCTGAGCCCGATACCAGAGAAAAACCCGATGAACCGCCGGCGCGTTTCTTCAGTTAATTCGCCCATGATGGCCTCCATTCAAAAGCCCAGCGCATTACGAGGAGCCCGTTCTGTCGACTGATGACGCCATATCTCGCGTGTCCGCGAGAGCGATGGCGCTCAAACTATTCTAAGCTCTTACAGGCGGCTTGGGGATATCTCAGGAAAGCCACCAGCGGCGAGAAAATATTTCATTGGACCCCAAATGCCAGCAAAATGTTGCCGCGGATGCCGCCGCCCAAATCGGAATAACCGGATGGAACGTAGAGCATGCCTCCGGACACCACTGGTCCCGAACCATTCAAACTGCCGCCCCTGGCAACAACTCCGTTGACGGTCGAAAAAGTTTTGTTGGTATCGAACTGCCAGAGCAGATGTCCATCGGCAGTCGAATAGGCATACATGTTGCCGTTATTGGCGCCGGAGAAGACCACTCCGGGAATAACGGCATCGGGCGCGGCACTGCCGGCAGGCGGCGATGCATGCCAGGCCAGTTCGCCACTCGTCAGCTTTACCGCGGCCAAACCGATCGGCTCCGTTCTCTGGCGGCTCGTTACGGGAAAATAGGCCTGCTCGTTGTCCGCCGCTGATCCCCACAACATGCCACCGCCGCCGTCCGCCGGCCCTACGTTGCGATGCCACACGACCTCGCCTCGCCTGTCGGCATCGAGGGCCCATGCGTCACCGCTCTTTTGTCCGATCACGATCAGGGTGCGGCCGCCGGGCAGAGTTCGGAGCATAGGGGGACTGCCGAAGTCAAAGTCGGGTCCTTCCTCTTCCGGACACGTCTCGGATTTTTGGACTCCTTCACGTGGGCGGCAATTCGATACTGACGCATCGTTTGCGAGAAGCTGCTTCGACCAGATCAGTTTTCCCGTGTCCAGCCCAATGGCGAGCACCGCGTCGGAGGTATCGGGAACCGGCGAGGTGTAACCATTGCCCGTGCCGACATAAAGCACGTTCCGCCTGGTATCGACGGCGGGGGTGGACCAGATGCCAACGCCGGCAGGACCCCATAGCTGCGTTCCCTGCGATGTCTTCTTTACCGGTTTGGGCTCTTCGGCAAGGGTATAGGTCTTCCAGATCTGTTTGCCGCTAGCGGCATCGAAAGCCACGACGCTGCCTCGGAAAGTGCAGCATGGATAGAGAGGATTTCCTCCAGACGATTCCTCCAGCGACGCGACGGGAACGTACAAACGGCTTCCCACCAGCTTTGGGGATCCCAGGATGCGCGCGATGGGGTGTTTGTCGGCACGCTCCATCCAGACGCCTGCGCCGGTCTCCGCATTCACCGCGTAGACGTTGCCTTTGACATCGCCAAAGTAGACCAAAGTCTTCGCGGTCTTCGCTCCGCCGGTGGATGACTTTCCGGCGCGCGTTACCGTAATGGCAGTGCGAACTCCAGCTTTAGCCTGATAGGACCAGTAGACGCAGCCGCTGGTTGCATCGAGTGAATAGACGAAGCCGGTGTCAGAGCCCACGAAAACTCGTCCGGCAGAAATGGACGGCTGTCCGTAAGCGGAATTGCCATTCGGAAAGCCGAACGCCCACTTCAGTTTCAACGCAGAGACCTGAGCGGCCGAAAGGCCGGCGCTGGGTTGAAAGCGTGAATTACCCTGGTCGGGCCCCCAGCCGTTCCATTCGCCAACTGCGCCGGTGTTTCCGGGGGGATTGCCGGAGCAGGCATTTTTCATGGCCTTGATATCCCCGGCGGCGGCGGCTCCCAGGGGTCGTCCACCGAGATAGACGGCGAGGTAGCGGACCTCCATGTCAGTCAAACCTTTCGCAAACTGCGTCATGGAGCCGATGGTCAGCGTAGCGAGAATATCTTCCGGCGTATGCGAATTCAGCGCGTAGCGATCCGGCACCGAGTTCCTGGAAGAGTCATGGCACGCGCCACAGCGCTCCGCAAACAAGTAGATCGCGCGGGCGGTGTTCTGCGCATGTTCCAGTTCCGGGGCAGGCGGGTTTTGCGCAAATACGGCAAACGGAGCGCAAATGCCAACCAGCATTCGTAGAGCCCCACGTGAGACAACCTTCATCGCAACAATCCCTCGGTGCTGACAGATTGGGTGCGTGTCGGCGTGGCCACGGCAGGCCCGAGCGTCACCATGTTAGCAATCGGGCCGGTGACAAACCATCGCCTGATGGGGTGGGTTAGATGTGACGCCGAGGCCGTCGGCACAGATCACCTGTCGTTGCGGGAGGTAGGGTTCACTTCTGCACGAATATGGACTTCGCGATCATGCCGTGTACGCCCTTCTTGCCATCCACCAGCTGAGTGATCTCAAAATCGGCGGCGATGCTGGACAGAACGTAGGCTTCTTCTCTGGAAAGCCCACGTGAGCTGACGAGGAAGTCGAGCATCTCGCGAACTGCAATCTGCGTTGCGACTGTGAGGTCTTCATCGGTCCCCATCACGATGAAGTGCGTCGGTGTCTCCGCGCGTGGCCATGTCAGGTGAAGGTCTTTGCGGACCACGAAGCGGAAGGTCCCGATGAGCGGGGTTTCCATGGCTGTGATGTCGACTTCACCGTCCCCCTGACCGGCGTGACCGTCTCCCACCTGAAACAGTGCGCCCTTCACGTGCACGGGTATGAACAGCGTAGAACCAGCGGTCAAATTCCGGTTATCAAGATTGCCTGCATGGATGCCGGGAGGCGCGCTGCTGATGCGCCCCGCGGCAGGGGGTGGCGCTACCCCCATACTCCCGAAGAACGGATGCAGAGGGATCGTGATGCCTGGCGCGAAAAGCGCCACCATGTGCTCGCGGTCCAGCTTGATGATGCGTCCGTATCTCTCTTTGAAATCCTCCTTGAGGAAGCCGGACGTCGGGCTGAAGCTGTTGTGTGCCCACGGAACCGGCATCGTGATTTTATCGATGTGCAGTTCGAGAACGTCTCCAGGTTCTGCGCCCTCGATAAAGACAGGGCCGGTAAGAATGTGCCCGCCGGGTCCCCGATCAAGGGTTTTGTTGTCTGTTGCGCGAGTAATCGCGCGCAGCGATTCCGGGATCTGATCGGCGGGAACGTTGAGGCGTTCGAGCGCGGCGACACTGGCCGTACCGACTGTCTCTATCGTTACGGCATCACCGGATTTGATCGTCAGTACCGGCTTCGATTCTGACCAGTAGTGTCCAACCACTACGGTTTCAGGACTTGCGGCTAATTGATACTGTGCAGCGGTGAGCGGCGCGGCAAACAGCAGAAGAGCACAGGCGATGCGAGTATTCAAAGGGAACCTCCCGGATCAAAAAGGAACTCCGACTTGGTTATTCGCAGCCTAGCGAAGAATCAGGTTAGCATTATTGGGCTCTGAAGGGGTCCGCGGTCTGGGGTACTCCCGGCGTGCAGACACTTGGTGCGCAGTTCGATTGCCACTGGTCCACTCATCTGCCCCCCGATCGGTACCGACTCCGGCTCCTTCGCTGTCCGAGGACTAAGGCCTGTTCTTTCGACTCCTCGATCTCACTGGTGGCCTTGCAGAGCGCGGCCTGATATCGTCCGAGCCAACCTGCCCAGCCGTCCTCGGTCGGCACGATGCCACGCTTGAGAAGTTGTCGCGCAACTGTTCGAAGATAGCCGGAATTGCTCAACAACCCCTCAGCATCACCCATATCGTTGATATCGATCACCGCCCTTCCTCCGGATGGCCTGCTTAACCGCACAAACGAGTTGGTCTGCACTTCACCGCGACTGCGTGCTGCTTCTATTTCTGGCGTGTAATTGATTAAGTAAACCTTGGCGTCGGTTCCTTCCAGCATCAGGTAGTTGCGTCCGGACTGTTCGTCCTGGCCGTGAACAAGCACCCTGCCCTCGACTGAGGTCATCTTTACCGAATCAAGAACTTCGATGACAAGGCGACTGTCTGACATCACGACCCCGTGCACAGCAAGTGTCTTCTGCCGGTCGGCGGTCCGCTGCATAGCCCGGAGAATCTGCTCGAAATCCCGGCGCACTCGCCAGGCGCTCGACCCCGACGATTCTGCCAGTCCCATCCGCTCGAGTACGGCGAGGCGGGCGGCCTCGTGTCGCGCGCGAACGCGTGCCGACTCACTCAAGTCAGGCTGTAGCGAATTGCGAATGACGGAGAAGTAATGTGGCCCCAAGTCCAGGCGGATATCGCTCGCGTCTCTCAGGAAACGGCGATCGATCGAGGTGAATCGCTTCTCCGTGATTTCGCGCCGCTCGGATTCGATCGCATCAAGTTCCGTACGATAACCGAGTTGGCGCGTGCAGAGATCTCCCACAACGCTCCGAATCCCTTGCTGTACGTAATCCCTACTTAGGCGCAACGAACCACCGTCACTTCTGATTCCCCGAACCACCATGTGAACGTGCGGATGTTCCGTGTTGTGATGCTCAACCGCCGCCCATTCGAGCTCCGTTCCCAGATCCTTCTCCATCCGTTTGATCAGGTCACAAGTCAGGCGAGAAAGATCGACCCGGTCGCCGAATTCCGGCGAGACGATTATTTTCCATAAGAGCTCGTCGCCAGCACCCTGCCAGTTTTCAAGCTGTATGGCAATGTCGACTCCGCCGCTCTCACGATTGAATCCGACGGCCTTCGCGTCGTTTTCGAATGTTCCACTCTCGCGAGCCAGATATCGCCCGTGCGCCCTCCATTGCCCTCGAATCCTGTTCTTTAGATACGTCACCCGAACCGCACAGCGCTGATGGTATGGACGCGTGCCTTTCCCTTTTCCGCCTGCGCCGCGGTTGCTGTTTTTTCGGCTGCTGCGGGCGTAATGCATGAGCATCTTGAATCCGTTCGACCATGCGGCACCTTCGTTCCGAACAACGTGCGGCTTCGTCGGCCGGAGCCGGAATTCTCTATCCTCGTCAGTTCGTGACATGACCCACGAGATCCTGCATGGCAGCCCGCGCGTCTCCTGACATATTCTGGCCGGCAGACTTTACCAGCCGGTCATAACGGTCCTTCGCGCGGGCGATGGCCTGCTGTCGGGCGTCGGGTGGTGGTTCTGGCACGCAAGTCAGAACCACTTTGGCAAACGCGTCAAACAGCGCATAGAACGCCTGCTGACCACGACCAACGCTGAAGGTCTCCCGCGATACGCGATCAAACCCTGCGGCAATTCGTTCCTCAGTGCCGGTCACCTCCTCTCGCCCGTTCAGTTCGTTCCGGATTGCCGCCCGGATGAACGCGCTGGAGTTTGCGTAACCTCTCGTTTTCGCTGCCTGCTCGACCTGATGTTGATCTTCTCTGGATAGCCGGACCGCGATCCTAGTGTGGCGTCCCAGCTAATTCTTTACAACGGCGAACCTTGTCGAGGATAACGTCGGCGGAGGCCTTCCAGGAGAAGGCTTTGGGCATATCGTTCCAGATGGCGAGCCACGAGTAGATGGCGCGTTCCAGTTCTTCGACCGAGTGGAAGGTACCTCGCCGGATCATCTTGTCGGTGATGAGGCCAAACCAGCGTTCGACCTGATTGAGCCAGGAACTGCTGGTGGGCGTGAAGTGGAAGTGGAAACGGCGGCGTCTCTTTGGTTTGAGCCAGTTCTGGACGGCGGCGCTTTTGTGGGTGCTGTAGTTGTCGAGGATGAGATGGATGTCGAGATCCGGGGGCACCTCCTTTTCCAGTTGGTTGAGGAACTTAATGAACTCCTTGCCGCGATGGCGCGGCAGGCAACTGCCAATGACCTTGCCATTCAGGATATTGAAGGCTGCGAACAAAGTCGTCGTTCCGTGCCGTTTGTAGTCATGCGTCTGGCGCTCCGGTATTCCCGGCCGCAATGGAAGAATCGGAGCGGTCCGGTCTAATGCCTGAATCTGGCTCTTTTCGTCGACGCAGAGCACAAGAGCGCGGTCAGGCGGGTCGAGATAAAGACCGACGACATCCCGCACCTTATCTTCAAACTTCGGGTCATTCGAGATCTTGAATTTCTCCACGCGGTGCGGCTGGATGTCATGGCGTTGCCAGAGACGCTGCACCATCATGCGGGAAACGCCCAACTTCGAGGCCAGCACGCGCGCGCTCCAGTGTGTCGCGTCCGCAGGTCTGGTCTTCAGCGTTGTGTCCAGAATCCGCTGCTCCAGTTCCGGCGTCAGTACCCGGCGCGACCGCTTCCGCTTTTGTGGTTCGCAGATGCCAGCAGTGCCCCGTTTGGCGAACGCAGCGCGTACCGCCAATACCGTGGGCCGTGACAAACCTGTTTGTTGGGCAATCAAGTTGTTCGACAGCCCCCGACTTGCCAGCAAGACAACCTGACACCTGCGAGCGGTCTTCTGTGGCGTGGACCCTGTCCGAAGCAACTCTTCCAACTGACTCTTTTGTTCTTCGCCAACCGTCAGTGCCGTAGCACGAGCAAACATACCAATTCATTGAATCACGAATCGCCCTGTATTGTAAATAATTAAATGGGACGGGACACTAGCGTTCCGGGCCTTGCCTGTGTGTTCTTGCATAAACCAAACCCTCTACAGATAAGGGGGCTGGACCGGCCTTTTCGGACAGCGGGGTCAAAATAGTTTGGATCTTTCCTCACTAAGCTCTCGCGTCAGACAATCGTCGAACACGTGGTCGGCTTTGGCAAACGGCGTAAGGCACTGGCGCCGCGCAGGTTGGCATGGAAAAAACACCAGATCGTTCGACAATCCCTTTATGTTCCACTACCTGTGTTTGTGCCGTTTCCAGCCGCCAGGACATCTCCGGGAGCGATTCTTAGCCGACCGAAAGGCTTATGGATGCTGAACGACACCGAATAACACCGAATGTCACCGAACAATATTCGGCTCTGTTCGGCCTTCAGGCGCCTACAATGAAGGCATCGTAGGGATTGCGATGGACCCTATTATCAGCAGGTTGTTGGATGATCTTCCCGACAGCCTCCACGATCCAAGCTGGACCCTCATGCGGAAGTTATCGCGGCCCTGCGACGAAAACGCCGCACATACCGCGAGATCGCTGAGTTTTTCCGCGAACATCTGAGCATTACTGTTTCGCCCAGCACGATCCACGATTTTGTCCGCGTCCGCCGAGGGCGGAGAAAACGAAACATTGGTTCGGCCCAAGACGGAGTTCCCTCTGATCCGAAAGCTCTCCATCGACCGAAGCCGTCGGCGGCGGATGAGGATGCGCGGCAGAGAATCGCTGCCTTGAAACGACGCACTCCCGCTGAAGAACCTCAGCCTCTCTTCAAATACGAAGAAGATGAACCGCTCAAACTGCACCGAAAGCCGCCGTCCGCCAGGACCGACTGAGGCAATCTCAAAGTATTTTCTCTGTCCACGTCCAAAATCTCCTTTCTGGGCCCTTATATGTATAGGCCTGAAATTTTCGGCGACGGGGTGTTCGGATTCTCCGCTGCCAATCCCTTATAAACGAGGGCCGAGTTTCCTGAGCAGGTCGTTGGGAGGTAGAAACGTGTCGGAGAAGAAGGAACGAGTATCAAACGATGCGCCCGCGTCGCGAAAGCGAGTGGTCTTCACTCAAGGCGGAAAAGGAGGTGTGGGCAAGACCGGATTTATGATTCACCTCGCCGAATGGTTTGTCGTCAACCAGATTCCGTTTACACTCCTCGATCTCGATACCGAGAACAAGTCGCGCGGTAGCCTCAAACACTACTTCAATGGTCTCGCGAGGAAGATCAACATCCACACGGAGGCCGGACTCGATATGTTCATCGATTGCCTTTCGGAGGGTGCTCCGGTGGTTCTGGCCGACATGGGTGCCGGATCAGGTCAGGTGGCGCTGAACTGGTTCGAAACCATGTATCCCGATCTCACAGATGAAGGGATCTTGTTCACCGCGATCGGAGTCGTTACGTCCGACCCCGCCAGTGTTGAAAGCGTTTTGAGCTGGGCAGCACGCCTCCAAAGCCGAGTGCAGTACGTGATCGTGGAGAATGCTACGTCTCAGCAAGCTGACTTCGCATATTGGCGGGAGAGCGATCAGAGTGCCCGTTTTCGCGAGGTGTTTCAGCCCGTGGTTCTCTCTATGGAATACAGGCTCGCGGAACTTGAAAACGCATCGCGGCAATATGGCGTCACGCTCGCTCAGATTGCTCAACGGAAGACGGACGCGCCGGATTTGCAGAAGGCTTCATTTGTCATCCGGGCGCAGAGTTACCGCCGCCGATTATTTCAGGAGTTCGAGAAGGCGAAGGAGTTCTTCCTTCCATGAAACAGCCAGCGGTCACTCCGATTCGCGATACCGGAGCGGTCACGGTGGCCGCAACCGCTCCATTGGATAAGGCCGAGCGAGAGTTTCAATGGATTGACGAGGTGGCGGCCCTTCTTCCGGAAGAGTCGCGCCTCGGCTGGTACAAGAATGTTCGCCCGTGGCTGCGGATGCTTCCCCCTGATGATGAGGTCGCGCACCTGGCGTATTCGATGGGATACCTCGCTCTGCTCACTCGCAGCACGCCTGAGCTTATTGCGGGCGAGAGGGCAAAGTTGGCCGCACTTTTTCGCAGTCTCATCGAGGAGATGACTGCGGCTGCAAAAACTACCGCCGCCTATCACCAGAAGCTCAATAATCGGTTGAGCGGCCTGCCGGGAGAAATCGCGCAAGGCCTGAGCCCCGCCGCCCTGGCCGCTGAAATTGTCGACGGCGTGAAGGAGCAATTTCTGCAGTCCGGAGTTTCGGAGGCGGGGAGGCAGCTCAAAGAGCAGGGAGACCGACTCAGACAGTTGGTATCGGGCCAGAATCACGCTCTGGCGGAATTCCGGCAGCAAATGAAAGATTCGCAAAGCCACGTCGCATGGGTGCTAAACAGCGTTACTGCTGCTGCGGACTCCGGGAAAGAGTCGATCGACCTCTGGAACGATGAGATGCGCCGTGTGCAGTGGGTCTACCTGGGACTGGTGTTGCTGGTTGGCCTGCTTCTCGGCGCCCTGTTGTATTGGTGGGTCATCTCTCCTCGGGGGGTGCCCACTCCACATCAGGTGTCGGCGGCTCAGCAGGCAGAGACCCCGGTTTCGGCCACTGGAAGGGGAGCCCGGCATGTACCAAAATAATGTTGCCCGAGCGCGCGTAGACGCTCTGGGAGTGATGAACCCGATTCCGCGTCCCGCGAGGCTGGCAAACCCGCATCCCGAAAACATTGAGAAACCCGTTGACGTTAAGGTGGCCGCAGAGTTCCTTGGCGTCAGTACTTCGCTCGTTTATGCTTATGTTGAGCGGAAGCAGATTCCCCATTTTCGGATGATGGGCCGCGCGATCCGATTCCGGTTGTCGGAGTTGGATTCGTGGCGGCAGCAGTTTCACGTCAATGGAGGAATCAATGAGTAAACGAGGACGACCGCCGAAGCTCGGCGGAGCGCTGTACAAACGAGAGAACTCAGAGTTCTGGCAGGTCCGTTACAAGGACCAGAAAGGAGAAATCATACGGGAGTCGGCAGGCACATCGGATCGTCAGGAGGCGGAGCGGTTCCTTCGGGATCGTCTCGACGCCCGAGACGACGGGAACCTGTCGATTCTTCTGACCAGCAAACAACTAACATTCAATCAATGGGCCGACTGGTTTATGGAGAGGCGCTCAAAACCGCCGTTCCGAAGCGAGGGGAACCATCAGCAAAATATGAATGCCCTGAAGTTTCTACAGGCCGATGTTCGGAGATCTCGCGCTCTCGGAGATCACAGCCGAAGCGGTCGAGAAGTACCTGGGGGATCGGCTTCAGTCCGGGCGACGGATACACACGAAGTTCGGGCTGCAGTTTCGCGGAAGGATCAAGCCGGCGACTGCACACCAGGAATTCAGAATCCTGTCGCATATTCTGAACGTGGCCGTGAAGCAGAAGCGGCTTGCCGTAAATCCATGCCTAGCAGTCGAGTTTCCGGTTTCAGTGCGCAAGTCAACCCGGAAGCCGCACTACATGACGGCGACCGAACAGGCGAAGATCGAAATCGCAGCTCCCGGCTACCTGAGGAATATCGTCGTTATCATTTCCGAGATGGGTCTTCGGTACAAGAAGGAACTCCTTCCGATGAAGAAGGAGCAAGTCGATCTCGAAAACGGGGTAGTTCACATTGCGGAGTCAAAGACGGTGAACGGCATCGGCGATATGCCGCTGACCCAAGCCGCCCGCGAGGCGTTCCGGCGTCAAATGGAGGAAACGCCTGGAAGCGAGTATCTGTTCCCAAGCCCAAAACTGGAGCCGCAAAGCCGTACATGACCAATCTGCGCAAAGTCTGGGCAGGAACGCTGAAGAGAGCGGGGGTGCCGTACTTCGCTCCGTACGAGCTTCGGCATACCTTTGCCACAAGACTGAGCGCGGGCGGCGTCGCCGATCATATGGTGACGCAGATGTTGAGACAGGGCGATGCGGAGGTCTTCAAGCTGTACAGTCAGGCAAAGCTCGGAATGATGCGCGAGGCGCTGACCAAGTTGGACCGGCAGGCGAACGAGCGCGGAATTTCGAGCACACCGATGACGAGCTGATTCGATTTTATGCACATTTTCGAGCACAAAACCAAAAGGGGAAGTCCCCGAAGGGAGAACTGATGATGATTCTAAAAGGGTTAACTGGTCGGGCTGCCGGGATTTGAACCCGGGACCTCTTGCACCCCAAGCAAGCGCGCTAGCCAGGCTGCGCCACAGCCCGAATATATCAGTGTACATGGTCGCGGCAGCTCGCCAATGTTGCGCCCTGAACAAGGGCTGCGCACCTCAACTCTGCGTGTGCATCGCGTCGTCCGGCACCTTGGCTTCCTCCAGAACAAACCGGTACCCGATCCGCGTCTCCGTCGTGATAAACGTCGGACGGGGTCCGGGCGGTTCGATCTTCTTCCGCAACTGGTTTATGAAGACTCGCAGGTACTCGATCTGATCGCTGTATTCGGGACCCCAGATCGCCTGCAGCAGACGCCGGTGCGGAACCGGCTTATTCGCCTGCGACACCAGATAGCGCAGAATATCGAATTCCGTCGGGGTCAACCGGACCAGCTGGCCGCCTGCCACCACACGCCGCCGCTCGAAATCCACTTCGAGCCCTGGCAGCGAAATGTGCCTGGGAGTTGTATCGGTGGCAAAGCCCGTGCGGCGCAGCGCGGCGCGAATCCTCGCCATGAGCTCATCGATGCTGAACGGCTTGGATACGAAATCGTCGGCGCCCGCATCCAGCGCTTCGACCTTGTCGCGGTCGGAATCGCGCACCGAGACGATAATGATCGGGACATCCCATCCGGCGCGAATGGCGCGGCAGGTTTCGAGTCCTCCCATGCCCGACATGTTCATGTCGAGGAGAATCAGGTCGACCGTCTTCTCGCGCAACAACTCGAGAGCCTCTTCGCCGTTCTGAACATCCATCACGTCAGCCCCGTGCGCGCTCAAACTGGTCCGGAGGACCTTGCGGATCTGGGGCTCATCGTCAATGAGCAATATGGTGCGGTTCGTGATCATGTAGCCTCTCTGTCACTTCCGGCGGAAGCGCGATCCGGAGCCCAGGCAAAAAGCCATAGAAGATTCTATCCGCCGTCATCGGGTGCCTCGCATGCACGCCGAAGACCGATCGGGCTTTTTCGCCTGCACAGTCATCGTCGTGATTTGCGTGGCTCAAACTTTTGGCCTGATTCATTTCAAGGCCCCGACTCACATCGGGGCTACAATCGAGATTATGTTCGCGGGTCACCCTTCCCGCCAAGTATGTATATATTCTCACAGGTGACATCCCGGAAACGAGGCTGCTTGTGACCAGACGTCAGGCCACCGCGATGCTCGGCGCCGCCGCGATTCTCGCGCGGGATGCGGATCCGCAAGCCGCGGCGGAGAAGGATGGCGGGCCCAAAGCGGGCGTTGCACAGGCGTCCCGTGCGACGCCGATCATTTGCGGGTACTCCGGGAACCTGGCGAAGGTCCCCTACCCGCAGCTTGGCCTGATAGCGCAGCAGATCGGCTACGAAGGCGTGGATCTGACAGTAATGCAAGGCGGCCACGTCGATCCCCGCATCACCAACGTCGACCTGGTGCGCGCCATCGAGAGTGTGCGCGGGCCCGGGCTTGAAGTTCCGATGATCTCTACGAATGTGACCACCATGAGCGATCCGACCGCATACGCGATCATGGCGATCACCGGGCACACCCAGGTACATCTTTTCCGGCTGGGCTACTGGCCGTACGGCTTGAGCGGGAACAGTTCGTCCGCCGATATTGCACGGCGTCTCGCGCAGGTCCGCGCCGATCTGGCCAACGTCGTGTCGTACGGCCAGCGCACCGAGATGGTCGCGATGTTTCCCAACCGGGCGGGCGCTTACGTGGGCGAGGCGCTTTGGGATGCGCAATCGATCATCGGCGATATGGATCCGCAATGGATCGGATATCAGTTCGATCCCTCGCAGGCCACGGCCGAAGGCGGCGTGTCGGGGTGGGAGATTGCGCTTCGCCTTGCGTTGCCGAGATTGAAGGCGGTGGCCGTGCAGGATTTCACGTGGGTCAAAGAAGGCAAGGCGTGGAAGATGCAGATGTGTCCGATGGGCGAAGGCGTGGTCGATTGGGCCGCGTTCTTCGGGATACTGGCGCAGGCGCGGTTCGCCGGACCGCTCTCGATTCACATGGAATATCACCAGCAGGATGAATTGAGCGCGATGGCGAAAGATCTCGAGTTCGTGCGCAAACAGGTTCAGGCGGCCTGGGGATCGAACACTCCGTCGACCAATACCAGGTGATAGTTTTTCTTGCCCGCGCGTAACATGAACGCGTCGGGCCATTTCATGTTCTCCTTCGACACGGACGTTTGCACGCGGGACTGGCGTTCGTTATAGAGGTACACTCCGCCGCCTTCAATCAGCTTCCGCGCCGCGCCTTTGCTTTCCGCCAGATGCGTGCGGACGAGAAGATCGACAAGCGCAACGCCGGATTCGATTTCCGACACGGGTTATCCGGGTGACCGGTACCTCGCCGGCCAGCATTGCAATGGTTTCGCCTGTTGGAATCTCGTCCGAGGACTCGAACAGAATTCTGCTCACAGCTTTGATGGATTCCACCCACAGTCCGCCGTGAATGATTCCGGTGCATTCCGCAGCGAGTTCGCGCTGGGCTTCGCGCTTTTCCGGTCTTGCTTCCACCTCGCGCTGCCAGTTCCTGAATCCGGTCCTGCTCGAGAAACGTGAACAATTTCAGGTAACGCACCACATCGGCGTCGGCCGTCTGCAGCCAGTATTGATACATCTGGTAGGGGCTGGTGCGTTTCGCATCGAGCCACACCGATCCTTCTTCCGTCTTGCCGAATTTGCGGCCGGTGGACGTCGTCAGCAGCGGGAACGTAATACCTTCGCTGCGCTTGCCCATGAATGCGGCGGATCAGTTCCCTGCCGGAGAGAATGTTCCCCCACTGATCGCTGCCGCCCATCTGAATCGTGCAGCCGCGATGCTCGAAAGAGGTGACAGGAAGTCATAAGCCTGCATCAGCATGTAGCTGAACTCGGTATACGAAATGCCGTGATCGCGCTCTTCCAGTCTGGTGCGCACCGAATCGCGCTTCATCATTTCGTTGACCGAAAAGTGTTTGCCGATATCCCGCAGAAAATCGAGCAGCCCCAATGGCAGAAGCCAGTCGGCGTTATTGAGCATGAGGGCGTTCTCGTCGGACGACAAATCGAAGAATCTGCTCAGCTGGATCCGAATCTGCGCCGCGTTGTAATCGGCCTTCTCCTTCGTCAGCAGCGTCCGCTCGGATGTCTTGCCGCTGGGATCGCCGATCAATCCGGTTCCGCCACCGACCAGCACCAGAGGCCTGTGCCCGTTGCGCTGCGCGTGCGCGAGAGCCATTACGGGGATCAGATTCCCCAGGTGCAGGCTGTCCGCGGTGGGATCGAAGCCCACATACATGGTGCGGCGTTCAGACAGGTATTCGTCCAGGTCATCGCTGGTCGAAGCTTCCAGAAATCCGCGCCAACGGAGTTCTTCGAGGAATGTACTCTTGCCGCTGATCTGCATTAATTATTAAAAGGTGCCGAATAGCCCTATCTTCCCACTGCGACCCCGATCCCCCGTCACGGCATGGCTTCTCTGTGAGAAAATCGATTTTTGCCGCGCAACTCAGATCCGGCGGGTGCGTCAAGATAATTTGCAGATCCGGATTGAAAACATCAACCCAATGACTTCACCTTACATCAAAGCCATTTCCGCGACCTTGCTCTTCGTCGCCGCGGCAGCCGGCCAGAACCCCGATCACAGCGGGAACGCCTCTCTGAAAGGCGACTATTTCGTCAGAGAGGTCCTGATGACGGGAATGCCGGCGGCGGTTCGATCACCGCCGCGGCCAGCGTCACTGGCATTGCCACTTTCGACGGTAATGGCAATTACACATTCAAAGGGCAGGGAACGAGCCTCGCTTCCGGACCGAACGCGAGCGTGTCGCTGACCGGCACTTATAACGTCGCCGCGAACAGTTTTCTCGAGATCACGCAGCCTCGCGCAGACGTTCCTGGACCCCACCACTACTGACGTTGATTTCGGGGGTCTTTCCGCCCTCGGCCCGGGGGCGTTCGTCGCCAGCGCGACTGAGCAGGACAATGTAACCATGCTGGTGGGAATCCCCGCCGGAGTCGAATGTATCGAACGCCGCGTTCAAAGGCGCTTACACCGCCGGGACCATCGATTATCCCAACGCCAGCATCACGGACGTGCGGGAGGCGACCTTCACTTTGAATTCCGACGGCGCCGGCAATATCGGAAATGTCGCCGATTTCGGGCGCAGGAGCGCTTCTGCAGAAGCGGTGCCGCCCTCAATCAAACCGCTGTCCTGGTGACGTACGCGCTCTCCGGCGAGGGAAGCGGAACCATCAATTTCGGGGCGGCCGCGAATTCGCAACTGGTAAGCGGCACCAAGGTGTTCTACATTTCTGCCGATGGAAACCTCGTTCTGGGAGGTTCTGCGACTGGCTACGACATGCTGGTCGGAATCAAAGCGCTCCCTCCCGGCACCGGTACGAACGCCACCGCCTCCGGCGAGTACTTCACGGCGGCGCTCGAAGACGAGGTCGATCCCACGGGCGCGTCGACGAATCTTCTCGACGCCTACTACGGCTCCCTCAATGCCCTGGGCAACGGCACGGCGCTTTTCCACAACCGGTTCCAATCGTTGCAATCCCTGGTTTTCGACTATACGCTCGACAGCACGCTCTTCGATCTTTCATCCAGCGGAACGGTTCCGCTCGGCGGCGACACACCGTACAGTTATACGTTTGGCGTAAACGGTCAGGCTTATATTGCGACGGGCGACACCACGAATACTGCCTACTACTCGCTGACGCTGGGCCTCGCTATGCCGAAGTTTTCGGGGAACGGCGTTTATCTGTCGCAGAACGGCATCGTCAATTCAGCCAATTTCGCGCCGATTACGAACCCGATCGCCCCCAATGAACTGATCACGCCTGTTCGGCAATTTCGGCGCCGGCCTGGGCAGCGGAATCACCGACACAGTTCTCCCCCTGCCGACGACACTGGGTCCCATCAGTGTCACGATCAACGGAGTGCAGCGCGCCTTTGGATTACGTGAGTGCGGGCGCAGATCATCGCGCTGGTTCCTTCGGCGATCAGTCCGAACAACAACGTGTACTACGCCACGATTGTGGTGACGAACAACGGCGTTGCCTCGAATCCGGTTACGGTGTATACCAGCAACACGGCGCCCGGTGTTTTCGCGAATCCGGTGGCGGTCGGAGCAGCCGCGGCGCAGCACGGGAACTATAGCCTGATCACCGATGCCAATCCCGCAGCCATCAACGAAACCATCATCATTTACACGGGTGGCCTGGGCGCCGTAAATCCGCCGATCGTGCCCGATGGCGGGCCGGCAATCGGGTCCCCCTACAACCTCGTGACCGACCTGAACGTCTCGGTCGATTTCGGCTACGTCTTTTCGACAGACCTGCCATTCATAGGAGCGACGCCGACAACCTCCGGGCTTTACCAGATCGACGCCGTGGTACCGGCCGGGTACAGCTTCCGGAGTGAATTTTCTGGATGTGGGAACAACGGACGGCTACACGTCGATGACAACAATCAGCGTAGCTGGCGGGACAACCGGCGCGGCGAAAGCGCCGTTAGCAAGAAGCGCCTACAGGCCAGAAACAGAACCCGCGCGAAAAAGACCAGATTTGAAATCGCGGGTAACCCAGCGGCGATACAGCACCAGCGCTAGCCGACGACAGCCAGATCTTCCACGCTCTGAGGCGGATTCCAGTAGAGCATCCGCCGGCAGCTCTCGCAGACCATGATGGAGTCGCCGCGCTTCAATTCCTGCAGGAACTGCGGCCGCAGCAAAATATTGCACTTCGAACAGCGGCCCTTGAGAACTTCGGCGATCGCCACGCCGGCGCGGCCCTTGCGGATGCGCTCGTATTCAGACGCGATCTTCGGATCCATCTCGCTCAGAATTGTTTTGCGCTCCGCCGTCAGAAGATCGATTTCCTTTTGATCGGCGGCCGTGCGCTCGCGCGCAGCCGACTTCTCGTCCTCGACCTGCTTCTTTTCCGTGGAAAGCGAGGCTTCAGCCGCCTTTACGGCCTTCTCCAGAGGATCGAATTCGCCCATGAGATCGAGGATCTTATCCTCGTGGCGGCGAATCTCCTGCTGGCAGAAATCGATCTCGTGCTGGAAGGCGCGATACTGGTCGTTCGTCTTCGCCTCCATCATCTGTGTCTTGAGCTTCGAGATCTTCTGATCGGCCGCCTGAATCTCGCCCTCAAGGCGCTTTCGATCTTTCTGGTTCGCTACAGTGGCCGCACGATCGTGCTCGAGACGCCGCTGATGCCCCTCCAGCTTCTTCTCGATCTCCGCGATGTGTTTGGGAAGCGCCGCGATTTCTTTCGTCAGCTCGGCGGCCCGGTCATCCAGTATCTGCAACCGGATGGCGCGGTTGATGTCAGGCAGCATGGCTGACCGAATTTTAACAAATGCGGTCAGACCGCGACTTTATTGACCTCAACATCGTCGCGTACTTCGCGGGTCTGGTCGAGCGTCGCGAAGTTCACTCCCGGCAATTGCGCGGACGCGCTGCCTGCGGCAACTCCCCAGCGCAGAGCTTCGGGAAACTCATCGCCATTCGCCAGCGACCAGGCCAGCAGCGGCAGCGAGCGCATCGCCTGCGCCGATGGGCGAGATCGCATCCATGCGCGGGGGCGTGGCTTCCCATACCTGAGACCGATTCGCGGGCGGCAACGGCCCCGCGGCTGCCGAGTGAAAGGACCACCGTCTCCGCGCCCATCGACTGGATCCGCCGCGACCGCCGCGAGCGAATGCGATCGCGTCAGCAGCACCGTATTCAGCAACCGTTCCGCCTCCTGCTGGTTGGGCGTGACAATCGTGGGACCGGCTTCCACACCCTCCGAAAGCGCTTCGCCATCGGTATCGAGCAACGTCTTGACGCCTCTTTTCGCCGCCCGCGAAATGAGCTGAGCGTAAAAATCCGACGGAACTCCCGGCGGCAGGCTGCCGCACAGCATCAGCCATGATGCGCGCCCCAGCTGCGCCTCGACCGTTCCTTCCACGCTTGAAACCTCGCCGCGACTGAGCCGGGGGCCAATCTCATTGAGCTTTACGGTTAACCCATGGCGGTCAGTGATGGTCAGGTTGAGGCGGATATCGTTGCGAACCGGGACGTTCGCAACGGGAAAGCCGCAATCCTGCATGGAATGCTCGAAACGCGAGCCACGTTCGCCGCCGGCCGGGAAGATCGCCAGTGTCGCGCCGCCGAAAGGAATGGATCACGCGGGCGGCGTTGATCCCGCGGCCGCCCGGTGAATCCTTGCTGGAAAGAATGTAGGCCCGGTCATCGAAGGCCAGGCGATCCACGGCGATCGTACGGTCGATCGCCGGGTTCATGGTCAGGGTGACGATCAACTATCCATGGTGGCACAGCGTCCAGCAACCTAATCAGCCGAGGTACTCCACGTGAACGTAGGTCCCCAGGCGCGAGTTGTACGCGAGATACCAGCCGGGGTGATCGGGGTCTTCGTAGATCACGATCGGATCGGAATCCCAGAGCCAGTCGTCGACATAGGCGTAGTCGAACGGCGCGACGCTCCAGTAGAAGTTGTTGAACCAGAATCGCTCCCGGTTTCCTCCCTGCAGGTGGAAAACGTGGCCGGGCCCGAAGCCGCCGTTGAAATGCCCGTGTTCAAAGGGATGCGCCAGATGGAACCGCTCATCGCCGGGTCCGGCATCGTGCCCTACCCAGTTGCCGTTGCGCTCGACGTGAGGCGCGTTCGGGTGGCCGGGCGCGTCCCGGAAGTCGCGCTGCGGGGCCGCGTGGGCTTGAGGCGCCGTGCCTGCGTGCGTGCGCTGAGGCGCGGCCCGTTCCTGAGGTACTTGGGGTTGCATGGGCGGCGGACCGTGCGGTGGAACAAATCCGCCACCGGGGCGGCCGCCACCGTGTTCTTCCCCTCGCTGTGCGTACACGCCAACCGAGGCAAACAGCAAAAGCGCTACAGGAAGGCAGACCATTTTTCGCATGAAATTCTCCGCAGATCCCTAAGCAGGATTTGTGCCACTCTTCGTCAGGCTCGGTTCGGTCAGCGCACTGATTTTGCCGTCGGAGAGTAATCGATAGCGCAAACCGCGCCATTCCACCTCGCGGCCCACCATGCCGGCTGCCCAGACTGCGAATCCAAACAAGTCCCGGAAAGGAGCCAGTGCGGCGCGCATGAGGCGGGGCTCGCCCAAAGCGATCAACGCGGCGAGCGCCGCGATGAGTCGTACAAGAATGCCGGCCAGCGCGACTCGTTCATAGCCGAACGCCGCGGCCATGATCGACCAGAACGTCAGTTGCGTCACGAGATAGCCGAAGTAGCCGGCTGGCCGCGAGACGCGAATGGTTCGGGACCACCGGACCTGATGCTTCCAGACATCGCGCCAGGACCCGGCGCCGAGACTGGTCTCGACAACGACATCGGCCAGCACGACGCTCTTGCCGAGGGCCGCAATGCGCGCGCCGAGCTGATAATCGTCGGCAAGGTATTCGCGAATGGCGGCAAAACCGCCGATCGCCTGCAGATCCGGAGTGCGAAACGCCATCGTGGCGCCCAGCGCGAACCCGCTTTCCGAAAGCAGCCGGGCCACCAGCACGCTGGGCGCGAATTCGGTTGCGATGCCGAGCGCTTCGGCTTTCGACGCGACGGACGAAGCCCGCGCACGATAGAGGCACGTAACCAGACCAACCCGGTTGTCCTCCAGGAGCGCGGCCACTCGCTTGAGATAGTCGGGCGCAACGAGGATGTCGCCATCGTTGACCAGCAGCGTTTCGTACCGCGCATGCCGCGCAAGGATTTCGAGCGAGCCCACTTTTCCGTTGGGCGCGTCGTTGGCGGTGTTGATGACATCGATCAGCACGTCGGGGAATTCGGCGCGAAGGCGTGCGATCTCGGCGAGCGCCGGGTCATGCGGATCCGCCGTCCCGAAGATCAGTTCGAATCGCGGATAGTTCTGAACGGCATGCGACCGGATGGCTTCGTAAAAGTGCGCATCGAGCCCGCGAACCGGTTTCAGTATCGAGACCGGAGGCGCAAAATCGGGAATCGCATTTCGGCGCCGGAATCGCAGCGCGCCGGCGATTGCCAGCAGGTTGTACGCGATGCCGCAGACGACCAGAATTGCGGCTATCACTGCGTTATGAAGAATACGCCGATCAGGATCAAGCCGACCCCGGCCCAGCGCCGCCAGTCCACCGCCTCTTTCAGCAACGCCTTGGCCAGCAGAGTTTCGGGTATGAACGCGGCGGCCGACATCGGCACCGCGAAGCTCATGGGCGTGATCGACACCAGCTTCATGAATGAGAAGAACGACACAGCCATCGCGCAGGTCGAAATGATCACGTACGAGTTGCGCGCGATCATGCCCACCGCGCTGCCGATTGCGCCCGGGCGGAAATCGTGAAGCTCGCCGTGCTGCCTCATTCCCAGCGATCGGCAAACGTCGCCGACGGTTGTGGCGCAGACCACCAGCAGGACCAGAATCCATTTGGTCATGTCGTATTAGCCTGAGTCCGGCCCACCAGCATTACGCCGAGTGTGATCAGCACGATTCCGGTCCATCGCGCACGCGAAATATTTTCATTGAGCAATAGCCACGCGGCAAAAGCTGTTACCACATAGCTGATGGCTGTCACAGGCATCACGTAGCTCAAATCCGCCCAGCTCAGCAACGCCATGTGAGTGAGCGTCCACACGATCAACAACGCCACGCCGAGCGCAACCCAGGGATGAAACAACGCCGCGATCAACGCCAGCGGCGAGTTGCCGATGTCTCCCAGTTGCTGCATTCCCTTTTGTCAAAGCTGAGTTCCCGGCAACGTTGCTGAGGATGGTGAGGACGGCGAACAACCGCGTTTTCCGCAAGTTGCTATTGTAAGTCAGACTTCGCGCGAGAGACCGCGCGTCGCCAGCCATCGACAAGTTCATCGCGCCGATTGGCGGGCATTTGCGGCTCGAAGCGGCGCTCGACTCGCCAGAAACTCTCGACTTCGTCCACGCCCGACCACACCCCTCCAGCGATCCCGGCGAGATACGCAGCGCCGAGCGCAGTGGTCTCGACATCGGCCGGGCGGACGACGATTTTCCCAAGAATGTCAGCCTGGAATTGCATCAGGAAGTTGTTCACCGCAGCGCCGCCGTCGACGCGTAATTCCCGGATCGATTGCCCGGAATCGGCTTCCATGGCATCGATGAGTTCCTTGCTCTGGAAGGCGATGCTTTCGAGCGCCGCCCGCACGATGTGCGCCTTGCCGCTGGCGCGCGTCAGGCCGCTGATGAGACCGCGTGCTCTCGAATCCCAATGCGGCGCGCCGAGTCCGACGAACGCCGGCACTACATGCACTCCGCCGGAATCGGTAACGCTCTCGGCGAGCGCTTCGGATTCAGCTGCCGAACGGATCAACCCGAGTTCATCGCGCAGCCATTGAATCACCGCGCCCGCGATAAACACGCTGCCCTCCACCGCGAATTGCGGATCTGGGCCGACAGCCGCCGCGCGAGTGCCCAGCAAACGATGCGTCGAATGCGGACGCCGCTCGCCTGCGTGGGTGAGCGCGAAGCATCCTGTGCCGTAAGTGTTTTTCGATAGCCCGGCGCGAAAGCATGCCTGCCCCGCAAGAGCTGCCTGCTGATCGCCGGCGATTCCGCTGATAGGAGTCCCGGCGCCCGGGCAACCGGATTTGATCACACCCACTCGCCCGCAAGAACGGCACGATCTGCGGCAGCACAGCGCGCGGCACGTCAAAGATTGCGAGAAGTTCGTCATCCCACGCGCCGGTTTCCAGATCCATGAGCATCGTGCGGGAAGCATTGCTCGGATCGGTGACATGCGCCGCGCCTCCGGTCAGATTCCAGATCAGCCAGGTGTCGATATTGCCGAAGAGAATCTCGCCATCGCGCGCTTTGGCTCGCGCGTCCGGCACGTTGTCGAGAATCCAGCGGATCTTGCTGGCCGAAAAGTACGCGTCGATGACGAGTCCGGTCTTGTTTTCGATCGTCGCGGCATGAGGTGACCGTGCCAGCTCCGCGCACATCTCCGCCGTGCGGCGGCATTGCCAGACAATAGCCGGAGCGACCGGCTCGCCCGTCTGGCGGTCCCACATCACGGTCGTCTCGCGCTGGTTGGTGATCCCGCACGCGGTCACGGCGTAGTTTCCCGCCACAGCCTTCACCGCCGACATCTGCGCATGCCAGATTTCCATCGCGTCCTGCTCCACCCACCCCGGGTGCGGATAACGGGACTCAAACGGAACAGCGTGCATGGCGATGCGCTCGCCTCGCTCGTTGTAAAGTGCGGCGCGGGCGCTGGTAGTTCCTTCGTCAATCGCCAGGACTGGAGACGACAGGACCGAAGACATAGGGCAATTATAATGAGACGAGCCTATGTTCTTCCGCCGTGAGCGCCCGAAAGTATTGACGTTTGACGATCATATGAGCGCCGCGCGTGCGGCCGGATTCAAGACGGAATCGGTGGGCTCGGGAAAAACCCGCGTGGAGCGCAACGGCGTCGCTGCCGTTTTCGCAGCCGGGCCCGATGGTGTTCCCGCAGTGACCGAACGGGCGGGAGTCGTTATGGGCAAGGAAATCGGAACCCTGACCGATGGCGGATTCCAGAAGTTCTTCACCACCCCGAGCGGCAAGCGGAAGCCGGCGCTGGCCGAAGAGTTGAAAGAGATTCACAATTTCCAGGAAGACCTGCGCGAGGCGCTGGGCCTCACAACGCTCTACAACGAATCGCTGGGGACGGTTTCGAATCTCTATCTTTACGACCGCGTGGAAGGCCGCGACCGCGGCGAGCACGACAAACCCTGGGAAGTTCCGGCGTAGACTTACTTTGCGGCTGGCGCCGGCGCAACTGGCTTCGGCGCGGCATTCTTGCGCACTTCGGCGAAATACTGCTGCACGTAACTCTGCAACGCAAGCGGGATCTCGTCCCGCGTTACGTCGCCATCCGTCTCAGCGTGGACCGCGTTGGTTTTCGAATAGTCCGTGTGCAGTTTCTGGCTGCCTGATTCCACCTCAACCGAGGTCTCCCCTGAAACCGTCGCAGCGCGCTGCCCGATGATCTCGCTGATCTTCCCCATCGCCTTCAGTTGCTCAGCCGCCTTGATGTCCTTGGAGCCATCCTGGCTGCCGATTCCGCTGCCACCCTGCCCGGGCTTGGTATCGGCTTTTGAATTCAGCTTGCCCTGCGACTGCTGACCGCTCTGGCCGTCGGAACCCGGTTGCCCGTCCTGACCATCCGCCTGGCTCTGGCTCTGCTGCTGCTCGCCTTTGGCCTGCTGGCCCTTCGCGCCATCCTGTGAATCGCTCTTCGCCGACTGCTGACCCTTCTGCGAAGAAGAATTTTCGTCCGCCTTCGACATCATGTTCGAGACGGCGTCCTTCAAGCGCGCGAGCAGGCTTTCTTTACCGCCAGTGCTGGCGTTTTTACCGGAGCTCGCCTTCGATCCTTTGTCGCCCTGTTTTCGATTCTTTGCCCTCGGCGCCGGTCTGGTCGGCCGATTCCTGGCCGTTATCCAGCGGGTCGCCGGGCTGGTCTTTGTCGGAAGCACCTTCTTTGGGCTGACCACCTTTGTCGGCGCCACCAGAACCCTTTTCGTTCTTTGCAGTGGCTTCGGCAGGGTTCTCCAATGCCTGCTCGAGGGCCTTCTCCAGCGCGTCGGGATCGCCCGGGGCGGGCTCGCCCGGCTTAGGCCCCATACCCAGTTTCGACAGCAGAGATTCCGCTTCCTGCGCCCATTGCTTCTGCGATCTTTGTATCGTCCCCGGATGCTTCTTCGCATCCTGCGCTGCCGCCTGATCTTCCAGCAGGAACTGCGTGATAGGGCGCGCGCAGGTCGAGTCCGTTCCCGATTCCGAAGCGCAAGGCGATCAAGCCGGAGGCGAGGACGCACAACGCAGCCATCACATAAAGGGTTCGCGGAATGATAAACGGCGCCGCTTCTTCGAGACGCACATTCCCGGCAGACGTTTCCGCCTGCTCGCGTTGCGCACGGAGGAATTCGGGGGATTCCGTCATCGTGGAGCGAAAAGTACAAAGCCGTGGAAAGAGTGTCGTGCAGGCGCGCGTTTTCATCGAGCTTCACGGCGATCGCGTAGGCAGTCGGGCATTCGCTTCCAGACACGCCAGGAGCCGATGGCGATGCCCGCCACTGCGAACACCACGAGGGCTTCGCCACCCCATGAAGCGCGTGCCGAGGACGAGCATCAAAACAAACCCGGCGACGACGACAGCCGCGGCGAAGGCGAATTGCGCAAGCGTCTCGTTCAAGAGAAATCGTTGGCGTGCGCGGCGAATCAGGTCATCGACCATTTGTATGTTCGGTTTGCCCCCACGCTCAACTTGATTATCCACCATGCTTTCCACCGCCTTGCTTGAAGGGATACCATGGAGGAGACAAGGAGACGCAATGTCGTACGGGATTCGCGCCTTGGGCGGCGCGGTTGCGCTCTGCGCTTTCTTAGCATCGACTGTCATGGCAGCCGAGCCTCGCTGGATCAAAGCGCGGCTGGGGTCCTTTGAAGCCATCAGTGACGATGGGCGCCGTTCCGCCACGCAAGCCCTCAGCCAGTTCGAGCAGTTCAGCTTCGCGCTCGGTTCGGCCATGGGCCAGCCGGATCTCACGCTCGACCCTCCTCTGCTGATCATCGTCTTCAAGAGCGATCGCGACATGCGCGCTCAATGTCCCCCCGGCATCGTGATGGGGCGAAACCGCCTGATGGCCTGCACCACATCCGAAGGCCAGCTTCCGCAGAGCCTGCTGCGCGATCTGACGCGCACGCTGCTCCAGCACAACTTCTCGAGGATGCCCACACCGATCGAGAAAGCTCTCGAGACGTTCTTCAGCACGGTGGAATCGAATGCGGTTCATGTGACGTGGGGAGCCGCTCCACCGCAGGCCGAGAGAACGCGCGAGTGGGCGATGCTGCACCGCATCATTACGCAGCCGGATTTTTCGGGGAAAGCGAAGATCTACCTGCATAACATCGCCGCGGGAATGGACCCGAATGCCGCCAGCCGTAATGCGTTCGGTGAAGACAGCGCGAAGTTCGAGGCGGACGTGGATCGGTACTACGAGCCGGCGTGTTCAACACATCGGCTGCCCCCAATCGTCCGATTAATCCGGACCGCGATTTCAACACGACATTCCTCACGACGGATGAGGGCGATCTGATGCGCGCCGACTTGCTCACGCCCGCGTCGGCGGCACCCTATGAGTCGCTGCTCAAGGCCGGGAAGGATGTAGCCGAAGCCAACGAAGGCTTGGCCCTGCTTGCGCTGCGCGACAACGACACCGCCGCGGCGCGTGCGCACATGGAAGCCGCGCGGAAGGCGGGAACCCACAATTTCGTTGCGCTCACCCAATACGCAAGCCTCGAAACTGATCCGGACCGGGCGGTGGAAATCCTCAAGCAGGCCCTGTCGATCGACCCGAAGTATGCTGAGGCGCATTGGCTCCTGGGCGAAAAACTTCCGACCCCGGCGCGGCGCATGGCCGAGTGGAAACTGGCTGTAAATCTCGCGCCGCGCAATTACGAATGGTGGGCGAAATACGCACAGCTCTGCGTGGATCAGTCGCAATACGCCGAAGCCGGCCGCGCGTGGGTAGCGGCGGCGCAGGCCGCGCCCGACGTGAGGCTGCGGGAGCAATACCTGACCGCGCGTGGGCAGATCGAGCAGCAGCGCCTCGAAGCGGAAGATCAGGAACGGCACCGCGACGCCATGGCGAAGGAGTTGGAAATCGACCGCCTGAAAAGGGACGCGCGCAAAGAGCTTGACGATTTTGAAGCGCGAGTTAACAGCACTCCTCTTTCCAAAGAAGAAATTGGCCAAAGCGGTCGAGTGGTTCGACGATTCCGGTTCGACGAAAATCACCGGCATTCTGACGCGCGTGGATTGTAACGGCAAGCAGATCCGGCTGACCGTGAAAGACGACCAGGGCAAGACGCAGGTGTTGCTGGTGCCCGACACCGCGCAGTTTGAGATTAAAGACGGCGCAACGCTGACCTGCGGCGCACAGAAGACTCGCCGGGTGATCGTTTCGTATAAGCAGGGCGCAAAGGGCGGAGCAGGCGAGGCGACTCGGATGGAATTCGCGCCTTGAAGGCCCTCCTCGCGCGCTTGCTGACTCGGCCGAAGGTGATCGCAGTCATCGGAGCTACGCGGGCCGATGTCGAGCGCGCAGTCCGGCATGCGCGGGGCAGTGACAGCGATTTGCCCATCTGGGCGTGGTGCGTGGAGCAGTTCCCTGAGACAATTGCCGGGCCATTCCGGGCTGCGCCCGTTTCGTTTCGGGGCGCGATGCGTTGCGCTTCCGGGAAGATCTGAAGACTGTCTGGCCAGCGCTCTCGATCATCGCCTGGACCGGAACGCGAGCTCCCGCCGCTTTGAAGCTGAGTGCTTTTTTCATCCCTCCGTTTCGCGTCCTCGTGCTTAACGAAGCCGGCGACTTCTTTCCCGGCGACGCCTGCCGGGATCGCGCGGCATGTGACAAGGCGTACCCGGGACGTATCCGTTTCCCACGCCCGGAGAACCAGTGCGATTGGACCGGGTCGCTCGCATGGCGTACAGGTGAACGAGTCCGCGACGTTGTCCGGCTGGTGTGGTCCCTTGCCTGGCGCGGAGGTGAGCGCATCCGCGACGTGTTCAATTGGGCGTGGGAGGTCTTCCTGGCAGCGCTCGGGGGCTGCCGCCCGCCGGGCGTCGCCGCGAGTGAATTCCGCTGTGATGGGCTCATGCCAACTGGCTGTTCAGCGAAAGCGGTCGGGCAAACGGAGAGCGCTTTGTCGTTGTGACGATCCCCGATCGTGGATGGCCGCGCGGCAATGTCATGCAGGCCGTCTGCCATTCGGACGCCGAATTCGTCGTGCTCCGCGGGCGGGACGAGCCGGAGAGTGCCGCGGCGATCCAGTCGCTGCTCACGCTGGCGCGCGAAACAAACGCGTTCGCTGTCGCGAGGCAGACGGCGCACTCAGCATGGCGACGCCGAATCGTCGCGAAGCATCCGTTTCGCCGTCTGCAACCGGGAGAGGTCTCCGAGGTCTTTGCGCCGTTTTCACCTCTGCTCGTGTTGCGGCGCAGCACGTTGTCGCAGCTCGGCGTGCCGCGCGCATTGACCTTTGGCGGTGCGTTGATGGTCCTTTTCTGGAGAGCCTCAAGCGCTGGTCTTCGGAGTATCGCGGTGGGTCATGATGGCGTGGTGACGGACGAACCCGCCATGGAACTCGAAGACGCCGAACTGGCCCTGCGCCTGAAACTTTCGCCATCACTTAGGGCGCTTGGTCCTCTTCGGCCGGCGCGTTTCCGGGGAAATGTAGCCTGGTCGCCCGCTCACAGCCGGGCCCTCCGCGGCAAACCGCGTGTCCTTGTTGTCTCCCCCTATCTGCCGTTTCCCCTCGCGCATGGCGGCGCGGTGCGAATCTACAATCTCTGCCGGGCGATGGCCGACCGGGTGGATTTCGTGCTGGCGTGTTTTCGCGAGGCCAACGAGACCGTTGAATACGAGACGCCTGCACGAGGTTTTCCGCGAGGTCTATGTAGTGGATCAGGACGAGAAACGCCTCGATCCCGCGGTACCCAGACAGGTCGCGGAATACCGCAATCCTGCCATGGCGGATCTCATCCGAACCTTGTGCCTGGAGCATGGCGTGGATCTGGTCCAGCTCGAATACACCCAACTCGCCGAATACCGCGACGAGACGGGCGCCGTCCCGGTAATTCTTGTGGAGCATGACATCACGTTCACGCTTTATCGCCAGCTCTACGAGGCAGATGGCAAACCTGAAACCCGGCGCGAATACGATCGCTGGGTCGAATTCGAGCGAGAAGCACTGCAATGCGTGAATCGTGTATGGACCATGTCCCGCGACGATCGTGCCGGAGACTATCAGCTATGGCGCCATCGGAGCGTAACGCCGAGGTGATTCCGAACGGCGTCGATCTCGAGAGGTTCAAAATCGCAGCCAGACTGGGCGGATCTCCCACGGTGCTTGTTTGTTGGCTCGTTCCGGCATCTTCCCAATCTGCTGGCCTTCGAGGCATTGCGGGAATCGATTATGCCGGAGGTCTGGCGCGCGGTTCCGGATGCGATCCTGCACGTGATCGCGGGTCCGGAGCACGCGCGCGCGGCGCTGCTTGCGGGAAAGAAAGCTCTGCTCGCGAGTGATCCCAGGATTCTGGTTGAAGGTTTCGTCGAAGACCTCCGCCCGGCCTACAGCTCAGCCGACGTCGTGGCCGTTCCGCTTCCTCTTTCGGCGGGCACGAATATCAAGGTGATGGAAGCGATGGCATGTGCCCGGGCGGTCGTCAGCACGCCTGCCGGATGCCGCGGCCTCGATCTTGTTGATGGCCAGGACCTGATTGTCGCCGACGCCGGCTTCGCCGGTGCAATCGTTGAACTACTCAGGAACGCCGACTTGCGGACGAAGATCGCGGCCGAAGCCCGGAAAACCGCTGAACGCCGGTTCGGATGGGGCGCAATAGCGGAAGACGCGCTGCGCAGTTACGCGGCGCTAATCCGCTCACCCAAGCATGTCGAGCGCCGCCTGGAGCTCGCTGCAGGTATGGTCGTCGCCGATCGCGCTGGTGACTTCGATCCCCCGGCGGTATAGCCCCTTCGCTTCATCGATACGGCCCATCTTCTCCAGCGTCTGCGCCCCGTGGAAATACGCCGCCGAATAATTCGGATTGTGGTCGAGCAGTTTGAGGAACTCGTCCATGGCCGTCGGCAGGTCCCCGGAATTCACGTATTCCATCGCCAGTCCATAACGGCGGAAGCTATCCGACGGATTCTGCTCCACCATCGATCGCAGCATGTCAAGACGATTGGTTGCCATTCGCACTTGCTACTATAGCGTCCATACAAAGTCATGTCCTGTCCGCTGTTTTTGCCGGTATCGCCGCTCGCCGGTTTTGCGTTGGAGGCCTCATCCCTGGGCGATTTTTACGGCGGTGAGTGTGCGGCGCAGCCCGCGGCTCTGATTCCCGTGGACACACTACGCAAGTGTTGCAACGCCGGATATGGGCGGACGATGTGCGAACACGCCGCGCAGTCGGATGCCGACGCTTTTCATTTCCTGATCAAATCTCGTGTCGATGGTGTCGTGCAGGTGGCCTGGTCGAGCGAGCGGAATCACCATCCTGTCGCCGTGGGTACTTTGGCGGTGGGCACGCCCGCTGACAGCGCGGATCCGCTGGAGCGCCAGGCCCGTGCCTTCACCTCGGCTTATTTTCGCCAGAATCGCATCTGAAAGAACGGGGCCGGGATGGAAGGACGACGCGTCAGCGAATCAACCTCGGAGTATTCGGAACTCGCTCTGCCCAACGATGCCAACGGCCTCGGCAATCTGCTGGGCGGCAAAATCATGCACATCGTCGACCTCGCCGGCGCCATCGCGGCCACCAGGCATTGCCGGAACGTTGTGGTGACGGCATCGATCGATCATATGGATTTCATACATCCGGTCAGGCTGGGGCAATGGGTGCGGCTGCGATCCAGCGTGAATCGGGCGTTTCGCACCTCGATGGAGATCGGCGTAAAGGTTTGGGTGGAGGATTTGATTCGGGGCGGCCAGCAGCACGTCTCGTCGGCCTACCTGACGTTCGTGGCGATCAACCCCGAAGGCCGCGCGATTCCCGTGCCTCCGCTGATTACCGAGACGGAAGAAGACAGGCGGCGCTTTGAGGAAGCGGGCGCCCGCCGCGAATACCGGCTGTCGCAACGCCGCCGCTAGTGCCGTCGGTATACACACTTTAGTCGCGTTTACCAGAGCGTGGCCGACCGTACCTCGTTTCCGAGCCGCGACAGTAGTGGAGCGGTGTATCGTAATCGCGAAAACGCTCTACGCGTCCTCGTCCTTGTACATGTACTTGATATTGCTTTTGTACAGCAGAACGTTCGGGTCGCCCTCGCGATTCAGCTTCAGGCAGGAGCGGTCGTACCACTCGATCACGCCTTTCAGCATCTCGCCGTCTTTCAGCTTGATGACCATGGG
The DNA here is from genome assembly GCA_963809655.1 of Terriglobia bacterium. Classification (GTDB taxonomy): domain Bacteria; phylum Acidobacteriota; class Terriglobia; order Bryobacterales; family Bryobacteraceae; genus BOG-234. The sequence goes on along the minus strand of CAWEKQ010000043.1, from coordinate 284,423 downwards.
CGTCTTCGACTGCATCTGTTTGACGTAGTAGAAATTCTCCGCGTTGGTCTGATCCGGGGGAACCTGGCGTTTCTGGGCAGGGGCGCCTTTGCGAGGCGCGTCGCCTTTTTCCTTGAATTCGTTGAATGAGGGGCGGATGAGTTTCCGATTGCCGGATTCCACAGAGGGTCCTTTTACGCTGCCAGCCGTTTAATCATTGATAACACACCGCCGGAGGCCTGGAGCTTCTTCGTGCTTAGGCGGATTAAGAGCTGGTGCGGGTTACACGCTAATATCGGGGCCGCGGGCTACACGTCCAGATTCTTCACGTCCAGCGCATTTTCTTCGATAAACTTCCGACGGCTCTCCACGTCTTCGCCCATGAGCGTGGTGAAGATCAGGTCGGTCGCCACCACATCCTCCAGGCGCACCACGAGCAACGTCCGCTTCTCCGGATTCATCGTCGTGTCCGCCAGTTGCTCGGCATTCATCTCGCCCAGCCCTTTGTATCGCTGCACGGAAGCGTCGCGCTTACCCTCGATCTTCACGTGTTCCAGAAGGTCGCGCCAGTTCGTCAGCACATCGCGGCTCTCGTTCTTGATCACCGTGAACGGAGGTTTGTTGAATTTAGCGATGCTATTCGCCAGAACCCGGTATTTCCTGTATTCCGGCTGATGCGACAGGTCCACGCCGATGCGGCGCTCCGCGTTGGTCGAATCGTGGAACATCGCGTAGAAAGCCGAGTGTTCCTCATCGGGGAGGACCTGCGTCGGAATGCCCGCTTTGCGTAATTGTTCCGCCAGCGTCTCCAGATTCGCGCGGTCGCTGAAGTGAGCTTTGGTGTCGATGTTCAGCGCGGCATTGCTCAGAACTTCCACCACGCGCGCCTCGCGCACGCGGCGCTCCAGCTTCTGAAACATCTGCTGGAATTCATCGAGGCCCATCAGAAACGCGCGCAGTTCGCCGCCTTCGAGCCGCGGCGCCGCGGGAGGATTACCGTTTACCGGCGCATCGCCGGTATATTCGACTACCAGGCTGTCGGTCGCCCGCCGCATGATTTCGCGCGTGAACTCCGCTTCGTTCTTGATGTACTTCTCGCTCTTGCCCCGCTTGATGCGGTAAAGCGGCGGCTGCGCGATGTAGACGTGCTGCCGGTCGATCAACTCCTTCATGTGCCGGAAGAAGAACGTCAGCAGCAAGGTGCGGATATGCGAACCGTCGACATCCGCGTCCGTCATGATGATGATCTTGTGGTAGCGGAGCTTCGCGGGATCGAAATCGTCCTTGCCGATCCCCGTGCCCATCGCCGTGATCAGCGCGCGGATTTCCTCATGCCCCAGCATACGGTCATACCGCGCCTTCTCGACGTTGAGGATTTTTCCCTTCAGCGGCAGAATCGCCTGGAAGCGCCGGTCGCGGCCCTGCTTCGCTGTGCCGCCGGCCGATTCGCCCTCGACGAGAAACAACTCACAGCGCGCCGGATCGCGCTCCTGGCAATCCGCCAGCTTGCCGGGCAACCCGCCGGAATCGAGCACGCCCTTGCGCCGGGTGAGATCGCGTGCCTTGCGGGCGGCTTCTCTGGCGCGCGCGGCGTCGATCGCCTTCGAGACGATCTTCTTCATCACGCTCGGATTCTTCTCGAAGAACTCGCCGAGCTTATCGTTGACCAGTTGCTGCACCTGGCCGGCGATGTCGCTGTTCAGCCGGCCTTTGGTCTGGCCTTCGAACTGAGGCTGCGGAACCTTGACGCTGACCACGGCGGTCAACCCTTCGCGCACGTCGTCGCCGGTCAGGTTCTCGTCTTTGGAATCCTTGAACAGCCCAGCCTGGCGCCCGTAGAAATTGATGGTGCGCGTCAGCGCGGTGCGGAAGCCGCTGAGGTGCGTTCCGCCATCCACGGTGTTGATGTTGTTCGCGAAGCTGAAAAGCGTTTCGGCGTAAGCGTCGTTGTACTGCAGCGCGATCTCCATCGAAACCGTTCCGCTCGGCCCGGGCTTCTCGCCTTCCATGTAAATCGGCGTATCGTGCAACACCGATTTGCCGCGGTTGAGATGCTTGATGAACTCCGCAATGCCGCCGTTATAGAGAAACTCCGTCTGCTTCGGCGGATCTTCGCGCTCGTCATTCAAGCGTGATCTTCAGCCCTTTGTTCAGGAACGCCAGTTCGCGCAGCCGCTGAGCAAGGGTGTCGAAATTGAATTTCGTCGCGACCATGATGGTCGGATCCGGCTTGAAGGTGATCTTTGTGCCGCGCTTGCGGCCCGCTTTGCCTGTCGCTGTCAGGGGTCCCTTGGGCGCGCCGCGTTCGTAATCCTGCTCCCACGTCACGGACGCGTTTCCGGATTCCTTCGATGGCCTCCAGATTTCGAGATGCAGCGTTTCGGAGAGCGCATTTACGCAACTCACGCCCACGCCGTGCAGACCGCCCGAAACCTTGTAGCTGTTGGAATCGAACTTGCCGCCGGCATGCAGCTTGGTCATTACGACCTCGGCCGCGGATACGCCTTCTTCGTGCATATCCACCGGTATGCCGCGCCCGTTATCGACTACCGTTACGGAATCGTCGATGTGAATCGTTACGTTGACCTCGGTACAAAACCCTGCCAGCGCCTCATCCACCGAGTTGTCGACCACCTCGTAGACGAGATGATGCAGGCCGGCTTCACTGGTCGACCCGATATACATGGCGGGCCGCAGCCGGACAGCTTCAAGGCCCTCCAGAACTTTGATAGAAGACGAATCGTAGACGCCTTGATTCGGCGTCAAACCTTCATTTGCCATAGAAAATTGTTTCTCAATTGCCTTTAGCCGATGCCAACGCTTTGCTGCGCGTTCAGATCCGCATCGGCATGACTACATACCTGTACTGCTCCTGCACGTCATCTCCGCCCGGCTGCAGTTCGCCGGCGCTCTTCTGGTCCTTCAGACCAAACGAAACATGGCTCTGCGGTATCGCTCTCAGAAAATCGAGCAGGTACTGCGCATTGAATCCGATCTCGAGATCCGGACCCGTATATTCGCTCGGAACGCTCTCTTCGGATTCACCCGTTTCGAGAGCTGAGGAGAAAACCTTCACCTCACCGGCCATAAACTGCACTCTGATCGCTTTCGAGCGTTCGTCCGCGAACTGCGCGACGCGCTCGATAGCGCTCTTGATATCGTCCTTCACCAGCTTCGCGGTGTGGGTGTTGTCCTGCGGCAGCACGCGTTCGTAATCCGGAAAATTACCCGTCAGCTTGCGCGTGATCAAAAGCCGGGGCCCGAACTCGAAAAACAGATGATTGTCGTCCCCACCGAATTTCACTTTCGCTTCCACACCGTCGGCGGAGGGCGCCTCGTCGGCGAGCTTCAGAATCTCCGACATCGCTTTGCGCGGCACCAGCGCGCGATATGCCGCCCCGAATCCGTTCGCCGCTCCGAAGCCCGCTGGACGTAAGCCAGACGATGCCCATCGGTCGCCACCATCGTCAGCGTCTTCTCGGCCAGCAGCAGCAACGCGCCATTGAGGGTGAAGCGGCTCTCTTCCATCGAGATCGCAAACATCGTCCGCGCAATCATCGCGGAAAGCTGCTTCACCGGAATCTCCCGAATCACTTCCGACATTGCGGGCAACTCGGGAAAGCTCTCGCGGCTCATGCCGGCAATCCGCGTTCTTGATCGGCCGCAGGTGAAATTCGCCCAGTGATTCTCGAGGAACTTCACCGTGATATCGGCATCGGGCAGCAGTCTCACGTAATCCAGCAGCTTCCGCGCCGGAATCGTGCCCGATCCTTCCTTCTTCACACGGGCCGGGCACGACGTGCGCAGACCCAGCTCCAGATCCGTGGCGGTGAGAAAAAGCCGGTTATCGCGAGCCTCCAGGAGCACGTTCGAGAGGATCGGGATCGTCGTCTTTTTCTCGACTACGCCCTGCGACAAACTCAGTTCACGGACCAGGTCCGCCTTGCTGACAGTGAACTCCATCGAGGTGGGCTCCAGTTGGATTTGGCTTCGGTTTCTCTCTTCTTCTGACGTTGTAGATAAATACGTTTATAGAACCGTATTCATGGGGTCTGTCGAAAAGTGGAACACTCTCTAAATTATACAAAAAAATAGAACTTTCCGCTATTATCCTGGTGCATGAATCGTGCGGAAAGGGTGCACAACCGGCGTTGTCACGCTTTTTAAACAGAGACCCTCAGGCTTTCCGCGAGGGCCTCTGTTTAAATCACGCTAAGTTCATTGGAATGAGTCGATCACGCTGTTGATCAACTTGTTGAGGTCCATATCGTTAGCGCGCAGGACGTCGATTTTATTGATGGAATGGATGACCGTCGTGTGGTGCTTGCCGCCGAAAGCCCGCCCGATCTCCGGCAGAGACGCCTGGGTTAGCTCCTTGACCAGGTACATGGCAACCTGGCGGGGCATCACAATCTCCTTGCGGTTGCTCTTTTCCTTGAGCTGCAGCGGCTTGATCGCGAAGCGCTCCGCGACTGCTTTCTGGATCGAGTCGATGGTAATCCGGCGGTCCTGTTTTTGCAGCAGGTCTTTGAGCACCTGCTGCGCCATCGCGATCGTGATCGGCGTCTCGGTCAGCGACGAATACGCGGTCAACTTCACCAGCGCTCCTTCGAGTTCCCGCACATTCGATTTCGTCTTCTGCGCGATGTACGTGCAGACTTCGGGCGGAAGCTTGATGCTGACGGCCTCTGCTTTCTTCTCGAGAATGGCCATCTTCGTTTCCAGATCCGGAGGTTGTATATCGGCCATCAAGCCCCACTCAAAGCGCGATTGGAGCCGCTCCACAAGGCCCGTAATTTCCTTCGGAGGGCAGTCACTCGAAATGACGATCTGCTTCTGCGCATCGTGCAGTTCGTTGAATGTGTGGAAGAATTCTTCCTGCGTTCGCTCCTTCGACCCGAGCGACTGAATGTCGTCAATCAACAGAACATCGGCCGTGCGATAGCGAGCGCGCAACTGCGGCATGCGCTCGTGCTTGATTCCGGTGACGACCTCGTTCGTGAAGCGCTCGCTGGTTGTGTAGATGATTCGCATGCGTCCGCGAGCCATCAGCGCGCGTCCGATCGCGTGCATCAGGTGGGTCTTCCCCATGCCGACGCCGCCGTAGATGAACAGCGGATTGTAGCTGCGCGAAGGATTCATCGCAACCGACTGCGCGGCGGCGTGCGCAAACTGGTTGCACGCTCCCACCACAAACGATTCGAAGGTGAATCGCGGATTGAGCGTTATCGGCGACTCGATTTCACTCTGCTCGTGAAGACTGTCCGTCCGACAGCGCTCCGGGCAATCCAGGCATGCGGCTGGATTCGGCGCGGAACTCGACTCGCTCAACACCAAGCCCGAGACCCGCCGCGAGGGCGTTGATCTGCTTCCCGTATTCCTCGGCCACGAAGGCCGCGCTCTGGCGATCCGGAGCGGTCGCCAGCATGACCTTGCCCTCGATGCCCGGCGAACTTCGTGCGCCTGATCCAGTTCTCGTAACTCTCCACACTCAGCTTCTTCTGGAGCTGTTCTTTGATGACGTCCCATGGACTGCGATGATCACTGCTCACAACGACAACACTTCCCCTCTGGAAGCCAGATAGCTTCAAATTTGAGACACGACGTCTCTTCGAGATTGTCCCCGGTTTTTACTGCAGGATGGCGGCGATGCAGGAGACCGCGACTCTGCGAACAGGACGAGTCTAACACAGAATCGGCGTGTGAAATCCAGTTGTAATTTGCTATCGTGATCAATGTGCCGACCCTGAAACAATAGGCCTTCAATGTGTCGTCTAAACGCGCGGATACGGTGTCACAACCGGGCGCGAAAGCACATGATCGACGTGGTGCTGCATATGGAGAACGTAGTCTTCGATAAGGAAACGCAGTGTAACGAGCGCTCGAGCCGACGACGCATCGGCTCTCCATGTCGTGTCTTCGGCAATGCGCTCGACCAGATGCACGAGAAGCAGGTTGTAGCGATACCAGAGTTCGACGATTTCCATCCACGCCAGATCCTGGTAACCGTGGGCCTCGACCCAGCGATCCTGCGTGTAACCCGCGCCCTCGTAAGCGCCTTCGATCGAAGCCACGACGAAGCGCATATGGTTGTTGGCTGCGGAATCGATCAGGTGCCCGAGCTCCTGTTTTGGCGACCATGATCCAGGCTTGGGCGCTCGGGCAGCGCTCTTCATCGGTGAGCGCGCGAAGCTCGGGAAGTCTCGCGGTCGATGGTTTGTCGAAGCAGCTGCGCAAGGTCCGTTGGCATGTATAATTTTCCCACGCTCCTCGCCCTCAAGAGACTCGCCATCTTCGCGCATCGCTGGACCGGCGCAGCCTTCTGCCTTCTCTTTTACGTGGTGGTTCGTTTCGGGAATCTTCATGATGTATTTCGATTACCCGGAAGTCACCGAGCGGGACCGCCTTGCGCACGCGCAACCGATCGATGCCGCCCAGGTGAAGCTCTCGCCCGAGGAAGCCTGGGCGCAGCTGAAAACTCGAGGCGCACCCGATGAAGTGATCGTCGAGACATTCGACGGGCGTGCTGCCTACTGGTTTCGCATTGGCGGCTTGCAGAAGATCGTCTACGCCGACAACGGGCAGGTGCAGGAGAAGCCTACACCAGAACTGAACCTGCGCACCGCCGCCCAGTGGGCGGGACAGCCAATCGGAGAGGCGCGCGTTGAAGCCGAAATCCCGGAAGATCAATGGACCGTCGGAGGCATTTACCGCAACTACGCTCCGTTGACGAAATACTCCTGGCCGAACGGCGACGAAGTTTATGTTTCGGGCGTCAGGGGCCAGGTCGTGCAATTCACAACGCGGCTTTCCCGCGCTGGGCGCATGGCTGGGACCGATTCCCCACTGGCTGTACTTCACGCCTTTGCGGAAGAACGGCCGGCTCTGGAGCAGGATCGTCATCTGGCTATCCGGCGCGGCAACCGTTGTCGCGCTGCTGGGCTTGATTGCGGGGCTCTCGATGTACTCTCCGTCGAAGCGCTACCGTTCTGGAGGAGTGCCCACAAGCATTCCTTACGCGGGGCCGAAGCGGCTGCACATGATCCTCGGGCTGTTCTTTGGTTTTCTCGCGTGCACCTGGGCTTTCAGCGGGATGCTCTCGATGGATCCGTTTCCGTCGCAGACCACTGACGACTCCGGCGCCTCCTCCGCGATCGTCGCTGCGCTGAACGGCGAGCCGTTCAGCTTCGAGCGCTTCGCGGCGAAACATCCGCGCGAAGCACTTGCGCAGGCGGCCGGAAACCTGAGTTCGTCGGCTCGAGAGAAGCAAGCTGGAATTCCTCATCGTTGCCGGCGAGCCCGTCTACCTTGCAACACAGGATGCGCATCACTCGTTTCTGATTCCCGTGCGCGGCAATCTGAAGAGCCAGTTCGATCTTTCGCGGCTCATCGACATCGTCACGAAAGCCAGCCAGCCGGCCGGAATCGCCGAGGCGCGGTTGATTACGGAGTACGACGCGTATTACCTCGACCGTCACCACGAGTTGCCGCTGCCCGTACTTCGGGTCCGCGTGAAAGACGCGCACCAAACCACCCTCTACATCGATCCGCATACCGCGCGCATTGTCGGCGGTTACAGTTCGGCGATGTGGGTGGAACGATGGCTATACCACGGCTTTCATTCGATCAACCTGCCGTGGCTTTACAATCACCGGCCTGCCTGGGATCTCGTTGTGCTGACGCTGATGCTGGGAGGAACCACCCTCTGCATCACGTCCGTGATTATTGGGTGGCGGCTGATCCGCCGGCTGGCGAAGTAGTCGGCGGTTCCTCAGCCAGTTTCCTGAAGCAGCGCTGGTGGCATTTGCTGCACCGGTAAGGGAGGAGCGGATGCTGACGATCCGCTCCATTGAGTTGCGCCTCGCCGAGCGCCTCAATTCAGGCGATCGGCATGCCGGACATTGGCTGGACCAGAATGCGAGCGCCGAAGATACTTCATGAGCTTGTATTATCGCGCGAGCTGGACCATCGATTATGATTTCCTTTAAGGACCAATACATGAAAATCTGCGTGGCCGGACAAGGCGCTTTCGGCATCAAACACCTCGAAGCAATTGCCAATATCGACGGTGTTGAGGTTGTGTCGCTGGCTGGTGGGAACGCCGCCGGCACCGAGGAAGTGGCGAAGCGATTCGGCATCCCCCACTGGACGACCAATCTCGCCGAGAGTCTCGCGCAACCCGGCGTCGAAGCAGCGATTCTGACCACGCCCACCCAGATGCACGCCGATCAGGGCGAGCAATGCATGCGCGCCGGGCAAGCACGTGATGATCGAGATCCCGATGGCGGACAGCCTGAAGGATTCAGAGCGCCTGGTGAGAGTTCAGAAGGAAACCGGTCTGATCGCGATGGCCGGCCACACGCGCCGCTTCAATCCGAGCCATCAGTGGATCCGGAAACGGATTCTGGCGGGCGAGTTGAAGGTCCTCGCTATGGATGTGCAGACGTTCTTCTTCCGCCGCACCAACATGAACGCCGCCGGCAAGCCGCGCAGCTGGACGGATCATCTTCTCTGGCATCACGCCTGCCATACGGTCGACCTGTTCCAGTATCAGACCGGCGAAACCGCCCATCGCGCCAATGCTCTCGAAGGTCCGCATCATCCCGATCTGAAGATCGCGATGGACATGAGCATTCAGCTGAAAGTGCCGTCAGGCGCGGTCTGTACGCTCGCGCTATCGTTCAACAACAAGGGCCCGCTGGGTACGTTCTTCCGCTACATCTGCGACAACGGAACGTATATCGCGCGCTATGACGATCTCGTGGATGGCGATCAACAGCCGATCGACCTCTCGAAGGTGGCTGTGTCGATGAACGGAATCGAACTGCAGGACCGCGAGTTTTTCGCGGCCATCAAAGAAGGCCGGGAACCGAACGCGAGTGTCGGGCAGTGCCTGTCTGCGATGCAGACGCTGGATCGCCTGGAAAAAAGCCTGCAGGCGAACCCGTAGGCGAGCTGCGTTTATCTTCGGTCATCGCGCAGCTTCGAGAGCAGGCGGATGATCTCGAGGTACAGCCATACAAGCGTGACCATCAGGCCGAAGGCGCTGTACCATTCCATGTATTTCGGCGCGCCGCGGTAGGCGCCTTCTTCGATCACGGAGAAATCGAGGATCAGATTGAGCGCTGCGACGATCACCACCGCGAGACTGAAAAGCACGCCGATCGGACCGCTGCCGAAGATCCCCGGGATCTGAACGTGAAAGAGTCCGAGGATCATGCTCGCGAAATAGACGATCGCGATGCCGCCGGTCGCCGCGACAATCCCCATAACGAATTTCTGTGTGGGGCGGATCAGACCTGAGCGGTAGGCGAGCAGCATGCAAAAACACGTTCCGAAGGTCAACGCCACGGATTCGATCGCGATGCCCGGGAAGCGCATCTCGAACATGGCCGAAAGAGCGCCGAGAAACAAGCCTTCGAGCAGGGCGTAGATCGGTGCGGTGATCGGCGACCACTCTTTCTTGAAAGTGGTGACCATGGCGACGATGAATCCGCCGAATGCGCCGAGGGCGATGTAACCGCCCACAGCTGCGGGGCCGTTGGTGAAGTAGTCGTTCCAGGTCCAGATCGCTGTGGCCAGGACGCACAGCATCAGGATGCCGGCTTTGTTCACCGTTCCCGCGATGGTCATCGTGGGACCGTAGCCGACGGCGACGCCGGTGGCCGTGAACGTGTTGCCCGCGAAGGCCGGATTCGAAGTTTTCAGGTCCATGTTGATTTAGATGCCTGACATCCAATATAAGTTATCGCGATACGATGGCTATGACGGATGGTTGACGAGAATTCGCCGAGTGACCGAGGTGAGCCGATTCCGGACAAGCTTTTCTTCCGGATCGGCGAGGTGAGCCAGTTGGTAGGCGTGGAACCCTATGTCCTCCGCTACTGGGAGTCTGAGTTCCCCGGGCTGTCGCCGAAAAAGTCATCGACCGGTCAGCGGATGTTTCGGCGCAAGGATGTCGAGCTGCTGCTCCACATCAAACACCTTCTCTACAACGAGAAGTTCACCATCGAAGGTGCGCGCAAGGCGCTGAAAACAGGCAAAGGGACTCGAGGAAAAGCCGGTGGAGGTGATGTTACCCAGGAGGAGTTGTTCCCGACTCCGGATCCGCTGCCCGGTATCCGCAAAGAGCTGGCTGCCATCCTAAAACTACTAACGTAGTTAATTTCGGATCACCCACGATTTGATCGTAGACGCGGCTGAGGTCATCGGCGCTGTAGTAATCGATTTCGATCTTGCCGGCGCCCCCGGCGCGTTCCACGATCCGCACTCTTGTTCCCAGCACGCGCTCAAGCTCGCTGACCGCAAACTTCACGTTCGGGTCCAAAGGCGAGTCAGTTGGCTTCGTCTTTGCTTTCCGTTCCGACGCCGGCTTCCGGGTAAACTCTTCGATTTGCCTGACGGACCAACCTTCCCCGACACATCGCGTCGCGATGTCGAGTTGGGTGGCTTCATCCTCGAACTTCAAGCAGTGCCCTTGCGTGGCCGGCCGAGAGTTGTTTCGTGGCGACCATGCCCTGGATATTCGATCGGTAGCTGCAGCAGTCGGACCGCATTGGTGATCGTGGTCCGCTCTTTGCCGGTTTTGCTCCCGATCTGATCGTGGCTCATGCCGAGTTCGCTCGCCATGCGATAAAAGGCGGTGGCCAGCTCAATCGGGTTGAGATCTTCGCGCTGGATGTTCTCGACCAGAGCCAGCTCAAGTACCTGCTGATCGTCGGCCGTTCGCACAATCACCGGTACTTCGGTGAGTCCGGCCGCCTTCGCGGCCCGCCAGCGCCGCTCGCCTGCAATGATCTGGAACTCGGTTGGCCCTGATTTGCGGACAATAATCGGCTGGATGATTCCATCGCGCTCAATGGAACGGGTGAGTTCCATCAGAGCTGCGGGTTCGAAGTCCCTGCCGCGGTTGATCCGGATTCGGCGCAACATGCTGGATCGAAACGGTCAGGACCGCATTTTGTGCGTTTGGTGCGGGTTCGGGAACGCTGGGTGCGGCGGCGGCATGTCGCGCCGGAAGAAGCGCGTGGAGTCCCTTACCCAGCGCTTTTCGCGGATCGTTTTTGGTCATTCTTGAGAATCTCTTTTGCAAGTTGAATATAGGCTTCCGATCCCTTTGAAGCGGGATCGTAAAGCAGGATCGGTTTGCCGTGGCTTGGGGCCTCGGCGAGACGGATGCTGCGCGGGATGACGGTCCGGAAAACCTCATCGCCGAAGAATTCCCGGAGATCCGCCGCCACCTGGCGTGTCAGATTGGTCCGCTCGTCATACATCGTGAGCAGAATGCCCTTCGATTTTCAACGGATGGCCGAATGACTCCCGCACGCGGTCGATCGTATCCATCAAGCCCGAAACGCCCTCCAGAGCGAAAAACTCGCACTGAATGGGAACCAGAACGGAGTTCGCAGCCATCAGCGCGTTCAGAGTGAGGAGATCGAGGGCCGGGGGGCAATCGATCAGGATGTACGCGTATTCGTTGAGGCCCGTTAATTTGTGCCGCAGGAGTGCTTCGCGATCTCCCGAACCGACCAACTCAACGTTGACGCCAATCAGATTCTTGTCGGCTGGCACGAGATCCAAGCCTTCCATCTCGGTCTTGCAGATGGCGTCGTGGAGTTCCCGGCCGTTGACGAGGACATCGTAAAGGGTCGTCATGCCCTCGGACTTCTGAACTCCAAGGCCGCTGGTGGTGTTTCCTTGCGGGTCGGCGTCGATGACAAGAACCTTGAATTCGCTGGCCGCAAGCGCGGCGGCGAGGTTGACGGCGGTGGTGGTCTTCCCCACCCCGCCTTTTTGATTGGTGATGGCTATGATTCGCGACAAGAGGGATCTCTAGGTGTCCGGATTTGGACAACCCGAACTAATCTAGCATGTTTCACGTGAAACACTGAGGTACACATCGAGGATGGCACAGCGGCGGGTGTTTAAGACCCGGAATTCGAGACGCTTGCCCAAAGTGGTCGGCCGTCCGCTCGCCAAACGATCGCCCACCTCACCTCCTTCGGGATGCCAAGAATACGCGCGAATTCCAAGCCGGTCCGCGCTCGCTGAAAATTCGAACCCGTCACGCGCTCCATTTGACGGGCGTTTGCTCGTCAATCCACCCCGCATACACTGAAAAGTCGGCGCGCCCAAAGGCGGTGTGCTCGCTCTTGGCTCCGCTGGCTGTGTCACGTGAAACACCGAGGTAAACATCGAATTGCAACCGCAGCGGGCGTAACACCCGGAAATCGAGACGCTTGCCCCACGATGGTGGCCTGTTGTGCGCGACAAACGCTCGCCGCTTCGCCCGAAACGTCGAGGACCGTCGAATGCGATTAAAACCTCTCCAAGCCGTGCGGGAGGGCGTGAAAATCCGAAGCCATTGCGCGCGCCCATCTGACAGCGCCGCCGGTCAATGGCACAGCGAGGTGGGCCGAATCGCTTCGTTCTGACTTCGCGCCAGCATGTTTCACGTGAAACACTGATCAACATCGAGTAGCGCAACTGCAGCGGGCGGTACGCGCGTCAAAGGCTCGTCCACTTCTTTCGAAACGCCGGAAATCCTCGAAGCCAAGCCGTTCGGGACCGCCCGAAATCCGAACCCATTATGTGTTCTATCTGACGGTGTCGCTGAACGGAGATCGTTATTCCTCGTTTGAACCGACTCTCCAACAACTTCACGCGCACAAGCGGATCCGTTCGACTTGGATTCGCTAGTGTAGTGTCCAGGAAATAGCTGGATACATCCTGGCGCGAACGGTGGTTTTCCGTCGTCCGCGCTTGTCTCGTAACCACAAGAAGGCCACTGAGTAAACGATGGCCCGCCCACAAGGGTATCCAGTTATTTCCTGGACACCACACTAGTATGTTTCACGTGAAACACTGAGGTAAACATCGAGAATCGCAACGGCAGCGGGAGTAACACCCGGAATTCGAGCCGCTTGCCCCAAGGTGGTCGGCTGTACGCGCGTCAAACGCTCACCCACCTCCTTCGAAATGCCAGGAATTCGCGAGAACTCCAGGCCGTCCGGGATCGCTCGCAAATTCGAACCCATTATGCGCTCCATCTGGCGGCGCTGCTGGTCAATGTACCCTGCGTACTTGGTTTCCGTCTCTACGGTCATCATCACTCCCCGCTCAACCGGCTCTCCCAGAACTTCGCACACCCAAGGCCGCAGTTCCTCGATCCTGACTTCGGGCCGCCGCAAAAACGAACCCTTTGGACTTGCCTCCAGCGCCTGCAACAACCGAGTCGTCTGGTCCCTCTTTCGCGCGAAGAGTGCCCGCCGATCCGCGCAGGCCAAGCCAATATCCTCCGCGATCGGGGTCAGACGGTCATCCGCGTTGTCGATCCGCAGGTGCAGCCGGAATTCCGCCCTCGACGTGAACATCCGGTACGGCTCGTCGGTGCCCTTGGTGATCAGGTCGTCGATCATGATCCCGATGTAGCCCTGATTGCGGGCGATAATCACCGGCGCCTTTCCCTGAATCGTCCGCGCCGCATTGATTCCCGCGATCAATCCCTGCCCGGCCGCCTCTTCGTACCCGGAGGTGCCGTTAATCTGCCCGGCAAGAAAAAGCCCCGGCAGCTTTCGGACCTCCAACCGGTGATCCAGCTCCCGAGCGTCGATGGCGTCATATTCGATGGCATAACCCGGCCGGATCATCTCCGCGTTCTCCAGGCCGGGAATCGACGCGATCATCGCCGCCTGCACGTCGATCGGCATGCTGGTCGACATTCCATTGACGTAGATCTCGTTTGTATCGAGTCCTTCCGGCTCAAGGAAGATCTGATGCGAGTCCTTATCCGGGAACTTGACGAACTTATCTTCGATGGACGGGCAATATCGCGGGCCCACGCCCTCGATCTGGCCGCTATAGAGCGGCGAGCGCGCGATGCTTTCCCGAATTACCCGTGCGGTCTCGGCAGTTGTGCGCGCCAGATAACACTGGATTTGCGGCCGGTCGATCTTTGCGGTGAGGAAGGAGAACGGAACCGGCTCCGCGTCGCCGAACTGCGGCTCGAACTTCGTCCAGTCGATCGATCGGCGAATCGAGCCGCGGCGGAGTCCCGGTCTTCAGCCGGGTCCATCCCAGACCGAGGTTCCGAATCTGCTCCGCGAGCACTTCGGACGGCGGCTCGCCATTCCGCCCGCAACTGAACCGCTGCTCGCCGATATGGGCCAAGCCCTTGAGGAACGTACCTGTGGTGATGATAATCGCGCCGCATCGGATCTTCCGCCCATCCATCAGATGAACGCCGCAGCGCGCGGCCGTCCTCGATGATCAGCGCGGCAACCTCGGCCTGCTTGATATGCAGATTCGGCTCGCGCTCCAGAACTTCCTTCATGCGGATGCGGTACTGCTTCTTGTCGCACTGCGCGCGCGGCGACCAGACCGCTGGCCCGCGGCTGGTGTTGAGCAGACGGAACTGGATTCCTACGGCATCGGTGACTTCTCCCATCACGCCGCCCAGCGCGTCGATCTCCCGAACCAGGTGGCCCTTTGCGATTCCGCCGATCGCCGGATTGCAGGACATCTGTGCGATCAGATCCGCGTTCATCGTGATCATCGCGGTGCGCATTCCCAGCCGGGCGCACGCGCGCGCGGCCTCGCATCCCGCGTGCCCGCCCCCGACGATTACGATGTCGTACGCTAATTCCACTGTTAACATTGTAGTCTGTGAAAACACTGGTTATCGGTGGCGGGGGCCGGGAACATGCCTTGGCGTGGAGGCTACGAAATTCTCCCTCGGTCGAGGCAGTTTATGCCGCGCCCGGCAATCCCGGCATCGCGGAGATCGCAGAATGCCATTCCACTTCGGATTATGTCCAATTAGCGCAACATTTGAGTGTCGACCTCACGGTAGTGGGTCCCGAAGTCCCGCTCGTGGCCGGAGTCGTCGATCAATTCCGCGCTCGCGGAATGGCGATTGTGGGGCCAACCGCCGCCAATGCCGCTCTCGAAGGCAGCAAGATCCACTCGAAGCGCTTCATGGAAAAACTGGGCATACCGACCGCACGCTTTCAAACCATCACGCGCGCGGACGAATTCCCCGCCGGCTTCCAATACCCGGTCGTCTTGAAGACCGACGGTCTGGCCGCGGGCAAAGGCGTCGTGATCGCGCAGAACAGGGCCGAGGTCGACGACGCTCTCGCAACCCTGCCGTTTCCCATGGTGATCGAAGAATTCCTCGAAGGCGAGGAAGTCAGCTTCATCGCCCTGTGCGACGGGAAAAGAGCCGTTCCGCTTGAGCCCTCCCAGGATCACAAGCGAGTATTCGACGCCGACCAGGGCCCGAACACCGGAGGAATGGGTGCTTACTCCGATTCCCGCATTCTCTCCGAAACCGCACGCGGCAAGATCCTCGACACGATCATCGAGCCGGTTGTGAAAGCGACCGCATTCACCGGCTTTCCTCTACGCCGGCCTGATGATGACGCCCAACGGCCCGAGTGTCCTTGAGTTCAATGTGCGTCTCGGCGATCCCGAGACGCAGCCTCTCATGATGCGCCTGAAGAGCGACTGGGGCGAAGTGCTGATGGCTGCGGCGAGAGGTTCGCTCGACACGGATCGTCTCGACTGGTCGCCGGAGCCCGCCACCTGCGTGGTGATGGCGTCGGGGGGATATCCTGGGACATTCCCGACAGGCCAGAAGATCACCGGAATCGAATCGGTAAGCGGCGCCGTGGTGTTCCAAGCCGGCACCGCTCGGGAAGGAGAAGATCTCGTCACCGCTGGCGGGCGCGTGCTGGGAGTCACCGCATCGGGAGCAGACCTCAAGGCCAGCATCAACGCAGCATACGCCGCTGTCGAAAAGATCCACTTCGCCGGAATGCACTACCGAAAAGACATCGGTTACAGGGGCCTGCAACGCTACAATGGTGTTCGGTCGGGCCCGTAGCTCAGTTGGATAGAGCGGCCGCCTCCTAAGCGACAGGTCAGCAGTTCGAATCTGCTCGGGCCCACCAGCCACGTCCCATCGACTACGAAAGCACGGCGAGCTTCTTCAAATTCTCCACCAGGGCATCCGGCACGTGAAGGTTATTGTGCTTCCCTGTGCCGAGTGAAATCGCAGGCTTGTTCGCGCCGTGGAAATCCGACCCGCCGGTCATTCCGAGGTGGAAACGCTCGGCGAGCGAAGCATAATACGACACATTTTCGGGACTGTGATCGCTGTGGTAAACCTCGATGGCGCGCATTCCCATGCCAGCCAGATCGCCCACATACTCCGCCAGCTTCTCCCAATTGTTCTTCGCAACCCTTATCGGATGCGCCAGCGACGGTACCCCGCCCGATCGGAGGATTCGCTCCAGCGCTTCCTCCATCGGCACCTCCTGCCTCTGCACGAATCCACGCGCCGATTCATCCAGATACGCATCGAACGCATTCTGCAGATCTTTCGCGTAGCCCTTCTGCACCAGCACCTGCGCGAAATGCGGTCGGCCGGTGAGCGTCCGTCCCATCTTTTCCACTTCTTCGAGCGTGATATCGACACCGAGCGACTGCAGCTTCGCGATCAGGCGGATGTTGCGATCGCGCCGCATCTCGAGCACCCACGCGAGCCACGCGCGAAGCTCAGCCGATGGCGGAGTGACAGGGAAATAACCCAACAGATGCACGGAGCCGCCCTGATAGCGCGTCGAGAGCTCGATGCCGCAGATCAGATCGAGTCCCGATTCCGCCGCAAACGGAATGGCGGCATCGTAGCCCGCGAACGTGTCGTGATCGGTGATCGCCAGAGCCCGCAACCCCACGCGCGAACTGCTTCAGCCACCAGTTCGGCCGGCGTGAACGTGCCGTCCGACTGATCGGTGTGGCTGTGGAGGTCGATCATTGGCTGCGAATGAGCCCCCTGCGCTCCAGCTCCTGCCAGATCTTCTCCACGCTGTCGTCGACAGTCTCACGATCGGAATGCACGACGACGGCGGGGTCGAGCGGAGCTTCATAAGGATCGGAAATCCCCGTGAAGTGACCGACTTCGCCCGAGAGCGCCCGCGCGTAGAGCCCCTTCACATCGCGCGAGACCAGCACTTCGAGCGGGCATTCGACAAACACCTCGACAAAATTGGTGATTCGGCGCTTCAGGTCTTCGCGCACCTCGCGATAGGGAGAAATCGCCGCCACTACTGTGATGACGCCGTTGCGCGACAGCAATTCACTGACAAATCCGATTCGCCGAATATTCGTGTCGCGATCTTCGCGGCTGAAGCCGAGGCCTTTCGAGAGATGAGTGCGTACGATATCCCCATCGAGCAACTCCACTTTTATGCGGCTGCTGCCAGCGGTCTCGCGCAGGCGCCCGATCAGCTTCTCGGACAGCGTACTCTTGCCCGCACCGGACATGCCGGTGAACCAGATCGTAAAACCCTCGTGCGTCATGCGGGCTGCGTCGCAGACGCAAGAACCTCTCGCAAAAGCACGTCAACGGTGCGCTCGGCTCGCCCATCCGCGCTGAAATGCAGTCCGCACTCTTTGACTGCCTCGGGCGATTCCCACCACCAGCGGCCGGCGCGCTCGTCCTCGCCCGCTACCACTGCACGGGTGCAGGGATCGCAGCCGATGCTGGTATAGCCCGCCGCGTAAAGCGGGTGTTCGGGAAGCCCGTGCTCGTGCGTATAACGGGCCACGTCTTCCGTCGTCCAATCCGCCAGCGGGCTGATCTTTACCGATGCTCCCGACCGGTCGAACACCTCGATCGTGGCGCGCGACTTGGCCTGTGCACGGCGCAGCCCGGTAAAGTATGCCGCGACGCCGCTCAAGCCGCGGGCAAGAGGGCGCGATTTCCGAATGTCGCAGCAGAGCATTCGGTTGGGCACGTTCTCGCGGAACAGATCCTTACCATGCAGCGACACCATGGCGGCGACTTCGCCGGCATCGGGAACGATTCGCTCGACGGTGATCGAATAGCGGCGCTCGACATCACGCGATGATCTGGTCAGTGGCCGGCGGAACCCGGCCCGTATCGAGAGTAAGGATGCGGGTGGCTGGCGCGGCGCTCAACACGAGGTCAGTGACGATAACGTCCTCGCGCTGGAAACTACTGAGAACGATGACAGATGAGCCGAATTCCCGAATGGCTGCGACGACGATCTCGCGGGCTGATGCAACAGGTTCCACGGACACGGCTTTCTACGCGATGAGCGGCAATTGAAATGGATGACTGGAGCGGGAGACGGGATTCGAACCCGCGACATCGACCTTGGCAAGGTCGCACTCTACCAGCTGAGTTACTCCCGCTTGAAGCGAAACCTTCATTTTGACTTGAATGCCGCTACCTGTCAAACCCATGGTAGCGTACCCATGTATTGCTTCAGCGTGTCCCGCGAAGGAGTTCCTGATGGTACCGTAACCGTACTACACCCGGTCCATAACCAAATGTGATCTTGCCGCCAGGCGAGGGTGTCGGCAAAAATCGAATCATGAGTATGTTGCGCCGCTTCCTGAAGGACGAACAAGGCCAGGACCTGATCGAATACACTCTGCTCGTGGCCTTTATCTGCCTGGCATCTGCGGCCATTTTTGTCGACACCGGCGGGAGCATGAGCGGTATCTGGGGAGTGGCGAGCACTCAGCTTTCCTCCGCCAACTCCCTGGCCAGCTAGAGCGGAATCTTTTTTAACCGCCCTCGTTTCAGCGTGCAATTGTGGCTGCGGGCTGGGTCGGCTTGTATCGGTGAAAGAGCCGCAAAGCAATTGAAATCACTGACCCCGCTGCGATTGCCGCTGCGAGGAACCATCGCACCTCCGGAACGCCCGCTGAGAATATATAGACAGTGCCTGCGGCGAAGAGAAAACCCGGGATTCCTCCACCCACGCGGATCTGACTCATGTTGATTTCAGCGCGTGGGCTTTCGTCTCCGGCTTCGTGACGAATGGGGGCGATGCTGCTGGTCATATCGGCCGCCGCCTTAATTGTAGACCTTTCTGACGCCGGCTAGCCGCGACGAAACGCTGTCAGCAGCAGGTTTGAGCCTGACGATTCGCCCGGCAGATCGTGCGGCCGCCGTGCTCGGATGTGATACTTGCGCCACTGCGGAAACCTGTCGAAATCATTTGCCGGGAATCTGTTCTACGGAATCGCTGGAGCATTTCCCGCGATTACCGTAGAACCGCTCCATTAATGTCGCGGCTCGGAAACGAGGTGCTATCGCAGAGCCGCGCGCGACAGCAAGCGGTACACACTGATTACGAAAATGCTCCCGCCGGCGCAGATGATGCACGCAATCGAAGCAGCGCCGACGCGACTGGAACTCGCGAGTTCCCCAGAATGATCGTAGTCATGCAACTTGCGCTCATCTCGTGATATCAGAGACTGATCCTGCGGTTAACGGCAGTCAACCATAGGCAACACCCGGCACAAAGCTCCGCTGTTAAACTGAGCATTGCCCCCTGTAAACGCCCGCGACCGTCTCATCGTCGCGCTCGATCTGCCCGACGTCGCCACTGCCCGCCAGCTTGTGTCTCGGCTTGGTCAGCATGTGAGCTTTTTCAAAGTCGGTCTTTCATTGCAGCTCGCGCCGGGGGTGGAAGGGCTCATCCAGTCTCTGCTCGATGGCCATCAGAAACTGTTTCTTGATTACAAGTACTACGACATCCCTGAGACGCTGACGAAAGCCGTCAGCCAGGCGGCGCAGCGAGGCGTCACGTTTCTGACCATCCATGGCTCAGGCAGCCTGATCCGGGCCGCCGTGAAAGGGCGCGGCGAGAGTGGCATGAAGCTCTTCACGGTCACCGTTCTTACCAGCTGGGATAAATCGGATCTTCTCGAGATGGGTTACAGCAACCACACTGTCGAGGAACTCGTAGTCTTCAGAGCGAAGATGGCGGTCGAGGCCGGTTGCGATGGAGTCATCGCCTCAGGGCGTGAAGCCAAAGCGATCAAGGGAATCTCGAATAAGTTGCTCGTGATCACGCCGGGGATTCGTCCGGATGGTGCTCGCGAAGACGATCAGAAGCGCAGGACAACACCCCGCGACGCGATCCTCGCAGGCGCCGACTACCTGGTTATCGGAAGGCCGATTACCGAAGCCGCGGATCCGGTCGAGGCAACAGAGAAGATACTCGCCGAAATGCAAACGGCGTTTGACAGCCTGAATAGTTAGATCGCTGCTTTCAGGTACGCGAGAATTGCCGCCAGTTCCGGATCGCTATAAGAACCCATCAGCGATGAATGCTTCCAGCCGCTGCCCGCGGAGAGCTTCACGCGCCCCGGCTCCTCTGTTCGCAACACCGGCGGCGCCGCCGTAAGGTCGTAAACAATCGTGTGACGTTTACCTTCGCTCACTACAAGTGCCGGCATCGAATCCCCATCGATCACCGCAGTTTGAACCCCGGGCGTGGCGAGACTGCGAAGCGCCGGGACGTCGGCGGGGATGGATGCGATCGGAGTGCCTACGGGGACCCCCATGCCGCCGACTTCATGACAGGTCGAACACCGTGCGAAGCTCCGCGTTGCATCGAAGAACAGATCGCGTCCAAGCGCCGCATCCGGCGAAAGCGCGGAGGCCGGCCTTTCTCTCGAAGCGTTGGCGCCCGGGCCGGCTACTCCGTTGAGCGAAGCCACATATGCGACCACTGCTGTCAGGTCGCGGCGCTCCAGCGAGGTACCGAACGCGCGCATCGCTGTGCCGGGGACGCCGCGGGTCACAGTCGCCGTGATGAATGCCTGGTCGAATCCGCGCCCCACCAGTCGCGGTGCGCCGCCCGCGGTGCCTTTCGGACCATGGCAATAACCGGTAGAACAAGTTTCCTGGAACACCTTCTCGCCCCGAGCCGTCACGTCCTCTATGCCTTGCGCACGGACGATCATGGCCAAAGAAAAGAGCGCGAAGACTATTGCCATAGATCGCATCGCGCTTATCATATCGTTAAGAGCGGATTTCGTTATGATCCGACGATTAGTCCTTGTTGTCGTAGCCGCTTGTGGGCTCGTCTCGGCCCAGCTGCAGCAGCCCGCCGACGCGTCGGACCCGGCAAGCAGCACTTCCACAAACAAGGCCACCAGCGGTCCTTCCTCCCCGGAGTGGAAGGGACTCAGCGTGAAAGAGAAACTTCGCTATGACGGCGAACATTTGTTTGACGTCGAGAATCTAGTCTTCGCAGGCATCGGCGCGTCATTCGACCAGCTGCGCGACCGGCCCAGCGAGTGGGGCCAGGGATGGGGCCCGTTCAGCGAACGTTACGCATCGCACCTGGGATCGTATCTCATCCAGCGCAGCATCATGTTTCCGGTGCAGGCGATCGATCACGAAGACACCCGCTATTTTCCATCGAGCCGAACGAGTGCCAGGGGCCGCATCGGGGATGCATTTCTGCACACCATCTGGCGTCACAACGATTCAGGGGGAATGATGCCTGCGTACAGCGAATTCCTGGGCGATTATGGAGCGGCGGCGGCTTCTCGCATGTGGTGGCCGGCGCACTATCACGACGCCTCGTCGATATTGATCGCCGGAACCGACACAGTGCTTATAGACGCCGGCATCAACGTCTTTCACGAGTTCACGCCCGACATCAAACGCTGGCTGCATCTCAGCCACTAAGTGCGCCCTTGCGGATGCGCCGTGCGGGCTGAAGCCCGTAGCAGGCTAAAGTCCCACGTGTACTAATTTCAGCCGGTGACGGCCATCTGCGCGCGGACCGCGCCCTTCGCCATCGCGGCCATGGTTGTCCAGGCCGCGCCCGGAACGCGTTGGATATCCGTGAGTACGGCGCGCATCGCTGCCAGGAAAACGTCGATGTCCTCCCACTGCACGTTGAGCGGAGGCAGCAGCTTGATCACTTCCGTGTGATATCCGGCGACCTGTGTGAGGATCCGATGCTCCTGCAGTAAAGGCACCGTGATCATCTGACTGAAGACTCCGAAATTCACTTTATGCACTGCATCCCATGCGGCTTTCAGCTTGAGTGAATATTCCGGACGCTTGAAGTCAATGCCGAACATCAGGCCTTTCCCTCTTACCTCGTCGACAAAAGGGCACGTCCGCCCGATCTCGGCGAGAGAACCAATCGCATATTCACCGAGCACTGCCGCATTTTCGACGATGCGTTCTTCCTCCATCACCCGCAGAGTGGCCAGCGCGGCCGCCATCGCCAGATCGTTCTGGCCGAAGGTATTCGAGTGGACCACGCAGCGCTCCATTGAATCGAACACCGTATCGATGATGTTCGGAGTCGTAATGACCGCGCCGACGGGGACGTAACCACCGGAGAGCGCCTTCGCTACGCAGACGATATCCGGTGTCACCTCAGGCCAGTGCTGATACGCGAACCATTTCCCGGTGCGTCCCAATCCGCACTGCACTTCATCCATCACGAGCAGCGCGCCAGCCTTCCGACACAGCCTTTGCGCTTCGGCCAGATAACCATCCGCGACCACCCGGCACGTCTTGCCCTGTACAGCCTCAACAACGAACGCTGCAACATCTTTGCAGGACAGCGCGCGTTCGAGCGAGGCGAGGTCGTTGAACGCCACCGCTTCCGTTCCGGGCATCAGATCCCCGAAGCGCTCCCGGAAAAACTCTGCTCCGTTCAGCGAAAGCGAACCGACGGTCAGGCCGTGGAACGCATTCTCGCAGTACAGAATTTTCCGCTTTGCCGTTGTGCAGCGGGCAAACTTGATCGCCGCCTCAACACTCTCCGTCCCCGAATTGGTGAAGAATACGCGGCTCAGTTCCGCGCCCGCGTGGCTGGTGAGTTTCTCCGCCACGAGGCCGGCCAGCAGCGAGCACTCCATACGCACCAGATTCGGCATCTGGCGCGCCATGACCTGTTCGATCATCGACCGCACCCGCGGATGATTTCGCCCCAGCGCGAAGACGCCCCAGCCCGTCAGGAAATCCAGATACCGGTTGCCTTCCTCGTCGTAAAGATACGATCCTTCGCCGCGGACATAGCCTTTGTCAAAACCGATTGTCCGCAACATTTTTACGAAAACCGGGTTGACATAGCGGGCATGCAGGTCGTACTGCCGCCCCTGCTGGCGGTCGAGCCATTCGAGGAAATCAGTGTCCACGAACCGATGACGTTGACAGTAAAGAAAGTGTTACGGACTTTGTATTTTTCGGGTTTAACATACGGATAGATGGCCTGTCTCGCGAACTGCGTTCTGGCGCTGATGCTGCTTCAATACGTCCCGAGGCAGCGGGTGCCGCTTCCGCCAGTCAGCTCCCGGCAGCACCAACACAGCCGCCGTAGCAACGTTCACCGGCACTTTCAAGACCGCGGATAAGAAATATCTGACCGTCATGGTGGAAGGCGGCCAGACGATGCGGATGTACATCACCAGCGCCACGAAATTCTTCCGCGACGACATGCCCGCCAAGGTCACTGATTTCGTCCCCGACGAGAACGTTACCGTGGAGGCTTCCCGCGACGCCCGTCAGAACCTTCTTGCGGTGAGAGTAGAAACCGAAAGCTGCGCGCCCGTCAGTTCCCGATCGCAAATAGCGTGGCGTCGTTGATTGCGTAAACCGTACCGTCTGCTCCGATGAGGGTCGGCGTATACGCCTCGCCCAGCCCGGCTGTCAGGCGGAGACTCTGCGCGAGCGTGTTGGTCGTGAAGTCCCAGCGGTACATCACGCCGTCCTCGCTGTTCACGAATGCGGATTTCGAAACCGGGTCGATCGCCGCCGTGTTGATGCACCACTCACGAACTGCATTCGGGAATCCCGGCTGCGGTTCTGGGGTGACCCCGGCGACGGTGAGCGCCTCCTGCATTACCTGCGCTGCCGGCAGCGCACCTGAATACTCGTCCGTCTGGGTAGCGTTCGGATCGAGCACCGCCAGCCTGTTCACTCCATCACCGGTGCCCACCCCTGCGTAGTTGTTGTACTTGACCAGAATCAGATACGACGACGACCCGCGGTAGGATGGCACCAGGCTCGCGGGAACTACCGACGGCGTATCGTCCCAACCGAACGAACCGGGGATTTTCGTTTGCGTCAATGTGCTGTTGAAGTGCAGCATCCAGCCGCGATCGTTATGCGAGCAGATTGTGTTTTCGAGTACGCCGTAATAGACGTCGCCATCCGGCCCGACCATTGGCGAGGCCGAGCTGTCTCCTGTCAAAGTGGCAAGGCCGCCGCGAGGATCCTGCAGCTGGACGCGCGATACCGGCGCCAAGCTGACGCTGTCGAGCGCTACCAGATAGCCGGTGCCATTGCCGTTGCTGGTCGAGACTGCGAAATAGATCGTGGCTTCGTCACGGCTCAGGGCCGGCGCGCAGTTCAGTGCCCCCTGAACGATCGAGCTGTCTCCGCCCGCGAGCGTTTGCGCGCCTCATCCAGGTTCCGGAGCCATCGCTCGAGATGCGTGCAATTCCGCTGGTGAGATTCGCCGGATTCGTTCCCTGAACCACGAAACCGAAGAAGATGTTGCCGCGGCTGTCCGCAGTCAGCGGCGTCGAAATCTGTACCTTGTTGTTGAAAGCCGCTGGGTTTGCGGCATACGCGGCATTGCCGTAGAAAGCGATCTGGCCTGCCGGGCCCGTTGCCGAATCGACCGCGTCGCGGTAATAGACCGTCCCTCCCGCGCCCGGATAATACAAGCGTTCGACGACCTTTGGCTCGCCGCGCGCCACGGCCCGGGACGCGCAGGCGGGTCTCCCGGCCTGACTCCGCCGTGTTCGGGCGCGTACTCAGCACGATGCCGTACGGAGGAGTCCAGTGATGCGGCGGCAGAGTGTAGTCGGAAGCCAGCGAATAGATCAGAGCGCCGGTCGCCCCGCTACGCGCCTCGACTGCAAAGCCTCCGGTAGCCCCCGTCTTTACCGGCACGAGCACGGTGTTGGCCGCGGTCACGGCGGGTGATCCGTAGTGAATCAGAAGCTCGCCGGAAGCCATCTGCGGATTCCTGTCGACGGGCGTCGACCAGTGGATACGCGTTCAGAGCCTGCCCGCCGACCGTCGACAACGCGGTGTGCTGCGCATCGTGTCCGTACCCGCTCCACAGGAAGAAGGGCAGCGCCGCCAGAAACAGCGATTCGAACCTGGTTCATGCGTATCCGTCCAGTTCTAGCTTTGACTGCTCTGCCCGCTTTAGCTTTGCACCGCCGCTATACTGACAGCGTGACGACTCCCGGGTCGGCCGTCTTCATCCAGATCGAGGAAAATCCGAATTGCCCCGCATGGGATGGGCAAGTGTTCCAGCCCCGCACGCCGCCGCGCGAGATCACTCATGTGCGATCCGAACGCGCGGGCACCGCAGTCTGGTGCCGCATCACCGGGCTCGAAGAAGGGGGCCAACCCTGCCCCGCGATGGCTTGTCTGGTGGACGATTCAGGCGACGGCGCGTGTTACCTGATCTTCGGAGGAGACTGGGGACTTCGGCTGACGGACGAGTCGGAAGTGAGCTGGGGCGAACCCTACATGCTCTTGCCGGCCCATGGAGCCGATCTGCGCTTCAAATAGTCTTGAAGTACGCGAAGCTCTTCCGCAGGCTCTCGACCGGATCGCCTTCGGTCTCATCAAGCCCCGCAGAATAGTACGCGACGCCTGCCGCCCGCGCGGCTTTCACAATCGCCGGAAGATCCAGAACACCGCTCCCCGGTTCGGCGTACGCGCCCTGCCCGATCGTCTCGACGAAATCGACGGGCGTGCCCTTCGTTTTATCGTCGAAACGCAGAAACGACACGCTGCTCTTCCAGTCCTTCAGCAGCCGGATCGGATCCTGCCCCGCCACACTGGCCCAGAACGGATCGATCTCCATCCGCACCAGCTTCTGGTCCAGACGCTCTTTGAAGATATCGATCGGCCGCAGGCCCGGCCTGCCGTCAAACTCGAACGCATGATTCTGCCAGACGAACTTCACGTTCGACTTGCGGCAGAGTTCAGCGGCCGCGTTCATCCGGTCCGCGGTGCGGCGGTAGAAATCTTCGCCGTCGCCGCGCGCGCCCGGCGAGATGTAACCCATCTTGAAGAACTCGATCCCCGCCGCGCTCAGACTCTCGATCGCGGCTTTGAGCGGGATCTGTTTAAACTCCGGATAATTGTCCCAGTCGGCGGTGATGAGCGGGGTCTCGGTCTGGCACGAACGCACCGCCAAGCCGGAGGCTCTGATCCTCGGCATCAGCGCGATCGTGTCCAGCCGGTTATAGCCTTCTACTTCTTTGTAACCAATGCCGGCGATGGCTTTGAGCACCCCGTCCGGATCTCGTTTGAGATCCCTGCGCACGCTGTAGAGCTGTGCGCTGAGAGACGGCGCGGCGCTCGCAGCGTTAAGCCTCGCAGCCCCGAGCCCGAGGGGAATGCTCGCAAGCCATTGCCGGCGCGTAAACATCGGAGACGCGACTCTACGCGCCGCGTTTAAGCGGCGGTAGCGGCGGCTTTGATCATCTGCACTTCGAGCTCGATCTTCAAGTCGTCGCCGACCATGAAGCCGCCCGCCTCGAGCACCGCGTTCCAGGTCAAACCGAACTCGCTGCGCTTGATCTTCGTCGTTGCCGAGGCGCCGACCCGGATATTTCCCCACGGATCTTTACCTTCAGCCGAGGGTCCGTCGACCTTCAGTGTCACCTGCTTCGTCGTGCCGTGGATCGTCAGATCGCCGGTCACGTTCGCCTCGCCAGCGCCCGTGGCCTCGACCTTCGTGCTCTTGAAGGTGATGGTCGGATACTTCTCGGTATCCAGAAAGTCGGCGCTTTTCAAATGCGCGTCGCGGCTCTCGTCGAGAGTCTTGATCGTGTTGGCATCGATTACGACGTTAACCGATGAATCGGCCGGATTCGCGGCATCGTATTCGACCGTGCCCGTAACGCTGCTGAAGCCTCCGCGCACGTTGCTGATCATCATATGGCGGATACTGAATTGCGCACTGGAATGCGCCGGATCGATTGTGTAGGTGGTTTTCATGGGTCTCCTGGATTATTTGACCACACCTTCCGCCGGAATGCGACACGCGCGAAAATGGTAACCGACGCCCCATGAACCGACCCCATCTCCTGATCTCCACCTTCTGCCTCTTCGCCATCGCCATCGCCGCTCAAACCAAGCGGCCTACGTTGTCCGGCATGCTGCCCGGCATGCCGCCCGTCGAAGACCCTTCCGACATCTACGCCGCCGATCACGCCGGAAATCTGAGCCCTGTGGTGCGCGATCTTACGCCTCGGGTTTACGTGCCGAACAGCGGCAGCAACACCGTAGACGTAATCGACCCCGCGACGTTCAAGATCATTGCTCATTTTCCGGTCGGGCACCAGCCGCAGCACGTCGTACCGGCGTACGATCTGAAGCGGCTCTGGGTGTTGAACGATCTCGGCGACAGCCTCACGGCCATCGATCCGGTGACCGGCAAGAAGGGCGAAACCGTGCCCGTCGAAGATCCCTACAACATGTATTACACGCCTGACGGAAAGTTCGCCATCGTCGTCGCCGAAGCAAAGGAGCGCCTCGATTTCCGCAATCCCCAGACGATGAAGCTGGTCGAATCCCTGAGCGTGCCCTGCAAGGGCGTCGACCACATGGACTTCACCGCCGACGGGCGCTTCCTCATCGCGAGCTGCGAATTCGCCGCGAAGCTCATCAAGGTCGACGTGGCGAACCGCAAGCTTGTCGGTGAGATCTCTCTCGAGAAAGGCGGCATGCCGCAGGATGTCAAGACTTCACCGGATGGCAAGGTCTTCTACATCGCGGACATGATGGCCAACGGCATCTACCTGATCGAGCCGGATTCTTTCACTCGCATCGGCTTCATTCCCACCGGCAAGGGCACGCACGGGCTCTATGTCAGCCGCGATTCGAAGGTCCTGTACATCTCGAACCGCGGCGAAGGGAGCATCACGCTGCTTGACCTCGCCACGCGGAAGATCGCAACGAAATGGACGATCCCGCATGGGGGCAGCCCGGACATGGGCGGCGTTTCGGCCGATGGCAAAGTGCTCTGGCTTTCCGGGCGCTACAACGCCGAGGTGTACGCGTTCGACACGTCGGACGGCCATCTTCTCGCGCGGATCAAAGTGGGCAAAGGCCCGCACGGACTCTGCGTCTACCCGCAGCCGGGGCGCTATTCGCTCGGCCACACCGGCGTTTACCGATAACTACCGCGCCGTTGCGCTCAGAAGGAGCCGCGACTCCAGTTGTTCCCGGTGCGATTTCGTCAAGGTCAGCTCAGTACCGTCGCGCAGGATCACGCGGTACTCGCCGCGGAACCAGGGTTGCAGTTCCTTGATCCGGTCCAGATTGACGATCGCTGAGCGATGAACGCGCAGAAAGCGGTTGGGGTCGAGACGCGATTCGAGCTGGCCCATGGTCTCCCGCAGCACGTGCGTTTCTTTTCCGCAGTGAAGGCAGACATAATTATCCGAAGCCTCGATCCAGTCGATGTCGTCCGTCTTCGCGAACACCACACGGCCATTGTTCCGGATCGCGATCCGATCCGGCGTTTTGCGGCCGCCCAGTTGTTCGACCAAAGCTTGTTCGAACAAAGCCATCAGCCGGCTATCCGGCGACTCCGACCGTTCGCGCGTCAGGTGCGCTTTCGCGCGCTGCAGCGATTCCCGGAAGCGCTTCCGATCGAAAGGCTTCAACAGATAGTCGAAAGCGTGCACCTCGAATGCCTTCAGCGCGTATTCATCGTACGCGGACGTGAAAATAATCAGAGGCCGCGTCTGCGCGATCGCGCGCACCACCTCGAATCCATCGAGCTCCGGCATTTGCACATCGAGGAACACGATGTCGGACCGTTCCCGGCCCAGCGTGCGGACGGCCTCGGAGCCGTTTGCGCACTCGCCCGAGATCTCGCATTCCGGCTCCAGCGCCAGCATTCGCCGAATGCGTTGGCGTGACAACCTCTCGTCGTCAACGATCAGTACTTTAAACGACGGCATTTTCCCGATCCTTACCCGGTTGCATTTCGATACTCTCGTGTTTTCTGAACGGCAGCGTGATGCGCGCCTCCGTTCCTCCGGTGAGCACATCGCGTAAAGCCAGCGACTGACGCTCGCCATACAGCGATTCCAGGCGATCGCGCGTGATCGCCAGCCCCAGTCCGGTCTGGCCGGAGCGCCTGGCATCACCGAGACCCACGCCGTTATCGACGATCCGAAGCACCAGCGTGTCTCCGTAACTCTCCGCGGCGACCGCGATCCATCCGGGGGCCGCCTTCTTTCCCAGTCCGTGCCGGATCGAGTTTTCGACCAGCGGCTGAAGGATCAGATTAGGCACCATAGCCTCGCGTAGCTCCGCGGGCACGTCGAAATGGACGCTCAGCCGGTCTTCGAAGCGGGTGCGTTCGATTTCGAGATAGAGATCGAGAATGCGCAGTTCTTCGCCGAGCGGCACTTCATGGATGGTGCTGTTGGCGAGGAACATACGCAACAGCTCGCTGAGCCGTGCGATGGTGCGTTCGGCGAGATCGGGATCCTCCTGCACCAGCGCGGCGATCGTATGCAGCGTGTTGAACAGAAAGTGCGGGTGCAGCTGCATCTTCAGCGCGCGCAACTGAGCCTGCGCGAGCTGCGCCTGGAGGTTCGATGCGTTGACCAGACTCTGCTGATAACGCTGGTAATACACGAAGGAGTGTTCCACCAGGATGACGATCCAGTAAATGAGAGTGCCCGTGTCGAATGTGTACTCGATCGAACGAAGCCATCGCGACCACGTGAAGTCGTGGAAGGCTGACGTGGGCGACATCACCGCAGCGTCGTATACCGTCTTGATGGTGGCGATCAGTACCGTCATCAGCAGAACGTGAATCGTGAGGTTGCGCACCCAGTGGTTGTCGCTCTATCCGGAAGCGCCGAGCCAGCCAGAGTACAAGCGGAGTACAAAGAGCCCATAGCCAGCCGTAAGGTACTTCGTAACGGAAACTGTCCGGCCAGTTCACCGGGGTTTTGGTAAATGAGTACCAATAGTGCGTCTGCCACGCGGAAATCACGCCATAACCCGTCCAGGCACCGAACAGGAGAAAGGCCTTGATCAGCGTACTTCGTGAAACTGTCGGTGCGCATGAGCGAGTTTTATGTTGATACGTTCGAGGAAGCTTTTCGTTCCGTTAATACTTCTCGCAAAGTCATGCCCGCGACCCGGTGCGATCGATTGCGCGTGCGCGCGCCTCGATGCCTCGGACTTTGTCTTTAGGCGCACGCTGATGTTTCAGAACTCCGGCATACTCGCGCAGCACAGGCGCGATGTCCGGATGATCCGGCCCCAATTCGGTTTCATAAATGCCAAGCGCTTCGCGGTAGAGCGATTCCGCCTTGCTCCACTCCTGTTGCTGCGTGCGCAGCATGGCCAGCATGCGGATACCGTCCCCGAGCCTGCGCCCCGTCTGGAAAAGCCGCCGTTCCTCCTCGATGGCAGGGGTGAGAATCGCGTCTGCCTCCGCCATTCTGCCCTCGCGCATATAAAGGCCGCCCAGACTGACCTCCACGAGCGCGATTTCCCCATGGTTCCCCGACGCGCTATTAGTCGCGTGCTCTCGCAGAATCGCCACCGCCCTCTGGCCGCATTCTTCCGCCACGCTGAACTTGCCGAGCGCGGTTTCCACTGAAGTCAGCCCGGTCAGGACATTTACAAGCTGCAGGCTGCCGGCGCCTTCGCGTGATTCAATCACGAACAGGGAGCGGCGGAGCAACGTTTCGGCCCGGTTGAACTCCCCCTCGGAGATCAAAGCGAGAGCCAGGTTCGCGGCATAGCCCGCTGTTTCGGGATGATTTTCACCCACGCTCGCGCTGCCGAGTTCCATAGCCTGACGCAGGCTCAATTCGCCTGCTTTGTAGCGCCCCATGCTGAGATCCACCATTCCCAGTGAGTTGTACGCCAGGGCGAGCTCACGCGCGTTGGGTGGTTTCAGACTCCGAAGTACTTCGATCGCCTCGTTCAACTTTGTACGCGCCGCACCGGGCTCGCCATATACCGCGCCCCACCGGCTCAACACCGTCCCGTACAGTTCGGGGTCCGATTGCGCGAATGGCTTCGCCAGAGCGAAAGCATCGCTCAGCACCCTCTCGGCGGCCTTTACCCTGCCCTGGCGCCGATACGCTCCGCCCAGGCTGGAGAGAGTTCTGATGCGGTGTGCGAGAAAGTCATCTCCCAGGGCCTCCCAGTTGGTCAGAGCTTTGATGTAATGCCGCGCGGCCTCCCCGCTGTTGCCGCGCAGATCGGAGATCACGCCCCGACCGTGTTCGCAGAACGCGATCTCGTCCAGAGGGAGAGGCGCAGCGGCCTCGGCGGGACACGCTTCGGCATACGCTTTTTCCGCTGAGTTCACATCGTAGGTAAGCAATGAGGCCTTACCTTTTTCGATCAGCCTGTCGAAATCGGCCGTGTCGAAATTGGGCGCAGCAGCCGCCAGAATCGCGAGAATCGGAAGCATTGCCAGCATGAGGCCATGCTCCCGCCCGCGTGAACCAAAGCAAACATGTTTGGGGCGAATGTGCTGATCAGCGTGGCGAAAGCGATAGGCAGCCGCGAAGTTACCATCAAGGTGATGGCTCTCGTACCCCCTTACATCGCCTCACTTCCCAATTACGAAGCCGGCCGCAACGCCCAGGATGTCGAGCGGGAGTTTGGCATCACGGGAGCCATCAAGCTCTCATCGAACGAGAACCCGCTCGGCCCGTCGCCGCTGGCGATCGAAGCTATTGTGCGCGCGGTTGGAGATCT
Organism: Terriglobia bacterium; assembly: GCA_963809655.1. GTDB lineage: Bacteria > Acidobacteriota > Terriglobia > Bryobacterales > Bryobacteraceae > BOG-234. The sequence goes on along the minus strand of CAWEKQ010000043.1, from coordinate 252,859 downwards.
TAATCGCTATTCCAACGGTGGCCTCGAACTGCGCGAAGTCCTCGCCCGCGAGTACGACGTCAAAGTCGAAAACGTCATCGCCGGTAGCGGCTCCGAGGGTATCATCGCCAACATCGTCCGTACATTTTTGTGCGATGAAGATGAAGTTCTTACCACCGAAGCAGCCTTTGTCGGCTTTCGCCTGCTGGCACAGTCGCGCGGTGTCGCCTATCGCACCACGCCTTACAAAGACTGGCGCTACGATCTGCCTGCGATCGCAGCGGCCATCACGGATAAAACCAAAATCATTTACCTCGCAAATCCGAACAATCCGACCGGCACTATATTCACGCGGCACGAGTTCGACGAGTTCTACGGTCACGTGCCCGAGCGCGTTCTGATCATTCTCGACGAAGCCTATTTCGAATATGCGGCGCACAATCCCCGCTATCCCGATTCCCTGCATTATCGCTACGACAATGTGATCACTCTGCGGACCTTCTCCAAGGTCTACGGCCTTGCGGGCTCGCGCATCGGATGCGGCTTCGCACACGAGGAACTCATCCGAAATCTGCTGAAAGTGAAGCTGCCCTTTGAGCCGAGCGCGCTCGCTCAGGCAGCCGGGATCGGAGCGCTCGCCGACAAGGAATTCGTCTATCGATCGCTCGAAGAAAACGCGCGCGGGATGCGCCTGCTCGCCGATTCATTCACTGAGATGGGCCTTACCGTCGCACCATCGGAGGCCAATTTCCTGATGCTGGCGTTTCCCGAGGCCGCGAGCGCGGTTCTCGTTTTTCAACGTTTGCTCAGGCAGGGCGTGATTGTGCGTCCCCTGAAATCATTCGGGTTGCCGCAATGCCTTCGAGTCTCTGTGGGTACGCAGGCGGAATGCGAACGCTGCGTGGATGCCATGCGTCAGGCGATACAGGGTCTATGACGTTCGCAACGCCCGGCTGAGGAAATCGAACGGAGATTCGGCGGCTTTGCCGGAGAGACGAGCGATGTCGCCGGTGACCAGATCGAAGGCGCCTGCACGCAGTGCGGCCTGGAAGCCGGCGATGCCGGTAACCAACACTGGCGGAAGCCCGGCTGCTTCGAGTCCCGTCCGTTGCTCCGCCGCGGTCATCTCTTTAAACGCAACCGGTTTGCGGCTGGCTTTCGCAATGGCATCCGCAATCCCCGCCTGTGTGATCGACACCGGTCCCGTCGCGTGATACGTGAGGCCCTCATGACCGGGCGTGGTGAGGATGCCGGCCGCCGCTGCGCCAAGATCATCTCGAACAACATAAGCCGCGGGCGCGCCCGGAACTGCCGCGTACGAGCCTGATGCGATCGCGCGTTTGGCGGCATCGACGAGTGAGTCCGTGTAGACGCTCATTCGCAGGATCGTCCAGGTCGCCCCGGAAGCGATGAGTTTCTGCTCGGTGCTGAAGTGAGATTCGAAGAGCACGTTATCCGGCGCCGGTCTGGGGCTCACGGTCGAGATGTAGATCAGATGTTTGACGCCGCTGCTCACCGCCGCTTCGATAGCGGAAGCCTGCTGCCTGCTGCGCACACCCGGCTGCAGATCCGCCGTGGGGATAATAATCAGCCGGTCGATGCCGCGAAATGCCGCAGCCAGTCCCGCCGGCTGGTTAAAATCTCCGGCGCGTACATCGACACCCTGTTGCGACAACTTCTCCAGCCTGGCGGGGTTCCGCGTAATGGCAACGATGTCCGATGCCGATCTCCGGGCAAGTGCGTTTTGAACAAGCGCGGCGCCGAGATGCCCACTGGCTCCCGTGATTCCGATTTTCATGTATTCCTACTTCACCATATGCTTGCGATCTTTCTGGTTCTGTTCGCAAAACATCTCGAAGATATCGTTGTCCGACACCAGTTCGCAGGAGATCCGGACGCTGAATTTCCGGGTGTAAAATGCAGGATCGTCGAATGTCATCTCGGTATCGAGGTGACCGAAATCCATACGGTGAAAGCGCTAGGTCACATGCATGTTCTCGCTGAGTGGATGCCCCATGGCGTCGAGCGGCGTTTTGTCGTTGAGACCGCGGGATTCGATGACGAACGTGCTGCCTTCCCAACGCCGGTTGCGTAGCCAGGATACGCGGGGAATTCGAATTCGGCGGCTGGACGATCTTCATAGGCTCGGAAAGCAGCCCAGCTACCGGCCAGCCATACGGACCGTGGCAATCGTTCGTCGGGTCGCGCTCCTCATTGCGCTTCTTCATCAGCGCTTCTGCTTTGGGCCGCAGTGGCGACTCTTCCGGCTTGAAATCGATCAGGATGTTCACCGCATACTTATGTTGCGTTCCGGCCCCCCATCCCGATCGGACTTTCCAGCTCGGCTTCGAATGCGGTCCCGAAAGTGCGCTTGATTTCAGCGGGCGTGGTGACATCGTGCTTCCACACCGCTGAGGTCCGGCTTGTCATCCGCGGTATGTGGCGCGGGCGCGGAGAGGTTGGCAGTGCCGCTTTTGAGGCGCGGAATGCTCTCATCCGGATGGTTCAGCCATTGTGAGTAGCCCGTACACACCAGACGCGGAAGAAGCAGCGGCGAGGAAAACCGTTTTCAGAAAAGCCAGGATTCAATTCCAGATGCTGCGTTATGATCGGGGCATTTGCAGAGTCTGGTGAGAACCGTGACGACTGTGAGCTGCAGATTCCTGATGATGATGCTGGCTGCCGCCCCGGTCTGGGCGAGCCAGGTTGTGATTCACCTGCCGCCGGGAGTGCCTTCCGAAACCGTCTTCATTCGCTACGTTCGGGCAGGAGAGAAATTCGGTGGGTGGGTTCGATCGCAGCCTGGGGTTTCCTCCTACGCGATCGGTACCGCAATCGGCGCGATTCGGGCGACCGGACTCAAAGCGATCATCTATGCTCGAGGCTGCGCGATCCAAACCGTCGATCTGCATCGTTCGACCTCGAAGGACGAGGAATACGCTTTCCTGTGCAAGCCACTGGCGAATGTGCGGGTAGATGGGAGATTGATCGAGGCTCGCAGTCTCCGCGAGAACGGCGCCCTGATTCAGGCGCGCTACATCGCACCATGGGCACACAGCTTTCTCGGACTCACTGACGACAGCGTCCTCGTGATTCCGGTCGGCAAGACGGAGAGCCTGTCCGCCGACGGCCACTTCGAGATCACCGTGCCTGATCTTTTTCACGACCCGTTGGCTGGCTCGGCTGACGGGGATCTTCAATTCTGGGTTAAGGACAAGACCGGCGAAAATCTCCTCGCCCAACTGATCGCGAAAGGCGCCACTCGCCTGGGCGGTCTGAAGATACCGCGCGAATACCCCTCGGAACTGGTCTTCGCAGCGTGTGGAGTGAACCGCGCGCCAATCCACGACAACGGATTCGCGCGCCGATCCGATCTCGGCTGCCAGCCTTAACACCTATGTTAAGCACCCGCTCCTTCGCAGTCGCGGCTCGGAAACGCAGCGGGTGTTCGAGCCTACTGCAGCGCGAAGGTGAACAGGGAAGTGCCGCCCTGGATGCTGACGTACTGCTTTCCGTTCACCGAGTAGGTCATCGGACCCGCCGAAACCGAAGGACCCAGATTGGTCTCCCAGAGCTTCTTCCCTGTGCGTGCGTCGAGCGCGTAGAATGCGCCGTCGCGGCCGCCGCTGAATAGCAGGTCGGACGCCGTGGTCATGATGCCCGCCTCGGTTGAGGGAGCGTCCAACCGGAAGTCCCACTTCTTGTCGCCGGTCTGCGGATCGATCGCCCGCACCGCGCTGTAGACATCGTCGTCTTTCGAGCCGCCCTGCGGAAACTTGCCGCTGAAGGTCTGTCCGCTATGAAATTCCGGTGGTTCCTGATCCTTGACGTAGGTGGTCGAGCTGTTTTCCCAAGTCGGGATGTAGAACAAACCGGTGCGCGGGCTGAAGGACGGGTTGTACCAGTTGGTGGCGCCCTGATTGCCGGGATAGATCAGCGTTCCTTCTTTGGTCGGCTCCTTGCCCTGACGCATGGATCGGCCGGCCCTTTTCGTCAAACCCGGCCCACCAGTTCGTTTTTACGAATGGCTTGCCGAACAGGAACTGGCCGTTGGTCCGGTCGAGCACATAGAACATGCCGCTGCGGTTGGCCCAGAGCATCACCTTGCGCGGACTGCCCTTCCACTGAATATCGGCCAGCACGGGAACCTGTGTCGAATCCCAATCGAATTCGTTGTGCGGCGAGAACTGGTAATGCCACTTGAGCTTGCCGGTATCGGCATCGAGCGCGATCACGGAACAGCTGTAGAGGTTGTCGCCGAGGCGGCCGTCGCCGTTCCAATCGGGTCCCGGATTGCCGGTGCCCCAGAACGTCAGGTTCGTCGCGGGATCGTAGGAACCGGTCTCCCAGATCGGCGCGCCGCCGTGCTTCCACGAATCGCCGGCCCAGGTTTCGTTGCCGGGCTCGCCGGGTCCGGGGACCGTGTTGAAGCGCCAGACTTCCTTGCCGGTGTTGACGTCGAACGCGGCGATGAAGCCGCGAATGCCGAACTCGCCGCCCGCTACGCCTTCAATCACTTTGTCCTTGATCACGAGCGGCGCGTGCGTGAACGAATACTTTTCCTTCGGATCGGCGGCCTGCACGTTCCACACTTCCTTGCCGGTCTTGGCGTCGAGCGCGATCATGCGGTCGTCGAGCGCGGCCAGGAAGACCTTGTCGCCGGCGATAGCGAGACCGCGGGTCTCCTGGCCGCAGCAGTTGCGCGCGTCGGCAGACGGGTTTGTGAGCGTAGGTCCAGAGGGTCTTGCCCGTGACTGCATCGAGCGCGAAGACATCGTTGATCCCCTGAACCGTATACATCACGCCGTCGACCACAAGCGGCGTCACCTCGTGCTTTTCGAGCGAGCGCGACTGGAACACCCACTTCAGCGTGAGATCTTTGACGTTGTCCGGCGTGATCTGCTTCAGCTCGCTGTAGCGCTGGCTGGAAAGTCCGCCGGAATAAGTGAGCCAGTTCTGCGGCTCCTTACTCGCGTTGACGATGCGTTCGAAGGGAACGTTCGTTACGGGCGCGGTCTTATTCGCCGGCGGGGGACCGCCCTGGGCCCGCAGCAAGCCTGATGCCGCGCAGAGGAACAAAATCGTTCGCGTCTTCATGAAACTGGTACTCCTTGATTGGTCGGGAAAGAAACCTGGACCGCAGTATATCGCCGTTTATCGTATCGCAAGCGTAATCACACGCTCAAGCCAGACCCCGCGTCAAGCTCCCGCACCAGCTTGCGGAACAGGGCCAGACCCTCGAGGTGCTTCGCCGATAACTGATAAACGATATGCCGGGTGAAATACTGGCGTGTGAGATCTTTCGGGAATCCGCGTTCGGCCGCCGCAGCCGCAACCATGTCGTCAAGGTGCGCCCGGGCAAACGCATGGCTTGCACAAAACGCCTCAGCGGCATCTCTGGTGAGAAGTTCCTTGCGGCCGGCCCAGACGGCGAACACCATCGGCAATCCGCTCCACTTCACCCACAGTTCCCCGAGGTCGAGTGTTTGATACGGCAGCGCCGGGGGATCGAGATGCAGCGCTGGATCACCGATGATCAGCGCCGCGTCGTTTTCCACCAGCATTTCATCCAGATAGGGCGCGAGCGGCGTCAGCACCGGGCGGCAGTCGTAGCATTCGGCGAGCAGAATCCTGGCCAGCGCCACCGAAGTGCGCGAGCTCGAATCCACCGCCAGAGTCCGGATCTCGCCGAACGGCTTGCGCGAGGTCAGCAGGATACTCCGGACCGGCCCATCACAGGCAATCCCCAGATCCGGCAGGAAATCGAGTCCGAGGCGGTCGAGTTCGGCGCACGGCAGCAGGCCGATCGCGGCCTTGCCGTCCCGTAGCGCCTCGGCGCAGTGAACGGGCAGGTCGAAGCGGAAATCGAAGATCCCTTTTTGGGGCCCGTGGAGAAATCCCCAGACCAGAGGCCAGGTGTTGAGATAGCTGACGGCGGAAACGATCAAAGCTCAGTCTAGCGAAGAAGATCACGAGTCGAGCCACGCTCCGCCGAAACCCGGCATGGTTGGATGCGATGATGGACTTGAGTAACTTCGCTTGAGTCTCTTGCTTCGGCTGGTCAAATTTCTCCTTTTCCTGCTCCCGGTCGCGTGTTTCGCGCAGATCGTCTATAATCCCCTGCCCTCGCGGGTGCTCGGCGCGGATTCGGCGACGATCAACAATCGCAATCCCAACCTTGTGGAAGGGCGGGAATTCTTCGCCCCGCAGGGCATCGCTCTCGATAGCTCTGTTACCCCTCCCCGGCTTTACGTTAGCGACGGCGCCAATAACCGTGTACTGGGTTTCCGCAACGCGACATCGTTCGCCAATGGGCAGACGGCCGACCTCGTGCTAGGGCAGCCGGATTTTTTCACGACGCTGCCTTCGGGGCCCTCGCAACCGACCACGGCCACAACCTCGATGACTGCCGCTACCGGCGTTGCGGTCGATTCCCAAGGGAATGTCTACGTGGTGGATACCGGGAATAATCGCGTCCTCCGCTTCCCCCAGCCCTTCGCGCAGACGGGGGCGCAGACCCCGGATATCGTGATCGGGCAGCCGTCTTTCAAAACAAACGCAGCTAACCAGGGCGGCATCTCGGCTGCCACGCTGTCGTTCACGTCCAACGGTTCGGTTTTCATTGCGTTCCTTGCCTTCGATGCGGCGGGAAATCTCTGGGTCGCCGATGCCGGCAACAACCGGGTGCTGCGATTCAATGCGAGTGTGTTGGCGACGGGAGCCCGCGCTGCTTCGGGACCATCCGCCGATCGCGTTCTCGGGCAGCCCGATTTCGTGAGCAACGGATACACTCCGCCGGCGAACCCCTTGACGTCGACGGCTTCGTTTACCACCCCGACCGGAATCGTCTTCGACACCGTGGGCCGCCTGTTCGTAGAGGAATCGATACCCTCCCGGCGCGGGCGAATTCTGATGTGGGCACCGCCGTTCTCTTCGAGCCAACCGGCGGCACGCATATTGGGCGTGGATACATCGTCCCCCCCTCCCCCGGCTGTCAGCCCGACTCAGCTGGGTCCGTCGCCCGGAGCCCTGTTCGCCATTGGAAATGGGATCGGTGTCGCGGACATGAACAATAGCCGCATCCTGATATTTCCGCCAGTGGAGCAATGGACCCCGAACACCATGTTCCAGGCAGCGACGGCGGTTGCCGGGCAGTTCAATCTGTTCAGCGGCTCGGCGAACCAGGGGCTGACCGTGCCTAACGCAAGTAGCCTCTCGCTGCCCAATTCCGCCGTGTTCTTCAACTCCGAGCTTTATGTGACGGATTCCGGAAACAACCGTGTTGTGGTTATGCCGCAGAACGGAGACACGTTCGGTGCTGCCACCAGAGTGCTGGGCCAGGACGCGATGAATCTGAACTCGCTCAACCTGGTCGAAGGGCGTGAATTCGATTTTCAAAACCTCACGAACGGGAGCGTCGACGCCGGGATCGCGATCGACATGACGTCGAGCCCTCCGCATCTGTACGTCGCCGATACCTATAACAACCGCATTCTGGGTTACAGCGACGTGCGCAAGATCGCCACCGGAGCGAAGGCGGACATCGTGATTGGGCAGCCCGATTTTCAACGGACGCTGGTCAACTATCCCTCGAACGATCCGAATGCGCCGAATTCGTCCGGGTTGTCGATTCCGATCGGGCTGGCGGTGGATCCGCAAGGCAATCTCTATGTAGCGGATACCGGCAATGGTCGCGTGCTGCGGTTTCCGACGCCCTTCGCCAGCTATACGCCCGGCACCCCGGAGCAGGCCAATCTCGTGCTGGGCCAGGCTGGATTTATTGGTCCGCGAATCACCGACGCTACAAACCGGACGATGGCGGCTCCGTACGGTCTTGTATTCGCCTACGCGGGCGGCCTGATGGTGTCCGATATCGGATTGAACAGAGTGCTGTACTTTGGCGTCCTCCCGCAGAATCTTACTTCGGGCATGGCCGCGACGGGGGTGTTGGGTCAACCCGATTTCAATTCGTCCGGCGGCGGTTCCGGCCCCGATCAGCTGAACCTCCCCCATCACATCTCAATCGATACCGATGACCGGCTATACGTGGCCGACACGGGAAACCACCGCGTTTCGATCTTTAACCACGGACCGACGTCGCCGCCAGGGACGCCCGCCGCCTATTTCCTAACCCAGAATCTGACGAGTCCCCTCGGCGTCTACGTGAGTCCGGTCTCGCTTCAGATATGGGTTACCGATCCGGCGACAGGCGCGGCGATCCGATACCCCGCTTTCAGCCAGTTGATCGCGGCGAATGGCGCGCCGAACGGGAAGATCGTCGATGCGCGACCCATCGCCCTGGTGGAAGACACCTGGGGCAACGTGTATCTGCCGGACGGGATCAGCCGGGTGGCGATCTATTACCCGGCGCTTGCGCCGATCAATGCCGCCAATTTCCTTAACCCCGGGCTGTTGGCACCCGGCATGATAGCGGCCATGTTCAGCCACGGTTACGCCAACCAGTTCGGCGGCCAGCCCACGCAGAGTTCCAGGTTGCCGCTGCCCGCTACGCTGAACGGAGTTCAGGTACTGTTCAATGGTTCGCCGGTTCCCCTGTTCTACGCCGATGCCAATCAGATCAATTTCCAGGTGCCGATCGGTGCTCCGCAGAGCGGCACCGCCAATATGCAAGTGGTCGATGTCGCGACTGGCCGTCTGCTGGGAGATACGACCGTCGTGATGAACGCCGCTAATCCGGGTATCTTCGCGCAGGCCGGTAACGGCATCGGGGCGTCCATTGCGATCAATCAGGACAATACACTGAACACCCAGACCAATCCGGCGGCACAGGGGAGCATCATCACGATTTATGCCACCGGGCAGGGCTTTATCCCCGGGGCGCCCCCTGACGGCGATGTCTTGAACAAGCCGCTGTCGACTCCTGTTAATCCGGTGGTCATCATGGGATTCGGTCCCGTGCCTGACGCAAACATCAAGTATTCAGGGCTATCCCCCGCGCTGGTAGGCGTGTGGCAACTCAATGTTCAGATTCCCGACTCGGTGATCACACTGCCGGACAATCCCACTCAGATCATTCTGATTCTGGATAACGTGCCTTCGGGTGGCGGGGGACTGGGGCGGAGCGTTCAGATTTACGTCAAGGCGAAGAGCTGATTTTCGTCAACGGAGTGTTGACGAAATAACTGGACAGCTGAGTGGTACATACCGCTCCAGCCGCGTTTCCCCTATGACGTTCCAGACGCGGCTGAAGCCACCTGTACCGGGTTCCTTGCAACCGGTGTACACGGCTTGCTGACGCGCGCGGCCCGGTATTATATCTCGCTTCCGAGCTGAGCCGTGCAATTTGCGAAAATGCGCTATTTCGCCTGCGGTGCGACGTAATCGGGCGGCAGCGCCGCGCCTTCGCCGAAGAAATACTGCTCCATCTGCTGCAGCAGGAACTCCTGGGCTTCCTGAGTCCCCAGATTCAGCCGGTATTCGTTCATGAGCATCTTCATGTGCTCGACCCACATCTTCCACGCCTCTTTGGAGACGCTATCGTAGATGCGTTGGCCGAGGGGATGGCCTTCGAAGGGAATTTCGTCAAGCCCCTGCATTTCCCTCCCGAACTTGACGCACATCACTTTATGCGCCCCTTCAGGAACCGGATCGAACTGGTTGAGAGTGTTTGGAGCGCCGCAGCTCATATGCATTCAGGATACCTAACCTGGGCTCAAGGCAGGCGGACGGCGCTTATGCCAGTCGGTCCGGTTCTGGAATTCGCGGCCCAGCGCGAGCAGCGTGTTTTCACTGAACGCGGGCCCAACCAGTTGCAGCGCGAGCGGGAGGCCGCCTGAGAATCCGCAGGGCATCGAGAGCGCAGGAAGCCCCGCCAGATTGCCCGCCTGAATCAAGCGCCTCATGCCGGGGGTCGCGGGCAACGGAGAAGGCACTGCATCCGGCCCGTCGAGAGGGTCCGCGATCTTCGGCGCAACACTGTATCGCGCGGGCGCGATCAGGACGTCGACATTCGAAAAGAGCTCGCGGAACTGCTGTTTCATCAGCGAACGAATGCGCATGGCTTTCAGATACTCCGTCGCCGGGATCTGTAGGTTGGCTTTCAAGCCCGCTGCCTGACTGGCATCCTGGAGTTGATCTACGCCGCCGCTCGTGATCAGGGTCTCGAAGATCGAGGCTTCCTCGGCACCGATGACCACGTCGGCGAGAGCGCCATAGGGGAAATCGGGCAAAGCCCCCTCGACAAACTGCGGTCCGGTATCACGCATCACCTGCATCGCGGTTTGAAATACGGGCCGCGCGGCGTCATCCGCCCATCCAAGATCGTCTGGTGCAAAGCCGATTTTCAAATCGCTGAGCTGCCGCGCATACTGGGGCGTGTAATAAAAGCTCTTCCCGGCCGATCCGGGGTCTTTCGAATCTGAGCCCGCGATCGTCTGGAGCACCAGACCACAATCTTCGGCGCTGCGGCACATGGGCCCGATCTTGTCCATGGTCCAGGAGAGCGCCATGGCGCCGTGGCGGCTGACCAGCCCGTAGGTCGGGCGCAGTCCCGTGACCCCGCAATAGGCCGCTGGGGTAACGATGGACCCCGACGTTTCCGAGCCCAGCGCGAAGGGAACCAATCCCGCGGCGACCGCGCTGGCCGAACCGCTCGACGATCCGCCGGCCCAGCACGTGGGATCCCACGGATTCAGCCCCGGGCCGAACAGTGACGCGGAGGCGGTGCGATAACCGCCTCCGCCCGCCAGTTCCACCATGGAGAGTTTGCCGATCAGGATAGAGCCGGTGCTATCGAGTTTCTGAAGAACCGTGCCGGTCTCGTCGAACACCTGCGTGGCATACGGCTTCGCGCCCCAGGTTGTGGGATGGCCAGCGAAGGCAATCAGATCTTTCGCGCCGAACGGAATGCCCTGCAGCGGACCGCGAAAGCGCTCCCGCTTGAAGTCGTCATCCACCGCCTTCGCGCGTTTGACAGCGACTTCCGTGAGCGGCAGGGCCAGGGCGTTATAGCGCGGTCCCAGTTTCTGCAGACGATCGGCGAAGGCCTCCACCAGTTCGAAGACCTTGAATTCACGCTTCTTCAGCCGCGCATTGAGATCGGAAATCGACGCGAAGAAAATGTCGTCCGTCATGGCGGCTCGCGATCAGGCTTTGAACTGAAATGCCGGCTCGACGGACATCGCGACCTGGAACTGCGCCAGGGTCGCCGAATTGCGTTTATGCGATTCGAGCGCCGCCTGATAATAATCCGGGTTGGCGGCCTGCGTTTGCGCGAGAACTTTAGCAGATACCAGCGAAGCCGTCGCGATCAGCGCGAGCTGCCGCCGTGTGAGGGTTTTCGTATCCAAGTAAATCAGGCCTTCTGTTCAGCATACTTGGTCTCCAGCGCGTCCAGAGCAGCAGCTTCCATCGCGGCGCGCGGCGCGGTTTCTCCGGTCCAGATTTCGAACTGGCGCACGGCCTGTTCGATGAACATCTTCAAGCCCGGCACCACCTGTTTCCCCTGGTCGCGGGCGCGGCGGATCAGCGCGGTTTCGAGCGGATTGTAGACCAGGTCGAACACGATCTCGCCGGGGATCTTGTCCTGGAAGTAACAATCGTTGACATTGGGCCACATGCCCACCGGCGTCGCGTTGATCACGACGTCGAAATGCCGCAGCAGCGTCAGTTCGTGTGACATCGGCTCGCCTCCCACCAGCCGGGCCAGCGCGCGAACGCGATCGGCATTACGCCCCGTCAGAGAGATTTTGGCTCCGGCATCGGCCAGCGCGCAGGCGGCGCTGCGGGCTGCGCCGCCGTTGCCGATAATCAGCGCCGTGGCTTTGGGAAGCTTGATCAGTTTGGAAAGCGGTCCTGCGATAGCCTCAGCGTCGGTATTGGCGCCGCGCCATTTGCCCGCTTTCCGCCACACCGTGTTCACCGCGCCGATGCGCTTGGCGAGCGGGTCCACCTGATCGAGATACCGCATGATCCGGCGCTTGTGCGGGATCGTCACGCTGAAGCCGGAGATCGGAAGATCTGTCGCGAGCTGAAAGAAATCGCGCAGCTGATTTGCGTTCACCAGCAGCGGCACATACACGGCGTCAATCCGGCGCGATTGAAACGCGCGGTTGTGGACGTGCGGCGAAACCGATTGCCGGACCGGGTCCGCAATCACCGCGAAGATCTTCGCCGATTTCGTGAACTTATCGATGCGATAGAGCGATCGCAGCTGCCGGGCATTCACCTGGCCAGACGCCGTACCCTGCACATGCGCAGGCGCCGCATAGGTGTAGACCGCCCCCAGTCCCGTCGAGAGCACGCGGGAAGGGAAGCCCAGTTCGCCCATCGCGAGCGTCACCAGAGGGATCTTCGGACTCAGGCGGCTCGCCGCCAGGATGCGGCCGGTATCGGTCGGCTTGCGTGCGGTGCTCACCAGCTTGTATACGTCGGCGGGAACTTTGCGCATGCGCTTCAGCACGGGGTCGAGCGGCGGAGTGGTTTCGAAATGATGCCAGGAAACGACCAGTTGCGCGGCCGTCCGTAGCGCGGCGCAACGATCCGGCACCACCTCAGCCGTTTCGATCTCCACATCGATGGCCCGCGCGCCGTTCTGAATCGCGAGCTTGAGTATGGCCAGTTGTTCCTCGATGCTGCCGTTGAATTTGCCGTGGTTCTGATGGCGGCGGCAGGTGGCGAGGATAGTGCAGTTCGGATAGCTTTCCAGAAACTGCGCGATGGCGCCGGCGCCCTGAGCCGGATTCGGTCAAATAGTCCAGCCGGAACTCCAGAAAGTTTTCGCCCGCCTCAGCTTCACGGCGGGCCTGCTCGAGGAGGCGGGGCACATCCGGTAGCCCCAGCGCGATACAGATCCTGGGAAGTGGGCGCCGGTGCGTCTGGGTCATGGCCGATTTGATAGCGCAGGCTCGTGGAGCAGCCCTACGCGAATGCATCAAAGCATATCAGGTGACTTCGCGGGAAGGACATCGAGCGATGCAAGAATTTCGAATCTGAGCTGGGCATGCGCCAGACGCAACGAATTCTCGACCGCCGCGGAACTCGCGCCGCTCGGCGAAGATGAAGCCCACGTAACTGGCGCCCTCCGGCAGTGGCACCAGTTTCTGCCCCGGCTTCGCCGTGATCACGACGTCTTCGATGCCCTCGATCTGGCGGGCTTCCGCGACACCTGCGACCGAGTCGTAAATACCTGCCGCCGGAACCGGAATCATCATCACGCCAGAAGCCGCGCGTGACAGAACAATCGATTCGGGCACGTCGCCGATCGCGTGCAGGATCACGAGTTCTTCGAGAGTGAGGCCGCCTTCAAATCGCAGAGCCCGCGCACAGAGGCCGCCAATGGGCCGCGCCGCGATCTCCAGCATGTAAACGCCCTCGGCGTTTACGCGCATCTCGGCGTGAACCGGGCCATGCCACAGGCCCAGCGCGCGCGCTGCTTTCCGTGTGGTCTCGACGATTGCCCGCTGCACAGCATCGGGCTCGCGTGAGGGCGTGACGTAAATCGTTTCCTCGAAGAACGGCCCTTCCAGCGGATCGGGCTTGTCGAAGATCGCGAGCACTCGCAACTCGCCGCGCGTCATCAATCCTTCGAGCGCGAACTCCCGGCCTTCGATATATTCCTCCACCTGGATCGCGCGGTTGACCTCTTCGTGGAACTGCTGGATGTCCGGCTGCTCGAGAATCCGGCGGATGCGCTTGAATGCGGCTACGAATTCGGTGGCGTTATTCGCCCGGATCACTCCTCGGCTGGCCGAGAGTCCAAGCGGCTTGAGGACGCAGGGAAAACGCGCTTCGCGAGCGATCTTTCGCGGATCGGCATGCAACGCTACCCGAAAGTGGCGCGGCGCCGGCAAACCGGCCGCGCCGAACAACTCGCGCATGCGGTGCTTGTCGCGGCACGCCGCAACTGCGCCGGGAGGATGGAAGGGAAGTCCGAGCTTTTCCGCGGTGAGGGCCGCGATGAGAGTAGGCCGGTCGGCAACCGCCACGATTCCGTCAACTCGAATGGCGCCCAGGATCTCCGGCAGCCTTATCCGGCTCCTCAAAACGAACGGGGATGGCGCGATCGCGCCAGGGGTCTTCGAGAACATGGCAGCGATCGGTGGCAAGCAGGACCTCGATACCGCGCCTCGCCGCCGCAGCCGCAAACGATCGGGTTTGATAACCGGTGGTCGCGGCAACCAACAGAATGCGGGGCATGGGAGGACGTTCCGATTGTAGCCGTAGGCATAAGTATTGCTTTTCCCCTTTTCTTCGCCTACGATATGGTCAATGGCCCTTACTCGCAGACAGAAGGAAGTTCTCGACTTCATCGCGGCGTATCAGGTGGAAAATGGCTACAGTCCCAGTTACGAAGAGATGGCGCGAGGCCTGAAGCTCGCCTCCATCGCAACCGTTCACAAGCACATTTCGGCGCTCGACAAGAAAAACTATCTGCAGCGCAGCCACAATCAGAGCCGCTCGATCGACGTGGCGCCGCGTTATCTGCAGGAGCAGCGCCGCAATCGCTTGCAGGCCTCGCTTGAAGTGCCGGTTCTCGGCAGCATCGCCGCCGGCCAGCCCGTCGAGACGTACAACGACCCGGCGACGGTCAGCTTCGCCGATTTCGTCGGACAAAAGGATACCTACGCGCTGCGCGTGCGCGGCAATTCGATGATCGAGGATCACATCTGCGAAGGCGACATGATCCTCGTCGAAAACACGGTGCAGGCGCGCGACGGCGATATCGTTGTCGCGCTCGTGGGTGGAACCGAAACCACGCTGAAACGATTCTATCGCGAAGCGGGCAACGTGGTCCGGCTGCAACCGGCGAATGCGGCCATGAGCCCGATTCGGGTTCCCGCTCAGGACGTGCAGATTCAGGGCCGGCTTCTGGCCGTTTTGCGAAAGTATTAGGCGGACGCCCGCTCTACGTAACGGCTTACATACTCGCGTTCGGCGCGCACCCAATCTTCGAGCGCCGAGCCGCCGTGACCGCCGCGCGATTCCCAGTAACTGTAGGCGATTTTCGCGATTACTTCCGTGTCATTGCCTGTATCGGCACCTGTACTGGTCTGCGCCGTCGTCGATTCGGTGGTGGAAACGCTCTTGCTGTGCTTTGCTGCGGTTACGCGGGGTGTCTTCGGTTTCGCGGCTCGCGCGGTCTTCGGGGCCGCTGCGGCTACAGTTTCTTTAACGATTGCTTGCTTTCTTGCCATAGTGCTAACTCTTCAAGTATAAAATGCCAGGGTTACATTCCAGTAAAGAAATGTTTTATTTAATGTATTCAACCAATCACGGTAAGCTGAGAATGTCGGTTTACGCGCCACAATCGTCACGCCCTGAGCATCTGCTGCGCGCGATAGCCGATCCCAACATCGCCTTACTCCTCGTCGTGCTCGGTGCGTTCGGCATCTACGCCGAGTTTTGTCTGCCCGGGTTTCTGCGCGCCCGGTGTGATCGGAGCAATCTTCCTGTTCCTCGGGCTCACCGCCCTCTCGCGGCTCCCGATCGACCGGCCGGCGCGGCCTTGGGTGATCCTGGGCTGGCCTTCTGTGTCCTTGACGCCCGCTGGCCGACAAAGGGATTCTCACGCTCGCCGCATTCGGTGCGGTCACGTTGATCGACGCGGCACACTCCGCGCTTCACATACGCTGGAGTACAGCCATCGCTCTCGCCATTCCATTCGCGCTGGTCACGAGCTTTCTGCTTTCGGTGGCAATCCGCGCGCGCCGCAACAAAATGGTCTGTGTCTGGAAACATTCAGCGACAACCCGCCCGCAATCCAGCTACGCTAATTAGAGACGAAGCAGGCAAATCGTAAACATGGCTCATACGGAAGGCGAGAAGGAACTCGTTCTCGGAAACAAACAGCTCATCAGTCTTTTCTTTGTAATCGTGGCTCTGTGCGGAGTATTTTTTGCGCTCGGCTACACGATGGGCCGGCCCTCCAGTAAACAGTTGGCGGCAATTCCCGACACCAACGCCGCGTCGACGTCAGGCGGGAACGTCTCGCCGTCCGCACCGGTGCAGGACGCGTCCCAATCCGAACCCCCGCGCGAAACGGCGCCCGCCGATGTTCAACCCACGTCTGTTCAACCCACGCCTGTGGAGGCACAGCCGGAACCCCCTTCAACCCACACGCAGGCCGCGCGCGACGTGCCGCCAGCTGCCTCTCCAACCCCCGAGGCAGCCTCGGCCGGTCGTGAAGAGGGTACGACCTACCTGCAGGTCACCGCCTTGGGCCGCAGCGACGCGGCTAATCTCGTCAAGACCCTCAAGGAACAGAACTTCCCCGCGCTGCTGGCCGAGAGCTCGAAGCCGGACCTGTTTCGCGTACTCGTCGGGCCCTATCATCAAACTGCGGACGTCGCTGACGCCAAGGCGCGCCTGAAGGCGCTAGGCTTCGCCAATGCCTTCGTCCAGAAGTGAGCAAAACACATGAGACGAAGAGACTTCGTTTCCACACTTGCCACAGCGACCGCCGTTGCATCTGAACGCCGCCGCCCAGCAAACAGGCAAGGTGCGTGGTTTCGATCACGTCGCCCTTCCCATGCAGAATACGGACGCGATGATTGCCTTCTATCGCGGCCTCGGCTTCGACGTAGTGCAGAACCAGGTGGCGTGTTCCGTCTACATCGGCGATCAGATGATCAATTTCCACCTGCCCGCCACGTGGCAGCGCGAATCATTCACCTTGCGCGCGCCGGCGGCGAAGCCTCCCTGCGGCGATCTGTGCTTCGTGTGGGATGGTACGGCTGAAGCCCTCAAGGCCATGCTCGACCATGCCGGCGCCAGGATCATCGAAGGACCTGTTGCGCGTCAGGGCGGCCGCCGGAAAGCCTCCTCCAGCGTCTACGTGCGTGACCCTGACGGCAATCTGCTCGAATTCATGATCTACTGATGTTCCCTCCAGCACTTTGGAGGATTCTTTGCTTACAACCACGGCAGGTAAAGATCGCGCTATGCTGGCTACTTTAGAAATGCCTCACGCTAACCCTCCGGGCCAGGTTCGGACTCCGGATATTGCGTTCTGCAAAGAGAAGTTTCAATTGCTGAGCGAGCTGGTTGACGCGATTCATGAGCTGAATACGCTTCAGAACGAGCAGACGCAGGCGATCATCAACGAGGATCCGGACTTCGGCCGATTCGACGTCCTGCTCCATCTCGCGCAGGAGAAGAAAGAGACGGCGAAGTACCGGTGGATCGCCCACGTCGAGGTCCACGGATGCGGCGATTGGGGGTCGGGCGAATGGCACTGAGCAACGCGGACCGGGAACGGATTGCCGACAGCCGCGCGAAACTTCAATCGGTCGCGCGATCTCTGAAGCACGTCAATCCGAAAGAGATACCCGGTGTAGCGGAAATCGAAGATTGCCTCGAAGGCGCCGACAAGAGCCTTACCGGAGCGTTGCGATCAAAGTCTGCTGGTCCTGATCAGAAAAAATAGACGATACTATGGTCAACGCTCCGACCCGTGCGCTTCGCCTGCCAGTCCGGCTGCACGAAATGTTGTGAACAACAGGGCTTCGTCTATCTGACTGAGAGCGATATTCTCCGCCTCGCGGCATTCCTTAAAATGACTGCCCTCGCGTTCGAGCGCCGCTATGTCTACCGGACAAGAAACATCCGGCGGCTACGGGTTCCGAGACACGCGCAATGCGAATTTTTGAAGGAAGGCGGGTGCTCCGTCCACGAAGCCAAGCCGCTTCAATGCGCGGCGTTTCCCTTCTGGCCGGAGCTCGTTGGCAACAGAAAAAACTGGCGCAATGCGGGTGAGTGGTGCCCCGGCGTCGGCAAAGGTGAACTGGTGCAGATCCAGATTGCGCGGGCTGTCGCGGCAGAGATGCGCGAGGCGCATCCCCATCTCTACTGAGCTCTCTACCAGACTTCAAACGCGCAGTTCGTAACCCAGACTCTGCATCCCGGCGATAATCTGTTCCCGCAGCGCCGTGATCTCTTCCGATGAAAGCGTTCGGTCGGGAGCGCCAGCCACCACGCGGAAAGAAACGCTCTTCTTTCCTTCCGGCAAACGCTCGCCCTGGTACTCGCGGACATATTCGACCTTCTCCGCCAACTCACCGGCAAAGCGCCGGATATCCAGTTCCAGATTGCCCGCCAGCTCACGCGCCTCCGCGATTACCGATAAATCGAACGCGCTCGTCGGGAAGCGCCGCACAGGCGTGTAACTTGCGCGTTGCAGGTGTCAGTTCCTGCAGCAGCGCCAGGTCGATATCCAACACCGCCGCCCGGCCGTTCTCCACGAGGCTCGGATGCAATTCGCCGAGCCGCCCGAACTGCTGGCCGTTCCACCACAATTCGGCGCATCGCGCCGGATGCTCCCACATCCTCGGCTCTGTCGCCCGGACATGCAGAGCCGGGCGCCAGGCACTCCGCTGCCCGCTTCAATTCCAACAAGCCGTCATTCTTCGAAAACACCGCCGCCATCAGGTGCTGCCGTTCATCCGGCTTACCGTCTGCTTGTGGATCTCATGCCCGATTTCGAACAACCGGAACTCATCGAAATGCTTCGCGTTCTCGATGATGTTCCGATGGATTCCCGGCAGCAGCGAGGTCCGCAACAACTCCTGCCCGGCCGCAATCGGATTCAGCACGCGCACGTGATCTTCCGCTCGCAGGCCGAACTTCCGGACCTCGTCTTCGCTGATGAACGAATAGTTCGAAACTTCGGTATAGCCCTGCGCCGCCATCATGCGCCGCACCCCGCGCAGAAATTCGCGCTCCGGCGGATCGAAAGACGGCGCGCACGGAACGAGCGGAGGCTCGAGATGCGATCGAGTCGTAGCCGATCATGCGCCCGACTTCTTCCACCAGATCCTCCGGCGTCGCAACGTCTTTCGTTGCGCGCCACGAAGGCACGGTAACCGAAAATGCATTCGGCCCGCTCTCCTTCACCCCAAACTGCAGCGATTCGAGAATCCGCCGCACTTCCGCCTGACTCAAGCTCCCGGCCCAGCTTCCGCGCCAGCCAATCGAGATCGAGCTCCACCGGAGCCGGCTCGCGCAGCTGATCCGGATCGATCCGCGAGACCGCCAACTAACCGCGCACCCGGCGAAACGATCGGCATCATATCGATCGCCCGCGCCAGCGCCCGCACGGTATTATGCGGATCCTGCGCCTTCTCGAAGCGCATCGAAGCGTCCGTCCGCAGCTTGAGCGCCGCCGAAGTCTTGCGCACGCTCCCCGCATGGAAATTCGCCGCTTCGAACACGATCGACGTCGTCGTATCCGAAATCGCGCTCTCGAGACCGCCGATCACGCCCGCCAATCCCGATCGGTCCCGCCGCATCCGCGATCACCAGATTCGAAGGCGCGAGCTCATACTCGCTCATGATTCAACGCGACGATGCGTTCGCCCGCTCGCGCCGGACGCGCCCAGATCGTGTCCCCATGCAGCTTTGCGCGATCGTACGCATGCGTCGGCTGCGCCAGCTCCGCCATGATGTAGTTCGTCAGATCGACAATGTTGTTGATCGGGTTCAACCCGATCGCCGTCAGCCGCGCCTGCAGCCACAACGGCGACGGCTGGACCCGCACGTTCTCGAACACCAGCGCGCTGAATCGCGGACACAACGCCAGGTCTTCGATCTCGATCTTCACCGGCGCCGCCGGCCGCCGGCAAACTCTCGAGCGAAACCGGATCGCGCAGATTCTTCCCCGTGATCGCGGCCACCTCGCGCGCCATCCCGTGATGGCCCCAAAGATCCGGCCGATGCGTGATGCTCTTGTTGTCGATCTCGATGACGCTGTCGGGCGGCGGAACCTGGCCGCCCCGCAGTTCGAGAATCCCAGCATGATCGCGATTGATCCCGAGCTCGGCGGCGCTCGCCAGCATGCCGTCGCTCTCAACGCCCGAAACCATCTTCACGCCCAGCGGAACATAAACAGTGCGGAGTCCCGCCCGGCAATTCGGCGCACCGCACACCACGATCTTTCTGCCGTACCGATCGGCATCCACAACAGCCTTCACGTTGTGGCTGCCCTCAATCGGCTCCACGCTTTCCACCATCGCCGGTACCGCGTCCGCCAGCAGCGCGCCCACGGTTTCCACGCCCTCGCACTCGGCGGTCTTCATCGTGATCAGGCGCTCCAGCGCCTCCGCCGGCACATCCAGGCCATCCACAAATCCGCGAATCCAGTTGTAGGAGAATTTCAAAACTGCCTCAGGAACCGCAGATCGCCGCTCTGCAGCCACCGGATATCGTCGATCGCGTAACGCATCATCACGAGCCGCGTCAGCCCCAGTCCGAACGCGAAGCCGTTCCACTTTGCAGGATCGATTCCGCTCAACCGCAGCACCTGCGGATTCACCAGACCGCACGGCAGCAGCTCCACCCAACCGCTCTGTTTGCACACCGGACATCCCTCGCCGCCGCAGATCAGGCACCGGATATCCAGCTCGAATCCCGGCTCGACGAACGGAAAAAACCCCGGTCGCAGCCGCACCGTCACGTCGCGCTTGAAGATCGCGGTCAGCAGCGTCTTCATGAAATAGATCAGATTTCCCACCGAGACATTCCGATCGATCATCATGCCTTCCAGCTGGAAGAACGTATGCTCGTGCGATGCGTCCACGCTCTCGTTGCGGAACACGCGCCCCGGCGCGATCATGCGCAGCGGCGGCCCGAGCTTCTCCATGCCGCGCACCTGCACGGGCGACGTGTGCGTGCGCAGCAAGATGCCCACCGTCGAGCCAGAACGTATCCTGCATATCGCGCGCCGGATGATCGGCCGGAATATTCAGCGCGTCGAAATTGTGGAACTCGGTCTCGACCTCCGGCCCGTCCAGCACACTGAATCCGAGCGAACGAAACAGGTCTTCGATCTCCCACTGAATCTGCGTGATCGGATGCAAGCTTCCCGGCCGCACGCCGGGCGCGGGAACGGTGAGATCGAGCCATTCGGCATCCAGCCGTTTCGCCAGAGCCGCCCGCTCGAACTCGGCTTTGCGGCCCTCGTACGCGCCCTCCACCGCCTGCTTCGAGGTGTTGATGAACTTGCCGCGCTCCGCACGCTCGGCAGGCGAGAGCTTGCCCATGTCTTTGCTGAGTTCGGCGAGTTCGCCCTTGCGTCCCAGCACTTTGACGCGGATGGCCTCGAGCTCTTCGGCGGTCTGCGCGGCATGGATCGCAGCGATGGCGCTGCCGACGAGGTTTTCCATCCCTTACGCCCCTACGCCGCGGGCAGATAAGCCTGTTGCGCCCCGCCCAGCTCCCAACCCAGATGATTCAGGTAGAACAGCACCAGAACTTCCGGATACTCGCCCTTGAATTGCTCATACGCGCGCGTCTGCCAGTCCCCGGTCAGATACTGTTTGGCATCCAGATCCTTCGCGAAAAACCCCTCTTCGTTCGGGATGCCGAGAAAATTCAGCACCGCCGCGATCATGTCCAGATGCGAAATCAGAATCGCCTGCGCGAGATCGGTCGCAAACTCCTCGTCGTGCTCGTTCAGCCGCTGCCAGAATCGCGGCGAGGCCTTGCGCAGATTCTCCGTGTTCACCTTCGCCAGATGCGTGCGGAGTTTGAAGCGTTCGTAAAGCTGGTACGTCTTCAGTTTGCCGATCGAGATACCGCGTAACAATTGCGGCAGGCGTTCTTCGCCGAGTTGCAGAAACACGCCTGAAAGCTGCATAAGAGGCCAGCGTAACACAATGCGTTACAATAGCCCCTTTGGCCAATATCATCATCCTCGGCGCACAGTGGGGCGACGAAGGCAAAGGAAAGCTCGTCGATCTGCTCGCCTGCAGATACGACTACATCGTTCGGTTTCAGGGCGGCCACAACGCCGGTCACACCATACAGATCGGCGATCGGAAATTCGTCCTGCGCCTGGTCCCCAGCGGCATTCTGCACCCCGGCAAAGTTGCCGTCATCGGCAACGGACTCGTGGTCGACCCGCTCGCGCTGCTCGAAGAAATCGGCCAGCTGACCGATGCCGGAGTCGACGTCGCGCAGCAGCTCCGCATCAGCAATCGCTGCCAGGTTCTGCTGCCGACTCACCGTCTTATCGAAAAAATCAGCGAAGCCATTCCGGGCAAGGTTCCGATCGGCACCACTTCGCGCGGCATCGGCCCCTGCTATCAGGACAAAGCCTCGCGCCGCGGCATCCGCATGGCCGACCTGCTTGACCGCGACTACTTCCCGGGAGCCGTTCGCACTCTTTGCGAAGAGCACCTCACCATCGCGCGCGCTTTTGGCCTTGACGACGGCGGCAACGATGTCGCCGATATCATTGCGCGCTACCAGGAAGCAGCCGAACGCATCCGGCCTCTGGTTACCGACACGGTGCGTCTCCTCTCGGACGCCATGGCCGCCAGCAAGCACCTGCTCTTCGAAGGCGCCCAGGGCACCATGCTCGATCTCGATCACGGCACTTACCCCTTCGTGACTTCGTCCAGCGCCTCCGCCGGCGGCGCCTGCACCGGAACCGGCGTGCCGCCCACGAAGATCGACGGCATCATCGGCATCTCGAAGGCCTACACCACGCGCGTCGGCGGCGGCCCGTTCCCCTCCGAAGCGCTCGATTCGATGGGCGATCTTCTGCGCAATCGCGGCCACGAATTCGGATCCGTCACCGGGCGTCCGCGCCGCTGCGGCTGGTTCGATGTGCCGGTGCTCCGCTATTCCGCCGCCATCAACGGATTCGACAGCATGGTGCTCACGAAACTCGACGTGATGGATGAGCTCGACGAAATTCCCGTCTGCGTGGCATACAAAATCGATGGCGCGACCACCTGCGACATGCCCGCTACACACCGCGAACTCGCAAAGGCCGAACCCGTGTTCGAACGCCTCCCCGGCTGGAAGACATCCACCAAAGGCATCTCCGAATGGTCCGAGCTTGCCCCCGGCCGCCCAGCGATACATTCTTTTCCTCGAGGCGCAATCCGGCGTGGAAGCAGGCTGCATCTCTACCGGACCCGAGCGCACCGAAACGGTTCAGCGCCCCGGAACCCGCTTCGCCAAACTCACCGGGCGTCTGTAAGAACAAGTACCGTTCTACCGCGTTTGGCACATTCCGTGCCTATGAAAGCGCGGTGACACGTCAATTCTTGCTTCTATTTCGCTGCCGCATCCATAGCTTGGGGTCAGGTAGACGCCCAGGCCATCGTGCGTACATCCGTCGCAAACTGCGAACGCGACTGGCGGGCCAGTATGAGCTGGGCGATGGACCCAGACCGATGTTTCCGTCGTCAGACGACAAGAAGGAAGCGACGGTGTCGGAGATGGTGCCGCTCAACGGGACGCCCTGGGAGCGCCTGATCATGAAAGACGGGCACCCGCTGAACCCGGACGAGCAGCGCAGGGAGAAACGCAAGTTCGCGACGGCGCAGAAACAGCGCGAGAGTGAATCGCCCGCAGAGCGGCAGGCTCGGATCCGCAAATACGAGGACGAGCGCGCGTTCATCCGGGAAATCCCGGACGCTTACAATTTCACCCTGCTCGGGGAAGAAACCGTGGACGGGCGCCCGGCCTGGAAAATAGGCATCGCGCCGCGGCCGGGTTTCGTGGGCACCACACCGCACGCCGTCCATGCTGAAGCATTTCGACGGCACGCTCTGGATCGATAAGGAAGACCTGCAGTGGGTCAAAGCGGAGGCGGAGGCGAAAGACACCGTGAGCATCGGCTGGTTTGTTGCGCGGGTCTCGCAGGGAGCGCACTTCACTTTCGAGCAGACTCATGTGGCGAACGGTCTCTGGATGCCGAAACGGCTGACGGTCAAGGGTCTTGTGCGGGTCATGATGGTTTACGGCAAGTATGTGGACGAGGACGTCACGTATTCCGGCTATCACGCGGCGAAGCAACTCGAGGCTGACACTCGCTGAGAGATGATTGAGTGCAGATGAAAACTGTGCTCGGCGTCATGAGTGATTTGTTCTTTTCGGCGAAGATCAATGACGCTGCAAAGCAACTCGGCATGACCGCGAAGTTCGTCAAGGACAAAGCCGTCGCGCTCGAACAGTTCAAATCGAAGCCTGCGCTGGTAGATCTTCGATCTGAACTGCGCTTCGGCCGATCCGCTCGATCTGATCCGAGCCGCGAAAGAAGCGGGCATCCCCACCGTAGGCTTCATCTCTCATGTACAGGTCGACCTGAAACAGCAGGCGCAGGAAGCCGGCTGCGATACGGTGGTGGCCCGATCCGTCTTCGCTCAACAAGTCCTTGGAACTGATGGAGCGGTATCGCGCGGCAGGCTAGGGCATTTCGCAATTCCTCACACCGCTCCATTTAACGTCGCGGCTCGGAATCGAGGCAGCACCGCAGAGCCGCGCGCGTAAGCAAGCCGGTGCACACTAGTTAATTGCGAAAATGATCTAATGCGGCGAGCGATAAAGCCTTTTCGGGCTCTTTCATCTCGCGCTCCTGCCGGGGATCACCGTTTCGGCAGTAACACTCGTTACGTTATGCCTGCGTGACGTTCTCTCAGCCAGAGTTGCCCGCGTCACCCTCGGATCCGGCTCGGGATAAACGAAATCATCTGGTGGATTTCGCGATACCAGCAGAATTTATCTGGTTCGCCGGAATGGCAGGGGCATGGCCTGCTCACACCGATCTCGTCGCCCCATGGCCGCCGTGGCCCTGGTCAGCCCTGGGCCTGTTCATGTGTCAGATCACGCAGCGCGTTAAGCTTCCCCCGCGCCGCGCCGGAATCGATCGACTCCTCTGCCTGAGCCACACCCTCGCGGAAATTCACCGCTTTCTCCGCCGCCACCAGAGCCAGCGCCGCATTCATCAACACGATATCCCGCGCGGCGCCGCGTTGCCCGTCGAGAACCGTCTCTGCGATGACGCGATTCAACTCCACCCCGCCACCCTGAATCCCCACTCCCGATTGCACTCGCCAAACCGAAATCGCGAGGCGACAACTCAATCCGCGAAACCGTCCCATGCGTAATGGCAAAAACCGTCGACGGCCCCGTGATCGTCAATTCGCCCAGCCCATCCGATCCATGCACGACATACCCGCGATGCGAGCCCAATCGCGCCATCGCCCCCGCGATCTTCTCCGCCGCCTCATCCGACCACGTGCCTGCAACCTGGATTTCCGCCCGCGCCGGATTCGTCAGCGGCCCCAGAAAGTTGAATGCTGTCCGCATCTTCAAGTTCAATCCGCACCGGCTGCACGTTGCGCGTCGCGCCATGAAATGTCGGCGCAAAAAGGAACCCAATCCCAACCTCCCGAATCGCCCGTGCCACCATCTCCGGGTCGAGCGCTGTCCGCACACCCAAAGCCTCCAGCACATCCGCGCTGCCGCACCGGCTCGAAATCGACCGGTTGCCATGCTTCGCAACACGCATTCCGGCGCCCGCCACAACGAACGCCGCCACCGTCGAAATATTGAAAGTCGACGTCCCGTTTCCACCCGTCCCGCACGTATCGAGCACTGGGCGATAGCTATCTTCGATCGGCACCGCGAGCGCCGCATCGCGCATCGCGCGCGCGAATCCGGTCAGCTCATCCACGGTCTCGCCCTTGACCCGCAGAGCCGTGAGAAACGCAGCGGTCAACACGGGAGTCGATTCGCCGGCCAGCAGAACGCGCATCGCGTCCTCGGCCTCGCGCTCGCTGAGCGAGCGGCCTTCCACCACGGTATGCAGGAATGTAAGGATGGGCGCGGGGGTCATGGTAAGTTGAAGCTTGTGCCGCACACGTTCGCGTGCGCGTGAACCAGAAATATAGCAGCAACCGCCCCAAAATGAAAATCCACGAGTATCAGGCCAAGACCATCCTGGCCAAATACAAAGTCCCTGTGCCTCGCGGGGAGGTGGCGTTCACCGTCGCCGAAGCCGAGACGGCCGCGAAAAACATCGGCGGCAGCGTCGTCATCAAAGCGCAGATTCACGCCGGCGGACGCGGCAAGGGCGGCGGCGTCAAAGTCGCGAAGAATGCCGATGAAGCAGCCGTCATCGCCGAGCAGATCCTCGGCATGACGCTCATCACGCACCAGACGGGGCCCGAAGGGCCGCGTGGTTCACCGCGTGCTCGTCGAAGAAACACTTCCCATCGAGCGGGAGCTTTACCTCGGCATCGTTCTCGATCGTGCGGCCGGCAAGATCACCTTCATGGCGTCCGCCGCCGGCGGCATGGAGATCGAAGAAGTCGCCGCGAAAACTCCCGAGGCGATCATCAAAGAATTTATCGAGCCCGGCCTCGGCCTGATGCCTTATCAGGCGCGCAATCTGGCCTTCGGGATCGGCATCCCGGCCCCGGCCATCGCCGGCGCCACAGCCGCGATGATTGCGCTCGCGAAGGCCTGCCTCGATATGGATGCCTCGCTCGCCGAAATCAATCCCTTCATCATCACCAAAGACAACAAAGTCTACGCGCTCGACGCCAAGATCAACTTCGACGACAACGCCCTCTTCCGCCACAAAGACCTCGTCGAGCTCCGCGATCTGAACGAAGAAGATCCGCTCGAAGTGGAAGCCTCGAAATTCGGCCTCAACTACATCAAGCTCGATGGCGACATCGCCTGCATGGTGAACGGCGCGGGTCTCGCCATGGCCACCATGGACATCATCAAATACGCCGGCGGCAGCCCCGCCAACTTTCTCGACGTCGGCGGCGGCGCCAATGCCGATCAGGTGAAGAACGCCTTCCGCATTCTGCTCTCCGACAAGGGCGTGAAGGCCGTGCTCATCAATATCTTCGGCGGCATTCTGCGCTGCGACACGCTGGCCACCGGTGTCGTCGCGGCGGCCCGCGATCTCGGCATCAAGGTGCCCGATCGTCATCCGCATGGAAGGCACGAACGTCGAGCTCGGCCGCCAGGTTCTCAGCGAATCCGGCTTCAACTTCACGGTCGCCGACGGCATGAAGGACGCCGCGGAAAAAGTCGTCGCCCTTGCCAAAGGAGCGAAATCATGAGCGTACTCGTAGATCAGAATACGCGCCTCCTCGTGCAGGGCTTCACCGGCCGTGAAGGCTCGTTCCACGCCGAGCAGGCCATCGCCTATGGCACGAACGTAGTCGGCGGCGTCACGCCCGGCAAAGGCGGAACGATCGCATCTCGACCGCCCCGTGTTCAACACCGTCGCGCAAGCCGTAAAAGCCACCGGCGCGAACGCCACCGTGATCTTCGTTCCGCCGCCCTACGCGGCCGACGCCATCATCGAAGCGGCCGACGCCGGCATCGCGCTGATCGTCTGCATCACCGAAGGCATTCCCGTGATCGACATGGTCAAGGCCTGGGAATTCCTGAAGGGCAAGAGCTCGCGTCTCATCGGCCCCAACTGCCCCGGCGTCATTTCGCCCGGCAAATGCAAGATCGGCATCATGCCCGGCCACATTCATCTGCAGGGACACGTCGGCGTGGTTTCGCGCTCCGGCACGCTGACCTATGAAGCGGTCGGCCAGCTCACCAAACTGAACATCGGCCAATCCACCTGCATCGGCATCGGCGGCGATCCCATCATCGGCACCAACTTCCTCGACGCCATCAAACTCCTCGACGCCGACCCCGACACGCACGCCATCGTCATGATCGGCGAAATCGGCGGCAACGCCGAAGAGACCGCCGCGGCTTACATCGGCGCACACGTGAAGAAGCCCGTTGTCGGCTTCATCGCCGGACAAACCGCGCCCCCCGGACGCCGCATGGGCCACGCGGGCGCCATCATCTCCGGCGGATCGGGCGCCGCGCCGGACAAAATCCGCGCCATGGAAAAAGCCGGCATCACCGTCTGCTCCTCACCCGCGCAAATCGGCGAAAACATTCAGAAACGATTACAAAAATGAAAACATTTTCCATCATCAAACCGGACGCCGTTGCCTCCGGTAAAGCCGGCAAGATCCTTTCTCTCCTCGAAGACAACGGCTTCCGCATCGTGGGACTCCGCATGACGAAGCTGAGCCAGTCGCAGGCCGAGGGCTTCTACGCCGTCCATCGCGAGCGCCCGTTCTTCGCCAGTCTCGTGAAGTTCATGACCGAAGGGCCGGTCATCGTGATGGCTCTCGAACGTGAGGACGCCGTGAAGAAACTCCGCGAAGTCATGGGCGCAACCAACCCCGCCAACGCGGCCGAAGGCACCGTGCGCAAGCTGTACGCGGAATCGATCGAGCGCAACGCGATCCACGGTTCCGACGCGCCCGGAAACCGCTGCGGAAGAACTGAAATTCTTCTTCAACGCGATCGAACTCGGCCAGCTGTAGGCCGTATCACAGTATCCGCAAAGGATCGACCGGGCCCGGGGATTCCAGCATGGGCCCTGAATCGCTTGCGAACCGCGTCCGCATGCGACCAATCGCCACGGACGCCTTGAGCAGCGCGCCAACCGGAAGCACCCCGGCCATCCGATAGTTGCCAATTGCCGCCAGTCCCATCGACGCAATGCACCCGCACGCGGAACAATCCGGCTTCCCGCCGAACTGGCACGGCGTGATCGGCGTGCTCAAATCCGCCGACAAATTCGCCGTCGTGGCCGCAAACACGCAATCCTCCGGACTCTCCGGTGGCCGCGAAAACTCGCGGATCATCGCCGCGGGCATATCCAGCTTCGAATAGCGCCCGCGCAATTCCAGCATCTCCGCAATCGCCTGAGCCCGCTCCGCCGCCGTCAGCATCTCCGGCAGGTCATCGCCGATCTGCGGAGTAAACATACTGAACCACACCCGCGCAATCTCCGGCCGCGCATACCAGAACTCGAGGAACTCTGCAAGATAGCCCGCACGCTTCATCATCTGCCCCGTAATCGTGCAGTGAATCGTGACCTTACGCCCGGCAATATTTTTCAGGATGCGTTCATAAGTCGCGGGCGCCCGCCGCACGTCATGCTCCGCCGGCAGGCCGTCAATCGACACCACGACAGTGAGCCGCTGGCATTCCCACCCACTCCGCCGGAATCTCCCGGAACGCGCTCGTCACGATCTGCACGTGAATACCGCGGGCGAGAAGCTGCGGAACCAGCGTCTGCAACTCGCGATACCGCACGAGCGGATCGCCCCCCACCAGAGATAGATGCAGCGGCTTAACTTTCTCGACGATGGCGAGAACCCGATCGACCAGTGCCTGTCCCTTAAGGTCGCGCAGGTCGCGCAACGTCAACCCGCCGTCTCCGAGATGAGCGGAATCGTACGCGTAACAGCCCGGACAACGCAGTGGGCACTCGCGCGTGATTTCCAGGGAAAGAGACGGTCGCTCGCCGCGGAGAATCTTGCCCCACGCCTTTATAATTTCTTGTTTTTTCACTCTGCTGAATTCCCTGAAGACATTGGACTTAACCGGTGGATGCGGCACGCCAGCCAACGGTTTCAATCCAATTAAGCAGGGCAAAGTTTAACGCAGTCTTTACGCGCAAAGCCTGAAGACGAAATTCTCGACCACGGTGCGGTCATCCGGACGCGCGCTGCGCAGATCCCGATCCGTCTCGAAAATCAATTTCAGCCCGCGTTCCAGTTGTTCTTTCGAGAACTTCCCCGCGGTCGTCGACACCTGCTCCGCACGCGATCCCCACATCTGCACACCCGCGCGCTGGAAGTGCCCCTGCACGGCCGAAGCCCCGCGCAGGTTCGCTTCCTTCGCCACCAGCGCCATGCGAAACTGCGTCGCGAGGAACGTCAGCGCGAGCGGAAGATACTCGCCCTCGCGCACCAGCGCATCCAGCGTCTCCAGCGACCGCGCCCGGTCTCTTCGCCCCAGCGCATTCACCAGCGCAAAGATCGTGCTCTGCCGCGCGTCGGGAACCAGCAGCGGAAGATCGTCCGCCGTGATCGGCTTGCCGTAGAGCGATAACTTCTCGATCTCGATCGCAATCCGCCCTACATCCGCCGCCAGGGCTTCCACCAGCGCTTCGGCCGCCGCCGGATCCAGCTTCACATTCGCCGCGCGCGCGATGCGATCCAGTTCCCCGCGCGCCTCATCCACGCTGAAGCGGCGGAACTCCACCACATCCGGAATCGCGCCGAAGAACTTCCGCGCGCGTTCGCTTTTTGTTTTGTCTTCGCCTTCGAGATCCCAGCGGGTCGCTTCGAAAACCAGAGTCACGCCCGGCGTCGGACTCTTGACATACGCGTCGAGAACACCCTCGCTGCCCGCGAGCGCCCGACCCGGCTTCCTCATCGTCAACCGATCTTGCACTCCGGGGCATCGCCGCTTCCGCGCCGATCACGAAGATCAGCCGCTCGGAGGCAAACAGCGACATCGCGCGCGCATCGTCGATGATCGCGGCCAGCGGCGTCTCGGCCAGGTCGTATTGCTCCGCTTCTCACCCCCGGCGCAGCCGCCACCAGTGCTTCGCGGCATCGCTTGCGGTTGTAGCCCTCCTGCCCGAGGAACAAACAGACGGGCGGAATCGGGCCGCGCTTCACACGCGCGATGAACTCAGAAGGCCTCAAGGATCGCGCTCACAATCGTGTGACCGACATCGCGGCTCAGCCGCTGGGCCGCCACCTGGCTCTCATCGAAATACTGCTGCGGATTCACGCTGATTTCGTACCGCTCGCGGAATTCGATATTCGGGCGCTCGAAAATCACCTTGCCGTCTTTGCCTGTCAGCTTGACCTGAATCTGCACCACCATCTGGGCCGCGGTTGCGCCTTTGATCGGATCGGACACCGTGGCGCCCGAATACATGTTCGCAATGGCGCCCGAAAGCACCGCATCGGCCTTCGCGGGATCGGCGATCACCTGGTATCTCGTCCGCGTAATCAGCTCGCGGCTCACCGCCTCCGCAATGTAATCAGAGAGCTTGTACTGGTTGCTGATGTTGCGCCACGGAGTCTACCGCGATCGTGTGCACCTCGGCTGGCAAAACGTTTGCCGAGCCCGCGACGTGATAGCCGCAACCGCTTGTAATAACCGCCGCGCACCCGGCCACCAATAGCCAACTTCTCAAACCGCTTCCCCCGCAATCATCGCCGCGCTCTCCGCCGCCAGCCGCAGATTATCCGCCGCTGCCCAGATCCAGAACGCGCTTCCGCTGTTCCGGTCCGGCGTAATCGCGCCCACGGCAATCCCGCTCTGCCCGGCAACGCCCACGTTATTCGGCGGCTCCAGATCACCCGCCCGCACATCGAACACATCGTTGTTCATGCTCATCGCGTCTTCAATATCGGACGCGCCCGGAGCCTCATCGAATTCAACCCAGAACGAAAGACTGAATCCGTGGAACACTGGCGCCTGGATCAGCCGCAGTGAAGGCATCGGCACGCCATCCATGCGTTCCAGCAGACTCGCCAGATGCCGCTCGATCCGGTCTTCGCTGTCGCTCAACGGAACCGGCGCTTCCGAACCCAGCTGCGCGAGCATCGAATAAGCCAGCTGCGTATCGAACACCTTCTTCGGCACCGGCTGAAAAGAAAGCAGATTCACCGTCTGCTGCTGCAGTTCTTCGATCCCCGCGGTCCCGTATTCGCTCGCTGGCCCGAAAATGTGCACTACGGCACGCAGAATCGGCGTAGTTGGCATGAAGCCGCTTCAGCACCATCGCGATCGCCGTCGCCGCCGGATGCGCCACAATCTGCGGACCCGTATGATCGAACTCATACTCCGAACCTTCGGCCTGCGGGGCCCGAATGCGCGCCGCCGGGTCCTGCTCCGCCGCATAAGTCAGATCGATAATCAGCGCCGAGGGATTTGCCTCGATCGCCGCCCTGGAAGATTCGGTTGATCCCGCCAGGATCACCACGCCCGCATCTTCCACCGCGTCCGTATCCAGCTTCGCGAGCAACGCCGGCTCGCCGCCGATCTCGGTCAGCGTGCCCGATTCCTCTTCCGCCGCGGCCACCAGGCGCACCTGCCGGCCCAGCGCCGTCTCAGACAGCACGTCGCGGATTTCTCCGCCCAACAATGTTTCGCCGCCCACCAGTGCGATCGTTTCAGCCAACCTGAGTCTCCGGATTTGGTTTTGGTGTCGGCCGGAAATAGCGCCGCAGTATTCCGCCCAGCCTGATCGCAATGCCGCTCCCTACGTAAATGGCCGAAAGAATCACCAGCACCGGCTGCGACCAGTACACGATCCCGTAAATCACCACGCCCATCACCACCAGAATCAGCGGCGTGCGCGGACGCAGCAGATTCAGGTCCTTGAAACTCCAGTAGCGCCACGTGCTCACCATCAGGAACGAGAGCAACCCCAGCAGTCCCAGCCACACGATGGCGAGGAACATGTCCGTGATCGGATAGCTGTCGAACGCGTACACCACCGATGCCACCATGGCTGCCGCGGCCGGAATCGGCAGCCCGACAAAATACTTGCGGTTCGGCTTGCCCGGATTTCGCGGCTGCGGGTTTTTCGAAATGTTGAAGCGCGCCAGACGTGCCGCCCCGCACACCAGAAACAGAAAGGCAAAGAAACGTACCCGCCCGGCGGAACTGCTCGAGCGAAGTCGGGCCCAGCGAAGCGCCCACGAACTGCACGCCCCACGTGTACGCAAGAATGGCCGGCGCGATGCCGAAGCTGATGATATCGGCCAGCGAATCGAGCTCGCGGCCGAATTCGCTCGTCGTATTCGTCAGACGCGCGATGCCGCCGTCGAGCCAGTCCGCCCCTGCCGCGAGTCCGATCGTTCTCGCCGCAACGTCGAAATCCGCCGCCGCCAGGCTGGGGTCCGCGGCGAAGGTCATCGCGCCGTGAATCGATTTGATGATCGAGAGAAAGCCCAGAAAAATATTGCCTGCCGTAAACAATGTAGGCAGCGCATAGGCAGCGCGCGGCGGCCTCTTCCGTTGAACCGGCGGCTCTGTGTCTGGCTGATTCATGTCCGGCAGAAGCGCCTCCTCGATGCCGGCGGCGAGCGGCAGCGCCAGTTCCACGTTGCCTCCGCGGCGCGCCAGCACGCTGGAGCCCGCGCTAACACGCGATCCCGGGGAAACCTCCACCCGCCATTCCGGACCGAAGATGACGTCCACGCGCGAGCCGAATTTGATCAGCCCCACCCGCTCGCCCGCCTTCACCGAATCGCCCACTTTCTTCGTGCAAACGATCCGGCGCGCGATCAGCCCCGCAATCTGCTTGACCACCACCACTGTTCCGTCGTCCGCCCGAATCGTGATAATGTTCTGCTCATTCTCGGCCGACGCGATCCCCCGGCTGGCAACCAGAAACTTGCCGCGTTGATAGGTGACGTCGGAAACGACGCCTGTAATCGGCGACCGGTTCACGTGCACGTCGAAGATATTGAGGAAGATGCTGATCCGCGTCTGCCGGTCGGCTTCGGCCACCACGCTCATCACCCGGCCATCAGCCGGCGACAAGGCCACTGGACCCACCGGAAGCGCACGCTCGGGATCGCGAAAAAACCACGCGCAGAAAGCTCCCACCAGAAAGAACGGCACGGCCGACCAGGGGCCCCCCAGCCAGAAGGCCAGCGTTCCGGCCGCGGCGAATGCCAAGGGCGTAATAGATTCCGTCGCGAACCATTCTGTTGTTGCTATTTTATCGTGCCGGATGGAACATACACCCGGCGCTAAAGAGCCTTGCCGAAAAGCCCTTCGAAGAACGCCCGCGTTTCCTGGCGAATCCGCTTCGAAACGGTATTCAGACTACCCTCGTGGAGCGAAGTCGGAGTCCACCGGTGCACCAGATTCGTCAGGATCCCGATCTGCTCCCGGCTGGTCGGCAGTCGCCCCTCCGCGTGCCCCGTCGAAATACGTAGCCCGTGATCGATCGCCCGGTAGAACGTCGCGGCGTCCCGTAGCCGTACCGCGTCTTCCCGATCCAGATGGCCCATCTTCTCCACGACGTCGATCCGCTCGGGCGTATTCAGGACCTTGTAGAAGACGCCCGCGCTCCTCAGCCGCAGATACATCAGTGCGAAATCGATATCGTAATAACCGCCCGCCGCGGCCTTAAGCGGATTTCGCGCTCCCTGTTCCTTTTCCAGCTTCGCCCGCATCGCCGCCAGTTCCGTCCGCGAACGCCCGCTCTGCCCATACCGCCGCCAGTCGATCTCCTGCACTTCGCCCAGAAATTCAGTGCCGCGCTCGCTGTCACCCGCGATCGCGCGCGCCTTCATGTACGAAATTCCCTCCCAGGCCTCGGCGTGATTAGCGAAATAATCCTTGTATGCGCTCTCCGTCTGCACCAGCGCGCCTTCGCGTCCGTTCGGCCGCAGCCTCGTATCGATCGTGAAGACCACGCCATCGCCCGTGTACGCGCTGATCACGTTGATCATGCGTTCGGCGACGCTCGTCCAGAACAGGATTTCGTGCGCGTCGCCATCCGGAATCACGAAAACCAGATCGGCATCCGACGCCAGGTCGAACTCCAGCATGCCCAGCCGCCCAAGCGCCACCACCATCATCTGATTCGCCGGCGTGTAATCGCCGCTCAGTGGCGGCGCGCTCGCGCGAGGCCTCTGCCACCGCAATCTCGTACGCCGCGCGCACGATCGATTCCGCCAGTTCCGAAGTCCGCTTCAGCGTCTTGAAAACCTGCACCCGGTGATACACGCTGTCGCTCTGAATCCGCATCATCTGCGTGCGGAAGTAGCGCCGCAATCCTTCCGGATCGCGCGGCGCGGCGAAGCCCAGCCGCCCCTGCTTCGCTCCGCAGGCCGCGCTCACTTCGCTCAGCAATTCGGTGTGACTGACCAGTTGATCCGCGAAATACTGGCTGTGCTCGAAAACGTCGAGCGTGCACCGCGCGAGCTCGCCGCCGTGCTCAAGCTCGGCATCCTGCCCTTCGAGCATGTCGAGCCATACCGGATTCGCCACGGCCTTTTCCAGAAATGACTCGAAATTCTCCCTGGTCAGGGAAGCTGCGATCCCGCTGTTTGCGATCGCAGACGCGAATCGCGGCGCCCGCCCTTCCAGATACCGGCGCAGATTCCCGGAAGGAAATTCCGCCCGGCCCGGCGCCGTTCGCCGGCGTCTCCTCGGTGGCAACAGCCTCCGGCGCCAGCCGGGAATGGATCACCCTGTCGTAAAGATCCTGCACGCTGGTGAAATGGTGATCCAGTTCGCGCTCGAGGCTCCCCGCGCTCGGCAGCCAGTGCGAGCCCTGCGGCATCTTGCGCGCCAGCAGGTCGAGCTGATCGGTGTCGGCCGGCAACGTATGGGTCTGGCGGTCTTCATCGAACTGGAGTCTGTGCTCGATGTGCCGCATGAACTGGTACGCCGAGGCCAGCTTCGCGTATTCGAGCGGCGAGAGATGCTCCTTATCGCGCAGCCTCGAAAGCGCGAGCAGTGTGCCTCCGTGCCGCACCCACGGGTCGCGTCCGCCATATAGCCGCTGCAGGCACTGCACCAGAAACTCGATATCCCGGATGCCGCCCCGCGCCAGTTTCACGTCTGCGCCGGTGGGCTTCATCTGGCGCTGCTTTTCCAGATGGAGTTTTTCGTGCATTCGCGCCCGCGTTTCCGAAACCGCTTCCACGGTCCGGAAATCGATGGTTGTCTTGTAAATCAGCGGCTCGACGAAGCTGAGCAGCTCCCGCCCCGGCCCCGTATCTCCGGCGGCCACGCGCGCTTTGATCAGCATCTGCAGTTCCCAGTCGCGTCCGCGCGAAGCGTAATACTGTTTCGCGCCTTCGATCGAATGGCAGACCTCGCCGAAGCGTCCGTCCGGCCGCAGCCGCAGGTCCACCCGGTAGCACATGCCCTCCGGGGTGTAGGTCGAAAGGATGTCTGTAATGCGATTGGCGGCGACCTTGAACCGTTCTCCGTCTGCCGGTCTTCCCGAGTAGACGAACATCAGGTCGATATCGGAGCTGTAGTTCAGCTCGCGCCCGCCGAGCTTGCCCAGCGCGATGATGGAAAATTCCCCGCTGTCGAGCGCCAGATCCCGGCGGATCCCGCGGCACGCGGCATTCAGAATGGCGTCGGCCAGGTTCGACAGGTCTTCCGTGGTTTCCGAGAGGTGAGCGAACCGGAGCGCATCGCGCAGCACGATCCGCAGCATCTGCCGGCGCCGGAACAGCGCCAGATCCACCGCCCGCGGAATGCCGTCCGCTCCGAGCGAACGCGCCAGCAGATCTTCATACTGTTCGGCGAGGAAGCCGCGTGCAGGTCCCGCTCCCGCGCGATCTCGAGCAGCGTCTCCGGATACCGGATCACCGAATCGGCCAGAAACCGGCTGTAGGAAAAAACGGTCAGCGCGTAGCGGAGAGCGGCTGCATCCTCGGTGATCTGCCGCGCGGCATCGGGCCTTTCCGCAATCAGGCGGTTGAGAAAGTGGATGGAATCGTCCGGATTGGGCAGTGAGGGCAGCAGCGCCGAAACGCTTCGGGCCGCGGCCGACGAAAGTTTTCCGAGATAAATAAGTTCCGGGCGCGCACGAACAGGGTCGCGGAACTGGATCTCGTCGAGGAGATTCAGCACTTTACCGATTATAGTGCAATCGCCCGGCCTTACTTGGCCGTCTAAGCGTGCGAGCCCAGAAATGCCAGCGTGAGCGCCCACGCTTCCGCCGCGGCCTCGGCGTTATAACTCGCCCGCGCATCGCAGAAGAAGCCATGATCGGTGAAGGAAAATTCGGCGTTGATCCAGGTTTTCTTCTCCGCCCGCAACGCGTTGTTGACGGCCGTAACCGCATCCGGCCCGATATGCGCATCGAGGCCGCCCCAGAAAAACAGCATCGGCGCGCCGATTTCCTTGATTCGGTCAATCAGACCGGGGAACATTCCGCCGTTCGCGATCCCGCCGCCGTAATAAGAAATACTGCACGCCAGCGGTACGATCATTGCCGCCAGACAAGCCGTGCGGCCGCCCATGCAGTAGCCGACCGCGCTGATCGAAAGACCAGCCCCGTTTTCCTTGAACCAGCCGTGCGTGGCGCGAATGTCCGCTTCAAGACCGTCGTTGGTGATCGCCTGCATGTGCGGCACCACCGCCGGGAAGTCGGTGTATCCGGCCTCAAGCCCCGGCGCGGTTCGATGGAACAACTCGGGCGCGATGCACAGGTAGCCCTCTTTCGCGAACCGGTCCGCCACGTCGCGGATATGCGCGTTCACTCCGAAAGCTTCCTGGAAAACAATCAATCCGCCGCGCGCCGAGCCCGCCGGCCGCGAAATATATGCCCGCATGGAAGTGCCATCGGCAATCGAAAGCGTCACGTATTCAAGTTTTGTGCTCATAGCCAATTTAGATATATTATCCGCACGCTACCCCACCGGGCCGTTTATTTCCGGAGGCACGATCGACGTACAACCGTCGCCGGCGCATATTCGGTTCGCCCTGCGGCTGACTACCAATCGATAAGACGAGTGCAAGACGCTCCGTGGAAGACACACCGAAGAACAATTTCAATGCGACCATCTGGAGACGGTCGCGATCGCGGGCCATTCGGCGAGTCCCAATTGGGACTGCCTCAGAACTTGAATTGGTGAGGCCATGGAAAATACGAACTCCATGGCGGCATGGGTAGCCGGCAGGGCAGTCAATCGGTATAGAACCGCTTCACCCGCACGTTGATCCCACACAGGACGTTATAAGAGATCGTACCTGCCGTGCGCGCGATCTGCTGGGCATCGAGTGAAACGTCGCCTTCCTGGCCCAGCAGAGTAACCACATCGCCCGCGCGAAGCCGCGGTGAATGCGTGATATCGATCGTCGTCAGATCCATCGATACGGTGCCCACGATCGGCGCAAAGCGTCCCCGCGCGATCACCCTGCCCTTGTTCGAAAGCCGGTGCGGGACGCCATCGGCATAACCCGCCGCAAGCACCGCCAGTCGCATCGGCGCCGCTGCTACGTACGAACCGCCGTACCCGATCTTCGCTCCCGCCGGCACATTCTTCACGGCGATGATCCGCGCATACCACGAAAGTGCGGGCTTCACCGCGAGCACCGGCGGCGGCGCATTTCCGCGAGCCTGCGAAACGTACCCGTAGATCGCATGACCCGGCCGCACCAGAGAAAGCCACGCACCGCGCCGCGGATATGCGATCGCGTTCGTACTTGCGAAGTGCATCAGCGCCGGTCGCACTCCATGGGTCGCCAGCGCCGACCACATGTCGCCGAACGCCCGAATCTGATCTTCAGTCTGTTCCGACGAAAAATCGGCTGCGGAAGCAAAATGCGAAAGCATGCCTTCCACACGCACATTGCGCAGGCCCGATACCGCCGCCGCGATTTCCGAAGCCGTGGCGCTCGTCCCCAGGCGGTTCATGCCGGTGTCGATCTTCAGGTGAACGTCGAACGGCTGCGCATTCGTCCCTTCATCGAAGCGCCTGAGATCATCCAGCGAATGCGCCACCGGCGTCAGGTGGAACTCGCGCAGCGCCTCGTGCTCCCACGTCATCACGCCAGCCATCACGAGGATCCGGCAACTGATCCCCGCCCGACGCAGCGCGACGCCTTCCTCCACCGAACCGACCGCCAGCCACTTCGCGCCCTCGGCGCAGAGTACGCTTGCCACTTCAACCGCCCCGTGCCCGTACGCGTTCGCCTTCACCACGCCCATGATGTGCGCTGCAGGCGCAACGGCATCCCGCACCGCGCGATAGTTCGCGGCAATTCGGGAGCGCGAGATTTCTACGTAACAGCGCGCGTCTGTGAGGCACGGTTCCAGTCGTCGCCTTATTCTCGCAGGCTCTTCAACAGCGCCTCGTATTGCGTCGTCACGGCGTCCCAGTCGTACCGTTCGGCGGCGCGGCGCGCTGCTTTCTCGCGGAAATCCGCGCGCTCCCGCTCACTCATTTCGAGCGTTTCCATAATGCGCGCGATGAGCCCGGCCTCATCCCGATAAGGAAGACCTGCGTCGCCGCACACCTCGGTGTTCTCGGGCGTTCTCCAGATAGATCACGAGATTGCCGCGGCCCATCGCTTCGATCAGCGCAGGATGCGTTCCCCCGACCTCCGTCGCGTGAATGTAAGCGAAGCACCACGACCCCAGCTCGCGATATCCCAACCCATATACGGCGCCTGGAATCACAACCCGCGTATCCTGCGTATCCCGCACCCGGCGAATATATTCCTCGGCATGAGGCGCGTCGCCGATCAGCGCGAGCTTCATCGGCGTCGCTACCTGCTCGAAAGCCTCGCGCACTTCGAGCGCGCGATTCTCCGGCTCCATCCGGCTCACGTAAAGGAAGTATTCGAAAGGCGCGAGGCCAAGCGGCTCCAGCGCGGCCTTTGTTTCCACGCGGTCTGTCTCCGCGCCATACGGAATGAATAAAGAGTCCTTGTTGTAGCGCTGCTTGTAGTACGTGCGGATGGCCTCGGCGTCAGTCACAAACCGGTTCGGCAGAATTGTCGAAAGCACCTCCGAGCCCTGATACCAGGCCCTCGCGAAGGCATTCCACTTCTTTCGTTTGCGCTCGATGCCATCCACGTTTAAGGCAACCGGGATCCCCGTCATCCGAGGCAGAATCGTAAACACCGCGTTGGCGGCGTTGCAGTAGAGCGCCACATCCACCCGGTGCGCCAGCAGATGAAGCGTCGAAAGAAACG
Organism: Terriglobia bacterium; assembly: GCA_963809655.1. Taxonomy (GTDB): domain Bacteria; phylum Acidobacteriota; class Terriglobia; order Bryobacterales; family Bryobacteraceae; genus BOG-234. The sequence continues at coordinate 213,586 of CAWEKQ010000043.1, read as the reverse complement.
TATGCGCCAGCGTGTCGAGATACTTATGACGAATCGTGGGAAGCGCGACAAGCCTCACTCCCTGGTACTCCGTGAAAGGATGGCGCTCGCGGCAGTAGACCACAACATCGTGGCCGCGGGCGGCTAATCTGACGGACAGCTCTTCCGCGAAGGTCTCGAATCCGCCATAGTTGGCGGGAATGCCGCGGGTTCCGAGAATCGCTATGCGCACTGTGCCAGCGCCACCTTAACGGCGCGCGGCTTTGGAGCGGGTCAGCGCCGCCGTGAACTTCTTCGGCGCCGGTTTGCTAACCGGATGGAATGAGAACCAACTCGCCATGTACGCGTCGTCAACCCGCCGGCGAAGCATGATTTCGCGCCGCTTGGTCATAATGCTTTTCCAGTTTCGCACAGGAAACGGGAAAGCCTTGAGCGACGTGAACTCCCACACCAGGCAGCGGCCGATCACCAGCATGTCCCGCGCGGTAATCGAAAAGAAATTCCGGCGGTAGAGGTCCCAGCGCATGTTCTTCATCCGCAGCAGGAACCGGTTCTTCACCGAGTGCATGTTGATCTCGGGAGGCAGCGCCCCGCGATTGCCAGGCAGCGCCTTGCGCACGTGATAGCCCTTGGCGTAGGGAGCGTAGAGGCACTTCCAACCCATCAGCTGGGCGCGCCATGCAACATCCGCATCCTCGCGGTACACGAAAAAATCGGCGTCGAAAAACTCGCCGCCAACCGAAATGTCTTCGATCATTTCGCGCCGGTAAAGCGCCGCCGCCGCCGTGGCGCCGAATACGTACTCGTAATTGCGGTAATGCCCGTTATCCACTTCGAGACTGCCGCGGTCGAGATGGCGCAGGTTGGGAGTGAAATAGATTCCCGTCGAGTCCACCAGCGGCTTATCGGGAAAATCGAAGGTCGAACTCATCGTCAGCAGCTTGCCGCAAACCGTGCCCACACGGGTGTCGAGATTGCCCGCGTTGACCAGCGCTTCGATGAAGCCCTGCAGCAGAAGCACGTCGGGATTGAGCGTCAGCACCCATTCCGAGTTCGACAACCCGATAGCCTGGTTCTGCGCCGCCGCGAACCCGATATTTTCCTCGTTGTAGACGATCCGGCACCGGTCCTCGAAGGGCTCCAGAATGTCGATCGTGCCGTCCGACGAGTTGTTATCGATAACGATAATTTCCTTGAACGGATACTCCTGTTCAAGCACCGATTCGATACATCTCTTGATGAAGCGGCCACTGTTGTAAGTGACGATAGTTATCGCTACCAAGTCGCTGCGGGACATGTACGCGCGGGTCGGCTCCACTCTTCAGATTTCGCACTGCTCACATCAGACAACACTTGACCGTCTGCTTCCCCTGGAGCCGAAAAGCCGGCTCAGGGCAAGGCCAATCACACCGCCGTAAACTGCGAAAGCTTTGAAACCGACGCGCGGATATGCTGCTGCCGCCCGGAAGGCGGCCCCCATTACCACAGACCCACAGGCCGCTTGAAACGCTGAAGAACTATAGTGTTTCTCAGCATACTCAAGTAGACTACCATACCAATATCTTTCCCGATTCTCCAGTGAAACCTGACAAATTGAATGCCCTCCCGCGTGCTTAGCAACACCTTTCGGGTGGTAATACGCACGAAATCCGGCAGCTTTGATTCGCGCGCAAAAATCCACGTCCTCGAACCAGACCGGCCAGAACCGCTCATCGAAACCACCCACAGTTTCCCAGGCAGTTCGCGAAAACATCAAAAACGCTCCCGCTGGCTGATCCACCAGCGCGGTCGTCACAGGATCAATCGCCAAGCAACGGTAATGCCAATTCAAACTGTTGCGCGGCCAGAGCCGGTTGATCCCCAGCACTTCGCAAATTAAGGTCGCCGGAGTGGGCAGGTTCCGCGCCATGAAACCCGTCTGCGGAAGGCCGTCGTCGCCGACCAGCATGCCGCCCACAACGCCAGTTCCGTCAGTTTCAAGAAGCGTTGCCATCGCATCGACACCCTCGACCAGATGCGCATCGGGATTGAGCAGGAGTATTATTTTTGCATTCGTCGCCCTTACACCCTGGTTCACTGCCGCCGCAAACCCTGCGTTTGTCGGGTTAGCAATCAGGCGCACGCCATGCGCTGTCACTTCTTCGCACGTCCGATCGCTCGAGGCATTATCCACCACCAGAACTTCCGCGTCGGAGAGTCCCTTCAGCGCACTGAGGCAACCGCCGATTTCCGCAGACGAATTGAATGTGACCACGACGATCGCGACACGGGCCATGTGTCAATGTGCCCCGGTTTTGACCAGACGAAAATACCAGCGCCAGTATGGGCCGGTCGCCCTGCGGCGAATTTCAGTCTCAGAGGCGGCGAGGAACTCAACCAGGCGCGCCGACGGACGGCCTTTGAGCTGAAAGCCACGCAGCCCGTCCCACTTTCCGGCGAGCCATGCGAACGGACGGCCATGCCGCAGCGCCAGCAGCCCCCAGAGGAGCTGGCCCGCCAGGATCGCCCCTAAGCAGGAGCGGAACAAGGCGGTGTCATAGTGCCGCGAAACGAGCATTAACTGATTGCGCGAAGTCAGCCGCACCACCCGCCGGTCCCACTTTCCGAACGTCGCGCTCCCGTGGTGACAGGCGATCGCGCCCGGAACATATATGCCCGTGAAACCCTCATTCACGCACCGTAAGCCCAGGTCCACGTCTTCGAGGTAGGAACCGTAGAGTTCGTCGAAGCCTCCCAGGCGTTCAAGCACATCGCGGCGATAGAGACAAGCTGTTGCCGGCGCAATCGCGATGGGAAACGAATTGGGCATAAGGTCGCCAACCGGAGCGCCATGCCCGGCTCTCCACGGGCAAGCCGCGCGGCTGACCAGGTCGTAGGTTCCGTCCACAATCCGGCGATCGGCCCAGCTCAGAATCGTTCCCGTGGCAAAGCTGGCTGTCTCCGCACAGGCGGACAACCGTTCAAGCCAGCGTCTGTCCAGCTCGACGTCGCTGTTCAGAATCGCGACCCACCGGTGGCGGCCGCTCGCCATCCACGATTGACCGCCCGGGCGAAGCCCGCGTTCTCATCCATGGCGATCACCCGGCACCCAAACGCCCGCGCCACCTCTGTCGCTCCATCGGTCGAGGCATTGTCCACAACCACGATCTCGCGGAACGCGACCGTTTGTGCGCGCAGCGACTCCAGGAGGCACTCGAGCAGATCGGCGCGATTATGAACGGGGATGATCGCCGTAAACACGGTAAACTGTGATTGTAATGAAAACCCTTGCGGCAATGGCCTTTATCGCTCTAAGCATGTCCGGCCAGTCCACGCCGCGCTCGGTCTATGTCCTGCCGATGGCGAACGGTCTCGATCAATACCTGGCCCAGCGCCTCAGCACCGACCATGTCTTGAAGGTCGTCGCCGACCCTAAAATCGCCGACGTGGTACTGACCGACCGCCTTGGCGATGCATTCGAACAGAAACTGGCTGAGATCCGCGCGGCCGACACAAAGAAAGACGACAAAGATAAGGACGACGTCAGAACCCACGCCGCCTTCAGATCGAGCAAGGGGAAAGGCACGATTTTCCTTGTGGATACAAAATCGCGCGTGGTCCTCTGGTCCGACTACGAAAAGGTCCCAGTGTCGACTTCGAGCGATGACCTGAACCGTCAAGCCGAACGAATCACGAAAAAGCTCCAGGCTTCCGGTTTGCGATAGCCGAACTGTGTAATAGAAATCTTGCGTTTGGGTGCGATTCGGCCCGTACCCCTTTTTGACAACGCGACGCTCGCCCGCTGACGCGCCGAATACCTCTTTCTGTCGGCGCCCTGTCTGTGGACACCGCTGTCAATACGGCAACTCCGGTTTCGATATCTGCGCGAGCCCTCCGGGAGAAGATGCATCCGATGACACCCGTCGAAACCGGGAATATACTGAATCCCATTCATCTTGTGCTGGCTGGCAGAATCTTCGCGATCGAAACTCCGGAGTGATCGGCCACACGCAACGCCGGCAGCGAACGCCCGGTTTGTCGCCAGACTGGCATGGTAGGCAAAATGAAACGTCCTTCGTTCGTGCTCTTATTGCTGCTTGGGATCGTGCCTCCACCTTTGGCGAACGGCCAGACTACGAGTCCGGTAACGCCGCCGGATTTCGACCGTCCCGTCTCCTGGAAGCTGATGCTTCCGAATCTCGCTTCCGATCAGAAGAGGATCTGGACCTCGCCATCCCAACTCACGAAGAGGAAGTACCTGATACCGGCACTGGCGGCTCTCGGCGCCACCTCCGTGCTGATCGCGCTTGACCCTCACACAGCCCCCACGTTCCGGGACGCGACTGATCTCAACGGCTTCAACAAGGTCTTCAGTGGGAATAATACAGCCTACGGAACCATCGCGGTTCCCGCCGTGATGTATGCGACTTCTTTCGCGATTCGCGATACAAAGATGCGCAATACGGCTCTACTCGCCGCCGAAGCAGTGGCTGGCTCCGAAATCCTGACCGTGGTCCTGAAGGAAGCCAGCAACCGCAGGCGCCCGTCGGGAGTGCCGGCTGAAGGAAACTATTGGGACACCTGGTTTGAAAACGGGAAACTCCTGAGCAACCGAGGCGGGTTTCCTTCGGGCCATACCATTGCCGCGTTCTCCGTTGCGACCGTAGTGGCGCGACGCTACCGGAATCACAAATGGGTACCCTACGTTGCGTACGGGCTCGCCGGAGCCGTTGGTTTCTCCCGCGTGTCTTTATCGGCTCACTTCGTTTCGGACGTCTTTGTGGGCGCCGCGCTGGGCTATTCGATCAGCCGATTCGCCGTCCTGCGCGAATAGATCAAAACTCGTACTTGAGCTCCAGCCGAATCTGGCGCGGCGGAATTCGCGGAGCATCCGAGGGTTCCAGTCCACCACGTAATTGGCCCGGTTCGCCCCCACAGGCACACCCCGATCGCACGAGCGCTCCGGCCATATGCCGGGAGGTCGGATTTCCCCGACGCTATCGGCCGCGCCGTCGAGGCGATACTCTCCGTATGGCAGACCCAGCGAAAACGTCCCCTCCGTGTCTGTCAGGACCCCGGCACGCGTGGACCATTCCCCGAGAATACGATGCGCGTGCCGCTTCGCGCATGATGGTTCTCATCATGCAGAATTCCTTCGAGGATGCCTGTCGTGAGCTGGGCGTGGACAATGCCATTGATGCCGATAATCGCCACGATGTGGGCCACGCTATTTTACAAATTCGTTCTACGGAAAGTTGCAATCGAGTGCGCTGACATCGATCGCGGGCAAGTCCACAGAGGGGCCGGCCGAGCAGCCTTCTTCATTCAGGTACATTCTCCAGAACTGGCCTTCATCAAGGCCCGTGTACTCCCACTGGCCTGCGCGGTTCGAATAGAGAACCCAGATGCGGCCATGGAATCGCCGCGGGATTTTGGCCTCCAGATCTTCGATCGCGGTGCGGAGCGAGGGACGTGCGGGCGTGCAGCAGGGCTGGCCGGTTTCCCCATAAACTGCGGGGGGCAGTTTCCAACCGCGCATCGCGGTGTAGAGCTTGAAACCTTCTTTGGCGGAAGCGTGAACCAGCAGCATGTCGCCACCCGACATATGGTCGCGCAGGTAGTGAATTGCGCCATCGAAATCTTCTTGCGGCTGGTTTTGATGCCTCGCGACCTGCTTCCATCCCGCATTTGCGGCGAACGCCACAGCCGCAATCCAGACCACCACGGTCACTACGCGCCATCTACCGAGCAGCTTCTCGGCAAGGATGGCGGTGGCGAGGAAGAAGCCAGGCAGCGCAAACAAACGCGTCCGCGCGCTGTTCGGGTAAAGCTCGAACGCGCTAGCTGCGGCGAGGACGAGACAGGGCAGCGTGGCCAGCAGCAATATCTGTCTTTGCAACTTCGTCAACACCGCAGGCGGAGCGAGCGCCGCGATCGAAATCAGCAGCGCGGCGACCAGCATGACTGCCAGGCTGGGAGTCAGACCCTGCGTGTTGTTGATCCAGAACGTGCGCAGCCACGGCGTGAGATTCGGGCGAATGAAAAAGAAATAGAGAATCGTGAAGACTCCGCCCGACGTCAGAACCAACAGAGCTGCGCGCCGCAGCCCACCGTTCAGGTAAACCGCAAGCGCGGCGCCGGGCACAAGGAACGCTGTGGAATACGCGGTCGACAACCCCACCGCAAACGCCGCGAGAAGACACAAAAACGCGTTGCGCGAAGGCCGATCGAGATAGCGAGCGGCCAGCAGCAGAATGACAGCTGCGGCCGCCATCTCGGCACTGTACTGTTTCAAGGTGCGCGAATATTCGATCGTGGTTGGGTTGAACGCCGTCAGTGCGGTCGCGACCACGGCGAACGCCGGAGACACAACCCGTCTCGCTACTGCCAACATGCATGCCGCAGCCGAAACGGCGAAGGCAAGCGGAACAAGGCGGAGCGAGGTATTTGACAGGCCAAAGAAACGAACGATTCCTCTCGCCAGAAGCAGGAACAGAGGAGGAGTGGTCTGTAGCCAGCCGGAATAACGGAACATTCCGGCGAGGTTCGGTGCGAGGAGAGAATTGGCAACCCAGGTTTCATCCAGCCAAAGGCTTCTCTGGATGCCGTAGACTCCACAGGCCAGTGTGGCCAATAGAACAGCGGCTACCGCGATTCTCCGCACCGTTCCGCTATTTGCCTGCAGCCGACTTCTTCAACAACAGCGGCGTACTCTGCCCCAGTTGCGACCACATCCCGTTAATCTGAGTACCTTCCTTATTCATCTCGCCTTCGAACCCGCCGCCGACCGCCTTCACGTCAAGCGACAGCTTCGTACCCTTCTGGGTAATCGTAGTCACGGGGATGTTGGCGTTGCCCTGATCGAGGCTCACCATCACCGCCTCGGCGCCGGCCTTCCCGTTCGAGATCGTTAGGGTCAGTCTCAGCTGCCCTCCAAAGTTGATGGCGCCTTCCCAGGTGCCGAGAAACTCCGCGCTCACAGGAGGGCTCGGCTTCGGGACCTCGACCTTCGCCTCGCCGGTCCGAGTCAGCTTCAACGGCACGGATTGCGGGCCCATCGAAAGATTCCCGTCCATCGTTTTCCCATCGGCCGAGAGCGTTCCGGAAAATCCTGGCGAGCCCGCCGGGCCCTTCATACTGAACGAGACTTTCCCATCTGCGAATGTGATTGGATCCAGCGGAATCCCCGACGCGCCCTGCGCCGGAATCGAGAAAGACCCGATCCAGTCACCCCCCGCCTTATCCAGATCGACCTCCACCACGAGCGCACCGGCGGGCGAATCGATGTTCCCGGTCCAGTGACCCCGCGCGTCGTTCTGGGCTGAAACCGCCCCCGCGCAAGCGATCCACAAATACACCGCAGCGGCATGTCCAATCCGACTGTTTGTCATGGCTCTTCTCCCCTCTCTTACCAACGCATCTGGGCCATGCGCTCCAATATCTGGTTACCGTATTCCGTCATTCGCCCAGGCTTTCGTCGCCGCGGCGCGGGTAGCACCGTTGCCAACTCGACCGCCTCTTCCCGCGTGACCCGTTTGGCCGGCACGCGGTAGTAGTGAAGAGATGCAGCCTCCGCGCCATACGTTCCCTGTCCCCATTCGATCACGTTCAGGTAGAGCTCGAGGATCCGTCTGCTTCGAAAGCAAACCCTCAGCCAGTGGCACAATCGTGAACTCGATGCCTTTACGGAAGCCGTTGTAGATGATTTCCCGGCTCGTGCCCAGGAACAGATTCTTCACCAGTTGCTGCGTGATCGTTGAAGCTCCGCGACGCTTGCCGCGTTCCGTATCGTCCTCGATCGCAATCTGAACCTGCTTCCAGTCGAACCCGTGATGCTGGTAGAAACGGGCGTCCTCGGCTGCAATCACCGCATGCTGCAGATTCGGAGAAATGTCACCGAGCGGCACAAAAGCATAAGACTTCTTATAAGCGGTGTGCCCGATGAGCGCCTGAACGCGCCGCTCCATCTGGAGCGCCGTCGTAGGCGGATTCACCCAACGCAGGGCCGCCAGGCTCATGATTACGATTGCGTAGAAGACTGATTGCCAACCCGAGAACGGCGCGCAGCAGGCGGATCCCAAGAGACCGCTTGCGCGCGCGCCGGATCGGAACAGCCATTCGCGCCCTTTAACGGTGGTCGTCTCTCAACGGCTCGTACCGTGCGTCAAACACACGCCCGCTGTCGAAATTTACCGAACAGGAGAAGCGAAACGGATCGCTTCGCCCGTCGCGGCGATGAACATCGAAGATCCCCCGCACCATGTCTCTCGGTCCGGGATTGTCTTCCGTTCGTATTCTTCGGAACTCGATATCCCGCGGATCGAACCGCTGTGCGGCCTGTTGTCTGACCGCGTCCTGGCATCCGCGAATCGCGTCGTCCATCGTGAACTGGCGCCGTCCGTCTCCATCTCGCCGCCCATCCCGCGGGCCAGGGGAAACGCCATGCCCGCGATCCCAGATCAGGTCGAAAGCGTAAACATCCGCGCCCCCTTGCGGATCGTTGATCTCGACCACCACGACTCCGCCGTTGCGTGGATCCTGCACGAGCCGCTGGCTGCCGCGCCCGCGCACGCCCGTGAGTCGAAACTCCCCCATGTTGGGCGGCATCTCGCCCATACACTCAAACCGCCGCCATTGTGGCGACTGCCCTCCCGGCCCCGCGCGCCTGAGAATCCCCTCGCGCCCGCGAATCTCCACCCGCGCCGTCGCGTCCACCAGCACTTCCACTCTGCAACTCCCCCTGTCGGCGCCACCTCCGCCGACGATGTTCGCGCGCATCCGCATTTCCTGCTCCGGCTGCGCTCCAACGAACGTGGGGAGAGCCGCCAGAGCCATAAACGTCAACAGCCTGCGTGAATACATAAATCCTCCGTTTCCGCGCACACCCCTGTACGCGGAGATCCAATTTTACTCTCCTGATCAGCGCATTGATATTGTGAGAACATAAATTCGAGTCGGCACCGAAAAAGGAGTAGGAATGTTTCGCATGCTGAGGCTATCCGGCGCAGTCGTGTTGTTGGCCATGGCAAACGCCATCGCCCAGACCGCCGGACCAGCCGCCTGGCAGAACGATCTCACCCCCATCACCGCGGCGGACTGGAATCGCGATTTCGCGGCGCATCTGCTCGAACGCGCCGGATTCGGCGGCACGCCCGATGAGATCGCACGCCCTCGCGAAGCTGACTCCCGCGCCAGGCCGTCGCCCGCCTGGTCCGCTTCGAAGGCACCGACACAAGCCAGCTGCCGCCGTTCGATGAATCCGGCATCCACGATCCCGGCCTCGAACCCTTTCCTCCCAGCCGCCCCGCCGTCACCGATCTGGCCAAAGAGAACGGCGAAGCGCTCGGCATCAAGGTGAAGCCCACCGGCAACCGCCGCCTTCAGCCGGTGGTCGACGAAGTTCTTCTACTGGCTTCGCGCCAGCGCGCTCGAAACCAATCGCGTCGCCTACTGGTGGGCGAATCGCATGCTCACCAGCCCGCGGCCGCTGCAGGAAAAGATGGCGCTCTTCTGGCACGGCCATTTCGCCGCCAACGAAGCCAAGGTGCGCGATTACCGCAAACTGCTCGCCGAACTGCAGCTCTTCGAAGACCACGGCACCGGCAATTTCCGGGACCTGATGGTCGCCGTGGCCCAGGACCCCGGCATGCTCACGTTCCTCGACGCCGGCGTCAACGTCAAAGGCGCGTCCAACGAAAACTTCGCCCGCGAAATCATGGAAATGTTCACCATGGGCGTCGGCCACTACACCGAGAAGGACATCCGCGAAGCCGCCCGCGCCTTCACCGGCTGGAATTACGTCGATCTGAAATTCGTCGTCAACAAAGACCAGCACGACGACGGCGAGAAGACGTTCCTCGGCAAGACCGGCCACTTCGATGGCGTCGCAGGTGATCGACATCATCATGCAGCAGCCGGTCACCGCCGACTACATCGCCGGCAAGATCTACCGCTTCTTCGTGCGCCAGGATCTCTCGCCCGAGCTGCAAAAGAAACTCGGCGCGGTGCTGCGCGACTCGCATTACGAAATCGCGCCGCTGCTCGAAACGATCTTCCTGTCGCGCGATTTCTACAGCCCCGCATCCGTCGGCACGCAGATCAAGAGCCCGGTCGAACTCGCCGTATCCACTTACCGGAAGCTCGGTCTCGCCAACAGTCCCGGGCGTGCCGGACTTCAACTGCGCGACGGGCGCTCTCGGCCAGCGCCTCTTCTCGCCGCCGACCGTCGCCGGCTGGGCTGGCGGCACCAGCTGGATCACGCCCGGCCTGCTGCTCGAGCGCGGCAATTTCGCGCGCGACGTCCTCTTTCCCGACATCAACTTCATCCCGCCCGATCGCGTCAACCGTCAGCGAGGAAGTCCGCGACGTCGCCGACCGCATCCGCCAGGGCATGGACATCACCGCCGCGACCAAGCCCGACATCGAAGTCCGGCGTCATGGCCGAATCGAACATGAACGCCGATCGCGACGAAGACTTCAACACCCGCTACGGCAGCTTCCGCGGCTCGCAGATGGCCATCGAAAGGGTCAAGCCGATCCCGCGCGACACCGCGCAGGTCGATCTCTCCCGCATGGTTCTCGACGCGAAGCTGAAAGACACCACGCAGGTGGTCGATTACCTGATTCACCGCTTCATGCGCGTGCCGCCGAGCGATGCCGCGCGGCAGAAGATCGTCGATTTCCTCGACCATGAGCTGGGCACGACGGATATCGCCGCCGCCCAGACCTACATGGAAGAACCGCTGCGCATGGCTCTGCACCTGATCATGAGCCAGCCCGAGTATCAGTTGAGTCTGAAGCAGGACGCACCTTCAGCCGATGAAGACTAAGAAATCGTTTGCAATGAGTAAAACCGATTTTCCTTCAGCAAATCCAACCGGCGCGATCTCCTGCGAGCCGGCTTCTACGGCCTCAGCGTCACCGCCGGCACTGCTCTCCGCACCGGCATCTTCGGCCAGGCCGCCGCCGCCATCGCCGCCGAAGCCGAATCGAACGGCAAGATCCTGGTGGTGCTCGAACTCTCCGGCGGCAACGACGGACTCAACACTCTGGTGCCCTACGGCGACGACGCCTACTACCAGCGCCGCCCGAAAATCGGCATCCCGAAAAACACCGTCCGCAAGATCGACGACCATTTCGGTTTCAACCGCGGCATGGCCGGCTTCGAGCGCCTCTACAAAGACGGCAAACTGGCCATCGTGCACGGCTGCGGCTACGAGAACCCGTCGTTTTCGCACTTCACCTCGATGGCGTACTGGCACACCGCCGCGCCCAACAGCGGCGAACAATACGGCTGGGTGGGCCGCCTGGCCGATGAGATCGCGCCCCAGGCGCCGCCCAATTTCATCGTGAATATCGACGCCCGCCAATCGCTCGCCGTGCGCAGCCGCCGCCACGTCCCGGTCGTTTTCGACGATCCCAACAAATTCACGCGCGAAAGCTTCTTCGACGAGCGCGAGGTTTTTCAATCCGGCTCCGACAGCGGCAAGGTCGACAATCCATCCCGCCAATTCCTGCTCGACACCGCCCAAAGCGCGAAGGACGCTTCGAAGCTGGTGCAGCAGGCCTGGGCCAAATATCATTCGCCGGTCGACTACGGAATCACCGGACTCGATCTCCCGAAAGTCGTCGCCCTGATCGATGCGGGCATGCCCACGCGCCTCTATTACACGGCGTATCGCAACAACGCCTTCGACACCCACGTCTTCCAGAACGAAGTACACCAGCGCCTGCTGACCTACGCCTCGGACGCCGTCTCGGCGTTCATGACGGACCTGAAACGAATCGGCCGCGCCGATGACGTGGTCATCATGGTCTTCTCCGAATTCGGCCGCCGCGTTCCCGAGAACGTGAGCCTCGGCACCGATCACGGCTCGGCCAATCTGATGTTCGTCGCCGGCAGCAACGTCAAGGGCGGCCACTACGGCGCGCCCCCGAGCCTGACGAAGCTCGACGAAGGCGACAACCTGATCTACACCACCGACTTCCGCCGCGTCTACGCGACGATGATCGCCGGCTGGCTCGGCCACCCCGATACGCGCGAACTGCTCAAGGGCGAGTTCGAGCCGTTCGACATGTTCCAGAAGCGTAGCGTTTGAGTCCGGGCATACCGCATATCGAGCGCTACTGGGCCCGATCGCTTGCGGCCCGCCAAGGCAAAGTCATCGCCGAAAACACTGCCGACAAGATCCTTCTCAACGGCCTGCAGCTCGGACTTGAGGAAGCAAGTGCGTATCTCTGCACAACGCGCCGACTCTTGAGCAATTCGAATCGTGGATCCTCCCAATCAACGGTGGCTCTCTCGACCCGGCCCTCGTCGCGCGGTTCAACGCCGAAATCGACGGAAATTCCCGGCACGATCTCCACTGGGACTTCAGCGCGCAGTCTGTACCGTTCGGTAGCCAACGCATTCTCTACCTCACGGACACCGCCGACCAGGGCGCATTCACCTGCGTGCTCGGCTTCCACCACTGCCTAAAATGGCTAGCCGAGCTACGTCCGGATGTAGACCCCGGAGGTTGGAGCGTTCTCGAAGCCCTGCCCGCGTCGCGCAATACATCATCCTGCTGCCCAGCCGATGGAATGTGAATCCGGTCTGGCGCTGAAGCAAACTGTGTTTGGAGTCCCTGCATTTTCAAAGGCTGGGTTTGGCACGATGGTGGCACAGGGCGGCTGTGGCGCAAGCGGAGTGGAGGAGCAGGAAAGGCGTTCTCCTTTGTATTACCGTGTCGTTGAAAGTCCAAGTCCATTGACACAGGAGAACGCCATGCAACAGTTTATCGAAAAATACCGGGAGCAGATTCGGGGGACGCTGAGCGGGTTTGATCGTCTGATATTCGGTGGTTGTTTGCGGAGGTTGAATTACGGCTACTGGGACCGTTCGCTGGGGGCGCTGGCAGCGACAGGCATGGAGCAGTATCTGTGGCAGAACCAGATTCTGTTCAAGCAGTATGCCGATCACGTGCGGCGAGTGAGCGAGCGGGTGAAGGAGGCGAGTTTGAGCCCTTTCCGGCAGGGAGGATTGCCCGTCGTTTTCCTGCGTTCTGCCGCAGTGGACAAAGAGGCAATGGCCAGGCGTCTGGCTGCAGAGCATGGAATCGGCCAGGGTCTGGTGTGCGCGCTGAGCACGCTGGAACCGAGCCCCACGTTTGAACACCGCGGGAAACACATCATCCAGCGCATGCGTCCGTGTCACGTGCTGTATCAGTATCAGTTGCATCCGGTGCTGGGCTGGATGCACGCGCGGATTCAGACGTGGTTTCCGTTCCACATTCAGATCGCGATCAACGGGCGGGAATGGCTGGCCCGGCAGATGGATCAATGCGCCCTGAAGCACCGGCAACAGGGCAACTGCTTTGTCTGGATCGAGGACTACGCCGCGGCGCAGAAGCTGATGGAGGAGCAGTTGAAAACTTACTGGGCGGAACTGCTGGATGGATTCGCAAAGCAATTGAATCCACTGCATACCAGCCTGTTCGAGCGTTATGAAACCCGTTATTACTGGACTGTTTTTCAGTCCGAATGGGCCACGGACGTGGTCTTCAAGGACGGCGGTTTTCTGCGGCGTTTGATGCCTTTGCTGGTCCGCCACGGCCTGCTGAGTTACGGCAGCGCCGATGTGCTCCGCTACTTCGGTCGCAAAATCAATCCATTAGACCGGATTCCGGCCAACTTCAGCGGGACGCTGCAGAGCGACTTGAAACGCCGCCAGGAAGGAGAGCGTGTCAAGTACCGGCTCAACGGCAACTCGGCCAAATTTTATGACAAGGCTTACAGCCCGATCGGCAGCGTGCTGCGCGCCGCGGAAACGACCGTGAATACGGTTGGCGATTTTCGCGTCTTCCGGCCGAAAGAGGGCGGTCCGGAAGACGATCTGCAATGGCGGCCGATGCGCAAAGGCATCGCGGACCTGCATCGCCGGGCTGAAGTCTCGCAGAAAGCCAACGAGCGGCTGATCCATGCGCTGGCCAGCGTGGATGACATGCGCAGTACGGAAGAACTGACACGTGACATCCAGCAGCCGACGCAGTGGAACGGCAATCGTGTGCGCGCTCTGCGCCCCTGGGCTGATGACTATCAGCTGCTGACCGCCATCAACCATGGCGAGTTCCTGATCAACGGTTTCCGCAATCGCGACCTGCAGCGGCTGCTCTATGTCGGCGAGTCGCCAACTCCCGCCGAGCGCAAAAAACGCTCCGCTGCCATCAGCCGGAAACTCCGTATGCTGCGGGCGCACGGTCTGATCCGCAAACTCCCGCGTACCCATCGATATCAGGTCGCCGAACCGGGACGCGTCATCCTCGTCGCCGTCCTTGCCACCGCCCAGATCACCCTTCACCAACTCAATCAACTGGCCAAAGCGGCATGAAAAATCTTTGCTGCTGGAAAAGAAACGAAGGTTTAGTAATACAGGCTTCAGCCTGTGAGATTTTCAGCTCTCCCGCTTCTCATGCAGCAGCATATCGACTGCGTGCTCCATCGACCCCGCCAGCGTAATCTCCCCCGAATTCACAAAGAAAATCTGATCCACGTTCGAGATCGTATTCAGCCGGTGCGCGATGATCACCTTCGTCGTACTCGTCGGCAGCTTATCCAGAATCTCCTGCAGCAGTTCTTCCGTCACCGTATCGATGTTCGCCGTCGCCTCATCCAGAATCAGCAATTCCGGCTCGCGCAATGTCGCCCGCATGAACGCAATCAGCTGCTTCTGGCCCAGGCTGATGCTGTTCCCGCTTGTCGTGACAACCGTATCGAGCCCTTCCGAAAAACGCGAAATCAGCGACGAAAGATTCGAAGCCGTCAGCACTTCAGCCAGTTGTTCGCTCGTGTAGTTCTTGTACTCCTCGTTGCCGTAAAGGATGTTATCCCGCACCGTCCCACTGAACAGGAAGGGCTCCTGCAGAATGAACCCGACCTTCTTCGCGCGCTCCGCCGGCGACCACGAGCGAATATCGCGGCCATCCAGCAAAACGATCCCCTTCGATGGATCGTAGAGCCGCGCCATCAGATTCGCGGTCGTTGTCTTCCCACCGCCCGTCGGCCCGACAAGCGCGTAAGCCTTACCCTTCTCCAGCTCGAAGCTGACATCGCGCAGAACTTCTTTCCCGTCCGGATAATGAAAATCGACGCCGCGGAACTCCAGCACGGAGTTCGATTCCACCGGCCCCGCCGCAATCACCGGCATGTTCGATTCCAGAGCCAGCACTTCCGAGATCCGGTCCGTCGCCGCCACCGCCAGCTGAAACGATGCCCACACCGTCGCCAGCTGCCGCAGCGGCCCGTAGAAGTTATTCACGTAAATCAGAAAGCCAATCAGCAGACCAACCGTCACCAGACCGGCATTGATCAGATAGATCCCGTAAGCCACAACCATCAAGCTGCGCCAGGTGGGACGAAAGACCATACAACGGCATAAACACGCCATTCACAAATCCCGCCGACGAAGACGCCGCGAAGTTCTTCTCGTTCGCCGTATTGAACTTCGCGCGGAAATAATCCACCCGGTTGAACGCCACGATCACCTTGAAGTTATTCAGGCTCTCCTGCACTTCCGAGCTCATTCCACCCAGTGTTTGCAGGCTCTTCAGGTTCTTGCTCTTGATCCACGCTGAAGTCCCGCGTGTCAGCAACACCACTCCGAGAGCGGGCAGCAGCGCGGCAATGCCCAGCCGGATATCCAGAGCGATAATGAACAATCCCGCGCCGGTGATCAGGAACACGCTGCCCACAAACTGCATCAACGATTGCGATACGAACGTGTTCAGCTTGTCCGTATCGTTGTTCAGTCGCGAGATCAGGTCTCCCGCCTTGTTCTGGTTGAAGAAAGCGACCGGCAACTCCTCGAGTTTCAGGAACAACTGGTTTCGCAGACCCCACAGCACGCGCCGCCCCACCCCGCCCATCGTGAGCACCTGAATGTAACTCGCCACCGACGCCGGCCACATAGATCGCGAGTATCACCGCGGCAGCCGTCAGCAAACCCGCGCCGTGCTTCGGGCGGATATAAGTATCGATCGCGCGAATCATCAGCACCGGCGCCACCAGCGTCGCGATGGAGCTGATCGAGATCGCGATCACCGCCATGATCACATTGGCTTTTTCCCCCGCGAACAGGGGCACAAACGTCTTGCCCGTCTCGCGCAGAGACTTCTTGGCCTTGCCTGGCGCGAATCCCGCCGATTTATCAAGCGTGTAATTCGTAGTGGCTCGTACTGCGCTGGGAGTCATAAAGTTGAACGTATTCCGGCGATACCGCCATAAGCTCGTGATGGGTTCCCGTCGCCAGGACCTCACCTTCCATCAGCAGAATGATCTGGTCGTAATCAGCCACCGACGCAATCTTCTGCGTGACCGAAATCAAAGTAATGCCCGGGATAATTCTTCCGGACGTTTTCGAGAATCGCGTGCTCGGTCCTCGAATCCACGCGCGCCGTGAAATCGTCGAGCAACAGCACACTCGGGATTGAGAGCCAGTGCGCGCGCCAGCATCACCCGCTGCTTCTGTCCGCCCGGAAAGGCTCGTTCCGCGCTCGGAAACAATCGTGTCCAGACCCTGCGGCAGCGCGGCGAGGAAGTCGTTCAGCTCCGCCGTCTGGATCGCCTTCTCGATATCCTTGTCGTCCACCGTATTGCTGAACGCGATGTTCTCTCTCAGCGTCAGGTTGAACATCACGCTGTCCTGGAAAACAAATCCCACGTGCTGGTGGAGCGATTCCTTTTCGTAATCGTCAATCGGCTCGCCATCGTAAGTGATGGTCCCCGAGGTCGGCTTCAGCAATCCGATCAGCAGATACAGAAGCTGCGTTTTCCCCGCCGCCGTGGGCCCGATGATCGCCGTCCTCGTTCCCGCGGGCGCCGCGAACGACACGCTCTTGAGCACTTTCTTCTCGCCGAACGCCAGAGTGATGTCGTTCATTCCCACATCGCCCCGCAGTGACGAAACAGCCTGGCCGCTTTTCGGTTCTTCCTGCGCCCCGAGAATCATGCCGATCCGCATGTACGACGCACCCGCCTGCGCGATCACGTTGCTCATGAACCCGATCAGGATAATCGGGAAAATCAGAATCGCGAGGTATGAGTTGAATGCCGTAAACTGTCCCAGCGTCATTCCGCCCACGATCACGAAATGGCCGCCCAGCGCCAGAATCACCACCATCGCCAGATTCGTAGCCAGCGTAATTGCCGGGATCAGACTCGCGAACAGCCGCAGAATGCTGAGTCCGATATCCTTCGATTCCGTATTCGCCGCCAGAAACTTCTCGTACTCGATGTGCTGCGTGTTGAGTAGCCGGATCAGCGGCGCACCCAGAATGCTTTCGCTGATCACGCGGTTCAGCCAGTCGATCGCCTCCTGCCCTCGTTTGAACAGCGTGCGCACTTTTCGCAGCACCAGCTGGAACGTAATCGCAATGAACGGCACGATGCCGAGGATGCCCAGCCCCAGCCGCCAGTTGATCGAGAGCAGCAGTACGCTCGCGCCCACGATGAGAAACAACGACGCAATGATCGTCGCGATCGCCATCGATACGAACATCTTCACCGAATCCACGTCGGACGTGAGATTCGTCAGCAGCTTTGCGGGCGTGATTCCTTCCACCCACGCAAACGACTGCGACGAGATCTTCGCGGCGATGCGCGTCCGCAAGTCCTTCGCGACTCGCTCCGCCGCATAAGTCTGCACCACGCTCTGCAGGTAGGTGAGGATGAAAACAGCGAGTGCCACCGCAAGAAACTGTTCGACAATCGTGTGCATCACGAATTGCCCGCGCGTCCACGCGTCAATCGTGCGCGAAATCAATTGCGGCACAACAAGATTCAGGCTGTTCCCGATCAGAGTCAACGCCAGCAGCAGCGCGATGAGCCCCTTATAAGGTTTCAGCAGGGCCATCAGCCTGGCTGCCGGAGGAGGTCCCTTTGGCGGAGAGCCTTGTGGGGGCCCCTGTGGAGACGGAGCTATCTTCTTGGACATGGGAAGGGCCTGAACTGCAAGGGTGTTTTCCTATCCTCGCATTTTTGGCCCCGCTATGGGAAGACCGCGGGGTGTGTCGGCGGATCGTCTACTGCGTTGCCGAATCCGCACCGGGAGCGGGATCAGCGATCACCGTGATCGGAGCCTGCCCGTCGTCCGGCGCAAGCGGAGGCGCGTTCTCTAACTGGTGCAGGTCGCACTTCACCGTCGGCTCGCTGCCGGAGACGAAGAACTCGCCGCGTGTATTAGGACATTGATCCCCAGCCAGCTTTCCGCTGTCGATGCAGATATTCGCCGACACAATCCCGCTCGGCGCCGGGAACTCTTTCGCGTTCCGGTACGCCCCCATGCGCGACGCCCGCTTCATGAAGTCCGTCCAGATCGGGAGTGCCGAGTGCGCCCCTTCAAGGCCCAGCTCGCGGTAATCGTCGAAGCCCACCCAGACCACGCACAACAATTGCGACGTGAAGCCCGCGAACCACCCATCGTGCGACGTCCCGGTCTTCCCCGCCGCAGGCAGCGTGAATCCGAGGCTCCGGGCCGAAGCCGCGGTGCCTGAACGCATCACCTCCTCCAGCATGCTCACCATCAGCCAATTGACTCGCGGATCCAGCGTCCGCACCGATTTTGTCGCACGCGAAATCACCATCGGCTTCACCCGCACTCCGCCGTTGGCGAAAGCCGTATACGCCTCAGCGATCTCAAGCGGCGTCACCTGATAGGCGCCCAGCGCGATAGCGGGAGTGGCGCGAATCCCATCGTTCAAACCGAAGCGCCGCGCCATCGCGACCACTTTCCCGTACCCCACTTCCTGAGCCACGTGCACCGCCGCGACATTGTCTGACTTCGCCAGCGCCTGCCGGAACGTCATCACGCCGAAATGCTCTCCGCGAAAGTTAGCTGGCTGGTATGACTTTCCGCTGAACCAGAACGTCGTGGCGCTATCGTCCACTGTGTTCGCCAGCGTATAAACTGCCGACCCTCCGGATATCGCGCTATCGAGCGCGGCCGCATACACGAATGGTTTGAACACCGACCCCGGCGGCCGCTTCGACAGAATGCGATTCAGCTGGCTGTGTTGGTAATTGCGGCCGCCCACCAGCGCCTTGATTTCCCCCGTGTGCGGATCGAGCGCAATCAGAGCAACCTCCGCCCTCGGTCCGGAGTTGCCTGTTCGCTTCGACAACAGCTGATCCACATTCTGCATTCCGGCCTTAACCGCCTCGTCAGCCGCGCGCTGCAGATTCAGGTCGATCGTGCTGTACACATTGCGAATCGATTCATCATCGGCCTGCGAGTCCTGCCCTTGCCGCTCCTGCAGCTCATCATTCACCAGATCCAGAAAATAAGGCGCGCGCGCCTCGCTCAACGCGTCGCCGGTCACGTGAATCGGTTCGTTCACTGCCTGATCGAATTGCTCGTGAGTGATGTACTCGATTGCTGCGCATCATCGCGAGAACCACGTCGCGGCGTTCTTTTGCGCGCTCGGGAAAACGAAACGGATTGAGGTGGCTTGGCCGCTGCACCATTCCCGCCAGTAGAGCGGCCTCGGGCAGCGTGATATCCTTCAGCTCCTTTCCGAAGAACAAACGCGCACCCTCGCCGAAACCGTGCATGCTGTAATCTGCTTGCCGTCCCAGATACACCTGGTTCACGTACGTTTCGAAGATCTTCTCTTTCGACCACTCCCGCTCCAGATGGATCGTCATCATCACTTCGGCCAGCTTTCGCTTCCACTGCTTGTCCCGCCCCAGCCAGAGACCGCGCACAAGTTGCATGGTCAGCGTCGAGGCGCCCTGTTCTTTGCGCCCTTCTTTCATATCCACAAAAGCCGCCTTGGCAATGCGCGGCAAATCGACGCCGTCATGATGGAAGAAGCGCTTATCCTCGGCCGAGAGGATTGCATGCACCAACACCGGAGGAATCGCGTCGAATCGAACAAGCAGCCGCTCTTCCTTCTTGCGCGAGAGCGTTGTAATAAGCGGCGCTGCGACGTTGAATTCGCGCAGATCTTTTCCATTGTCCTCAATGCGCGTAATCCGTCTGTTCGCAAGGAAAACGCGCGTTCGCGACCCGCGGCCACCCGCCGGAACGATCTCCAGCGCAGAATCTCCGCGTACCTTATAGGAGAGCTCAGATCCGGTTGCTGTCTCCCGATAGCCCGCGCTGCGCAGTTCCGCGCCCAGGTCAGCCGCGCTCGCCTCGTCGCCCACCGATAGACTCAGGGGCGCGGCGTAGACATTGACCGAATCCGCAAACGGCCCACCTTGTAGTCGCTGATCGATCGCGCGTGCATAGTAGCCATACAACCCGAGGAACAACAAAAGGGGAACGGCCGCGGCGGCGCCGCAGATCCACACCCAGCGCCTCTTCGCGAGATGCTTAATAGCGGATGCCAACCGTTGGCTGCGAGAAAATTCTGGAACTGGATGCTCTTTTTTCTCGGGCAGCGCATCCGGCGCGGGGATAATCACGCTTTTCAATGCGCACGGCGCTCCAATGAGCTCTTCAGCACTTTCCAATTTTCCTGCTTGGACGTTTTGTTCCTCACATAGGTATTAATCTTGCCTCGCTTAGACGGAGGAAAATTACTTTGAAAAACAGAATTCTTGCATTGACGCTTCTGGCTGTCGGAGGATTTTTTGGCCAAGGCGCATTTGGACAAGTCAGCCTGGGAATAAGAATTGGCCCGCCGCCTGCGCCGCGCGTCCTTGCGGCCCGGCCCGTTGCGCCCGGGCCAGGCTACGCCTGGGTTGACGGATATTGGTACCCCGAAGGCGGCCGCTACCGCTGGCACGCCGGATACTGGTCGCGGCCTCCCTACGCCGGCGCTCACTGGGTCGGACCTCATCACGATGGGCAGCGTTTCTACGCGGGCTACTGGGATGGCGGTCGCGGACGCTTCGAACATGATCACCACTGGGATCGCGATCGCGATCGGGATTATCGCCGTGGTGAAGATCACCGTTGAGCGTCGTATGTCAACGCACGGGGCGACCTGCGTCGCATTGATCCTTCTGTCGGCTGGGGCAAGGGCTGCTGACCCTGCCCCGGTACCCGATGCGTGGCGTATTCTCGATGCCTCTCTGCATGGTGACGCGGAGCATCGCCGCCAAGCCTTGGCCGCCATTTCCACTATCAGCGGAAGCAATTCCGAAGCAGTGAAAGCCGCTACCGCGGCACTCCAGGACAAGAATTCTCTCGTGCGCCAATCCGCCGCCCTGGCGCTCGGTGAGATGAAGGCCACCGATGCGATTCCAGCCCTCAAGGGCGCCCTCGGCGATACTGGTCAGGTTTCATTTGCCGCCGCCAAAGCGCTCACCGAAATCGGCGACCCCAGCGGCCGGGAGATCCTGATCGACGTCCTCGAAGGCGACCGGAAAGGCACAGCGCCCAGCCCTGTCTCCAAAGCCATCGACAAAGGCAAAACCAAATTGCATCATCCCGGCGAGCTCGTGTTGATGGGAGCGGAGGATGCTACTGGCGCTATGTTCGGCGCCGCCTCTCTCGCTATCCCGGCGATCAAGGATACTCTTGAACTTCGGAGCAAAGGAGCACCCGGGCGCGCGGCTGCGGCCGCTTATCTCGCGCACGATCCCGATCCCTATGCGATCACTCTGCTCGAATGGGCGCTCGGCGACGACAACCAGTTCGTACGCCTCGAAGTGGTCAAAGGCCTTGGCCAGCGAGGCAATTCCGGCAGCATCCGGAAACTGCAGGTCCTCCTCGACGATCCTCACAACATCGTGCGCGACTTCGCCTCGGCATCCATCATCAGGATTGTCGATCGCAACGGCGACGCAGGCAATCCGCTCGATGGTCCCGTCGGTCCGGTCTCGTCGAAAAAGACCATCAGGTGAAGCTCACTTGATCTCAACCTGAATTTCGACAGCAGTCTTCTCGCCGATGTTCTCCGTGATGTGGCTCAGCGCATCGCGCCACGCAATGTCTCCGGGCCTGCGCGGATTGTCGACCTCTCGGCCATCCGCCATCGTCATCGTTGTGTGCAGATCCGTCAGGTAGACGACCACGTAGTGAGGATGCTCGTGCCGAGGGCTCTTCAGATGGGGCTCCAGAATCGTTCGAATTACGCGCACGCGCGGATTCTCCAGAACCACAAGATGATGCTCCGGATCGAGTTTCACCGGGTCGAGCGCAACCGCAGGCGATTTCGGTGCGCCAGCCTTCAGCTCGATCAATACGTGACCGCCATTCTCGTACACGTTTTTTGTCTTGCTCGCGAAGTAGCGAACATCGCCGTTGAGCCCCACATCCACCACGGGGAGGCTTGAATAAAACGGCCCCGGAACCGAGCGCGTAACCCGCACCCACTGGTTCTCGATCTCGACATTAGTCTCCGCGGCCAGTCCGGAAGCCGTAACCAATGCCGCCACAAACCATGCCGCTAATAACTTCGGACACATAGATGGCGTGTATGCTACCACGCACCAAATCAGCCATGCCACAGAATCAGCTAGAGTAGTACGACAAGGAGTTCACCACATGACCTTCCGCAGACTTTTCGCTCTCGGAGTCCTTGCTGTCACCTTTCTCGCCATCGCCTATGCCGCCGGTGCCACCGGTAAGTGGACCGCAACTTTCAACACCCAGGTCGGCGAACAGAAATACACCTGGGACCTGACTGCCGCCGGTTCCAAACTCACCGGCAAATACACGTCGTCAAACGGCAACGGGGAAATCATCGACGGTAAGGTTGACGGCAACAACTTGTCCTGGGTGGAAAACCTCGACTACCAGGGCATGCCCCTGCGCATCGAATACAACGCAACACTTTCCGGCGATGAGCTGAAAATAAGCCGTAAGGTGGCCGACGTGGCAACCGAAGAAGGCGTCGCCAAACGAACTGAGTGAATACGCGTGCCAGGCCGCGATCCTAACGTTTCCCGCCAGGAATCGCACGGGCAGAAACACAGAACTCGTACAGCAGGATTGCGGCAATCGCCACGCCGCCCGCGAGCCACGGCAACTCGATGCCCGCAAATTCGAAACGCCAGACGCGCGCCCAGTGACTGGCAACCACGAGAACGACGCAGGTGAGCGCCATGGCGAACCCGATCCAATAAAGGAAGACGGGCCGGTTTTTCGGCATGATGGACCTCCTTACGGACGGGCTATCGTGGGCCGCTGTGGCTATATTCTAACTCAGGATTTCCAATTCTTGACGGATAAATCGCACAAAGCGAAGTCACTGGAACAACTGCGGCGCGAACTCGTTCAGGTAATTCCGCCAGTTGATCCAGGTGTGCGCGCCGGGGCTCTCTTTGAATTGCGCATTGAAGCCATGCGCCTTCAGCAGATCCACCGTACTGCGCGACGTCGTGATCAGCCGGTCGTCCGACCCCGTGCTGAACCACACCAGCTTCAAACCCTTCTTCGCCGCGGCGTTGTCGAGTTGCGCCCGATGTTGCTCTTCCCAGCTGTCGTGGTGATGCCGTCGTAGGCGATGGCCGGTGGGCCGCCGATCCCGCCGCTGATCCGGGAAGCAGCCCCCCGATCAACCCGGAACTGAAGACTCCGATATACGCAAACTGTTCGAGGTGTGGAATCGCGATGCCAAGCGTCTGCGTCCCGCCCATCGACAGCCCTGCGATCGCGCGATGCTGCCTGTCGGTCTGGACGCGGTAGTGGCTCTCGGCATAAGGCATGATGTCGGCTGAAAACTCCTCGACAAAATCATCCTGCGAGCCCGGAGCGCCGGTCAAGCCGCTTGTCTGCGCCGTATGACCTGCGGGCATCACGATCACCATCGGCTTCGCCTTCTTCGCCGCGATCAGGTTGTCCATGATGAACCCGGCACGCCCCACTGACGTCCATGATTCGTCGCAGTCCCCGGCGCCATGCAGCAGATAGAACACCGGATACTTGCCCGATCCGCTTCGTACCCCGGCGGCGTGTAAACATGCATCCGCGAAACTTCTTCAGCGCGGCGAATAATAGGTGACCGCCGATACCGCACCGTGCGGCACTCCTTCGTGTCCATGAAATCCGCGCCGGGAATGTACACCATGCTCCAGACGTTGTTGTTCGATTCGCTGATCGACGGATTGCGCGGGTCGATCACGCTCACCCGGTCCACGTTGAAGTTATAGCGATATGCACCCGGATCGATCGGACCCAGCGTGACTTCCCACACGCCGTTCTCGCCCTTCGTCATCGGCGCGCCCTGCTGCAGCTCGGGAATGTCGGATCCCGTCAGCCGGACGTTCTGCGCTATCGGCGCATTGATGCGAAACGTGACATGCCGGTCCGCCTGCAGCTCCGGTGAAACAACAGCGAGAGGCGGGGCCGGCTACTGCGCAAATGCGCATGAACTCAAGGCCACGAACGATAACGCGAAAAGCGCGGATTTCTTCACGCATTCACTCTATCCCGGTTTAAGTGAGGTCGTTTGAGCGCGTCAGAACGTCCGATGGCGGCGGCCGATCAACGCCCGGAGTTGATCCATGCGCTCGCCCGAACCAGTCAGTAAATCCTCCGGGAACTTTCGGTACTGCATGATGTCGCGATAGATCTGCGCCGAGGCCACCGTGTTCACGCCCATTCCGGCGATGTACTGCAGGCGCAGGTTGAGATCCTCGTTGATGCGCGCGCCCGCGATCATCGGCTGTAGATCCGGTCCTCGGCCCATATAGCTCGCAATCAGGTCCCATGCGGACGGGAACGCGGCATCGGCGAGAGACGCGGCTACACCGGAGTAAGCCGTCTGCTCCAGACGCTCCTGCATGCGATTGACATCGACAGGGGAAGAATCGGCGCGGCCGATCAGCACAAGGTCGTAGCCATCGCCGTTCAGGTAGTTGCTCCACACGGTGGCGCCAGGAAAGACCGCGAAGAAGGTCGCCATCTCGGTAGCAACCGTTTCCTTGTCGCTCTCGTAAATGGGCAGCCATTGCGCGGCGACACCGCCGGGATTCAGATGGCTTTTCACCAGCTCGTAGTATTCCTTCGAATAGAGCGTCGATGTGCCCTTGACCCACGGATGAATCGGGTCGGTGGTGATGACGTCGAACTTATCGGGCGCGGTAGAGACGTAGTGGCGCGCATCGTCGTAAACTACGCGAGTGCGCGGGTCGTGAAGAACATGGTAATTCTGTTTGGCGAAAAACTCGTCGGAAGCGGGCGGGATGATCGGCTCCAGTTCGCAGATCACGATGCTCTGGACATCGGGGTACGGGACGAAAGAGCCGGCCGTTACACCCGCGCCGAATCCGACCACCAGCACGGATTTGGCCGATCCGTTAATGAGCGCCGGCAGATGCCCCATCATGCGCTGCAGCCGCATGTCGAGTATCGTCGATGATGCTTCGGCCTTGCCGCTGACATAGAAATTTCGCTGCCCCGCGTTTTCCGTGATCACCACGGATGAGTTGATTCCTTCGCCAATGAAGAGGGGCGTAGCAGGCTTCAAATCGCCTGCGAGCGCAGCGTCGCGCAGGATGGGAGCGACGCGCCTGCCGTATGCGATCGATTGCCAGGGCACGGCGGCCACAGTCGAAGCAAGCAGGATCGCGACGACCACGGCGCCTGCCGCCGCACCCGCCAGTACGCCACCTTTGCGCGAAGCGACTATGACAGCGCAAACCGCGCCCCCCGCGGCGAGCCAGATCAGCAGTTGCTGCGAGCCTTGCGTACCCACGGCGGGAATCACTAACAGGCTGAACGCCAGCGCGCCCACAATGGAGCCCGCCGTGTTGGCTGCGTAGACTTCACCGGAGAGGCGCGCGGGATCTTCTCCCTCCGCCGACGCCGACGCCAGCGCGAGAGGAAAACTGATACCCCAGAGTAATGTCGCGGGGAAAATAGCGCGCACGCATCGCGCCACGTCGAGATCGAAATTGAACCACGGGCTGGTGGAGAGCCACGGATCCACAGGCCAGTAGGGTAGCGCATAAGTGAGCGTCCATGCCGTCCCGGCGATCGCGATCGCGAGCAGGATCTGTGACGCCGCGAGCGCCATTCGCGTATCGCGCACCCGCCGCGCGAGCATAGAGCCAATACTGCTGCCTGCCCAGAGACCCACGAGAAACACCGCGAGAATGATAGAGAACGTATAGACGGTCGCGCCGAGCAGCAAAGAGAGCAGGCGAGTCCAGACGACCTCCGCGCCCAGCGCGCTCATGCCGGAGAGAGCGATCGCCGCATAGATGATCGCCGCACCGGGCGCACGGCGCGCGCGATTGCTGAGAATCGTCCCGCCTTCGTGTCTGAGGTATGCTACGAGCGCGAACGCAAGAGATGCCGCCGCCACATTGATGGCTGCCGCGGTGTAAGTGGCCACCGCCATGTCGTACACACGCAGCAGGTAGAAGCCTGCGAAGACACAGCCGGCAACCGCGCCCGCTATGTTCGCGCTATAGAGCAACCCTAGCCGCGAAGCTCCCCGCACACCGCTTCCAACGCGCCGCGCGATGGCGGGAAAAGACGCGCCCATGAGAACGGTCGGAGGAAGCAGGCATATGGCGGCGATCAACCCGCGCAGGATAACTCCGGCGATGCCCGTAGTCGGTCCCGCAATGTATAGCCGTCCGATCAGCGGCACGCCAAAGAGCGCAACGATGCCGAACGCGCCAATTCCCAGTTCCAGAAACCCATAAATACGCAAAGGATGCTGCGATGGCGGCACCACTCGCGACAACGCCGCGCTTCCCAGGCACAGGCCACCCATATAAGCCGCCAGAAGGAGCCCAAGAGATACGGCGGACGAGCCGATCACGAGCTGCAGCAACTGGAACCAGACGATTTCGTAAATCAAAGCCGCGCAACCGCTGGCGGCGAGCAGGAGCAGGAGAAAAGGCAGAGTGCGTTCCGGCGTCCCTCGAGTTTCGGGCAGTTCGCTGATATCGACCGGAGCAGCTTCCCGTTCTACCGGCTCAGCTCGGTTTTTGGCGCGTCGCGCTGACACTCAGAACACATTAGACTACAGCGAGCGGATCAGTTGAGGTCGCGCGAGAGCATGAGCTTCAACGTGACTTTATCGGAAGCGGCCGTCAAACCAAAGCCAATGCCCGTTTCGATGTTCACATACTTGCCGGCGTGATTGAAGACCTCCCAGATCTGGTGCGACTGTTGACTCGCCGAGTTGATCTGGCGGAAACGCCCGTAGTCGGCGTACTCTTCCGCCGCAACGGACCATCTGGGAGTGAGGTTGTAAGCAACTCTGATCGCGGGCGCGAAGTCGAGGCTCTTGAATCCGCCAGTGTAGTCAGTGTCCATGATCGGATTGATGATGATATCGACGGGATGCAGGTGCCACCCGATAATGGGCCGTACTTCAGAAGAGAAATGACGCGGGTCCCACTGCTTCTGATTGATGCTGAATTCGAAGTTCACCCCATAGAAGAATTTACTCTCCTCGGCGTGCGGCTTTACGAACAACCAGCGAAGCTTGAAGCCGTTGTATGTCAGGCCCTCGTTGGTTGAGTAGCTGTAAAGCGGCAGGTAAAGGCCCTGTTCAAACCACGGCGTCACACCATACGCCCACTCGGCGACGCCGACCAGCGCATGGTTGGAGATCACAGCGCCGGGAAAGTCCGGGGTTTTCCGGCCCTCCGGTGTGAAGTTGTTGTGCAGCATCAGATTGAACTTGCCGACTTCGGCGATATTGGCGTCGTAGACCTGAATTTCGTCGGTCTGGGCCCAGGCGGTCAGCGAGGCTGCGAGGAATGCGATCGCTACTCCGCATGCCCGCGCGCAGAGTGAATGAAGCATAAAGATGTTCAGCTTAACAGACGCGGACCAGTCGGCAGTAATTTGAGACGATTGTATTCAATTCCCGCACCGGGACGTCTGTTCTATGAAGGCCCGATTGGGACAGCATTCCATCAACGTTGGCATTGTCGGCGGCGGCATCGGTGGCGTCGCAGCCGCGGTGGCGCTCCGTCGCATGGGCATCGAAGCGACCGTTTACGAGAGGGCTGAGGAACTTCGCGAGGTCGGCGCGGGCATGATGCTGTGGCCGAACGCCACGCGCGTGTTGAAAGAGCTGAATCTGCTCGCGCGAGTTGCGGCGGTGAGCGGTCCCAACTGCCATTTCCTCGTACGCGCCAGCGGCGGAGCGATCCTGATGGATATCGCGCTGGGCCGCTTTGACGTGCCAGCGCTCTGTACCCGACGCTCGGACCTTCTTGACGCGCTGATATCCTCTCTGCCTGCCGGGCGAGTTCGCCTGGCGCATTGTTTCGAAGCCTTCGAGCGCCGCCGCAGTGGGGTCGCCGTTCATTTTGCGGGAGGCGCTTCTGCGGAGCACGATGTTGTGATCGGGGCGGATGGAATTCGTTCGCGTGTCCGTTCGCAACTGCTCGGCGTTTACGATCCGATCTTCCGCGGTTACACCGTGTGGCGAGGGTTGGCGCAGATCGAAGGCTCCGTTCCCTCTGGCTCAAACAGCGAAACCTGGGGCAGGGGTCACCGGTTCGGCATCCTCAACACCGGCGGCGAGTGGTTCACGTGGTACGCAACGGCGAACACAGAGCCCGATCAGGCCGATTCGCCGGAGGGCCGCAAAGCCGGGTTGTTGCGGATGTTCGCAGGCTGGCACGAACCGGTGGAGCGCCTGATCGCAGCCACCGCGCAGGAGAGCATCCTGAAAAGCGGCGCGTACGATCTAGCGACGCTAAAGCGATGGGGTCACGGGCGCGTGACGCTGCTCGGCGATGCGGCCCACGCCTGCACTCCCAATCTCGGGCAGGGCGGTGGCATGGCGCTCGAAGACGCGCTGGTGCTGGCGAAATCTTTTACCCGGGAGGCGACTCCGGAGCTGGCACTGCGCCGCTACGAATCACTGCGCCGCCGGCGCACCAGCCACTTGCAGCAACGGTCGCTGCTGATGGGGCAGATCGGGCAATGGGAGAACCGGATGATGACGGGAGGACGCCGGATTGTGACCAGCATGCTTCCGGCTCGGATATTCGAGCGCAATCTCAGGAGAGTGTATTCGTATGCGGCTTAGCGTAGCGGTAATTCTTGCGGCTCTCCCGGCGATGGCTCAGCAGGACCGGCCGATCGACACCGGGCGCAGCACGATCACGATCCATGTAGGCAAATCGGGACTCTTCTCGGCGGCCGCGCACGATCACACAATCGACGCGCCGATTGCTTCAGGAACCATACGGGAATCGGGTGCTCCGCATATCGAGTTCACCGTCGAAGCCGCGAAGATGACGGTTCGCTCTGATCCCAAAGTGGATGCGAAAACCCAAGCCACCATCCAGGCGGATATGGAAGACATGACGCTCGAGGTCAGGAAATTTCCCGAAATCGCGTTCCGCTCTTCACGCGTCGACAAAGTCGCCGACGGCCAGTGGAAAGTGGAGGGCGATCTGGCGCTGCATGGCGTCACGAAGCCTGTCAGTCTGATGGTCCGGGAAAGCGGCGCATCTTACAGCACGCGCACGGTGATCAAACAGACCGACTTCGGAATCAAGCCCATCAGCATTGGCGGTGGAATGATCAAGGTGAAGAACGAAGTCGAGATCGATTTCCAGATATTCCCCGGCCGGTAGCGTTCAGCATTTCGCGATAACGCCGCTGAAGTCGTTCCTTGTATGCCGCACGAGAAACGCCGGCGGACGCGGCCTTCGCGGCGACGATCGCTTCGGCGTCGTCAATCGCGGCGCGTAGCGGTTCGCCTGCCTTGCCTCTGAAGTGCGCATCGTAGTCGAATCCGAGCTCCCACACGAGAGGCGACGGAATCAAGTAATTGTCCGTCAGTCCCACCGCTTCGAAAGGGAAACCGGCGGCCCAATCGACATGCAGGCCCGCGAGCATGTTCGAAGAATTCACCGACACCTGCGCATGCGTGACGCAGTTCGATGCGGCGATCTCGAACCGATGACGAAGCATTTCGATCAACACCCGAGCGGAGCTCACCTGGGCCGGGGCCAGGCCGCCCGGACTAGCCGCCTCGAACGAGACACCGAGGAAGCTGTCATTGAGATTGATGTAGAACGCAGTCCGCATCGGCCCACGCCGAGTAGCCCGCATGGTTCGCCGCCTGCTCCTCGGGCACCACGCGGAACACCCTGCCGAAACGGTCAACCACGAAATTGTACGCCTCGCGTCGCCGCACATATTCGAGCAGCGATTCGCCGATCTTCTTGAGAATCCTGATTCTCGCTCTCTTCGAAGGGCGCCTGCGAACTCTCCGTCGTATGGAAGACGATGCCCGCCGGTGCGATCCGGTGCAGCGGCGAACTCCCGTCCGCGGGAAATGCCAGATATGAGCGCGGGTGCGTCGTGACCAGAAAATGGTTGTCGATCCGCAAACCGTTGCTCCACGTTTCGGAATCGGCGGTCTTCTCCACCAGCCAGACGTTCGGGACCGCTGCGGGTGTCGGCGATCCGCGGGATCGGTATCGGTACTACCACGACCGCCGGTGATCTCGAAGGAGAAGCCTTCGGAACCAGTGTCGCCGCCGTGATCGAAACCAGCGCGAGAAGCAGGAACCACCGGCGCGCGAGTTGCCTGCGGCGAGCACGTACCGCGGCCCGTGCACGCAGGAATCTCAAACGCTCCACCGGATCGGCAATCGTAGCGGCGACCTGCGCGGTCGAGCGACGGTACAGGTTCATGCTCGTGAGGTTGTGCTCGCGACCGAGGAAAAATCTCCGCGCGGATTAAATTCCTGAGAAGAATTCCTCCGTCCGCCCACTAGGCCAATCAGAAGTGGACGTGAATCAATGAGTAAAGCGGAACAGGAAACTCCCCAGCCCATCGGTCTGGATGTCGGCACCAGCCGGATTGTCGTGGCGCGAGGCGCCGAGAAGAAATATCAATACGAATCGCAGCTCAACGCCTTTCTGACGCTTGCCGCATTCGGCTCTGACGGAGAGCCTGCTGCAGCGCGAGAACGTGTTCCACGAAGTCCGCGGCACCGAGCTCGTGGTGACGGGCAACGACGCGTCGCGGTTTGCCGAAGTCTTCCATGTGGAGACGCGCAGGCCGATGGCAAACGGCATTCTGAATCCTCAGGAGCCTTACAGCCTGCCGGTGGTCCGCAGCATCATCACACGGATGCTGGGCCGTGCGAGCTGGCGAAGGACAAAAAGTGTTCTTCAGCGTACCGGCTCCGGTTGCCGGAAGCGACGCGGCGATCTCCTACCATCAGGCTTCGATCAGCCGCATCCTGACCGACCTCGGCTATGTCCCCACTCCCATCGCCGAAGGCCTCGCCGTGGTCTTCGGCGAACTCGCGGACAGCAACTTCAGCGGCATTGGAATCTCCTGCGGCAGCGGCTTGTGTAACGTCTGCATGGCCGTGCTCTCGGTTCCGGTGATTTCGTTCAGCGTGCCGAAAGCGGGCGATTTCATCGATAACCAGGCCGCGATCGTGACCGGCGACATTGCCCTCCGCATGCGCATGCAGAAGGAGAAGGCATTCTATCTGAACGGCCTCATCGGAGACCGCGTGCACGATGCGCTGAACGTCTATTACCAGGAGGTGCTGGTGAATCTGGTCGAAGCGCTGCGAACCCACATTTCATCGGCGCAGCGGCTGACGCATTTCGACCAATCGATTCCGCTGGTGCTGAGCGGCGGCACGGCGATGCCGAAGGGTTTTCTCGAACACTTCAAGAAGGCGCTGCGGCGAGCATGAATTGCCCGTCAAGCTCTCTGAAGTGCGCGTCTCGGCGGACCCGCTCAATTCGACGGCCCGCGGCGCGCTCATGGCCGCGCTTTGTTAGCACGGTAACCTTCGGGCAAGTGATAATAATGCCTGCATGCACGCCGGCATCCGAACGTGGGGCTCTATCCGTTTGGCGGGGCTATGCTTCGCCCTATGGCCCTGCGCCGTACTGACCCCTGCTTCGTCGCCGGGCACGGAAGTGGTCATCATGCTCGACATGAACATGGGAGATACGGAACGAGGCCCTATCGTCCGCACTCTGGCCGCGGCGCTAGAGTTGCTGCTGCGCAACTGAATCCCGGCGACCGGGTGTCTCTGGTGACTTTTTCGGGGAATGCAAAAACCATACTGCCCCTGACGAGTGACATCCCCAAATTCGAGTCCGCTCTTCGCAAGATGGGAAACTGGATCGTCGAGGGCAGGCAAAGCCGGATCTACGACTCTCTCCTGGCAGTCCTGAGTTCCTTTCCGGACGCCACACCATCGCACAAGCGGCGCTGCATCGTGGTTCTGGTCACTTCATCGGACGCGGGATCGCGGCACACTGCGGGCGACGTGACTCTCGCCGCAAAATCGAAAAACACCGCCGTTTTTGTGGCGCTCATCTCCCGCCAGGCATCGCGGCTGCATCTGACGTCTGGAGGAGTAAAGGTGAGCGGTCCCGATGTGAATGAGAACGAGGAAATGAAAGCGCTTGAACCTTTGTCTAGCGCGACCGGAGGAGATGCCAGAGTTTACCTGGAGACCCAGTATGTCATCGCCAAAGCGATCCACGACATGGTGAACAAGTGAAGGCATGGCTCGTAAGGTATGGATTCGCCGCACTCGCGGCATGGGCCTTACTGATCGCGCCGGCAGCCGCCCAAACCACCAGGCTTATTGCTCTGGACGTCCAGGCTATCGACGAGCGGACAGGTGAAGTTCCCGAGTTGCTCGGCCCCCACGATTTGAAGTTTACAGCGACGGCCAAAGGGTCCCAATTCGTAATCTCGGCATCGATACGCCCCCGCTGGATCTGATTTTCCTGATCTATCTCAGTAATCCTGGTTTCTCAACTCCCCTGGACAGGAAGCGCTACGGACAAGGATTGAAAGCGGCTGTCATGGCGCTGCGCCCGGAGGACCGTGCCGGCGTTGTTCGTGGCTCTGGACCTCGCGGCGAAATACTCCGTCTGTCCGGGGATCCGGTCGCGATCAGCCGCGCCCTGCTATACGCAGCACAGCCGGACAAGAACCGCCTTTTCGATTCTGCTGCCAACGCCCTGTCGCTACTCTCCGGGCAACCATCGATCACGCGCAAGCAGGCCATCGTCGCCATAACCGACGATATCGAACGCCATTCCGAAACCAAGAGGATGCGCTCGAAGAGGGTCTGTTCCGTGCCGGCGTGACGCTTCATGAAGTGATGCTCGCATTGGCCCCTCCAGGCTCGCGCGTGAACCCGGAGGGACCTCAGATCCAAGGCGTTCATCTCCCGCGAATCAGTGGAGTATTAGGCCCTGATCTGTCAGGCGGGAAATCGATGGTGAAACTTGTCCGTGCAACCGGCGGCGAGAATCAGATCGGCGACAATTTCGACACCACATTACCTGCCCTCATTCGCCGTTTGAGAATGCGGTACACATTGACCATTGAGGTACCCGCCGCCGCCCGGGCCTTTCATAAAATCGAAGTCAAACTCACAGCTGAAAGCCGCCTCGCGCACCCCGATACCGCGGTCCGGACCAGACTCGGTTGCTATTCCGAGCCGTAAGACCAATTGGCGGACACCGATGTGTCACGCAGCCACGCTGCAGCAAGACCTGACTTAATGTTTCCCTAACCTTACGACGGCATTCGAAGTGCCCGGACCGGGGCCCATGAGAATCCCCGTCGTATTGCTCCTGCTGGTCCCCGCGCTTGCCAGCGCTGCTTCGTCTTCTCTGCAATTCGTCCCCACGCCGAATTCCGCAGCCCAGGGCGTCGTGCCGATGGCAAACGGAAGCGTGGCCGTCTTCGGCGCGGTCAACAATGGGTGCATCGTTGGCTCGCCGGGAAGCTGCGACCAGACGCAGACTCCGCTCCTTTCGATTCTCAGCGCATCCGGAGCTCAGACGGCGGCGTTGGCGAGTACCGCGCTGGGCAGCGGAAATTCGAGCATTGCCGGCGCGGCGATCGACGCGAACCGCAATTTCTGGATCGTCGGCGAGACGGATTCCGACGATTTCCCGCTCGTTCGCCCGCTCTACAGCCAGAAGGCCGCTTACAAGCAGACCGGCTTTGTGACGAAGCTCGACGCGAACTTCAATATTCTGTTCTCGACCTTCCTTGGTGGCGAGCCGGCGCTTGGGCAGACGAACCCGTTATGCATCGCGCTCGATTCTGCGGGAAACGCCTGGGTGGTGGGGACTACGGATGATCCGAATTTCCCGACTACGGGGCTGGTATTCGGAGTGGGAAAGCCGACGCCGGGAATTGCCGAACTCCTTGGCTCGGTTACCTACACGTTTGTGGTCAAGATCTCTCCCGGCACCCTTATGTCCAGCCGCTTGCTGGGCGGAAATGCCTATTCCCGAGTCGGCTGTTTTGACTTCTGCGACCAAAGATCGGTCATTACCACGCCTTACGCTGTCGCACTGGGCACGGACGGGAACCTGACGATTGGCGGCACCTCGAATGCCACAAATTTTCCCGCAACAGCAAATGCCTATCAGGGCGGCAGCGGAGGTTTCGTATCCCGCATTTCGGCCGATGGATCGCAGTTGATCTGGTCGACCGGGTTCGGGCTGCCACTCCTCCAGACCAGCGCATTGGGTATTGCGGCTGGGTTCGTCAATTCGGTGGCGCTCGATGCCGCGAACGACGCCTATTTCACCGGCTTCACCTATACGCCCATAGCCACCACACCTGGCGCGCTGCAATCGCAGACGCAACTCTTACAGTTACAGTCGACCGGAAATGGATTCGCGGTCAAGCTAAGCGCGGACGCTACCCAGCTGCTATTCGCGACGAATTTGATGGCTACCACCGCCGGTGTGGCGCTCGATTCCGCCGGGAATGCCTGGATCACTGGCAGCACCGGCTATTCCACGAGTAACGGCAAAGTTAACCCATCCAACTTTCTTGGTCTCCCCAACATTCCTCCTGGCGGCCTCGATTTCGCGCTCGAATTGAATTCGGACGCGATCGCGCTGCAGCAGATTTTCTCGTTCCTGCCCTCCACTGCCACTCAGCCGCCAGCGTTCGATTCCAACGGAAACCTGGTGCTGCTCGCCTCGGCGGGAAATCTGCTGCGTTGGAACGTAGCTAGTGCGCCGTCGGTACCCGCGGTGTTTGCGATCGTCAACTCGGCGATCCCTCGGGCGGCTGCAAGTGTGGCGTCGGGCGAACTCACTACTCTGTATGGAGTTGGCTTGGGACCCTCCATCGGCATTACCGGCGAGCCGGATCAGAACGGGCTCTTCCCGACACAATTGGCCGGAGTCAAGGTGCAATTCGGAACCGTCGCGGCGCCGTTGCTCTATGTCGGACCCAATCAGATCAATTTCCAGGTGCCATTCTTTCGGCCCTGACGGCCAGACCACTGCCGGAGCCGCAATTCCACAGACGGTTGTGGTCACTGCGCCGACAGGCCCCCTGCCCGCCCTTCAGCCGCAGACGGCAGGTTCGATCGGTGTCTTCGCAGTCCTGAACGAAGATGGATCAGTTAACAGCGCTTCCAATCCCGCCGCCGACGGATCGATCGTTGTCCTGTACCTTACCGGTCTGGGTGCTCCCTTCGAGGGGGCACAAAACGGGGCGATCTCTCCGATCGCAAGTTCTGATTTTCAGTACGGAATTGAAGTGAAATGGGCCACCGAAGCTCTCAATGTGTTGTATGCCGGAACCGCGCCCGATCTGATCAACGGATTGGATCAGGTGAATGTTCGGCTGCCGATGAATGTTACCAACCCGCAGCTGACGGTGAACATAGTAGCCGCTGTTTCTGTCTTTGCGCAAGGCATCGGGATCTCGCCTGTAACCGGTGCTCCCGTCACGGGCACTGTAATGGTTTACGCGAAATAGCGAATGCCCAGGAGCGAGGGAGCTTCCCTGCAAGGAAGCCCCCGCCCTTGAAGCGCGCGCGCCAGCTACGCGGGACATATGCCCGCTGTCTCTCAGCGCGCGAAGCGGAAAGCGGCGTAACCCAGCAGCGCACCCATGCCGGAGCCCACTAATACGTCGCTCAAAAAGTGCATTCCAATCACAACTCTCGACACTGCCACGTTCGCCGCCAGCAACAACAGCAGCGGCATGATCTCCGGATAGAACGAGCCCAGCGATAACGCAACCGCAAAGGCCGTGGTCGAGTGGCCCGACGGAAACGAAAATTTATCGCGCGTCACGATCTGCGCCCAGCAGTGCGGTTCGATATCGCGCGGGCGCACGCGGCACACCATCCGCTTCAACTTGTGGAACAGAACGATACCTGCTGCAACCGCACACGCCGCGGCCTCGATCGCATGGAACCTCGCCGCATCCGGCGAAAGCAGCACGGAAATTCCAATCAATCCCCAGAGCCAGCCGTCACCGGCGCGCGTGGCAAGCAGCATCCACCAGCGAATCCAGCGCGGCGCGCGCCAGCGGTTGAAGCGCCGCATGATAGTGTTATCCGGCGCGAAGAGTGTGGATTTGGCGCGCGCCAGCATCATAACGCAACCTCCGGCGAAACGCCGAGCGGATCCCGCGGCCGGTTCTTTTGCGACCAGTACCACGCGAACGCCAGTTCGCGCGCATAATTTCCCAGCGTGATCAGCGGCGCCAGCGCGAACAGGCCGAAGCCGAGCGCTATCCACGGTTGCTCCTGGATGAGCGATCCGCCGATCGCAAAAACATCCGCAGTCAGTTTGAAATAATTCCCCGATTCGCCCATCGCGATACTCTGACCGCGCCGCATACCGGCCACGAATTCCTCAGCATTCCGCGCGCCAGGGACTTCGGTAAACGTGCGCGCCAAGCCAGCCAGAGTGTGCGAATCGCTACCTCCGACCACAGGTTTCCCGAATCGCTGCGCGAACTCCACGGCCAGTTTGTTCGATCGCGCCAGCATCTGGCCGTTGACGCGTTTCAACTCCATGAAAAGTCCGTGCAAAAACGGCGAAATCGTCTTCCTTGCGCGGACCTGTGAGGCTCGAATAGAGATGATTGACCGTTACGAACAAGCGCCGTTCGACGGCGTAGGCGAGCAGGCTCTCGACGTCATGCCGTCGCCGCTGCAACTCCGCATGGTCTTTTTCTTCGATTCCGTACACGCCGGCGTGCATTTCTGTGCCACTCGGCATGGTGCAGGTGACTTCCTCGCTGAGGAAGAAGTCGGGATGGCGGCGAAGTTCTTCCACCGCATCGATTGAATCGTGGTCGGTAACCGTGACGAGGTTCATGCCGCGCTGTTTCAGCCGTTCGTACAGCGCGCGCGGCTCGTTGTAAGACTCCTTGCATACGCGGGTGAGTCCGGGCACCGTACACATGCCCGAATGCACCGTGTGAACGTGGAGATCGCACCTCATGCACCCGTTGTAAACCGTCACCCGTTACAGAACAGTGAGCTACGGACGAAACAACGATGAAGGATTCTGTTTTTATGTGCGGAAACCGGCTTATTTCAGCTGGTTTCCGGTCTATTTCTTGAACAGACGGTCGAAAGCGTCGCGTGCGTCGCTCGCGTTGCGCGGAGGCGGCGTATTCGCTCCGGGAGCGGGTGCGCGGCCGCTGCCGGGCATCTGCGCCGATGACGCCTCGCGCGCCACAGTGACGCGCGGCGAAAACAGCGTACACACGTTCGCCTGGTCCTTCAGGGGAATGCGAACGGGGATCGGCTTATTGCACTGGAAGCGCGTGGAAGGCTCGAAATGGGAGCATTGCTTGCAACAGTGGAGCGCCGTCCCGCATTTGGGGCAGTTGCCATCAAAGGAAGCCGTATCCGGCAGCAGCGTCGTCGAGCAGTTGTAACAGCGCGAGGCTGTCACAGCCTGAACGAGGCGCGGCAGGCGAGGCCCGGTAATGTCTATCGGCGGACGCGGTCCAGAAGGCTTCGGCCGCCCTCCGTTTCGATCGGCCGAGCCGTTCCCGTTCGATGAAGTGCTGTTGCTGTCAAAGTAACCGTGTTGGCGGTACTTGCGATCGGAGTCCATGCGGATCTAAAACCCCTGTGTTCAATTTCGGTAGTGGCCCGGTAGCAGACGGGGAGTCCTGGGCGCTGTTCCTGATTTTTGGTATGTCAAATGGAAAAAACAGCGGAGGCCCTGCATCTCAATCACGAGCCTCGGATTCCGGCTCCCGCTGGGTGCTACACCTCATTCTTACCACGGAATGTTCTCGCTGTATAGTGCCCTTAGTGAAGCTTCTGTAAATTCCAGGTCCCGGGTGTACCAGGATCCTCTAAGTACTTAGAGACTAATCCAAGCCCCCGAACCGGTACAGAAAATCCCGGACTTTGAGATACCATTCCGCTCCCGGGCCGGGGTAGACGAACGGCCACCAGGACAAAAGATTGAGCTCCGGGAACGGGCCGGCGTCCAAAGACTTCGCGAGCAGCATGTCCTCGGCCGCATTGCGCTGAATCACATCGCGCACGCGCAGCACCTGAGGAGGCAGTTCCGCCGGAAGCCGCGCCAGATAGCGGAACAACTGAATCCGGGCGGTGGCGCTCGAAGGCGCATCCAATGGCGCCACATCTTCGGCCCGGACAAGTTTGGCGTCCGGCCCCCCTGTTCCGAGATCGGTTCGAGGATCGGTGCCAGAATGCGCACTTCAAGGGGCGCTACCTGCCAGATGCCTGTCTTCAGTAACGCCTCGACGCGTACCCGGCGCGGCGGCGTATCCGGCGGCGCCCAGATGTCGAGCAGATAACAACGCGTGGTCTGCCGGTCCATCGCGGGGCGCGCCAGATCATGGCGGAATTCCGGGATCGCGCCGAACGTGGGCGAAGCTTGTTCCACGAGCCAGTCCGGGCAGAAATCGTTGCCGCACGGGGTGAAGTATTCGCGATAGAGTTTGACGCGCAGAATGTCCGGCGGATTAGTCCCGGTGTAGAGAAGATAATTCGAACCCGCCGGCCCGGTGATCACCACATGCAGGGAAAGGTGGCCATTGCGCGGCATCGCAGGCGAAAGGATTTCCCGCGGGGTCCCATCGCGATCCGAAGCCACCGGCTGGCCGAACGGATCGAAGCGTTCGAACTCGGAGTAGATGTGGATCTCCTGCGCCTGTACAGCAGCACGCGGTAACGATCATGCATGCCAGAGCAAGCCTCACGTGTTGTCTATCATAATCGTTTCGACGTGGCATGCAGATAAACCCGACATACGCGCAGGGAGCGATGGCCGCTATCGCCGCCGCCGTGACGCCGGTGGTGATGATCTCGGCCAACGCGATTCTCATCGGGACCATCAGCTCGAAGCATCAGGCGATGTCCGACCGTGTGCGGGCCCTCACCGCCGAATGGCGCGCCCCCGGCACAAGCGCCGCGCGGCGGAGCGCCATCAGCGCGCAGGTTCGGGTATTCGCGGACCGCATCACGTGGATCTCGCGAGCGCACGTCCTCCTCTATGTGGCCACGTTATTCTTTCTCGCGATGATCCTGGTCATCGCACTGACGTCGGTCATCCAGACGTGGGCGAATTTCTCCGTGCCTCTGCTGCTGGGCGGAGTTTCGCTGATGTTGATCGCAATCGTGCTGGAACTCCTCGATCTGCGCAAAGCCCGCTCAAGTATCGAAGTAGAGATCGCAGACGTTTAATTGGATCTCTACTGGACGTAGATCGTCGTGGCCGGCTGGCTGCTGACCCCGTTGGGACTGGTCAACACTACCGATACCGCGCCACTCGGGCTGCTGCTTGGAATAGTCACGTTGAACGGAGCCAGACCGACAGCGGTGGGCGTCGGTCCCACATAAGAGGCAGGTGCCGGAATTGAGCCGCCAATGCTGTAGGTGTAATTGCCGGTGAACCCACCCGGGACACCGGTTGCGCCGAGGCCAGTCTGGAATATGGTGTAATCCGGGCTGCTGACCGACACCGGTTCCATAGATAGTTACCACTGTGCCCTTCGGCGCTGGCTGAGCCACTGAGTTGGGCGTGTTGTCCTGGTTCACCGCTGCCACAGGGCCCTTGCCGCTGCTATCGACCGAAATCAAACCCGGCTGTTCGTTCAACACCGGAACCTGCACCGGCGCGCTGCGGCTGCCCAGGTAGTTGACGACGATAGCGGCAGACGATTTCCCTGCAATCTCGAACGGCGCTTGCAGATTGATCTGGCCTCCGTTTACAAAGAAAATCGGCGCCTGGATACCGTCGAAAGTGACACTCACTCCGCCCAATATCGGCGCGAGGAATCCGTACGGATCGAACCCCTCGTTGATAGTGAACGCATTCGGACCCAGATTGGGGTCGTTCGGAATGTCGTAGATGGTGTAGAGTCCGCCGGGCGATACTGCGCCGTTTCCGCTGCCATTACCGAGACCGCTGGCGGAATTGACGATGCTGGCCGACGTGGTGGTTGGCGTCGGCGGCCCGATCGTCAGAGCGCCGGATATCGATAATGTATGGGCGCCTTTGGTGACGAAAACACTCGCGAGGCTCAGCCCCGGCTGTGCTGTGATGTCGAGAGTCACGCGCAGAATCTTGAAAGTGCCTGCCAGGGTATGGAGCGTGGATCCGTTCGCATCGAGGCGAACACTGCCCGGATGCACCGTAACTCCACTGCCGAGAATCGCGAAATTCGCGTCAGTCAGCGTGGCGTCGAATCCCGTTCCGGCGAACAGCAGGTCCACTGACCGTCCCGAAGCCACAAAGGTGGGGCCACCCGAAAAGAACTCAACGCCGCTGACCCCGCCGTTCACACTGGTCGCCCCCACATACGGCACCGGAATGGCCGATGCGCCGCCCGGAACGCTGATGTTCGCCGTGGACGTATTGTTGGCCGTAACATTGACCGCGCCGTTAAACCTCGTCGCCATGAACTGTTGCACCTGTGCGGTCTGTGCCACTGTAAGGTACAGGTTGCCCGGCTCGACCACACCGTTCAGAGGCTCCGCATACACCTGGTAGGACCCCGGAGGAACCTTCAGCGAGTAGTTTCCGTTCGCATCCGCGAGTGCGCTGTAGGAGCCGGCATCGAGGCCAGGCGTGGCGGCACGGGCCATCGTGACCAGCGCGAACGGTTCCGCGGAGCCTCCGGTCGTAATCGTGCCGCTGATCGTGCCAAAGCTGGCCGGGATTCGCCGCCGGATAAACAGAATTGGCGAACGCAATCTCGTCGCTGCTCAGCGACCGCTCGGTGAGAGTGTTGTACTGAAACATCACCGCGCCCAGCAGCCCGTGTGATTGAGGCCGAGCGAATGCCCCAGCTCATGGGTCATGGTCGCCTGAAAATCGTAAGCGGTGTTCGCCGTACAGGCGCTGGCCACTCCGGTTGTCGTAAAACAATCCGCGGGATTGATGATGATGTCGGAATCCTCAATCACGCCGGTCGATCGGTTGAACGTGTCGAGAGTAACAGCCAGTGCGCCTCCCACCACGCTCACATCCGACGGAGTCGACCCGATCGCGATCGTCATCTGGTTATCGCCCCCGTTGATCACCGCAGCCGTTTCCTTCAGCGGGAGAAAATTGACATTCGCGCCGGACCGGTTCCAGGTCGCGAGCGCCACGCGGATCGCCTGCAGCGGATTGCTGTCGCCCGCGATCACCGTAACAGTTGACCCCGATGCATTGCTCTGCACGCCCGCGATCACCAAATTGTTCAGATAAAACTGGATGCCCGCGTTGTCCGTGCGCACCAGCGGCGCGGTGCCCGTGGTCTGCCGGATGTAGGCGAAACCCGCGGAAGCGAGGATAAGGAATAGAGCGACGCTGCGGCGCACTATTGCTTCCTCCCGGCGCGGGCAGCGATCAGCCCGCGAAGTTGCGCCACATTCAAACCCTCGAGAGATCGCAGCGGAGTCGCGGTGCGAGCATTCGCGCCCACCAGTTCCAGACCCACCGGCGACGCTTCGCGCTGCAGTTTGCCATCCTGATCCACCTTGAACTTGCCCTGGCTCCATCCCGCCGTGCGCAGATAGCCGATTCGGCATGCGCTGCAGGAAAATAACGACCTCTTCGCCCGGCGCGTAACCGACAGCCCCGGGCACGCTCATGCCCTTGTCGCCGACGATGCCACCCGGCTCACTGAAGATCACGCTTGACGCCCGCGCTGCCTTTGAGGGTTCCCGACACGCTGAGTTCGTAGCGGGTCCAGATGTATTTATGCTCCGCATCCCATTCCGCCCAGGAGTGATTGATGTGACCGGAGACAACGAGCTCCGACTGGTCCGTCAGTTCTTCGAATGACAGACGCGTAACGCTGGTGGCGCTCGCGGTCGAAAGCACAGCAAAACCGCACGCAAAGACAGCAATCCACCGATGAATTCCGTACCGCATAGTGAGGGAATTATCCCACAGGCGCGGCGGAATTGAATACTCTACTCGGACAACTAATCGGTAGATCTCGCGGCGATTTCGGTGGTAATTGTGCGCGTGAATTCCTCCACGCTGGTGGGCCCCAGATCGCCGCGTTTGCGGTGTCTCACGGCCACCTGTCCCGGCATCCGCCTCGCGCCCTCCCACCACCAGCATGTAGGGCACCTTCTGCATCTGCGCGTCGCGGATCTTGAGATTGACCTTCTCGCTGCGATCGTCCACGGTCGCGCGCACTCCCGCGGTCTTCAGCTGTCTCCGCGACCTGATGCGCGTACTCCGCCTGCCGATCCGTAATCGGCAGAACGGCCGCCTGCACCGGCGCGAGCCACACCGGAAACGCGCCGGCGTAATGCTCGACAAGGATGCCGAAAAACCGCTCGACCGATCCGAACAGCGCGCGATGCACCATCACCGGGCGATGCTTCTTCCCGTCCTCGGCGATGTACTCGAGCTCGAATCGCCGCGGCAGCGTGAAATCGAACTGCACCGTCGAGAGCTGCCATAGCCGGCCGATCGCATCCACCAGCTTCACGTCGATCTTCGGTCCGTAGAACGCCGCTTCATCCGGAATCACGGTAGCGTTAATCCCCAGGCGGTCGCAGGCCTTGCGCAACGCGCCTTCAGCCAGCGCCCAGCTCGCCGGTTCGCCATCGTATTTGCCCGCTCGCCCCGCCATCCCAAGTGGAAATCTCGGCTTTGTATTCCTTGAAGCCGAACGTCTTCAGCGTATCGATGGCGAAGTCGAGGCAGTTCACGATCTCGTCTTCCATCTGCTCGGGCGTGCAGAAGATATGCGCGTCGTCCTGCGTAAAGCCGCGCACGCGCAGCAGGCCGTGCATGGTGCCCGAGCGCTCGTAGCGGTACACCGTGCCGAGTTCGCCGAGCCGCACCGGAAGATCGCGATAACTGTGCTGCTTGTCGCGATAGATCAGGATGTGGCCGGGACAGTTCATCGGCTTGAGCTGGTATTCCGCGTCATCCAGCTCCATCGGCGTGAACATGTTCTCCGAATAGAAACCGGCGTGCCCGGAGGTCTTCCACAAATCGCGCCGCATCACGTGCGGCGTGTAGACGAGCGAATAGCCGCGCTTCAGATATGCGTCGCGCATCCAGTCTTCCAGCTGTTTGCGGATGATCCCGCCCTTGGGATGGAAGAAGATCAGACCCGGCCCGGCGAGTTCCTGAATGCTGAACAGATCCAGCTCCTGGCCGAGCTTGCGATGATCGCGCTTCTTCGCTTCTTCGAGCTTGGTGAGGTACTCGTCGAGTTCCTTCTTCGTGAACCAGGCGGTGCCGTAGATGCGCTGCAGCTGCTTGTTCTTCTCGTCGCCCTTCCAGTAAGCGCCGGCGATCGAGAGCAGC
This sequence comes from Terriglobia bacterium, assembly GCA_963809655.1. Classification (GTDB taxonomy): domain Bacteria; phylum Acidobacteriota; class Terriglobia; order Bryobacterales; family Bryobacteraceae; genus BOG-234. Next base: position 170,178 of record CAWEKQ010000043.1, on the reverse strand, counting down.
TTGAACGCTTTGATCTTCGAAGTGTCCGGGACGTGCGGGCCGCGGCAGAAATCGATGAACTGCGGCCCCAGCGTGTATTCGGAAAAGATGTCGTCGGCGCGCTCTTCGATGAGCTCCACCTTCATCGGCTCGTTCATCGTCCGGTATTTCTCAAGGCCTTCCGGCTTCGCGATCAGCTGGCGCTCGTAGGTGAGATTCCGCGCCTGAATCTCCCACATCTTCGCTTCGATCTTTTCCAGATCCTCCGGGGTGAACGGCTCCGGGCGGTCGAAATCGTAGTAGAAACCGGTGTCGATCGGCGGTCCGATGCCGAGCTTCGTTTCCGGAAACAGCTCCAGCACGGCGGCGGCACAGAGATGCGCGGTCGAGTGCCGGTAAACCTCGAGCGCCTCGGGATCCTTCGGCGTCAGGATCTGCACTTTCGCGTCGGTTTCGAGCGGCCGGTTCAGATCGTAAAGACGATCGTTGACCTTCGCCACGATCGCGGCATCGGCCAGGCGCGGACTGATCCCGCGCGCGATGTCCAGCGCGGTACTCTCGGCCGGGACGGTCTTGACACTTCCGTCCGGCAGCGTTACTTGAATGTCACTCATTGCGGGGAGCTTTCAGGTTATCACCAGGAGCCCTGACCTTGCGAACACGGGCCCGTCCCCTGCGATAGTAAGAGGATTATGTTCGCACCGGTGACCGGTGCCAGCCGAGGTGTAGGACGAGGCATTGCGGCGAGTCTGTCCAGCGCCGGCTATCGGGTCTTCGCCACGGGCTGCACGATTGACGCGGCGGATCTGCCGGCGGCCGTCACTCGGATCCGCTGCAATCATCTGAACGACGACGAAACGGCCGCTGCCTTCGCCCGAATCGCCGGCGAGTCGGATTCCCTTGACCTGCTGGTGAACTCAGCCTGGGGAGGCTACGAGCGGATGTCTGAAGGCGGGCGGTTCACCTGGGCCGATCCGTTCTGGGAACAACCCGTACACCGCTGGGGCGCAATGATGGATGCCGGTGTTCGCGCCGCCTTCGTCGCCAGTTCGCACGCCGCGCGCATAATGGTTCGCCAGGGGCACGGATTGATCGTCAACATCAGCTTCTGGGCCGCGTGGAAGCACTTGGGGAATACGATCTACGGGATTTCCAAAGCGGCCGTGGACAAGATGACTGCGGACATGGCGCACGAGCTCCGCCCTCACGGCGTCTCGGTGATTTCGCTCTATCCCGGCCTGGTCAGAACCGAAGCGGTAATGCAGGCGGCGGAAGGCGGATGGCTCGATCTGTCGAACAGCGAGAGCCCGGAGTTCGCCGGGCGCGTGATCGCGGCTCTGGCTCGTGAGCAGAACCTGATCGAACGCTCCGGCAGCGTGGTTGTAGCCGCAGGCGCCGCGCTCGAACTGGGCGTGCGCGATATCGACGGTCGTCAGCCGACGCCGTCTGACCCTCGTTCTCGTTCTTGAACCCGCGCCTACGCGTGGCCGCGCGAAGCCGAGACGCCCGCAACCGGCGTGCCCGTTCCGGAGCCCGCAGTTGCCGCAGCGCCTTGGCTTCGATCTGCCGGATGCGCTCGCGCGTGACGTCGAACTCCTGGCCGATCTCTTCGAGCGTATGCTCGCGCTCGCAGCCGATGCCGAAGCGCAGCCGGATCACCTTCTCCTCTTTGGGAGAAAGCGTCTTCAGGATGTCCGCCGTCTCGTCGCGCACGTTCGATTCGATCACCGCATCGACCGGCGAACCCACCCAGCGATCTTCGATCAGATCGCCCAGCGCGGATTCGCCGTCGCGGCCGACCGGCGTTTCGAGCGACACCGGATCGCGCGAGATGGTCTTCAGCTTCTGGACCTTCTCCACCGGAATATCCATCCGGCGGCTGATCTCTTCGTTGGTCGGCGTCCGGCCCAGTTCCTTTTCCAGCTCGCGCGAGGCGCGCAGGAACTTGTTCATGCTCTCGTTCATGTGAACGGGAATGCGGATGGTGCGCGACTGGTCCGCGATGGCGCGCGTAATCGCCTGGCGAATCCACCAGGTGGCGTAGGTCGAAAACTTGTAGCCGCGCCGGTATTCGAACTTGTCGGCCGCGCGCATCAGGCCGATGTTGCCTTCCTGGATCAGATCCAGCAGGTGCAGGCCGCGGTTGACGTACTTCTTCGCCACCGAAACCACCAGGCGAAGGTTCGCCTCCACCAGATCTTTCTTGGCGCGCTCGGCTTCCTGTTCGCCGTGACGGATGACGGTCAGCGTATGCTTCAGCTCGTCGAGCGACGCCGCCGCGCTGACTTCGCGCTTCTTGATTTCGCGTTTCAGCTCGCGGATGCGCGGCTGCTGGGCGGCGTTATTCTTGCTTTCGAGCTTCTTCAGTTCGCGGTCGAGGTGGTTGAGCTCGTCCACCGCGCGCTCGATTTCCTTGGTGAACTCGCGCCACCGGACGTTAACCCACGGCACGCGCCGGATCGAGAGCGAAGTGTCCACCAGCGCGCGATTCAGCTTCATCACCAGCTTCTTGCGCGCCCGCTTGTTGGCCGGAGGATCCTCCAGCTTTTCCTGCAGCTGAGTCTGTTTCCGGTGAGCGATCTGGATTTCGCCGAAAGTCTTCGTGATATCCGCCCGCTTCTTGGTGTCGGCCGGAGTGCCTTCTTCGATATCGCCGCCGATATCGACCATGCTGTCGAGATCGTCGGGGCTCTTCTTCAGCTGCTCCGCCAGTTCCACCACGGCCAGCTGGACCAGCGCCGAGCGGCTGATGGCCTTCTGCATTCGTAGTTTCCCGCGCTCCATGCGGCGCGCGAGATCCACCTCGCCTTCGCGGGTGAGCAGGGGTACCGCGCCCATTTCGCGCAGGTACACGCGAACCGGGTCGTCGGTATAGATCGACTCTTCCACCGGCTGCTGATGCGGGTGGAGGAACTCCGCTTCCGCCTCCGGATCGAAGAACTTGGTCGCCTCTTCGTCGAAGTTGATGCCTACCGGTGTTTCGCTTAGAAACTGATCGTCATCGTCATGCGCCATGGCGAGTCCCCTCCAATCGAAATTCCAGAGGCCGTGCAAAGTCCACGGAGAAAAGGGTGCCCAAAACAGTCATCTTATTTGCTTTGTTGTCTTTAGGAAGGGTAAACGACCGGATCGCATACATCTCAGCCACGGCGACCGCACACAACTCCCGAGTTTCAATATTATCACAGCCTTTCGCCGGGACAATACACTGATTTGGATGGGCTCCGGTGATAACGGTTGCACGCATAATGGTACGCGTATGAAGCCCCTCCGCTATTGTATTTGATGCATACGGCACCCTTTTCGATGTGCATTCGGTGGTGCTGAGCGCCGGGCGCGGCATCGCCGGGAACCTGCAAGCCCTTTCGGATCTGTGGCGCCGGAGGCAATTGGAGCGCACCTGGCTGCTCTCCCTGATGGAGCGCTATGAGGATTTCAGCCAAGTCACGGAGTCCGCGCTGCGCGCATCGATCCGGGAGCTGAATCTGGAAGTCAGCGAACGCCAGATCCAGCGGCTGATCGAGGCCTATCTCTCGCCCGATTCCTTCCCCGACGTCGAGGCCAGCGCTGGAAAACCTCGAAGGATATACCGTTGGCGATTCTTTCGAACGGCACCCCGGAGATGATCGAAGGCGGCCGTCAGCCACAACGGTTTGGCTTCGTTTTTTCGACACATCATCTCGGTCGATCAGGTAAAGACCTACAAGCCATCTCCCCGGGTCTACGCCCTCGGCCCTGCTGCTCTGAATCTCCCGGCAGCCGAGATTCTGTTCGTTTCCTCAAATGCCTGGGATGCTGCCGGCGCCAAAGCCTTCGGCTATCAGGTCTGCTGGTGCAACCGGTCGGGCGTAGCGGCGGACGACCTCGGCTTCGCGCCGGACTCCACCGTGTCAGGCCTGGATCAGCTCGCAGGCAAAATCGCTGGAACCCAGGCCATGGAACGGTTGCGTTGCTCATGGGCGGGCAAGGATCCGCACATGCGTAGCGTATCACGATGAAGAGTGGGGAGTGCCCGAATACGACAGCCGGGCCCTCTGGGAAAAGCTGATGCTTGACGGGTTTCAGGCTGGCCTGTCCTGGTCGATCATCCTGCGGAAGCGCGACGCGTTCCGGAAAGCGTTCAAGAATTTCGATCCGAAAAAGGTCGCTCGCTTTGATGAGCACGATGTTGCCCGTCTCCTCCAGGACCCGGGCATCGTCCGCTCGCGCGCCAAGATCGAGGCGATCATCGCCGGCGCTCGCGCCTATCTCAAGATGAAGGACGGCGGCGAGGATTTCTCCACCTTCGTCTGGAATCTGGCGGGTGGCAAGCCGATTCAGAACCGCGGACCCGTTCCCGCCAGCACCCCTTTATCTGAGGAAATGTCCAAAGCGCTGAAGAAGAGAGGATTCAAATTCGTTGGCCCGGTGATCGTCTATGCCTGGATGCAAGCCGTCGGCATCGTCAACGACCACGCCCCCGACTGCTTCCGGCGTCAACCCGCGTCATAAAGAACGACCTTCGGCTCGCTCTCAAAGCGCGCCGGATGGAAACGATATTGTGCGAACTGCCGCAGAAACGGTTGGGCGCCACATTGCGGCACGAAGCACTCTCGTTTGCCCGGTTTCGGGCATTCTCCGAAGTAGCAGAGCCGTCCTCGATAAGCGCCGCTTCTGGCTTCGAACAGGTGCACATCCACCTGGTGATTTGCTACGCCTCCATAGGGCGTGTTCTGCACGCTTGACAGTCCCCGGTTCATTGCGCGCTTCAGGTTTTTCAAGTTGCTCGAACCCCGTCATCCATACGGGAGGTCAAGATCGGCGCATTCGTGGAGCACCTCAATCCCGCGTTTGCGATACTCCCGGAACCGCGGAACTTCCCGCCCAAGCGGCTGCGCGACGGCGCCAACGCCGCGACTTTCTTAACCTCCGCCACTTCGCTCATTGCGCGGCCAATCGATTCCGCAGCCCATCGAAAGAGGCGCTGCCGGCGAAGCATCAGGGGGTCCTGATCTGCTATGTCTTTTTCCGAAAGCGGCTGAAATCCCGGGTCCGGTTCATCCTCATCCAGTTCCGGCGGATCGTCGGGTACGTACTCGGGAATCTCTGGCCGGTCAGGCCAGGGGTAGCTGGGACGGTAGCCGGGACTTTTCATGAATTTCAACGCTCCCCGGATCCTCCCTGATGCGATCCTCCCGGATGCTGCCGTGTCAAATCCCGTAATTCATTGAGAAACGCCTGTTCATCCTGGAAATCCCGGTAAACCGAAGCAAACCGCACATACGCGATCTTATCCACCCCGCGCAGGCTGTCCATCAGGTACTCGCCGATCTCGGTGGTAGTGATCTCCCGGTCGGGAGAATCGGTGACGCGCGCCTCCACCTGGTTGACCAGATCGGACAACTTCGCCATGCTCACCGGCCGCTTTTCGCAGGCTTTCAGCAGCCCGTTCAGCACCTTCTGGCGATCGAATTTCTCGCGCCGTCCGTCTTTCTTGATGACCATGTACGGCACTTCGTCGATCCGCTCGTACGTGGTGAACCGCTTCTCGCAGCCCAGGCATTGCCGCCGCCGCCGGATCGAGTCGCCTTCCCGGCTCTCCCGGGAATCGATTACCCGATCTTCGATATGGCCGCAAAAAGGGCAGGTCATCGCGATAAATCGAAGCATAACAGGTGTTGCGGACCCTGTTCGGCACTGCATTGCAAGTGGATTCTCCGAAAGATTGAACCTATGATGGGAAAGCCTCGTTCCTTCTATCGGAAGGAATCACGTGGGTATGGCAACAGCGGCAGCGGCGGTCTGGGGGATTTCGGGCGCCCGCGCCAACACGATTGCGGGTAGCTTGGATCCGGATTCTACAGTCGTCGAGCGTTGTCTGAGCGGAGATGATGCGGCTTGGGAAGAACTCGTGCGCCTGCACTCGCGCCGGGTCTATGGCCTTTGCTACCGGTTCACGGGCAAGGATTCCGAAGCGCAGGATCTCACGCAGGACGTATTCCTGCGCGTTTACCGCACGCTCGGCAGCTTCCGGTCGACCGAGGGCTCTTTCACCACCTGGCTGGCGCGCCTGGCCCGTAACCTCCTGATCGATCACTATCGCCGTACCCGGAATGAGCGAATTACCGATTCCATTGAGGAACAGCTTCCGGGGGTCGAAGGGCGCACAGAGGAGAAGTTCAAATCCCCGAGCCGTCCCGAGAGCGCGGTAGCCGGCCGCGAGGCCAGCGAATTGCTCCAGGCGGCGCTGAGTAAGCTGTCGCCGGAGCTGCGCGAAACCATCATCCTCAGGGATTTACAGGAAATGGAGTACCGGGAGATTGCCGACGTGCTGGCGATTCCCGAAGGAACCGTGAAGTCGCGTTTGAACCGCGGCCGGGCCGAACTGGCCCGGTTGTTGAAGAAATACAGGTCCGCAGTCTAGTAGCCGCCGGAACGGTCCAGGTAGTCAGGTTTAATGGAACGTACGTTCACTTGCGCCGAGTTCGAGGTCCTGCTGGCCGATTGGATCGACGGCACGCTCGCGCTCCCGAGAGCGATGCCTTCCTGCGCCATCTCGAATCGTGCAAGGCGTGCGGCGAACTGGCCGAAGACGCCCGTTTCGCCCTCGGCTTCATGGAACGAGCGGCCGATGTGGAAGTTCCGCCGGTCCTGGTTTCGAAGATCCTGCAGGCAACCAACTCCGGCTGGGAGTTCAAGCTGCGGGGCAAGGGCATCAGCGGCTGGATCAATCGCACGTTCGCCCCGGTATTGAAGCCGCGCTTCGTCATGGGCGCAATGCTGACGGTGATGTCGGCCACCATCATGGCGCAGGGCTGCGGATTCCGGGAAAAGGCGTTCACGGCGGCCGATCTCGATCCCGTGCGGTTGTGGACTTCGCTCGACAACCGGACCCACCGCATCTGGGATAACGCAGTGAAGAGTTATGAAAGCATGCGCCTGGTCTATGAAGTGAAGACCCGGATCAACGACTGGACGGAGCAGCAGAAGCTGGAAGATGAGGCGGCGGCTGACGCCCGGGCCGACAAGCGAAAGCTCGAATCCCCCCAACAACAGCCGGACACACTGAACAACAGGAAACAGCCATGAATTGCATCAATCACCCGGAAACAACCGCTACGGCCTTCTGCCGCGACTGTGGGAAGCCCATGTGCGAGGAGTGCCAGCGTCCGGCGCTGGGTACTGTCTACTGCGCGGACCATCTGCCGGTTGCCAGCGCACCGCCTCCGCCTCCTGCCCCATCCGAATCTGCCGCGCGCCACGCCTGCTTTTGATCCTCACCCGGTCTCGCACTACTCGCCCTACACCGCGCCCACCACGCCCAGTCTCCCCAGGCCAGGCCCCGGACATGGGCGGCGCACCCGGTGCTCGCGCTCATCCTCGGCTTCATTCCCGGAGTGGGCGCGATTTACAACGGTCAATACGCGAAGGGCCTGATCCACGTGGTCGTGTTCGGCCTGCTCATCAGCCTGACGCAATCGAACTTTGGCGGCTTTCAACCCCTGTTCGGTCTGCTGATTGCCGCCTGGGTGTTCTACATGGCTTTCGAGGCGTTCCACACCGCGCGCAGCCGCCGCAATGGCGCCGTGGTGGAAGAGTTTTCCAGCCTCTTCGATGTCCGCCCGACGCATGGCCGCTTCCCCGCCGGGGCCATTCTGCTGATCGCGCTCGGCTTCATCCTGTTGCTCAATACCACGGACATCATCCGGATGGAAACGCTGGAGCGCTACTGGCCGGTGGGTCTGATCGTCTGTGGGCTCTACATGCTGTACGTGCGGGTCACGCCGCGCAGCCACGTGGTCGCGCCGGATACGGACACGAGCGGCAAAGCCGAAGTTCACTAAGGGGGTGCGTCCATGAATGACCAGAGTGCGTACCTCATGCGTGCGATAACGGGTCCGATTGTCCTGATCACGATCGGCGTCCTGTTCGCCTTCGACCGGTTTACCGAATTTCGCTTCAGCCAGACGTGGCCGGCGCTGCTGATTGTCATCGGCCTGCTGAAGCTGATGGGCGGAGGCGGCAGAAGGAACTGGGCTGGAAGGTTTCCTCCTCCGCCTCCATCCGCGCCTCCTTCGCCTCCGCCGCCTTCCCATTTCACCGACCCCGGAGCCCGGCCGTGAGACCGCGCTCCATCACCGGGCCGTTCATCCTGATCCTCATCGGCGTCTATTTCCTGCTGGTGAATATCCGGCCGGACCTGCTCCAGTTCTCGCGCATTGTCGATTACTGGCCGTTCCTGCTGATCGCCGCGGGCGTCGTGGGACTGGTTGAAGTGCTGTTCTACGTCAGCCGGGGCACCGTACCCGCGCCGCGTCCGCTCGGCGGCGGACTCATCTTCTGGGTGGTCGTGCTTTGTTTCTTCTTCGCCATCTTCGGCCGTAACCGGGACTTTCGCTTCGCCAATTTCGATGGCGATGGCTTCGGCTTTCTCGGCACTGATTACGATTACGATGTGAATGTCGCGGAGCCCGCGCAGGGCGTTACACGCATCGTGCTGGATAATCTGCGCGGCAACATTTCGCTGAAGGGCGACGATTCCGAGCGCAGTCAGAGTGACCGGCCGCCAGAGCATCCGGGCAGTCAACCAGCGGGCCGCCGACCGCGCCAAATCCAATAACACCGTGCACCTCGAAAGAAACGGGGACGAACTGATTGTCCGAGCGGACGATTTCCGCGCGGGACAGCTGCTGACCCACGTCTCCGACGATCTGGAGATCGCGGTTCCTCGAGGAATCACAGTGGAATCGCGCGGTCGCTCGGGCGACCTGACGGTGGATGACCTGGACTGGCGCGATCGATGTTTCGGGCGGGCGCGGCGATGTGCGGCTCACCCACATCGGGAAAGATGTCCACATCGACGGCGTCGCGCGGCGGGGACATCCACGCCGTGGATCTCAAAGGCAATCTGGAACTGGGAGGCCGCGGCAGCGATATTCAACTCGAGAGCATCGCCGGGCCCGTAACCATCAAGGGCGAGTTCTCCGGCACGCTCGAATTCCGCGCGCTTTCGAAGCCGCTCGAGTTTACGTCGTCGCGCACGGAGTTCCGCGTAGAGGCGATCCCGGGCGATATCACGATGGATCTCGGCGAGTCTCAAGATGGAAAACGTTTCCGGTCCGGTCCGGTTCCAGAGCCAGACGCGCGACATTCAGATTACGGATGTGACCGAACTACTGGACCTCAAAGTGGATCGCGGCGATATCGGTGTCACCGCGACGCATGCGCCATTGCCGAAGATGGATCTCCACACCCGCAACGGCGATATCAATCTGAGTCTGCCCGAACACGCGGGATTTCAGCTCGATGGTTCGACTTCCCAAGGCGATATCAGCAGCGGATTCGGCTCCAGTCTGCGGATCGATTCGTCCGGCCGCTCGGCGACCATCAAAGGCCAGAACGGATCAGGCCCGCAGATTACGGTAAACACCGATCGAGGAACTGTGTCAGTCAAAAAGAGCTGACACAACTCTAAACAGACTGCAGAAACTGTAAGAGGTTCTTGAAATAAAAGGCCTGGTCGTCCCACATGCAGAGATGGCTGCCCTGCGGGCAAATGAATGAGCTGGCGTTCGGGATGAGGGTCGCCATCTTCTTCATGTCCTCAGGGTCCATCTCGTCAATACTTCGACCCGATCGTGAGCGTGCGGGTCTTGATCTCATGCAGCCGGTCCCATCGCTCCCAATCCTTCAAGTTGCCGGTCAGCACGAATTCGCCTGCGCCCCACATCTGGACGTAGATCCTCGGGTTCAGGTGACCGAACGCGCGCGTGACCGGCTCGGGCCAGGGCTGGGTGCGGCACATCATTTGTGGGTACATCTGGTCAGTCATGAGTTTTTGGTAATCGAATTGGCGTAATCGCCTTTGGCTTCAAGAGCGCGCAATCGAGCGAGCGCGGCGGCGGGCAGCATTTGAACTTTTAACATCTCGGCTCTCTTGAGATATGCCTTTATGCCCGCACACATGTTGGAAATCACGAGTCCTCGCAGGTGGCTTTGATAATTCAGCGCGTAGTCGATTGCGAGAATGCCGCCCCACGAGTGGCCATAGAGCACGAATTGCTCGAGACCCAACTGGCGCCGCACTTCCTCCACTTCCTCGACGTAGCGGTGAAGAGTCCACAGGGAGGGATCATCCGGCTGATCGGAATTGTTACAGCCGAGCTGGTCGTAGTAGTAGATTTCGATCCCGGCCGGTGGCAGGAAGGGCTCCATAGCCTCAAGGTATTCATGACTGACGCCAGGACCCCCGTGCAGCAACAGAACTTTGATCGGCCCCTTCCCTGATTTCCGCGTCCACACCTTGTATTTGCCCTTCACTACGGGAACCATGCGAATGCCCGTCGCCTCGAGATTGTCCTGCTGCGTTTGTGAATAACCCGCGCCGGCGGAGATGAGGGGTGCGGCGCTGGTCCCCAGGAAACGACGGCGGTTCATTAACCATTCTCCTCGAACCGAATCCAGCGCAGTTTACGCAAGTCGGCGTCGGCGGCAACCCCTAAGCGCCGTGAGACTAACATGACACAGGTTCCGTCTCACACTGAATTCGCGTTGAAGAACATCACCATCACTCTTCCGGAAGAAGTGGCGGATTGGGCGCGAAAGAAGGCTGCGGAAGAGAACACTTCGGTCGCTCGCCTGGTAGGCAAGATGCTTGAGCCCAGAGGAGGCCGACTGACGACTACCAGGGTGCCTATCGACGGTGGCAGAACATCGAGCCGACGGGCATAGATGCAGAACACAGTCTGTCGCGCGAAGACGCCCGTGCCCGCTAATGTGTTGTCGTATTCCTTCGACCTCCCGGCATCCGCTGAAGTATGCGAAATGGAGACAGTGGTTTGATCATTTGTGGCGCGCCGGGTGGCGTTCCCTCCTCCGAAGCTGGCCGCGCGGTTTCAGCATTCAGCCGATGGCGCCCGCGGGCCTCGGCTTCGCCGTAGTGGAACGTGGCTGGTATTGGTGGATCACGCACAGTTGACGTACTGGGATGGCCTGATTCTGGCGTCAGCTGAGAGGCTTGGATGCCCGGTCCTGCTGAGCGAGGATTTCCAGTCCGGGAGGCGCTACTAAGGAGTGGCTGTCGTCAATCCGTTCGAGCGCAGCCCGGAGGAATTTCCGGCCTAATGGCCCTTGTGACGCTCATGCGCATCGTAGACCGCGCCCGCGCCGCCGCCGGCAATCGCGCCGATCGCGGCGCCCGGTCCGCCGCCCGCAATGGCGCCGATGGCCGCGCCACCAGCCGCACCTATACCTACTCTCTTGATGGTCCTACGAACGTGGTGCCGGCGGTGATAGCGGTGATAAACCACATCAGTAACTACTGTGTGATGAGTTGACGGATGATAAACGGCAGGCTGAATATCTTGCGCATTCATCGTTGTAATCGGTAAGAAACTCGCTATCGCTAGAAATGGGATTGCAAGAGAACGTATCATGCCCCTGGTGAGGCAAGATGCGGTCCAAATGATGATTGTTCACAGATAACAGAACTTTCGCGAAACGATACTCGTTAGTCTGTGCATTATGAGAGCCGCCGTGTTCACGCGCTACGGACCGCCCGAGGTTGTCGGCATCAAAGAGGTCGCGAAACCGGTTCCGAAAGACAATGAGGTCCTGGTTCGGGTTCGCGCGTCTACCGTCGCGGCCGCGGACTGGAGAATCCGAAAGGCAGATCCCTTTGTAGCGCGGCTCTTCAGTGGTATTTGGAGGCCGAAGAAAATCCAAACAGGAGGCATGGAGTTTTCCGGCACCGTCGAATCCGCAGGCAGCGCCGTGACGCGCTTCAAGCCTAGCTACTTTCCCACTTAAAATTCTGAAAGCTGCCTCAGCCTGAGTCGGCGTCCCGGAAATATTGTCCTGACGGGAGGTCTTCGAGGTCGAGGGGAGCGTTGGGAGTGGGATGAAAGGCGAGTTAAAGAATCTGTTTCCGGTGCGGACAGGAACGGAGAAACGTAGCGGTTAATTAAGAGGGTACTTCGCGCGGGCGTGTTTGCTCGGCCAGGTGCGTGCCGATATGAATGACGTTGTCGGCGATCACCCCGAGTCCGACCCAGCGCTGGATGCCGTCCGGTCCTTTGTAGAGCGATCGCCGCAGCCCATGGCGGCGTTTGAGAACACTGATACGGCCTTCACAGCCTGTGCGCCACTTCTGAAGCTCCTTAAACCAACGCTGCTTCTGCCGCTGTTTGCGTGCGGGACTCTTCGTGTCGTGGCTTGGAATCGAGACCCGGCTGACTCCCATTTCCCCGGCTTTGGATTCGTTAGCGGCTGAGAAGAAGCCGGGATCCGCCGCCACACGCTCCGGGGCGCGTCCGAACTGTTTGACATGTTGCTCCAGACATCCTCCCAGCAATGTGGAGTCAGCCGCCCGCTGTTCGCATACCTGGTAATGCGTAACGATCTGGTTCTCCGCCTCCTGAATCAGGACCAGTTTGCCAAACTCATTGGGCTTATGCGCCTTACCCTTGCGGATCACCTCGGTGTGCGTCTCGAATATGCTGAGCAGCTTTCCTTCGGCTTTGGTGTTGCCGCGCAGCACCCGCTCCCGTGTCTGGCGCAGCACCTGCCGGACCCGGGGAATCATTTCGTCCAGTTGCTTGCCGGCTTTGCGCAGGACTGACAGGTTGCCTCGCTTGACACCCCCGACGATCTCGCGCGAGAACTTCCAGGCTTGCCCCGTAACCCGGCTGGCGATTTCCAACAATTTGACGTACGCGTTCTTCATCTTCTGCCGCCCTTGCTCCGTCTTGTTGCGGCTGGCGCGAGCGATCGCCAAAACCTTCAGCTTTGCGGATCGGCTGCGATCGCGCATCTGCGTGCCGGCCTTCCCCGCCACAGCGGTAACCCTCTTCATGATGCGCGTCAGGACACGCACGCCGTCACCCAGTAACGTGCTGTCGGTCGGATAGTGGATGTCAGTCTCCACCACGGTCGTATCGACCCGCATCTTACGACCCGTTGCGATCTTGTTTTCCTGCGCGATCTCCACCACCCGCCGGTGCAGTTTTTCGATAACCTCCGGCCCCAGCTGACGCGCCAGGTTTCCCATCGTCCGGTCATCCGGAACCTTTTCACCGCCGACCCGGGTGAACTCGCGATAGACCAGATTGGCGCGCACTTCCCGCGACAGTACTTCGTAACTCCAGTCGCGTACATGCTTCAGCAGCAGCATTCTGAGCACGACCTCAGCGGGCGTCGCCTTGCGCCCACGAGTCTTGCTCTTCCTGCAGCGTTTGGCCAGCTCTTCCTGAATGACGAGAAGCAGGGTGTCATCTTCCAGTGCTTTATCGGCGTGCCGCATCCAAGGTTCCCAGAGATCCTCCACCGTCTCTGCGATGAAGCCATCGGCGAAATTTCGCTGCAGGCGGCGAGCGGCGATCACGACTGGCGTTCCTGTTCTTTGGCTTCCTCGCGATCCAGCCGGAGCAGGAATTGATTCAGTTCGCTGATTGCCTCCAGTGCCTGCTTGACATCGCGATACTCTTCGATTGCCTTTCGAACCAGCGGAACCTGCTCGGGACGCACGCTCACCTGGCGAGTTTTTCCGCCGGGATAACCCACCGTGAGCACCCAGAGCGGATGGCCTTCGCCACGAGCACATTTCAGACATCCCGTGGAGTGATGAATCGTGCGCTGGAGCAGCGAGCCGCGAAGGACACCCGAGGGGGAGGAGAGTTTGGCTGCCAACTTTTCCCTCTTGCGGATGGCTTGCTCACGTGTCATCAGTAACGATGATACATTTATCACACGGCGGAGTCAATACATTTTCTGAACAGAATGTTCTGATATTCAACAGCCGCCAGACGTCACCGATGGCGTCCCGCCCGAGGCAACGTTCGATCCAACAAACAGCCACCCGCCGCACCTATGAAAGTACGGAACTTACATCCGGAATTTTAAGTGGGAAAGTAGCTAGCGAAGTATTCGGCGGCACCTTGTTCATGCTCGGCTGCCACGCCGAGTATGTCTGCCTGGCTGAGGATGGCATGATTGCGCCGAAGCCCGTGAATATGACTCTTGAAGAAGCTGCAGCGGTCTTTTTCGGTGGAATGACCGTGCTGAGCTTCCTGGGCAAGGCTCCCATTCAGAAAGGGCAGAAGGTCCTGGTCTACGGCGCATCGGGCAGCGTCGGCGTGTTCGCGGTGCAACTGGCGAAGCATTTTGGGGCGGAAGTGACTGCGGTTTGCAGCACAGCGAATCTTGGGCTGGTGAAATCTCTCGGGGCTGACGCTGTAATCGACTACACCAGGGAAGACTTTTCGAGGGCTGGCCGCGTCTATGACATGATCTTCGACACCGTGGGCAAGAGCGGCTTCTGGCGCAGCATGAAATGCCTGAAACGCGGCGGCTTTTATGTCCTGGTGGCTGGCATCGGAGGGAAATATTTCATCGCGAACGTTCTGGGCAGCATGCTGGGCGGATTGTGGGGTTCGGCGACGGGAAGAGCGAAGGTCGTGGGCTCACCGAAGCGGGGCGGGATCCAGAACCTGCTACTGCTCAAGGAACTGATCGAAGCGGGAACCGTGAGAACAGTAATCGAACAGCGCTATTCGTTGGCAGAAATCGTCGAGGCTCATCGGCACGCCGAGGGCGGACACAAGAAGGGACACGTGCTCGTCATCATCGAGCAGGCTTAGTCGGACGAGAGGGTCGAACCTCAGCCAACGAACGGATCGACGATACGCACGCCTGCGTTCATGAAACCGGCACGATTTCGCGTGGCGACCGCCAGACTGTGGACGAGCGCCGTCGCCGCGATAAGACTGTCCTTGATCGGCATGGCCCTACCTGTTGCGCGAAGGCGCGCCAGCAGTTCCGCCAGGCCCCGGCGTCAAACCAGTGTTCCAGCGCTGTTCGCTTCCTTCCCCTGGGCAGGATCAAAATCCCGAATCGGAGTTCGCCCGGAATCACGGGATCGACGGCGAGATCCAACTCATGTTCGCGTAGCCACGCCGCGACACAGCACCTTGGCGTCAACCAGGTACTTCACAGCACGTCGGTCGACTCAGATTCAATGGGAACGAAGAAGTCCTTCTGCGGACAGGCGAGCAGCCAGTCAATGGCGCCCTCGTTCGCTGGAACCGCACGCCTGATGAGGCGATAGTCCCCGCAGTCGATTCGCTCGACGTCGAATTCCTGCCCCGGTTCGACACGGTCCATCCGCCGGAACTCTGCGGGCAGAACGATTTGACCCTTGGATGAGACCGTGGTCTTCATGCGGTGGCCTTATGTGGGTCGTCAGGCCTTCTTCGGGCTATACGCCACGCAATCGATCTCGATCCGAATATCGGCCATGAACTTACAAACAATCGTTGTGCGCGCGGGTCTCGACTCGCCGAAAAACTCCGCATATACCTCGTTCATCTGCGCGAACTCACCACCATCGGAAAGAAACACGCCCACCTTAACCACGTCAGCCAGTGAAGAGCCCACGCCCTCCAGCAGCCGCTTCACGTTGTTCAAAACCAATCGCGTCTCGTGCCGGATATCGCCCGGCGAAATCTTATCCGTCGCCGGATCCACCGGCACCTGCCCCGCGAGAAAAATGAAATCCCCCGCGCGCACCGCGGGCGAGTAAGGCCCTCTCGGCGCCGGAACTCCCGGCGGAGTCAATCGCTCGATCATCTCAGTGTCCCTCCGCTTCGAGCATCCGTTCCGCTTCGATCGCCGCCATGCAGCCCGCGCCCGAAGCCGTGATCGCCTGGCGATAAACGCGATCCTGCACGTCGCCCGCATGAAACACGCCCGGGATATTCGTCCGCGCGCCGCCATGCGAAAGCAGGTAGCCGTCGGGATCGAGATCGAGCTGCCCTTTGAAAACCTGCGTATTCGGAATGTGGCCGATCGCGACGAAAAGCCCGTCGACCTCGCGTTCAGACGTCTCGCCGGTCACCAGATTGCGCAATCGCACGGCCGTGACAATGTTTGCGCTCACGTCGAACACCTCCTCCACCGCCGTGTTCATCACGAATTCAATCTTCGGATTATGGCGCGCCCGCTCCAGCATGATCTTCGAAGCCCGGAACGAATCGCGGCGGTGCACAAGCGCCACTTCGCGCCCGAAGCGCGTGAGGAAATTCGCCTCCTCCATCGCCGAATCGCCGCCGCCCACCACCATGATTTTCTTCTCGCGATAGAAGAAGCCGTCGCACGTGGCGCACGAACTCACGCCATGACCGATCAGCTTCTGCTCGGAAGGCAGATCGAGCCACCGCGCCTTCGCGCCGGAGGCCACGATCAGCGTGCGCGTCTCCATCCACTCGCCTTCCACATTCAGGCGAAACGGGCGCTTCGAAAGATCCGCTTCCTGCACCTGCCCATCGAGATAAACGGCGCCGAACCGCTCCGCCTGCTTCCGCATGTTCTCCACGAGGTCGGGGCCGTTGATCCCCTCCGGAAACCCCGGAAAATTCTCCACCTCGGTCGTCAGCGAAAGCTGCCCGCCAATCTCGTGGCCTTTGATCACGACGGGATTCAGCCCCGCCCGCCCCGTATAAATCGCAGCCGTACTGCCGGCGCAGCCGGACCCGATGATCACAACTTTATGCATGATGATTTAATTTCCGAGCCTAGCAAATCTTACTTGAGGCCTCAGATGGATTTGATGCCGCTCAGCACGTTTTCGATTTCAGAATGATCCAAAACCCGCTTTTCCGCACAGCATTCGCCCTGCGGAATCGGGCTGCCATGCGGACATTCCAGCGGATGATTGAGCAGCGTGCAGATCCGGTCCGTCACATCGGGGCTAAGAATGTGTTCGAACTTGCAGGCGCTCGATTCGACCTCCACCTCGTCGCGAATCGAGAGCACGTCCATGAACAGCCGCTCAGCCAGCCTGTGCCGCCGGATTACATTGCGCGCCCGCAACTCACCCGCGGGCGTGAATTGCTCCACGCCATCTTCAAGCGTAACCAGACCGATGCGAGTCATCGTTGCAATCAGCCTGCGCCACTGCATCTCCGTGAAGTCGGTCGACTGCATGTGTTCCGACGTCTCCCGGCGATCCCAGAGGTGCTCCAGCACTTCGTCGAAATCCTGATTTTCTTCCGCCGAGAAGATCAGCGTTTCCGTGATACGCCCATGGTCGAGGTTGACCCGGCGATCCGCCAGATGCCCGGCCTTCTCGTCATGCGTGACCATCACAATCGTGCGCCCTTGCGCATGCAGATCGCTGAGGATCTTGAATACAACGCGCTGATTCTCCGCGTCGAGATTGCCCGTGGGCTCGTCGGCGAGGATAATCTTCGGATCGTTCACCAGCGCTCGCGCGATCGCGACTCGCTGCTGCTCGCCGCCCGAAAGCTGCGACGGTAAATGCGTCGCGCGATCCTCCATCCCGACGCTGTTCGAGCGCCTGCATCGCCCCGGCCTCGTCCGTCATGCTGTGGAAGAACTGCGCCAGCATCACGTTCTCCACCGCGTTCAGATGCGGCACCAGGTGAAACTGCTGGAAAATGAACCCGACGGTCTCGCTGCGAAAGCGCGCCAGTTCCGATTGCCGAAGCTGCGACGTATCGGTGCCGTCGATGCGCACTGCGCCGCTCGTCGCCTGATCGAGACAGCCGAGCAGGTTCAGCAGCGTGGTCTTGCCGGAACCGGAAGGCCCCATGATCGCGATCCATTCGCCGCGCTGCGCCGTGAACGATACACCATCGACGGCATGCACGGCCGCGAGGCCTTTGCCGTAAACCTTCTTTACGTCTACTAGTTCGATGAATGAACTCACTCGCCCCTCAGGATGGTCGCCGGCTGGATGCTCCAGATCCGCGATGCGGCGATCGCCGTGGCAATTCCCGCAACCGCCAGCATAACGCCCGCCACGCCGCCGAGCACACCCCAGCTTGGTTGGAGTCGAAACACGCCGCCGAAGACTTCCCGCCCGATGCCCGCGGCTGCGAAAACGCCCACCGCATATCCGGCCAGCGTGGCGGCCAGCGCAATCACCGCAGATTCGGAAACAAAGAACGCCGCGATCTTTTTCTCTGCCCCGCCGAGTGCCTTCAGAATCCCGATTTCCTTCGATCGTTCGATCACCAGCTCGCTGAAATTGCTGCTCACGCACAGCGTTGTAATCACGAGGATGAGCAGCGTTAGCAGAAACAGCGATGCGCGGATCTTGAACACCACGTTGGCTTCCGTTCCAGCCACCGCGAGGTTCGTGCGTACATCGGCGCCAGGAAATTCCCGTGCCAGCGCGCCGCGGATTTCTTCTTCCCGACCGCCTGGCGCGCGGATCTCGATTACGCTCGCCGCATCTTTCACCCCCGCCAGCATTGCAGCCGTTTCAAACGGGACCAGAATTTCCTGATCCTCTCCGCCGCCTGTCGAAACAATGCCTTTCACCACACACGCGGCCCCCTCAAGAGGAATGATCGCGCCTGTCTTCACACCCAGCCGGCTGGCAATGAACTCACCGGCAATGCATTCGCCCGCGCCGATATCGCGGCTGCCTTGCATATGCCAGTACGAAGTAAGCTGCGCCGATTTCGCCGGCACAAATCCCGCCACAGGAACCACCCGCGCACCTACGCGACCCGACGTAATAAGAAACGGCGCGGCTTCCGCCCCCAGCTTTTCCGCGGCCGCCGCAATGGCCAGCGGAACTGTCTTCCCGCCCAAGGGCACGGCAGCAATGTTCGCCCCATAACTGCGGAACTCATCGCGGAATCGCCGCTCGACAGTCCCATAAATTCCGAACAGCACCGTAGCCAGCGTGGCCGCAACAACCAGCGCGGAGAACGCCAAAAGCAGCCGCTGCCGACGATACTCCAGAGCGCGAATGACGAATCGCCAGAACATCTAGTGGGGTATCTCTGCGTGTGCTACCGCTTGCTGACGCGTCCGGCTCAGTAACCCTTCGGAATCAGCACTCATCTTTCTGAGCCGCGACTGTAAAGGAGCGGTAAGAAGCCCTTTCATCGTCCCACTAGTCTCCTATCCCGCTGTCAGGTCTTACGTGAGACATGACACTAAAGTCCTTCGCGCAGCGTCACAGCAGGTTCCATTCGCAGCGCCCGCCGCAAGGGCTGCGCCGCGCCCGCGAGTGCGATCGCCATGGCGGCCGGTACAATCAGGAACGGCAACACGGGCGATACCGCGACCGCTTCCTGGAATACCGAAGCTCCCACGTAATGCGCCAGCATCACACCCGCAACCGCTCCGATCAGGCCGCCCGCCAGACCCACCAGCGCGATCTCCAATCCGAAAAGCGTCGCCACAACCCAGCGCCCGGCCCCGATCGCCTGCATAATCGCGATCTCGCCTCGCCGCTCCACCATCGTGGCCGCCGTCAGGCTCCAGACCGTAAGCCCAGCGGAGAGCAGTGCAACCAGCGTGATGAGTTCCATCAATCCGCTCACATGGCTGAGAATCATTCCTTCGTTATCCGCCACGCGCCGCACCGGCCGCGCCTGCGTGCCGGGTAGCTTCTCCTCGATCTCGTAAGCCATCGACGTGACGTAGTTCGAGCAACTCCACCGCTCCCGATCTTTCGCGGTCATCGTCTTCGGATCTCTGCGCGCGAAATCGTCTTCCGGTTTCGTGAGCGCGGCCACATCGATGCGATCCACCACGCCCGGCCGTCCGGTCAATTCCTGCACGCGCGAGAGCGGAAGAAACACGCGGTCGTCTGCTTCGTCGCCTGTCATGAGAACGCCGGCAACGCGAAACGGCGCCCCCAGCACTTTCACCTCGTCGCCCGCTTTCCATCCGTTGCGCCGCGCCACCGCGGAACCCACAATGCCCTCGTTCAGCGCACCCACAGGCCAGTGGCCTTCTCTGAGATGCCACGCAGGATTGACCGCTTCAAGGCCGGTAACCTGCGTGCCGCCGGTCGGGGTCGGATAGGGATGTTTGAACCAGACACCTTCCACCCGCAAAGCGCCATCCTGCGCCGCAAGCGATGGCGAAAACCCGATCACATTCAGGCCCCAGAAAATCTTCTTGATATTCGGCACTTCCGCTTCCGGAATATAATCCGCCGTGCCGGCCGCGCCCGCCGCAATCGAGCCCACGCCGCCCGTTACCGCAGTGGCCTGTGCCGTCACCGCGATGTTCGCGCCCTCGGACCGCAGCTCGGAATTGATCTTGTCGCCGATATCCAGCATCACGCCAAGCATCGCCGTCGCCACAGCCGAACCCATCGCGATCGCGGCAATAATCAACGCCTTCCGGCGCGGCGCGCGTACAATCGATTCCTGCACAAAGCGGAGAATCATCGTCAGCCCTTCGCGAACCTCTTCGATTCGTGCTCAAGCGCCGCCTCATCGATCACCAGCATCCCGCCATCGACGTGCGACTGGAGCGGAATGGGATTGCACCCGCCCTTCGTCCCGATCGTCCCGGTCACAATCGCCGACGCGCAATTCTTGCAAATCACGTTCGGACCCTTCTGATAAAAGCCCTTCGCGCCGCAGATCTGGCACGCGTCGAACGCAGTCGCGAGCGTGTGATCGGCCTTCTCGATCACGATAAAGCGCACGCTCACGCCGGCGTCATCGAATTGAAATCGATGCAGAACACCATCGCTCACCGAGGCCACCGCGATTCGCACCGCGTCATTCTCAAGCGCTCACTGTCGTCGCCGCAGACAGCGCCGTCTCCTGTCGCGAATAGATAAACTCGGCGCTGATCATCAGAATGAACGCGCCCGAAGCCACGCACGCAGCGATCATCCACAACCGCTCCCGTCGCGCGGTCCATTGCGCCTTCCGCAGTGCCGCCCCTTCCAGGCCTTCCGTCCTCGGCGCACGCCGCTTGCGCCACTCGAGCAGAATCATCGCCGCCGCCAGCGCGACGATCGTCACGAAAAAGAAAATATCGTTCTTGACGATCGGCCCGATCAGCGCCATTTCGCGCGTGCTCGCCGGCAGCACCTGACTCTCCGACAGCTCATGCAGGCCGGTGATCACAAGCTGCACCACCACTACCATCAGGATCACCGTCGTCATCTGGAAGAACTGCCGCAGGTTCACCCGAATCGTCCCGCGCACGAAACTGATGCCGAACAATACGGCGAGGCCGATGCCCAGCAAGCCCGCCCAGAAAGGTCAGGATGCCGTCCGTGTCCAGCCTCACCGTTCCGAAAAGCATCAGAACAGTCTCCACGCCCTCACGGAAAATCATCAGAAAGACGAACAGAAAGACGCCCGACCGGCTGCCGGTTTCCGTCGTGTCTTTTTGCAACCGAGTTTCAATTTCGCCTTTCAGCTTCGCGCCATGGCGATTCATCCAGATCACCATGCTGAAGACGAAAACCGCGCTGACGAGCAGAACCCAGCCCTCGTAAGCGTCCGAGTTATATTCGAGCTTCGTAAACGCCCACGCCGCTAAAAAGCAAGCAGCCACGGCACTTACGAGTGCTCTATATACGGTGGGCATCAGGTCGAGCCGCCCGGTTTTGCGGAGCCACGCGACGGTGATGGCGATCACCAGCGCGGCTTCCACTCCCTCGCGCAAAGTGATCACAAAGGTTTGCAGCATATCGGCAACTGAGTTGCAATCCGATTGTATCAGGGCATATTTATCCCGCCACGTCCTAACATTGATTCAATGCCGCGCTGGCTCAACCGCAACGTCTGGGGCATGACGATCACCAGCCTGCTCTCAGACGCCTGTTACGAAATGGTGCTCGCGGTGCTGCCCGGCTTCCTCCCGATCATCCATGTGGCCGCTGCCGCGCTCGGCTGGATCGAAGGCGCTTCCGACGCGTTCTCCAGCTTTCTGAAACTCTTCGCGGGCCACTATTCCGACAAGATCGGCCGCCGCAAAGGGATGATCGTGCTCGGCTATCTCTTCACCGGCATCGGGCTCTCGATCTTCGCCGCCGCCGTCACTTGGATCCCCATTCTTCTCGGCCGCATGGTCAGCTGGTTCGGCAAAGGCATTCGCGGATCTCTGCGCGACACCATGCTTTCGGAATCCGTCGACCCCGACGTGCGCGGACGCGCCTTCGGCTTTCACCGCGCGGGCGACACGGTAGGCGCGATCATCGGTCCGCTCGCCGGCGTCGCGCTGCTGCAATTCCTTCCCGCCACCCCGCCGGATTTTCCGTTCCGTAGAATCTTCCTGCTCTCGCTTATCCCCGGATTATGCGCGCCCGTGATCTTCGCCCTGATGGTGAAGGAAACGCGCCGCCAGCCGATGCCGGGGAAGAAACTGATCGCCTCCATCCGCGGTCTCCCTGCGGCCTTCAGAAGATTCCTGCTCGCCGTCGGCCTGTTCGGATCCGGCGATTTCTCGCCCACGCTCTTGACCCTCGCGGCGGCAACGCTGCTGCGCCCGGTCGTATGGCCCGATTCGCGCCGCGCAACTCGCCGCGTTGCTCTACGTGATTCGCAACGTCGTCTATGCCAACGCGTCATTCCCGATCGGCGCACTCGCGGACCGCATGCGCAAAACCCCGCTGCTCTCGGGCGGATACTTCTGCGCGGCACTGGTCGCCGCTGCAACGGCCCTGCTGTTTACAAAAGGATCGGCGAGTTTCGCCACCCTCTCCGCGGTCTTCATCCTCGCCGGAATTTTCGCAGCCGCACAGGACACGCTCGAAGGCGCGATCCCACCGGATTTGACCGACCAGCAAATGCGCGGCACCGTGTATGGAACGCTCGGGCGCAGTGAATGGCGCCGGAGATCTCATCGCCAGCGCAATGCTCGGAACTCTCTGGACTGTGGCGTCGCCGGTTGTAGCGTTCGGAACCGCATCAACCCTAATGGCGGCCGGCGCCATCGCCCTGCTGATTTTCTGAGCCGCGACTTTCATGGTAGGTAAATGTCAAGCGAAGACGCAAAATTCCCGGGGCTTCCGTGAGGAAGACCATAATCAGCAACTGGGCGCAAGCACGGAACAGTTTTTTTGATCTTTGCCGAAGGGGATCCGGAACAGGCCGGTCACCAGACATTCATTTGCCGGATCGTGTCCCGGGGAACACGTCACGGAAGATTGAGTCGTAGCTAAACCCTCCAGCCCTAACCCAACCTTCGCAGTTGAGACTGGTTTCGCACTAAATTCGAGCGGATCGCGGAGGTAAGCCCTTCGCTCTGAGTAAAACATTTTCGAAAGCGCTTGTAGTGCAGACCTACCCTCTATGCAGGGGGGCAGGATTCTGGCATTCTGCAACTGAGAATGTTTCTGCGCAGCAACACGCGGATCAAGGACGGGAAGGAGCACCGCTACTACACGGTGGTGGAAAGCCGGCGTCTGCAATCGGGGAAAGTGGCGCAGCGGCAAGTGTTGTATCTGGGCGAAATCAACGACAGCCAGCAAGCGGCATGGCGCAAGACGCTGGAGGTGTTTGATGAGGCAGAGCAGCGATTCACGCCGCTGAGTCTGTTTCCGGAGGACCGCCCGGTTCCCGCCGACGCGATCGACAGCGTGCAGGTGAAGCTCAGCGAGATGAAGCTGGAGCGAGCGCGGCCGTATGGCAACTGCTGGCTGGGATGCGAACTGTGGCGGCAGTTGCAACTGGATCGGTTCTGGTCGGAGAAGCTGCCGCAGGGGCGGGAAGGCGTAGCCTGGCCGCAGGTGCTGGAACTGCTGGTGGTGAACCGGCTGATCGATCCGGGCAGCGAGTTTCGGGTGCACCGGCATTGGTTCGATCAGAGCGCGATGGACGTTTTGCTGGGGCAGGATTTTGCGGTAGCGGAGAAAGACCGGCTGTACCGGTGTCTGGATCGGGTGCTGGAGCATAAGCAGGATCTGTTCGTGCATTTGCAGCAACGCTGGAAAGATCTGTTCGATGCGGAATTCGATCTGTTGCTGTACGACCTGACCAGCACGTACGTGGAGGGCGAAGCCGAACAGAATCCCAAAGCCAGATACGGCTACAGCCGCGACAAGCGGCCGGACTGCAAGCAGGTGGTGATCGCGCTGGTCGTGACGCCGGCGGGACTTCCGCTGGCCTACGAAGTGATGGCCGGCAACACGTCGGAGAAGACGACGCTGCGCGGCTTTCTGGACAAGATCGAAAGCCTGTACGGCAAGGCGCGGCGGGTGTGGCTGATGGACCGCGGAATCCCGACCGAGGCCCTGCTGCAGGAGATGCGCACGTCGCGGCAGGAGACGTTTTACCTGGTGGGCACGTCGCGGGCGAAGGTCAAGCAGTATGAGAAGCAGTGGCTGGAATTGCCGTGGCAGAAGGTGCGCGAGTCGGTGGAAGTGAAGCTGTTCGCCCAGGACGGCGAGTTGTACGTGCTGGCGAAAAGCGAAGGGCGGCAGGCCAAAGAGATCGCGATGCGGCGGAAGAAACTGGCGCGGCTGTTGCGGAAGTTGCGCGCCATGCGGCGGAGTTGCCCGAAGCGCGATCAGTTGCTGATGCGCGTGGGCGCCGCCAAAACCGATGCGGGGCGGGCTTTCGGATTCGTGAAGATCAACCTGCCGCAGGCGGGCCAGGAAGTGACCAGAGAGACGTTCACGTTTCAACTCGATAAGGCCAAGCTGAAAGAGGCCGAGCTGCGTGACGGCCACTATCTGCTGCGCACGAATCTGGTGGCGGAAGATCCGGCCGTGTTGTGGGATCGCTATGTGCAACTGACGCAAATCGAAGCGGCGTTCAAATGTCTGAAGAGCGATCTGGGCATTCGGCCGATCCACCATCAACTGGAGCATCGCGTGGACGCGCACATCCTGGTTGCCTTCCTGGCCTACTGTCTGACGGTGACGCTGAGGCATCGGCTGCGGATGCATGCTCCCGGATTGACACCGCGAGCGGTGCTGGAGAAACTGGCCGGCATTCAAATGCTCGACGTGTCTTTTCCGACCACCGATGGCCGCCGCCTGGTCATGCCGCGCTACACCGAGCCGAATCCCGAGCAGGCACTTTTGCTTCATCACCTGAACCTCGTCCTGCCGCAGCAACCGCCTCCGCGCATCACCACTGCCGCCTCGTCCGATCCCTTCCCCCAACTCAAAATGTAGTGGAGACCTTTGAGACAGGTTTGTTGAAAACAAAGGATCGCCAAGCTTCAGATCTGCCCAACTGCGAAGGTTCGGCTAAAACAGTAAAAACGGCGGCATAACAGGAGCCTGTTTGCCGAGTCGCGGCTCCGCGGGGTCTGGAGGGAACCTGTTCACAACGGCTGCGCCATTGTGCGAGTCAAACGCCGAAGCGCCTCACCCGGATGAGTCTGGCCGCCTATTCCTCAGCGAGTTGGTCGCCACCAGTGCTCGCCTCCGCTTCACCGGCAAGAGAACTGATTCACTCGGATAGATCTGCATGCCTGAAAAAACGCACGCTCAGGCCGCCTCTATATGTTCGCCGGCGGCTTCACGCTGGCCGGCGAAGAAAGCCCGGTCGGCCGCCATCAGATAAGCCACCAGTTTGCGCGCCACCGCCAGCGTCGCCCGATTGCGATGTCCGCCTTTTGCAATCGCTTTACGATGCACTTCTTTCAGCTTCTCGTTGTACATCGGCGCCAGTTTCGCAGTTTCGATCAGCGCGCTCTGCAGATACGCGTTGCGTTGTTTGGAAAGCGGCCCGCGCTTCTGCTGGCCGGCCGATTCGCGCAGCGCGCTGGTCAGCCCGCAATAACTCATGGCATGTTTGATCGAAGGAAAACGCTCCGGCGTGGCTGCTTCCAGTGCCCAGCCCAACGCCGTCACTGTCCCCACTCCGTCAATCCGGCATAACGCTTTCACTCGCTCCTCCAGGGCAGGATGACGCGCCAGCATACCCTTCAGCCGCCGGTCCATGGCCTGCAGGGTCGTCATCTGGGCGCGATTGAACTCCAGCAGTGGCCGCAGTTCCTGGCCGATCCACTCGTTGTCCTTCACCAGGCTCTCGAAATAGCGTTTGCCGTGCAGACGGCGTCGTTCGTATTCCACCCCGGCCCCCATCAGCAATCCCGCCGTCTTGTTCTTGAACATCACGGTTTCTTCCACCAGCAGGCGCCGGAATCGCAACTGCTGCCGTAACGCGCCCAATTCCGGCGAAATTACGAAACAGGACGGAAACAGGTTGCACCGCAGCAGGTCCGCAATGGTGCGCGCATCGATCTTGTCGCTCTTTTTCTTCCCCGCGCAGATTGCTTTCATGCGCGCCGCGTGCCCCATCTCGAGCTTTGCGGCATGCGGCTTCAGATGCTCGTAAATCCAGTGGCTGAATATGGTCGCTTCCATCGCGCCATGCCATGGCCCCGGCAGCGTCTTTACCCATTCGCTCAGCGCCGTTCGCGTGGCCGGAATGCTGCCCTCCTTCACGATTGCACCCTCTGCTGTCTTAACGCAGAAGGCGATCAGTTGCTTATGTACGTCCAGTCCGACAAAATAAACTCGCATAGGTAGTTTCTCCACAATCGGGTTTGAGGAACCTTCGGGCTCCTCCCTCGATTGTGGAGAATCCCGAACTCCCCTCTACCTACGCATTCAAACAGTGAAGGAGCGGTAAGAAGCCTTCTTCAGCAGTTACTTCAACTCCTTCATCATGCCCGGTACACTCCACTGCTGTTGCAGGCTGTCCGGCGCCCATTTGTACTCCGCCGTCATCGCCTTCGCAAGATCATCCTGGCTCTTCCCGTCACGAATCAACGCAGTCGCACGCGCCTTCAACTTCTCCACATTATCCCGGTAAGTCATCAATCCCGCTTTATTCGTAACCGGACCATGCCCCGGAATCACCGTATCGAAATCCCACGCCGCCATCGCATTGCTAAGCGTCTTCCCCCACTCGGCCAGACTGCCGCCGCCGGGATAATCGATCAGCGGACTCGTCCCCGCCATCAGATCCCCCGTATGAATCGTCCGCAGTTCGGGGAAATAAATGACCGCATCGCCATTCGTATGACCGCGCCCGAAATAATGCGCGCGCACTTCCCTGCCGCCCAGAAACACACTCGTCTCGTCGGTAAACACCACCCGCGCGGGCTTCGTGTCCAGGCTTCCGTTCGACTGTTTATGCTCCAGAATATTCGTCCGTGCATTCCGCGTCGAAATGATCTCGGAAGTCGGCAGGAACTTCGCATTCCCGCCGCTATGATCTTCGTGATAGTGCGTGCTGAAGACGTACTTCACCGGCTGCTGCGTGACCGACTTGATCCGGTCCATGATCTGATCGTGATCGCGCTCGTACTTGTCGTCCACGAGAATGACGCCTTCGCTCGTGACCAGCACCGCCACATTACCGCCGTCGCCTTCGATCTCAAACAGCCCGTCTTTGACCTTATTGATGGTCAACTTCGCTGGCTGGGTCTGGTTCTGCGTATAGGCGATCCACGCCAGCAGGATGAACAGTGCAAGGGCGGAAACGCGTGCAATCAGTCTTCGATTCATTTCGAGAAAACTATATCAGAATCGGATAAGATAAACGGAAGCCCGATTGGAGGCCACGTGAAGAAGCTGACACTCTGGATCATCACCCTCGCACTATTGTCTGGCGGCTCGCTGTTTGCGCAAAGCCTGGTCGGAACCTGGCAAGGCACGCTGGCTGTTCCCCAGGCTCCCGGTGGCCAGTTACGCATCGTCGTCAAAGTCTCGACCACCGAAGCGGACAAGTTGCAGGCCGCCTTCTACAGCATCGATCAGACTGGCCAGCCGTTTCCGGTCAATGCATTCACCGCGAACGGTTCGAGCGTAAAAATGTCGGTCGTCTCGCTCGCCGGCAACTTCGACGGCAAGGTCAGCGCGGACGGGAACTCGATCGTCGGAACCTGGACTCAGGGACCCATGCCCATCCCTCTGACCCTGAACCGCGTCACGACCCAGGCAGCGTGGGCCATCCCCGATCCTCCCAAGCCGCCGAAGCTGATGGCGGCGGATGCCAGCCCAGCGTTCGAAGTGGTCACGATCAAGCCGCAGGATCCCGATCATCCGAAAGGCAAATCGTTCCTTGTGAGAGGCGACCAGATCTCCCTCACCGGCGTGACGCTGCACGATCTTCTGACATTCGGCTACGGAATCCATCCCCGCCAGGTCTCAGGCGGACCCGCCTGGCTTGATACCGACAAGTTCGAAATCCTCGGCAAGCCCGACACCGAGGGTCAGCCCAACACGAAGCAGCTCGGAATCATGCTGCAGAAGATGCTGGCCGATCGCTTCAAACTCACCATCCATCACGACAAGAAGGAGCTCACCGTCTTCGCGATCACTGTGGGAAAGACCGGGCCAAAGCTCACCCCGGCGGTAAACAATGGCAACGGCCTTCCGGGCTTGGGCATGCGCGGGTTCGGAAGAGCGATAATCCGTAACGCGACCATCGGGGACTTCGCCGGGTTCATGCAGTCGATCGTCCTGGACCGGCCTGTCGTGGACCAGACCAAACTCGACGCGCGCTACGACTTCACGCTCGATTGGACTCCCGACGAAACTCAGTTCCCCGACCGTGCCGGGCCAGCGCCACCGCCGCCCGCGGCAGATGCCGAAACCTTCCCTGATCTGTTCACTGCCATGCAGCAGCAGTTGGGGCTGAAAATGGAATCGACCAAAGCGCCCGTCGATGTGATCGTCATCGACAAAGTGGAAAAGCCCTCCGACAATTAGCAGGTTTTTCTGAGCCGCGACGGAGCGGTAACGAAACCGCCGTCAATCAAATAGCGCTGATCTAACAACGTCATTCGTCGGGATGGCCCACCACCTGCTTGTCTCCTCTCCGGAGAACGTAATGACACCACTCACTTGGTCGATCTTGATTATTGCCATCCTGGCAGTAGCATGTGCACTTGTGTTTTTCATCAGGACACGTACCAATCACCTTAAATCGAAATTCGGTCCCGAATATGAGCGCGCGGTCCGCGAGCAAGGCAGTACCTTTAAAGCCGAACGTGAGCTTGAGAACAGGGCCAAACGGGTCGAGAAACTTTCGATCCATTCGCTTTCGCCACAGGAGAGTGAACAATTTGCAGCTGAATGGCGCACTACCCAGGAAAAATTTGTCGACGACCCGCGCGGTGTCGTGGCCGCTGCCGACAACCTGGTTCATCGCACGATGAGAGCGAAGGGCTACCCCATCGGCGGTGAGTTTGACGAGCGCGTAGCCGATCTTTCGGTCGATCACGCTTTCGTCGTCGACCACTATCGAGCGGCTCACGAAATTGCCTCCCGCGACGCGCGCACCCCGGCTTCAACCGAAGACCTGCGTCTCGCGATGAAGCACTACCGCGATCTATTCGAAGACTTATTGGAACGCCACGTTCAGGAAACTACAGGAGTGAGAAGATGACTACCGCCGAACTTGTAGAGAATTCGAAACAGAATCACGAACTTCAAAATCCGCAAAACGATACCCAGCCAAACCATGCCCCGCTGTTCGATGATCGCGAGGCGGGCGATTTACGCACTCGCTGGCAAAATATTCAGGGTTCGTTTGTAGATGATCCTCAGGCGAGCGTTTCGCAGGCGGATCAACTCGTCGCCACCGCTAT
Organism: Terriglobia bacterium; assembly: GCA_963809655.1. GTDB lineage: Bacteria > Acidobacteriota > Terriglobia > Bryobacterales > Bryobacteraceae > BOG-234. Next base: position 140,871 of record CAWEKQ010000043.1, on the reverse strand, counting down.
TCAGCGGCTGGCGGAAATCTTTGCGCACGAGAAGGCGAATCTGGAAAGCGCCTGGTCGCGGAGTGGCGACGGATCGAATACCGTTTCTACGGAAGATATGCGGCAAGCGCTTCGGCGGTATCGGTCGTTCTTCGACCGCATTCTCTCGGTCTAGTCGGCCCCGCCTGCGGTGCCCTTAGGTCCGGATGCCCCACTCTTCATCGGGTTTGGCATCCGGCCCACTGGAATTTTTCAGGAGTCACGTGGGGCAGACGATCGGGTTGTGTCGTCTGCCCTGAACCGCCTGGACAGGGGCGATTGTTCAGTCGCTTCGACCGCAATCAGCATCGCGCGCTTCCAGGACCGGATCTCCTGCGAGCAAGCGTCACAATCAAATCGCTACCGGCAACCTCGATCGCTACACGGACATGCCCGGCAATCTCCGCGTCCAGGATCTCCTTGATTGCGGGCTTCGGCTCGACGATCACACGCCCGCACATACAAACCGCTGCCTCTCCGTATTTCCAACCAGCCCCTTCTCGCGCAGTTCGTGCCAAGCCGCGCTGACCCTGTTCGAATGAATCCGATGATGGCGCGGCCCCGCGCTAATGTTCGGCAGTTTGTAACCTGGCGGAAGGATCTTGCTCAAGATGCCCAGCACAAATCTGATGCACAAGCTGTTCGCGAATCGAGAGGTCGCTCGTCCTCGTAACCCAAAGCGGCCTGCCAGCTTTCGATCCTAAAAGTATTGGAATCAGACGTCTTAGAATCAAACATCTTAGAATCAAACATGGAAGCCGACAGTAATCGCCCGGCCTGGAAGACTCTCCTCGCCTTCGCGATCATCTACTTTGTCTGGGGCTCCACCTTCCTGGCCATTCGCGTCGGCGTTCACGAAGTGCCGCCATTCCTTCTCGCCGCGATGCGCTTTCTCGCCGCGGGCCTCGCCCTCTTCCTATGGATGCTCGCGCGCGGCGAGCGCTCGCCTGCCGGGCGTCAATGGGCCTCCGCTTTCCTGCTCGCCTTCCTGATCTTCGTCTGCGACTACGGACTTCTCTTCTGGGCAGAACAGCGCGTTCCCTCGGGCTTGGCCGCAGTCATGATGGCAACCATCCCGGCATTCATGGCGCTCTCGGAAATCGTTTTCTTGCGCACCCAGAAGCTCACCATCCGGCTGGCGTTGGCGCTTCTGATCGGCATCGCAGGAGTAGCCGTGCTTGTCAGCCATTCACTTAACCTGGGTGGCGTGCCGATCGACACCACAGGAGCCATCGCGCTTCTGTTCGCGTCGATGAGCTGGTCGGTTGCCTCCGCGCTCACCCGCATCCTCCCGCTGCCGTCTGCCAAAGCCATGAGCTCAGGCGCGCAGATGCTCGCCGGAGGCGTCCTGCTCACTCTCGCGGCACTAGCGCTAGGCGAACACCACGACTTCAGCCCCGCCGCCGTCTCCCTCAAAGCCTGGCTCGCGTTGCTTTACCTGATCATCCCCGGCTCCATCATCGGCTTCACCGCTTACACCTGGCTGATTCATCATGAATCGCCCACGAAGGTCGGAACATACGCCTACGTCAATCCTGTAATAGCGGTCGTGATCGGATACTTCCTCGGCGGCGAAGCGATCGGCTTGCGAACGATAATAGGAACTCTGTTCGTTCTGGTCAGCGTAATCGTCATTACAACCATGCGCGCAAAAAAGGCATAACCATGTCGACGAAACCAACCATCAAAATCGGCCCACTGAAAAAGAGCGAAGTGGAAGAAGCAGCGCGTATCGTCAGGCTGGCATTCGGCACCTTCCTCGGGTTGCCCGATCCCGCCGCCTTCATGGACGACCGCCAATACATGGCGCCCCGCTTCCACTCGCCTCACGTCAAGATCGTCGCAGCCCGCGACGCCGGTCGCCTGATCGGATCGAACGTCGCCACGCGCTGGGGATCCTTCGGCTTCTTCGGCCCCCTGACCGTGTTGCCCGAATACTGGGATCGCGGCGTAGCGCAGCAACTCCTCCAGGCCACGATGGAAATCTTCGACGGATGGGGACTCCGCCACAGCGGCCTCTTCACCTTCCCGCAAAGCGCCAAACACATCGGCCTCTACCAGAAGTTCGGCTATTGGCCGCGCTACCTCACAGCCGTCATGACGCGCACACCGGAGACCGCGCCCGCAACCACGCCGCATCTCCTTTCGGCCCTGAAAAAGCCTGAGCGCGAAGCCGCGATTCAAGCCTGCGCGAAGCTCACTCACAAGATCGATCAAGGCCTCGACCTCACCGGTGAAATCCAAGCCCTCCTGAAGCAACGCACCGGTGACGTAGTCATGACGAGCGGAGCCTTCGCCATCTGCCTCAACGGACCCGGTTCCGAAGGCGGCCAGAAGGTCTGTTACGTCAAGTTCGCCGCCGCCCGCAATAGCGAAGCCTTCGACAAACTGTTAAACGCCATCGACGCCTTCGCCTCTTCGCGTAGCGCAACCATCGAGGCCGGCGTGAACCTCGCCCGTGAAGATGCCTTCCGCCGCATGCGCGCTCACGGCTATCGAACCACGATGCAGGGTGTCGCGATGCAGCGCCCGCACGTCGATGGCTTCAATCGCGCCGACGCCTGGGTGATCGACGACTGGCGCTGAGCGTATCCTTGATACAAATGCCGTCCAGAGGCTTGTTTGCGGAACAACCCCTCAAGCGCTCGCGACTACCCTCCTTTCGCGCCGAGCCCTTCCCGTATTCAGGCCCTTACCCACGGCTGGATTGTGACGACGCCGGCGCCCGCATCGAGGCAAAACTGGCCAGCAATTAAATTTCAGCTGCGGAAGCTGATATCTGCCGCTACTGGGCCGTATGGAAAGGGTATGAAGCGGCGATCGGCGTCGGATGAATCAAGCTGCCGCCGGGAACCCGCGGGCGAAAACGATCCCTGGCCCGGACGCTATCTCAACCCTCACAGGAAGACCAGTTCCTTTTGCCGGATTCTGAAACATGCCGGTCTGCTCCATTTGCTCCGGCTGCTCCTCGACCGTGAAGCGAAATCGCTTCAGACCATCGCTTCTCACAAAGGTTCGCAGCAGGGCCTTCATTCGGACTCGATCCACATGACTACCTATCCCCTCGGATATCTCACCGCCGCGTGGATTGCCTTCGAAGATATTCATCCCGATTGCGGTCCCTTGGTCTACTACCCCGGAAGCCATCGCTTACCCTACGTGTTCAGTAAAGACGTCGGCATTACGGAACAGGACTTCAAGCAGAGCGGTTACGGCCCGTATCAGGCGAGATATGAACCCCGCATCCGGGAACTCGTCGAACAGCACGGAATCGCACCGCGTTACTTCCACGCCCGGAAGGGCGACGTGCTGATCTGGCACGCCAATCTGATTCATGGCGGATCGGCGCGAAAGAACCTGGCTTTATTGCGTCGCGCGGTAGTTTGCCATTTCTTTGCGAAGCGCGCTTTCGTGTATCACGATCTTGCCGCGGCAAGTTCACGTCAGCAATACATGGGTACCTGCATGTTGCGCGACGACACGGGAAGAATTCGTCTCCTTTGACGCGGCCCTCAGGGTGCTTAATTCCGATCACGAATCGGTCATGATTTATATTTCCATTTGGTGGGTATTCACTTGACTCAGGTGGCCACAATCTGTAGTATGGCGGGCCATGGAGGAATTTCCTCGTAACCTCCGGGAGTTCGAAGAACAGTTCGCGACTGAGCAGGCGTGCCGTGACTATCTGTTCCGGCTTCGCTGGCCGGAAGGCTTCCGATGCCCGCGCTGTTCGGGTGATCGCTGGTGGCCGGTGAGGTCTGTACTGCTGGAGTGCGGCAAGTGTGGCCGCCAGACTTCAGTGACAGCCGGGACGATCTTCCAGGACACGCGCAAGCCGTTGACCGATTGGTTCCGCGCGATGTACTGGGTCACCACCCAGAAGAACGGAGCCAGTGCGCTGGGTCTGCAGCGGGTGCTCGAACTGAAGAGCTACAAGACCGCCTGGACCTGGTTGCACAAGTTGCGCCGCGCCATGGTTCGGCCAGACCGGGATCGGTTGACAGGACGGATCGAGGTGGACGAGAGTTTCACTGCCGGCGTGGACGAGGGAACGTGTGGACGCCACACAGGACGTAAGGCACTGATTATCATCGCGGCTCAGGAGGACGGGCCGGGGATTGGCCGGATCCGAATGCGACGCATCCTGGACGCCTCGGCGCAAAGCCTGATGCCGTTTATCAGGGATACCGTTGAACCCGGAAGCACCATCCACACCGACGGCTGGCTTGGGTACGATCCTGTGGCTGCTGCGGGCTATGATCACGAGGTCACGTACCTGAAGGGGAAGAAGCAAATGGCCTCGGAGTTGATGCCGCGAGTCCATCGCGTGGCGTCGTTACTCAAGCGCTGGCTGTTGGGTACCCACCAGGGAGCCGTGAGTCACGAGCACCTCGACTATTACCTGGACGAGTTCACCTTCCGGTTCAACCGCCGCCGGTCCACCAACCGGGGAAAGCTCTTTTATCGGCTCGTGCAGCAAGCTGTCGCCCTCGACCCGGTACCCTACAAAAACATCGTCATACCCGCCGCGCAGCCCCCAGCCCTTTTGAAGTCGAACCACAACCTGTAGGGGCTACCTGAGTCAAGTGAATACCCACCTTCCATTTAAATCAGCGAATTACCGGTAATTTCCGGCGAGCGTGGCTCGTTTTCGCCCGCGCGCCGTGTATCTTCGCGTTGTAAGAGTCAGTCGCACCTATCGTGTACTGACCGCTAAGCCCTTCATGCCGGCCGGCTCTGAGCGGGACAATGCCAAAGAGTAGGCGGTAGGCGCTCCCGACATTGACGCGGCCCCGGTACCTCCCGAGAAACCAAAAAGGCGCTGGTCTGAGCGAATCAGATGGTGGAGCGCTCCATGTTTGCGAGTCTGCCGCACAGCGCGAAAAGGTTGTGCGGCAGATTAAATGAAAAGAAGAAAGGTACCGACGATCTTTGATAACTCACAAGCGCGCCTGGTTGAGAATGCGGTAAAGCTGCGCCCCGTATTTCTCCACCGAAGCAATCCCCATTCCGGGGATTGCCAGCAACTCCGCAGCCGTACCAGGCCGTTTTTCTGCAATCGCCAGCAGGACCTTGTCGGACATGATGCGGAACGCCGGCACACCCAGGCGCTTCGCCTGCCCTGTGCGCCACGTCCGCAGCATTTCTTCCAGGCGCCCATCGCGCGAAGCGACCTCCTTCGCCGCCACGCGCTTCTTCTTCACCTTTGGCTTCGTTTTTGCTTTCGACTTCCGCGCCGGCGGAGCCGTCTCCCGAATCGTCAACTCCAGCGGAGTCTCTTCCGTAACGTACTCCGCATCGCGCGTCAAATGGGCCTTGCGAAACGGAATCTGCTTACCATCCTTTTCGAACACAGCGTCCGTCAACCGGATCAACGCCGCCCGCGCCATCGCGCCCAGCAGTTCTTCGAACTGATCCCGATCCAGACTCCGCACGCCGCACACCTCCGCGTGCAGTTGCCCAACAGACCGGCCGTTCATCGTCAGGCAATCCAGAACGTCGCGGGCGATGCTCTCCTCTTCTGCTGTCACGCTCCGGAATCGCTGTGCGATGCAATCGTCCGGCGCACAGAAATCGCAGATCCCGCACGATTTCTGCCCGTCCGCCACATCGCCGAAGTGCCGCACGAGGCTCGCCATGCGGCAGTGATTGCTCTGCGCATAACGGATCATCCCCTCGATCTGGCTTCGTTTTTGCTCGCCCTGCGCCAGATACGAATCGCGCCAGTCGTCGATTCCGCGGCTGACATCATCCGTCGCGTTGACGATCGCGCCGCCATGCGCCCAAAGCTTCTCCAGCGCCTTCTCGAACACATCGCCCGGAACACGGCTCTGCTTCTCCAGATACTCCCGCGCCTGCGGTTCCGGACGCAGCCGCGCAAAAATCCTGTCGAGCAGCATCACATCCGGATAATCGCGCTCGAAGAAGAAATCGTGCGTATACCGGTCCGCATACGAATGCATGAGGATCGCGCGGCTCGGCTCGCCATCGCGCCCGGCACGCCCGATCTCCTGGTAATACGCTTCGATGCTCCCAGGCAGCGCCGTGTGAATCACAGATCGTATGTTCGCTTTATCGATCCCCATCCCGAACGCGATCGTCGCCACAATCACTTCGAGCTTCCCGCCAAGAAATCCGGCCTGCACGCGACGACGCCGCTCCGCATCGAGCCCCGCATGATAAGCGGCAGTAGGGAAATCGTCCGCGAGCAGCGCCGCCACGCTTTCCGCCTGCTTGCGGCTCGGCGTATAGACGATCGCCGGCCGCCGCTCCGGATCGGCCAGCAGTTCGCGCGCCAGATCGGGACGCTGCGAAGGACTGGTTTCCACCACCTCGATCGCGATATTCGACCGCCGGAAGCCATGAATGAAGCTCGCCGGTTCCACGAGCCCGAGCTGCTCGAGAATGTCGCGCTGCACCACCGGCGTAGCCGTCGCGGTGAGCGCAACGATCGGCGCCGGACGCAGCGTTGGCACATATCCGCCCAGCAACCGGTAATCGGGACGAAAATCGTGGCCCCATTGCGAGATGCAATGCGCCTCATCGATCGCGATGAGCGCGGGCTTGCGTTTCGCCAGCATCTCCGGAAAGCCGTTCACGCGCAAGCGCTCCGGCGCGATGAACAGGAACTGCAGTTTGCCCGCGAGGTAGTCGATGCAAACCTGGCGCGAAGCCGCGCGGTCGCGTCCGGAATGAATGCACTCGACGGCGAATCCCAGCTCGCGCAGCTTCGCGAACTGATCTTCCATCAGCGCAATCAGCGGACTGATCACCAGCGTGGTGCCGCCGCGCGCAATCCCCGGCAGCTGGTAACACAACGATTTCCCCGCGCCGGTAGGCATGACCAGCAGCACGTCGCGGCCTTCGATCACCGTGCGGCAGACCTCCTCCTGATTCGCGCGAAACGAGGAAAATCCGAACGCCCGATGCAGCAACTCGGGAAGCGGCTCGCCTTCGATGCCGCTCACAGCAGGCTTCGCGTCAGCGAACTCTGATTTCTGCCGGTGCTGCCACAGGCCGCGGCGGAACGCGAGTGGTCGCAATCTTCCCCACCACCTCCCGCACATACTCTTCGATCCCCTCGATGAAACGGCTGCAACCGCGCCTCGCCGCGCTCGATGCGCTTCAGATACGCTTCCCACTGCCCGGTCATCGCCGGACTCTTCACCTCCGGATGCACCACCTCAATCAGCCGAATGCCCTTATCCGTCGCCTCCAGATTCTTCCCGCTGCGCACGATGTACTCGCGCTTCAGCAGCACTTCGATAATCGAAGCGCGCGTCGCCGGCGTTCCCAGCCCGCTGTCTTTCATCGCGTCCGACAGCTCTTTCTCGTCGAGCGTCTTCCCCGCCGTCTCCATCGCGGTGAGCAGCGTGGCTTCCGTCAACCGCTTCGGCGCGCGCGTCTTCTTCTTTACGCTTTCGACGTTGACCACCTCCTGCGCCTGCCCTGCCGCAAGGCCCGCGGGCAGCGCCTGCTCGTCCTCCTGTTGCTGTTGTGTCCGCCGCGTGGTCTGAATATCCAGCACCTTCCAGCCCACCTGCGAAATCATCTTGCCCGAAGAGTAGTAGCGATCGATCAAAGCATCGTTCGCAATCGCCGTGATGACCGTCGTCACAGACCAGATATGATCCTCATGCCACGCACTCAACAACCGGCGGCAGATCAGGTCGTAGATCTTCTTCTCATCCGCCGACGGATCAGCCCGATCCGGCGAAGTCACCGTCGGGATGATCGCGTGGTGATCGCTGACCTTCGCATCGTCCACGAACTTCCGGCCCAAAGGCTTCTCGCCCGTTCCCGGTGCCAGATGCTCGCGATAAGGCCCCGCAATCGCGCGCACAATCTGCGGCAGAGTCGACGCCACATCCTGCGACAGATGCCGGCTATCGGTGCGCGGATAGCTGATCAGCTTATGTCGCTCATACAGCACCTGCGCCAGATCGAGCGTCTTCTGCGCGCTGAATCCGAAGAGCCGGTTGGCATGGCGCTGCAGTTCGGTGAGGTCGTAAAGCTGCGGAGGCCCCATGCGCTGCGTTTCGGACTTGACCGATTCGATCGCCGCCTTCCCGCTCCGCGCACGCGCCACGATCTGCGCTGCCTCAACACCATCCGCCGCGAGCCGAGCCGACTTCTGAACGTCCTCGACATCCCGCACCCACGTGCCCTTGTATCGCCCTTTATCGCGCTGGAAGTCCGCCTCGACCTCGAGGTAATCCTCCGGCACGAACCGCCGGATCGCGAGCTCCCGCTCCACCACCATCGCGAGCGTAGGCGTCTGCACGCGCCCCACGCTCAACTCATCGCCGTAAGCGATCGTGTAAGCGCGCGTGAGATTCAGGCCGACAAGCCAGTCGGCGCGGCTGCGCCCGCGCGCCGCTTCGGCCAGCGGATCGTAATCGCGCCCCGGCCGGATCGCATCGAAGCCCCGGCGAATCGCATCCGGCGTGAGCGAAGAAATCCAGAGCCGGCTGACCGGCTTCTCGCACCCCGCCGCCTCATAGACGTAACGGAAAATCAGCTCGCCTTCGCGCCCCGCATCGGTCGCGCAGATGACGCTGGCGACGCGCGGCGAAACCAGAATCTTGCGCACCGTTTCAAACTGATCCCGGGTCTTCTCGTAGACCACCAGCGGCCAGGCCTCGGGCAGCATCGGCAGCAGATCCCGCCGCCACGCCTTCCACTCCGGCCGGATTTCATGCGGTTGCGCAAGCGCCGCGAGATGCCCGATGGCCCACGTGACCACATACCCGTTGCCATGCAGATACCCTTCGCCGCGCGTGGACGCGCCCAGTACACTCGCGATGTCGCGTGCCACCGAAGGCTTCTCGGCCAGCACCGCCACAGTTGTGTTGCTCAAATTACCAGTGTAGTGTTGGGATGTAGTGCGGAGTCTCCTGATTTTCATCACCGCCGTGATAGCATCGGCGGCGTTAGCCCAGAATCCTTCGCCCCTCGAACGTGGAATTCTGAGCGACATCAATCAACTTCGCGCCAACCCGTCTGCTTACGCGGGTCTGATCAGGAAATGGCGCGTTCCCGACGAGACTTCGTTCTCACCCGAGTATGCCGTGCATGTTCTCGACGAGACGGTTTCCGAACTCCAGTCAATCCATACCGATCCCGGCGAACTCATTCTCTCCGCCGGCCTGTCGCGTGCCGCGGCCGACCACGTCCGCGACACCGGCAGCCACGGAATGACTGGCCACATCGGTTCCGACGGGAGCACGTTCCGCACGCGCATCGAGCGCTACGGAGTATGGTCGGGGTCGAGCGGTGAGAACATCGCGTACGGTCTCGACGACCCGCGCGAAAACGTGATCGTACAACTGCTCGATTTCGGAGTCGAAGATCGCGGGCACCGCCACAACCTGCTGAATCCGGCCTGGCGCTACGTCGGCATCGCCTGCGGGCCGCACGCGCTCTACGGCACGATGTGCGTGATGGATTTTGCCGCGAGCTATCGCAACTTCATTGCTTCCAATTGATCCGCACCACGCGGTCGCCCTGGAACGATCCGACGTAGATCGCGTTGCCAACCTGCAGCGCGACCGAAACACCGGCGATCACATTGCCTTTGCCCTGCGAGTCGAACACCGTCTTCGCCTGCCACGTTGAGGGATTGAGTTCCGCAATCCCGAACCCCTGAATGCAGGGTGCGCCGCTCCCGGCCGGGCAATCGCCGCGCGCACCCTTCACGCCGGCCGCCAGGATCTGGCCTTTGCTCGCCCACGTGATGTTATCGGGCATGAAGTCGAGCTTCACCACGCCGACATCCTTGCCCGCCTTCAGGTCGTACTTGTGGACTTCTTTCGCAGTCCACGCGTTGAAGTACATGGTCTTGCCATCGGCGCTCACCAGCACGCCGTTCGGATAGCCCTTGCCTCGTACCCGGCAGTTCTTCCTCGGCCTTACCCGGCGTCCAGCGCGAGACGTATCCGCTGGGCTCCCCGCTGAACAGGTTGCCGCCGCGTCCGCCCGGCGGCGTAAGCGCAGTGGGATGCGTTCCGATAAAGCCGCCGTCGGAGGTGATCGCAACATCGTTGAACTCCTGCTTGGTCACTACGCAGCCGTGCCACGCAAGCTCCCAGCTTCCACCCGCCTTCCGCAACTCGTACATCTCGATGGACTGCCGGCCGCCGTGATTCACCACATACAGCCGTGTCTTCAGCAGCGAGATGCCGTGAGGAATCAGCATGCCGTTGACCGGCCCCGGGCATGCCGGATCGCCCCAGTCTTTCTTCGGCTCGTCTTTGATGGCGATGTTGCTGTAGTCTTCTTCGCAAGATCGAGCAGCGCGAGGCCCGCTCCCGTGCCACCGCGGCCGTTAACGAACTGGGCAACGATGAGGTACTTTCCATCCGGAGTCAATTCCAGATCCTCCGGCGAATGAGTGCCGCAGATGATCTCCAGATCCCCGTGCACGCCGCACTCGACAGGCGGCGGACCGGCCGCCGGCGGCTGTTGCGCGCACATCACTCCGGCAAGCAAGAACATCGGCAACGTCATCTTCATAAGTTCACGCATTCATCAACGATCGGTGCTGCCGCACCGCATAAGCATCCGTCATCCCCGCCACCTGATCGCACACCAACCGCAGCCGAAGATAGTGCTTCTTCGCCGCCCCTTCAAGTGTCGGGTAACTGCGTTCGAGGTCCTGTTCATAGGCCTGCCGATAGTTGTCGGAGAACAGCAGATAGAGCTTCGTGCTGAATCCCTTCTCGTCACGGTTCACAAGCGACAGGCCCTCCCAGTAGAGATCCAGCATATCGTGAATTACGCGCCGCCCCATGATCTCCAGACGAAGCACCTCGGCTGAGCTGAAGATCCTTCGCTTGACCACTTCCTTGCATGCGTTATAAAGCACCGCGGCATCCGACCGGCGGACGAGTTCGTAGCCGTAATCACCATCCATGATGGCGTCGTACGAACGCTGAAACTCGGTGAGCACGGCAGGTATCAGTCTCGCCATGAGCCGCGTCCGGAACGCCTGGGCGAATGCCTCGTCGGCCGTGAATCCGCTCTGTGCCGCCAGAATTTCCGCCTGTTTCTTTAACGCCAGACCTTCTCCCGAAGCGCCCCCGCGCTCCAACTCTTCGATCATTTCATCCCAGCGAAAGATCCGTTTGCGAATGCCGTCTTCCAGATCGATGCAGACGTTGACGATATCATCCGCAGCCTCCACGAGATACGTGATCGGGTTTCGCGCAACGCCAGTACCGGTTTCCTCTTGTATGCGTTGCACCAGTTCCCGCTCCGTCTCAAAGAAGCCGGGCTTCGAAAACTCATGCCGCTGGGCAACGGTATCCCTCGCTGCGACCACATACTTGCACGCGGCCGAAAGCGTGCCGAAGGTCAGATTCAACCCGTTATGCTTGCTCAGCACCTGCAACCGTCCGGCCAGCCTCATCATCTGGGCGTTGCCATCGAACTGCAGGAAGTCCTGCGCGAGTGGAAGGCACTTCGCGGCTTCAACAAAGATCCCTTCGAAGTCTCTGTCGGCGTGCAGCTTCTCAGCGAACCAGTCCTGAATCGCGCGTTCGCCGGCGTGACCGAACGGAGGATTCCCCACGTCGTGCAGCAGCGCCGAACACGCCGCGATGGTGGAGATGGCGTGCGCGTACTTCTGCGGAATGCGATCTTCCATCCGCCGGATCGCCGCCTGCGAGAGATCGCGGGCAACGCTGCTGACTTCGAGCGAATGGGTGAGGCGGGTACGCACGGCGTCGTGCGGCTCAAGCGGGAAGACGTGGGTCTTGTCCTGCAGCCGCCGCACCGGCGTGCTGAAGACGACGCGGCTCAGATCCTTCTCGAATTCCGTGCTGTCACCGTCCGCAAAACCCGACGGCCCGGCGCGACGGCAACTGAGAAGGCGAGACCATTCCATCCCTTTAGACTACAGCTCTAATAAATTACAGCCCGGAAAATCAGCCCACGCGTACTACTCTGGCCGATTCCTTGCTAGCATACATCTGCCGGTCGGCGCGCGCCAGCATTTCGGGTCCGTCTTCGTTGCCATCCCACTCGACCACGCCGATTGAAGCATCAACCGCGACTGTTACTGCCTTCTTTGCAATGGTGATTTGATATTCGCCCAGTGCCGCCCTCCGGATGCGATGCACCCGTGACTCGGCGTCCCTCAGACCGCTGCTGATGATCACCGCGAATTCGTCTCCTCCCCAGCGCGCCACCAGGTCCGCCGAGGGGAACTGCCGCTGCAGCCTCGCTCCGAAATACTTCAGCACCTCATCTCCCGCGGGATGGCCGAAGCGATCATTGATGTCCTTGAATCCGTCGAGATCGATCAGGATCAGACTGAAGTGTTTCGCGCTGCGGATGTTCGCTGCCAACTCAGCCTCGAAGCAGCGTCGGTTCTTGAGGCCGGTCAGGGAGTCCAGAGAGGAAAGCTCTTCCGATTTCGTCAGCCGCGCACGGTAATCGTCAACCTCCGCGCGCAAACGATCGAGAGTCTGACTGCTCTCCTCGGCGATGCGCGCAACGCAGATGGTTAATGCGTTCGCCTGCTCCAGAATCGACCGGCGCATCACGGCAAGATCACTGAGGGTTACAATCGCGCGGAATTTTCTCGTCAGGTCGCCGAACTCCCGGGCCGTGCGTTCGTCCCGCCGCGCGACGGACGCAATCCCGCTGGCCATCACCTCGACGATCTGTTTGAGATCGCGCTCGCTCGCTTCATACCGAAGAAACGCCTGCTCCGCCCATTGGCGAAAGCTCGTGGCGCGCGCGCTGACTCGCGCCGGCGACCGTTTCCGGCGTGCTCTTTGGCGAGAGTGCTGCGGCCAGCGCCGTTAACTGCTTCCGCAAGTCCGGGCCGAGGTCGGGCACCGCCCGATTCCCGGCATTGCCCGCAGCGAGCAGCAGGGCATGGAAGGCCTCCAGCGCGGGATCTCCGGGTTCCGCCGAATTCCATCCCTGTTTCACGGCGGCCTCCAGGTGCTTCTTCAACGAAATCATCGAGTCCATCAGAGTGCGACCGCTGTACTCCTATCGGCAAAGCGGACCGTCTTCAGGAGGGTAAAATTTGCGACGCAGCCGGCGCTCGGCGCGCTATATTCTGATTGTGGAGCGAGCGACCAGAATCGCTATTCAGTCCGCCAATCTGGTGCATGAACTGGCTGCGGAGCTCTCGAATCCGGCGCGGTCGGGCGAATTGGTATGGCGGTTCCGCAGGGACTATCAGCCCCAGCTGGCGGTCCTTTGGAGACGCGCCAGCACGATTGCCGGGATCACCGAGCGGCAATTCCTGCCGGATTCCGTCGAAGTGGTTCACGTGGACGGCCTCGAACCGGATTCGAAACAGATCTACACAATGACCGAGCTCACTGCGGACAATACGCCGACACTGGTCCGCGACGTGATCGAAAAACTACGCTGGCTGGCCCAGTATTCACTCAGCGTCCGTGGGTGATATGCTTGGCCCTTCATGCGTAATCTCTTCGTTATCTGCACGTTGGTGTGCGGCACGTTTGCCGGGCAGGCAAACGCGGAAACACCAGTCGAATCAAGCTTCGAAACCAGGTTTCAGCTTGATCTTCGCGTTCCCGACGCTGTATTGAACGCCTTCCTGCCGGCTGGCTGGATGCCGAACATCGCGGCCCAGGGGGCGGCAAAGGACTGCAACCTGCGCGCCGTTTTCATCGACCGGGTGACCATCAACGGACCGGACGGCAAGCCCGTTGGCAAGGGTTCCAACCGGCTTGTGTACCTGGTCGCTCCGGTTAAGGACGCATCCGGCGCCAATGTTCAGCTCGTTGTGGGCGGATTGACGGAAGATTCGGCGGATGCCCCCGGGCCCTTCGGTGTATACCTCCAGGCCACCACGCACTCGATGCAGCGGACTACCTCGAGTGCTGCCGGTGGTCCCCTCCTCGATTCTCAGGATTGGGTATTCACAGCCGCCGGAGGTGAACGCCTCGAGCTTCACATTAAATATGAGCGCGGCGTGGGCAACAAGGGCAATCCGAACGATACGAAGTTTTACTCGGCGAAGAATCCCGGCTTCTATCAGATCTCCCGGCAGGAGCAGGTGCTCGACATCCTGAAGAACGTCACTACCAATCCGCCCGACCGCGTGAAGGAATTCTCCTTCAAGGCCGGCGGTGGCAGCTTCTCCAGGCTCTTCGATGGTACCCAGAAGGTATTGAGCTGGGACAATATCCTCTGGATTCACCGATCAGTGCTTCTTCCGTAGCCATACTTCAATGAAGCCAATCCGCCGTGTCGCCGTTCTGGGAGCCGGGACCATGGGTTCCCGCATCGCCGCGCATCTCGCCAACGCGCAGATTCCGTCCCTGCTGCTCGATATCGTCCGCCCGGATAAGGCCGTTGACACCGCGCTGAAAGGGCGTCCTGGCGCATTCTTCATTCTCGAATCCGCGCGGCTGATTTCGACCGGCACGTTCGATGACGACCTTCCGAAGATCAAAGACTGCGACTGGATCGTCGAGGCCGTAACCGAGAACCTCGCCATCAAGCGCGCGCTTTACGACCGCGTCATTCCGCATCGCGGCGAGGGGACCATCGTCTCGACCAATACCAGCGGCATTCCGCTCGCGCAGATCTCGGAGGGTTATTCGGAGGAATTCCGGCAGCACTTTCTCGGCTCGCACTTCTTCAATCCACCGCGCTACCTGCATCTGGTGGAAGTCATTCCGGGCGCGGAAACCCGCCCCGATATTCTCGCCTTCATCTCCGATTTCTGCGACCGCCATCTGGGTAAAGGCGTGGTGCCGTGCAAGGACACGCCGAACTTCATCGGCAACCGCATCGGCGCATTCTTTGGTTCCCGGGTGCAGCAGCTCACGGTCGAGCACGACCTGACGATCGAGGAGGTGGACGCCCTCACCGGTCCGCTCATCGGGCTTCCGAAGAGCGCCAGTTACCGGCTGCTCGACATCGTCGGGATCGATGTCTGGGAGCACGTGACGAAGAACCTCTACGAAGCGGTTCCGAACGATCCGTTTCGCGAACGGTTTCAGCTCGCGCCTTTTGTCAGCGAGGTCATTCAGCGCGGCTGGCTGGGCGATAAGACCGGCCAGGGTTTCTACAAACGCGTCGGGAAAGATCGTGAAATCCATGCGCTGGATCGCAAGACGTTTGAGTATCATCCGGCCGCGAAGCCGCGTTTCGCCTCTCTCGAAACGGTGCGGAAGATCGAGCCGCTGGCCGATCGCCTGAAGGCCCTCATCGCGCTCGATGACAAAGCGGGGCGCTTTCTCTGGCAACTGCTGAGCGACCACGTGCGTTACGCAGCCCACATGGTGCCGGAGATTTCGGACCGCATTGTCGAGATCGACCGCGCCATGCGCTGGGGTTATGCGAACGCGCTTCGGGCCGTTCGAGCTCTGGGACGCGATGGGCTTCGAAGCAACCGCGCGGCGCATCGCGGCGGAAGGCCGTGAGTTGCCGGAGAGCGTGCTGCGCATGCTCGGCTCCGGTGCGATGTCGTTCTACCGTGTCGCGGATTGGGCGGGCGATGCCGCGAACCGAATATTTCGATCTGCGCGTCCACCGATTATCGGGGACTCGAGCCGCGCCCCGGCATCACTGTGCTCGCCGATCTCAAGCGCGCCCGCGGCGTGGTGAAGAAGAATCCCGGCGCGTCGTTGATCGATCTGGGCGATGGCGTCCTCTGCTGCGATTTTCATAGCAAGGCGAACGCGATGGGCGACGACATCATGCTCATGGTGCGTGCGGGCCTCGCCGAGCTCGAAGACAACTTCGAGGCGATGGTCATCGGCAATCAGGGCGAGAACTTTTCCGCCGGCGCGAATCTCATGATGGTGCTGCTCGCCGCGCAGGAGCAGGAGTGGGACGAGCTCAACGCCGCCATCAACAACTTCCAGCAGATGAACATGGCGCTGAAGTACGCGGCGAAGCCGGTGGTGGCCGCGCCTTTCGGGCTCGCGCTCGGAGGCGGCTGCGAACTGCCGCTGCATTGCAGCGCGAGTGCAGGCGTCGGCCGAGCTTTACATGGGCCTCGTCGAAGTGGGCGTGGGATTGATTCCCGCGGGCGGCGGCTGCAAAGAGATGCTGCTGCGGTCGCGCGATACCAGGAAGATCTTCGAACAGATTGGTTTTGCGAAGGTCGCGACTAGCGCGGCGGAAGCGCGGCAATTCCGCTACCTGCGGGATGGCGATGGCATTTCGATGAACCCGGAACGGCTGATCGACGACGCGAAGCACCTCGCGCTGTCTCTGGTGCCGGGTTATGCGGCGGGTGCGCCTCGCACGGACATTACGGTCTCCGGAGACGAAGGCTTCGCGTTGATGAAGATGGGTGTGTGGATGGCGCAGCAGGGCGGGTACATCTCAGCCTATGACGCGGTGATCGGCGAGAAGCTGGCTTATGTCCTGAGCGGCGGGCGCTTGACCGGAACGCCTCAGGTTTCCGAGCAGTTTATTCTCGATCTGGAACGGGAAGCCTTCCTCAGCCTCTGCGGGCACAAAGAGACGCAGCAGCGGATTCAGCACATGCTGAAGACAGGTAAGCCGCTTCGGAATTAGAGCACCGCTCCTTGACAGTCGAGGCTCGGTAGCGATGTGTCATTTCCGAGCCGCGCGCAAGCAAGCAGTAAACAGGTTTGCAGAAAGGCTAAACCAGAACGGTGAAGGCGCTTTCGGTGCGCTGCACCGGGCGATAAAGCGTATCGCGCTCAACAGGCGTGCGCCCGGCCAGTTTGATCAGACGCAGCAGTTCGCCGCGCCGCATCGATTGCGACGTGGTCGCTCCTGCTTCGTGATAAATCTTCTCTTCGACCACCGTGCCATCGATATCGTCGGCGCCGAAGCGCAGCGCGATCTGGGCGACCTTCGGGGTCATCATGATCCAGTACGCCTTGATGTGCGGGATGTTGTCGAGCATCAGCCGCGCGACGGCGATGTTCTTCAGATCGTCGAAGCCGGTGGTTTTCGAGATGTGTGAAAGCGCCGTGTTCTGCGGGTGAAACGCCAGCGGAATGAAGGTGACGAAGCCGTTGGTCTCGTCCTGCAAGCCGCGCAGCCGCACCAGATGATCGACGCGATCCTCTTCGTTCTCGATGTGGCCGTAGAGCATCGTGCAGTTGGAGTGCAGCCCGAGCTCATGCGCGGTGCGCGCGGTCTCCAGCCATTCATCGCCGGTTAGTTTGTGATCGCAGATGATGCGGCGCACGCGTTCGCTGAAGACTTCCGCGCCGCCGCCGGGCAGGGAATCCATGCCGGCGTCGCGCAGCTTGATGAGAACGTCGCGGATCGACATCTTCTCGCGGCGCGCGAAGTAGCCGATCTCGACCATCGTGAACGCCTTCAGGTGAATGGCCGGGAAGCGTTCCTTCAGACCGCGCAGCATCTGGCAGAACCAATCGAGAGTCAGTTCGGGATGCAGGCCGCCGACGATGTGGAACTCGGTGATCGCTTCGCTCCAGCCCTTGCCTGCCGTTTCCCAGACCTGTTCGAGCGACATGGTGTAGGAGTTCGGATCGCGCTTCTGTTTGCCGAAGGCGCAGAGGCGGCAACTGGCGACGCAGACGTCGGTCGGATTGATGTGGCGGTTGACGTTGAAGTAGGTGACATCGCCGTGCATGCGCTCGCGCACGAGGTTGGCCATGTAGCCGAGGGCGAGAAGATCGCTGGAGCGGAAGAGCGCGACGCCGTCGTCGTAGGACAGCCGGGCGCCGGCTTCCACCTTGTCGCGGATGGCTTCGAGGCGGCGGTCTTCAAACGTGATTTTCATTGGTGTATCAACCAAGGCGTATCAACCAAGCGTATCAGCCAAATGTCGGCTGCCCAGAAGACGAAGAATAGCACGCTGACCTAGCCGTTCATGGTGAAGAAGGCCGCGTTGACGCGCGAAAGATCGTCCGCTTTCACGAGGCCGTGCTCGTAGATCAGGAGGCACGCAACGGCCGCGACGCCGGCCACGCTCAGCAACCCGAGGTGCAACTGCCAGACCAGCATCAGCAGGGAAACGATCATGAGGACGTGCAGCACGCGCGCGATGATCAGCGCATTGCGGATGCCGCAGCAGCGGGGCATGCTGTAAAGCTGCAGGGCGTTATCGAATTCGTAATCCTGGCAGGAGTAGATGATGTCGAAGCCGGCGGTCCAGAACGTGACCGCGGCGGTGAGCCACAGGATGCGCGGATCGAGCGAGCCGCGCACCGCGATCCAGGCGGCGGCCGGCGCGATGCCGAGCGCGAATCCCAGCACGATGTGCGAGAGATGCGTGAAGCGCTTGGTGAACGAGTAGAACAACACGACCGCCAGCGCGACGGGCGCGAGGCGGAAGCAGAGCGGATTCAGTTCCCAGGCGGCGAAGAGAAAAAGCGCGCTGGCGGCGATGGTGAAGCCCAGGCAGAAGGTGCGGGTGAGCAGACCGGCCGGGATGTGGCGCATCTTCGTGCGCGGATTGCGGCCGTCGATATCGGCGTCTACCAGGCGGTTGAAGGCCATGGCGGCGGAGCGTGCGCCCACCATGGCGACGACGATCCAGAACACTTTGGTCCAGATGCCGGAGACGGCGAAACCGCTTTCGCGCACAGCGAGCAACGCTCCGGTCAGCGCGAACGGCAGCGCGAACACGGAGTGCTCGAACTTGATCATTTCGAGCGTTAATCGGAGGCGTTTCAGGAACATCGCGTTCGCGGCAAGCTACTATTTTATCGGATGACTGAAGATCAGTTACGCGCGCTTCTGGAAGACGTACGCAGCGGCGCGACCGACGTGGATGCGGCGCTTCATCGCGTGCGTCATCTGCCGTTCGAAGATCTCGGTTTTGCCAAGATCGACCACCACCGGGCCTTGCGGCATGGCATTCCCGAAGTCATCTTCGGATTGGGCAAGACGGTGGAACATGTGGTTTCGATCGCGAGCGAGCTGCTTGCCCGCGCGGATAACGTTTTGATCACGCGCGCGACTCCCACGATGGCGGAGCGCGTTCTGGAAGAATTGCCGGGCGGCGAGTATTTTCCGATCTCCGGGGCGATTCGCTTCTGGAAGAATCGCGCGGTGCATGGGAAGGGAAAGATCGCGGTGGTATGCGCGGGGACGAGCGACATCTCCGTCGCCGAAGAGGCGCGGGTCACGGCCGAGGTGATGGGGAATGAGGTGGAATCGATCCACGATATCGGCGTCGCGGGGATTCATCGGCTGATCAGCAATAGCGAGCGGCTGGCGGAGGCGCGGGTGGTGATTGTGTGCGCGGGTATGGAGGGCGCCTTGCCTAGCGCGGTCGGCGGGATGGTTTCGGTGCCGGTGATTGCGGTGCCTACGAGCGTGGGTTATGGCGCGAGTTTCCATGGGCTGGCCGCGCTGCTGGGCATGTTGAATAGTTGCGCGAGCAATGTGACGGTGGTGAATATTGATAACGGGTTTGGCGCGGGATATGTGGCTAGTTTGATTAATCGGTTGTAGGGTATTAAAGGGACTGCGCCAATGAGCCTTATGACTGAACTTGCGCCCGAGGTTCAGGCGGAGCTCGTGCGTCAAGCCGCAAAACAGGGAGCCGCAGTTGAAACTTATGTAGCCAGTTTGATCGAGAGCGCGGCGCTCGGTAATTTTGTCGGCCTTGAAAGTCCTATCGGCACCACTTGTTACGTGCGCTTTTTCCAGTCTTCCTTATTCACCTGGCGGGCTCGCCCTAACGCCAGTGTCTTGGCCGGAACGTGGTCCGTAATCACGCTGCCGGCGGCGATATAAGCACCCTCATCGATTTCAATCGGAGCCACCAGCGTCGAGTTGCTTCCCACAAACACACCGCTGCCGATGACTGTCGGATGCTTCTTCGCCCCATCGTAATTACACGTGATGGTGCCCGCGCCGATGTTGGTCTTCGCTCCGATCGTCGAATCGCCCAGATACGCGAGGTGCATCGATTTCGAGCCTGCGCCGAGATGTGTTTTCTTCAGCTCGACAAAGTTTCCGACATGCGCGTTTTCGTCTAAATGTGCGCCCATCCGCAGGCGCGCGTAAGGTCCCACATGCGATCGGGTGTCGAGCTTCGATGCGGACACCATCGTGAACGGGAACACTTCCACGTTGTCCCCAAGCACCGAATGGTCGATGATCGCCGACGTCGCCGATACGGCACTTCTCTCCGATCACCGTATCGCCCGTGATCTGGGCGAACGGGCCGATGATGGTGTCCATGCCGATCTTCACGTTCGCATCCACCGTGACCGTTTCGGGCTTCTCGATCGTCACGCCCTCGATCATCAGTTCGCGGATCTTGCGCTCGCGCAGGATGCGATCGGCCTGGGCGAGTTCGACACGATTGTTGATCCCGAAAAGTTCGTTGGGGTCCGCAATCTTCAGCGCGGTCACGCGCATGCCGGCGCGAATGAGAATCGAAACCATATCGGTGAGATAGTATTCGCGCGCCGGATTATCGGTGCGCAGCTCATGGATATGCTTCCACAGCGCTGCGGCTTCAAAGCAAAGAATCCCCGAGTTGATCTCGCACACCGCGAGCTGCTCGGGCGTGCAGGCTTTGTGCTCGACGATCTCGAGAACACCGCCATCGGGTCCGCGAATGATGCGCCCGTAGCCGGTGGGATCCTCCACCTCGGTCGTGATCACGGTGGCCGCGGCGCCGGTTGACCGCTGCGTTTCCGCCAGCGCTTCGAGAGTCGCGGCGCGAATCAACGGGCAATCGCCCACGAACACGACCAATCGCCCGCCCAGCTTCGCCAGACGATCTTCACCGCACATCACCGCATGCCCGGTGCCCAACTGCTCCTTCTGATGAATCGCGCCGGCGCCGGCGGCTTCCACTTCGGCGCGCTACTTCATCCGCCTGATATCCCACCACGACGAATACACGCGCTCTGGCGGAGCGATCTCGAGAGCGGTATCGATGGCCTGCCGGACGAGCGGCTTGCCTCCGGCCCGATGCAACACTTTGGCCATACGGGACTTCATGCGGGTACCTTGCCCGGCGGCAAGAATTACGACTGCGGCGTCATTAAGCATCGACTACCAGTTTCGCGCAGGGTTAGCATAGGTACATTATTCCGATGCGGCGATCGCTCACCGTCCTGATCCTGCTGGCCGTCTTCATCGCCGGCTGCGGCAAGAAGAAAACGAACGTCGCCCGAGCCCCGCGCGCGCCGTCGCCGACCGCTGTGGCGCCTCCGGTCGGGCACTGTCGAGCGCGGCCTCGCCAGCTGGTACGGCCATCCGTATCACGGACGTCCGGCGGCCGACGGCGAAATCTACGACATGGAACAACTTGTCGCCGCGCACCGCACGCTGCCTTTCCAGACCATGGTGCGGGTGCGCAACATGGCCAACGATAAAACCGTCGACGTGCGCATCATCGATCGCGGACCTTTCGTCGGGGGGCGCATCATCGATCTCTCGCATGCGGCCGCGGTCGAGATCGGCCTGATCGGCCCGGGGGTCGGCCAGGTCGAGGTCACCGTGATCACTCCGCCCGCGAATCCGGAAGCGGCGCTTTTCGCCGTCCAGGTGGGTGCATTCGGCGTGAAAGCCAACGCGGACCGCGCGGTGCAGAACATGACCACGGCATATGGGGCAGGGAAGGCGGTTCTGCGCGCCGGCGACACGCCGGTCTGGCGCGTGCTGGCCGGGCGCGAGAACTCTCAGGAGGCGGCCGAGTTGCTCGCGAAGCGGATTCGCGAAGAGCAGCACGAGCCTCAGGCGTTTGTAGTCCGTTTGGACCCGTGACAAATCGCCCGTGAGAAGTTTTCCCGCTTCCCGCACTGAATACATCAAGATGACCGCTACCGGGCTGGTGGGCCGCGCGCCCGCCATCCTGCAAATTCGCGCGCAGATCGAGAAGCTGGCGGTGCGCCGGTCGACCGTCCTGATTCAGGGCGAGAGCGGCACGGGCAAGGAAATCGTCGCGCGCTCCATCTACAACGCCGACCCGCGCGGGCACTTCGTCCCCATCGATTGCGCGTCGCTGGTGGGCACGATGATGGAGAGCGAACTCTTCGGCCACGTGCGCGGCGCGTTCACGGGCGCGACCGAGAACAAGCGCGGTCTGATCGAACTGGCGCACGGCGGCACGGCGTTCTTCGATGAGATCGGCGAGCTGCCGCTCGAACTGCAGGCCAAGCTGCTGCGCGTTCTGCAGGAGAGGGAGCTGCGTCCGCTGGGTTCGCTGCAGCGGACTCAGATCGATGTGCGCGTCATCGCCGCGACCAATCGCGATCTTCAGAGAGAGGTAACCGCTGGCCGCTTCCGCGACGACCTCTTCCATCGGCTCAACGTGGTGCGCCTGACGCTGCCGCCGCTTGCGCGATCGGAGGGAAGACATCCCGCTGCTGATCGAACGCTTTCTCGAACGCGCTCCCGAGCGCTTTGCTCTGACGCATGACGCGGCGGAAGCCATGAAGAACTACGATTGGCCCGGCAACGTACGCGAACTCATGAACTGCCTGGAGCGGATGATGTCTTTCAACTCGGGGCCGCTGCTGCACTTCGCCGATCTTCCTACCGGCATCGCGAACCACGCCCGCGCTGGTAGCGCCGCCGGTCTTCGTCTCTGTTGCTGCGGTGGGGAGCCAGACTATGCAACCGGCCCGGAGTGTCGTTCCTTTGCACGAGATGGAAAAGGCTGCCATCCGCCGCGCGCTGGAACATACGGGCGGCGACCGCACTCTCGCGGCGCAGATGCTGGGCATCGGGCGCACCACGCTTTACCGCAGGTTGAAGGAGTATCAGCTGGAATAGCGACCTTAACTAACGACCTTGACTAACGACAGGTACACTACTCTCACGTGCCTGTCGCGCTTGACGCCACCTATAGCCTGGGTCCTTCGCTTACGGGTGTCGGTGTGTACTCGCGTGAGATCCTGCAAGGCCTCGCGGCCGCGCATCCTGACGGAATCCTGGGAATGGTTTTACCGGTCGAACCGGTACCTGCGCGCGCGCAGGATCGCGAAACCAGCCAACGTGAAACGGCGTTTTCTCTCCGAGACATGGGGAAGCCGCTCGGCTGCAATCTTCCACGGTCTCAATCAGCGCCTGCCGGCGCGCCGATTTCGCCGGCAGGTCGCGACCTTTCACGACCTGTTTGTGCTTTCCGGCGAATACAGCACGGCCGACTTCCGCGCGCGATTTGCCCGACAGGCGCGCGACGCCGCGGCGGCGGCAGATCTCATCGTGACCGTTTCGGCCTTCACTGCCTCGCAGGTGGAGCAGTATCTGAAAGTGCCTGCCGATCGCATCCGCGTCATTCATCACGGCGTGATTCCACGCCCGATTCCGGATCTCGCGCGGGAGAAGGTTGTGCTTTGCGTGGGCGCCATTCAGAAACGCAAGAACCAGGCGTTGCTGATGCGCGCGTTTCGCGCCATGCCGGAAGATTGGACGCTCGTGCTCGCGGGTTCGCAGGGCTATGCGGCGCAAGTTGCGCTCGATGGCGCGAGTGACCGCATCGTCATCACCGGCTACCTCACGGAGGAGGAACTGGCGCGCTGGTACGCTCGTGCGAGTATCTTTGCGTTTCCTTCACTGGATGAAGGGTTCGGGATGCCGATCCTCGAAGCGATGGCGGCCGGGGTGCCGGTGATTGCGGGGAACCGTTCGGCGCTACCCGAGGTCGCGGGCGATGCGGCCGAACTGGTCGATCCCTGAAAGCGAGGAGGAACTGGCTGCGGCGCTGGTCCGGCTGGCAACGGATGAAGAGCGCCGGCGCGAACTCATCGCGCGCGGCCGCGAGCGCGCCAGACAATTCACCTGGGAGAGCGCGGTAGAGAAGACCTACGCTGTCTATCGCGAACTGGGTCACTAGCTACTTTCCCACTTAAAATTCTGAAAGCTGCCTCAGCCTGAGTCGGCGTCCCGGAAATATTGTCCTGACGGGAGGTCTTCGAGGCCGAGGGGAGCGTTGGGAGTGGGATGAAAGGCGAGTTAAAGAATCTGTTTCCGGTGCGGACAGGAACGGAGAAACGTAGCGGTTGATTAACAGGGTACTTCGCGCGGGCGTGCTTGCTCGGCCAGGTGAGTGCCGATATGAATGACGTTGTCGGCGATTACCCCGAGTCCGACCCAGCGCTGGATGCCGTCCGGTCCCTTGTAGAGCGATCGCCGCAGCCCATGCCGGCGTTTGAGAACACTGATGCGGCCTTCACAACCTGTGCGCCATTTCTGAAGTTCCTTAAACCAACGCTGCTTCTGCCGCTGCTTGCGCACGGGGCTCTTGGTGTCGTGGCTTGGAATCGAGACTCGCCTGACTCCCATTTGGTGGGCTTTGGATTCGTTAGCGGCTGAAAAGAATCCGGGATCCGCCGCCACGCGTTCCGGGGCGCGTCCGAACTGTTCGACGTGCTGCTCCAGACATCCTTCCAGCAATGTCGCGTCGGCCGGCCGTTGCTCGCACACTTGGTAGTGCGTAACGATCTGGTTCTCCGCCTCTTGAATCAGGACCAGTTTGCCGAACTCATTGGGCTTATGCGCCTTGCCCTTGCGGATCACCTCGGTGTGCGTCTCGAAAATGCTGAGTAGCTTTCCTTCGGCCTTGGTGTTGCCGCGCAGCACTCGCTCCCGTGTCTGGCGCAGCACCTGCTGGACGCGGGGAATCATCTCATCGAGTTGCTTTTTGGCTTTGTGCATTACGGACAGATTGCCCCGCTTGACGCGCTTGACGATCTCGCGCGAAAACTTCTTCGCTTGCCCCGTAACCCGGCTGGTGATTTCCAAAAGTTTGACGTAGGCCTTCTTCATCTTCTGCCGCCCTTGCTCCGTCTTGTTCCGGCTGGCGCGAGCAATCGCCAAAACCTTCAACTTTGCGGACCGGCTGCGGTCGCGCAGCTGCGTGCCGGCCTTCCCCGCCACGGCGGTGACCTTCTTCATGATGCGCGTCAGGACGCGCACCCCGTCACCCAGTAACGTGCTGTCGGTCGGATAGTGGATGTCGGTCTCCACCACCGTCGTATCGACCCGCATCTTACGACCCGTTGCGATCTTGTTTTCCTGCGCGATCTCCACCACCCGCCGATGCAGCTTTTCGATCACCTCCGGCCCCAGTTGACGCGCCAGGTTTCCCATCGTCCTGTCGTCCGGAACCTTGTCGCCGCCGATCCGGGTGAACTCGCGATAGACCAGATTGGCGCGCACTTCCCGCGACAGCACTTCGTAACTCCAGTCGCGCACGTGCTTCAGCAGCAGCATTCTGAGCACGACCTCAGCCGGCGTTGCCTTGCGGCCACGAGTCTTGCTCTTCTTGCAGCGTTTGGCCAGCTCTTGCTGAATGATGAGCAGCAGGGTGTCATCTTCCAGCGCTTTATCGGCGTGGCGCATCCAGGGTTCCCAGAGATCCTCCACCGCCTCGGCGATGAAGCCATCGGCGAAATTTCGCTGCAGGCGGCGAGCGGCGATCATGACTCGCGTTCCTGGTCTTTGGACTCCTCGCGGTCCAGGCGCAGCAGGAACTGATTCAGTTCGCTGATGGCCTCCAGCGTCTGTTTGAAATCGCGATACTCTTCGATTGCCTTTTGAACCAGCGGAACCTGCTCGGGACGCAGGCTCACCTGGCGGGTCTTTCCGCCGGGATAGCCCACCGTGAGAACCCAAAGCGGATGGCCCTCCCCACGGGCGCATTTTTGACATCCCGAGGAGTGATGGATCGTGCGCTGGAGCAGCGAGCCGCGGAGGACGCCGGTGGGGGAGGAGAGTTGCCCTGCCAGCTTTTCCCGCTTGCGGATGGCTTGCTCTCGTGTCATCAGTAACGATGATACATTTATCACACGGCGAGTCAATACATTTTCTGAACAAAATGTTCTAATATTCAACAGCCGCCAGACGTCACCGATGGCGTCCCGCCCGAGGCAACGTTCGATCCAACAACCAGCCACCCGCCGCACCTTGAAAGCACGGAACTTGCATCCGGAATTTTAAGTGGGAAAGTAGCTAGATAACCGCTCCCTCGCGGTCGCGGCTCGGAAACGAGCGCGTGTTAGCCCAGTAAATTCTGCAGCGCTGGAGCGAGGTGCGGGTGGCGAAACGGAAAACCGGATTTCGACGCAGCTTCCGGCATGACCCGCGCGCTATCCAGCATGTGCTGGCCCATCTCTCCGAACGCCAGCTTCAGGGCGAACGGAGGCACCGGCAAGACTGTCGGGCGATGCAGCGCGCTACCCATCTCGCCAGTGAATTCGGCGTTGGTAACCGGATTGGGCGACGTTGCATTCCACACGCCCGAGATCTCGTTGTGAACCGCATAGACGAACATATCGGCGACGTCATCGGCGTGAATCCATGGCATCCACTGCTTGCCCGAACCAAGGCGCCCGCCGGCGAACGCGCGAAATGCCGGGACCATCTTCGCCAGTGCGCCGCCGTTTTTTCCCAGCACGAATCCGATCCGCAGACTAACGACGCGCAGGCCGAATTCCGCGGCGCGGGCGGCTTCGGCTTCCCATTCACGGCACGTGTCGGCTAGGAATCCAGCGCCCGGCGCGGAGGATTCAGTCAGCACCTCGTCGCCGCGATCACCGTAGATGCCGATCGCCGATGCCGAGACCAGCACCCGCGGCTTGTGCTCAACGCGGCCAATCGCATCCACCAGATGCCGCGTGCCGAGAACCCGGCTGTCACGGATGCGCCGCTTGACTTCGGGATTCCACCGCTGGGCGACCGGCTCACCGGCGAGATGAAATACCGCGTCCATTCTGTTGATGTTGTCTTCGGGTGGATCTCCGGCCAGAGGATCCCAGAAAAACGATTGCACTGCCGGACGCTTTTCGAAGCCGGGCTTGCGGCTCCAGACGCCCACATAATCGCCGTTGCGGAGCAACGAAGCGACGATGCGGCTGCCGATGAATCCCGTCCCGCCGGAAACGACACACTTCATAAGCGGTATCTCTACGTCAATTCTCTATCGGCATCTTATCCACATGATCGATCGCAACGCATCGATCGGTACCTGCTTTGCCTTAACCGTCGCGAGGAAACCGGCCATCAGCGGAACACGTCGAGCAGTCGGGACAGAACTTATGTACAAACGCAAGTCCTTAAGAACGAGCAGTCCACAGTCCACGCTGGCTGATTGTCGCACTGTTGCGCCCAGACGCGGCCGCATCCGCCCTCGATATGAGAAACTGACGGCGTGACCGGAATCGGGTGGCGCGTAACTATCCTGTCAACGCTCCTCATCGCGGCGCCGTTCGGGAATCGGCCCGCCACCGCTCAGCAGGAGTCGGCGCCCGGCAGCGATATCATTCCCAGCAACGAAGTCCTCCAGTACGGGATCGAGTGGCGGCTGGTTCCGGCCGGCACAGCAAAGCTCACGTGGACGGCTCTACCGCGGCCCGCGACTTCCGCCGGCGAGGTGCGGCTCCACATGGAATCGGCCGGCCTGGTGTCGCGCCTCTTTCGCGTTGACGATGACTACACGGCCGCAGAAGGTCAGAATCTTTGCGCGCAGAATTCCTTACTCATCGCGCATGAGGGGAGTCGTAACCGGGAAACGCGCGTCAACTACAATTCCCAGACCCGCAAGGCCAACTACCTGGAGAAGGACCTCAACAAGAACACCACCACGACGCATGACGTGGACATCCCTTCGTGTGTGCACGATGTGGTGGGCGGACTGATGGTATTGCGCACTCTGTCGCTGGAGCCGGGAAACACAGCCCAGATTCCGGTCAGCGATGGCAAGAAGTTCGTGCAGGTCAAAGTCGAGTCCCAGCGAAGGGAAGAGATCCAGACAGCGACGGGCATGCGGAAGACCATTCGGTATGAGGTCTTCCTTTTCGATAACGTGCTCTTCAAGCGTTCCGGCCATCTGCACATCTGGCTCACGGACGATAACCGCCGGGTTCCGGTGCAACTGCAGATCCGGATGACGTTCACGATCGGCACAATCACGCTGAAACTCGAGAAAGAGGAAAAGTCATGAGGTGCACCGGTATGGTTCTGCTGGCAACTCTGGCGTGGGCGCAACAAGTTCCGCAATCCGGTCCGCTGATGGGGGACAAGGAAGCCAGCGAACTCGCTACGCGCATGGTGCAGCTGATGGAATCAACCGCAGTGGCTGTGCCCGCCCTCGTACGCGCCGGCGAGCCGGTGACGCAGAGCGCGCAGATGACGCTGACCGCCATGCTGCAGACGCCCCGAAACCCGGCGCTCACCTGGCAATTCATGAACGAGATGAAAGCGTACCTGGCGCTCTCAGACACCTTGCCGCGGCCTTATCCGTATCCGGCCGCCGCGGATCGCCAGTACGCCGAACTGCGTGAGGGAGTCGAACGCTTCCAGCAGCACTTCGAAGCTTTGCTCGCGGCACAGAACACCGCAGACCAGGGCCGCGCGGCTGACCCCAACGGGCTCTCCCGCTATGCCGAGGCCAACACGAAACTCCTGCCGGCGGAAAGTTCTCCGCGTGTGGTATTCCTCGGCGATTCGATCACGGATTCCTGGCGGCTCAACGAATATTTCACAGGCCGCGCCTTCGTCAACCGCGGAATCGGCGGCCAGACCACCTCCCAGATGCTTGCCCGGTTCCGGCAGGATGTCATCTCGTTGAGTCCGAAGGTCGTCGTGATCCTGGGCGGGACCAACGATATCGCGAACGGCATCGCACCCCATCAGATTGAGGACAATCTGGCGATGATGGGAGATCTAGCCAAAGCGCACGGCATTAAAGTCGTCTTTGCCTCGATCACGCCGGTCAACGATTATCACAAAGACGCAGATCCGCGGTATGAAACAACGAAGAGCCGACCGCCGGCGACTATAAGGGAAATCAACGCTTGGATCCAGAGCTTTTGTATGAGCGGCGGTTTTGCATGGATGGATTATTACGCCGCTCTGGCCGACACCGCGGGACAGATGGCGGTGGATTACTCAGACGACGGATTACATCCGAATGCGAAAGGCTATCGCATGATGTCGCCGGTGGTGACCGCGACCATCGACCGGATTCTCTCGCAGCCGTCGCAGGAAGAATCCGAGTCCAAACACCGCTTTCGGCTTTTGGGCAAATAGCAGATAACGACGCCAGTCCGGGAGTTCCTGTTCCTGGCCAACTGGCTCCGCCAACGGGCTGACCGCCGACATTGCTGAAGAGCCTCGCTGTGACACTCGCGCGGCGTCGGCGGGGCCGATGCCAACCAACGTTAATACAACGTTTCCGTTATTACAACGAGAGACATTCAACCAATGGGGATCTTGTAGCGCAGTACCGGTTTCAGGCAGCATGGGAGCATGAATCTGCACGTGATCCCCGACGCAGGGAAGCGCGAGGCCGAAACTCGACTCCGCGCCCACCGACGACGGGGAAACAACCTCATCGAGTTTTCCCTCCTTGTTCCCTGGTACATCTTCCTGTTCGTGGGCGCACTGGACTCAGGCTTCTTCGCATATTCGCTGATCGCAAGTCAGACCGCGGCCCGCGAAGGAGCACTCTATTGCGCCGCCCAGGGCTCGGCTTCGCCGTGCGTCGACGCCTCCGGTTCCATTCAATGCCAATACGCGCTGGATCAGTTGAGAATGATGCCCAACGTCGGCAGCGGTATCACCACTTGCGGTACCGGCACGACTGTGACCGCTTCGGCCCCGGTGGCTGTGAGTACGGCGTCGATTACAACGAGCCCTGCCTCTGCGACCTATCCGGGAACCGCCGTGACCGTGGTCTATCTGACTCCCAACCTGATCCCGATTCCCGGGCTGTTTCCGGGCCAGGTAACGATTACAAGAACCGTAAAAATGTGCTACACGAGTTGACCGCTATGAAACTGATTGGCACAAGCCCGAGCAGTCGCCGCCGGAGCGGACAGTCTTTGCTCGAATTCACGCTGCTGGGGATCCCGATGGTGTTTATCACGATCTCGGTGGTTTACGTTTCCATAGCGATGTGGCAGTTCCACAGTCTGGCCTACGCGTCGGAGATGACGGCGCGGTACGTCAGCGTGCACGGCGTGACCTGCGCTGCGAACGGCAATACCTGCACGATCACCGTCGGCAACATAGCGACCTTCTTCTCAACGCAGGCGATGGCTCTTGATGCCAGCAAGGTGATCGTGAAAATGACCGACGGGAGTGGAACCACTACGTGTAACCCCTTGAACACCTGCAATTCGTCCTCAACCCAGTTCCCGAACTCGAACTCCAGCTATAACAGCGTCGGTTCCGACATAACGATCATCGCCACTTACGGAGTGAAGAGCCCGCTGGCGATGTTCTGGCCGCCGGACATCGACACGGCGCACGACTACACAGTGGGGGCGCAGTCGCGCCAAAGGATTATGTTCTGATGCAAACCCTGAACCTTCACCGAGAGACCGGACGGCGCCTGGGCGGGCGTGGCGGGCAGGCCGCCGTTCTCGCTGCGCTCACTCTTACGATCCTTTTTGCTTCAGTAGGATTTGCGTGGGACCTGGGCATGATTATTTTCCCAAGAGCCGGATGCAGACTGCCGCGGATGCCGCCGCTAGCGCGGCAGCTGTCTATGCATTGAATACCGGCGACAGTTGCATGACCATTACTTGCGGGGTTACCTATACCTGCGCCGGCGTCACTCCTCCAACCAATTCGTTGCAGGCCGGCTGTCTTTATGCGACCGCGGACGGACCGCCCGTTTTTGCCGCCAGCCTGATTGAGAACGACGGCGCCCATCCTCCGGCCGGCCTTACGGGCAACACGCCCACCATGTGGGTCAAGGCGACTGTTACAACCGCAAATAATCACTACTTTTTGTACCTCTCCGGCTTCCATAGCGCTTCCATTCTGGCCAGCGCCATCGCGGGGACCAGGACGCTTCCGGCCGGAGCCTGCATTTATGTCCTGAGCCCTGGCGCGTCGAAGGCTCTGACGATTACCGGAACCTCGAGCATCACGACATCGTCCTGCGGAGTTTACATCAATTCCAATGCAAGCGGCGCGTTGTATCTTAACGGGTCGCCTTATCTCGGCGCCACGGGAGGGGGCAAAATCCTCGTCAATGGAGGCGACAGTATCAGCGTTGGCGGCCACGCGCTCCCCGACCCCAGTCCGGCCCCGACGCTCCATAGCGGACCGGTCAGCGATCCTTTGTCGAGCCTTCCCGCGCCGACCTATTCGGGTTGCGATCACACTAACTACAGCCTTGATCACTCACATACCGATGCCTTGACTCACGGCGTATACTGCGGCGGAATCAGCATCACCGGTAACGCCTCCGCAACTTTGGGACCGGGCATTTACATCCTGAACGGCGGCGGCCTTACCGTATCCAATTCCGCCTCGTTGAGCGGCACGAACGTCATGTTTTTCAACACCGCATCCGGCGGGCAGGTAGCGGGCCCCGTCGCGGTAACCGGAAACGGCACGGTAAGCCTGACCGCACCCAACTCGGGCACTTATCAGGGCATAGCTTTCTTTCAGGACCGCTTGATCAACTATGCCGCCGTCAACACCATCTCTAATTCGGGTACCGGAAGCATTACCGGGACTTACTACTTCCCCACTACGGCGTTCAACTTCACCGGCAATACCGCAACAGCCGTCAGCTCCGCATTTATCGCGTACACAATGACCCTGGGCGGTAGCTGCACTCTGCAAAGCGATACCACCGGAAGTTTAACCGGGTTGGCGAGAGCCTCCGCCGGCATGATCCAGTAGCTCCAGCGCGTACCGCTCGGAATCGAGCGTGAGGCATCCATCGATAACCGCTTCCGCCAACATTTGTTCCGCTTCGTGGAGCCGGGCCCTATCAGGGATTGTGGCTCTATCCAACCACAATTTTGAGCGGAATAGCGCGGATGCGCTCACCGTGATTAAGAAGCGTGATTAACAAGTCGGTTACTACCGTTGGTCTGAGCGAGTAAAGCCCGTACCAAAATAGGACTGGAGGCACCGGAATCCCGCCGATAGTTATCTAGACCTCGCGCCATAGTGCCCGTAAACTACGGGTAAATGAGCCACTTACCAGTTGGATACTCCGCCGGAAACCGGTTCGGCAGCCGACGCGGGCAAGCCATGATTCTGGGCACGCTGACCCTCTCGGTCTTGTTCGCAGCCGTGGGCCTTGCGACAGATCTGGGCTTCAACTATTACACGAAGTCACAACTGCAGACGGCCGCGGACGCGGCCAGCAACGCGGCGGCCGTCTACGCATACAATGGCGGCACTAACAGCGACGCCTGCAGGCCGGCCGGGACGGTGACCTGCGGAGTGCCTTATACCTGCGCGGGGGCGACTCCACCCACGAATGCGCTGCAAGCGGGATGCCTCTATGCGACGGCCGACGCGCCCGCGGGTGCGACCGTCACGATGATCGAGAATGATGGCGCGCACCCCCCTTCGGGGATGACAGGCAATACTCCGGGCATGTGGATACAGGTGACCATCACAGCATCGCGTAACAACTTGTTCATGTACTGGGGCGGTTTCCACACGGCCTCGATACTCGGCCAGTCCGTCGGCGGATTTACCACGGTTTCGCCTGGAGGGTGCATTTACGCCCTGAGCCCCACCGCGACCGTTGGAGTGTCGGTCACCGGGACCTCCACCATAAGCACGTCGGGATGCGGTGTCAATGTCGCTTCTTCAAGCGCCACGGCGCTCACCGTCGGCGGCTCTGCCAACCTCACGGCGAGCGGCGGAGGCCGAATCGTGCTCCACTGCGCCGCTTGTACCAACATCTCGGGAACCGCCACCGCCACTCCCACGCCTTATGTTGTGGCAGCGGTGACCGATCCGCTTTCGTCCCTTCCGGTGCCGGTGTATTCAGGTTGCGGCCACAGCGGTTACAGCAAGGGGCACAGCGACACGGACACTATCACCCACGGGGTTTACTGCGGCGGGATCACCGTCGGCGGCAGCGCTGTAGTCACGATGGGTCCCGGTGTCTATATCATGAACGGCGGTGGTTTCAACGTCGGGAACTCGGCTAGAGTAATCGCCACGGGCGGGGTCATGATT
Organism: Terriglobia bacterium; assembly: GCA_963809655.1. Lineage (GTDB taxonomy): Bacteria > Acidobacteriota > Terriglobia > Bryobacterales > Bryobacteraceae > BOG-234. The sequence goes on along the minus strand of CAWEKQ010000043.1, from coordinate 107,982 downwards.
TACAACGCCGTGTCGAATGGTCAGACAGCGGGCAGTGTTTCCATAGGTGTAAACGCCAGGGTGGATCTTATCGCGCCGAGCCTCGGCACTTATTCGGGAATCGCATTTTTCCAGCAGCACTCAATGCAAAACCCCGCCAATATCAGCAACTCGGCCCTCGGAACGATCACCGGGACGTACTACTTTCCCGACGCGCCCTTCAGCTTTACAGGCAACACCACCACCGCGACCACAGCCGCGTTTATCGCGAGCACGATTACTGTCGTCGGCAGCAGCAATCTGCTTAACGACACGACCGGCAAGCTCACAGGCCTCTCACACACTACAATCGCAGTGATGCAATAAGCCCACGGACGAGCCGCGGCCGCGAGATCGACGGGCGGTCCCCTCCGCACTGGTCAACCGCGCCCGCCAAAGCGACTATAACCTGGAGGCCAACACTCTCAATGCTGCGGGTTACGAGTTGCATTCGACGGCGGCGACCCCGGAGTCAGGCACGTTCCTAACGCCGGGAGTGGGGTTTGTGGTCTTCGGCGCCACCATCTTGCCATTCCGAAAAGCGCCGCTAACTTTCGCCAACCATATTGGAAGCTGGCGGACGGGACCGCGTCGTTCGACGGCGAACCAGCAGATAAGAGTTCTCCTGCGCAACTGCGCCCCGCATGTATAACCGCCGCATGTATAACCAAAGATAAGTAAAGCCGCCGTTACTTTCGAGATTGAATAAGTCTTTCAACGCGGCCATGATCGAGTTTGCAAAGGCTCGAGGCTCGCAAGAGTCGCGCCTGGTGGAAGAGGAACCGATGAGTGTGAAGGCAACGGCAAGCATGACGCGCGGGCAGATGATCAGGCGATCCGGCAGATCGATGCTGCTGGCCGCCATTCTGCTTACGACCGCGACCGCTGTGTGGGGCGGCGACGAGGAGCCGGCGGCCGACCTGCGGGAAAGCCGGCCGCAGAGCGGCATCCAGCGGGTGCTGAAGAGCCTCTCGGTCGATGCCAACGTGGAAGCCAATGTGGAATACAGCGCGCCGGACCGCCCCCTCCACGGAAGATTGAACATCGCTTCGGGTACCGTCTACTCAACCGCCGCTAACGCCGCCGGCGAAGTGTCCACGCTGCTAATCAACGGCGAACCGTTCTGACGCCGGAGGTTCAAAAATAATGGACTCATTCGTCGCCCTGAACATCCGGGCACAACTCTACTGGGCACTCGTCGTGGCCCTCGGCTCGGCCGGCGCAGTCACGGCGATTTCCAGCACCGCGCACTGGCATGCGGTGAATCTGTTGATCTGGGCGGCTTTCGCCGTGGCCGTAGCCGGATTCAAGATTCGTCTGCCTGGAATCATGGGGGCGCTATCGATGAATTACGTGATCATACTGGCCGTGCTGCTGAACCTGGGCCTTGGCGCGGGGATGAGCGTGGCGTTGACCAGCACCGTCGGCCAATGCCTCATTCATGCGCATTCGAAGCCGCGGTGGTTCCAGGTGCTGTTCAGCGTGGCGGGTGTGCCTCTACCGGTTCACCTCGAAAATGCCGGAGCCCTGGGGAGCGTCGCCATACTGGCGGCGTCGATCACCTATTTTCTGATGAATACGATCAGCATAGCCGGCATCATCAGCCTGACCGCCGAGACGAGTCTGCTGGAGATCTGGCGTGGGTCCTATCTGTGGACCTGGCCTCAGTATCTGGTCGGCGGAGCGATCGGCTGGGCCATTCACCTTCTCGAACGAAATCTGGGGTGGGGCGCCATGATCGTAGCCGCGCCGTCACTCTACCTGCTGTATCACACTTACACAACCTACCTGGGAAGGGTTCAGGAGCAGCAGGACCACCTGGTCGATATGGCAGCGCTTCACATGCGGACAATTGAGACGCTTGCACTTGCCATCGACGCGAAGGACGAAACGACGGCTGCCCACCTGCGGCGGGTTCAGATCTATGCCGCCGGCATCGGCGAGGAGTTGAACCTTTCGCTGCTCGAGATGCAGGCTTTGAACGCGGCGGCTGTGCTGCACGATGTGGGCAAACTCGCGGTTCCCGAGTACATCATCTCCAAGCCGGGGAAGCTGACGCCGGAAGAATTCGAGAAAATGAAAGTGCATCCAGTGGTGGGCGCGGAGATTCTGGAGCGCGTGAATTTCCCTTATCCCGTGGTTCCCATTGTGCATTCGCACCACGAGAAATACGACGGCACGGGCTATCCTGAGGGGCTTGTCGGCGATCAGATCCCGATCGGTGCGCGCATTCTCTCGGCGGTGGATTGTCTGGACGCACTGGCTTCGGACCGGCAATACCGGCAGGCCCTGTCTCTCGATGACGCCATGGCCATCATCGCGCGTGAAGCAGGGAAGGCGTTCGATCCGAAGATTGTGGCGATTCTGCAGAAGATATACCGGGAACTGGAGCAGGAAGCGAAATCCATCTTCGCGTGGAACCCGATGCGGTGTGGATGGGCGTCTTCCAATCGGGTGAATATGGCGGTTCGCCCGCGGGGGTACTTCGTTATGACCGGAACACTCAGGCGATACGCAGGTACAAGTTGCCCGATGCGGTGTATGGGCTCACCGTATCGGGGCAACGCACGCTCGCGGCTACCACTTCAGGAATCGCGGTAATCGAGGGCGATAAAGTCAGCCGGTATTTCGTCGATAGGACTACCGACGCTCGGCTGCGGATTGCGGAAGCGACTCGCTGAGTCAGGCTGCCGGTTACTGGGCGCCCAGGTCGGGATCGCCGTTCGCGCCGGAAGAACCCCACACTGCCGTGATGCTCCACACCGCAGTCGCGACTGCGTCACCGCTCGACCCCGGACGGCCGCGGTTCCGAAGAAGAGGATGAGACGCAACGTGACGGGAGCGCGACCGTCGCAAGCGCTCCGCGACGGGCTGGTTGAGGTTTTGCAGGGTGGCGGTAACGAACCAGCGCCGCGGCGATGAAGCCCCCAGCCAGGACAATGGCGATCAGCGTGATCGGATTGGTCGCGGGGCGTATTGAAAAGACGCGCGGCTCCATTTGGCTCATTTCGCTTTCGCGGTTCAGAATAAGAGACTTTGCTACGATGGCGGTCTGCGAATCGGCATCCATACGTCGCGCTCGAAGTCACTTGAAGATGCCGCGATCACTGCAAACAAACTGGGCGCGAATACCTTCCAGATCTTTTCCGCCAGCCCGCGCATGTGGCGCGCGAGTGTGCCCGATGCGGCGGACGTAAAGCGTCTTCGCGAAGCTCGCGCAAGGTTCGATCTGGCGCCGCTGGCCATCCACGTGAACTACCTGGTCAATCTGGCGACGCTCGATCCTGTCATCCGTGAGAAGTCGATCGGGGCATTTCGCGGAGAGCTGGATCGCGCTGCGATCATCGGCGCCGAGTACCTTGTGTTGCATCCGGGAAACTACAAAGGCCAGACGGTCGAGCAGGGGATCGGCGCGTTTGTGCTCGGTCTCGCCGAGGCCGCCCGCGACTTCCGCGCGCCGGGACTGACAGTGCTGCTGGAGAATACGGTCGGCGCAGGAAGTCAGATCGGCGGGAAGTTCGAAGAATTGCGAGCGATCCGCGACCTTGCGGCGCGCGAAACCGATTTGCCGATTGCGTATTGTCTCGATACGTGCCACCTGCTCGCCTCGGGCTACGATGTGGCGCAGCGGAAGGGTCTCAACGCCACGGTCGCTGAGGCAGACAGAGTGCTGGGACTGGATCTGGTGCGCGTGATTCACGCCAACGATTCCAAAGGCGCGCTGAATTCGCATCTGGATCGGCACGCAAATATCGGTGCAGGAAAGATCGGGGAGGATGGATTCCGCGGTATGCTCACGCATCCCAGGTTGCGGTCGAAGCCGTTCATCCTCGAGACTCCGGTGGACGAAGAAGGCGATGATCAGAAGAACGTTGACGCGCTGAAACGGCTGAGTTTGCGAAACTGAAGTTTCACACTCTCAAATGCCGGAAAAGACGTACGACCACAACCAGATCGAGTTGAAGTGGCACGAGCGCTGGGCGGACGAAGGCCTTTACAAAGCCGAAGAGAACTCCGCCAAGCCGAAATACTACGTGCTCGAGATGCTGCCCTACCCGAGCGGCGCGCTTCACATCGGGCACGTGCGCAACTACTCGATCGGCGATGCGCTGGCGCGTTACATGTGGATGCGCGGCTACAACGTGCTGCATCCGATGGGCTGGGACGCGTTCGGGCTTCCGGCGGAAAACGCGGCCATCGCGAATCAACGGCCGCCGCGCGAGTGGACGCTCTCCAACATCGAGAAGATGAAGCGCACGCACCGGCGCTTCGCGTTTTCCTACGACTGGGATCGCGAGGTCACCACCTGCGAGCCCGAATACTACCGCTGGAACCAGTGGTTCTTCCTGCGGATGATGGAGCGCGGCCTGGCTTATCGCAAGCAGGCGCTGGTGAACTGGTGTCCGCAGTGCGCCACGGTGCTGGCGAACGAACAGGTGGTCGATGGCTGCTGCTGGCGTCACGAAACCACTCCGGTGGAACAGCGCGCGCTCGAGCAGTGGTTCCTGCGCATCACGGCCTACGCGGACGAACTGCTGAAGGACATCGCGCAACTGGAAGGCGGATGGCCGGAGCGCGTGCTCACCATGCAGCGCAACTGGATCGGCCGCAGCGAAGGCGCGGAAGTCGACTTCACGATCGAGGGCTACGGGCCGGTTCGCGTGTTCACCACGCGCATCGATACCATCTACGGCGCGACCTGCGTGATCCTCGCGCCGGAGCATCGAGATCGTGGCGACGAAGCTGGCGCCCGAAGCGCAGGCGGCGGCGAAGAAGATGATCGACGCGCGCGCGCAGCAGGGTCCGGGCGATGTGGAGAAGGAAGGCTTCGACACCGGGCTGCGGGCGCGTCAATCCGTTCAGCGGCGAAACGATTCCCGTCTGGGTCGGCAACTTCGTGCTGATGGGCTACGGCACGGGCGCGATCATGGCCGTGCCCGCGCACGATGAGCGCGATTTCGAGTTCTGCCGGAAGTACGGGATTGCGATTCGGCCGGTGATTCGGCCGGTGGACGGTGAAATCGCCGACCCGGCGACCATGACAGACGCGTTCGCCGATTACGGGATCGTCGAGAATTCCGGTCCGTGCAGCGGGCTGACGAGCGAAGAGGCGCGGCCCGCGATGGCGGCACGCGCTCAGGCCGAAGGGTTCGGCAAGGCCGCCATCACGTTTCGCATCAAGGATTGGGGCATTTCGCGCCAGCGCTATTGGGGCACGCCGATCCCGGTGATCCATTGCCCGAAGGATGGCGTGGTGCCTGTGCCCGACGATCAGCTTCCCGTGCTGCTGCCGCGCCAGATCCAGATCACCGGCAAGGGCCGGTCGCCGCTCGATGAAGTTCCCGAGTTCGTGAACGTGAAGTGCCCGAAGTGCGGCGGCCCGGCACGCCGCGAGACCGACACGATGGATACGTTTGTCGATTCCTGCTGGTACTTCTATCGCTACTGCGATTCGAAGAATTCGACCGCGCCGTTCGATGCGAAGAAGATCGACTACTGGTTCCCGATCGATCAATACATCGGCGGCGTGGAGCACGCCATCCTGCATCTGATCTACTCGCGCTTCTGGACGAAGGTGATGCGCGACATCGGCCTGATCGACCTGCGATGAGCCCGTGCGCAAGCTGTTCACGCAGGGCATGGTGATCCGCAACGGGGCGAAGATGTCGAAGTCGAAGGGCAATGTGGTGCCCGCCGATGAGGTGGCCGACAAGCATGGCGCCGATACCGCGCGCCTGTTCGCGCTGTTCGCCGCGCCGCCGGAAAGAGATGTCGACTGGATCGACGCGGGCGTTGAAGGCATCTATCGCTTCCTCGGCCGCGTCTACCGCTTCGTCACGCGCAATCTGCCGGCGGCGGAAACGGCGGGCGATGGGGCGGCCGATGCCAAGATCCTGCGCAAGCTGCACCAGACGCTGAAGAAAATCACGGAAGACTTCGACAGCCGCTGGCACTTCAACACGTCGATCGCCGCCATCATGGAACTGGTCAACGAGATGTACCTCGAGGAGTCGCACATCTCGCCCGCCGCCATGAAGAGCATCCTGCGCATTCTGACGCTGATGCTGGCTCCGTTCGCGCCGTATCTGACGCAGGAACTGTGGGAGGAGCAGGGCGGTCAGGGTCCCGTCTTCAAACAGGCCTGGCCCGCCTACGATCCCGACCTGGCGCGCGAGTCCGAGGTGGAGATCGTGGTCCAGATCAACGGCAAGGTGCGCACCCGTCTGGTGGTGCCTCCGGGAACCGACGCCGACGGGCTGACTCGGATGGCGATGGCTGACGAAAAGGTGCAGGCGCTGATAGCCGGCAAAACCGTGGTCAAAGTCATCGCGGTGCCGGACAAGCTCGTTAACCTCGTCATCAAGGGATAAGAAGCACTTAAGCGCTGAAAATGGTACAATTTTCGGGCATCTGACCTATTAAACTGGGTGATTGGACGCATTCTTACTGGTAATACGCTCGGGGGGCGTCGGCAGTGCTGGATTTTATACTTTTCAGGACCTTATTCATAGTGATTCTGGGCCTTTCGGCCGGGTACTTCCGCCCGCCGGAAGTGGACTTCTGGTCGGCGACGTTCATGGGAGCGGCTCTCGGTCTGCTGGCCATCGTGCTGGAGCGCCGGATTGAACGCATCAGCCTGAAGCGGCTCATCGGAGTGGTGTTCGGCGTCACCGCGGGGTTGATCGCAGCCGCCCTGGTGAGTCTGGTGCTGGGCCGCGTTGGCGGCGATGCCTCGAATGTCATCCACTTCGCGCAGATCGTCTGCATGCTGTTCTTTGCTTACGTCGGCGCGGTGACGGGTTCGGCCAAAGGCGAACTGCTGAACCTTTCCGTGCTGGGCGGCCTTTTCGGCACCGAGGCGGAGACCCGCTCGAACCAGAAGATCCTCGATACCAGCGTGATCATCGACGGCCGTATCGCCGATATCGCCGATACGGGCTTCTTCGACGGCGTTCTGGTGGTGCCGCAGTTCGTGTTGCACGAGCTTCAGATGGTGGCCGATTCGGCGGATTCGATGAAGCGGAATCGCGGTCGCCGCGGTCTCGATATTCTGCAGCGCATCCAGAAAATTGCGCACGTGAAGGTGCAGATCGTGAGCGAGGATTTCCCCGCGGTGCGCGAAGTGGATATGAAGCTGATCGAACTGGCGCGCCTTTACAACTGCAAGATCATCACCAACGATTTCAACCTGAACAAGGTCGCGCATGTGCGCGGCGTCGAGGTTCTGAACATCAATGAACTGGCGAATTCGCTGAAGCCGATCGTGCTGCCGGGCGAGTTGATGCGCGTGTTCATTCTGAAAGAAGGCAAAGAGTACAACCAGGGCGTTGCGTATCTGGATGACGGTACGATGGTGGTGGTTGACAACGCGCGGCGCATGATTTCGAAGACCATTGACGTATCGGTTACCAGCGTTCTGCAGACCACGGCGGGCAAGATGATTTTCGGCAAGTACGACGAGCGCAATCAGGCTGAGCGCAACCAGGCGGACCGCAATCAGGCCGCCGCGGTGACGACGTCGACACTGCCGCGTCGCGAGCAGGCGGTGGGAGAAAACTGATCGTGAAGACCGCCGTTATCCTGCCGGCCGCGGGGCTTGGCACCCGCATGCAACGCGGTGTCCCCGCCGTGCCTGCCGAGACCACGGGCACCAGCCGCAAGCAGTTCATGCTTCTCGAAGGCGCGCCCATTCTGGTGCACACGGTGCGCAAGTTTGTGGCGTCGCCGCTCGTCACCGACATCGTGGTCGCGGTGCGGGAAGAGGAGATCGACTGGGTGGAGGAGATGCTCCACAAGGAAGGCCGCGGGCTCTTCGGATCGCTGCGCGTCGTGGCCGGGGGCAACACGCGGCAGGAATCCGTGGAGCGCGGGTTTGCGGCGCTCGATCCCGATACCGATATCGTCGCGGTACACGATGCGGTGCGGCCGTTTGTGGATCTCGAAGTCATCCGGAAGGTGATCGAAGAAGCGGCGGCGAATGGCGCCGCGATCGTCGGGATCGTTCCGGTGGACACGGTGAAGCAGGTGAGCGGCGCGCAGGCGGGCGGCGCGAAGGTGCGGGCCACGATTTCCCGCGAGCGCCTCGATTCTGGCGCAGACTCCGCAGGTGTTTCGCTATGACGTGCTGCGGCGGGCGTTCGAAGCCGCGCGGCGCGACAACTTTTCGGGCACCGACGAGGCCAGCCTCGTCGAGCGTCTCGATCAGGTGGAGATCAGCGTGGTGCTCGGCAGCGAGCGCAACATCAAGATCACCCGGCCGAGCGATATGGACCTGGCGCGGTTGTTCTTCGAGCAGGAAACAGCGCGCCGTTAAGAATGTCCACGCCAGGAATGTCCACGCGGGCGGGGCAGGGCTGGGACGTTCACCGCATCGTTGAGGGCAGGCCGCTCATTCTGGGCGGCGTGACGATTCCATCCACGTTCGGGCTGCAGGGCCACTCCGATGCCGATGTGCTTTCGCATGCCATCACCGATGCGATTCTGGGCGCGATCGCGGCGGGCGATATCGGGATGCATTTCCCGGATACCGATCCGCGCTGGAAAGGCTGCGACAGTCTTCAGTTTCTGCAGCATGCCTGCGGGCTTGCGGAGCAGGCGGGTTTCCGGATCGTCAATGTGGATTCGACCGTCATTCTGGAGCGTCCGAAGCTGAAGGATTTCCGGCTGGCGATTCGCGAATCGCTGGCGAAGACGATGGGCCTCGACGTTGCGCGTTGTGTCGGTCAAATTCAAGACTGCCGAAGGACTGGGCCCGGTGGGCGAAGGGCGTTCCGCCGAGGCTCAGGCCATTGTGTTAATGAGCCGCGCCGAATAGGTATAGTTCGACGCCGCCGATCACCCCGCGTTTCGGTTCTGCCACCAGCGGAATGTCCTGATAGACGGTGCTCGTGATGTTGGTCAGTTGCAGGAACGGCCGAACGCGGCCGGTTGAGTAAGCCGCGGAAGCGTCCCAGACCGCGTAGGCATTGGTGCCGACCCGATTGACAACGCCGATGCGCGTCCGCCCGATCACGTGTTTTGCGATGGTGCCGCGCCACTCGATAACTGCGTCATGGACCGGATAGGCGAACGTGTACTCGGTGACGATGTTCTCCGGCGATGCGAACTGGCCATGCAGTGCGGCGAAGCTGACCGAGACGTGCTGCCCCCGCACCGGTTCATAGACCATCGACGCCTCGACTCCGGTGAAGTGCAGCCGCGGCAGATTCTGTGCCTGGAAGATTGCGCTTCCGGCAGGCTCAACGTAATCGATCACGTTGCTGTCGCGCCGCTGAAATACCGTCACCCCGGCGTGCAGATCGCTTCGCAGGTAAGCATCCAGACCGCCTTCGTAGCTGGTGGCGCTTTCGGGCTTGAGGTTGGTGTTCCCCAGGGTGGAGGGAGAACTGTAGTAGATATCGGTGTAGCTGGGAAGCCGGAAGGCGCGGCTCGCCGAAGCCCTCAGCTTGAATCGCGACGAGAGCCATGCCGCGCCGCTCAGCGAGGGGCTGGTCGCTACGTCGTGCATCCCGCGCCTGCGCCGTAAACTTCCTCGCGAATGCCCGCCGACAAAGAGTAGCGCCGGACAGACCTCAGATCGTAGAACAGATATGCGCTGCCGCGCGCCCTGCTGTGAACTCCCAGATTGGTGCTGCGAATCGATTCCGCCAGACCCTCGACACCGTAGCTCAGCACGCCGTGCCAGGGCAGCTTATCGTGCCGCCGCAGGTTGCCCTGCCAGCTTTCTTCGGTGTGATGGTTTGTGTAGAAGGCCGGATCGTCGCGGATGTAGACGTAGAGATCGGTGTGTTTGCGGAAGGCGAAGTTGGCTTCCGTCTTATCTCCCAGATCCTGATGCGCCGAAGCGAACCAGGTCTTCGTGCGCTCCCACTGTTCCTGCGAGCGCGCCGTAGAAATCATTCGCGCCGAAGGGCCGGTCGCTGTATGCGAACAGCAGGCTCGTCGCGCCGAGATGCGATTTGAAGGTGCTCAGCGAACTCAACGCCAGATTGCGATAATCGCGATCCGTCATGAAGCCGGTGGAAAAATCCCGCGCAAACGCCAGTTCCTCCTGCCACCACGATTGCCCGAACGACGTAACCGCATGCTCCTGATTGAATCCGAAATTCCCGGCCCCGGCGAGCAGGCGGAACTCACCGGGCTCAAGCGGCTCCGTCCGCGCATTGACCACGCCGCCGATCGCGTCCGAACCATAGAGCGCGGAACCCGCCCCTTTCAACACTTCGAGACCGGAGATCATTTCCAGCGGGACCGGCAGATCGAGATTGAAGTGTCCGGTCTGCACGTCGTTGATGCGCAGGCCATTGAGCAGGACCAGCGTTTGCCCGAACGTCGCGCCGCGAATCGACAGATCTCCCTGAAAGCCTCCCGGGACCGACTGGTGCAGGTCGAGCGCGGGATCGAGCCGCAGGAGATCGAACCAGGATTCGTAGAGCGGGCGCTGCTTCTCCGGAAGACGCAGGACGCTCACGTCGCGATCCGCCTCGGACAGCGGAATGGGCTCGGCGGTCCCGGTGACGACGATGCGTCTCCGTTCTGCGGCGGAGGGGTCTGCTGCGCAGAGAGGAGGATGGCGCCAAGGACGAACAGGAGGCAAACTTTCATGGGATCTTTCACCGTACCATTCACTCGGGGGCGCGCGCCGTAACATAGGGATTCCGAGCCCATGGAAACGTGCGCGGTAGAACTGTGGACCATCCCGCTGACCCGCGAGTGTCCGACTCACCTCTCGGAGGACGAAGTGGCGCGTGCGAACCGGTTCCGGTTTGAAGAAGACCGCATCCGCTGGATTCGCGCACGATCGTCGCTGCGCCTGATTCTGTCGAGGTATGACGGGCGGCGATCCGGCGGCGCTTGTGTTTCTGCTACGGCAAGCACGGCAAACCCGCGCTGGTCGGCGGCGACCGGCGTCGAATTCAATCTGTCGCACGCGGGCGATTGGGCGATGGTTGCGGTCGCGCGGTCGGTGCCCGTCGGCGTGGACATTGAGCGTATGCGTGCGAACGTCGACATGGCCACCCTGCTTCGCCGGCTTGGCGAAACGGATCTTCCGCAAGCGGTGGCAGAGCTCTATCAGCGCGTGGGCTCGCCGCGAGGCAAGAACAAAGGCTGAGGGTGGCGCGCTTTTCGACCAGCCCGCCGACGATATCGCGTGCAATCGATATCGCGGCTCCCCACGGCTACGCCGCAGCGGTCGCGCTTGCCGGATACGAGCCGGTTGTCCGCTATCGAACTCTCGGATAAAGCTTTCCGGAGAAGGCCCGGCTAGAATACAGGGATGCATTCGAAATCCATAAAATACGTTTTGCTGGCGCTGGCGGCGAGCGGCTTTGCGTCGCTCGCCCAGGCCGGGATCGATCGACGCCATCGAGGCGTTCGGAGACAGCCTCTCGGATGTTGGCAACGCCTTCATCGCAACGGGTGGCACCATTCCCGGACCGCCCTACTCTGCGGGCCGGTTCAGCAACGGGAACGTCTGGGTGCAGGACCTCGCGCTCGCCCTCGGCCTGGGGCCGCTTACGCCCAGCCTGGCGGGCGGTACCGACTACGCAGTCGGCAGCGCGCAGTCGGGTACAACGCTCTTCAACAACGCGGGCCCGGCGGATCTACCGAACCAGATAACGCAGTTCGCAGACTGCGAATCCGGGAGGCGCGGACCCGAATGCCCTCTACACCATCTGGATCGGCTCGAACGATTTGGGTGTTATCCCTGGAGGCGCTACAGCCGCTCAGATTCAGACGGATCTTGGTGCTGATCATCGGAAACATCGACGGCGCGATCGACACGCTGGCGGGGATGGGAGCGAAGAATTTTCTGGTGGTCACAGTGCCTGACCTCGGCAAGACTCCCGACGTGACGGCGCTCGGTCCGGCTGGCCGCGGCAGGGGCATCCGCGCTTTCGGCGGCTTTCGACACCGCTGGTAACGGGTCCGGCCCTGTGCCATCGCTCGCGGCCGGTCGGCGATGGATGGAATCAACATCGCCACGCTGAACAGCTACCTTCTGCTCGACTCGATCATCGCGAATCCCGCAGCTTGGGCTTGACCGATGTGACCGATCCCTGCCTCACCGGTGAGGTTAACTTCTCGGGCGGCACGCCCTGCGCGACGCCGGATCAGTATCTCTTCTGGGATGGTGATCACCCGACCGCGGCCGGGCACGCGCTGGTCGCCGACGCCGCGCTGGCTGTTGTCACACCGGAACCGGCGTCTGTTCTGCTTTCCGGCATCGGGCTAGCGGTTTGTTTCTGCTGCGCCGCCGTTACTGCGGCAGCCGGTAGAAGCTTCCGCCGACCGATCTCATCACCGCGCCCCAAAGCGACTGTTGAGTTCCGGCAACTCACTCATGTGGACCGGAATCGACTGGATGTGCAGCCCTGCCATCTCGTCATTAGTGCCGGGCCCGCTGCGCACGCGCTTCGGCGGTGAATTCGGGTTGTGCGGATTCGCGGCGGAATTGTCGTAGACGAATTCCATCTCGATCCGGCTATCGGCGGGCAGCCGGATCGGGTGCGCGTATTGAAACTGATCCTGCCAGTTGAAATCCCAATCGCGAAGATTCAGCAGCCATTGCTTGCGCCCATCGGGCAGGATCGCCCAGCCGCGCATCTCGCGGCACAGAAAATGCGCATGGGGAATCACGCCGACCGCGTCGATCGCGACCGGAATCGTGAAGTGCGCACGCACCACGTAGTGAGCGTCGCCCGCCGGAATGTCGATGGCATTCGAAGACAGCCCGACATCGACCACGCGCCGGACGGGCGCCTGATCGGTGAAGTAAAAGCCGACGCTCCATTGATCGTGTTCCGGCTTGCCATCGGGATGATAGTGGACCTGGGCGACGAGCTTCGATCCGGCCGCGAGCGGCGGTGCAGCGCCATCGAGCATACGGATCGGCCCCATGCCGGGCGACCATCCGCCGAGGCCGAGCGTCGGGAAGAGGCCCACGGTTCCGAAGCACGGGTAGCGCGGCGAGCGCTGCGTGTAGCTCGTGTCCGTGAACAGCAGCGAGTGATGCACCACGCGGCGGTTTGAAGGGCGGAATTCGACGGCCCGGATGAAACGATCTTTCGGGAGATTCATGGGCACGACGAAGCACTCGTAGATGTCGTTGCCTTCCGCGGGCACGTCGAAGGGCTGCGGGAGTTCGACGACGAGATCGGGCTTGCCCAGTTTCCAGCCAGCTTCGAACACCGGCGGTGGAGGCAGCTTTGCGGGATCGCCTTCGCGCGCGCCGGTGGCCGCCCAGCGCTGAATCGTCTCGATCTCGGCTTCCGTCAGCCGCCGCTCGCCCGCGAAGTGGTTGTAGCCCGGAACGGGCTTCCACGGCGGCATGGCCCGCGTGCGCGTCACTTCGGCGATCAGCTTCGCGCGCTTGCTCGCATCCTCATAGGTGATGAGCGGGAAGGGCGCGACTTCGCCTTCGTGATGGCATGAAGCGCAGTGCTGGTAGAGGATCGGCGCGATGTCCCGCGTGAAAACGGGATGAAGAGCCGCGACAGCAAGCAACGCTAACACTACAAACTAGTTTTTCACAGCGTTTTTGGGACGCCCGAATACAGCCTGATCGATCGGGACATTAGTTTTTACGTCGGTCAACTGAAAGCCATCCCGCCCGTCCAGCCAGAAGAAGGTGAACGTGAAGGGAAACTTGATCCCGTCGACGGCGCGATAGTCGTCGTAATCCACCTGCGTGGAGATGCGCCCGACCGGCGTCTTTCCGTAGCGGATCAGCCGCCGCAGCAGGCCGGTCTGCTTGTCGAAATACAGAGTAGCGAGCAGCCCCCGGGGGCCCGTCCCCTGCACGACATGAACCGGGTGATCGTTGATGTTGTCGTCATAGCCGGTGCGCAGGTTGGTCAGGACTGTCTTGATCTGCCCGGGGAACGCGAGTTCCGCTTCCAGCTTTTGGCCGTCAAGTTCAGTGCCGGTAACTTCGTATTCACCCAGCACGGAGCGCGGCGTGTTGATCCAGCCCACTTCGCCGTTGTACGCCCTCGTCTGCTCTCCGCGCGAGGGCTCTTCGGGGAAGGTAGTCGTTACCGTTCGCTGATCCGGAAACCGCGCGAAAATCTGGAACCGGCCGCCGCCCTGCACGCGTGTGTAGCCACCGTTCTGCGTGCCCGTGGCGATGAAGCTCTTGAGCCCAGCGAGCGCCTGCGCGCCACCCAGAGCCGAAATGTATTGATCGAGAATCTGCTCCGGCGCCGGACCTTTGGGATCGCGGGGAATCACGGTTTCAGGCTCTTCATTGGGTGAGCCGTAGAGCCTTTCCATGGTGAGCTCGGTGGCCGGCGTTTCCTGGCCGCGATGGCACGTCCAGCAGGTGATCTTCTGCGCGCCGCCGAAGTTGGTCTTGTTGACGGTGGCGACCATTTCGATCATCCGCCGCGCAATCACTTTGGTCGGCATCTTGTCGGAAACCCAGTTCACGGCGTCGAAGCCGGCGCCGGGATGACAGTTCGAACAATCCCATGCCAGCGCGCCCGCCATAACACCCATTGCTCCGAGAAAATCGTCAACGGTCAGCCCTTTGAGCGTGCTGGTGGTGACGTTCTTGAACGTTTCGCCTGCGGTCTTCGGTCCGGGGTGAGGCGCGGCTGCCGTCTTTGCTTGAGGAGCGCCTGTGGCTTTCGGCTTCGGTTGAGGTGCGGTCTGCGCAATCGCCCCGGCTCCTGCCAAAAGCACCGACAGGACGGTCGCGGAAATTCGGGATTTCATTTTTGTCTTCCGTATTGCAGAATACTATACGCAAGTAGTACGAGGGCCGCAGAAGAGCTCAGCGCAAGCCGCGCATGTAGTTCACGATCGCCTCGGCGGTTGCGCGCGGCTGCTCGACAGGCAGCGCGTGCGAGGAGTTGGGGATTGCTACGACCGAAACTCGCTTCGCGCCGAATTCATCGAGGAGTTGAGAGGACGTCGATCGCGGCCGGAAGGGATCGGACTCGGCCTGAAGATCGAGCAGAGGCGCGGTTCCCGCCGACCAGTATTCCGCCTGCGGCGTGCCGTCGCGCGCCTGTTCCTCGGCCTTCTGCACGGCGGGATGAAATCCCGTTAACCATTTCCGGGGATCGTGGCCCGGGGCGAAGAAGACCTTCTGAAGATACGGAATCCGGTCGGCTTCCGGCTTCGTGTTGTCGGTAGCGATATTGAGGGAGCGCCGCACCTCGGGGTCGCTCTTCTTCTGGGCCGCGGCCACCAGAATCACGGCGCGCACGAGGTTCGGATAATCCACCGCTGTCATCTTCGCCACGAAGTGCCCGAAGGCGTGTCCCGCGACGACGGCCGGGCCCGCTTTTTCGTGCTCGATCACCGTCGCCACGTCGTGGGCATAATCGTGCAAGGTGAGATTTTGAATCGGGCCGGCGCTCTTTCCAAAGCCGCGCGGTTGCGGGCGGAGCACGCGAAATCTCGCCGCCGCAATCTGTTCGGCGAGCGGATCGAACTCTTCGGAATCGCGGCCCAGGGAGGGCAGGAGAACGATTAACGGCCCGCGTCCCTCGGCGATCAGGTCGATCGCTACGCCATCGCGTTTGACGACTGTTCGGGTGCGCCCCAGGCTGGTGCGCCCGAATACGCTTCCGGCCAGAACGCCACACAGGAGAATGATTGAAATCGTCTGAAACATGACGTAATGAGAGTATATGGCGAAACTGACGATCCTGATCTGTTTAGCCGCGACGGCGCTCGCGCAACAGCGTGCCGTGAAGGTTACGGCGATCCCCGGCGTGGTCGCGGACGGCGCCAGATGGATCGTCGTGTGGCAGGGCACGGACAACGCCGACGGGATCGTCGCATCCATGACGGGCGGTATGCTGGATGGCGGCTTGCTGTTCGCGCAGGAGCAAACCAGTGTCGTTAGCAAGGTGGATGAGCACGGTACCGCCTCCGTTTATCTGAGACACACCCACGGCACGGGCGCGCTCACCGTCGATTCAAAGGGCCACATTCTCGGTGTGGAGAGAACGTGTACAGACCCCGGCAAGAAACCGGCCCAGTGCAAAGAGGCTACGGCCGTTGCGGAACTGTTTCCGGAGCGTAAGACTCTGGCGGATAACATCGACGGCAAGTCGCTAGGCCGCCCGAACGATCTGATCGCCGATAAGAAGGGCGGAGTTTACTTCAATGGCAATGCTGCTTACTACCTCAATGCTTCGGGCAAGGTGATCAGCATCGGCGAAAATATCCGAACGAACGGCATAACGCTCAGCCGCGACGAGAAGACGCTCTATGTGACCAACGGCCCGGTCATCGTAGCGTTCGATGTGCAGCCGGATGGCTCTCTCGCGAACCAGCGGGATTTCGCGAAACTCGAAGCGGGCGGTGTAGGCGACGGCATGGCCATCGATTCCGCCGGCCGCATCTACGTTACTTCCGCGCCCGGTGTGCAGGTGATCGACTCCGACGGCAAGTACCTGGGCGTGATTCCGGCGCCGCGGCCGGTCATCAGCGTGGCATTCTCGGGGCGTGACAAAAAGACTCTTTACGTGGTCGGCATCGGGGCCCTCGGGGCCGACGGCAAGGAATTCCAGACGCCGGAGGGCGTGCGGAATAACGCGAAGACGATTTACAAAATCAGCATGCTCACCCAGGGCTTCGAAGGCCGGGTCAAGTAACAGCGTTATGTGGTGTCCAGTCATGCCGTTGGTACACGCGACTTTAGTCGTGCTTTTGCGGGCGAAAACAAATCGACTGAAGTCGCGTATACGGGAGCGTGGCCCGGTTATTTCCTGGATACTGGATCAATAATCGCGCCAGGTACTCACGACAGGCTCTCGGCGCTGTAGCGCGCGATCAGTCCGGTGCGCACGGCGTGTTTGTAGATGCGCGTGAAAAACCAACCCGCCGCCAAAATGTAGAAGAGCGCAAGGCCTCCGCTTCCGAGGACGGTAAGAGCCGAAGGCGTTTCGCCCCGCACGATCATCCGCATCGCTTCGAAAACATACGACGGCGGCAGCAGGCGCGCAGGGTATCGCATCCACACAGGCAGAGCGGAGAGTGGATAGAAGACACACGCGAACGGCGAAAGGATGGCGGGGATCGGCCAGATGAGCCACTCCGCCGCCGGCCCGAGTCTGAGTACGAGTCCGCAGGCGAAGATGCCCAGTGCTACCGCAAACAGGAAAAGCACCAGTAGAAACGGGATCAGCATCACGCCATAGACAAAAAACGAAAGCCCGAAGAGCGATGTGGCGAGAACCAGCATGACGATCAGTCCGAGCCCGCTGGTGGCGATGCTCGACAACACGAGCCCGGTCACGTATTCGGGAATCGCGAGCGGCGTGGCGAAGATGTTGAGGAAATTCCGCGACCATACGTCTTCGAAAAACGCAGTGGTCAAGCCTTGCATCACGCGCACGAGGAAGTCCCAGAGCAGCACCGCTCCGAGCAACGCAGGAACGAAATTGAAGCCCGCCGACGCGACCGAATTCAGATAGCGGGTGATCAGGCCCCAGACCACGATGTCGATCGCAACCCACGCGAACAACGGAAGCAGGCGCACGGGACTCCCGCGCAGCAGGTAGAACTGCCGCAGGACGATCGCGGCGGCGCGTTTCGGGCTCATAGCCTTTCCCGGGCCACCGCGATGAACAAATCTTCCAGCGTCTCTTTACCGTGCACACCGGGAAGTTGCCGCGGATCTCCCTCCAGCAGGATCTTTCCCTTTGACAGGAACAGGACGCGGTCGCATACTGCTTCGACCTCAAGCATGTTGTGCGAAGTCCAGAGTACGCCGCCCGTGCCCTGCATGGTGGCTTCGCGGATCTTTTCGCGGACTTCAGAGGCGACAGAAGGGTCGAGCGACGCGGTCGGCTCATCGAGCAAGAGCAGGTGCGGGCGATTCAGCATGGCCTTGGCGAGGCTCACCCGCGTTTGCTCGCCGGAGGAAAGCACTCCGCACTTGACGCCGCGGAACCGCTGCAGATCGAATTGTTCGATCAGTGTTTCAATGCGTTCCGAAAGGCCGGTCACGCTGTAGATCATGCCGAAGAAGCGGAGGTTTTCGATGACGGTGAGATTCCCTGGCAGCGGTGAGTAAACCGCGACGAAGTTCGTTCGCTCGAGTGCCTGCGACCTATGCGTTCGAAGGTCGATATCATCAATGCGCACCGTTCCCGAATCGGGCTCGAGAACCCCCAGGATCATGTTGATAGTGGTCGTCTTGCCCGCGCCGTTCGGGCCCAGCAGACCTACGATCTCATTGCTGCCGACCGCGAACGAGATGCCGTCAACGGCGACGGTTTCCCCGTATTGTTTGCGGAGACTGGTGACGGAGAGAACATGCCGCTGCGGTTCCATCTTCTTGAGGATTCAGTCCGCAGATTTCGCGGCACACTGTAGCTTAGCGCGAAGGTGAGAGACTTATTGGAGATCTGGAGACGCTCCTCTGGTTGTTACCTCATTCACTGCGGCAGAGCAACGAACCAACGCGCGCTATGCGGTTCTCGCCGGATTTCTCGGCTGGACCTTCGACGCGTTCGATTTCTTCGTCCTCGTCTTCACGGTCGGGGCGATCTCAAAGGAGTTCGGCCGCTCCATTCCCGCAATCGCTCTGACGATCACGGCCAGCCTGGTCACACGTCCCGTGGGCGCATTCATCTTCGGCCTGCTCGCCGACCGCCGCGGCCGGCGCCTGGCTCTGATGGCGAACATCCTGTTCTTTTCGGCGATGGAAGTGGGCTCCGGTTTTGCGCGCAGCTATGCGGTCTTCTTCGCGCTGCGGTTGCTTTACGGCGTGGGCATGGGCGGCAACTGGGGCGTCGGCGCATCGCTCGCGACGGAATCGGCGCCGGCAAAGTGGCGTGGATTCGTCTCGGGCTTGTTTCATCAGGGCTACTCGGTGGGCAATCTGCTGGCGGCCATCGCCTACTTCACGATCTTCCCGCTGTGGGGCTGGCGTGCGATGTTTTTCATCGGGGCGATTCCGGCGGTTATCACGCTGATCCTTTGCATGAAGATCAAGGAGCCTGAGGCCTGGCACGAAGCGCGCACCGATTGGGGCACATACCGCGCGCAGGTCTTCCGCCATGCCCGCCTGTTCCTCTACATCGTGGGTTTGATGGCGATGATGAATTTCATCTCGCACGGCACGCAGGATATGTATCCGACCTTCCTCCAGCGCGAACGGCACTTCACGGTCAACACGACATCGTTCGTCACGGCTGTATCGATGATCGGTGCGATCGTGGGGTCGCTCGTGTTCGGTTACTTTTCCGACCGGCGCGGACGGCGCGTGGCGATGGTTACGGCGGTGCTGCTGGGCGTCGCGGTGATTCCGCTCTGGATTCTGGGGCGCAACGAACCAACCATTCTGGTGGGCGCGTTTCTGATGCAGATGATGGTGCAGGGGGCGTGGGGCATCATTCCGGCGCAGCTCAATGAGTTGTCGCCGCCACAGCTGCGCGGGTTCTTTCCTGGCTTCGCGTACCAGATCGGTGTGCTGATTGCTGCGAGCGTTGCGTATATCGAAGCGGTGCTGGCGGAACACTTCAGCTACGCGACGTCGATGGGAGTGCTCGCGGCGGTTGTGCTGCTGGTGGGCGCTGCGGTGATCTGGGCCGGCCCTGAAGCAAAAGGCGTATCGTTCCTGGGCCGTGAGTGATAGCATTCCGCTATGTTTCTCGCCTGCATCGTTTGCCTTGCAGTTGTGGCGCAGCAGCCGGATACGCGTGCCACGGAATTGCGAGCGCTGATCGCGGCGACGCGCCGGCTCGCGCTGGAGCAAGTTCCACTTGCGCTCGAGTTGCCGATTGGAACGGTTTCATCGGTTGCCGCCGGGCGTGATGGCGTCATCTACATCCTGCAGCGTGGTGACAAGGCCGATCCGGTGATTGCGATCAATCGCGAGGGGCGCGTGCTGCGCTCGTGGGGCCGGGGGATGTTCACCGTCCCGCATGGAATCCGCGTGGACGGCGACGGCAATATCTGGACAGTCGACGCCGGCAGTTCCATGGTGCTGAAGTTTTCCCCCGAAGGCAAGAAGCTCGCGGAGATCGCGGTGGGCGAAGTTGCGACGGGCAAGAACTGCGCATTTCCCACGCTTTGCGGGACGACCGATATCGCATTCGGACCCGACGGGCGGCTCTTCATCTCGGATGGATACGGCAACGCGCGCATTCTGGAGTACAACGCCGCAGGGCAGCGCATCAAAGTGTGGGGACAAGCCGGGAGCGGCCCTGGCCAGTTTCAGATTCCGCACGGGATCGCAACGGACGGGAACGTCATTTACGTTGCCGATCGCGGGAATGCGCGCATTCAGCGCTTCGATCTCGACGGCCGCTACCTCGGCGAGTGGACGCACCTCGGACGCCCGTTTGCCTTGAAGCTGAGTGGTGGCGCGTTGTGGGTTTCGCTGATGACGCTCGAACCGACGGGGGCTTCTCCGTGGATGATCAAGGTGGACCCGGCGTCCGGGAAGGCGCTCGGGCAGATCGCATTTCCCGGCCCGCACTCGATCGATGTGAATGCGGCGGGCGAGTTGTTTGCAGGCGGCTGCTGCGGCGGGTCGAATCCCATGGGCGCGTTCCTGCTTCGTGCCCATTGACGTCATGTAACATCGCAGAGAGGATGAGACAGACGATCCGGATTGCGTCGATCGCTGTAATTGCCGCGGGCATGATGATGGCGCAGGGACCAGGAAGGCGTGGGGATCCCGCGCGGAGCCCGGCGTCGCAGCCTCCGCCGAAAACGGTGACGCCGCAGGTGTACACGGCCGCGCAGATTCGGGCGGGCGAACCGAAGTTCATTTCGCAGTGCGGTTTCTGCCACGGCCGCGATGCCGTCGGGTGGAGAGGGCGGATCGGACCTCACGCGTTCGAAGCTGGTGGCCGAAGATAATCGCGGCGACAAGATCGGAGCCGTGGTTCGCGCGGGGCGTCCGGACGAGGGCATGCCGGCGTTTACCGTGAGCGATGCGGATCTGATCGCGATGGTCGCTTTCATCCACGATCAGAAGACGAAGTCGGAAGCGCTGGGCGGTGGCCGCCGGTCTGTCGAAGAAATGGATCTGGCCACCGGAAACGCAGAGGCCGGTCGCCGCTACTTCAACGGAGCGGGTGGCTGTGCGGGTTGCCATTCCGCGACGGGCGATCTCGCGGGCTGTCGCGACAAAATATCAGGGATTGGTGCTGCTGCAGCGCATGCTTTATCCGAGTGGGCGGCCTGCTCCGAAGCGACCGAAGGTAACGGTGTCGCTCGCGTCTGGCCAGACTGTTGTTGCGCCGCTGGCGAGCGAAGATGAGTTCACGATCGTGGTTCTCGATCCCGCGGGCGCGCGGCAGACCTATAAGAAGACCGACGTGAAATTCAAGATCGACGACCCGATGTCGGCGCACTTCGATCTGCTCGGCAAATACACGGACGACGACATGCATAACGTGTTCGCGTATGTGGACACGATGAAATGAAGAACAGAATTCGCATGCTGCTGAGTTTCGGGCTGGCGGCGACTGCGTACTCGCAAGAGCCCGGTCGATAGCTGGCTCACCTTTCACGGCGATTACTCCGGCCGGCGGCATAGCAGTCTCAGCCAGATCACTCCGGAAAACGTCGGCCAGCTCCAGCAGGTGTGGCGTTTCCAGACAGGCCAGAATCAACAGATCAAGTCGTCACCGATTCTGGCGGACGGCGTTCTCTATGTGACCACGCCGGACAACATCTGGGCTGTCGACGCGCACACGGGCAAGCAGATCTGGCACTACGAGAATCCTCCCAACAACGCGTTCCACATCGGCCATCGCGGCGCGGCGATTTACAAAGACACCGTGTATCTGACTACGCCGAATTGCCATCTGGTCGCGCTGAACGCGAAGGACGGCAAGGTCAAGTGGGACGTGGTGATTGCCGATTCGAATAAAGGGCTACTGGTCGACGAACGCGCCGCTCATCGTGGGGAATCATGTGCTGGTTGGCGTGTCCGGCGATTTCGATAACCTGCCGGGTCAGTTGAAATCGGTCGACGCCGACACGGGTAAGACGCAGTGGATTTTCTACAGCACGCCTCCGCCGGCGCAACGACCAAGAGCGGCGGTGCGACCGGCGGCCAGATGTGGACCACCGGCACTTACGATCCCGCTCTCAATCTGGTCTACGTGGGCACGGGCAATCCGACGCCGGTACTGAACGGAGAGGTGCGGCCGGGGAATAATCCGTGGACGTGCAGCATCGTCGCGCTCAATCCGGACACGGGGAAACTGGTGTGGGGATTTCAGGCGTCTCCGCACGATACGCACGATTGGGATGCGAACGAAGTGCCGGTGCTGGTGGATGCGGATTTCAACGGGCAGCCGCGCAAGATGCTGATGCAGGCGTCGCGCAACGGCTACTTCTTTGTGCTCGACCGGACGAACGGCAAGAGCTTGCTGACGACGCCGTTTGCGACGGTGAACTGGGCGAAGGGAATCGATAAGGAGGGACATCCGATTCCCGATCCGGCGAAGTATCCGTCGCAGAGTGGCGTGCTGGTGGCGCCGAACGAGAGCGGGGCAACGAACTTCCGTCCGCCGAGCTTCGATCCGAAGACGGGCTTGTTTATCGTGAGCGCGCAGGATGGCTACGGGATCTACTTTTTCAAGCCTGGCGACGGAGCTTACGGGTGGGCCGGCGCGGATTATGGCGTGGCGGGCAGGGCGTTTCTTCGCGCGATCGATTACCGGACAGGGAAGATTGTCTGGAACCATCCGATCGGCGATGGCGCGGGGACGGCCGGCGTGCTCACGACCGACAGCGGGCTGACGTTCAGCGGCGACGTGCCCGGCAACGCGATGGCGTTTCGGACCAGCGACGGCGCAACGCTGTGGCACGAGAATATCGGCCGGATGGGCAACGGCCCGATCACTTACGAGTTGGATGGCAGGCAGTATGTGCTGATGGGCGGCGGCAGTTCGCTCTATGCGTTCGCGCTGCCGAAATAGGACCAGCCTCATGTGGAGTTTCTGCATTTTCAGGAATCACGTGGGGCCGACGATCGGGTTGTGTCGTCTGCCCTGAACCGTGCACTGGACCAGGGCCAATGCTCAGCGGCTTCGACCAGATCGGCCTTCACCGGGTTGCTTTCGATGTATGCAATGATTTCATCCAGCCAGAAGGCAAAGCTAAGCCCGTGCGACCGAGGACACGGTTGACAACCCCGCTGGTTCGCCCCTTGAGCCAGCTTTCAGGCAGTCCTTGGACTTTCTACATTTTCAGGAGTCACGTGGGGCAGACGATCGGGTTGTGTCGTCTGCCCTGAACCGTGCACTGGACTAGGGCCATTGTTCAGCGGCTTCGACCAGACCGGCCTTCACTGGGTTGTTTTCAACGTATGCAATGATTTCCCGCAGTTCCTCACTGGAGCGAATCCAATGGTCGTGCGACTCATCCTGCCAGAAGGGTAAGCCCGTGCGACCTAGGACACGATTGACAACCCGGCCGGTTCGCCCATCGAGCCAGCTTTCAGGCAGTTCTTGGAGTTTCTACATTTTCAGGAGTCACGTGGGGCAGACGATCGGGTTGTGTCGTCTGCCCTGAACCGTGCACTGGACCAGGGCCATTGCTCAGCGGCTTCGACCAGACCGGCCTTCACTGGGTTGTTTTCAACGTATGCAATGATTTCCTGCAGTTCCTCATTGGAACGAATCCAATGGTCGTACGACTCATCCTGCCAGAAGGGTAAGCCCGTGCGACCGAGGACACGGTTAACAACCCGGCCGGTTCGCCCTTTGAGCCAGCGCATAGTGCTCGGCAAAGCGGCCTTTGGCTGGAAGACCGCGTGGACGTGGTTGGGCATTATGACCCACGCGTAAAGGGAGTAGAAGCCGCGGGCCGTCTCCCCGTACCGAAGAGCATTCTCAACGATTTGGGCGACGCGTAGCTGGCGTAACCACCGGGGACCCGTGCGCGCGCAATCCGCGCCCTCGTCATGCCGTGGCGTGCGACCGGTATTCTCAGAGGTCAGGATGGCAGGGCGAACGGGAGGGCCGGAATCGGCCAGACGCCAGGTTACGAAGATCACGGCGTCGTTCGGGATCCCATGCGGAAGCTTTCTTCGGTAGCACGTCTCGGCGGAATGCGCCTGGCAGGGTCGAAAAACCCTTCCGGTTCACGCCGGAATGGCCAGTGGTCCGCCTTCTATGCGATAGCCGAGCTTTTTGAGTTCTTTGATCATGCGAGCGGTGCGTGTCCGTTGAGACCTGGCACTCACGGCCGGACCGCGTTCCTCGTAGCGGACTTTCTTATGCAAGATCAGCCAGAGCAGTCGACAGAGTCGGTGGGCGATGGCCCAGATGGCCTGTTTGTATCCTAACTGCGGCAGCAGTTTCCGACACTTCACCTCAAATATGCTTCCTTTCGTCTTGACGGCAGACTGTGCGGCTTGATTCAAAAGCCGCCGCATGTTCTTGTTGCCCTTGGGCGAACGCGTGCTGTGCGATTCGCCCGCGCTTTCCTCGTCGCCGGGAATCACGCCGACCCATAAAGACAGATCCTTCGCCGACGCGAAAGCCGCTGCCTCGGGTCCTACTTCGGCGATCATCTGCAGCGCTGAGTCGGCCCCGAAACCCGGAACTTCCGCCACCCGTTGCACGGCATCCTGATGCTGCTGCAGCAGCTCCGCTGCCTCCCGATCCAGTTTTTCGATCTGCCCTTCCATCAATTGCAACTCCTCCGCGCCATCTTCAGCAGCCGCCGGTAAACTGCATGCAGTTGGGCGCACGCACCCAGCGCATCCTGCAGTTGTGCCGGCGTCGCCCGTAGCCGGTGGTCGGCCAAAGCCGCCAGAACTGCCGGATCACTCTCCCCTTCCGCCAGAGCATGCAAGATGCGCCGCGCACTGAGGCCCAGCAGATCCGACACAAAGCTCGACAACTTGATGTGCGCTTGTTCCAGCAGGCTTTCCAGTTGGTTCCTGAAGCGCACCTTGTCGCGTGTCAACTGGTACTTACGCCGCGTCACGGTTCGCCAGAGCCGTTGTTCCGGATCCGGTACGAAGCTCAGAACCAGTTCCTGCGCCACCAGCCGCCTGATCATCCGTTCGCCGTCGGCGAAGTCGTTCTTGCGCCCGCGCGCACCGCGATTGGACTTCGCCTGACACAGGTGCAGCGTTCCGGACATCTTCCTCGCCCTGTCACGCTGCTGGCGCGCTGGCTTCCAGTATCGCTCCAGTGCCGCCCACACCGGTTTCCAGTACTGCGCCGTCGATTCCATGACGACTTCCTCAATCTCCTGCTGGATCAGCCATTGCGCCAGCAGCTGCCACTGATCGGGGGTGGCGCCGAACTTCCGCCGCTCAAACTGATACTCGTCTTCTGTCTCAACGTCAGCCACTACTACCGCTAACATCTTCTTGTGAACATCCACTGCCGCCACACGATATGCCATCCGCTTCTCCTTAGGCGGCGCGGAGAACACGCGAAAAAGTTACCATATGCAGGGTCACTTGGCTATCGCCACTCTTCAAAAACAGAGATCAACGATGCCCAATTATTCGCTCAACGCGCGCATGTTCCGGATCAAACAGGCCAACAGCCTCGACTTATCCACTGCCTTTATCGACCTCGCCGAGCCGCCGTTGCCATTCTGCCACTCTGACCGTTTTTCATAAAATTTCGCGGCCCGGAGGGCCTGGGAAACAGGCCACACAAAACGATGGCCTGACGGCCCCCTTTATGGGGGCGTCAGCGCTGCCCCGCGGGCATAGTGCAAAACAAGGCGAGAATCTCTCCAGAAATGTAGAAACTCCAGGGACACTAGACTTCCAGCGTGATCCACGCGGGAGCATGATCGCTGGCGTTCTCCTCTCCGCGCACCTCGCGGTCTACACCGCCATCAACGAGCTGCTCGCGTAGCCCCGGCGAAAGCAGCAGATGATCGAACCGCATGCCTTTGTCGGCAGGCCAGCGGCCGCGCTCGTAATCCCAGAACGTCCAGAGCGGGCCGGTCGGCTGCAGGTGTCGCAGGCAATCCGTCCAGCCCTGAGACAACAGCCGCGCAAAAGCTTCCCGGCTCGCCGGCTGGATCAGCGCGTTCTTATCCAAAGACTTCGTTGGATAAATGTCCTGCGCGGTCGGCACAACGTTGTAATCACCAGCGAGAACGACGGGCACACCAGCCGCGATGAGTCCGCTGGCGTGCGCAATCAAACGCTCGAACCAGGCCAGTTTGTAATCGAACTTCGGACCAGGCTGCGGATTGCCGTTCGGCAGATAGAGCGAAGTGACAAGGACTCCGTTTACCGCCGCCTCGATGTAGCGCGCCTGGCGATCCTGCGGATCACCAGGTAGCGTTGATCGCGTCAGCACCGGATCGCAGTCTCGCGCAAGAATCGCCACGCCATTCCACGAACGCTCGCCCTGCCAGACCGCACGATAGCCGAGCGCGCGCAGCGCAGTTGCCGGAAACGCTCCGTGTTCGGCCCTGAGTTCCTGAAGGCAAACGACGTCCGGTGCGGCTGTTTCCAGCCACGCCAGAAGGTTAGCCAGCCGCTTGTTGACGTTGTTGATGTTGAAAGTGGCGATCTTCAAACGTTACTTCTGGAATGCAAGCTGGCTGGAGAAAAACGGCAGCACTTTGTTTTCGAAGTTCATGCCCACCTGGCCATTGTGATCGCCTTCGAAGGTTTCGAAATGATGGGCGACGTGTGCGTCGGTGAGCGCTTCATCCATGTCGCGATTGGGTTGCAGCAGCCCGTCCTGCAGGCCCACGCTCATGTCGATCGCTTTCATCTTCCGCAGGCTGGGCGCATATTCGATCAGCATCACCATCAGCGAGTTCGCCATCCACTTGGCGGCGATCACCGGCCGCTGCTTGCCATCCTTCACCGGGAGATCGATGAAGAGCGGCGGGCTATCCGCGTCGGAAGACCATGCCGCGGCGCGGGCGAGCGGCGACTTCTGATTGAACGAGAGCTTCGCCGCGTCTTCTTTGGTCTTGATCGCTTCCATCTGCGTGAGGGCGGGAGTGACCTCCGCGGTATCGAGCATGCAGCACGCCGACATGGCGTAGAGGCTGGAGAATACCTCGGGATGTTTCATGCCGATCCGGAACGTCCCATAGCCGCCCATCGAATGGCCCGTAAGGCCGCGGCTCATGCGATTCGGAATGGTGCGGTAGTGATCGTCGATATACTTCACCAGCTCAACGGCGATGAAGCGTCTCCCAATCGCCGGTGGTCTTCGAGTTCGAATAGAAGCTGCCGTTGTGGAGAGAGAACGCATCCGGGGCGACCAGAATCATCTCTTTGGTGGTGCCCGCAGCCAGACCTTTTTCGAGGCCGGAGACATTCGCGAAGCCAACCCATTGCTGGGCGTGCAGTCCATAGCCGTGGAGCGTATACACCACCGGGTAGCGGCGTGCCGGCTCGCGATCGTAACCGGGCGGGAGATAAACGAAGACATCGCGATCGGCGGAGTCGCCTTCGAGATTCCCTTCGAGCGATTTAGCGTGGACCGTTATGCGCTCGAGCTTGCCCTTGAGGCTCTTCTGCAGGTCGGCGAGAGGTTGAATCAGATTGTTGCCGCCCTGCGGCCTGGGTCTGGCATTATCCTGCGACAACAGAAGCGCCGCTGAGACCAGGGTCAAACCGGCAAATCGGAAAAAAGCCACGCAAACACCCCCGCGACGGAAGAGCCGCCGGGATTCATTCTACCGGATTAGACACGATCGAGGCTACGATCACAAATCGCCAAAATAAATTATGAAATGGCAATAACCCCAATGTCTGCAGTGCCTCATCGCTGATCCAGGCAACACTTCCCAGGACACTTCGCGGCGATTTTCAAAGCCGCCGTGCTATCCCTGGGCCGAAGGAAAACTCATCGCTCTCCGAAAAACAACTCGCAGCGAATCGCGGCAATGCCCAGCTTTCCAGCGGTCCCAAAAGCGAAGAAGGCAAACGAAGATCCAGCCTGAACGCCCGCCGTCACAACCTGACCGGACAGGTCACTGCCATGACGCCGGAAGATCGTGCAGCCCACGACGCCTTCTCCGCCGGCATGGTCAAAGCCATGGCTCCCGAAGGAGCGCTCGAACTCCAACTCGCCCAGCGCATCGCCACCGACTCCTGGCGTCTCAACCGCTCGAGCGCCATTGAAGACAACATCTTCGCCCTCGGCTTCATCGACCACGCCGACGACCTCGACATCGATCATCCCGAACTTCATGCCGCGCTCACCGCCGCCCGGACCTTCACGCGGGAAGCCAAAAGCATCGAACTCCTGACCCTCTACGAGCACCGCATCAATCGCAGCCTGCAGAAGAACCTCGCCCTGCTCCAGCAGATCCAGGCCACCCGCAAAGCCGAGCGCAAAGCAGAACTGGAGCAGGCCGCGCGGCTTAAAGAAAAGCTCCTCCAGTTCAAAAACCAGCTTAAAGAAAAGAAGGGTTTAGCCGAAAGCCCCAGTCCAAATGGGTCCGTTTTTTCGAACGACGAAATCCGCGCCGTGATCGATCGTGACCACCGCCTCGAACGAGCAGAACACATCGATTTCCGCCATCGCAAGCACAACAGCCCCCTCGAGCAAGCCGCTTGAAATGCCAACATGTCAAACACCGGATGCTTTTTCCCGCGTGCAGGAATATAATCCTTCGAGAGCCGACCGGCAAACGGTTGCCACTCAAAGAGGATCGATCACATGAGGCGAATGTTGTGGATTGCTGCCACCGTGGCGTTTGGAGTGTGCCTCGCGAGCGCGCAATCGGGCACGAAAAACGGAGAGTGGACCAGCTACGGCGGCGACGTCGCCAGCACGCGCTACTCGCCGCTCGACCAGATCAACGCCAGCAACTTCTATAAGCTGCAGGTCGCCTGGCGATTCAAGACGGACAACCTGGGTCCTACGCCCGAGGGGAATCTCGAAGGCACTCCGCTGATGGTGAAGGGCGTCTTGTATGCGACTGCCGGCACGCGCCGGAGCGTGGTCGCGCTCGATGCCGCCACCGGCGAACTGCTAGTGGAAGTACAGCGAAGACGAAGGCGAACGCGGGAAGGCCGCGCCGCGCGCACTCTCCGGCCGCGGCCTCGCCTACTGGACCGATGGGACCGAAGAGCGCATCGTCTATGTCACGCCGGGCTACCGGATGATCGCCCTGAACGCGAAGACCGGCACGCCGATCACTTCATTCGGCAAGAGCGGCGTGGTGGATCTGAAGGACGACGACGATCAGCCGATCGATCCGCTCAACCCCGATATCGGACTGCACTCGGCGCCTGTCATCGCGAATAACGTGATCGTGATCGGCGCCGCGCACAAGCCCGGCGGCGTGCCGAAGAGCAAGACCAACGTGAAGGGCTACGTGCGCGGATTCGACGCGAAGACCGGCAAGCGTCTGTGGACCTTCCACACGATCCCCAAGCCCGGCGAATTCGGAATCGATACGTGGGAGCAGGATTCGTGGTCCTATACCGGCAACACCGGCTCGTGGGGCCAGGCGTCGATCGATCCGGATCTCAACATGGTTTATATCGGCGTCGAGATGCCGACCGGCGACTACTATGGCGGCCATCGGCCGGGCAAGAACCTTTTCAGCGAAAGCATCGTCGCGCTCGATCTGAAGACCGGTGTGCGGAAGTGGCATTACCAATACATTCATCACGGCATCTGGGACATGGACAATCCGTGTCCGCCGATCCTGGCCGATATCACGATCAACGGCCGGACGGTGAAGGCCGTGGCGCAGCCCACCAAGCAGGCATTCATGTACGTGCTCAATCGCGAGACCGGGGAGCCGATCTGGCCGATCGTGGAAAAGCCCGTCGAAAAGGGCACGGTGCCCGGCGAATGGTATTCGCCCACGCAGCCGTTCCCGACAAAGCCGCCCGCGTTCGCCCCTCAGGGCATATCGATCGACGATCTGATCGACTTCACACCGGAGTTGCGTGCAGAGGCGGTGAAACTGGTCGAGCGCTACAAGATCGGTCCGATGTTCACGCCGCCGGTAGTGAGCAACCCGCGGGGTCCTTTGGCCACGCTGACGCGGTCGACGGCGGGCGGCGGGGCGAACTGGCCGGGCGGTTCCTACGATCCGGAAATGCACATCGCTTTTGTCTCGGCGCAATCCACCGTCCAGCCGATCGGACTCTTGCCGCCGACCGGTGGGCGATCGGATATGAACTTCATCTCCGGACAAGCCCGGTATGAGTCGCTGCCGGGTCCTGCGGACAGCACCGCCGGTGAAGGCGGCGGTGGCCGCGGGGGAACGAATATTCAGGGCCTGCCGCTCACCAAGCCGCCGTATGGAACCATCACGGCGATCGATCTCAACAAGGGCGAAATCATCTGGCAGGTGCCGAATGGCGATACGCCGGACGATATCCGCAATAACCCCGCGCTCAAAGGGATCATCATTCCGAAGACCGGACGGCCGGGCCAGGCTGGTCAGCTGGTGACGAAGACGCTGCTGGTGGTTGGCGAAAAAGGCGTCGCGACGCAGCCGGACGGGCGCAAGGGGGCGTTGCTGCGCGCGTATGACAAAGCCACCGGGCAGGATGTGGGGTCGGTGTACATGCCGGCGCCGCAGAGCGGTTCGCCGATGACCTATTCGGTGAACGGAAAGCAGTATATTGTGGTCGCGATCAGCGGTCAGGGGTACAACGGCGAGTACGTTGCGTTCAAACTGCCATGAAAATTTTCACCACCACCATGATCGTGGCTGCGCTCGCGACACCGCTCGCGGCGCAGTGGCTGCACCACCCCACGCCGGGCATTCCGCGCACCGCCGATGGCAAACCGAATCTCGCCGCCGCGCCGCCGCGCACCGCCGATGGCAAGCCCGATCTTACCGGTTTGTGGGGCGCGCCCATCGATTCGGCAGTTGGCAACATCGGCGGCCCGCAACGTCGGCGACCTCAAGCCCGCCGATATTCAGCCGTGGGCGCAAGCGCTGGTGAAGGAGCGCAGCGAGAATTTCGGTAAGGACAATCCGCGGTACAAATGTCTGCCCGAAGGCCCGGGCTACAGCACCGACGGAGGAACGAAACGGATCATCCAGACTCCCGCGATGATCGTCATTCTGTACGAAGACCTTACCTACCGCAGATCTTCATGGACGGCCGCGCGCTCGAAACCGATCCCAACCCGAGCTTTATGGGTTACTCGATCGGACATTGGGACAAAGACACTCTGGTGGTGGAGAGTGCGGGATTCAACGCCCGCACGTGGATCCATGACGGCTATCCGCACACAGAGGCATTGCACATGACGGAACGCATCCGGCGCCCCGATTTTGGCCACCTGCAGATAGCGGTGACGTTTCAGGATCCCGGAGCCTACGCAAAGGCATGGACAGTACAGACCGGCGCGCAGTTCGTCGCCGACACCGAAATGCTCGAATCTGTCTGCAACGAAAACGTCGAGACCGGGCAGGAGCACTGGGTCGGCAAGCTTTCGGATACCGGGAAATCGAGCGTAAAGGTCGCTCCCGAAATCCTGGCGAAGTACGTGGGCGTTTACAAGGGGCCCTATATCGGGGGATTTCGCGTAATCGAAGTTACTTTCTCCGATGGCACACTGTTCGTCGCCCTGAACGGAGGGCCGAAGCAGCCTGTGGTTCCGCAATCGGAAACCAGCTTTTCCGGCACCGGGCTGACCTACGACTTCATTCGCGACGAGCACGGCATCGCGACCCACATTGTCGAGGGGCACGTGTCGGGCGACTATAAGTACGCGCGCCAGAAATAGACGTTACGATGAACTGATGTTCAGTCTGGCCAATCTGTTTGACAACAATCGCCAATGGGCCGAAGGGCAAACCCAACGCGATCCGCAATTCTTTGAACGCCTGTGCGATATTCAGTCGCCCGATTTCCTTTGGATCGGTTGCGCGGATAGCCGCGTCCCGGCGAATGTGATTGTCGGTCTGGCGCCGGGAGAGTTATTCGTCCACCGCAACATCGCCAATGTCGTTCCGACCGGTGACACCAACTGCATGGCGGTGGTCCAATACGCGGTTGAAGAACTCAAGGTCCGGCACATCATCGTTTGCGGACATTACGGTTGCGGGGGTGTCAAGGCGGCGTTGGGAGGCGCGCTGCACGGGTCGATCGATCGGTGGGTTCAGCACGTGAGGAATGTCCGCGCCGCCCATGCGGCCGAGTTGGACCAACTGGCGGACCCGGTCGCGCGCTGGCGGCGGTTGTGTGAGTTGAACGTTGCGGCACAGGTGCAGTCGGTCAGCCAGATTCCTTACGTCCGGGAGGCATGGCAGAGCGGACAGTCGTTGGCTATTCACGGATGGATTTATGACGTGCGCGATGGTCTCTTGCGCGATCTCAAGGTCGGCGTCACGGCGCCTTAGTGATTGTCAGGAAATAAGTAGAACAAATTAAGATGGTTTTGTTTTATACTTGTGGATAGTGAGTTACGAGAGCGTTGGGCTGCGATTTCGTTCTTTGTCTTCCTTCCTGGACGAGCGGATGCGGCGTCTGGTGGCGGCGGCGGAGAGCGCGTCTATTGGATATGGAGGCGTTTCGCTGGTTGCGCGGGCGACAGGCGTTTCGCGTCGTGCGATTACCGAAGGAATGAAGGAACTGAGTCAGCAGAAGGTATCGGGTGAGCCTGTCCTTTCGCAGTCGCGGATTCGGCGGAAAGGTGCAGGACGAAAACGAACCGTCGACAAGGATCCCGGCCTGCGTGCGGACCTGGACCGACTGGTGGATCCTGCGACTCGCGGAGATCCGGAATCGCCGCTTCGATGGACATGCAAGAGCGTACGGGTGCTGGCCGAGGAACTCCGGCGCGAGGGTCACGCAGTCAGTCATCAAACCGTGGCCGAGTTGCTACACGAGATGGATTACAGTTTGCAGGCCAACCAGAAAAAGCTGGAAGGGAGTCAGCATGCGGACCGGAATCGGCAGTTTGAATACATCAACCGCAAGGCACAGCGTTATTTGAAACAAGGCGAGCCGGTGATCTCCGTAGATACAAAAAAGAAGGAACTGGTGGGCGATTTCAGGAATCCGGGACGCGAATGGCAGCCGCAGGGCCAGCCCGAGCAGGTCCGGGTTCATGACTTCGAAATCCGTCGGCCGGAGAACGGTAAGGTGGCTCCCTATGGGGTCTATGACCTGGGCCGGAACACGGGGTGGGTCAGTGTGGGTGTGGATCACGACACAGCGGAGTTTGCCGTAGAGAGCATACGCCGGTGGTGGCGCTGGATGGGCAGCCGCAGTTATCCGAAAGCGACCCGTCTGTTGATCACGGCTGACTCGGGCGGCAGCAATGGCGCCCGAGTGCGGCTATGGAAATGGGAACTGCAACAACTCGCCGATGAAATCGGACTGGAAATCTCGGTCAGTCACTTCCCGCCGGGCACCAGCAAGTGGAACAAAATAGAACACCGTCTCTTCTCTTTCATCAGCCAGAACTGGCGTGGCAAGCCACTCGTCAGCCATCAGGTCATCA
Source organism: Terriglobia bacterium (assembly GCA_963809655.1). Taxonomy (GTDB): domain Bacteria; phylum Acidobacteriota; class Terriglobia; order Bryobacterales; family Bryobacteraceae; genus BOG-234. Next base: position 74,590 of record CAWEKQ010000043.1, on the reverse strand, counting down.
TCGACCTCATCGCCGCAACCACAACAACGACCGGCCTGACTGTAAAAAGCAAGATCGACACCAATATCTATGAGAAGGGGCTCAGGATCTCCGACCAGCAGATGACGGAACTCCAGCTCCGGAGAGAAAAGTTTCACGGCGACTGGAACTATAGGCTGTTACCCAGATGTTGATCCACTAATTTATTGACAGTTCCTTAGAGGAAAATCACCGATGTCTCGAACCGTTTCGTGGAGCGTTCTGCTTGTGGTTGCATGGAGTGCATCCGCGATGGCGCAATTGTCGCCTGCGGCATCGTGGGCCGTGCACACCGCCAACGAGTACCAGGCATTTCCCAACCTGACCTACCTCACAGCCAGCAACTACGAACTCAAACTGGATATCTACAAGCGGCGCGACACCACCGGTCCGCAGCCGACGCTCATTTTTATCCATGGCGGAGGCTGGGTGAACGGCACGAAGGAGCAATCCCTCATGGCCGTGATGCCCTGGTTCGAGATGGGCTGGAACGTGGTCAACGTGGAATATCGGCTGGGCAAAGTCGCGCTCGCCCCCGCCGCTGTCGAAGACTGCCTCTGCGCGCTTCGCTACATTGCGGCGCAGGCAAAGACATACGACATCGATACCAACCCGCCTCGTCGTGACCGGCGAATCGGCGGGCGGACATCTTGCGCTCACTACCGGAATGATTCCGGAAAGCGCGGGCCTCGACCGGCAGTGTCCCGGTGCGCCTCTCCCCAAAGTCGCAGCGATCATCGACTGGTACGGCATCGTTGACGTAAACGATCTGCTCGACGGCGACAACCGCAAGGCGTACGCGGTGCAGTGGCTGGGCAGTCTGCCGAATCGCGAAGAAGTGGCGCGCCGCGTTTCGCCGCTGACGTACATAAGGCCGGGGCTTCCGCCCGTGCTGGCCATTCAGGGCGACGCGGATCCCGACCGTGCCGTATCAGCATTCGGTGCGCCTCACCGCAGCCCTGACGAAAGCGGGCGTGGCGAATCAGCTGGTAACGATTCCCGGCGGAAAGCACGGCGGATTTACGCCGGACGAACGAACGCGGATATACGTGGCGATTCGCGAATTTCTCGCGAAGAACGGACTAGGCGGTAAGTAGCGTGCGGCGGCTTCAGATACTGGTGTTCGGGCTGTCGATTGGTCCGCTGGCCGCGCAGTGGATCAGTTACCCCACGGCCGGGTGTTCCGCGAACGCCGGATGGAAAACCGAATCTCGGAGCCGCCTGCCCGCGCACCGCTGACGGCAAGCCGGATCTTTCGGGCCTCTGGGTCATGGAGACGAAGCGCGTAGGGCAACCCGAACTTTCCCGGTTGTGCGGCGATCTCGGACGCATTCGTCAACATCGCGGCGGGGCTCAAGGGCGGCCTGCCTTATCAGCCCTGGGCGGCGGAACTGGTGAAGAAGCGCCAGACCGAGGATCGGGTGAACGATCCCGATGTCGCGCTGTGCTCCCATCGGGCTTGTCCGGTTGCATACGTGGAACGGGCCGCGCAAGGTGGCGCAAACGCCTGGGCTGCTCATCCTGATGAATGAGCTCGATAACAGCTACCGGCAGATCTATACCGATGGCCGCGCCTTTGCCGGTGGATCCGAATCCCTCGTGGAACGGCTATTCGAGCGGCAAATGGGAAGGCGATACGTTAGTCGTGCATAGCGCGGGTTTCCGGGACCGGATGTGGCTCGATGCGACCGGCAATCCGATGACAGACGCGGCGAAGATCACCGAACGCTTCCATCGCATCGACTTCGGGCACATGGATATCGAGATCACGGTGGACGATCCCAAAGCCTACACGAAGCCGTGGAGCGTAACGCTGCATCAGGTGATCAGCCTCGACACCGATCTGCTGGATTTTGTCTGCGGCGATAACGAGAAGGACGTTCCACACCTTTCGAGCAAATAGCTAGGTTAGGGATTGTCACGAAATAACAGATCCAGTTCGGAACCGCTTACTAACATGCGCGGCTCGGAAACGCCTTACGCTGAGCCGCGACCTTCATGGTAGGTAAATGTCAAGCGAAGACGCAAAATTCCCGGGGCTTCCGTGAGGAAGACCAGAACAGGTTAGTGGTCGCAGCACCGAACAGCGTTTTTGATCTTTGCCGAAGGGATCCGGAACAGGCCGGTCACCAGACATTCATTTGCCGGATCGTGTCCCGGGGAACACGTCACGGAAGATTGAGTCGTAGCTAAACCCTCCAGCCCCAAAACAGTAAAAACGGCGGCATAACAGCGGAGCCTGTTTGCCGAGTCGCGGCTCCGCGGGGTCTGGAGGGAACCTGTTCACAACGGCTGCGCCATTGTGCGAGTCAAACGCCGAAGCGCCTCACCCGGATGAGTCTGGCCGCCTATTCCTCAGCGAGTTGGTCGCCACCAGTGCTCGCCTCCGCTTCACCGGCAAGAGAACTGATTCACTCGGATAGATCTGCATGCCTGAAAAAACGCACGCTCAGGCCGCCTCTATATGTTCGCCGGCGGCTTCACGCTGGCCGGCGAAGAAAGCCCGGTCGGCGACGGCGTCGTTCGTATTCCACCCCGGCCCCCATCAGCAATCCCGCCGTCTTGTTCTTGAACATCACGGTTTCTTCCACCAGCAGGCGCCGGAATCGCAACTGCTGCCGTAACGCGCCCAATTCCGGCGAAATTACGAAACAGGACGGAAACAGGTTGCACCGCAGCAGGTCCGCAATGGTGCGCGCATCGATCTTGTCGCTCTTTTTCTTCCCCGCGCAGATTGCTTTCATGCGCGCCGCGTGCCCCATCTCGAGCTTTGCGGCATGCGGCTTCAGATGCTCGTAAATCCAGTGGCTGAATATGGTCGCTTCCATCGCGCCATGCCATGGCCCCGGCAGCGTCTTTACCCATTCGTTCAGCGCCGTTCGCGTGGCCGGAATGCTGCCCTCCTTCACGATTGCACCCTCTGCTGTCTTAACGCAGAAGGCGATCACTTGCTTATGTACGTCCAGTCCGACAAAATAAACTCGCATAGGTAGTTTCTCCACAATCGGGTTTGAGGAACCTTCGGGCTCCTCCCTCGATTGTGGAGAATCCCGAACTCCCTCTACCTACGCATTCAAACAGTAAGGGAGTCGGTTAGTAGAGTTATTCGTGACGGACACTCAGTGTGGGAGCGACAGGGCCAAGGCATTGGCCGCCCAGCCTGTGGCCATCGTCGAGATCCACTGATCGTGTTCGTACGGGAAGCCGCTCTCGAAATACTGCTGGAATTTCGTGGCGCGGCTGGCGACATGCCAGGAGCCATCTTCGCTTTGTGTCCCGAGCAGGAACTTTATGCCTCGCGCATCCGGCTTCATCACACCGGCTTCATTCAGCGCCCACAAGGTCATACCGGTGGCGTAGGCGATCGCTCGGAAAGCCCTGCCGTTGCGCCCAGCCGCCGTCGGAGCGCTGCAGGGCGATGATCGGCTCCGCCAGTTTCCGAAGCTCCGCGGCGCTCGCGCCCGCCGCAGCCACTCCCGCAAGGCGCATGTCCATGTCTTCGAGGATCGCGGGCTCGGTATGCAGCAGCCACTGCTTGCCGTGTTCGAGGCGCCGCTTCGTTTCGTCGGCGCGCCCGGGAGGGCCATAGGTTTTCAATGCGCGCATCGCCATCGCGGTGCGGGAAAAATCGCTGTCCTGAATGGGAGAGCGCGAATATCCGGGAAGATGCCAGCCGCCATCGCCGCCCTGCGACATCGCGAGGTTCGCGGCAAGATAATCGGTCAGGCGGTTTGACGGGAAACCGGCGCGCACCAGAGCTTCGACGGCATACAGATTGTTATCCGCGCCGCCCAGCGCGGCCGCTCCTTCGAGCGCGACAGGGTTGATGGTCGAGGTGATCTGCAGGAGGCGCTCGTGTTCCGCTTTCTCATCCACCGGAATTCCTTTGGCGCGGGCGGCGGCTGCGGCGAACTCGGACGGCGGCTGTTCGTGGCACGCGAAGCATCCGGCCTTGTGAAAGAACTGGTCGTTCGTGCGATCGAGCAGGTGAAGGCTGCGCGTGATGGCCGTCATGGCATCGGGCGCTTCGGCCGCCAGGTGGACCGGCTTGGCGATGTCTTTGGGCGTGCCGCCGACGGCGCGGATCACAGCGGGGTCGGCGAATTTATAGGCCCAGTCGAGCGCGGTCTCGCCGTCGTGATTGGTGGGTTTCAGGTCGGCTCCGTGAGAAAGCAAGAGGTTCACGCTGCGGCGATCGTAGTGGTCGGTGCCCACGGCCAGCATCAGTGGCGTGAAGCCGCGATAATCCTGGGCATCGACTCGCGCGCCGGAATCGAGCAGCACCTTGACTGCTTCGGGCGGCCCGAATGCTGAGGCCATCAACAGGGGAGTCCAGCCGCCGAATTCGACCGTGCCGGTCTGTATTTTCGGCAAGCCTTCGGTCTTCGACACCGCGTTGACTTTAGTTTCCATCGCCGGGTTTAATCCAACAATACTGCTCACTTAACAACATTTCTGCGGTATTCTGTTTTTTGGAGGACCGCAGATGCCGCGCACAGTTGCAGAACTTCCTTCAGGCAGCAGGATCACAGATTACATCAGCCTTGGAGTGCTCGCGAAGACTTTTCCATCGGACAAGGTTCAGAAGATCCTGAAAGGGTCAGGCAAAGCGAGCATAAGGGAGCGGGATATGCCTGCGCATGTGGTCATCTATTATGTGATTGCTCTCTCGTTGTATATGCAGTCTTCCTGCCGCGAGGTGTTGCGCTGCCTTTTGGAGGGTGTGCAGTGGCTGGCGGGTCCACTGTCCACAATCAAGGTTACGGGCAGAGCGGGGATTTCACAGGCGCGCAAGCGGATGGGATCTGAGCCGCTGAAGCAGTTGCATGATGCGATTGTCCGGCCGCTCGCCACAACCCGGACGCAAGGAGCATGGTATCGGGAATGGCGCCTTGTCAGTCTGGATGGCAGCACGCTGGACGTGGCCGATACCGCTTCCAATACGGCGGCATTCGGCAAGGCGTCCGGTTCGCGAGGCCCCGCCGGATATCCCCAGATCCGCTTTGTCTCGTTGATCGAGAACGGAACTCATGTCTTGTTCGCTTCCCGGATGGACGGCTACGCCACATCGGAACAGGCACTAGCAAAACAGGTGATCCCGGGATTATCCGCCGGCATGTTATGCCTGGCCGATCGTTTGTTTGCAGGCTATTCCTTATGGAGCCAGAGTCGCTCAACCGGCGCGGATCTGCTCTGGCGAGTGGGCAAAACATTTCTCCTGCAGCCAGACAACAGACTGCCCGACGGGTCCTTCCTCAGCAGTCTCTATCCCTCCGTGCAGGACCGGCAGCGCCAACGGAACGCCATCACGGTCCGGGTGATCGAGTATCGGCTGGAGGGTCTGGCCGACGCCGAACCGCGCTATCGATTGATCACCACCATCCTCGACCACGTCAAGGCTCCGGCTGAAGAACTGGCCGCTCTGTATCACGAACGATGGGAAATCGAAACGGCGCTGGACGAGTTGAAGACGCACCTGCGTGGAAGCCGGATCATCCTGCGCAGCAAGATGCCGGATCTGGTACGTCAGGAATTCCACGGCCTCATGATGGCGCACTTCGCCGTGCGGAGCCTCATGCACGACGCGGCGCTTCGCGCACATCTCGATCCGGACCGGCTCTCCTTTCTGCACGCCGTGCGGGTCGCCCGGCGCAAACTGCCCCTTTACGGCGCTATTCCCCCCTCGGGACCAGAAAGCGTATCGTCGTCGCATTCTCGATGAAGTTCTCCAGGAACGTGTGCCTCCGCGGCTGGCTCGCCGCAATGCCCGCGGCGTCAAGCGAAAAATGAGCGGCTATGACCAAATGCGCAATCGCGTGCTTCAGGCATACTCCAAGCCTTTCGTTTATATCGTTAAGTGAGCAGTATTGAGGTCTAATCCTGGTCTAATCCAGGTGTAATCCCACCGCCTTTTAGGCGGTCAGCTTTAGCAGGTCTCACCTTGCCTTTCTTGCACTGCTGGCTGCCAGAAAAGCCGTGTGCGGGTGTGGTGGTCGCAGTCTCAGGAAACAACTCGCAGCGTCGAACAAGCGCAAGCGGAGATGTGCACTATTGCTTCAGGCGACTTTCAGTCGCAGCCAATCCCACCGGCTTTTGAGCCGGTGGTTGTTCAGCCCCTTTGGCGAGGAGGAGCTTCACCGCTTCCAGGTTCCGATTGCCCGCCGCGTTCATGAGGGGAGTCAAGCCGATGAAGGTGTCCGGGGTGTCCATATCGGCGCCTGCTTCGAGCAGCAGACGAACGGTTTCGGTGTCGTTCCCGAAAGTAGCGGCGTTGAGTGGCGTGACATGGCGGGTGTCCATCACACCCACTTTCGCGCCCTTGGCGAGCAGGAGACGCACCACTTCCCCGGACGGGTTAGTGAAGGCGGCGATGATCAGCGCAGTGCGCCCGCTTCGAGCGGTGGTATTCACCTGCGCGCCGTGATCGAGCAAGAGGCGAACCTTAGCGGGATCGGAAACGGACCACATCAGCGCCGTAGAACCGAAGGCGTTCTGCGCATTGACATCGGCGCCACGATCGATCAGCAGGCGCATCGCGTCGAGGGAGCCGACTTCGGCGGCATACATGAGAGGTGTGATGCCGCGATCATCGGCTCCGTTGATGCTCAGAGCCTTCAACTGAGGAAGGTTGTTCTCTCGAATCGTGGAGTAGATTTTCTCGGGTTGCTCCTGGGCCATTCCCGCCATGGCAATCAGTGCCAGCACGCACGCGTTCCGCATGGTGGGATTATATCCGCTGTGAAGCGCAAAATTGTTGGTTTTCACCAGGATGAAAAGGGAGACTGGATCGCCGAGCTGGAATGCGGGCACGGCCAGCATGTCCGCCACGATCCGCCCTGGACGACGAGAGCCTGGGTTACTACAGCCGAAGGCAGGGATGGATTTCTGGGCCATGAGCTTGTGTGCCCGCTGTGCGCTGTAAGCTTTATGGGAGATGAACATGAACGCTAAGTGCAGGATTGCCCTGATATTGTTGACTCTGAGTTCCGCGTCGGCGCAGAGCAACCGCTGCGATCGAACCTGTCTCGAAGGGACGGTCTCGGGCTACCTGACGGCATTAGCGGCCCATGATCCGGGGCGGTTGGCGGTTACACCGGGCGTGAAATACGCGGAGAACGATCAGCCCATGGCGCTTGGGAAAGGGGAGTGGCAAGTCGCGGGCGCGGCTGGCAGATACCGCCACGTGTTTTCCGATCCTGACACCGGGCAGGTGGCGGCGATCACCACGATCACCGAACATGGCGTCGCCGCCATCTATGTGGTCCGCCTGAAAGTGGAGAAGGGCAAGATCAGCGAGATTGAGACACAGATCACGCGCGATGCCCTGGGAGCCTCACGTTACGAGAAGATGGGCCAGCCGGAGCAGGTATGGCTCGATGCTGTGCCACCCGTGCAGCGCATTCCGCGCGCGAGGCTGATCGCGCAGGCCGACAAATACTACACAGGCATGGAACGTAACAATCCCAAGGGGGATTACTCGTTCTTCGATAAAGACTGCAATCGCCTGGAAGACGCGCTGCATACCACTAATGTGAAGACCGGCGAAGCTTACGGCCACTCCAACGACACCGCCTTTGCGTCGCTTACGTGCGAGGCGCAATTCCAGACCGGCTTCCTTGGCTTCGTCACCAAGATCCGCGAGCGCCGTTACCTGGTGGATGAGGAGCGGCAAGCCGTCATCGCGTTCACGACGTTCGATCACAACGGTACGGTGCGAACGTTGCCTTCCGTGAACGGGACATCTTCACCCATCCCCGCGTATTTCGACGTGCCGCGCACTTTGCACGCGAGCGAAGCGTTTCGATTGCGGGCCGACAAGCTGTTCCGCATTGAGATGACGCTGACTGAGGTTCCCTATGGCATGAGTTCGCCGTTTCATAGCGGGCCGCCGGTGAACCTGAGCGGCACGGGCACAAACGTAAGCGCTCCGAACCCTTGCAATCGCGCCTGCCTCGACAAGCTGGTGGAGCAGGTTCTCCAGGCCATGCTGGCCCACGACGCTTCGCACCTCCCGCTTGCCAAAGGCGTGCGCTATTCGGAAAACGGGCAGTTCATTGCCGTCGGCGATGGCCTTTGGGGGACTGCAGGCAAAATCGAGATGCCCGGAGCCCACTTCACCGATCCATCCAGCGGAACGGCAGGCTTCTGGGGAATCACCAACGAAAACGGAACGACTGGCGTACTGGCACTGCGAATCAAAGAAGGAGGCGGGAAGATCAGCCAGATTGAGGCGATCGATGTGCGGGAAGAGGCTAACGGTCCACGCGGCGGCACGGTGACGCTGATGCGTCCGCCGTTGCCGGTGGAATTCAAGGCCGCTTCGCTCGGCTCGCTCGATCCCGTGTTCACTGGGCGGAAAGCCGGAACCACGGGCAACATCCAAACGCTGATGGCAGCGTATTTCGATGCACTGGAGCGGCACACTGGCGAAAACGTAAGATGCATTCGCCGTGACAACGGCGCCCTGCAAAGTCCCGGTTGCGCGGCTTCGACGGCCATCTACAACCACACGACGACAGTGCGCGACCGGCGCATCCTGGTTGCAGACGCTGAGCGGGGAATCGTGTTGGCGGTGGCGATGATAGACAATCCAGGCACGGGTCCGGCCAACTTGCCTGCGCCTCAGCTGGTGCCAAGCACGTACATGGTTCCGGAGTTGATCAAGATCGATAACGGAGCCATTTCCCGTGTGGAAGGCATGGTGAAGTGGATGCCCTTTGGTTACACCTCCGCATGGGGACCGTTGTGATAGCCTGACAACCGTCAGAGGAAAATCACATGACAACCCCCTATATCAACGGCCAGATGATCGAAGTCGACCCGGCGGCCATGACGCCCGTGGTCAATCCCGCCAGCGGCAAAGCGTTTTCCAAAGTGTTCATGGCGCGCCCGGAGCATATGACGCGCGCGATCGACGCCGCCTACGCCGTCAAAGACGTGTGGGGCAACACGCTGCCGTCCGAACGCGAGCTGATTCTGTTCCGCGCCGCGGACGTTCTGGAATCGATGCGCGCCGAAGTAGTGGACCTGCTGATCGAAGAAGGCGGCGCGACCTTCGGTAAGTCCCAGTTCGAAGTTTCCTATGTCGTCGGTGTGCTTCGTTCCGCTGCCGGCGAATGCCGCCGGATCATGGGCCAGACGATGCCCACGGACGCGCCCGGCCGCATCTCGATGGCGATTCGCCGTCCGCTGGGAGTGGTCGGCGGGATTGCGCCGTTCAATTTCCCGTTGATCCTCGCGACGAAGAAGGTCGCGTTCGCGCTCGCAGCCGGCAATACGTTCGTGCTCAAGCCGTCGGAAGAAACTTCGCTGGTTGGATTGAAGATCGCCGAGATCTTCGACAAAGCCGGTCTGCCGCCGGGGGTGCTCAACGTGGTGACGGGCGATGGTCCCACGCTCGGCGAGGCTATGTACAGCGACCCGCGCGTGAAAGCGGTTTTGTTCACCGGTTCCACCGCCGTGGGGCGAAAGATCGGCGTCGAATGCGCGAAGCGCGGCAAGAAGTTCGATCTGGAGATGGGCGGCAAGAGTCCGCTGCTGGTGCTGAAAGACGCGGACCTCAAGTACGCCGTTGATACCGCCTGCTTTGGACTGTTCATTCACCAGGGGCAGATCTGCATGGCCGGATCGAGAGTCATCGTCGAAGAACCGGTCTACGACAAGTTCCTCGAAATGTTTGTGGCCAAGGCGAAATCGCTCAAGGTGGGCGATCCACATGATCCGCATACCGTGATCGGACCGCTGATTCGCGCCGAACAATGTCCGTTCATCGCGACGCGGATCGAGGCGTCGACATCGCGCGGGGCGCGCGTGGTGTGCGGTGGAACCTATGACGGCAACTACTTCCAGCCGACCGTAGTGGCCGACGTCACGCCCGGCATGCCGTGCTTCGATGAGGAATTATTCGGACCTGTGGCGAGCGTCATCAAAGCGAAGGACGCCGACGATGCGATACAGCTTGCGAACAACTCGCGTTACGGGCTCACGTCTGCAGTGATCACGAACGATCTGCAACTGGCGATGCGATGCGCGCTCGAACTGGAGTCGGGCTCCGTTCACATCAACGGATCGACGATTCACGACGAACCGCATGCGCCGTTTAGCGGCGTCAAGGATTCCGGCATGGGGCGCGAAGGCGGCCAATGGTCGATGGATGAACTGACGCAGCTGAAATGGGTCACGATTCAGCGGGGCCAGGCGCACTATCCGTTTTAGCATGCTGAAAAGGCTTCTTGCCGCTCCTTTACAGGCGCGGCTCAGAAGGGTGGGTGCTGGTGCGAAGGGATTACTGAGCCGCGCGCGTCAGCAAGCCGTAACGAAGCGATCTTTTCAGCAGCCTGCCAGACGCTACTTCTTCACGAACTTGTGTAGCCCCATGGAACTCACGCCGGCGGCATAGACGACATCGCCTTTGGCATCGGCGCTTACTCCTTCCGCGAGGGCGATTGCCGGGTCGGACGAGGTATCGGGGATGAACATCTTCACGCTGCCATCCTTCGCGCTGCCGATCCGGATGCCGCGCTTCATGCCCGGATTGGTCTTTTCATCCGACTGCGAATCGACAGCATACAGCGTGTCGTTCTTCGTAATGAACAGGCCGCTCGGCCGCCCGAACTGTTTCCACTGATCGATGAATTTGCCATCCTGATCGAAGATCTGGACCCGGCTGTTGCCGCGGTCTGCGATGAAGATGCGCCCCTTCGAATCCATCGCGATGCTGTGCGGCGTATCGAGCTCGCCCGGCCCGGAACCTTTCCTGCCCCATGCCGTGATGAACTTGCCGTCTTTCGTGAACTTCACGATCCGCGCGTTCGTGTCGTTACCGTGCCCGTCGGCAACAAAGATGTCGCCATTGGGCGCGATCGCGACGTCGCTTGGGCCATTGAAAGTATCGGGTCCGGCGCCCGCCACGCCAGCCTTGCCCAGCGTCATCAGAACTTTTCCCTCGGGACTGAATTTGAATACCTGCTGTCCCTTGCCGTCCTTACCCTGCGCGTCGGTAGCCCAGATATTGCCCTCGCGATCGATGCTCAGCCCATGCGCCTGCACGAACATTCCCGCAGCAAAACCTTTCAGGTACTTGCCGGACGAGTCAAATTCCAGGATCGCGGGATCGGCTGCGGTGAAACACCCAGATGTTGCCGTGCGCGTCCGGGCTTGACGGCAATCACTTGCCCCCACTGGATGCCTGCCGGAAGCTGCGCCCAGTTCTCGACAGGCCGATAGGGATTGGGCAGATCGCCAGTAACGGAAGCCGCGGCGGCGAATGCGAGCAATGCCATTGGCGTCAGAAAAATCGATCGTGATCGGGACATCGCGAACTCATTCTACATTCGCGCGAGGGTAGTAGCAATCAGCCGCCGATCGAATACATGGGCCGGGGCGGGGGAATGAATTTCGTGGAGTTGATCTGGTGGCCGATCCACTTGTCGGAAACATTCTGCTTCAATGCCGCGGCGATCTCGTCAGTCGGGCGCGCCTGACCGCAGCAGATGCTTCACATCGGTCTCTTCGATCGCAAACAGGCAATAGCGGATCTTGCCGTCCGCCGTCAGCCGCAGACGGTTGCAGTTCAGGCAGAACGGCTTGCTGACGGAAGCGACGAAGCCGACCTTGCCGCCGCCATCGGCGTAGTCGTAATCGGTTGCGGGCGCGCGCAGATCGCGATCCGGCACTTCGACCAGCGGCGAAATCTCGCGCGAGAGCATCGCGATGATGTCGTCGGCCAGCAGCACCTTGCTCCGATCCCACAAGTGCTGCGCATCGAGCGGCATGAACTCGATGAAGCGTGTCTCGAATCCCCGCTCGCGGCAATAGTGCGCCATGGGCACGATGTCGGGCTCGATCAATCCCTTCACCGCGACGACGTTCAATTTGATCTGCTTGAAGCCGACGCGCACGGCGGCGTCGATCCCGGCCAGCACGCGAGGCAGGTCGTCGCGGCGCGTGATCTGTTTGAAGCGCTCGCGATCCAGCGTGTCGAGATGGATATTCAGACGGTGCAGGCCGGCGTCGTAGAGCGCCTGCGCATGCTGGTCCAGCAGCACCGCGTTGGTGGTCAGCGCGAGATCCTGGATCCCCGGAATGCTCGCGAGCCGTTCGATCAGCTTCGGCAGATCGCGCCGCAGCAGCGGCTCGCCGCCGGTGAGGCGCAGCTTGTTGACGCCGAGGCCGGCCGCGACGCGCACGAAACGCTCGATCTCTTCGAAGGTGAGAATTTCCTGACGGGGCGCGAAATCTGTCGGCTCTTCCGGCATGCAATAGAAGCAGCGGATGTTGCAGCGGTCGGTCACGCTGATGCGCAGATTGTCGTGAATGCGGCCGAAACTGTCGATGAGATTTTGCGCCATACGCTTTTAATTCACGTCGCTCTTAATTCACAGCCAGCATGCGCTCGATCGGGATCAGTGCGCGCGCGATCAGATCCTCCGGCAACTCGACCCGCGGATCGAGATCCCGCAGCGCGTCCCGCAATTTTTCGAGCGTATTGAGCCTCATGTAAGGGCACTCGCTGCAATTGCAGTTCTCGTTCCGGACGTAATGAAACTTCTTCCCGGGCGCCACGCGCTCCAGTGAGAAGTTTACTCCGCTCTCCGTCATCACGATGAACTCGGGCGCGCTGCTCACCGCGCAATGCTCAATGATCGCCGACGTGGAACCGATGAAATCCGCATGCTTCAGCACCGCTTGCGGGCATTCGGGATGCGCCACGACCACGGCCTTCGGAAGCGCCGCCTTCGCGTCGAGAAGGCGCCGCACCGGGAACGTTTCGTGCACGATGCAGGCTCCCTGCCAGATCTTCATGTTCTCGCGGCCGGTCTGCTGCTTCACGTAGTTGCCCAGATTGCGATCGGGCAGGAACAGGATCGGCTTCTCGGCCGGAATCGAGTTGACGATCTTCACCGCATTGCGCGAAGTGCACAGAATGTCGATTCCGCCTTCACTTCGACCGAAGTATTGATGTAGCTGACGATGACGTGATCCGGATTGCGCCGCCTGAACTCGCGGATCGGCCCGACCGGGCAACCTTCCACCAGACTGCAGCTTGCGTTGCGGTCCGGTACGATGACAGTACGCGATGGATTCAGAACCTTCGCCGTCTCCGCCATGAACCACACGCCGCAGAACGCAATGACATCGCCCTCGGCCTCGCGGGCTTTGCGCGACAGCTCCAGACTGTCGCCGATCACGTCGGCCAGTTCCTGGATCTCGGCGTCCTGGTAATGATGAGCGAGCAGGATCGCACGCCGGTCGCGCTTGAGATCGAGAATTTCTTCGGCGAGAGTGGTGCCGGGGGCCATCATAAGAGGGAAGAGCCTTCCGTTACTTCTGTAACTTCATCTTAACAACCGGTACTAACAGGGATGCGAATTGTACTGATCTCCACCTACGATCTCGGTCGCCAGCCGTTCGGGCTCGCATCCCCCGCGGCATGGCTCAGGGCCGAAGGCCACGAGGTCACGACCGTCGATCTTTCGCGCGAATCTCTCCCTGCGGATGCGATTCGCCGCGCCGACTGGATTGCCTTCCACCTACCCATGCACACCGCAACCCGCATGGCCGTGCCGCAGATCGGCGTCGTGCGCGGACTCAATCCGGCGGCCCGCATCGTTTGTTACGGCCTATACGCACCCGTCAATGATGAGATGCTGCGGAAGCTGGGTGTGCTTCACGTGATCGGCGGAGAGTTCGAGCGCGGGCTCGCGGATGTGATCGCCGGCCGGGCCGCCACAGTACTGCCGGTCATTCTCGATCGTCTTCCCTTCCAGACGCCGGATCGCACGACGCTTCCCCAGCTACAGAAGTATGCCGCGCTGATCGATGGGGCTGAGCGGAAAACTGTGGGATACACCGAGGCCAGCCGCGGATGCAAACACCTGTGCCGACACTGCCCGATTGTGCCGGTCTACGAAGGTCGGTTCCGGATCGTACAGCGCGATGTGGTGCTGGCAGATATCCGCCAGCAGATTGAGGCGGGTGCGCGGCATATCACGTTCGGGGACCCGGATTTCTTCAATGGCCCGGGACACGCGCTTGCGATTGTGGAAGCCTTCCACAGCGAATTTGCGGGTGTGACCTACGACGTCACGATCAAGGTCGAACACCTTCTGAAACACCGCGATGCCTTGCCGGTTCTTGCACGGACGGGGTGTCTGTTCATCACGAGCGCGGTCGAATCGCTCGATGAGGGTATTCTCTGCCGCCTGGCGAAAGGTCACACGCGGGCGGATTTCGTGGAGGCGCTGGAACTGACGCGCGCCCACGGATTGACCATGGTCCCGACGTTTGTTTCGTTCACGCCGTGGACCACGCGGGAAGGGTACCTCGATCTGCTGCGGGCGATTCGCGATCTTGGATCTGATCGGAAGCGTCGCGCCGATTCAGCTTGCGATCCGGCTGCTCATCCCGGCGGGTTCGAAGTTGCTGGAACTGGCCGACCTCGAAACCGGGCCATTCGATCCCGCGGCGCTTACCTGGCGGTGGCAACACCCTGACCCGGAAATGGACCGGCTTTGTTCCGATCTGCAGCGGCTGATCCGCGCGGGCGATCGGCGCGGCGCTTCACGAACGGAGCTGTTCGAGATGATCTGGCAACGGGCATTTGGTGTGCTGCCGGACTTCCACCTGCAGGATCGCGCGACGATTCCTTATTTGACCGAACCCTGGTATTGTTGAGCGGAACCTGATGAAGAGCAGTTGGCTCTTGTATAGACACTGTGGGGCGGGGCTTTAGTTAGTTAGCCTGCTGGCCAGGCCAGGCGGGCTGAAGTCCACCGCAGGGCTAAAGCGCTGCCCCACAATTTTTAATACGATAGTACTCAGGGGACGCCTTGAACGGCAATCGTGATCGTTTGCGTGAGCGCTCCCGTCGCGCCATTCATCATTAGTACCGAAACGCTCTGCTCGCCATTGGGTGTTCCGGCCGGCACGATGAAATTGATCTGATAAAGGCCTGCATCCACGGTGAGTCCCCAGTAACCGACATCCGCCTGGACGCCGTTTACGAACACCATGGGCTTCGTCGCAGCGTCATTGACCCCGACTGCGCCGTAGCCGTCTGCAACCGGTGCGCTCAGCACGCCCAACCCCGACACGTACATTTGAACCGTTTCCAGTGGTTGCGCCGGTCGGTTCAAATTCACGCTCGTGTTGTCCGCGTGAGTAATCGCTCCATCGCCGAATCCAAAATCATTGGCTGAGAACACTCCAGGCGATGCGGGCGCCAACCCCACTGTCACCACATTCCACCGCGTCTGTCCGCTGCTGACCACAATGGTGGCCGTTGGTCCTGTCAACGCGTGAGGCACGACGCAAATAATCTCTCCCGGCGAGACGTAAAAGATGGGCGCCGGCAGATCGTTAATGGTCACACTGACGTCGTCGAAAGTGGGCGGAAACGGTAGCGCGCCTGCGGTCATGCTGCCCGAAACCACAAATCCCGATCCATACAGCTGGATGAACTCGCCCGGGGAAATATAGTCGCCCACGGCGCGTACGTTGCCGCGTTCACGATTCCCTGCGGATTCAGGAACACGCCCTGTCCGGTAAGGTTCGGGATCTGCTTCCCGAACAGGATCAGATACGAATTCGTGTCGGCATTCGCCGTGCCGTTTACGTCGACGCTCGGAGTTACTCCCAGCAGCGTGCCATTGTTACCCGACATCAGGAAGGTCGTGCCCGCCACAACTACGTTCTGGTAGTCGCCGATCCCGCAGCCGCAATCCATGCCGAGCCCGTTCAAAAGGAATGCGTAGCTGTAAGTCTGGGTTTCGTTGAGCAGGTCTGGTGCGCCGGCTGTGATCGGGGGAGCCTGGTGATTCCGCTGAGTGAGCAGGAGGGCATTGGTGCCGCCGGTGACGCTTGCCGCGGCGACGAAATCATCGCTCGACCCACTGGAATTAAACTGGAATCCGTCCAGCCAGTACCTGCCCTTGAAGCTGATCGGGTCGGAAGCCTCGTTTCCGGATGCCGATCAGAATATCGTGGCTGCCAGGCAGGACAGCGAAGAACACGTTCCGCGTCGCCGAGACGTAGAGGGTCTTGGTGTTGGGCTGAAGCAGCGCCGTGCCATGCGAGGTGACTGTTCCTGCCACGGCCGAAAACACGATTGTGCCCGTGCCGCTGCTGTTGACCGCGTAGGTCCCGGTGAATTCCTGCGCCGCCAGCGTGCTTCCCCCGGTCGCGGCGCTGTGGCCCACGGGGCGGAAGGCCTGAATCTTTCCCAATCCGTCGAATGCCGCGGACATACCGATACGCGCACCTGCTGAGTCTGCGCATTCGTCAGTTCCCAATCGGCCATGTGAAAGTTGACGCCCAGCGCAGCGTTTGAGAACGCCGGGAACGCTGTGCTGACAGGCGCCGGAATAGCCATGAACATGTCGAAGATTGCGCCCTCCGCGTCCGTGCTCGAGCCGAACACCGCCTCCGTTCCGAAACGCGCGTTGATGGTGAGCCCGGTGTTCTGCGGGTTGGTCAGCGTCACGATGCCGCTCGGAGCCATGGCATAAGTGCCATTGGCGCTGAATGCGGCGCTCGGATTCGTGCCGATTACCTGCTGCCCCGCGATTGCGTAATGCCCCGCTCCGTCGAACGCAATCGAGAGGAAAATAGTGCGGGCATCGGTTGCCCTGTTGTTCGCGTCGGTCGTGAATTCGACCTGGCGCACAAAGTACCTGCCCGTCAGCGAACTGTCGCTCAACACCTGCCCAAAGCCAGTCGCAGCCGCCGCGGAAAGAAACAGCGAAAGAGCCGTCAGGACACGGTTTCTCATGGAGCCTGGAGGAGAGGTGTGAAATCAGCGCGGAATTGCTCCGTTGCTGATTCACGATACGTAATTAATCGTACTTTTCGTAGATGATGCGCTTGCGATCGAGGCCGGTCTCTTTCAGCTTCATTCGGACATCGTCCACCATTTCGCGCAGGCCGCAAACGTAGACGTCAAGGTCGCGTCGTTCACCGAGTGCATCCATGACGTGCTGCTGCACGCGCCCGGTGCGCGCCGTCCAGTTCTCAGGCGGACGAGTCAGCGTTGGCCGGTAGTCGAAGTTCGGCAGTTCCTCGGCAAGCGCGCGCCATTCCTCGTGATAGAGCAGGCTATGCTCATGGCGAACGCCGAAGATCAGCGTGAACCGGCGATCCGGATGCTCACGCACTTTCCCTAGCAATATGGAACGAAAAGGCGCGATACCAGTCCCGGTGGCCACCAGGATCGAATCCGAAACCGGCCGCCTGAGGATGAACGCCCCGTAGGGTCCCTTGAACTCGATCTCATCGCCCGGCTTCAGATGAAACAGGAACGGTGAAAGCCTGCCATCCTGCACCAGGTTGGCGCAAAACGCGAATCGCTTTCCATCCGGCGGCGATGCGATCGAGTAGGCGCGCGTGATGTCATCCTCGCCCACCGTCGCCGTAACCGAAAGAAATTGGCCGGGAACAAACGCTGCCTCCCAGTCAAGGCTTCAAACTCGAAATGGCGCGTGCCAGGCGCGATCTCGCGCCATTCGATCAGACGAGCTCTCATGCGCGCGCGCCCAGCATCTCTTTGGCCCGCGCAGCAAGGATCTTGCCCAGTTCCGGATGCCCGTCGAGCGGCGGGGCGACCCTGATGGCAATTCCACAGGCTCGCGAGAGTTCATCCACGAGCTTCGGCAGATCGCGCTGCAGATGGATGCCGAGCGTCAGGAAATAGGGCAACACCAGAACTTCAGCGGCCCCAGCGGCGACCAGCTTCCGCACAGCATCTCCCAGATTCGGAGCCGCTTCGAGGAACGCGGTCTCGTACAAATCCCACTTGCCTTCGCTCGCCGCCTTCGCCGCGATGATCCGAACGGCTTCGTTGGCCGATGGCACGCTCGATCCATGCCCGAACACCACGATACCGATTCGCGTCATCAAGCTCCGAGCCATCAAAGAATGACCATCGGCTCGTCCGGCGCCGCGGCAACCACCGAACTCTCCTCCGTCGGGGCGTAGAAGCCCTGCAGGAAATCGAGAAATGCGCGGCTCCGTTTTCGGCCGTTGTTCCGCGAGTATTCCAGCCTCTGCAGAAAAGCCAGAACCGAAAGAATCGTTGAATCCAGAATTCTCGATACTCCCTGCGACTCGGCTTCTTTCGCCCGCACGTCGTCGATCTTCGTCCGCACGTGGCTCGCGATGGTCGCGGCAAAGGTATTGTCCGGGCGGGTCTCGTAATAAATCCCCGACTGCAATGTCCGCCATGTTGCGATGAGAGCAGCGAACGCTTCACGCACGTCATAATCGGTCGCGCCGGGCGCGGCCAGTGCTCCTTCGAAGACCGAGACGGCGATGAAGGCCAGCAAAACTTCGTTTTCGCGCAGGAACTCCTCGGTCACCTGGATATCCTGGTTCGGTATTGTCGACCCATCCAGATCCGGCGCTTTCTCATGTTCGTGCGCTTCGTGCAGCCACGGGCAATCGAGCGGACAATCGATCGACTGCTCGCGCTCCGTGCCGCAGCAGATGGTACAAATCTCCCCGTGAACTCCCGGGCATTCACGTCGCGGTTTGCGGACCTGGCAGATGGCGCACTTCACATCCCTAGTATAGGAATGAGACTAGGAATGGGACATGCGAACGAATCTGTTTATCAAAGTCGTGGTTGAGCACGAAGAGAAAGAACTACCGGAAAAACTCGGCGTCGAGTTGTGCCGGCAACTGGAACGAAACTACATCGTCCGCGAGGCGGAGTTATCGAGCTATTCGAAAGTGGAAGATTGAAACACCGTGTCGTAGAACCGGAGGCAATAGCGATCTGTCATGCCGGCGAGGAAATCGCATACAGCCCGTCTCGGTGACTCTTCCCTGGAGTCCGCCCCCGCGCGGACTTTCTCGGGATGTTCCAGCAGGTGTTCAAACAGGCGGTCGAGCTTCTCGATCGAATCGCGCCGGTTCTTGTCCAGAGCGTCCGACGTATATACGTTGCGCAGCAGGAATCGCTTCAGTTCGAGGCTGGTCTGCCGCGTTGCCGCGGTGAAGCGCACGAGGCGCGCCGGATGCCGCCGCACGGCTTCGATGTCGGTAACTCCCGCATCTTTCACCGCCGTCACGGTGCCGGTAATCAAGCCGGAAACCAGATCGTCGATCAGGTGCCGCACCGATTCCTGAAACTGCTCGCGCCCGGTAGCGCCCGGAAACTGTGTTTCGATGGTGTCGAGAAGTTCGGCGTATGCCGGAACCGCCTCCGCAATCTGCGCTGACGTGAGCAGGCCCGCTTCGTAAGCGTCGTCGAGGTCCGCCGCGTTGTACGCCACTTCATCCGCCAGATCGATCAGTTGCGCTTCGAGGGGCGGCCGCAGCCCGGGCAGGTATTCGTCGAGCGCGGGGAATTCGCCGGGCGCGAAATCGCGCGAGTGCTTCACAATTCCCTCGCGCACCTCGAACGTCAGATTCAATCCCGGAAACCGTGGGTATCGCTGCTCCAGCGTCTCCACGATTCGCAGCGCCTGAATGTTGTGATCGAAGCGCTCGCCGCCCTTCTGCATCTGCTGATCGAGCGCCTCTTCACCCGCGTGCGCGAACGGCGGGTGCCCAACGTCATGCACCAGCGCCAAGGCTTCGGTCAGATCCTCGTTCAGCCCGAGCACGTTGGCGGCGGTGCGGGCGATCTGCGAAACCTCGAGCGTGTGGGTGAGGCGGTTGCGGAAATGATCGGATATGCCCGGCGCGAATACCTGAGTCTTGTTTTCGAGACGACGGAATGCGCGGGTGTGGATGATGCGATCCCGGTCGCGCTGAAATGCATCGCGGTAAGTGTGCCCGGGCTCCGGATAGCGGCGCCCGCGGGAAGCTTCTGCCGGGAACCGCAGGTGCGCCAGCATCTCGGATTCAGCTTAACGGGCAGGATGCTACTTCTGCGGCAGCTGGGCAAGAGCCTGGCCGGCGATCGGAGCAACCTCGGGCTGATCCTTATCGGCACTCAACGGCAGGAGCAGCTTGCGGGCTTCATCCGGCCGCGTGGAAGCGATCGCCTTCGCGTAAGCGATGGTCGCCTGTGCCTTTGAAACCAGGGCTGTCGGATGGTCGATCAGGTCTTTGAAGATCTTCTCCGCATCACTCAACTTGTTGTCGCCCGCGTCGAGCTGAGCCAGGGACAGCTTGGCCAGCGATGAGAAGTTCGCGTCGGCGTGATCGGCCACATCCTGATACTTCTTACGCGCCTCGTCAGGCCTGCCGCTGCCGAGAGCGTTGGCGGCGAGGTAATACTGCGCGATATAACCCTCTTGCGTCCCGCCGTAATCGGAGACGACTTTGTTGAAAGCCTTCGTGACCGCATCGTTCTTTGCAGCATCCGTGGGGAAAGTCTGCGGGCCCCCGGGCTGCGGCGCACCGACCGGAGCGTTTGCCATCGTCAGCGCTTCGCCCAGCACCTGCTGCCGCACCGATGCCTGCGAGTTTCGGAAGTACCAGGCGCCGGCGGCGATCACGATCACGATGAGTGCCGTTACGCCGTAACGAAGGGTCTGCTTCCGATGAGCCGCAAAGTAGTCGACAGTATGTTCGACCTCAACGGCGAACTTATCCTGTTTTAATTCTTTGCGTGTGAGTTGACTTGCCACGAAAACCTCTGGTTGGAATTATTCTTAATCTTAACATGTTCGCCGGACGGCGTTTACCGTACCGTGTGCTGGAAATGTGGGGCAGGATGGAATCCGGGTTGGCAACCTGCAGGCCGATTGGTAATCCGCCTGGTCGTTCGTAGCGAGCCGAGGAGGCCGATTAGCAATCGGCCGCAGATTGACAATCTGCCCCACGGTAATTACGCTTTCCCGTACTCCTCGAAGAAATGCGCAATCGTGCGTATCCCATCGTAATAGTTCCGGATGCAGTATTTCTCATTCGGTGAATGCAGCCCGTCGTCCGGCAGCCCGAAGCCCATCAGGATCGTCGGAATCCCCAGGTGATTTTTAAAATCGCCGACAATCGGAATCGATCCCCCCGACCGCGTGAACACCGTCGACTTCCCGAAAATATCGCTGAACGCCTTCGCCGCAACCCGAATCGCCGGATGGTCCGTATTCACCATCAGCCCCGGCCCTGAACTGAGCACGCGGATCTCGCACTGAATCCCGCGCGGCGCGTTCTCTTTCACCCATTGCTCAACCGCACGCAACACCTTGTCCGGATCCTGCCTCGGCACCAGCCGGATACTGACCTTCGCGACAGCCTTCGCCGGAATCACCGTCTTCGCGCCCGCGCCGGTAAATCCGCCCGCAATGCCATGCACTTCGAAAGTAGGCCGCGCCCACGTGCGCTCGAAAACCGAATACCCGGGCTCGCCCGTCAGCGCCGTCGACCCGACCTCGTTCTTCAGATACTCATCCTCGTCGAACGGCAGATGCTTCCAGCTTTCCTTCTCCTCGGCAGAAGGCGGTTCCACGTCGTTATAGATTCCCGGAATCTGAATGTGGCCATTCGCGTCTTTCGCCTTCGAGAGCAACTCGATCAGCCCGAACACCGCGTTCGGCGCCGCGCCGCCATACAACCCGGAATGCAGATCGCGCATCGGCCCGCGCGCTTCGATCTCCATATAGACCAGTCCGCGCAACCCGATGTTCAGGGTCGGAAGGCCCGGCTCGTACATCTCGGTATCCGAAACCAGCGCCACATCCGCCTTGAGCTTCTCCGGATTCTTCGCGACATACTCGGCCACCGAAATACCGCCCACTTCCTCCTCGCCCTCGATGAGAAATTTGATATTCACCGGCGGCTTGCCGTAGATCGCCTTGATGGCTTCGATCGCCTTGATGTGGGAGAACATCTGGCCCTTGTCGTCCGCCGAGCCGCGCGCATAGAGATTCCCGTTGCGCTCCGTCGGCTCAAACGGCGGCGATTCCCAAAGCTCCAGCGGATCGGGCGGCTGCACGTCGAAGTGCCCGTAGCAGAGAACGGTCGGCTTGCCCGGCGCGTGCATCCAGTCCGCGTAAACCAGCGGATGCCGCTCGGTCTCGATCAGCTCGACGTTCTGCAGTCCGGCGGAGAGCAGATGGTCCACCACGAAATCGGCCGCGCGATGCGTGGCCTCGTTATGTTCCGGCGAGGTGGAAATGCTGGGAATGCGCAGCAAATCCTTCAACTCTTCAAGGAACCGGGTCTCGTTCTCGTGCACGTAGCGATCGATGGCCTGGGACATGTCGCCTCCAGTGTAATGGTGCCACGGCTCTTCGGTATACTCAGAGACCAAATGCCCGAGGGTGCGAACGGAGGCGGCAACGTCGTCATTGACATTCTGGATAGCTGGCCCCGCCTGGGAAAGCTGCTGCTGTTTACTCTGTGTTTCGCCGGAATCGTTTTGTGGGTGGTCTATCTCTCGATAAAATACCTGCCTGCCACCACAAGCGAAATGCAGATAGGAATCGGGAGTTCGCACATCCTGGTGCAGCAATCCAACAAGGATGGGGCAACGTCCCTCGTAGTAGTCTCCCCGCAGCAGGGTTGGAACCGTACCTCGATCCGAGTCAGGGCGGGGGAAACACTCAAGATACAAGCGGGCGGCCGGGTCCAGGTCGACCTCTCTAGCTTGAGCAAGGCGCTTGAGGCGCGGCGGAACGCCGAGGATCGCATCAGGAAGGCAGTAAAAGCACATCCCGGGGCGGAGATAGCCACCGAGGATTATTTCACCGACGACGACAGGAAAGCCATGCTCGATATCTGGCAATGGTCCGGTCCCGACGGCGTCCCCGAGGATCTGATGGAGAAGCGGGCAAACAAGGCTCGCCGCGAGCGAGCCATTATGCCCAAGCAACCGTACGGGGTGTTGATTGGCGCCTTCAGCGACAGGAATGAAGAGCCCGACCACGATCTCGGGAAGCAACTAACCTCGTCGGCGTTCCGTGTAGGGAGCAATCTCGAACGAAGGGCAACGGACGAATGGAGTGGATACCTGTATTTCACGGTGAATGACGTGCAATACGATCCGGTGCCTGAGCTCTTCTTCGTTGATAATCTAGTGTCCTGAGTTAGAGATTCGTTTTGGAAATTGCCGGGGATGAGCGGGGGTCTTTGGTGAGTTGGAAATTCGTTCACAAAGTCTCTGGATTTTCCCGAGGATCAGATCGGCGTCCGCAGTCCAGACAAAGGGCTTCGGGTTTTCATTATTGTAGTCGAGATATTCCCGGATCGCCTTCTCCAGACTCGGCACGCTTTTGAACGAGCCGCGCCGGATCCTCTTCTCGGTAATCTCGCCAAACCATCGCTCCACCTGGTTCACCCAGGAACCGCTGGTGGGAGTGAAGTGCAGGTGGTATCGCGGGTGCCGGGCAAACCAGCGAATCACTTTTGGTGTCTTGTGGGTTCCGTAGTTATCCAGCACCAGGTGAATCTCGCCTGCGTCGGCTGAGATGGCGGCATCCACCGTTTCCATGAACTTCAGGAACTCCTGGTGACGATGGCGGCGGTGGCATTCGCCCACCACCCTGCCTGTGGCGATGTCCAGCGCGGCAAACAGTGAAGTCGTTCCATGGCGCTCGTAATCGTTAGTCCTTTGTTCCGGCAGACCGGGCCGCAAAGGCAGGATCGGCTGCGTTCGATCCAGCGCCTGCACCTGCGATTTTTCATCGACACAGAGCACAATGGCACGTTCGGGGGGATTCAGATACAGGCCCACTATGTCGCGCACCTTCTCGACCAGGTGCGGATCGGTGGAAAGTTTGAAGGTCTCGCTGCGCTGAGGCTGGAGGCCAAAGCTGCGCCAGATGCGCACCACAGCGCTTTGGCTCAGCCCGACTTCGGCGGCGAGCGAACGCGTGCTCCAGTGGGTAGCCGCGCGAGGGAGACTTTCCAGCGTCCGCGTCACTGCCCGTTCCACGGCTTCGTCCGTGATCCTGCGCGGGGCACCGGGGCGCGGCTCGTCGGTCAAGCCTTCCATTCCTCTGGCCCGAAAGCGCTCACGCCACTTGCCCACCGTAGTTCCCGTAACGCCCAGCCGGCGCGCAATGTCCTGATTAGTAAGTCCTTCCGATGCACGAAGAACGATCTTCGCCCGCAGTGCGGCGCGCTGGGCTGTCTTCGGACGGCGTGCCAGCAGTTCGAGTTTTGTTTTATCGCCCGGCTCCAGAATGAGAGGTTGTTTTGGTCGGCCCGTTCGCATGGTGTCTCCTTCGAAACCGGTACTCAGACCCAGGTTAAAGGAGTTCCACGATTTTTGCAATGAATTTCTAACTCAGGACACTAGGAACTTGTTGAAAAATCCAGTTTGGCTGCGGATTTCTTCCGTTCCAGAGGGGTCGCTGTCAGATTTGGGCGTGGGGATAAGGGATGTTACTGGTTGTTGGCGGCCGTTTTGCGGCCTGCCTGGGGAGTGAATTCCCCGCTCAGGCACACTGCGCCCTGAGTTTCGGAATTCTCAGCAGATTGTAGGCGGCGCATCCGAAGACGAACAGCCACCGAACCTTTGCCAGGCCCCTCAGTTTGACCTTTTTCAATCCCGCCGTCTGTTTCAGCCAGCCAAAGGGCTTCTCCACCAGCCAACGTTTGCTGAGACTGATCCGGTATCCCTCGTGCCGCGTGGTTCGTCCATCAATGGCGCTGCGCCGGTTCTTGTTGTTCTGCGTGAAGTGCGGTGTTACTCTCATGCCGCGCATCGTTTCCACAAAATCCCGTGTGTCGTAAGCCTTATCTGCGCCCAGGGTGATGCGGCCGCTCTGATGTTTCTTCTTCACGATGCCTGCCACCATCAGGCCGCCAGCCTTGCGTTCCGCCTTGCCATTGGCCTGGGTTGCTGTGGCAGCCGCGATCAATCCGTTGCGGTTCTCCACTACCGTATGTCCCAGATAGCTCAGCTTCGCTTCCTGACCGTAGGACTTCTTATACAGCCGCGCCTCCGGATCGGTCTTTGATTCGTGAGTCTGGTTAGTTCGCTTTTCGCCGTGAAAGTTGCAGCCGGCATCGGGCCCGCCTTCATCTCCGCCCTTCCGTTGAAGCTCTTGTGGCTGGCCCATGCCTCGATCAGCGTCCCGTCTACCGTGAAGTGTTCATCCGACATCAGTCCCTGCGCCTCCGCCTTCACTCGCTGGAAGAAGAGTTGCGCCACTTCATGGTTCAGCAGCCGGTCGCGGTTCTTGCTGAACACCGCATGGTTCCACACCTCGTCGTCGATCTCCAGACCCACGAACCAGCGGAACAGCATGCTGTAGTCCAATTGTTCCATCAGCAGCCGTTCACTGCGGATCGAATAGAGCGCCTGCAAGAGCAACGCGCGGAACAGCCTTTCCGGCGCGATCGACGGACGTCCTACATCGGAGTACAGCTTGTCCAACTTCCCCAACATCGACCTCAGTACCTGATCGGCCAGCTTTCGTACGCCGCGAAGTGGATGATCTTCCCGAATTCGCTCTTCCAGTGAGATGTAGCTGAACATTCCAGACTGCGGTTTTCCGTCATTTCCACGCATGTCTGTAGAGACGTTCACTACATTCTTCAGGTGTCTTGTTTCAGGGGATTTTTTAACAAGTTCCTAGGCGCTTTGTACGTCAAGGTCGAAGTCAGCTCGAAGTGAGTATCCACGTCATCTCGCTGCTTTTGGCGATGGTCGGCGTTGCCGCCCAAACCAATGCCGGGTTTCCCCTCGGCGGGGTATGGCAGCGAGCGCTTACTTCGTCAGTTCCAGCACCGGCCCCGTGACATCTTCCACATGCAGCGTCACGCGCTTGCGGCCTTCCACCTTCGCCACAGGCGCATCGACACGAAACCCCACCATCCGGTCAAGCGACTGGTGCGGTGGCACCACATCGCGCTCCTTGAGCACCGGATTGTATTGTTCACCCAGCGCCGGATAGCTCTCGAACGCCGACTTCACATCCGCCACCGCAACCGGCGTGCCCATCAGCGTGTCCCCGTCGGCCGTGTCGATCACGCTGTCCACCGTGCGCACCACCATGTCGCGGTCGGAATCGTTCCGCACATTGAAATCGATCACCATGTAGGTCAGATCGTCTCCCACGCCGAGGGTGCGAACCTTGCCGATCTTCCCGGTCGGCACCAGATGATTCCCCGCCGTCCCCGCGAAAGCCCACCAGATCACACCGACGATCGCGATCACCGCCACCCCGAACGCAACGAGAAAAGGTTTGCTCATGGTGCCTTATAACGTATCATCAGTTGCCAGTAACGCTTCGCGTCATCGCGCGCCGTTTTGAGCAAATCCTGCGCCGCCACAATCACCTGCTGCGCGGTCACGCGAGTCATGCAGCGATGATCGATCGGGCACTCCCGCAGCAGACACGGAGCGCACTCCACCGGCTCGCGCACCAGTCGCGCCAACGGACCCAGCGGTCCGGTAGCGCTCTCGTCGGTCGGTCCGAACACGGTCACCGACGGAACGCCCAGCGCCGACGCAATATGCATCGCGCCCGAATCGTTGGTGAGGAACAACTGGCACGCCGCGGTCATATCGATGAATTCCCGCAGCGAAGTCTCGCCCGCGAAGTTGCGGCCGCCCGAAGCGCGCGCGACTTCCTCGCACATCGGCCTTTCCGCCGCCGATCCGAAAACCGCGACGCTGCCCCCGGCCTCGCCCGCCAGCCGCGCCGCCGCTTCGCCGAAGCGCTCCGGCAGCCACCGTTTCGCCGCGCCATAAGCCGCGCCCGGACTCACCCCGATCACCGGCAACTTCACGCCGGCCTTCGCGAATAACTCCGCTCCCCGGCGACGCGCTTCCGCGACGCCATCCAACCGAATCTCCGGAACATCCGGAATCGCCTCGATCAATCCCGCGCGCCGCAGCATCTCCAGGTAATAGAAGCGCTCGTGACGCGGAATCTCTCCCTTCGCGGGCAGCGCGATCGCATCGGTCAGAAGCCAGCTTCGGCCATCCCGCGCGTACCCGACCCGCCGCTTGACGCCAGCGAGCCACACCACCGCCGCGCTCTCGAACGAATTGGGCAGCAGCACCGCGAGATCGAAGCTTTCATCGCGCAGCCGCCGCGCGAGGTCCCACTTGGCTTTCCAATCGCGCGCGCCCGACGCAGCCTCCAGCGGAATCACCCGATCGATCGACAGCTCGCCCTCATACAGCGCGGCCACCCAGGGCTTCGCCAGCACCGTGATCCTTGCATCGGGATAGCGATTCCGGATCGCGCGAAGCGCCGGCAGCGACATGACCGCGTCGCCAATCCAGTTCGTCGCGCGAATAAGGATCTTCAAATGTGGCGCCGACGATTCCGTTACCGCTCCCTCACGGTCGCGGCTCAGTAAATCCACGTCTATTCCGAGCCGCGACCGTGAGGGAGCGGTAACGATATGGCCGCATCCACCAGTCGTCGTCGGCTGTTTCGAGGACCGCGCACTCGTCCTACTCTTGTTGATCTGCGCCCGAATCCGAGGCGACAGCCGCTTTGCTTTGAAGCTCCGGGCTCTCGCCCTCGCCGGCAGACTCCCCAACAACCGGCTTCCTCAACCGGCTGCTCCAGGAAAATCTTCAGCTTCGCCTCAGATCCCTCGAAATGATATTCAAGGAAATGGCGCAGCGCGAGACGCCGCAGCTTGTCCCGCTCCACCGTCGCCTGGTAACGAAACCCGCGCCCTTCCTTGCGGCGCGAGACGGCGCCGCGGCGCGCCAGCCGGTCGAGAAGCGTCAGCACGGTCGTATAAGCCAGCGGACGCGTCTGCGACACAAACTTGCCGCACCTCTTCAACGTTCCCTTCCCGGATCTCCCAGAGGGCATTCAGACACATCATTTCGAGCGGCGGAGGAAGTTCGCGTTCTCGGGCCAAGGCTATTTCCTTTCGTCCAGAAGCGCCTGCTGAAGCTTGGCGCCGAAAATCGAATTGGCTCGCGGGAGCGGGTTTTCCAGTGGGCGCCGGCGCGGGTGTTCGCATTCGGCGCAGGCGCGGGCTTTGCATCCACTGCGGGCGGCGCGTCAAACTCATCCGCCGGACCAGCGGCGCAGCAGCGGGTTCCTTCCGTCCACCATCGAGATACCGGCCCTTGCGCAACGCCACGCGCGTCAGCGTCGGGCTGTAGGTCGTGAAATAGCCGATCGCCTGCGGGTCTTTATCGATCAGCACGCGCATGCACTCCATCTTCGAATCCATATCGTCGAGGTAATGCAGCAGCAGCGCCTCCGGAAAAACCGGCAGTTTCGGAGATCCGAACTCAAGCTGCCCGTGGTGGCTCAGCACCATATGCTCGATCAGGTTTCGCAGCTCCACCGGAAACTCCGGAAAGGCCCGGATCTTGTCGGCAATCATCCGGATCGCGATCGCGATATGCCCCAGCAGCTGGCCTTCCGGAGAATAACCGAACGCACGATCGTAGCTCAGCTCATAAATCTTGCCGATGTCGTGCAGCACAACGCCCGCCAGCAGCAGGTTGAAATCAACCGTTGTAATGCCCGCTCGCCAGCTTCGCCAGCCGGGCCAGCGAAAGCACGTGTTCGAGCAGGCCGCTGCGGAAAGCATGATGAATGCTCTTCGCCGCCGGTGCGAACTTGTATCGCGCCGCGATGTCCGGGTCGTCGAGGAAAGCGTCCAGCAGCCGCCGGATGTGGTCGTTCCCCAGCGCCGCCACCATCGCGCGCAGCTCGTTCCACATCGCTTCCGGATCCTGCAGCGAAGCCGGAAAGAAATCGCTGAAATCGACTTCGCTGATCGGCCACCTTCCGCAGCTTGTGAATCGTGAACTGCGGCCGGTTGTTGTAGAGCTGCATCAGCCCTTTGACCTTGATGAAGTCGTCGCTCTCGAAGGTCTCGACAACCTCGGCCACGTTGTCCCACATCTTGCAGTCGATCTCGCCCGTGCGGTCCGCGAGAACCAGCGACAGGTACGGCTCGCCCGAGCGCTTCTGCCGCACCTCTTTCGTGTGAACCAGAAATACGGCGGTCGAAATTTCGTCCGGCTTCAGTTCCCTGATGAACGGTGACTTCATTGCGGAGTCACGGGCGCGGGCGTCGCGGGCACCGGCGTCACCGTCGGCGGCGCCGCGGGACTGGTGTCCTTCGCATTGCCGACGTGGCCGTAGGGAATCACTTTCAGGAATTTCTTGTGCCCGTGCGCGGCCACCGCTTCCTTCGTGGTGGTTTCCGGCTTCAGCTGCGTCGCATCCGTCCAGGTCGTATCTTTGCCCGGCGCGGCTCCGCTGTCGGCGAAACCGTCCTTGATCTGCAGATACGCGTTCGTGCGCAGCGTTGTCAGATACTCGCGCAGCTTCGGCCTCACGATCGGTTCCATCAGGCGGCTGTTCACTTCGTTCGATACCTCGTCGAAGCTCGCCTGCCCGGCGGCATAATGCTCTTCAATCCGGTAGATTTCAAACCCTGCCGGCCGGCGGATGGGATCCGTCACGTAGCCCTTCTGCTGTTTGAAAACCACGTCGTCGATCTCCTTCGCCAGATCGCCGCGCTTGAACGCGCCCAGTTCGCCATCGTTCGTCGCGGTCGCCGCGTCGGAATACTGCCGCGCGAGGTCCGCGAACTTCGCATCGCCCTTGCGCACGCGGTCCACCAGGCCTTTGGCCTTCTTCTCGGCCGCCGCCACTTTCTCGGGAGCTGCCATCGCCCACGGAAACCAGAATTTCGCGAAGCGACACCATCTCCTCGCGCACGAACTCCGCCTTGTGATCGTTGTAATATTTTTCGAGGTCGGCCTTCGGGATGGTGATATTGCGGTACACTTCCTCGCTGATCACGCGGTCCGTCAGGAATTTGTTTTTCGTCTGCTCCTTGAAATCCTCAAAGGACACCCCGCCGAGCTGTTCCTGCAGCCATTCGTGAAACTTCTCGGGATCCGAGATCTTGCTGTCCGACTGAATCTGCGCCATGCGGCGGTTCAGGTCGGCGTCGACGTTGATGTTCAGTTCCTTGGCTTTCTGCACCAGCAGCAACTGGTCGATCTGATCGCGCAGCGAATCCGCGGCCTGCTGATTGACAGCAGCGTCGAGCGCACTCGCCCGTCAGAGCCTTCTGCTGCGCCAGTTCTTCTCTGATGAAGTCGCGGCGCTTTTCGAGCTCGCTGCGCGTAATGATCTGGCCGTTCACTTTCGCCACGATCTCTTCCACCAGATGGACCTGCGGGTCGGGCCGGTCGGCTGCAAGCACCAGCAGAGGCGCACCGAAAAGGAATGCCAAAAGAAAACGGTTCCGATACATATGTAGTTAGAGTATCGCAAACGGAGGCCGGGCGCGGAAATGCGGCCGCCGGTGGAGTGTGCCGGGCTGGCCGGCTCGCTCCCTGGTCAAAAAATAGCCGTATTCCTGCCCGTAGTGTGAGCAAAAACCCGATATGATCTCTGGTATGAGGCTTGGCGCCATACGGCGTACAGCGCGAATCGTCATCCTGCTCGTGAGCGTGGCGATCGCGGGTGTTGCGGTCCCCATGCGGGACGCGGACACTCCAAAGAAAACCAGCGAGCTGGTCGATATCAACCGCGCCAGCACCGCGGAACTGAAATCGTTGCCGGGTATTCAGGATGCCTATGCGACGGCCATCGTGAAAAACCGGCCCTACAAGAACAAGAAGCAACTGCTGACGCAAGCAAGTGATCCCCGAGGCTGCTTACGGAAAAATCAAGGCCAGAATCATCGCGAAGCAGTAGATTGTGCTGGCTCGCGGGTGCGATCTTCGTCCTCGCGGCGTCGTCGATCGCGCTCGCCGGGGGCCGCGGATTTCGCAATCAGCATCTCCTCGACGATCACTTCGCGAAATACGGGCACGAATTCGGCCATATAACGGTGCAGCCAATACCTTCACCTGGCGCAGCAACTGAGGGATAGCCACGTCAGCAGGACGATCCTCGAATCCCGCAGCCAGCCCGGCGGCATTTCCCGGTTCGACGTGAAGCATGGCTATTTCGGCTCCTACGACGCCGACGGAACCATCCGGACCTTTTTCATCCCGCCCGACGGCATTCGTTATTTCGAGCGGCAGGCCAAAGCCCCTGGCAAGGTCGAGTAGTCCCCGCCTCGCCGCGGTTATGCTAAAGTCCAGATCTATATGGCATCGCGAAGCGTAAATAAGGTTATCCTCGTCGGGCATCTCGGGCGGGACGCCGAAACGAAGTTCACACCCGGCGGAGCGGCTGTCACCCGCTTCTCCGTAGCTACCAACCGGCGCTGGAAGGATAAGGATTCCGGCGAGTGGAAAGAAGAGACCGACTGGTCGAACGTCGTGCTCTGGCGCAGCGAAAATCTGGCCAACTACCTGACCAAAGGCAAGCAGCTCTACGTCGAGGGCAGGCTGCAGACTCGCAGCTACGAAGATAAGGATGGGAAAAAGGTCTACGCGACCGAAGTGGTTGCGGACGACGTGATCCTGCTCGGCGGCCAGGGCGGCGGCGGAGGCCGTGGTGGTGGCGGCGGCGACGAGTACTCGCAGCAACCGGTCTCGCAACCCCGCAGCGCACCGCGCGCTGCCGCGCAGTCGCAGCCGGCTCCTGACGAAAACTTCGGCCAGGGAATCACCGACGACGACGTCCCGTTCTAGCCGCCGCGTAAGCTGGCAAGCTCGCTGCGTAACCGTGCTGCGTAACCTGGCCGCGACCGCGATGGTCTTAAAATGGAGTCGATTGAAATA
Organism: Terriglobia bacterium; assembly: GCA_963809655.1. GTDB lineage: Bacteria > Acidobacteriota > Terriglobia > Bryobacterales > Bryobacteraceae > BOG-234. Next base: position 43,047 of record CAWEKQ010000043.1, on the reverse strand, counting down.
TCAGAGGGGGCCGGATATACTGTCGTTTCTGTGAGAGGTTCGATATGGGAGCAAAGTCTGGTTTCGTGATCGCGTCGCTTGGCCTGTTCGTTGCCGCGGCGCCTGTGTTCGCGCACCATTCCTTTGCTGCGGAATATGACAACGCCAAGCCGATCACATTGACGGGGACCGTCACGAAGGTCGAATGGATGAATCCCCATGCCCGCTTCTATATCAATGTTAAGGACAACGCGGGCGCCGTCGTCGGCTGGGAATTCGAACTCGGCAGCCCCAACGGTCTGGCCCGCCGCGGCTGGACGCGCAATTCCATGAAGGAAGGCGACGTTGTAATCGTGGATGGATACATGGCCAAGGATGGTTCCAAACTGGCCAATGCGCGGAACGTGAAGCTGGCCGACGGACGCAGCCTGTTTGCCGGTTCGACCGACGACGGCGGCCCCACCAAGTAAGATATTTGGTGAACACCAGAGCCGTTTTCGATTTTTCCGTGTTTCGCAATCAGTGTGCCATGAGGCATTTTTCAGGGAGATAGGATGAAGAGCAAGTTGAATCGTTCGAAAGTAAGTCTCGTGGCAGCCGCCGCGGTCGCAGGCGCGTGCGTAATCGGTTCCATGTTCACTGGCCAGGCCGTGGCGCAAGCTCCGGCTGCAGCATCGAAAACCGGCCCCAGCGCCGGCGAGTACTTCAAGAACGTGACCACCCCGTCGCTCAAAGTGCTGCCGGTCGCCGACTTCATGACCAGCATGGGCGTGATCTCCGCCGATCTCGGGCTCGACTGCGCGGATTGCCATCCCGGCGCCGGCACCGACCACGTCAACTGGACCATCGACACCAAGCCGAAGATCACCGCGCGCAAGATGATCGAAATGGTGGGCGCCATCAACAAGACCAACTTCGGCGGCGCGCAGATGGTGACCTGCTGGACCTGCCATCACGGCCGCATGACTCCCGCGAGTTCCATCACGCTCGACAAACTCTACGGCACGCCCAACGACGAGCATGACGACCTGGTCACCCAGGCGCCCGGCGAACCCACCGGCGCCCAGGTCATCGACAAATACATTGCGGCCATCGGCGGCGCGCAGAAACTGGCCGGCATCACCAGCTTCATCGCCATCGGGAACCAGCCTCGGCTACGAAGGCCTCGGCGGCGGCGGCGCCTTCCAGATCTTCGCCAAAGCCCCCGATCAGCGCACCACCACCATCACCTTCAAGGATCACCCGGAGCGCGGCGACAGCACCCGCACCTATAACGGCAAGACCGGCTGGGTCAAGCAGCCCCGAGCCGCCGTGTCCGAGTACGAATACACCGGCAGCGAACTCGATGGCGTAAGAATGGACGCGCTGCTCCTCTTCCCCGGCAACCTCAAGACAGACCTCAAGGGCCTGCGCACCAACACCGCCGACCTCGGCGACAAGGATGTCGAGGTCGTGCAGGGCAGCGGCCCCGGCGGCCTTCTCGTCACCTTGTATTTCGACAAGAAAACCAACCTGCTCGTCCGCTACGTGCGTTTCACCAAAACGCCCGCCGGCCGCGCTCCCGTGCAGATCGACTACGACGATTACCGCGACGTCAACGGCGTCAAATTCCCCTTCAAGTACACCTTCTCGTGGCTCGACGGCAAAGACACCTTCGAGATCAAAGACGTGAAGACCAATGTCACGATCGATCCTGCAGTATTCGGTAAGCCGAAATAGATTCCTCGCCGTCCTGGCCGTAGCGGCAGCAGCCTTGCCGCTATGGGCCCAGGAGGCGGGTCTCGGTCTTTCTGCGCCTGCATCGAAACCGGCGCCGGAACCCAAAGCAACAGCAAAGCCCGCTCCGCGCCTGCCTGACGGCAAAGTCGATCTCGGCGGCAAAGGCGTCTGGGCGCCCATCTGGGTGCATGATTGGGCGGACACCCAATATGTCGACAAAGCGGTCGACGTCCCCTTCACGCCCGCGGCGCTTAAGCTCTACCAGGAACGCACGGCAACGCTTTCGAAGGACGATCCCGAGGGCTACTGCCTCCCGCCCGGCGTGCCCCGCTACACCGGAACGCCTTATCCGTTCCAGATCCTTCAGCTGCCGGACAAAGTCGTCATCCTCTACGAAGGTGCGGCCCACATGTATCGCACCATCTACATGGATGGCCGCAAACACACCGACCCGAAGTCTCTGCAACCAACCTGGATGGGCGAATCGATCGGCTCATGGGAAGGCAACGATACGTTCGTCGTCGACACGATCGGGTTCAACGGCAGAACGTGGCTCGATTACGTCGGCCACCCCGCCAGCGAGTCCCTGCACGTCGTCGAAAAGTTCCGCCGCCCCGACGCGCTCACGCTGGCCTACGAAGCCACCATCGAAGATCCCGTGATGTACACCAAACCGTGGAAAACCAGCTTCTACATCAAGTTCAAACCCGGCTGGGATCTCATGGAATACGTCTGCCTCGAGAACAACAAAGACCTCGCCCACATCGGAACCACAACGCCTAAGTAGCCGCGGCTTACTCGCTGGTCCGGTTTTCCCACGCCCACGCCGTCTCCACAATCCGGCGCAAATCCGAATACACCGGCTTCCACCCCAGCTCGCGTTGCAGCGCGCTCGAATCCGCCACCAGCAGCGGAGGATCCCCATCCCGCCGCGGCCCCATCTCGAACGGCACCTTCTTCCCCGTCACCGCCTCCACCGCATCCAGAACTTCGCCGCACCGAAAATCCCGTCCCCGTCCCCACATTGAACTTCCGCGACGCGCCGCCTCCGCACAACCATTCCACCGCCGCGATATGCGCCTGCGCCAGATCCGTCACGTGGATGTAATCCCGGATGCACGTCCCATCCGGCGTATCGTAATCGTCCCCGAAAATCGTCACCGGCTTACCCGTCCGGATCGCCCGGAACAGCAACGGAATGAGGTGCGTTTCCGGCTCATGATCTTCGCCCGGCACGCCCTTTGACATCGGCGCCCGATGCGTTGAAATATCGCAGGCAAACGCTCCGCATGCCATGAATCTGGTCGAACCAGCCGAGCAGCTTCTCGACCATCACCTTCGATTCGCCATACGCGCTCACCGGCGCATACGGCTCGGACTTCCACAATCGGCACCCGCGCCGGCATCCCGTAAACCGCCGCCGTCGACGAAAAAACAATCTTCCCGATCCCCGCCTCCAGCATCGCCGTCATCAGCGACAACGACCCCGCCAGGTTATTCCGGAAATAAACCTCCGGAATCTTCATCGATTCGCCCACCGCGATATACGCCGCGAAATGAATCACCGCATCGCACGGCTTCTCCTTCATCACCGCCGACCAGCCCCGCGGTATCGAGCAGATCCACCACCCGCAGCCGCGCCGCGTCCACCGCCTCCCGATGGCCGCGCGAAAGATTGTCCGCCACCACCACGTCATACCCGGCATCCAGCAGTGTCAGGGCTGTGTTGGAGCCGATATAACCGGCGCCGCCGGTGACCAGAATTCGCTTCACCGTCCGATTGTAGTCGGGCGTCGCACGTAGACGACCGACCCCTTCGTCCGCGCCACTTCTCGATACTCCGCCAGCCACGGGCGCAGCTCCGCGTAATGATCCATCGTCAGCGCCGGATTGTACAGACCCAGCCCGTCGATCAGCACATCGGGCCGCGACCGCGCCAGTTCCTCGCGCGCCTCGCGCGTACCCTTCGTCAGCACCACAGTCGATTGCGTCAGATGCCGGTCCGCCGGCACGCCCGTCATCGCCTGGCTATCCAGAAACCTCGTCGCCGGACGCAATCCCGTATACACATAGATCTCCGGCCGATAACCCCACACATAAAGCGACCCGCTTTTCGGCGCGAGCGCCGACGACCGTCGCGGCTATCCCGATCGAGTGCCAGATCGTTCGGATTCACGCGCGCAAATCGCACCGCCGGAACCGCCATCGCGGCAATCGCAATCACCGCCGCCACCCGCCCGCGCATCAGACTCAATCCGCGCGCCGCCGCAATCGTCAACGCAGGCAGCACCAGGAAAAAGTACCGCGGGAAAAACCGCCAGCCCAGCACCACGCCCACATAACAAATCAGGAACCAGGCGAGGAACTTCCAGCCCATCCGCCGCCACCACAGCGCAACCGCGCCGATCACCAGCACTGCATGAAACCCCAGCCAGCCGAGAGTCCGCACCACGCCGTTCCAGACCGGATCGGACACAACAGGACTCGCCGCATACTGCGCCGGCCATCGCCAAACCTGATCGAGATACGGCCCCAACGCGCCCGCCCCCGCAAGCCATCCCAAGCCCAGCCAGATTCGGAACAGCAAACCCCGCCGCGAGCGGAATCACATCCGGCCACGCAAACAACGCGCAAGCCGCCAGCACAAACACGCCCTTCGTATTGAACAGGAACCCGACCCCCGCAGCCACGCCCGCCCAGAACGCCTGCTTCCGCGCCGCGAGAAACACCGCCGCCAGATGCGGCACGAGCAGCAGCGAATCCGCCGCCAGCGGCACCACCGCCGAATGCGTATCGAACGTCAGGAAGAAAGCCAGCAGCCCCGCCGCCCAATATCCCTCGCGCCGCGTCCACATCCGCGCCGCGAACAGATACGCCAGCACGCAGGCGATCAAGTCATAAATCGCGCCAGCAACGCGCAGCACCGCCCCGAACTTCGCCCCCCACAACAGGTACACCGCGGCCACCAGCGGAGGCTTATCGAACCAGATATCCCGATAGAGAACGCTGCCGTGCATCATCTGCAGCGCGGCGGCGAGGGGAAGATCGTCCCCCTCCCACAACCAGCCCGCCTGCCGCAGATGCCCGGCCAGCAATAACGCGAACAATCCGGCAAAAAACAGAATACGTCGCAGAATGTTCTAGTATGGTATCAACGCGTCCGGCGAATAAAAGACGAAAATGACGATTACGGAACAACTCGCCCATCTTCGCCAGACCGTCTCCGCCATCGACCAAATCGCCAGTAAATACGCTGGCCTTCCATCGCCGGCAACCCCGCGCCCCAAACCCAACCCCGCCGGCTTCGTCGAAGAACTGCTCACCGGCGAAGTCGTCGAAACGCCCTTCGGCAAGCACTTCGAAACCGAAAAGCTCTACACCCGCCACCAGCTTCACGGCAGCTACGAAATCTCCGATCTCTTCGAACTCGCGCCCGACCTGCTCGCCTCGCTTTCCGCCGGCGCCATCCCGCACGCCCATCCCACCACCTGGGCCTTCCTCGACACCGAAACCACCGGCCTCGCCGGCGGCTCCGGCACCTGCGCCTTCCTCATCGGCGTCGGCAGTATCGATAGCGAAGGCTTCCGCGTGCGCCAGTTCTTCATGCGCGATTACGATGAGGAAGCCTCGCAGCTCCACGCGCTCACCCAATACCTCGCCCGCTTCGACGTGCTCGTCACCTACAACGGCAAGTCCTTCGACCAGCCCCTGCTCGAAACCCGCTACACGATGCAGCGCGCTCGGCATCCATTCGCCAGCATGACCCATCTCGATCTCCTCCACGGAGCTCGCCGCTTATTCAAACTGCGTCTCGAAAGCTGCCGCCTCGTGAATCTGGAAAACCAGATCCTCGGCGTCGAGCGCCACGGCGACGTGCCCGGCGAGTTGATTCCCTACCTCTACTTCGAATACCTGCGCACCGAACAAGCCTTCCGCCTGATCCCGATCTTCCACCACAACGTACTCGATATCGTGTCGCTCGCCTGCCTCACCGGCGTAATTCCCGAGGCCTTCCGCGACCCCGAAAATCTACGGGCGCGTCACGGAGCCGATCTCCTGGGACTCGCCCGCTGGCTGCAGATGTCCGGCCGCCTCGAAGAATCCCACCGCCTGATGCGCCGCGCCATCGACCTCGGTCTGCGCGATGAGCACCTCTTCCGCGCGCTCTTCGACACCGGATCGCTCGAAAAGAAACTCGGCCTCGAACACGCCGCGCTCGCGACCTTCACCGATTTGACTCTCTCACCGAACCCCTACCGCGCCCGCGCTTATGACGAACTGGCGAAGCACTACGAGCACCGCGAGAAGAACCTGCCGATGGCGCTAGAATGCGTACGCGCCGCCCGCCAAATCGAAGACTCCGACGCGCGCGCCAATCGTCACCGCCGCCTCGAAGCCAAACGCTCGAAGCGACCGTCTTCGGCCAGTTTTGGCCAGGTTCGTTTAGGAGGCGCGTGACGAATAGCGTGTCTTGCCGGGCGGTCCGTAATTGTGCGCGAGAGACGCCTTGATTAGTGAGGATTGCCTTCGTTCGAGATCATCGCCGTGGTGCCGTCGAACTTGGTCAGTTGGATTGTGAAAGGCTCGCTGTACGTCTTTGCCTTGTCGGCGAGAAAACTGAGGGCGACAGCCTCTCCCAGCGCCAGGGACGTGTCCGTATCGCTGCGCCAATGGATACCGGAGTGAATACCGTGACCGAAGCTGACATTATGACCGAGCTTGTTCAGCTCTCCATTGACTGTTAGTTGTCCAGCGTCGGAACCGGTATAGGGCGCCAGCGACCGGCCATCGATAGCGGGGACGACCGGATTCGGGATGACGAAACTGCCGTCGAAGATGAACTTCAGCAGTGTGATGCATGCGCCACCCACCGTGCCGTGCCCGGTCGGGTAGGCCGGATGCATCGGCGAGCCCTCCGGAAACGCCTGCGAAAGCAGCCATGTCCCGTACTTGTTGTAGCTCTGCTGCAGTCCAACGGAGTTCAACACCACGTTGCTCGGAATGACATCGGTCTTCCCGGCCTGGCCCGACTTCACGAGATGAACGAGGCCGCCGACCGCCTCTGGACGAGGACGAAGGTGAACAAACCACTTTTGATACCAGACCGCGTTCAGGGCCTTGGTGGCCACCTCCCCCAACGCTCCGGCAAAGTCGGGCGCACCGAAAGTGCCGAATCCGTTTTGGACTTTCGATTCGGCATAGGGATTACCCGGATTCAACGGCGCACCCATGCCCGCGAGCACCAGAAACGCCGTGAAATACGCCTGATAGAGCACGTCCACATGCGTAAACGCCGCGAGATCGCGCCCGTTACGGCGGTAGCGCAATATCGGGTCAGTCTGGTCCCGGCCGGGGAGAGCGCCGTTCTGCACCGCCAGCCACTCACTGAACGTGGTCATGTAGTCGATGTTCGGCAAATAGCTGACCATCTGCTGGCTCAGAGGCTGGGCGCCGAAGGAAGTCGGCATGATGAAGAACTGAGAGAGGTATGGCCCGAGGGTCTCACCCGGAAAGCTTCCGCGGAAAAGCAGATCGGTTGTAACCTCTCCGTGTCTGTTGCGGGGACCCCGGTATGCCGTCAGCCCGCTCAGTTCCGCCGCGGCCATCGCGGCCAACGAATTTGAATCGTACTCCGTGAACGCCAAGTCACGCAGCAGGGAACCCCAGTAGTGTTCCAGTAACTCTGCGCCGGTCTGGTCGCCCGCCACCGTAGGTGCGGGAGGAACCTGCGGCTGACCGAACTGCGCGTTATCGAGGGCTTCGAGACAAAAGGAGAGCCCGGCTTGCGGGCCGTTGAGAGTCCCTCCGCCGGTACCCATGATGATCTTCTCGAAATCGGAAAATTCGCCGCTCGCGAGCGCGGCCTTGAACGACGCGTACGAGTGTGGGTGCACGCGCCCCCAGGCGTCGTGCTGGAGTCCTTTGGTATACGTTCCGCCCCTATCGGCATAACGTGCGTCATCGCCGTTGTTGATGTTCACCGCGGGGCCTGCAAGAGCGTCCTGCATCGCGATTCCAACCCGCAGATTGAAGGCTTCGATCAGGCGGCGATTGGTGACGCCGTTGGGTGTGCCTACCGTAGCGGCGGGAGCTGTCGCCGCGGTCGCAGTGGTTGATGCCTGCGCGCTTGTCCCGGTTGCCAGGGTAGCCGCACCACCCACTTGTACGAGAAAACGACGCCGATTCGAGGGCTTCGTCATAAGACCATCCTTGGGTATTTGGAATCCAGGTTCCATCCAAACTATCATGGGTGGCAACATCGTGATCCTGGAGTTCGCGATTCGGTCATTTGCGTACTGGACGTACCGCCGGGAGAGCGCCCCGTGGTTGCTACAACGTCGATACACTGGAACCAACCATGAACGTAGTCGTGAAAAAATGGGCAACAGCGCGGCCGTGCGGATTTCCGCCGCGGTCATGCAGGCGATTCATCCCGATCCGGACGACGTTGTCGAGGTTCGCGACGAATCGGGGCGCATCGTGATCGAACCAACACGGCAGAGGACCTGGAATCTTGACGGGATCGCGAAGAAAAACCGACATGCAGCGGTTGATTTCGGAGCGGCGGTCGCCGAAGGAGTCTGGTAATGCCCAGGCATTACGTGCCGCACTGGCGTGACGTAGTCTGGCCCAACTTCACGCCGCAGGTTGACAGGGAGCAGGCGGCGCATCGGCCGCTGGTGTTGAGCCCTGCTTTCTATAATGACAACGTAGGCCGTACTCTCCGACCAGGTGAAGAGCCTCGACTCGCGACACCAATGCGCCACCCGCCGGGTGCCGTATGCCGCACAGAACTGGCCGGGGGCGCACCAAAATCCTCGCGCTGATCGGCTGAGTTAACCACACGCCACATGCGAACCAAACGAACGATCGCCGTCGTCACCACGTCCCGCGCGGACTACAGCCTCCTCTATTGGCCACTGCGCGATCTCGCCGCGCATCCCGGCGTCGACCTGAAGATCATCGCTCTCGGCCCGCACCTCTCCCCCGAATTCGGCTGCACCGTCGATGAGATTGAAAAAGAGTTCTACGTCGACGCGCGCATCGAATGCCTGATGAGTTCGGATAGCGACATTGGCATGGCCAAAACCATCGGCGTCGCCACCCTGAGCCTGGCGGATTATCTCGGACAACTTCGCCCCGACCTTCTTGTGCTCACCGCGGATCGTTACGAAATGCTCGCGCCCGCTGCAGTGGCCCTGGCCCTCCGCATTCCCATCGCGCACATCGAAGGCGGCGAGATCAGCGAAGGCGCCATCGACGACGCAGTCCGCAACGCCCTCACCAAGCTGAGCCACATCCACTTCACATCGACCGCTCTCGCGCGGGCAAGGGTGATCGCGATGGGTGAGGAAGAATGGCGCGTCCACCAGGTGGGAGCCCCGGCCCTCGATCACCTCAAACGCAGTCCGCTCCTAAGCCGCGAAGATCTCGAATCGCGCCTGGGCGTCGACCTCAGCATCCCCACAACTCTCATCACCTTCCACCCCACCACCCTCGCGCGCGACACCAATCGCGAAGCAGACGCCCTCTTTTGCTCTGCTCCGGCAATTCCGGGGCAGAGCCTGTTTTGCTACCCCAATGCCGACGCAGGCAGCCGCGCGCTCATCGAGCGCATGCAGGAACTGTCTCAGGTTTTCGTCAATCTGGAACCCATCACCTACTGGAGCCTTCTGCAGCACGTGGATCTCCTGCTGGGGAATTCGAGCAGCGGGATCATCGAAGCCGCATCCTTCGCACTCCCGGTCGTGAACGTGGGAATGCGTCAGCGTGGACGCGAGCGCGGACGCAATGTTCTCCATGCCGAACCAACCGTCGAGTCCATCCTCGACCGCGTCACCGTGGCCCGAAGCAAATCGTTCCGCCACTCCCTCAAAGGCATGGAGAACATGTATGGCGACGGTGATGCCTCCGGAAGAATCGTCATCCGTGCTGGCATCGACCCCGCTCGGCGAAGAACTCCTGATCAAGAGAGCGCCGTGAAGATCCCGCTCTCGGCTCCCGATATCACCGAGGCCGATATCGAAGCCGTCGTGAGCGTACTGCGAACGCCGCGCCTGAGCATCGGCCCGAAGATGCTGGAATTCGAGGAATCGATAGCGAATTTCGTCGGCGCGCCGCACGCGGTCGCCGTCAGCTCGGGAACGGCAGGTCTCCACCTTTGCCTGCGCGCCCTCGGCATCGGCGAAGGCGACGAGGTCGTTCTGCCTTCGTTCACTTTCATCGCCGCAGGCAACGCCATCCTTTACGAACGCGCCCGGCCCGTGTTCGTGGATATCGATCCCGCCACGCTCAACCTTGACCCCTCAAAACTGGAAGCGAAGATCACGCCGAAGACCCGCGCGATCATCGTCGTTCATACCTTCGGCTATCCCGCCGATCTCGACCCTATTCTCGATATCGCGCACCGGCACGGCGTGGCCGTGATTGAAGATGCTTGCGAAGCCCTGGGCGCCGAGTATCGCGGACAGCGCGCCGGCGCGATCGGCGATTTCGGCGTCTTCGGTTTCTACCCCAACAAGCCGATCACTACCGGCGAAGGAGGCATGGTCGTAACGCGTCACGCCCATCACGCCGCCACCATGCGGGCTCTCCGCAATCAGGGTCGCAGGCCCGAAGATGGATGGCACGATCATTGCCTCCTCGGCTACAACTACCGCCTTTCGGAACTGAGTTGCGCCCTCGGCGTCGCGCAGATGAGCAGGCTACCGGCGATTCTGGAACAGCGTGAGCGTGTGGCGCGGATGTACGCGTGCGAGCTCGAGGCGATCCCCGAAGTGAAAGGGCCACCACTGACGACGGACGCCGGGCGCGTGTGCTGGTTCGTGTATGTCATCCAGCTCGAAGCGCGCGATGCGGTGTGGGATCGGCTCAACGCCCGCGGGATCGGCTGCGGACGCTACTTCGGTCCCTTGCATCGCCAGCCGCTTTTCGCGCCTTACGCGAGCGGCTGCGAACTGCCCGTCACTGATCACGTTTCCGAAAGAACGCTGGCCCTTCCGTTCTTCAACCACCTCACTGAGGATCAGGTTGCCGAGGTCTGCCGCGGCTTGAGCACATAAAGTAAATGTCCTTCGAAGCCCCACCGCCGCTCTTTTCCCGTCCCGTAGTCCAGCACGAACTTTCTTTCGATGTCGAGACCAGCGGCACGGCACATTGATGCCATCTCGCGATGCGTAAAGACATGCCCTGTGGTCGTAGTGCGCTTACCGCCTAAATCCCAACTAACCGCAACATCGCCGCTGTCCTCGCGCCAGATAAGAAGGTCGCGGATGAAGCGGGTGGCAGTGGGCGCAGCTCCGTAGTGGCGGGCGTTGTAACGATGACTTACATCGACAAAAGCTTTACCGTGCGGCGCGAGCAGCCGCGCAAACTGACGCAGCATCTCGATTCGCGCAGCAGCCGGGAAGACGTGTCCCAGCACATTCCACAGGCACAGGATCACGTCGAACCGGCTCTCGACCATGTACAGATCCTCTGCGCGCATGGTTCGGACGTCGGTTGCGTCCGCACTGCATCGCCACGGCGGGTTCAATAAGCGTAAGTTTCGCAATGCCCCGGCAACGCGCAATGCGGCGCGCCCGTGACCCATCGCCCGTCCCAACATCCAGCAGCGAACGGCTGCCCACGGGGATTCGCTGCAATCACGATCTGGTCGACAGCTTCCAGAAATGCCTTGCGCTCCCGCGCCAGTTCCGCGAATACCGATGCAATCTGCTCGTATGCGGCTACGAGGATCCAACACTGGCATTGTGCCAGACTGTTAAACAGCCTGTTGGCACGCGCGACGCTGCAAGACGAATGCGTTGCTGAGCCGCGACTGTGAAGGAGCGGTTTTTTACACAGACTATTTACGCAATCCCTTGAACGAACTCCTTCATCTCTCCGCCACAAAACAAGCGGCTCTGATTCGCCAGCGAAAGCTTTCATCGCGCGAACTCATCGAAGCTCACCTGGAACAAATTCGCCGGATCAACCCCGCACTCAACGCGGCGGTCGAGATCTTCGAGAACGAAGCGATCGCCGACGCACGCACTGCGGACGCCGCACTCTGCGCGAGGTGAACCAACCGGCCCGCTCCACGGCGTTCCCTTCAGCATCAAGGATTCGATCGAGCTCGCCGGCCGCGTCTGCACCGCAGGCACCCTCGGCCGCAAAGCAGCCGCATCGTCGCACGAAGATGCCACGCTCGTCCGTCGCCTGCGCCGCGCCGGAGCGATCCCGATCGCCAGAACCAATCTCCCCGATCTGCTCTTCGCCTTCGAAAGCGACAACCTCATCTTCGGCGCCACCAACAACCCCTACGACGCCACGCGCACGTCCGGCGGCAGCAGCGGCGGGGAAGCAGCGCTAATCGCGGCATGCGGATCTCCTCTCGGCCTCGGCAGTGATGCGGCGGGTAGCGTACGACTGCCTGCCGCATTCTGCGGCATCGCCGGCATCAAACCCACGTCGGGCCGACTGCCGCGCACCGGCCACTTCCCGCCCGCCGGCGGCTGGATCGAAGCCCTCTGGCAAATCGGACCGATGGCCCGTCGCGTAGAAGATCTCTCAACCGCAATGGCTGTGCTGGTCGGTCCGGACGGACACGATCGGACCGTTGTCAATATTCCCTTCGCCGATCCATCGCGTGTCGAGCTCGCCAGCCTACGCGTCGCCTTCTACACCGACAACGGCTTCGCGAAGCCAGATGCCGAGGTCTCCCAGGTGGTTCGCAACGCAGCGACGTCGCTCGCGCGCGAAGGCCTGCGGGTAGACGAAGCCCGCCCAACCTGCCTCGCCAACGCATACGATCTCGAAATGAAAATCCTTGGCGCGGATGGAGGAGATTCCCTGTGGCAGTATCTCGCCGGCCTGGGTTCAACCCAGGTACATCCGCTGCTGCAGAAGCTGGCTGGAGAAGCTCGAACCTTACCGTGTCGACCTCTCGGGCTTCCAACGCTACTGGGCCGAATGGGACGCGTATCGCGCGGAAATGTCCGCGTTCTTTCAGAACTACGACGTCATCCTGTGTCCCGTTTACACACAGCCGGCATTGCTCCACGGCACGTCCACACTCGACGAGAACTTCCGCGGCTTCAGCCACACCATGGCATACAACATGACAGGCTGGCCCGCGGCCGTCGTACGTTGCGGTGAATCCGCCTCAGGCCTGCCGATCGCCGTTCAGATTGTTGCTCACCCATTCAGAGAGGACGTTGCGCTGGCTGTGGCGAGCCGGCTGGAGGAGATGTTCGGCGGCTGGAAGCCACAATTCCCTTACTCTCATCGATCGTAATGATCTGATTCGCCGGCACACTCGCGAAATTCTGCTTCGTACCACTGGGCCACTCCACCTGGATCGTCTTCACACTGGTATCGCTACCCAAACCAAACGTGAGAGCAAGATCGCTCTGCGACGCATACGAAGACCCGCTTCGAACCGTATTCCACTGCTTGCCCGACGCGCTCTCAATTCGCACCACCGCCCCGATCCCGTCGCGATTCGATTTCGTCCCCACCGTCCTGACCGACAACCAGTGATTGCGGTTCCCACCGTCATTGCGCAGCAACCGCGCTGGCCCGTTGCTGGTCGAGAACAAAACATCCAGATCGCCATCGTGATCGTAATCGCCGAAAATCGCCCCCCGCGCCACCATGGGCACCGTGAATGCATCGCCGACCTTCGCCGAAACGTTCTCAAACTTCTTCCCGCCCACATTGTGGAAGAGCAGCGGCGGCTCCTGATAGCTGATCTTCGGCTGTACGCGGCCGATCTGTTCCTCGATATGGCCGTTGGCCGCGAGAATGTCCGGGTATCCGTCGAGATCGTAATCGAAAAAGAACGCGCCGAACGTAAGCGACATCAGGCTGTCGCGGCCCACCGGCGAGCGCGCCGCCTCATCGACGAACAGCCCGTTGCCTTCGTTGTGATAAAGCGCGAGCATCTGGCTGGAGAAGTTTCCCACCAGCAGATGCGGCCGCCCGGAGCGGTCGTAATCGGCCCAATCCGTTCCCATCGCGCCGCGCGCAGTGCCGTCCTCGGAAAACGCGATGCCCGCCGCAATGCCCACATCCTTGAACGTACCGTTGCGATTGTTGTGATAAAGCTTGTTGGGCTGCGTGTCGTTCGTGACGAACAGATCGGGCGAGCCATCCTGGTCATAATCGATCACCGCGATCCCAAGCGCCTTGTTCGTCGGATCCGTAAGTCCCGCCTTCACCGTAACGTCTTCAAACCGCCCATTGCCCAGATTGTGAAAGAGCCTGCTCTGCGTGCCTTTGTACGATTCGGGAGTGCAATAAGACTTGGCCGATCCATCGAGCGAGCACTTGATATCGCCCTTCTGCGTCCATTGAACGTAGTTCGCCACAAAGAGATCGAGCTTGCCATCCTTGTCGTAATCGAACCATGCGGCGCTCGTGCCGAAGTTCGCGTTCTGAATACCCGACGCCTTCGTAACATCCCGGAACTTCCCGCCGCCCTCGTTGCGGAACAGCCGATCGCCTTCGAGCGCAGTGATGTAAATGTCGTCGCGGCCATCGTTATCGAAATCGCCCACCGCAACGCCGATCGCATACATCTCGACGTCGAGCCCGCTACCCGCTGTTATGTCGGTGAACGTGCCGTTCCCGTTATTTCGATACAACGCCGACAGTGTTTTCCTGCCGCCCGGAGTCCAGTCCTTGCCGTTGAGCAGGAGGATATCGCTCCATCCATCGCCATCGACATCAATGAAAGCGGCTCCCGACCCCACCGTCTCCGGCAGATACTTCTTCCCCGACTTGCCCGCGTTATGGACGAAATGGATTCCGGCGGCAGAGGTCACATCGGTGAATCGAACGCCCGCAGTCTCCGCCGTGCCGGCAACTCCGGCGGAGATCAGGCACAGCGCCGCCGCACCTGCGAATACCTGCACTAGAGTCCTGTCCCGGTTAACCTTTGGGTGGTAGGGCAGAAAATGCCCGCTCCACAAATCGTTGTCAGCTTTTACGTGAGACATGACACTAAGAACCCCGCCGCGCGCTACCAGCTCACAGCTTACCGGATCAAGTGCAATTCCAAGCCGCGAAAGCTGCGGAAGCCTGCATCGAGCGTGACCAGCTGTCTGGCACAGGCTATGGCGAAAGCGGCAAGATACGCATCGCCGACAAGCTTTCCGCTGGGAACTTTCTGATGAAGCAGTTGCGGCAGCACCGAATCAATGACCGAAGGTTCGGAAATGAATTCGACCCGCTCATCCTGAAGGAGCCGGTCAACCAGAAGCCACCCCTCAGGGGCAGGCACTGCATAATCTCCCATCACACTGCGATTGGCTAGCAGGCGGATCAGTGCAAGCTGAGCAAACCGGCACAGGCCCGCTTGCCCGGCCACCAGACCGTCGAACCACTTGAGCGCGATCTTGTGATGGTCATGTCTCGGAACGACTAACGCGAGCAGGACATTGACATCAACCAAACATGGCTTCATCGATCTGTTCTGCTGTCAGCACTCCGATCTTCGGGCCATGGCGCTTATCGCCCACAGCAGGCGGAGCCTGCCGAACCTTGCCGGCCTTTGGCGTGAGTTGATGCTCTACAGCGACAATAAAGAACTCCCGCAGCGAAATTCCCGAAAGCGCCGCCCGGCTCTTTGCCTGCATGAGCAGCTGGTCCGGTAGCTCAATGGTCGTTCTCATATGACACAATTATGCCACATCTGCTTTATTGATGCAGAAACCACCGGTCCAGCACAAAATTCCGCACGAACCATCGCGTTTCAAGCAGCCTCATCGCCGCGAACCGGATCAACCGCGGTGGAAGCCCCGCCGCCATACCCATCAACCGGTCGCCAGCCGCCAAATCGCCCCGCAAGCTGCGCGGCATACGGAGCCAGTTGCGCCTCCGCATAATCCCCCTGCGCAGCCAGCAATGGTCTCCGCAGCAAGCAGCCCCGATTCAATCGCCGGCAAAATCCCTTCCCCGCTTTGCGGATACGCCAGCCCCACCGCATCGCCCACCAGCAGAAATCCCGTCCCCGGCGACACGCCGCTGCGAGGTCCCGTAGAGGAAATACGCATGCCCGCGCATAGCAGGCATCTCCGATGAAATCCCGAGACCAGCCAGGAACCGGACAAAACCGCCGACCTGATCCGGAAGCCCATGCGAATCGGCCCGCCCCAGCCCGATATTGAGGAAGTTCCCTTTGCGGAAACACCACCCATAGCCTTTCATGTCCGGGCAGAAATACAATTCGGGCGTAGTGCCGCGCACCGGGCAATCGGCCTGCTGGCGCTCATCCATCTCAAACTCAGTCTCCTGCGCGACCACCGCCGTAGCAGTCGCCTTCGGACCGAAATGTCGAGCCACGGGGCAAAAATGTCCACCCGCGCCCACCACCAGACGCGCCCGCAGGTTGCCATTGACAATCCAACCAGCCCCATCGCGCTCGATGCTCGCGAGCCCAACACCCTCGTGCAGTCGCGCCCCGCAGCGCCGCAACAGATACTCATCGAATTCGCGGCGCCGAATCCCGTAACTAACCGGCCTTCCGTAATCCGTATAGATCGGCGCACGACACCCAATCGACCCCGTCCGGAAACTGGTGATCGGCTGCAACGTCCGACCCACCCCATATGCCACCGGGTCGATCTTCGAGCGCCTTCAGAACCTGCGGAGTGATCCAACCGCCGCAAACCTTATCCCGCGGGAAGCGCTGCTTATCGAGGATCGCGACATCCAGACCGGAATTCCGCAGCCCCCACGCGCACGATGACCCCGCCGGTCCGCCGCCGACGATCAGGATGTCGCAGGAGTCCATTCATTCTCACCCCGGCCGCCATACAGTTCAGCGCGCGTCCAGGGCATGGACTCGAATCCCGCGCCCGAAAATACGATCTGGAAGAGCTGCAGCGTACCCGCCGTGAATCCCGCAATCGATCCCGCAAGATACAGCCGCCACGCCCTTTCGAATTCGGCGCCGTACATGGGCGATCACCTTTTCGGACGCCTTGTCGAACTGGTCCAGCCAGTGCTCCAGCGTCTTCGCGTAGTGCGACCGCAGATCTTCCACATCGCGCACGAAATACCCGAACGGTTCCAGAACCTGCATGGCCTCGCGCAGTGTGGGCGCGTGGGCTCCGGGGAAAATCCGCTTCCGGATCCATCGGCTGAACTCACCCGGCTCGCGCCGTCCGATGAAGTGAAGCAGCCCGCGGCCCCCGTCCCCGATCAGCCGGTGAATCACGCTTCCCAGCTGGCTGTAATTCTCCCGCCCCACATGCTCCAGCATTCCCACTGAGACAAACGCATCGAACTTACCCGACGCGTTGCGGTAATCGTCTTCGATGAACTCCACCAGATGGTCGAGATGCTCTTCCCGCGCGCGTTCGCGGGCGTGCCGCAGCTGTTCCCGGGAAATATTGAAAGCCTTTACGCGCACCCCGTAGTGGCGCGCCATGTGCAGCGCGAGCGCGCCCCATCCGCAGCCCGCTTCGACCACGGTTTCCCCCCGCTGCAGCCGCAGCTTCCGGCAGATGTAATCCATCTTGGCGGTCTGCGCGCTCTCCAGCGTGACGGAGGTTTCCGGGAAGTAAGCGCACGTATACACGAGCCGCGGGTCGAGCCACATGCGGTAAAAATCGTTGCCGAGGTCGTAGTGCGAATAGATGTTCTTCCGCGACCCCTCGAGCGTGTTCGCCTGCCTGGAGTTGAGCCATTTGGAGAACAGTCGCCCATACCAGTCCGGGCCCCGCGACGCCGCTTCCATCGACGCATAGACGGCCTCAAGGAAAGCGACCAGATCCCCCGTGAGACGAAGCCGTCCGTCGCTCCAGGCATCGCCGAAGCCTACTTCCGGATCGAGAGCGAGGTCCGCGAGAGTACGCAGGTCGCGAACCCAGAGCGTGAAACGGGGCGCGATATCGGGAGGCGATATGGCAGCGCCATTTCCCAGCACCAACCGCACGGGCAAGGGGCCGACCTTCCGCCACAGCATCGGCAGCAGCCGCTTCCTGACGAGCGAGGATATTCCGGCCGGCGCAACGCGTTCCGGCTGCGAAACGTTACTTGCCTGCATGTAAAACCCCGTGTCTGATACGTGCCGGACGCGTTTCGCGTTCGCCGAAAACGCTCCGCTAAAAGCGAGAATATTATCATTGCGGCGACGTTACGGGCAACAGCTGATTCTCTGAAATCGCAGCCGCAAGTCCTTGAATTGTCTTGACTGTTGCTTGCCAGCAATCCCAGTGCCATTTACCTGCGGGCGCATTTATCAGTAGCTTTGCCGTTCGCCGCCGGGAGGTACGCTTCACAACCTCTACCCAGGCAACGAAAATCGTGCACGGTGCGCAGGAAACGCTTGTGCGTTAACTATGGTTATTTGCCCGAATGGTCACTTTTGGGAACATGGTCATAGGCCGCCTGGCCTGTTAACCTGCGATCTATCTATGGATGATTCCGCCCTGACACTGGACGTCGTATCCACCAGACCTCCCGGCGAAGATCTCATCGCGACCGATCATTACGAGATCCTGCGACTCGGTCCACAGGCCGACGAAGACACGATCGAGCGCGTCTACGCTACGCTGGCCAGCCGGTTTCACCCGGATAACCAGGCCACCGGAGACATCGAGACTTTTCTCCGCATCAGGGCAGCCTATGACGTTCTTTCCGACCCCGCCAAGCGCCACCAGTACAACCTGCTTCGCGAGCGTCTCAAAGCATCCGCCCGTTTCCGCCTTCGCGGGCGCGAGTTCTTCGACGGTGTCCTGGGCGAGCAGAATCGCCGGCTCGCGGCGCTGTGCCTTCTCTATCGCCAGCGGATCAGCAACTACGAAGCGCCCGGACTTACGCTGCTCGATCTGGAACAACTGACCGGTTGCACTCGCGAAGAGCTTGGTTCTTCCCTGTGGTACCTCACCGAACGGAAGCTGGCCACGTTCACCGGCACCGAGTACTGCATCACCGCCGATGGCTTCGACATGGTCGAGAGCAAGCTGAAAGACCGGCTGGAGTTCCTTGCCTTCGCCACCATCCGCTATTACCCGCACCCCTCTGAATTTGCGCTGGAAAAAACAAGCAACGCACAATCCTCTCTGACATCTGCGGCTTGACCAGAATACGACACGCAGGTGTTATATTCGACCCATGTCGAAGCGCCACGTCATCGCCGGAATATCATTCGCACTCTTAGCCCTGAGCTCGTGTAATCAGACGAAGAAGGCGGATCAGGACGACGGCAACTGGCTCATGTACGGCCGGACTTATGACGATCATCGCTTCAGCCCGCTGAACCAGGTCAACGAGCAGAACGTCGGCAAACTCGGTCTGGCATGGAGCCGGGAACTCGGCACCACGCGCGGTCTCGAAGGCACTCCGCTCGTCAAGGATGGCGTCATCTACGTGACCGGCACCTGGAGCATCGTAACCGCTCTCGACGCAAAGACCGGCGCTGTGCGCTGGACCTACGATCCGAAAGTAGCGCGCGACCGGGCCTTCTTCCTTTGCTGCGACGCGGTGAATCGCGGCGTCGCTCTCTACAACGGCAAAGTCTATGTGGGAACCACCGACGCTCGCCTGATCGCGCTCGACGAGCACACCGGCATGCCGGTCTGGAGCGTCTCGACCACCGACGGCGCACCCGGCAACACCAACGCCTATTCGATCACCAGCGCGCCCCGCATCGCCAAAGGCCTCGTGGTGATCGGCAACGGTGGTTCGGAATATGGCGTGCGCGGCTTCGTCTCCGCCTGGGACGCGGAGACCGGCAAGATGGCCTGGCGCTCTTACACCGTGCCCGGCGATCCTTCGAAGGGCTTCGAATCGAAAGCGATGGAAACCGCCGCCAAAACCTGGAGCGACGATTGGTGGAAGACGGGCGGTGGCGGCTCGCCCTGGGAAGGCACGGCCTATGACCCCGACCTCGATCTCATCTACTTCGGCACCGGCAACCCGACGGCCTGGTACCGCGCGCTGCGTGGGCCGGGCGACAGCCTCTACACGTCGTCGATTCTCGCCGTGCATTCGAGCAATGGCGAGATCGCCTGGCATTTCCAGACCAGCCCCGGCGACAGTTTCGACTACGACGCAACCCAGCCCCTGATGCAGGCCGACCTCAAGATCAACGGCCAGGCGCGCAAGGTCATCATGCAGGCGAACAAGAACGGGTTCTTCTTCGTTCTCGATCGCGCCACGGGCGAATTCCTCACCGGCGGGCCGTTCGTAAGCGGCATCACGCTGGGCCACCGGGCTCGATCCGAAAACCGGGCACCCTGTCGAAGTCCCCGGCGTAAAAGACCTCAAGCCCGAAATCATATCGCCAGGCCCGGACGGCGCGCACAACTGGAACCCCATGGCGTTCAGTCCTGCGACGGGTCTGGTCTATCTGCCGACAAAATCCGGATCGCAGTTTCTGCACGCGCCCGATGCAAAGTGGAAATACAATCCCGACGACACCAACCTGGGCCTCGGCGGTTACGATGGTCCTCTCAACGCGAAGCTGGGGAGCTCACCGCCGACGGTCGGTGCAACTCGTCGCCTGGGATCCGGTCGCGGAGAAGGCCGCGTGGACGCGCGAAGCTTCCCGTTGCCGAAGGCGGCGGTGTTCTGGCTACGGCCGGCAACCTGGTTTTCGAGGGCCGTTCGGATGGCATCCTCAGCGCCTATCGCGCCACTGACGGCAAGGAACTCTGGATGTTCGACGCGGGCACCGGCATCATGGCGCCTCCGGTGACTTACACGGTGGACGGCGTGCAATATGTTTCGGTGCTTGCGGGATGGGGCGGATCCACCGGGGTGCGAAACGTTCCGGGCGCGGGCCCTGTCAAGCCTGGCTACGGCAGGATCGTCACCTTCATGATCGATGGCACGGCCACCTTGAAACCGCCCGCGTTCGGCCACAAGGAACCGCCGCCGATGCCGGCCATCACCACGAAGTTTTCGCCTCAGGTGGTGAGCCAGGGAGCAGGGCTGTTCGGCGCCGACTGCTCGGGATGTCACGGAACGAACGCCGTGGCCGGGTCGCTGCCCGATCTTCGCTACGCCAGCAAAGAAACGCTCGACGGCATCGAGGACATCGTGCTGGGCGGAAGCCGCGCGTCAGCGGGCATGCCGTCGTTCAAGAAGATCCTCACGCCGGAACAAGTGAGGGCGATTCAGGCCTATATCATCACGCGCGCCCGCGAATCAGCTCAAGTCGCGAAGAAGTAGAGCAGCGATGGTCATCGTGCGTCCGAAAGGCCTGCGCGGCGTTTGCACGATGGTGACGCTCGGCGCCTTCAGCCTATGCGATCTACCGAAGGGTAAACTGCCGGAGTTCCTGTCAGTATGCTGATGAGGAAGGAGTCGAACCGCATGGCGAAGGCGAAGGAGTTCACCGTAACCATCCTGGACAAACCGGGAGCCCTGGGCAAATGCTTCAGCTCGCTCGCCGAGAGCGGCGTGAACATCCTCGCTTTCCAATCCTTCGTCGAGGAGGGCGAGAGCCTCGCCCGCCTGATCGTGGATGACCCGGCCACCGCGAAGACGGTCCTCGGCAAGACCCGCATGATCTTCGAGGAGACGGAAGCGGCGGTCGTCCGGCTGCCGCACCATCCCGGATCGTTGGGCCGGGCTGCTTCACGCCTGGGCGAAAAACACATCAACATCGACTATTCGTATAGCGGCCTCGAACCCGGATCGCCGCTGGCGCTGATCGTGTTCGGTGTAGACAACCTGAACAAGGCTGCTGCCGCGCTCGATGAGTTAGCCGCTGAGAAATGAAAATTCTGTCGCGTTCGGCGTCGCGAGTGGCACATAATAACCAAATGAGCGAACAAACCAAAGCAACCTCCCCGGCGGATGAGATCACGAAGTCGTCTGAAGAGAACACCGTCGAACTGACGGAAACGGATCTCAGCCAGGTCACCGGCGGGGCGGCCGCGGACTTCAAGACAACTGGAAGTAAGGTTATTGGAGTTTTCCGACTCCGGCTACGTTTCAGACGTTCAATACGCCAGGACGTTCATTCGTGAGACCGCGCCGGCGTGGCTCGACCACGTCGCGCTCGTCTCCGGATTCGAACCACCGACACGCGATCGCTCCTTCACGTGGTGCGACCTGGGCTGCGGCGCTGGCGTCACCGCCGCTATCCTTGCGGCCACGCACCCAACCGGCTCGTTTCACGGCATCGACGCCATGCCGGCGCATATGGATGACGCGCGGCGTCTGAGGCGCGATGCCGAAATTTCCAACGTTCATTTTCATACTGCGGATTTCAGTGGTGCCTCCGCGCTTGACCTGCCCGCTTTCGACTACATCGTTTCGCACGGCGTCTACTCGTGGGTTGGCCCTGAGGTGCGGCGCGCCTGGCTCCGCCTCGTCGACCGGCATCTCAAGCCGAACGGCCTTGTCTACGTCAGCTACAACGCGTTGCCGGGCCGCGCCGCCGATCTGCCGTTCCAGCGCCTGGTCCGAACCCTCGGAGAAAAGCTGCCGGGCGACACCAACCAGCGAATGACTCGCGGCGCTCCAGGTAGCGGGCTCAATGATGGCCCTGAACCCGCCTGCCATCACAGCCAGCGCGATGGCCCAAAGATGCCGCGACGACGCCGGAAGCCTCGACTTCGCTTATTTAACGCATGAAGTGATGGTGCAACACTGGGAGCCATGCTGCGTCACGGATGTCCGCGCGGAACTGGCGTCGATCGGGCTCAGGCCCGCTGGGTCGGCAACGCTGGTTCAGAACTACGATCGCTTCATGCTCGGTCGTGCGGCCCGCGGCATCCTCGCCGGAATCGACGATCCAGACGCGCGCGAACTCGCCCGCGACGTTTTCATCAACCAGAGTTTTCGGCGCGATGTCTACATTCGCGGCGGCAGCCAATCGCCGAACCGGAACGAAGCCAGCGACTGATGAACAGTTCGTTCTATCTCAGCATACCGCCGGAAAGCGTGGAGTACGGCTTCTCCACGCCTGCAGGCAGCGTGAAGTTCGACAACCGCGCCGCCCGCCACATCGTGAAAGAGCTGGCGGAGCGCCCGCGGCGGCTGGCCGACCTGGCCGCCGCCGGAGATTTCCCCGCAGGATGTCCTCGCAAACGCCGTGGCTCTCACTGCGGCGTCAACGCTCTGGCCCGTTGAAGCCGCGGACGCGCCGGACGCGCTGGTCGGGACGATCAACAGCGCTATTCGCCGGCGAGCGGGCACCCCGGACGAGATCCGCTTTCAGGCCCTGCCCTACGGAACCGCGATCGCTCTTATGCAATAACAATCGTGTGTTGACGCGCCGCGTTTTCCTCGCTTCCTCGGCGGCAGGTACGCTAGTTAATCCTTAATGATTGTCTCCCGTGATCACATGTGAGAGGCCGCAAAAAACCGATCAAACTCCCTTTTGCTGCCTCGCAGTATCTGCACCGTTCGCAGGTGGAACCGCGGCCGCTCTACCCGCCGATTCCGCCCGGATTTTGACGCCGTGAGAAGGGTCGTGAGTAGCGACCGGATTGCCCTACCAAAACCTCCATTCCAACCGGTGACGCGCTCCGCGTTCTGTGCGCCGACGTTCCGCAGGGCATCCGCATAAACCGCCGTGGCCCGGATATCGGCGAGGACCTCCTGCCTCCGGGTTTCAGGGCCCGGAAACCTTGCGCGATCGCCGGCCGGCGATCGGTATTCCAGCGGACGTTATTTATCGCGAGGCCAGAAACCACCAGATCGAAACCAGCATCGGGAAACGGAAGCGCCCGCATATTCGCCGTTTCAATGTGCGCGCGATCGCCGACGCCTTCGAGCGACGCGTTACGCAAGGTCGCCTTCTTCGCATTGCCGGCTTAGTCCGGCGTCAATCTGCGTGCGACGGCCGTCAGCCCCGCGCCTCGGCCGCACCCGATATCGAGCACCTTCTCGTCGCCGCGCAGTTGAATACGATCCACAAATGCTCTCCCACTCTATGAACCTGCGACGCATGATCCAAAAATAATCAGTGCGCAAGGCGCGTCGTATCCGTATTCGCCGCGTGGCATATAACCACTTCGGCTGGCCTCGTTAATTAATCACCAGCCTGCACATCAGTATTGAAGATCGCCTCAAAGACGAGCGCCAATTGACCGAGCGATAACGATCCTTTCGGTACCATAGTTCGACACGACTCAACAGCCCGAGCAGGATACGCCAATGTCCGCACGCAACACGCCAGCCTGGCGGGCATCCGCCGGTGCTAACCGCACGAGATCTTCATAAGCATCGCGGAGAGCGATCATCTCCTGCAGA
Source organism: Terriglobia bacterium (assembly GCA_963809655.1). Lineage (GTDB taxonomy): Bacteria > Acidobacteriota > Terriglobia > Bryobacterales > Bryobacteraceae > BOG-234. The sequence continues at coordinate 19,146 of CAWEKQ010000043.1, read as the reverse complement.
CGCTCACCGGAAAGAGCGCGCATCTCGCCCACCGCCACCGAATGCGCCACTTGGCCATGCAGCAGATTCTCCAGATACGCGCGGATCAACGCACGGATTCGCTCCAGCGGATCGTCGCCTTTCGCCTTTTTCAGCGCTGCCGCCACGTCGCAGCATATACGCTCGAGCGACGCTTGCAGATGGCATAGAGCAGATCGTCTTTGTTCTCGATGTGATAGTAAAGGGAGACCTTTCGGATCCCCGGAATCGCCGCTATTTCACGCGTGCTGGTGGCCGCGTAGCCCTTCTTCGAAAACAGTGTGGGCGGCCGCATCGAGCAGACGGTCCAACGTGGATTGCGCTGCCAGTATCGGCCACCCGCTTTTCTGCCTTCGGGCAGGGCGCGGATTCGGCATCTCGGATGGCGCATGCTTCGGTCCACTTGATGCTCCTGCGAGATAGATCGAAGTGAACATACGCGCCAGTTCCCCCTCCGAGAGCGTCTGGCCCTTCCGGTATCAGGGCACCAGTTCCGAACAATCAACAGAGCGAGGTAGAGATACCGGAAGGGAATATCGATTCGGATCGCGCCGGCGGCCTGGGCCTCCTCAATCAGGGAGCGCACCAGGTTCGCATATTTCCTTCGCAGCGCGACCACGCCGGCACGGTGAGACTCGGAGAACGCGCTCTATTATCACTGGTCATGGGCTGAACCGTCCTCAAAAAGACAGGCCCCCTTCGCCACTACGCGAGAAGGGGGCCTGATTGGATCAACCCAATTAGACAGCGAGGAACATTTCATTGCCGGCGCGATTCACCAGCAACAGAGACGCTCCACTCGACTTCTTCACAGCGCGCGCGAAATCGCTGGCGCTTTCGACCGGCTGACGATTCACCTGCTGGATCACGTCGCCTTCCTTAAGCCCGGCGCTCGCCGCCTGGCTCGCAGGGTCGACTTCCGTTACCACCACGCCCTTCGTGCTGGCCGGAAGACCAAGCTGGCGCGCCGTCCGCGCGTCGAGATCCTCGACCGAAACACCCTGGAGCGCGGCATCGTGATCCTCGACTCTCGGTATCGGCTTTAGCCACCTTTTCGCCCGGCATTTCGCTCAGCCGCGCCGTCAGGTCCACATTCTGGCCATTGCGGAAGACCTTCAGCTTCACGTTCTGGTCGGGGTTCATCAGCGACACCTGCATGCGGAGCTGATTCCTCTCCGAGACCCTGGCGCCATTGATGTCGAGAATCACGTCGCCGACTTTCAATCCGGCTTTCTCGGCGGGGCTGTCGGGAGAAACAGAGGTGATCAACGCGCCTTCCGGTCCGTTGAGGCCGAGACGCTTTCGCGATCGCGGGCGTCACTTCCTGAATGTTCACGCCGAGATACGCGCGCGTGACATGCCCGTGAGTTTCGATCTGGTCCATCACCTGGCGCGCGAGATTCACCGGCACCGCAAAGCCGATGCCCTGGTTGCCGCCGGATTCCTGCGCCAGAATCGCGGTGTTGATGCCGATCAGCTCGCCGCGATCGTTCACCAGCGCGCCGCCGGAGTTACCCGGATTGATCGGCGCATCGGTCTGGATGAAGTCTTCGTATTCCTCAATCCCGAGATCCGACCGGCCCGTGGCGCTGACGATTCCCATCGTCACCGTCTGGCCCACGCCATAGGGATTGCCGATAGCGAGAACCGCATCGCCGACCTGGAGCTTCGACGAATTGCCTACCGTGATCGCCGGCAGATTCGACGCATCGATCTTCACCAGCGCGATATCCGTACGCGCGTCGGTGCCGATCACGGTCGCCTTGAATTCGCGGCGGTCGGGCAGCGTGACACGCACGTCGGTCGCGCCGTCAACCACATGGTTGTTGGTGAGAATGTATCCGTCGGGGCTGATGATCACGCCGGAACCGAGACCGCCTTCGCGATGCGATCGCGGAGCCTGCTGCTGGAAAGCCCTGGCCATTCCCGAAGAACTGGCGGAACAAAGGATCCATGCCCTGAGGCCCTGAGAATTCAGTCGCTTGTTTCACAACCTTCGAAGAGGAAATCTTCACCACCGATGGCATCGCCGCGTGGGCCGCGGGCGCCATCGTGACGCGGCTGGGTCCTTCATTCGGATCGGCCAGTTTCAGGCTGATGCGGGAGGTTGAGAGTACGGCGCCTGCAGCCACCAGACCTCCGGCGAGGGTAAGCAAACATACAATCGCGAGCCCTTTCGCTCGGGGCTCGCGGAGGAATTGGGGTATTTTCACTTTTGTCTCCTGAATTGCGGGCATATGCGCCCTAATTCGTTAGACTGCGGAGCCGCGTCTTTGTACCGCGGCGCCTTTCGGAGCACGCCGGACAGCTCCGGAGACACCTCCGGAACGCCGTGGAGGTATCTGTTTCCTCGCCGGAATGCACTACCATTTAACTGTCTCGTCATGAGCTCTGCAATCGTTGAATCCCGGGTTGAATCTGCCAGGCTGAGTCAATCGAAGTCAAGGGTCACCCTCGTCATCATCGACGACAACCTGGGCAGTCTCGAATTTCTCTCCGCCGCCCTCGCTCAGGACGGTTTGACGATCTTCACCGCGCACGATCCGGAGGAAGGAATCGAGATCGTTTACCGGGAGCATCCACAGATCGTCCTCACGGATCTGGTGATGCCCGGAATCAGCGGGCTTGAGGTGCTGGAGAGGGTGGTCGAGTTCGATCCAGCGATCGATGTGGTGCTGATGACGGCGCACTACAGCTCGGAATCGGCCGTGGAGGCCATCCGCAAGGGCGCCTCGGATTATCTGAACAAGCCCGTGCCGCTCGCGGTTGCTGCGCGAACGCATCGCGAAGCTGATCGATGAGGCGCGCAAGCGGCAGCGCGTGCTCGCAGCCGATACCGGACTGCGCGAAGAGGCCCGCTTCGAGGGGATGATCGGCAACAGCGCCGCCATGTGGGAGACCTTCGCGCGCATCCGCCGCGTCGCGCCCCATTACCGCACCACTCTGGTCACCGGCCAGACGGGGACCGGCAAGGAACTGATCGCGCGCGCCCTGCATCAGCTGAGCCCGGTTTCGAAGGGGCGATTCGTGGTGCTGAACTGCTCGGCGGTCGTCGAAACCCTGTTTGAGAGCGAGCTGTTCGGTCATGTGAAGGGCTCGTTCACGGGCGCGGCCCAGGACAAAATGGGCCTGTTCGAATTCGCGGACAACGGCACGATTTTCCTCGACGAAATCGGCGACATGCCGCTGGGCACACAGGCCAAGCTGCTGCGCACTCTGCAGAATCAGGAGGTCTTGCGCGTTGGCTCGCTCACGCCGCGCAGAATCGACGCGCGCGTAATCGCCGCGACCCATCGCGATCTGCGCGAGGCCGTCGCGGCGAAGACGTTCCGCGAGGATCTTTTCTACCGGCTCTCGATGGTCGAGATCAGGGTCCCGGCGCTCGAGGAGCGCAAGGAAGACATCCCTCTTCTCACCAGTTTCTTCGTGGAAAAATTCTCCGCCCAGTTCGGGAAAGAAATCAAGGGAATCACGCAGCGCGCGCAGATTACTCTGGCCCGCCATACCTGGCCGGGCAATATCCGGGAACTGGAAAACGTAGTGGGGCATGCCAGCATGATGGTGCTGGGCGATCTGATCGACGTGGCCGATCTGCCCGATTATCTGCGGTGTCCCGCTCCCGCGAGCACACGCAGCAGCTCTGGCGCACCATGGCGATGGCGGTGGCTGGCAGCGACTCGTTCGAAGAGCACGAAAAACGGTTGGTCCACGACGCTTTGATGCGCGCGGAAGGCAACCAGTCGAAGGCCGCGCGCGAATTACGAATCGGCCGCGACGCGTTGCGCTACAAGATGAAAAAACACGGCCTGCTCCAATAGGCCCTCCCAGACCGCCCAAGCTCAAGGATAGAACCTCCGGTCCGCGCAACAGGTACCTTAATCCCCGCTCATCTACGCCTGTATTGAACGGGCCTTCATGGGCCACGGCATGGCTCAACTGGAACCAGCCGCGCACTACTGGTGACCGGGAGGCACCAGACCATTCATTCGCAGGTGCTCGACGATCTGGCCGTAGTGATCCCAGGTGTGCGAGAGGAAGATCCCCGCCGCATCGAGTCGCGTAGTTCTGAGCTTTTCGACGTAGGGATCCGCGATCTGCTCCCGAAGATTGTCGTTCGTCAATGTGGCGATCGCCCTGTGTGCGTGCGCGAAGGCGTCCTTCAAATAGCGGACGATATCGTCTTTGCTCGTGACGTTCCGCGGCCCTTCCTGATCGGAGTGAGGAAGCATCGGCTCGTCCAGCAGAGCGACGGCAACCTCATTGAGACAGAATCCGATATGCCGGGCCTGCACACCGAATGTCCTCACATTCCTGAAAGCGCCGCCCGTAGGAGCGAAGCTGAATTTGTTCGCGGGGATTGCCTCCACTACTGCCATGACTTCGCGTTCGCTGTCGGTCAGTTGTTTATCGAAGATCTGCCGGACGCTCTGTGGGCCGTCGCTACCCAACAGGGGAAGCGTTCCCAGGCCGAACAAAACAATCACTCGGGAAAGGTGAGGCTTTTTGACTTTCATGTTTATGCTCCTCTCAACGGCGCCTTTCGCTCGTAGCGTCCATTGATAGAACACTCGACAGTGTGTTTTTGTGACAGGCAGCGAGCACATTAGCGGCTTTCGGGAACAAACCATGAACACTTTCCGTCCAATCTTCGTACTCTTGAAGAGTTACGAAGTACCTGATCCTGCCCGGGCTCCAAAGGAGATAAACGATGAAGAAGCTGTTGCTCGCCACTTTTGCGCTGGCTGTCTGTTCGGCCAGCGGACTATTCGCCCAGTCGTTCCCCGGCACGTGGCAGGGCGCGCTCAAGGTTCCGCAGGCGCCGAACGGCGAGTTGCGTATCGTGCTCAAGATCTCCACTACGGATGCCGACAAGCTCGCCGCGGAGTTCTACAGTATCGACCAGCAATCGCCGGCGATACCGGCAACGAACGTCGCCGCCAGTGGTTCGGCTCTGAAGATGACCATTCCCCAGTTGAACGGCGCCTACGAGGGGAAGCTGAGTCCGGACGGTACAACCATAACCGGCACATTTACGCAGGGTGCGCCGGCTCCTCTAACCCTGACGCGCGCCACACCGACGACCGCGTGGACGATCCCCGAACCGCCGCCACCCCCGAAGATGATGGATGAGAACGCGAAGCCGCAGTTCGAAGTCGCGACCATCAAACCGTCGGACCCCGACCGGCGCGGCTGGGGAATCAACGTGAACAGGAGCGGGATGTTCACCACGCTGAACACCACGCTCTCCGACCTGATCAAGTTCGCTTACGACCTGCATCCCAGACAGGTTATCGGGGCCCCCGCGTGGTTTGATACCGACAAATTCGACCTCTCCTGCAAGCCGGACAAGCCCGGTATGCCAAGCGTCAACCAGATGAAAGTGATGCTCCAGGGACTACTGGCCGACCGCTTCGGGCTGGCATTCCATAAAGAAAAGAAAGAACTGTCCGCATACGCAATCACCGTGGCCAAAGGAGGCGACAAGATCAAGAAAGAAGAGAACGCCCCGGTTCCGATCCCAGGCTTTGGCGGCGCGCCCCAGCGCGGCTTCAATGTTCGCAATGCGACTCTGTCGGAATTCGCAAGCGTCATGCAGGCACAATTTATGGACCAGCCCGTCGTCGACCAGACGGGCCTTGGCGATGTCCGCTACTCCTTCGTTCTGAAGTTCACGCCGGATGCGGGGATGCGGCCCTTCGGCGGCGCGGCGCCTCCGGAACCCCCGCCGGCGCCGGACGCCGATGCCCCGCCGGACCTCTACCTCGCCATGGAGCAGCAACTCGGATTGCGCATGCAGAAAACGAAGGCGCCTGTCGACGTGATGGTGATCGATAAGATCGAAAAGCCCTCAGCGAATTGACCGATCTGAAGCCAACGCCCTGGCCACGCTCGCGCCTTGGTGGGCTTTTGGCCAGGATCGAGCGGCATTACGGCGTGCCCGACTTGCCGCGGTTTGCCGGGCCATTCGAAATGATCCTTTGGGAAATCGTGGCCTATCTGGCCGATGATTCTCGCCGCGAGCTCGCGTTTCGCGCGTTGTGGGATCGGGTCGGGCTGAGTCCGCCTGCGATCCTCGCCGCCCCCGCGAAGGTGCTCGGCGAGATTACCCGAATGGGCGGCTCCATCGCCGCCGAAGACCGCGCCGTTCGTCTTCGTACCGCCGCCCGAATGGTGATGGAAGACTTCGACGGCGATCTCTCAACCGTGCTGGCCCTCCCCTCGCAAAAGGCAAAGAAGTTTCTGATGCGGTTCCCGATGATCGGTGAGCCCGGCGCGGAAAAGATTCTCATGCTCTCGGGAGTCCTTGGCGTTCTGGCTCTCGAATCGAATGGAGTCCGGGTCTGTACGCGGCTGGGAATCGGGGAAGACCGCAAGAGCTACCCCGGCACTTACAAGTCAATCCGCGAAGGCACAGTCGAACAACTGCCAGCCGATTCCGCATTGCTGACGAAAGCCCACTTGCTGCTTCGTCACCACGGCCAGACTTTATGCCTGCGGAACGGGCCGGTCTGCCACGCCTGCCCGGTCAGTTCCGACTGCCCCGCCGCTCGAGCACGCACATGATGAGTCCGCATTGTCCAGGGCGAACACGTCCAGGAAATAACCGGGCCACGCTCCGGTATACGCGACTTCAGTCGCGTTTGTTTTCGCCCCGCAAAAACGCGAACTAACTGAAGCCGCGTGTACCAAGGGCATGAGCTGGACCGGCTATTAGTTATGTACGGGCAGAACCGTCGTGTTGCTCTGTCCCCCTGTCTGCGTCAGCAGCAGTTGCAGATCGCCGTTCGGCGTATTCGCCGGCACCTGGAAGTTCACCTGGTACAGACCCACCAGCGTCGGTGTCAGGCCGGCGAACGCGACCGGGACGTCCCCTCCGTTCAACGTCAGCTTCGGGGAATCAGTAGGCCGCGCCAAGTCGGAGCCCCCGGCGACGGCTGTCCGCTCGCCACAGGATTATCTGTCAACCCCATCCCCGATACGAAGAACACGATGTATTCCCCCGGCGCCGCGGGTGCTGCCTCCGTCACCAGACTGCCGTCCCCGTGCTCCGCGATGATTCCGCCGCTCGCGAACGACGCGATTCCGGGCGCGTCGCCGGCAAGCTGGATCGGATTCGGCGTACTCAACGCGCCGTTCGCGTTCACGATCACCTGATACGACGTTCCCGACTTCAACTCGAAAGGTACCTGCGCATTGATCTGCCCGGGGCTCACGAAGTAGAGCGGCGCTGCCACGCCCCCGATGATCACGGATGTGTTGTTCAGCGATGTGGTCAGCGGAATATTGGAACCCACCGCCACCTGCGACGCCAGGTTTGACCCATAGATCTGCACGATCATTCCCGGCGCCAGCGGCGATCCCACCACCGGCACGAATGCGTTCAGCGTTCCGCCCGGGTTCAGCACCGGCGCACCGTTGCGCGTTACGCGACCCGTGATCTGCACTGATGCCGCTTTGAAGCCCGGCGCTGCAGCCTGCGCCGTAATCGTTACCTGCGACGCCGTGGCGCGCGGCGTCCATGTTCCCGAATACACTCCGGCGCTGCCGCCCACGCCCGGCAACACCAGTGGCGGATCGCCGTTCGAGAACGTCGTCACCACCTGTCCGGTCGTCACGGATTTTCCGCAGTCGTCCATAACCGTAATCTCAAGCGGCGTCGGCCAGGACGGTCGGCAGCGAGAAATTGTTTACCAGACCTGTTTGTGTCGGAATGATCTGCGTCGCGCTGCATCCCGGTGATACGGCCTTGCCAGACACTCCTGAAATCGCGGATCCCGCCGCGGGCGCGGCTACGATCAGCGTTACGTTCACCGTGCGCACCTGGCCGGCGATCGAATAATTGACTCCTCCGTGATACACGCCGTTGCCAAGACCGGTCGTGTTCACCGAGATGTTCGATGGAGCCGGCACTGCCGACGACGTCATCCCAGCCGCCGGACTCACCGACAGCCACGACGACCCGTCGGTCGTTGCCGAATAACTCACTCCCGCCGAACTCGAACCCACCGTTATCACCTGCGGCGGCAGCGCGCCCGGCGCGGTCGAAATAAAGATCAGGCCCTGCGGATCAGGATCCGGCGCCGCGATGTTATTCGCCGGCGTCACGTTCAGCACCAACTGATAATCCTGTACCGGATCCGTTACCCCACCGCCTGGCACCGTGACTTCGATGGTCGCGTAGTAGGGCTGAGCGGAGAGTGCCGCCGCTGTTCCGTTGACCGAGAAACTGACCACTCCAGGGGCCGCCGATGTCGACACACCGCTCGTCGTGTTCAGCGTGAGCCAGGTGGCCGCGGGCGAGGTCGGCAGTATCGCCGCCGTCCAGTTCACTGTCGAATTCCCCGACACGTTCACGAAGAACGATTGGCTGGCGTTGCTCGGCGCGTTTCCGGCGACCGTATTGAATTGTGTTCCTGCTGGGCTCAGGGTCATCGTCGCATTCGCGGCGATCAGCAGCGTGACCGGAACGGTCGCTAACCCGGCATCGGTAGTAACCGTAATCGTGCTCTGGTAATAGCCGGGGCCGGAGAGAACCGTGGTATCTGCGAATACGCTCACCTGCAGCGTTTGCCCGCGATAGCGCTACGGGGGGCGGCGGAATCGTGGCCGGATCGAACTTGACCCAGTTGTCCGCCGCGGTTACCGATTGAATCGTGACCACGCCGCCGCCCCTGTTCTGCAGATTCAACGGTTGCGCCAGTGTCTGCGAACTATTGCCGGTGGCCGAGAACGAAAGCAGATTGGTCCCCACCGATAACTGGGGTGCGGGCGCAGTCACCGTGACCGAAACAGCGATATTATGATTCCCCGAACACCCGTTGAACGGCAGGCAGGTAACGGAAAGTGTTGTCTGATAAGTTCCCGCGCCCAATAGCGGCGCGTTCGCCGGGTCAAGCTGGATGGCGATCGTCCCTGGCGCGTTTCCGTTTTGTGTGAAGTCCAGCCACGGAGCGGCGGGATTCGCCACAACGTTAAAGGCAAGCGACACACCGGCACTCGATCCCACGGTCACACTCGCAGCTGCCGGCAGACTCACCGCGTTCGTGGCGATGGAGAACGATACCGATGCCTGAGAGAGAACCAGATCCGGCGCGTTCGGCTCGACCTGCACCGTGAACGCGCCGCTCGCCGTGTTGCCGACAGCATCCGTCACCGTGACCGTGAAGCCGGACGACCCCACCGCGGTGGGAACACCACTGTTGATCTGCCCGTTGCTGAAGGTCAGAGGTGAAGGCAGCGCGCCTTGCGTAATCGCAAAGGTGTAAGGCGCAAAACCGCCGGATGCGTTGATGGGTTGCGCTCCGTAAGGCAGTCCCGCGATAGCGTTGGGTAACGCCGTCGAGATGATCTGTAGCGGCGTCGGGTCGATGGTGATCGTGAATACTCCCGCGGCGAAGCCGCCCGAGGAATCCGTCGCCCGCGCCGTAAACGCTGCCATACCGGTCGCCGTAGGCGTACCTGTGATGGTGCCCGCGCTGGTCAACTGGAGGCCCAGCGGCAATGCGCCGCCGATTACCGTCCATGTATAAGGCGGCTGGCCGGCCTCGGCTTCGAGCGTCTGCGAATACGATGTCGTGGCCGTGCCGTCGGGCAAAGCGAGGCCCGTAACCTGAATCGGCTGCGGGCCCGACCCGACCGTCAGGCTGAAGGTGCCCGGTACCGATACTGCCGTTCGCGTCCGTGATCTGGACGGTAAAGCTGAACGTCCCCGCTTTCGTGGGCGTTCCGCTCAACACTCCGGAACTCGATACCCCGAGTCCGGCTGGCGCGTTCGCCGACGAGAAGGTGTATGGAGGCGTTCCACCAACCCCCATGAGATGCAGCGAGTAAAGAGTAGACGTCGAACCTCCCGGCAGGGTGCTCGGATTCGAGAACCCGAGGACGGAGAATGCGACCGTAGTGCTGGCGCTTGCCGGCCGGCTGTTTCCGAATCGGTTACTGTGAGCGCGAATGAGTAGTTGCCCGGTTTTGTCGGAGCGGTTCCCGTCAGCGTGCCGGCCGCCGGATCCAGTGTCAATGTCGTGGGCACGCCCGTCGCGGCCCATGTGTAGCCCGGACTTCCGCCGCTCGCGGCGAACGTTGCCGATACAGGCGCGCCTGGCGCGAAACCTCCCAGTGCTCGCGAACTCGTGATGCTGAGGGCGCCGAAAGTGATCGGCGATCGTAAACTGCTTCGTAACAGGCGTCACCGAAGGATTCACGGCGTCGGCCAGGGTCACGTTCAGCGTGAGGCTTCCACCGCCAGAGGGGCTTCCGCTGATTGCGCCACTGGAAGAGTTCACCACAAGCCCAGCGATCCCGCTGATCGACCAGGTATAGACTGCCCGATCCCCCCGCTCCCACGAGCCTCGCGGAGTAAGGCTGATTCTGGATTCCACCGGGCAGAGAGGTATTCGTGATCATCAGGGCAGAACCTGCGATATCGACGGGGTAATTCTGCGTTGCGGTGAGATGCGTGGTGGTGTCAGTCACCGTCACCGCCAGCATCATGCCGAGGCCCGGCATCGTGGGCGCCCCGCTCAGCACGCCGGTCGCTCCATTGATGGTCACTCCCGCAATACCGCTCGCAGACCACAGGTAGCTGCCCGATCCGCCGGCAGCCGTGGCGGTGAACGGTCCGTAGGGCATTCCGACGGTTCCGCTCGCGGGCGGCGCGCCGCTGGTAATCCCGAGGACATTCACCGGATAATTCTGCGAGATCGACTGACCGGGTACGTTCGCATTGGTCAGAGTAACTGTAAGAGTGAGGTTGCCCCCAACGGTCGGCGCTCCTCCCAGAACACCGGTCGCGCCGTTGACTGTCACGCCAGGAACCCCACTGACCGACCACAAAAAGACGCCCGAACCGCCGGACGCCGCGAGTGGAAAACTATAGGCCGAGCCGACTGCGCCGTTCGCGGGCGGCGCTGCGTTCGTGATCATCAGCGGCGCGGAGACGACGGTTACCGGATAACTCTGCGAAGTGGTCTGGGTGAGATTATTGGCGTCCGCCACGGTTACCATGAGCGAGAAGGCACCAGCTGCTGTCGGCGTTCCGCTCAGGATGCCGGTTGCGCTGTCGATCGATATGCCCGGGACCCCGCTGGCAGACCACTGGAAGGTGCCCGATCCTCCGGAGGCCGTAGCCGTGAACGGACCGTACGGCACACCGAGAGCTCCCGCCGCCGGCGGCGGTCCGCTGGTGATCATCAGCCCCTGGCTGACAACGCCGTTGCGGACCGAGAAAACGTACCGGCCGGGCACTCCTGTGTTGCTGTTGCTGATTAGCGCATCGGGGCCGCCATTGACCAGGGCGCCGTTAACAATCGAGCCGGGCAGCTGATAGTAAACGTTGGCATCCCCGGAAAGACCGTTGGAATATCCGACTGCCGCCGAAGTTCCGCCCAATCCGTCCCTTCCTCCGCTGTCACTTCCGGTTTCCCACTGCACCTGATCGTAGTTGAACTCGATATCGAAGTTGCCGGCGCCGGTATTGGAACGGTCGTAGAGAACCACCTGGAAGCTGTTGTGTTTGTCGCAGGCCGAGAAATAGCACACGTTGACGTAATTGGCCACGAATGCGTTGACATCGTTGATAACGGCGTTCCCGTACATAACCAACCCGCTGTCGCCTTCTGTGTAGACGTCCGCAAAAAACGGCGCAATAATCGGCCGCCCGACACCCGTGGCAAGACCCCTGGGCGTGAACGTTCCAAACGGAGATTCAAACGTCAGATTCCCGTTATTATTCACGTAAATCTGCGTGAAGTTCTGCCCGAAGAAATTGACCCCGCCCTCTCCATCGATGCCTAAGTTAACGGCGCTTGTCGAGCCGTCATCGTTGGCTTCAAGGGTATTGGCGAGGGTTACGCTCCTGATCGCGCCTCCTTGAAGGGGTGTCACGACGCCCCATACAGACAGAAGGCAAATCCCTGCGACGTTGGCTATGCGATTCATTACATTTCTCCGACGGTCAATCCCCACAGATTTCAACCGGCCTGTTGTCATATTTTTCCGATCAATTATGTGCGGCAGGAACCGTGGTGTCGCTCTGGCCGCCGGTTCGGATATCGACGATGTCGACGAACCGGCCGGCGTATTCAGCGTCAACCATGCAGCCGCCCGCGACCATGGCAGTCTCTTGCTGTCTGCTAACGCAGAACATCCTCCCGGAGAAGACATGTTTCCTTAAGAAAACAGGGTCCCCCCGCTACCGCCATTAAGTACTAACACTGCTGCCGCGTGGCCTCTGGCCATAAAATCGAGTAATCCTGCTATCCTAGCGCAACCCCTTATGCCGCCCCTGTGAGATGCGGCTGACAGCTACAAAGCGCGCCTGACGGGCTCCTCTCAAAACGCCGGGATCGTTGACCACGGATCTCATAGCACAAGAGTGGTTTTCAACCTCAGGGTGTTTCAGGTCGTCCTGGGTGACAGCCACGGCGCCGCATCTGAGAGGGACCGGTCGGCTCGGAGACTCCGGGGAGCGAGTCCCGATCGCCCCGTGTGCACCGCCGATGATGCCCGATTCAGCCGGAAATCCGCGCACCAAAGCATCCGGTGACATTTATTTTTCACCCATAAGCAACACAAAACAAAGGGCGTATTCCCCGGGATTCGCTCGGAATCGGTTCCTCCTCGTGCATACTGAAGCCGAAATGAGAACTGCAAGCCAAATCGAAGCGTCCCGCCTCAACGGCGCACGTTCCCGCGGACCGGTCACGGACGTTGGCAAACGCAAATCCTCCCGCAACAGCCGCCGGCACGGCCTGTATTCGCAGACCGTCGAACCCGCGAACGTCCCCGCCTGCGTAACCGAATCCATCGCCAGGTTCCGCGCCGGTCTGGAAGCCGAATATCTTCCGAGCGACTCCGCGCCGGACCCGATGGTCGAGAGCCTCATCCATGCCTATGGGCTCTTCTGGCGAATCGTCGCGCTCGAAAAAACGATCATGTGCGAGGAGATTACACGCCAGAGGCTCACCGACCCGGAGGCCACGGAGATCGCCCTCCAGGCCCGCGCATTCAAGCGCCTCTCCGACCAAACCGGAGTCATTGAGCTGCTCGGTCGTCTCGAAGCCAGGTTATTCCGCCATTACCAGCGCACCTGCGATCGCCTTCTTCGCCACCGGCGCTCCGGGTTTGCTCTGGATCGGGAATTCGTGGAGACAATTCCGGCAAAAAGTAGAAATGCAGAAACGAACCCACGCCGATCTCCCGTCACGCGGCACAAGTGCACTCACGCTCCCGGCCCAACCAGGACTGCCCGCAGATGCACAACCCCACTGCCTGAATCGACGGCCCGGCAGACATCCTCCCGGTGTTCGGTATCTTGTAGCATCGAGGGGAGAATCCGATATGTTGGTAAGAGCCTCCGCGGTTCAGTTGGCAAGAACGCAGTTGGCAAGAGCCCAGGTAATCCTGCTGGCATTTACCCTGTCGGCGATTGCGCAAAACAATCCTGCTCAAACCAACCCCGCGCCCACTTCGCCGGACCAGGCGGCTACGTTCCCTCTCTCGCGCGCCATCGAGGCCACCCTGCGCGATCACCCCTTGCTCCATGCCCAGGAGCAGCAGGTTCAGTACAACCGTGGCGCCCTGCTGCATGCACAGTCGCAGTTCGATCGGGTTATCAGCGCCAATGGCTTCGCAGGCCACACTTTCACACCCCTCACTCAGGTCGAGCGGACCCTCTACGATGCAAGCTCCGCCACCACCAATCTCGCGACAATTGACGCCTCGATGACGCAGTAGTTTCACAACGGAATCTCTGCCGGTCCCTTGCTGAATGTCACCCGGACTACCGACAATGTATTCACGCAACTCGGCCTCAACCAGAGCCACCTCGGCTATCAGATCAACATTCCGCTTCTCCGCGGACGCGGTCGGGACGTCGTGGGTGCGCAGGAAACCGCCAGTGGCATGGAGGTCGAGGCCAGTCTCCTCGGTCTCAACCAGACCATCTCCGATCTGCTCGTCAACACCGCCGTCGCATACTGGTCCGCCGTGGCGGCGCGCCGCTCGCTCGATGTCTATCAGGAGGCCGAAACCCGCGGCCAGGTTATGCTCGACACCGTGCAGGCGCTCATCGCCGGCGACAAGATCCCGCGCAGCGAAGTCAGTGCCGTGCAGGCGAATCTGGCCGACCGTACCGCGTCGCGGATCGCCGCCGACCAGCAACTGCTCCTGGCAAAACAACAACTCGCCGTCGCCATGGGCGTGAGCGCGGAAAACATGTTCGCCGCGGGTGAACCCGGCGACGCCATTCTCTCCGCTCCACCGGCTGACTCCTTTCGGCCCGCGCAGGCGTTCATTGCCGGCGCCCTCCGCCAGCGCGCCGATTTCCTCGCCACTCAAAAGCGCCGCGGTGAAGCCGACCTTCTCGCCAGCGCCGCGAAGAATCAGCTGAAGCCCCAGCTCGACATCCAGTTCAGCACCGGTTATTCGGGCCTGCGCGAAGGCACTGCTCCCTACCAGTTGCTGGATGCGCCGTTCGCCGGAGTCCATGGCGTGGATGCGACCGGCGGCATCCGCTATCAATTCCCCATACAGAATCGCGCAGCCGAGGGCAGTGTCATGCAAGCACGTTCGACTGCGGTACAGGCCGATTACAGAAGTCAGGACACCGCCCGAAACATTGCCTCCGCCGTGATCGTCGCCGTCGAAGGCGTGCGCAGCGCAATCCGTCAGCGCGAAGCAACGAACCGTTCGGTTGCCTTCTTCCGGACCGCGCTGGATAACGAACGCGAGAAGTATCGTTTAGGCATTGGGTCCGTCATCGAGGTGTTGACTGTGGAGGATCGGCTCACTACCGAGCTGGCGGCCCAGGTGCAGGCCGAGCTCGGCTATGCCGTGGCGATCGCAAGAATGCGGCAGGCAACGGGGTCGGTTGTGGCGCCCGACAAGGTGGCTCAGAACATCGACCCGGCGGTTTTTCTGACCGCCCCGGAGGCTCCCCGATGACCACCGCCATCCCGACCCGCGACCACCGCCATTCCGAGCCGCGACCGCGAGGGAGCGGTTCTTCTTCCCGAGCCGCGACCGCAAGGGAGCGGTCATGAACCCCAACATCTTCCGCAAAGTATCTCTCGAACGTCTCTCCTCGCCCGAGCGCCTCGATCTCGCCTGGAAGGTCACCAACCCCAAAGAGTGGATGGCGCTTCTTGGCATCTTCTTTCTCATTGGTGCCGCCTCCGTATGGGCTTTCAAGGGATCGCTCGCTACCAAAGTAACGGCGCAGGGGGTGATCATCCACAGAGGCGGAGTGGTCAACATCGTGGCGCCCGGCACCGGCCAAGTGGTGCGGGTCGCCGTCAGCGTCGGCGACAACGTCCACGCCAACCAGGTGATCGCCGAAATTGCCCAGCCGGGTCAGATGGATCGCATCAAAGTCACGCAGGGCGCGCTCGACGACGTGAAGCGCGAGCGCGAAAGACAACTGCGCGTGAAGACCGATAGCGCGAATCTTCAGCTCGAGGCCCTGGCCCGCCAGCGTGCCAACGCCGAACGTGAAATCGTCGAACTCGGCGACCAGGTCAAAATCGTAAACGAGCAGATACCGGTGGATGAGGAGTTGCTCACGCGCGGCCTCATCACGAAACAGGCGAGCCTCGCCACGCGCCAGAAGAAGGTCACCCTCGAAGGCGAGATCGCCGACCGGCAGGCGCAGATCAAACAATTCGAAGCCCAGAAATTCTCCACCGAGAATCTGCCGAAGGAGAGCGACATCGACATGCAGGCCCGCATCACGGATCTCGAGCGCAACCTCGCCGCGCTCGAACAGGATCTGGCCACCACGTCGAAAGTGATCAGCCCGTACACCGGTCGCGTGCTCGAGCTCAAGGTCTATCGCGGCAGCGCGGTCTCGGACGGAACTCCCATGGTCAGCATTCAACCCGACGCCGGCAACCTCGAAGCGCTGGTTTATCTAAGCGCGGTCGAGGCCAAGGATGTGAAGCCAGGCATGGCCGCTCAGATTTCGCCCGCCACCGTGCGGCGTGAGGATTACGGCTTCATGGCCGGTAATGTCGCCTTTGTGGCCGATTATCCGGCCACGCCCGTGGCCATGATGAGCGTGCTGGGCAACGACCCTCTCGTGCAATCGATCACTGCCGCCGGGCCCGTGACGGAAGTCCGGATCGATCTCGACCCGGCTCCGACAGCCAGCGGCTTCAAGTGGTCTTCGCGCGAAGGCCCGCCCCAACAGATATCGAGCGGCACGCTGTGTTCCGCGCAGGTAGTCACGACGCATGACCGCCCTATCACGTTCGTCGTACCCATGGTCAAAGCCAAACTGGGGTTGAACTAGTATATCGTTTCAATAAAACATTTCCATAAACATCTGTTTCCCGCTATGCTGAATCATGGCGGGAAAATCCGGGCGTCCCAGACTGATCCTGAGTCCTGAACAGAAAGAGGAGTTGGTGCGATTGAGTCATGCCCGCGGGAGTCCCGCACGGGAAGTGCAGCGCGCCCAGATCCTATGCCGCTTTGAGGCCGGCGAGACGATCACTCAGATCGCACGCGCGCTGAAGACAACGCGTCCGAGCGTGCGGAAATGGGTGGACAAGGCGATTGCCATGGGAGCGGAAGCCGCCCTGAAGGATACCTGGCATCGGCCGCATGCTCCGGTGATCACTGAGGAGGCGAAGGCCTGGGTTGTGCATCTGGCTTGCTCCAAACCGAAGGAGCACGGTTTGGCGGCGGAACTCTGGACGCGAAGTGCACTGGCTCAGTATGTTCGCCAGCACGCCGAACAGGCCGGACATCCGTCACTGGCGAAAGCGGTGAAAGCCACGGTGCATCGCATTCTCGCCGCGCAGGAACTGCACCCGGAGCGAGTCCGGTATTATCTGGAAAAGCGGGATCCCGAGTTTGAGGCGAAGATGAAAGATATCCTGATGGTTTATCAGGAAGTTGCGCTGCAAAATGAAAGGCGAGCCGATAGCGGAACCGCCCGCATCATCACCGTTTCAGTGGATGAGAAACCGGGTTTGCAAGCCCTCGCCAATACCGCTCCGGATCTGCCTCCCGTGGCGGGTAAACATCCCACTGTCGGACGTGATCACGAATACAAGCGACTGGGCACTTGCTCGATTCTGGCAGCGCTCGACCTGCACGATGGCCATGTAACCGCCCGCGTCGAACGGCGCCACCGCAGCCGGGAGTTCATCGATCTGCTCAAAGACCTGGATGCCCGCTATCCCGCTGACTGCACGATCCGACTGGTCCTCGACAACCACTCAGCACACATCTCGAAAGAAACGCGGTCCTTCCTGGCGACGCGTCCGAATCGCTTCCGGTACGTGCTGACACCGAAGCACGGATCGTGGCTGAACATCGTAGAAACCCTGTTCGGCAAAATGGCAAGGACCTTTCTGCGCCACATCCGTGTTCAGTCCTGGACAGAACTCCGCCAGCGAATACTTCAGGGGATTGCTGAAATCAATGCCGCACCGGTTGTACATCGCTGGAGGAAATTCGATGCCTTAACCGCCGTCGATCAGGAAACTGTTTGATGAAACGATATACTAGTGGGTGCCCCTCCAGCTTGTTACCGAGCCGCGACCGCAAGGGAGCCGATTACGCAATCACAGAGACAAACCACTTGCGGGGACGTTGCGTTTGTCTTACCGGCGTTCATCGGCGTTTATGGGCGGCCAGAACGCCTCCCCTTTCTGAGCCTCAACCGCCCCTTTCTTCGCCGCAACGGCTCCTTTCTTCGCCGCAACGGCTCCTTTCTTCGCCGCAACGGCTCCTTTCTTCGCCGCAACGGCTCCTTTCTTCGCCGCAACGGCTCCTTTCTTCGCCGCAACGGCTCCTTTCTTCGCCGCAACGGCTCCTTTCTTCGCCGCAACGGCTCCTTTCTTCGCCGCAACGGCTCCTTTCTTCGCCGCAACGGCTCCTTTCTTCGCCGCAACGGCTCCTTTCTTCGCCGCAACGGCTCCTTTCTTCGCCGCAACGGCTCCTTTCTTCGCCGCAACGGCTCCTTTCTTCGCCGCAACGGCTCCTTTCTTCGCCGCAACGGCTCCTTTCTGGCCGCAACGGCTCCTTTCTGAGCCGCAACGGCTCCTTTCTGAGCCGCAACGGCTCCTTTCTGAGCCGCAACGGCTCCTTTCTGAGCCGCAACGGCTCCTTTCTGAGCCGCAACGGCTCCTTTCTGAGCCGCAACGGCTCCTTTCTGAGCCGCAACGGCTCCTTTCTGAGCCGCAACGGCTCCTTTCTGAGCCGCAACGGCTCCTTTCTGAGCCGCAACGGCTCCTTTCTGAGCCGCAACGGCTCCTTTCTGAGCCGCATCCTTCTGAGCCGCAACGGCTCCTTTCTGAGCCGCAACGGCTCCTTTCTGAGCCGCAACGGCTCCTTTCTGAGCCGCAACGGCTCCTTTCTGAGCCGCAACGGCTCCTTTCTGAGCCGCAACGGCTCCTTTCTGAGCCGCAACGGCTCCTTTCTGAGCCGCAACGGCTCCTTTCTGAGCCGCAACGGCTCCTTTCTGAGCCGCAACGGCTCCTTTCTGAGCCGCAACGGCTCCTTTCTGAGCCGCAACGGCTCCTTTCTGAGCCGCGACTTTCATGGTAGGTAAATGTCAAGCGAAGACGCAAAATTCCCGGGGCTTCCGTGAGGAAGACCATAATCAGCAACTGGGCGCAAGCACGGAACAGTTTTTTTGATCTTTGCCGAAGGGGATCCGGAACAGGCCGGTCACCAGACATTCATTTGCCGGATCGTGTCCCGGGGAACACGTCACGGAAGATTGAGTCGTAGCTAAACCCTCCAGCCCCAAAACAGTAAAAACGGCGGCATAACAGGAGCCTGTTTGCCGAGTCGCGGCTCCGCGGGGTCTGGAGGGAACCTGTTCACAACGGCTGCGCCATTGTGCGAGTCAAACGCCGAAGCGCCTCACCCGGATGAGTCTGGCCGCCTATTCCTCAGCGAGTTGGTCGCCACCAGTGCTCGCCTCCACTTCACCGGCAAGAGAACTGATTCACTCGGATAGATCTGCATGCCTGAAAAAACGCACGCTCAGGCCGCCTCTATATGTTCGCCGGCGGCTTCACGCTGGCCGGCGAAGAAAGCCCGGTCGGCCGCCATCAGATAAGCCACCAGTTTGCGCGCCACCGCCAGCGTCGCCCGATTGCGATGTCCGCCTTT
>CAWEKQ010000042.1:0-155997 GCA_963809655.1 Terriglobia bacterium | reverse complement strand
GAAAGCGTCGCGCAGGTCTGGCTCAAACTCTTGACGTACCCAAACCACCGGGCGTCCATGAGCCCGCATGGAGGCCACTAGATCGCACGTTGAACGAAGGAGACGTTCGCGGGAAGCTACGGGCCACCTTTCGAGGAAGTCATTCTGCATGTCTACGACAAGGAGCAATGGCCGGATCATTCGTCAATGATACCCATGATCAACGGTGTAGCAGCGATCTGGAAATCCGGAGTCCCGCACCAGGGGTAACCTCGCCACTTCGCGACTGCTCGGGCGTGACCTTCAGTCTTAGATTCATTTGTCGCCTGCCAAGCACCGTCACCCGCTGCTATGCATAATTGGTAGAATCGATTGCTTGCAGGCGTGTTTTAAAAATTCATTGTCCCTTAGCTGCTGCATGGACCGATCAGTCGATTTTCGGACAATCGAATTGCCCCGCAATCGGGATGTTTGCATCAGGTTTCGTCGCGATTCTTACGCTTGTAGCTTCAATAGTTCGGAACGTTTTGAAGTCGAGTGTGGCAGAGACGGCGAGTCTTACATCAATTGGCTGACAGCCAGGATCGCTGAGTTTCCTCAAGGCTTCGTTCACGTGAGGTGCGATGGCGAGATCGTCGGACAGGTAGAAATGCGTCCTCGCGGCAACCCACTCGTCGGGTACGTCAATCTTTTCTATCTCGTTCCCTCACGTCGAGGTACTGGATTCAGCGACGGTCTTCATGCTTAGGGCCTGTAACAAAATAACATTTTCGATATTGAATGTTTTGGCGTAAGCTGAAAGGGTGAAGGATCTCACTGGGATCAATCGCCGGTTCATGGTTTTGCGGGACAGTCTGGATGAGCGCTCGCGCCGTTTGGCCGCGGCGGCAGAGAGCATAGCGATAGGTCGCGGAGGGATAACGGCCGTCTCGGAGGCGACGGGAATGTCGCGACCGGCGATTCGACTTGGACTGACGGAATTGCGAGAGCCTGCGGCTCATCCTCCTAATCGCATTCGACGGCCAGGAGGTGGGCGGAAGAAAACGGTTACGCAGGACCCGAGTCTGTTGCGGGATCTGGAACGGCTCATCGAGCCGGCGACAAGGGGTGATCCGGAATCGCCGTTACGCTGGACCTGCAAGAGCCTTCGCAAACTGGCGGCTGAGTTGAGGAGCATGGGGCATAAGACGAGCCACCGCATGGTCGCCGAACTATTGCACGACCTCGGATACAGCTTGCAGGCCAACAGCAAAACCAGAGAGGGTTCGAGTCACCCCGATCGCAACGCCCAATTCGAATACCTGAATCGAAAGGTCAAACGGCAGTTGCGAAACCAACAGCCGGCGATTTCGGTGGACACCAAAAAGAAGGAGCTGGTGGGGGACTTTAAGAACAACGGGCGGGAACTGCGTCCCGCGGGCAATCCCGAACAGGTGCGGGTGCACGACTTCATCATTCCGGAGCTGGGCAGAGCGAACCCCTATGGCATTTACGATATCGCCCACAACACCGGCTGGGTCAGCGTGGGCGTGGACCACGACACGGCTGCATTCGCCGTGGAGACGATCCGCCGATGGTGGCACGGCATGGGGCAGGACTTCTATCCCGATGCCACCGACCTGCTGATCACGGCGGACTCAGGCGGAAGTAATGGATCCCGCGTAAGGCTCTGGAAGCTGGAACTCCAGAAACTGGCCGATGAAACCGGATTGAACATCAAAGTCTGCCATCTACCCCCGGGCACAAGCAAATGGAACAAGATCGAACATCGCTTGTTCTCCTTCATCAGCCAAAACTGGCGTGGCAAACCACTGATCAGTCACGAGGTGATCGTCAACCTCATTGCCGCCACTACCACCACTACCGGGCTTATGGTCCATTCCGAGATCGACGCAACAACCTATCCTGCCGGCGTGAAGGTGTCCGACAAGGAACTCTCGGAAATCAATATCCACAGAGACAAGTTCCACGGCGACTGGAACTATAGTATTAAGCCCCGACTCAACTAAATCGGAAATGTTATTTCGTTACAGACCCTAACGCGGTCGCCGTATTCGCCAAACTCGCACTGAACAGACTACAACTCAGCGTCAGTCCATTGAATGCACGGGCCATTGCCTACTATCGAAAGCACGGATGGCGTGACCTCGGGCCGCGCCCGGGTCAAGTTGGCGTTCACCTGTTCGAGTTATCTCTGCCCAAGGACTGACCCGACAAGAATCCACCAGATCCGTCCACTATTGCTTGACTAACGGCGAAGTGGCGATCTGAAACTCTCGCTCGCCACTTCGCGACTTATCCGGCCAATCGTCATGCCCGCGCGGCGTTAACGTGTTCAGAATGTGGCGCGTGCAGAGATTGGACCGGATAAATCGGCAATAACCGGCCAAACTGCCTGATTTTAACTCGCTTACGCTGAGCCTTGGGCAAGCAGATTTGGGCCGGTTATTTTAGACTACTCGCGGGTAATCCCTTCGAACGATCTATCTGGACCGGTGTACGGGTGGGAGAAGACACCCAAAGCGATGATCGCGCTTCCAGCCGTGGCGACGTTAGTTATCGATCGGTTTTTCCTCGACATGGTCGATGACCAGTACGGGAAGTGGGCGCTTCCGCATCTCCAGCTTCAGGCCGAGCTGCGATTCGATCGCGTCGATAAGAGAGACGGCTCCGTTGGACTCCCCTCCGGATGCGGCACGCCGCACTAACCCGGCGGAACTGAAGCTCAGTGTGAAGTCCCACGAGCCACTGAGCCCGGTAGCATCCAGAATCGGGCCGGTATAGAGCCCCGATCCGATCAGCGGAATAATCTCCGCGAACTGCGCTGTCGTTACGTTCTGGAAACTCACAAGGCGGTTGAGCATTGGATTTGTAACTCTGGGGTCCTTGCCGTCCTGCCCCGGACCTTCTTTCCACCGAGTGGCGTTGTCTGGATCAGCCTTCTTCATTTTCGGTTTTGTCGCAATAAGCGTGTAGGCCGTCACGGTCCGATCTTCCAAGTGCGTCGACAGCCGGAACCGGGTGTGGAGGAGGGACCGCAGGAGCGCGCTAAGCTCATCTACATCGAGCGGCGCGCCGTTTCGTCCCATTCCAGCCGGCGGTTTGGCAGTGATGTCGTAGCGCGTGGAATCCAGAAACTTCGGCGCCCCGACGATCGTCTCGTTTGTATCCGGATCGAGATGCCAGGCGAGCGCGATCATGATCTTCAGCGTGATGCCGCGCATGTCGACCTGGCCGCCGGGAAGCAGTTTGAGATCTCCATCCGTGTCCGGAAGGCTCGGCTTGATGACCGCAACCTCGAATTCAGTGAGGGGCGAAGGCGGTATCTTTTGCCGCATCGCGAGGGGAGTGGGGGTGGGCGTCCTGTTCACCCGATCGATTACCAGAACAGGCGCCGGCGCTTTTTGCGGGATCATTTTCAAGCCGAGTTGTTTTTCCAGCGCGTCGAAGATGGTGACCTTGTCGCTCTCCTGCGCGACAGTAGGGCTCCATGGTGTGAAGCGAAAATCGAAGTCCCACGCTCCGTCGAGCTCCGTCCGGTCGGTCACGGGCAGATTGAGAAACGGGTTTGCGATTCCGCGCAGATCCTGCGCAAAAGCCGCCATGCTCATGTTGTGACAGGACACCGCGAGGACCGGTGTTGCCCCTCGCTCACTGTGCGTTTGGCAGGCAGCTTCATCCGATTCCCCCACTTGCTTCAGTTTCGGTTTTTCCGCCACGAGCGCGAAGGCGGGCAGCGGCCTTCTGTCTTTGTGCACTGTCAGTTGGAAGCGGTCGGCGAGCAAAGCCTGAAGCATGATTCTGATCTGGTCCCGCGGTGTGTTCTCCGGGGCAATCGCCACAACGTTATAGCGGTCCATTTGGAGCCCGCCACCCCCATCATCCGTACGCAGTGGTGACCAGATCGAGCATGGTTGCATGCCGCAATTCATACCGGCTGCCGCGAAGAACCCTGCCAGTGGTTTCCGGAGCCGGGCGCACCTCCCGCGCATCGATGCGAACATCGGCGGCCTCAAAACTCTGACCAAACACAATGCCACTTGTAAACAGTGCGAGAGCGGTCAACCGTATGCATGTATTTTATAGGCGAATCCTGCTTGACGGCGACGTGGCGATCTGGAAACCTCTGTCGGCCAAACTCGCCACTTCCGAACAAGGCGGGATGTAGACTGTGAAAGCGCCTTTCGGGGACAGGCTGTTTCAGTCATGTCGAGAATCAACATTCGGCGCAGCAGTATGCGGCGGAGTGACATAATTTAGGGAACAATGTATCGCATTGCCGCCTGCGCTCTCTTTGCTGCTTTGCTACTCGCGCAGACACCGGCAAGGATTCCACCGGATCTCCGGTTTGAGGTTGCCTCGCTCAAACCCAGCACCGGGAAACAAGATGGCTGCGGAATCCGTCCCGCGCCAGGCGGCCAGCGGTATGTTGCCGTCAACTGTCCGATCAAACTCATGATCCAGGTAGCCTTCCGCGTCAAGGCTGAGCAGATCGCTGGTGGGCCGGGCTGGCTGGATACCGACCGGTTTGACATGGAGGCCAAGTCTGAGAAGCCTTCGAGCGCCGACGAACTCCATGTAATGTTGATGAACATGCTGGTGGACCGGCTGCACCTGAAGTTTCACTCAGAGAAGAAGGAGATGCAAATGTACGCCCTCACTGTGGACAAGGACGGGGCAAAGCTCACACCACATGACGCCACGAACGGCGGGGACACTTGGATCGACCAGACTGAAGCCCCGTTTTTGCACGTAAGGATGAAGGCGACGTACGCGCCCATCGACTACCTGGCGTTTCGGCTTTCCCAGTTAATGGATAGACCGCTCGTCGACCTGACCAACCTGCATGGTGGTTACGATTTCAACCTGGAGTTCACGCGGGAGCTGCCACCCGGATTTCCTCTGGGCGGGAAAATCAATGGGGAGGAACCTGATACGTCGGGGCCTACCGTCTTCGCGGCGCTGAAGCAGCAGTTGGGCCTGGACTTGAAAGCGCAAAAAGGTCCTGTGGAGGTCATTGTTATCGACAGCGCAAACAGTCCGACGGAAAACTGACTGAATCAAGAATGGGTTAAAACGACGTGCCCTGAAGTTCAGTAGGCAACGGTTACCCATGCCTGACGGCGAAGTGGCGATCTGGAATCCTGAAGGCAAACTCGCCCCTTCGCGACTACCCGTGGGTTTGGCAGGACTCGGGCGCCGCGGTCGTCAATCAACCTGTAGCTGACTATGCGCTTACTGAACAGGATGCGCGATTTGCGACACATTTGCATACTCGCGATGATTGGGGTCCAATAGAAAGTTCCAATGCCCGTCAAAGCCGGTGATCGCGCACCGAGCCTGAATTGGACCAAAGTCGTCGCTTCCGGCTCCCCTTCGGGAGGGCCACAGAGCCTTCTCGGCCAGATAACTGTGCTGCTATTTTTGCGTCCGGTATCAAGCCATGAGCACGCACTTTTGCGCTGGAATGAGCTGGTGCAAGAGTTCGCCGGGAAGCCGGTGAACTTCATATGGATTGCCAACGAACAGGATACGTCGCTTGCTCCGTTTCTGAAGAGTCACCACGTTGCCGGATGGATGGTCCTCGATTCCCGGGAGGAGTCTTACAGAGCTTACGGAGTTGAGGGTGCTGCAGGCGTATTGATCGATTCCTTTGGAACAATTGCTGGATTTACCTTCCTGACTCCAGAGCAGGAGCAGATACAAGCGGTGCTGGATGGGCGAGCCATCGCCATACAGGGCGATCCGACAGAGTCCCAACTGGATGACTTTTTCGAAGCGAAAGCGGTTCGCATTGAAGCCGAGCCGTCTCGGTCGCCGCCCCCGCCGCAGAAACCGGATCTTCCGCCGTCTGACGAACTTCATATTTCGCCGAGCACGACGGAAGGAACGATCAGCTCCGGCGGTCCCGATCACTGGATGCGGCGCGGCTTCGACCTGCGAGCTGTTCTTTCGGAAATATCCGGCACAAACCCGAGCCGCATCGAGCTGCCGGCAGCGCTCGATAATGGAACGAGATACGACTTCATTCTGATGCCTCCGGGGGAGGAAGATGAGGCGGCGATCAAGCGGCAAGTGCGCGCAGGCATCGAGAACTACTTCCACGTGACGATTGCAACGGAAATTCGCAGCGTCGAAGTTTACATCTTAACGGCGGCGGAAGGAAAGACGCCTCCGAGAAGGTCCGAAAATGACACTTTTGGAGGCTCATTCGGCTCTACTTGGCGACGCTTCAAAGTTTCAGATGAGTTCAAACTTCCGGAAGGCGCGGATCGGACGCGCAAGGCAGTGGAGGAAGCGAATCGCCGCTTTGTGGAAAGCCCCGAATTCCGTCAAGCGATGGCCATGGCTCAATTGATCGGAATGACTGCACTCAGCAGTTCCATGGATGATTTCTGCCGCGCACTTGAGGAGGGGTTGCATAGCCCTGTCTTGGATGAGACCGGCTTGACGGGCCTCTATGACTTCAGCATTCAGGGAGATGCGCAGGAAACTGAAGAATTCCTTAATCTGCTGCGCAACCAGTTGGGGTTGGTGCTGACATCAACCGAGCGGAGCATCGAAATGACGATTGTTCGGTTAGTAGAATGACGACGCCCGCAATGGCGAAGCACCTCTGCAGAAAAATAGCACTGAGATGCGCGGAGGCGGGGTCACCTTGAACAGAACGCCCAAGCCTCCGATCTGCTTGCGGCGCGAAGTCTGGTTACGATCTTGGCTAGGCCGCCACTAACGGCGAAGTGGCGATCTGGAAACCTCTGTCGGCCAAACTCGCCACTTCGCGACCAGGGAGGAGCTACTGCTCGGCACTTTATGTTCCCGAGACCATTCCTGGCGAAAGTCCGAGATGTTGACAGCCGCTCGAATTAATTTTGGCAAGACGCTTGGCGCTATTGATGGCTGACAAGCCGTCTGGACGCGCGATCCCAGCGCCATGCGGCCTTCTGACCGTGCAGGTAGACACCGCCGACCCATCGATCAATGCCATTCAAGTTGATCTGGTCTAAGCGACCTTCAAGGACCTTTCGCCCTGTTTCTGTGATCGTGACGTTGCCCAGTCTCTGTTGAGGTGTGTCCGTTATCTGAGCGAGCGGATGCTGAGCCTCCGACAGATCGGCCACTATCTTATAAAACGATGCGTCCCCCATGAAGACCTGCTCCTCCAGATCCCTGACGGCGACGAAGAGCTCTGGCCCGGAGAGCGAACCCTGATCGCGAAGGATGGAGAGCGTCTGCCGCTCTGTACGAGACAAGCCGTTGTCGGCAGACGGAAACTGTTCCAGATGACGTAGCAAAGCTGAAGCAATAAACGGCAACGCAGACGTATCAGTTGCGATAAAACGCTCGATCTCGGTGGGATTGGGGGATGTGAATGCATTCCACGCCGCCCGCGCGGTGCGATACTGCGCTTCACCGACCGGAAGGCGCGTGTCGGCCAGTGAGACCAGTTGGTTGGCATGCAGTTGGCCCAGGCCGACAAAACGGTCCATGCCGGGGTAGCGCCCGACGCAAATGAGGCTGATTTTTACCGCACCTAACTCCTGGCGGCTGAACCAGTCGAGCACCTTGATGAGGATCAGCTGGTTGGACAAGGTGTGCGAAAGCCAGAGGACCACTTCTTCATGTCGGGAGAAAGCAGTCAGTGTATCTTCACACGCTTTCAGGTATTTCCGAGCCTCATCTAGCGTCGCGTATCCGACCCGGGCGATGAACCTGGCGCGGGCTTCGCGCCAGCTTTCCGCGTCCAGACCCGCCGGCGCTGGTCCTTCGAACATCAAATCACCATAAATTGAGACGGCGCCAGGTATCCCTGATTCCCTCAGCGTGCCTGCCACCGACTCACCGTCCGCGATATGAAGCATGGCCGATCCCTCGACTGTTTGTTCTCTGAATACGTCTTCCAACGCGGGAAGGATTTCCAAAGCGTAAGAAGCAAGCATGGGCTGCAATTTCTGCCGCGCGCGCGTCACCAACGACCGGGACGTGCTCACCGTTATGCCGAGAGCTTCGGCGACCTTGTTGTGGCTCAGACCGTCGAGGTGAAACAGCGTCAGCGGCAGCCTGTACCGTGGAGGCATCTGAGCCACGGCGTCCCAGATCCGCTGCTGCAGTTCCATGGTTTCGAGCCGCTCCAGCGCGGATTCGGTGTGAGCCGATTGCCGCGAGAGTTCCAGCTCTGCTCTGGCATCCGCAAACCGGTAAAGGTCAGACCGAAACACGCGTAGCCAATCAATGGTGACGCCGAAAACAATGCGGCGGAGCCATGCCGCGAACTTTGACGGGTCGCTCAGAAGGTCGAGATTAAGCCAGGCGCGAAGGAAAGCTTCCTGAGCCATGTCCTCAGCCTCGAACCGGTCACCGATCAGGAGGTAGGCCAAACCCCAGATTGGGCGTTGATAACGCCGGACCAGTTCCCCGTATGCGTCCCGATTTCCAGCCCTTGCCATCTGGACGAGCTCGCCATCGTTCTTCGAAATCATCTATTTCTCGCAGAATAGTCGGTTCTCACCCTGAAAACGCTGCAAGAAATCGCTCAATTCACGCCATGCAGGCCAAAAGTCGACGGCTCCACGTCCGACACTCTGTCGCCATCGTTCGGCGTGATCTGGTCACCCGGGACAGCACTGTCCAATAAGGTTAGCCTATCGGCGGGATAGATCCTCCCTGACGGCGAAGTGTTTACGTTCCAGTGTCCTGGTCGGGTTACCGCTAAACGGGCCTTCTGATGTCATGGTGTGCCGGGA
Source organism: Terriglobia bacterium (assembly GCA_963809655.1). Classification (GTDB taxonomy): domain Bacteria; phylum Acidobacteriota; class Terriglobia; order Bryobacterales; family Bryobacteraceae; genus BOG-234. The sequence goes on along the minus strand of CAWEKQ010000042.1, from coordinate 147,274 downwards.
TTTGAATGCGGAACCCTTGCCTGCAGCCAGCGGCAACGGACGGTAAGTGTTTGACTCCACAACACTGCCACAAAGCGATCTGGCAACCAGAGGCAACGCCAACCGCTGCCGTGGCTGCACGTTGGCTGCACGGCGGTCCGCAAACGGGGTACCGGATCACCACGATTCCTCCAACCGGACTTCGCGGGAGCGTGTGCGGATTCACTTCAGCGCAATGGGCGTCAAGGTGGCTCGTGAAGCAGTCTAAGCTGCAATTGACGGGGCATTTGGCCGCAGAGAAGCCGCCGAGTCCAAAGGGCAGAGCGCACGCTTTCCTATCCCGAGTCGCGGCCGCAACCGTCAGTGGCGAGCGGCCTGGACGGAAGCGCTCATGCCTTCAAGGTGAGGGCGTATGCTGGAATGAATTCGGAAGTGCCTGCCTTCTGGACTCGTGATGAACTCACCGCCCATGCAGTACGTGAAGACCAGCGATGGCGTTCGTATCGCCTACATCAGCGTTGGGGATGGTCCTGCTTTGGTGTTCGCGTCGAACATCTTCGGCGAGGCGCGCCACGAGTTTCTCGACGGCATGCACGTCAAGGTTGTTACAGAACGGCTGGTCCGTCTTGGGTGGCGTGTGGTGAGGTACGACGTGCGGGGGATGGGCGCTTCCGACAGAAACGTCGAAGATTTGAGTCTGGACGGGAGAGTCCGAGACCTCGACGCGGTCGTCGGACAATTGGGCTTTGAGCGGTTTGCGCTGGGAGGCCTCGATTCCGGCGCCGCGACGGCAATTGCGTATGCGGCCCGGAATCCGGCGTCATTGTCCCATCTCGTGCTGCAGAGCCCCTGGGCGTCAGGGGCGCGTTACTTTGCAATTCCTGAACTTCGCATCGCCCACTCTGCACCAGTAACGAACGATCGCGAATGGAAGCTATTTGGGCAAATCCAGGGGAGCGTTGCGTCTAAGTTTGAAGACGACGAGTTCGTTCGACAGGGGACCGCCGCCTTCCTGCAAACCACGTCACCATCGGGTTTCGCAGCTTTCAACCGTGCGACCGCGTGCATCGATCTCGCGCCGCTTCTTCCACAGGTCACCACGCCTACACTCGTGATCCATGAACCGGCCTTTCCGTTCGGGTCATTCGAGTTGTGTCAGGAGGTGGCGGCGGGAATCCGTGGCGCTCGGTTCGTCGTCGTAAATGACAAGTCGATCTCCGGCCGCGTGCATGATGGACACGTGGCCGCGATCGATGCGTTCCTCCGTTCCGGTAAGGCTACCGTTCCTGCGCGGGTTCCGGTGCTCCCGCCGGCCGTGCCGACTCCCGCGCCATGCTTGCTGACGCCTCGAGAGGCGCAGGTCCTGCGCTCCGTTGCGGCCGGGTCGACTAACAAGGAGATTGCTGCCGATCTCTCAGTCGCCGTGTCCACTGTGGAGCGGCACCTCGTCAACCTATATACAAAGATTGGCGCTCGCGGCCGCGCCGATGCCATCGCCTACGCCTTTCATAATCAACTCGACACTCCACTGGCTTAACCTGGCGCTCGCCTACAAGGTTTCCCTCAGGTCGTTCTGCATGGTTTCAAGGATGTCAGGCAGAGACGTCTCCGCTACGTTGGGATGCCGGCTGTTGAGCCGAGAGTAACAAATCACAGGATCTTCGGGAGGATAGCCAAATGAAAAGCGTAGTCGCACTGTGTGTTGTGTTCGCGGCGATTGCCCTGTTTGCTGCCGATTCGGGTCCGGTCGTCGCCGTCACTGGAGGACAGGTCCGTGGGGCGACTCTGGCCAGAAACGGAGCCGTCTTCAAGGGCATCCCCTTTGCCCAGCCTCCTGTGGGCGTGCTTCGCTGGCGCGAACCTCTGCCGGTGAAGCCGTGGCGGGGGGTCAGAGATGCGACCGCATTCGGCGCTGCGTGCACGCAGTTGCCGACGCCGTTTTTTCCCGGCATGGGCGAGACGAGCAGTGAAGATTGCCTGTTTCTCAATATTTGGACGGCGGCCTGGCCCCCGCGAGAAAAGCGGCCGGTGATGGTGTCGATTCCGGGCGGCGCCAACCAACTCGGGGCGGCCTCGCAGACGCAAACCGATGGCGAGAGCCTTGCCCGGCACGGAGTAGTGCTGGTTGCGTTGAACTACCGTCTCGGATCGTTTGGTTTCTTTGCGCATCCGTCGCTGACGCGCGAGTCACCGCATCACGCCTCGGGGAATCAGGGGCTTCTCGACCAGATCGCGGCGCTCTCATGGGTGCGTGACAACATCGCCATGTTCGGCGGCGATCCGAATAACGTCACCATCTTTGGAAATTCGGCAGGTTCGGTGGGTGGGAGCGTGCTGATGACATCGCCTTTATCGAGGGGGTTATTCCGGCGCGTCATTGCCCAAAGTGGCTCGGTGACATTTGGCTTTGAGCGTCCAGAGACGCTGCATCAGGCTGAGCAACGAGGCCAGCGGTTGGCGGCTGATTGGAAGATCCCCGCCGCTGCTTCTGTGAAGGACTTGCGTGCGGTGCCTGCCGAAATTGTCAGAACAGTTCCAGACTACCGTAGACCCGAGACCGCCTTTCCTGACATAGGCATTTCCGTCGATGGCTATGTGGTCCCACGCCCGCCGGCCGAGGTGTTCGCAGCAGGTCAGGAGCACCGCGTCGCGCTCCTGCACGGTAACACGTCGCGCGATTCGTTCGCTGATAAGGGTTCTCCCCAGGATCTGAACAGGGCTGTCCAGGAGGCTTACGGGCCCATCGCGCCACGGGCCGCAAAACTGTACGTGGGCGGAGCCGACCCGCTCTATGGAGCGCCAGCAGATCAGTGGGTGACGGATACGTGGCTCCGATGTCCGGCAGTAGCGCAGCTGGTCTGGCACTCCGCCGTCGGGAATCCCGCATTCGAGTACGAGTTTGCCCGTGTTCCACCGGGGTGGGAGTCTCTCGGGGCCATACACGGTACAGAACTCACCTACGTCTTCGGAACGCTCGACCGCCCTCAGGTCGTTCCCGGATTTCCCGTTGAAGGCTCGACTGCCGTGGACACGCAAGTCTCCGCGGTGATGCAGCAATACTGGACTAATTTCGCGAAGACCGGAGATCCGAATGGGGGCCCTTTGCCGGTGTGGCCGAAGTTTAATCCCTTGTCGCGTGCATACCTGCAATTCACAAGTGGGGGGCCCGTAGCCAAAGAAGGTCTGCGGCGTCCATTCTGCGATCTATTCATAGAGAACGTAAAACGGCTGACGACAAGTAGTAGGGACCGCTGAAGCCCATGCAAGCGAACTTTGCCTGCTGTATTGAGTACGGCGCACCTGCACAGGCTCGGGCTGTCGTGCTGAATTCCTCCAGTGAAACCTGGCTAACGGAAAGCACATGAGCGAGAAGTCGGCAACCCACCCCGAAGCGCGGTTAGCTACGGTTCGATGCCAATCCGATCGTTCACCGCTCCGCGAATCCGCTGTTTGCAGCCGAGATAGCGTTCGGTTGTTTGGACCGACACGTGGCCGAGAAGGAACTGGATCTGCTCCAACTCTCCGCCGGCAGCATGACACAACTTCGCGCACGAGCGCCTCAGGTCATGGGGCGCGACGGCCCTGAAGCCGAGTTCGGCAGCGTATTTGCTTCATCACGTGCCAAACCAGGCGCTCGGTCACGCCCTCACCCCAGCATTTGCCGGCTCGGCACACACAGCGGAATAGTCTGCCAGTTTCGAGTGCGGCGGCACCGACCCATGCGTCGACCGTCGCCTTAACCCAGGGTGGCACTGGTACTGTCCGCATGTGCCCGCCTTTGCCAACCAGATCGACAATCGCCCAGTGCTCCTCGCGCTGCTGCAGATGCGTGAAGTCCAGATCAGCCAATTCCCGTCTTCGCAGTCCGCAGCCAAGCAAGACCGCGAGAATTGCGCGGTCCCGTTTGCCTTTGAGGCTGGCGTCAGGAGCCTGCCAAAGCCGGCGCGCTTCTTCTGCCGTGAGCCAGTTTCCAAGTCGCACGCCGAGTTTCTTGACACCCTTCACGCGACGGATGCCGGCCGCGAGCTCAGGGCTAAGCAAACCGGCATCCGCCGCCTCGTACGCTAGTCGTCGGACGGCGGCCAGTCGCCCGTTGATCGTTCCCGCCGCGAGGCCTCGATTCTTGAGGGCGATCCGGAAGCGGGTCACCACGACCTTGTTGAAAGACAGTCTGGGCTCCGAACAATACCACTGGATGAATTCGTCAACGGCATGCCGATACCCGCGCTTTGATTCCGGTGAACGCAAGCTCTCCAGTACCGCAGCTTTACTGTGATCCAGGTCGGGCAGGCCGAGCTTCGTCTTCGGCTTTTTCGCTTTAGCGGTTCTCCTCGTTCCGTGTTTACCCATCGCGCAGCCGCCTCCAACGCGGCTGCACAAGAGCTTACGGAGCCACGGACGACGCGTCGCGCGTTTCCTGTCAAGTGGACGTGACCGGGACTTCAAAGAAATAATCTACCCGCAGGCCGTTTCGGGTCAGTCTAAGCAGGTACCTTGCGATTGATCGGGTGCGAATCGCGGAAGCCCACAGAGCCGTTCAACAACTCGATGAATCCGGTTACTTCCCGCTTAGCGAAGGCTGCCATGCAGGCGTGCCGTCTTCATCTTTGTTGTCCGTCAATGGTCTTTGGTCGGTACCGTCGGCGTTCATAACAAACAGTTCACCGTAGGGCTGAAACTCAGGAGGATCGTAGAGCGGCGATTCGTCCTTGAATCCTAGACGCGCGCTGCTGAATACGATGTGCTTACCGTCGGGTGACCACCTGCCATGCGCATCGTTGCCGGGAGCATGGGTCAAGCGCTTAAGACCCGTACCATCGGCATGGATAGAGAAGATATCGTAGGCGCCGTCGATAGCTCGCGTAAACTCAATGACATCGTTGGTTGGAGACCAGGATGGAAAGTTATCCGGTTCGGTTGTAAGCGTTCTGACGGTGTTGTTCGCAAGGGAGAGGATACGCAAGCCCTCGCCCGATATGCGGTAAACAATCTGTTTCCCGTCCGGAGAGAAGCTTGGGAAACCACTATTGGCGGACCCGTCTGTCAATTCCCGCCTCTCAGACCCATCCGCGCGCATCATCATAACTCGAGCGGGCTGAGTTCTTCCCTCAAAGAAAATGCCGAATCCAAAAGCGATCCACTGTCCGCCCGGCGACCAGGACGCGGCAAATGCCAAGCCGGCTTTTTCATCGAAGATGGGCCGGGAATGCGTACCATCGGCGTCCATCACCGAGAGAGAGGCGTGGTGGACCCCATCGAAATCCGTCGTCGTCACCAATTTTCCAGCCCGCGAAAACGCGGGGAACAATTCCGACCAGGCATACTCGAAATCCTGGGGATTCTTGCTAAACAGTGGTTGGTTCTGGGGCCGCTGCGCATAGCCGAGCTTTTGGTAAACCACGTGAGCGCCATCGGAGGACCAGGCGGGATTACGCATATTTCCGGCCGCACCGAATCCATCCTTGATCGTAGCGAGCCCGGCGTGATCGCCTTCCTTGAGCAGGTAGCCCACGTCGCCGGGCATAAATTGTGGAGAGACCTTCACTCCCGGGCCGGTGGAAAGCTGTGTGCGCACGCCCCCTGCTATATCCACGGAAACGATCTGCGACACGGCACCGGGCTTGAAATGGCCGTAGCGGGCATCTACTGCATGCTCGACCGTCATTTCATAAAAAACGATCTTACTCCCATCTGCCGACCACTTCGGCGAGCCCGCAAACATACCCGCGGGCGTGAGCCTTCGCAGACCTTTCCCATCCGCCTGGATCATGTAGATGCTCGTCTCCTGGACTTGCTCAAATTCGTTGGGGCCATCGCCGCGAGGTCGAACGGGGGTATTCCGGTCAGAAGAAAACGCGATCCGTTTCCCGTCGGGCGACCAACTGGGCCGGAAGTTGCCACCCGCTCCATGAGTCAAGTTGCGCAGCTTGTGACTCCTTAAGTTCAGGGTCCAGATGTCAGCAGTACCCGTGCTGCGCGTGGAGACAAAGGCGAGATTGGTGCTGTCAGCAGAGAGCGCGGCCTGATCGTCAAAGGCCGAATTGTCCGTCAATCGCTCAAGCCCTGAACCGTCCGGGTGCGCGCGGTAAATATCGGCGGAGCCTTTGCGCTCCGAGGTGAACACAATCCACTTCCCATCGCGCGAAAATGAGGCGGAGTAGTCCATTTCGGAGGTTGACAGCAGTTTCCGTTCACCAGTTCCGTCGGCATTGGCGATAAATAGTTCAGAGGTAGTTGGGCCCAGGCGGTTGAGAATGATCTTGTCTTTGGCGGCGGAGGGTAAGGCGATTGCCGATAGCATCAGACTGACTATCGTTCCCACGAGCATCTTGCGAGGCGAGGCCATAAGTACCCGCTATGCTAGCACCCTGGACTGATAGATCCCGTGAAAACGCCGCTCACGGAAACCACATGAGTGAGTAGTCGGCGTTCCGTTGAAGTGCATGTACCGAAGCTCCCGCGAAACGGCGTTCGAAGAGATCACGTCCACGCTTCCAGCGGGGCATCCTGCAAATCTGTATTGTCGATTTTCCCTCGTGGGCTACTTTTTTGGCGTCGCCCCGGTGTTCAGCGCACCTGGCTCGCGAATTCGTTTCGTGAAGGCCTGCTCCTCGGATGCCACGCAATAGCCCTGGCGAATTTCGGCGCGCGGGCGCAGTTTGAAATCGCGCGCCAGCGCTATCCACGGTCTCGAATACGCCATCGGGTCGTCGATCTTCAGTGTGAAGTGGATCGTGTCCCGATCCACGCGCTGATAGCGTTCTTCAAGATGCATCGTCTCGCTGTGGGGAAATCCGGCCGCGCCCAGCCACGTGCGGTCGTCATAGCCGGTCGATTCCACAACGAACGTCGTATCGTCCACCCACTTGCCCACCGAGTATCCGTACCACAGCGGATCCGGATCGCCCGGCAGCGCGCGCCCGTCGGTCCAGATTTCGCGCACCACGTGATCGCGGTCGAACATCTGCAGGACGCGGCCCTGTATTTGCATGAACTCGAACGGCGTCGGGAAATATAGTATGCGCGGAAAACCCATCGGATCGCACTGGAGGATGGGATCGTTTCCACCCGGCGCCGCTCGCTTTCCGTAACCCGGCTTCTCAAGGTCATAGCGTGCTTTGGCCCACGCGGTCATCGGCGGAATTTCGCCACCGGGCGATTGCTTATCGTCCTCCGATAATTCACGCGTCGGCAGCATTCCCCACACGCCGGATAAATCGCGGCGCGGCGCCGGAGCACTTGCGTTCCCGGAAGAACCCTGCCCGCTGGCGCCCCGCGAGACCAGCAAAATGAGCGCCAGGGTGACCGGCACGCTATAAGGAGTGGATTCGCATGTCGGTTATCTGGTCTTATCGGTGAAGTCCAGCTCGCGACCATCGGCGAAGACGACCTTGGTGCCGGGGTCTCCTGATCCGGCGTACGCGACCGGCTGGCCATTCTTGGCCGGACAGACAATGATGGTGATCTTGTCGCCGGCCTTCAGCGAGCGGCGCGTCCACCCGGCGCGGCCCAGGATGCCGGGGCTGTTGGTCTCGACGCCCCAATTGACCACTTTGCCCGAGCTGTCCTTCACGTCCAGATAGATCTGGGAGTGCGGATTGACCCAAATGAATTCAGTGACCGTGCCCTTAATGGGAACGCGGGCGGTTTCATCGTAAGCCGAGTTTCCGTGATGAGCAAACAACGCGCCGCCTGAAAACAGCAGAGCAAGCAGCGGCAGCGGTTTCACGAACCTCTTCATTAGTGCTGTCTTGATATATCACGCCGATTCTTTCAATGCAACGTCATCTGGTGGCCGTTTTCAGGCAATGAATGGCCGTGTCAGGCGTGGATCGTGCCGCGTTCACTTACGCCCGTGAAAGGCGTGAAAAGCTATCGTGTAGTTGATACATGCACGGACACCCGTGCAGGTTTCAAGTGCACCTTCGAACGGGTCCACCGGGCGGTAGCCCGGCGTGCGGCGTGACTCTTACTGAATTGAAAAGTCGCGCGGCTCAGGGATTCCGTACAAACATTATGCATCCGATCGGACGCAGATCAACCTCTCGTCCGCAGAAACTGGTATAGAGTTCAATAGATTGCCTGGCCGTTGTCTGGCCGTAAGGAGCTGGACGACATGAGAATCTACCGAGCCGTTTACACCGCCCTTCCTTGTGTTCTGCTGTGGATCGGTATGGCCGCGCCCTCCGCAAAGGCTGGCGCAATCACGATTACATCAATCACGGGCTTAGGTACCCTCGGAGGCCCCCAAAGCTATGCCTCCGGCATCAATAATGCCGGACAGATCGTCGGCACAGCTGAAACGGCCAGTGGGGCGTCTCACGCGTTTTTGTATTCGAATGGTGTTATGACCGACCTCGGCACCTTAGGAAACACTCTTAGCTCCGCCACCGCCATCAATGATGCCGGGCAGATCGTCGGTGATGCGACAGGAAACTCAGTGCCGCCGGGAGCCGCGTTTTTGTACTCTGGCGGCGTCGTGACGAATCTCGGTACGCTTGGTGGTGATTACGCCGGGGCGACGGGAATCAACTCAGGACAAATCGTCGGTTACTCAACCACATCAAACGGCGATGAGCATGCATTTTTGTACTCTGGCGGTGTCATGACGAATCTCGGTACGCTTGGTGGTGATCACGCCGGGGCGACGGGAATCAACTCCTCAGGACAAATCGTCGGTTACTCAGCCACATCAAACGGCGATGAGCATGCATTTTTGTACTCTGGCGGCAGTATGGTCGATCTTCGTACGCTTGGTGGACAGGATTCTCCCACCTGCCAAGGGTGCGGTTTCAGCGCCGCTTATGCCATCAACAATGCCGGGCAGATCGTCGGCGAATCGTTTAACGCAGCCGGTTCTCTCGATGCGTTTGAATACTCAGGGGGCGTCATGACCGACCTCGGTTCGCTTCCGGGCAACGGTTTCGCAATCGCTTATGCTATCAATGACCACGGACAGATCGTCGGCAGGAGTGGGCCCAATGGGAACGCTGCGTTTTTATACTCAGGCGGCATCATGACCGATCTAAATTCTCTCTTGCCTGCCAACTCAGGCTGGCAGCTTACCGTCGCCTACGGAATCAACGATTCGGGCCAGATTGTGGGTTATGGAACTTACGACGGCGAAGTCCAAGCTTTTCTCCTCGATACTAGTACTTCAGCCGCCCCCGAACCACCAACGCTCACCTGCCCGGCCGTCACTTCGGGCGAGGTTAGCGTGCCTTTCAACAGCCCAGCCGTTGCCGTGAGCGGGGGCACCGCGCCTTATACCTTCTCGGTCGCTACCGGCATGCTACCGACGGGCCTGACGCTGAACTCCTCGACCGGAGCTATCACGGGGACACCCACGACCGCCGGGACCTTCACCATCCAGGTGACCGACGCCAATGGAACTGTGTCCGCTAACACTTGTCCCTTCACCATCATTCCCCCGCCGTCGATCACCTGCCCTGCCATCAGTTCGGGCGAGGTGGGCGTAGCTTTCAGTAGCCCCCCCATCGGTGCCAGCGGAGGCACCCCGCCCTACACCTTTTCGGTCGCCACCGGCATGCTTCCAGCTGGGCTGACGCTGAACCCCTCGAACGGCGCCATTACGGGAACGCCCACGGCCACCGGTACCTTCACTATCCAGGTGACGGACTCGACCGGAACCGTTCTGCCCGGCACATGCTCCTTCTCGATCAATCTCACCGTCACGTCGAACGCGGCGTTTCTGATGACTTATGCTGCCAACCTCAACATTGGCGAATCGTACTTAAACATCACCAACACAGGAGCCAATGGCGCATCACTGCTGGGCCCTGGCTTCGGCGCGGCGACCGGCAACATTTGTGTGAACGTGTATGCTTTTGACCCAGCTGAGGAACTCATCTCATGCTGCTCCTGTCTGGTGACGCCCGACCAGACCGTCGGCCTTGGCGTTAACAGGGACCTTACGTCGAAAACCCTCAGTGGACTGATTCCGATCTCAGTGACGGTAAAACTGCTCACCAGCCTGGCGGGAGGCGACGGCAGCGACGCCAGTTGCACTAACTCAGCGGCAACGGTGCCTAACGCCACGCTCGCAAACGGGTTGGCCGCCTGGGGTACGACACTCCATTCGAATCCCGCGGGCGGCTACAGCATGACAGAGAACGCCCTCACGGCGTCGACTCTGAGCCAGAGTGAGTTGGCCAGTATCGGCGGCCGCTGCGCCAGCATCATCGGCAACGGCAGCGGCTTCGGCGTCTGCAATTCGTGCCGAGCCGGCGCTCTGGGAGGCACGAAGCTCACGCAGTAAGCCGGAGTTTTGCCTGGCAGGGTACCGGGTAACTGCAGGGTAACTGCTGTCCGGGACAGGGCCGGGCTGTGCGGTAGCTTTAGTCTAGGGACGGCTGGGCGCTTCAATAAATATGAGGGGTTAATTGACTGTCCCGGGGGCGGGGAGCACTTGAATTTCCGGCCTCTGAGAAGCGGATTTTCGCGCTCGGGATAGATTGCGCCTGAGCGATCGGCATTGCGGAAGTTATGTGGTACTGCGGGGGTTGCCTGACGATTTGTCGCCTCCCGCGCGGACCCAGTTCGACTGCCTGCACGCCGGATATCTTCCCGGCTTCCACGGTAAATCGCAACAGAGTGCGGACGAGGTGCCATCCATTGTGGCCGCAGGCACCAGGATTCATGTGAAGGAGTCCGAGGGCTTGGCCGTGCATGACTTTCAGGATGTGGGAGTGGTCGCGGACGAATAATTCAAGCCGCAGCCGACGGATTTCCTTCCGTGGCCGACGGTCGTAGTTGCCGGGCTCCTCATTGATGTGCATCATGTAGACATGGAGGCCTTCGCACTCCCAAAACGGGCCCGCTGGCAGGTCGGCGCGGAGTCCCGCACCGTCGATGAAGGCCGTTTCCACAGCGAGCAGGTAGACTGGTCGGGATAGTGGATCAGGCAACGCACAACACAATCGTCTCCTTCATCTGGGGCATCGCCGACGATGTCCTCCGCGACCTGTTCAAGCGCGGCAAATACCCGGACGTGATCCTGCCGATGTGCGTGATCCGTCGCATGGACGCTGTGCTTGAGCCGACCAAGCCTGCGGTCCTCGAAACCAAAAAGATGCTCGACGAGGCCGGTATCACCGAACAGCGGGCCGCGCTCACAGAAGCCGCGGGCCAGGCCTTCTACAACACATCGAAATTTACTCTGCGCGATCTGAAGTCGCGAGGCAGCCAACAGCAACTCCTTGCAGATTTTGAGGACTACCTCAATGGCTTCTCGGCCAACGTCCAGGACATCATCGAGAACTTCAAGTTCCGCAACCAGCTATCAACCCTTTCGAAGGCGGACGCGCTCGGCACGCTGATCAACAAGTTCCTAGCCCTACCTTCGCAGTGAAAGGAGGTGAATCGCGGGTTTAAGGGCTTCAATCATGACGGACAGGGCGGGTTGTCATACATGAAAGAAGTATTGGCATCCATCGGCCCAGTTCAAATGCCTTAACAGCCCGGCGCTGTGAGGTGTTCAGCTCGGGCGCAATCATCACGGTCGCGCGACGCCCCGGCCCTCGGGTCGTCGTACGCACCAGTGTGGCGCGGATATCGGCGAGGTCGCCCATCATCGCGAGGGCGGAGTCGTTTGTTCCGAGCGTGATCCTCGCCAGACTCACAAGCATCAGTCCGAGTACCGTCGCAAAGGTATGTAGGCGTATGGACCCATCCGCCCACTGATGCGACGGTCCCCAGGGCACCACGCCACCCTTCTTTGCCCGGCGGAACAGTTCTTCAACATTCCACTGACCGCGGAATGCCTGCACGATACGGCCCGTGGTCCACAGGTGGTGATCCGTGCAGAGCACCCGCCGCCCCAGTCGGGTCTTCTCCATCCGGCGGCGCAGCGCCGCATCCACATGCCAGCGCAATGTCGGCTGCCGGTCGTCGCCGCCGATATCGGTTACCACGAATCTCGACAAATGTTCGCGCGCCAGCGTCTTCCTGACCCGTTGTTCCAGGCTGCTGCGCGTGATCCGTTGCGTTTTTACCAGTCGATCCAGCTTGCTTAACTCCGCCTTGGCTTTACGCAACGCCACTGCAATGCCGCGTTTCTGACCCGCCAGCAATTGCTGGCTCTCGACCACTACCAGCGTGCGGTCCAGGTTGCCGAGCTTCGCTTGCACCCGAGCCGCGCGCACCTGGGCTAACTTGCCCGTCAGGGGCTTCATCGCACCTCGCCGGGCCGCCCTCTGCAGCGCGTGTTCCGCCGCCGCATGTCCCAGCGGCAACGAAATCAGGCTGTGGTAACCGACAACGTCCAGATCCAGTTCCAGTTGAGGACTCCAAAAACCTCCATCGCGTACCAGCGTCCGCTGCGCCTTTTCGCGGCACTCCCCATCGTCCAGCGACTGGTGCAGTGCCCTCAACCCATCCAGACACGCGGTCAACACCGCCTGATCGGAACTGTTCCCGGAATAGCTCCGGTATAGCAACGGCACGTGGCCCGTCTCGCTGACCAGCACGCCGAGCCCCACCACACGCAGGTCGCTCCGTTTGCTTTTGGCATGCCCGCGACGCGCCAGCTCCCCTGGCGTAACCGTCGCAATGTGGGTGTCGAAATTCGTGGTATCGAACGCCAGCACGTCGGTCGAAAGCTCGAACCGGGCCACCGCCGTTTTCGCAATCGCGATCTGCGCTTGCTCCAATTGCTCGTCCGTGACTTGCCTCGCCACCCGATGCCAGGCCTGGCCGCTGAAGGCTGAAGAAGGCAGACACGACAAGCGCGGCACGGCCCCTTCCAGAAACTCCGCCAGGTCTCGCTTCGGTCCGGGCGAGCACGCCCGCTGGACCGCCACCGCCACGGCCAACTCGCCGACCGAGGGGCCGCCTTTGGCGCCCAGGTTGCCGCACGCCCGGTCGATATGCCCTATCAGATCGAGTTGCTCGGCAACCCAGATCAACGCGCCGACATCCCCAACGGCCTGCGTCCCTACGGTTCGAGTGGCAGCCAGATCAGCGACCGGCGCCGCTGTTGCCGGTCCCAGCACGGTCTGACGCGCCACGGACCGGCTTCGGACCGGGTCCCACACGGACTGGGCCGCGATACGGTAGCGGCGGCCATTCACATCCCGTTCGAATACATGCATATCTTTCATGTAGCACGATCTCATCCGGAAAGGAAGCCTCGCAGCATACTTTTATGGCACCGGAACACCGCATGATGCTCTTTTGTCGTCCAGGAATGCGAAAGTAGGGCTAGATCCCGACATCGACCTCTCCCCGGCCGGCATCGACAACCACTCGATGGGCACGGTCTTCGAGGAACTGGTCCGCAAGTTCAACGAGGAGAACAACGAGGAAGCGGGCGAGCACTGGACGCCGCGCGACGCCGTTCGACTGATGGCGAACCTCGTGTTCCTGCCCATCGAGGCCGAGATCAAGTCCGGCACCTACCTGCTCTACGACTGCGCCTGCGGCACGGGCGGCATGCTCACCGTGGCCGAGGAGACGCTCACGGCGATCGGCGCGAAGCGCGGCCAGCAAGTCAAGTGCCTGCTCTACGGCCAGGAGATCAACCCCGAGACCTACGCCGTCTGCAAGGCGGACATGCTGCTGAAAGGCGAGGGCGAAAGCGCCGATCACATCGTCGGCGGCGCGGAATGGTCCACGCTCTCGCACGATGCCTTCCCGGCCCAGGAGTTCGACTTCATGCTCGCCAATCCGCCCTACGGGAAGAGCTGGAAGAAGGACCTCGAAGCGATGGGCGGCAAGGACGGGATGCGCGACCCGCGCTTCAAGGTGATGCACAACGGCGAGGAACTGTCGCTCGTCACCCGCTCCAGCGACGGCCAGATGCTCTTCCTCGCCAACATGGCGTCGAAGATGAACGCCAAGTCCGCCCTCGGCAGCCGCATCGCCGAGGTCCACAACGGCTCGTCGCTCTTCACCGGCGACGCGGGTCAGGGCGAGAGCAACATCCGCCGCTGGCTCATCGAGAACGACTGGCTCGAAGCCATCGTCGCGCTGCCGCTCAACCTCTTCTACAACACCGGCATCGCCACCTACATCTGGGTGCTGTCCAACAGGAAGCCCGCGCACCGCAAGGGCCAGGTGCAGCTCATCGACGCCACGCCAGTGGTTCAAGCCGCTGCGCAAGAACCTCGGCAAGAAGAACTGCGAACTCTCGCCCGAGGACATCGAGCGCATCAGCCGCACCTTCCTCGACTTCAAGGAAACGCCCGAGTCGAAGATTTTCCCCAACGCCGCCTTCGGCTACTGGAAGGTCACGGTCGAGCGCCCGCTGCGCCTGCACAGCCAGCTCACGCTCAAGGCCATCGAGACGCTGCGCTTCGCGTCCGGCGACGAAGACATGCGCGCGGCGCTCTACGAGGAGTTCGGCGACGATCTGTTCACCAACTTCGCCAAGGTCTCCGCCGCGCTGGAGAAGCGCCTGGCCGAATGGGGCAGCGACGAGGACGAAGGCGACGACGAAGAGGGCGGCGGCACGAAGAAGGGCCTGCCCGAGAAGAAGAAGAAGAAGCTGCTCGACCCCAAGACCTGGGAGCGCGACGGCCGCCTTGTCGAAGTCGCCACGAAGCTGCGCGAGGCGCTGGGCGACACGCTCTTCGAGGATCACAACGTCTTCCGCGACCGCGTCGATGCCGCGCTCAAGAAGGCGGACATCAAGCTCCCCGCCGCCGACCTCAAGCAGATCCTCAAGGCCGTGAGCTGGCGCGTCGAGACCGCGCCGCCGGTCATCGCCAAGGTGCACAAGCCCGGCAAGGTCAAGGCCGACCCGCTGCGCGGCCTGTTCGAGGCAACAGTGGATGGCAAGCCGGCGATCGTCGAGTACGAGCCCGACTCCGACCTGCGCGACACCGAGCAGGTGCCGCTGCTGGAAGACGGCGGCATCGAGGCCTTCATCCGCCGCGAGGTGCTGCCCTACACGCCCGATGCGTGGATCAAAGAGGACGCCACCAAGATCGGCTACGAGGTCAGCTTCACCCGCCACTTCTACAAGCCGCAGCCGCTGCGCACGCTCGAAGAGATCAGCGCCGACATTCTGGCCATCGAGAAAGAGGCCGAGGGGCTGCTGGACGGCTTGCTGAAGGTGGGTGACGGAGGCAGCCGTGATCGCCGACCTGAAGCCGTATCCAGAATACAAGGATTCGGGGCTGGCATGGCTCGGACACGTGCCAAAGACATTGGGCAGTCGTTCGTAATCGGCAGTCTGTTTGGTCAACAGAAGATCGAAATCGGGTATGGAGATCTCCCGATTCTAGAGGTCTCGCTCAAAACCGGGGTACGAGTGCGGGACTTCGAGAATTCGTCGCGTAAGCAGGTCATGTCTGACATCAGGCAAGTACAAGCGCGCTGCGCAGGGAGACGTGGCCTACAACATGATGCGGATGTGGCAGGGCGCTGTGGGCAGTAGCGCCTGTCGATGGTTTGGTGAGTCCAGCCTACGTCGTGGCACAACCATATCCGACATGTCGAGCCCCAGTTCTTCGTCGCGTTATTCCGAACGCGGCACATACATGTCGCGAAATCAGACAACTGCTCGCGCGGCATCGTGAAAGACCGCAATCGACTGTATTGGGGCGACTTCAAGCAGATGCTGTCCCCGTGTCCACCGCCTACCGAGCAGGCGGCGATTGTGCGGTTTCTGGACTGGGCGAACGGGCGGCTGGAGCGGGCGATCCGAGCGAAGCGGAAGGTGATCGCGCTGCTCAACGAGCAGAAGCAGGCCATCATCCACCGCGCCGTCACCCGCGGCCTCGACCCCTCCGTCCCCCTCAAACCCTCCGGCATCCCGTGGCTCGGTGACATTCCGGAGCATTGGGAGGCGAACGACTCAAGACCGTCGCATCAGATTCGATACGGCTTGGGACAGCCGTCGATGCGAAGCGGAAATCCGGGCTTGCTTCGATTCGGGCATCACACGTCGACCAGGCGGAGCATTCTGGCGAAGATCTCAGTTCGAGTTGACCCAGCCGATGTGCCAAGACGCGCAACGCATGCTTAAGAACCGGCGATGATTATCGTGGTTCGAAGCGGAGCGCTGACGGCAGGCTCGGCAGATCATGCCAACAGATACGAACGCGCTGTCGCGGGCTACGATATGGTGGTCACCGTGCAGGAGCGCTCCTCATCCGGAGTTCATCGCGATGGCTGCTCCGTCAGCAGCTATGTTCAAGCATGACCAGCTCGTTATCGGCAAGTCATGCGCGCGGCACAGCCGCACTTGAACGCGGACGAACTTGGGACTGCGATGTCCCTGCCTCCCGCCGGTAACGAGCAACAGCAAATCGTTGAGTATCTTGCGAACGAGAGCTTGCGCGATCGAACGCCGCCATCACGCGCCTCGAACGCGAGATCGAACTCCTCCGCGAATACCGCACCCGCCTCGTCGCCGATGTGGTGACCGGCAAGCTCGATGTGCGCGAGGCGGCGGCGCGGCTTCCCGACGAAGCCCCGCCCGACATCGCCGACGGACGACGCCGATCTGAGCGATCGAGGCCGAAGCCGCTGACGAGGAGGCCGTCGCATGACCACCGACACCAGCGAGAAGGGCCTCGAAACGCTCATCATGCGGCACATGACCGGCGTGGATGGTCTCGCCGTCACTGCCGGACTCGGTCGGCGGAGAAGCCAGACGCTTGGCGGCACTGGCTACTTCGCCGGCAGCCCGAAGGACTTCGACCGCGCCCACGCGCTCGATGTGCCGCAGCTCTTCGCCTTCCTGCGCGCCACCCAGCCCGAGGCGTTCAAGAAGCTGGCGATGGCCGACGCGAACGACCCGAAGGACATCAACCGCCTCAAGTTCCTCGCCCGCCTCTCGTCCGAGATCGGCAAGCGCGGCGTCATCGATGTGCTGCGCAAGGGCGTGGAGCACGGGCCGGTGCACTTCGATCTGTTCTACGGCACGCCGTCGCCGGGCAACGCCAAGGCCGAGGCTCTGCACGCGCAGAACCGCTTCTCGATCACGCGCCAGCTCGCCTACAGCATGGACGAGACGCGCCGCGCGCTCGACCTGTGCCTGTTCATCAACGGCCTGCCGATCGCCACCTTCGAGCTGAAGAACAGCCTCACCAAGCAGACCGTCGAGGATGCCGTCGAGCAGTACAAGCGCGACCGCGACCCGCGCGAGCGGCTGTTCGAGTTCGGCCGCTGCGTGGTGCACTTCGCGGTGGACGACAGCGAAGTGCAGATGTGCACCGAGCTGCAAGGGCAAGCGCTCGTGGTTCCTGCCCTTCAACAAGGGCTACAACGACGGCGCGGGCAACCCGCCGAACCCGCACGGCCTCAAGACCGACTACCTCTGGAAAGAGGTGCTCACCCCGGCGGGGCTGACCAACATCCTCGAAAACTACGCGCAGATCGTCGAGGAGAAGGACCCGCGCACCGGCAAGAAGAAGCGCAAGCAGGTGTGGCCGCGCTACCACCAGCTCGGCGTGGTGCGGCAGGCGCTGGCCGATGTGCGCGCCCACGGCGCGGGCAAGCGCTACCTGATCCAGCACTCGGCGGGCAGCGGCAAGTCGAACTCCATCGCCTGGCTCGCGCACCAGCTCATCGGCGTGAAGCGCAACGACAAGGAGGTCTTCGACTCGGTCATCGTGGTGACCGACCGGCGCCTGCTCGACGACCAGATCCAGACGACCATCAAGCAGTTCATGCAGGTGGGCGCGACCGTGGGTCACGCCGAGCACTCGGGCGACCTGCGCAAGTTCATCGAGGAGGGAAGAAGATCATCGTCTCGACGGTGCAGAAGTTCCCCTTCATCCTCGACGAGATCGCGACCGAGGGCGGCAAGACCTTCGCCATCGTCATCGACGAGGCGCACTCCAGCCAGGGCGGCAAGACCTCGGCGGCGATGAGCCAGGCGCTTGGCGACGCGGCGGAGGACGAAGACGCGGGGCCCGATCCCGAGGACACGGTGAACGAGGCGCTGGAAAAGCGCATGGCGGCGCGCAAGATGCTGACCAACGCCAGCTACTTCGCCTTCACCGCCACGCCCAAGAACAAGACGCTGGAGATGTTCGGCGAGCCGCTGCCGCCCGACGCCGAGGGCAAGGTCAAGCACCGGCCCTTCCACAGCTACACGATGAAGCAGGCGATCGAGGAACGCTTCATCCTCGATGTGCTCAAGAGCTACACGCCGGTGGACAGCTACTACAAGCTGGTCAAGAAGACCGAGGACGACCCGGAGTTCGACACCAAGAAGGCGACAGAAGAAGCTGCGCCGGTATGTGGAGAGCCACGACCACGCGATCCGGCTCAAGGCCGAGATCATGGTGGACCACTTCCACGAGCAGGTGCTGGCGGCCGGGAAGATCGGCGGACAGGCGCGGGCGATGGTGGTCACGCAGCGGCATCGAGCGGGCGATCCAGTACTTCCACGCCTTCAAGACGTATCTCGTGGAGCGCAAGAGCCCGTATCAGGCGATCGTCGCCTTCTCCGGCGAGCACGAGTACGGCGGCGCGAAGGTCAGCGAGGTGTCGCTCAACGGATTTTCGAGCGGCGACATCGCCGACAAGATCCAGACCGACCCGTACCGCTTCCTGATCTGCGCCGACAAGTTCCAGACCGGCTACGACGAGCCGCTGCTGCACACGATGTACGTGGACAAGCCGCTCTCGGGCATCAAGGCCGTGCAGACTCTGTCGCGGCTCAACCGCGCGCACCCGCAGAAGCACGACTGCTTCGTGCTCGACTTCCAGAACAACAGCGAGGCGATCACCTTCGCCTTCCAGGACTACTACCGCACCACGCTGCTCGCGGAGGAGACCGACCCCAACAAGCTGCACGACCTGAAGGCGGCGCTGGATGCTGCGCAGGTGTATTCGCCGGAGCAGGTGCAGCAGGTGGTCGAGTTGTTCCTCGGCGGCGCGGACCGCGACAAGCTCGACCCGATCCTCGATGCGTGCGTGGCGGTCTATGTGGACAGGCTCGACGAGGACGGCCAGGTGGACTTCAAGGGCAAGGCCAAGGTGTTCTGCCGCACCTACGACTTCCTCTCGTCGGTGATTCCGTACAGCAACGCGCGAGTGGGAGAAGCTCTCGATCCTGCTCGAACCTGCTGACACCCAAGCTGCCGGCGCCGAAGGAGGAGGACCTCGTCCAAGGGCATCCTCGAAGCCATCGACATGGACAGCTACCGCGTCGAGAAGAAGGCGGCCATGAAGATCGCGCTGGCGGACGAGGACGCCGAGATCGAGCCCGTGCCGACGGATGCTGGCGGCCACAAGCGCGAGCCCGAGCTGGACCGCCTGAGCAACATCCTCAAGACGTTCAATGAGCAGTTCGGCACGCTGTTCACCGACACCGACCGGGTCGCGAAGCGCATCCGCGACGACATCGCGCCGCAAGGTCGCCGCCGACGCGGCCTACCAGAACGCGAAGGAGAACACGCCGCACACCGCGCGCATGGCGCACGACCAGGCGCTGGCCAAGGTGATGCAGCACCTCTTGAAGGACGACACGCAGGTCTACAAGCAGTTCGTGGAAAACGAGTCGTTCCGGCGCTTCGTCGGCGACATGGTGTACGCGCTCACGAGCCAGGGGGCTCACGAAGGCTCTACTTCGCCAGCTTCGACTTGATCGCATCGTACTTCGTGGCGCAGAACGTTTTCCCTCCGCGGAGGAGCGAGAGGTGCGCCGTTAATCCTCCAAATCCGAACTGAAAAGATCCGGCACCGTGATTGCGAGCGCATTCGCAATTTTCACCAGTGTTCGTACCGAGGGATTTCTTCGGCCACGTTCCAGATCCGCCAGATAACTGCGCTGAATTGAGGCGCGCTCGGCAAGATCCTCCTGTGACCAGCCCCTGGAGGTGCGCAGTGATTTGATTCGTTCGGCCAGGAGCCTCAGGACGTGGCTCTCAGAAACGGGCAACCCCCATGGTTTCGGAAACGGCGCGTCCGTTTTGTACGATTTAAGTGACAATCGCCGTCAGTGCCGCCCGATCCAGACCGTCTCAGTGCAGGAATCGTTTCGGGAGAAAGGTGAGAGGCAGAACCCTTGGCCGACATAAAGCTCTTTCAGTTGAAGGATGATTCCGCGTGTGAACTTCGCGCCGAATCGGTGGACATCGAGAAATCGCTTCAGTCGCTGATGGAGCGATACCTCGAATCATTTCTCGGCGTGCGGTTCATTGCCAGCGAATACGTCACCGGCAAAGCGCATGGCGGGCGGATCGACACGCTCGGTCTGGATGACAATAACTGCCCTGTGATCATCGAATACAAACGAGCTCTGAACGAGAACGTGATCAGTCAGGGGCTCTTCTATCTCGACTGGCTCATGGATCATCAGGGCGAATTCACCCTACAGGTCCTGAAGAAGCTGGGGCCGGAGTGGGTGGAACGAATCGACTGGTCCGGGCCGCGGCTGCTGTGCATCGCGGGCGACTTCACTCGGTACGACGAGTACGCGGTCTTGCAGATTCCCCGGAACATCGAATTGCTGCGATACCGCCGCTACGGAGGCGATCTTCTGTTGCTGGAACTGGTCCGCGCCAGCAATACTCTTCCGAATCCAAAGCGCACTCGCACGAGCGAGGAGGCTGCGGAGAAGCTCTTGTCCGAAACGGCCGAGCCGGGCGGCCAACCGAAGGCCTTACTGGACGTGTGGGAGGCCCTGAAGGCATTCCTGCTGGCGCTTGGCGATGACGTGCATATGAAGGAACTGGAGCACTATGTCGCTTTCAGGCGGCTCAGGAACTTCGCGTGCGTAAAGCTTCGCAGCCGTGATCTGCAGGTCTGGACGAGGGTCGATCCGTCCACTGTCGCATGTGAAGAAGGGTTTACGCGCGACGTAACCCAGATCGGCCATGCAGGTACAGGGAATCTGGAAATCAGAATACAGTCGGCATCCGATCTGGAACGGGCTCAGCCCCTGCTCCTTCGCGGCTACCACGAAGCCTGAATCACCTTCTTCAGATTGGGCTGATCTGGTACGGCTGTGAGTAAATAAATGACTTTCGGCTGCGGGACTACCATGTGCCAGCGCAGGAACGCCTAAGTCGTGGCGTCAACCTGATCAACCGAGGATCTTCTGTCGATTCCGAATATGGGGCAGAAGTCAGTTTCGGAGATTCGGGGGCGACTTAGCGAGCTGGGAGCATCGGGTAGCGGCACGCGCTCGCGCTGGAAGCGAACGCTGAATCTTCGCCTGCTGCTCAGTCTGATATATATCGAGCCAGATTTAGAGCCGATCGTGTCGCGATCCGGTTAACCGGCCCGAACAGATGGCCCTCCGTCACAGCTGCAACGGCGGTCCACACATCGATCGCGTTCTTCGTCCAGGTCGGCATGGGGATCGCTGGACCATCGGGCGTGTTGTCGCGATGACATAATCAAGGGACGGTAAACTCACACAAAGGCATCGGATAGTGCCTCGCGTCACATTGGACTCGAAAATTCGGGACGATTTGTCGTCTTTGGCTGCCAGGCTCAAGAGCGAAGATAAGCTACTGGGCGATCGGCAGCTTGCCAGATACCTTGATACATTTCGAGAGCGTTTTGGGCCTGACCAACTGGCTAAGATCGACGGGACCGAACTCCTGGAAAGAGTGCACAACCAAAGCAACAAGGAGAGCCTTGTCTATTGGCTTGAGTTCAAGAACGACGATGACTTCCCCACCCCGCGTTTCGGCAGCATCGCCGGCGGAAGTGCACTGAAGTTCACTATTTTTTACCGCAAGGAAGCCAATAGCTGGATGGGCCGCAGTCCCGGAAACCTCCCGGTGGAGATCACAGCTGACGACGCGCTGACACTCGCGCGGAAACATCGGGACCAGCTGCTCGCCGGAGTCGAGCTTCTGCGCGCCCTTCCCGCAGACGCATCCGATGAAGCATATGCGCATCTTCAATCTGAAATGGACGCGAAGGCGCCGGATGTGAGCGACTTGGCTTGGGGCCACAAGTACTTCAGTTTGCTCTTTCCCGACAAGCTGGACGATTACCATAATGCCGATTTGCAGCGGTTCCATCTGATCAAGTTGCTACAATTGCCGGCCGACAAGCGCGGAAGGTATGTCCTTGCGGGTTGGTATGTCGACCTGGCTCAACAGCTCGGTCTCCAAATGAATCAACTCACGTCGGTACTGAACGCCCGTGACGGCCGCCAACATAAGTACTGGCGTGTTGGAACCAGTGATGACGGCCGAACACCGACTTTTTGGCCGGCGATGAGGGACGGCCGTTACGTCGCAATCGGGTGGCCCGCGCTCGGCGACCTGACTCCGATTTTCGCGACGCCCGACCCTCGCTCCCAGATCAAGAGCCTTCTCTCAGGGCATTACCCCAATACACCCCAGGTGATCGGTAAGAGCGTTGCCGAGATTGCGCGATTCGTGCGGGAGATGGGCAGCGGCGATCTGGTCGTCGCGGCGAATGGGAGCACAGTTCTCGGCGTCGGTCGTGTCGAGCCAAACAGCGACTACCGATATGAGCCGACGGACAGTTTCCCGCATCGTCGCATGGTCTCCTGGCTCAATACCGAGTCATGGAATTTGCCGGAGCAAGAGGCCTTGAGGTCGACGTTCCGAGAACTGCGTATTCCTCAAAACCTGGTGGCGGTTGAACGACATGTCGCGGGT
The DNA here is from genome assembly GCA_963809655.1 of Terriglobia bacterium. Taxonomy (GTDB): domain Bacteria; phylum Acidobacteriota; class Terriglobia; order Bryobacterales; family Bryobacteraceae; genus BOG-234. The sequence goes on along the minus strand of CAWEKQ010000042.1, from coordinate 124,727 downwards.
GGGACATTGGAACCTAAGCCGCGAGCGACGGTATCGGCCGCTCCGAACCCCGTCCCGACCACGGTCCCGCTATTGGCGGGAGTCCCGGGCCGAATCCAGGAGATTCTCGATCGCAAGGCCCAGGTGATTCTGTATGGCCCCCCTGGAACCGGAAAGACATATTGGGCCGACAAGGCCGCCCGCGACTTGGTTGCCTATCGCGAGCATGGCCAAGCGTTTGACGAGCTGGTGGAGAGCACGCGACCAGCCATGGATGAATTCGTTCGGACCTCCACGTTCCACCCGGCCTACGGATATGAAGATTTTCTGGAGGGATACAGACCCCAGAGTGTTAACGGCCAGCTTGTATTCACGATTCGAGACGGAATCTTCAAACGATTGTGCGACGACGCCAGCCAGAAACCACGCTCGAACTTCTACCTCATCATCGATGAGATCAACCGCGGTGACATTCCTAGGATATTCGGGGAGCTGTTAACGGTCCTGGAGAAGTCGAAGCGCGGCAAATCTGTTCAACTCGCAGTCAGCGGCACTCCTTTTCGCGTTCCGCCAAACGTGTTCATTATAGGAACCATGAACACCGCTGACCGGTCGATTGCTTTACTCGACAAGGCGCTACGGCGACGGTTCGGTTTCATCGAGCTCATGCCGGATGTGACACTTCTGAACAACGCGAACCTGCAAGGACTTCCACTGGGACCGTGGCTCGAATGCATCAATCGCAGCGTTCGGCAGAAGGTGGGGCGTGATGCCCGCAATTTGCAGATTGGCCACTCCTACCTGTTGGACGGTGAACACCCGATCGCAGAGTTCTCCCGTTTTGTTCAAGTCCTTCGGGATGAGATTATTCCGCTTCTCGAGGATTACTGTTACGAGGACTACGCAGCACTAGGGGACATCCTCGGTACGGGCCTCGTGGACACTGTCAACCAGGCTGTCCGGTCCGAACTATTCGAGGATTCCAATCGGAGCGACCTCGTGCAGGCACTGATGCAGGCGTATCCGGAGATGGCTACATCTCGCCAGGCTGTTGCATCGGAAGCCACGGCGCCTCCCGAAGACGATGACGATCCGGACACGCCTGCAACTGGAGCGAAATAGCTATTGGAGACTGTCACTATTCGGATCGGAGAGTGGCAGTCGCTAGCTCCGGAACTTGGCGGCCCGACCCACGGCATCTTCCTGCCGCAGGATCGCGCTACGTCCCTCCTAGTGGAAACGCTCAGAAACGACGGAGCTCTCGGGTTCCAGGAGCTCCGTTGCGGGCTGTCCATTCAGAGTTACTCATATGTCGGGTCGCTAACGATCGGCGGTATCCGGGTGGTTGTCGTGCCAAAGCTACGCGGCATGCAACTGATGCGTCTTCTGCGCTACGCTTACGGACTCCGGGAATTGAAACTGTTCGACCCGTCCCCCGCTGCTTTGGAGGCCGATTCGTTTCAGGACCTCCTGATTCACCAATTGCTGGCCGAGGCTCACGAAATAATCTCTCGCGGGTTGCACCGGCGATACGTGTCCGTGAGTGCACGCCTAACGAGCCCGCGAGGACGGATCGATCTGACGGCCCTCGCTCGCGACGGCTTTGTCTCCGCCGCGCTTCCATGCAACTTTAACCCGCGCGACGAGGATTGCCTCCTTAACAGAGTCCTGCTGTTTGGGCTGCGGCAGGCGGCACGGATGGCCACCGATTCCGAACTCCGGCAACGCGCCCGACGTACAGCCAGAATTCTGGAGCAAGACGTTTCCGATGTCCACGTGGATTGGGCCACTCTCGCGCGACTGCGGCGTGAAATGAATCGGCTTACAACAGCCTACGAGCCCGCGCTTGCCATCGTGGAGATTCTACTCGGCAGCATCGGCACGAGTCTGAACCTCAGCAGTCGCGACACGGAGGTTCCGGGTTTCCTTTTCGATATGAATCGGTTCTTCCAGACACTGCTCGGGCGGTTCTTGACGCAGTACTTGGCCGATCACCGGATCACCGAGGAGGCCTCGATACACGGACTGTTCGAGTATTCCGTCAAGCAAAACCCAAAGCGGCGGCGTTCTCCAACGCCTCGACCTGACTACTGCGTCCGCACTCCCGACGGCAGAGTACTCTTGCTTGATGCCAAATACCGAGATCTATGGGAACAGGACCTCCCGAGAGAGATGCTTTATCAGCTCGCTCTATACGCGCTGAGCCAGAAACCAGTCGGTCGGTCCACGATCTTGTACCCAACTCTGGCACCGAACGCGGTCGACGCCGTCATTCACGTGAGCGACCCCTCTTCGGGAAGTCGCAGAGCCGAAGTCGTTCTCAGGCCGGTTAATCTGCACCGGATGTCGGAGCTGCTGGGAAAGCCGCCCGGAATCACAACAGGAAGATCCCTGTGTTCTTTTGCGGAGAACCTGATTGCAGCACCAGAATCGAATGCTGTCTCGATCGCCGCTGGGGCGCCCGGGCCGAAGGCCTGCGGGCCGTGACGTCGAGAAATTATCGCGTCTGAAAGCCCAACCCCGACCGCGCCGATGACAATTCTTCCCACCATCGATCGCGATCCGCGTTCGCCAACTCCGGCGCGGCGGGGACCTCGAAGAGCTGAAACCAGAAGTCGTGAACTGGAAGACTGGCGGCGTTCTCAAGCACCTTGGAACGTTGGGTGTCGTCAAAGGCGATGTAAACCCCAGGATCAACCGGCCCCACAGCCCAAACGGATTGCGCGTGCCTGTCGAGTTGGTTGTCTATACTCCCGAGGGCGTCGGGATTACGGAATACCAGTTCACCCGCAGGCCGGCTGCGTAGAGCGCCGCCGTCCCGCTTCAGCATCTCGATCAGTTGGGCAGTCTTGCTGGTCGCGCGGGGTCTGTCCGGCTTCGTGGCGGCCGTGGGCGTTTTCTTCCCGCGGGTGGCCTTGACCTTCGCGGGAGCCGCTTCGGGCGCGACGTCGGGCGTTTGTGGCGGAACGTCTGGGGCGTCCGCCTTGGCCTTCGGTGCGCGCTGGCTGGTCTTCCCAGCCTTGTTCGCCGGGGTTTTCGCGGCCGCCTTGCTCTTGCGGGCCGCGCTCTTTTCGTTCGTAAGTGCTTTCACGTGTTCTCCTTGCCGGGCGGTTGGGCCGCGCGGTCACCACATGTGATCGCTCTTGCTCGGAACACAAGCAAGTCAATGCTGCGGACCGGCCGGAGAATCTTTGGGATGGCGGACGCAAATCGCAGGAAACGGCGGGAGGGGGGCTTTTTATTGAGCGGACAAAACGAGCGCGCTTCACGGGCCGGCTAACTGTGTATCGGCTCCGCCCGGTCCCGCTCGCCCCGCCCCGGGCTTGTGTCGGCGCAGGTATCTGGGGTGAGGATGGCGACCTGTGCGCGCATCGTCTCCAGTGCATCTACAAGAATGGAGAGATCGACCCTTCCGATTCCCAGGGCGTGTAGCTCGATCAGCATTTTGCTCTTGAACACTGCCGCCCGAAAAAGGATCTGGTTTTTCGCTAATGCTCGTGTAAGGGTTGGTCGCTCAGTTCCGGTGTCCAGAACTGCCTTCCTGATCGCTGCCAGCTGCTCAAGGTAGTCCCGGTTTACGGAGTGTAGAAAACCCCGCCAATATGCCCGGCGCTCGGACCTGAGGTCGGGCGAGGGCTCTAGGTTCTGGGCTGCGAGCGCGCGCGCCCTGAGTTCTCTGCGTAGCGCGCCGGTGCGAACAAGAATGTCGATCGACACCATCGCGCGTTCGTCGGCCCCCTGGTCGAGTAGCAGGCTTTCCAGCTCCTCGCGGGCTCGTTCCGCGTCGGGACTTTTCACGAGCTGGGAGGTGCGCCATCTGATGATCGCGCGGCTGACCCGCTTATTGGCGCACGCGGCGAGTATGAGGGCGAGTGCGCCAGTGGTTTCCAGTGCGAGACGCGTCATCGGAGATTCCATCTAAGACTCCTCGCGGATGTAGGCGCGTAGCTTGTCGATTATGTGGCGGAAGCAGGCTTCCGGCGGCATGTTCCGTTTAAGCTCGTCCTCCGAAAATAGTCCCGAGTCGACCAGTGGTTTGATTAGTTTTGTCTTGACGAAATCATCTGTTCTTTGGTGACCATGAAAGTCGGCATACATGGAAGGGCACACCGTTGTCGCCAAAAGGATTGACTCAGCGATCCGTTTCCTCCGCGGTGCGGGTAATGGTTCCTCTGCTGCGCGAATGATCAAAGCTCTCTCGGCCGCTCGTGCCGCGATCTCGCGGCTGAGTGCAGAGAAGCGGAGGAGAAGCTGGGCGGAAAGTTCCACACGCTCAGCTGCGCGGAGGTCGTCAACGAGTCCCGCGATCTCTTCCCGCGCGCGGTCTGCGTCTGGGCATTGTGGGAGCCGCGATGTTCGCGAGCAAACGATCGCGCGGCAGAGCTTTCTGGATGCGAGGCACACGATCGCAACGGCGAGGCCGGCGGCGAAACCTCCTATAGCGTTTGCAAGAGCCGATGAGAGGAATTGTGGGTCCATCTCACACCCCCTCTGGAAGCGGTACGCCGGGGCGACTTTCCCAGTTGCTCGGCCATTTTTTCGAATCCGTACCAGAATGTGCCGTTGCGGCCAGCCCAGCGGACAGCTCGCTCATACAGGCGCTTCGCGCCATCATTAACGCCAGGTTGATGTGCAACGATATCCGGTGCGTAGAAGCCGGCGATCTCCACGCAAGGGTTGAAGGTCTCACCCACATGAGGACGGGGCAGGGTTTCACGTCGTCCCGGCTCAGGACGCTGTTGATCCTTCATGGCAATTGTGGGAAAAAAAGGTACCCAAAGCGCGCTTCAGAGCCGGTGCCAAAAGTTCGTTCTTATCCTGATGCCACTTATTCTTTCCGCGAGTCTTGCCTCGCGGCCATCAATCTGCCCCCGGCAACCCTGCCCGGGTTTTCGGGAGAATCACTCCGCGCCCGCTATAAGCCTTGTGAAGGGTCTCCGAAATTGGCGTCAAGAACCGTGTCGCGGTCACGTCGCGGCTTTCGGGTGAAGTATAGGTTTTGTAGGTTCTATCGGTTCGTGTTTCTCGTAAGTTACAGAGTCTACAATGGGGCGTCGGGTTCGTGCCCCGCCCGGCTCACCAAATCTTTCAATAACTTGCACTCTGGAAGGGCCGTCAGTTTCCGGGGCGATTGTGTCCGCATCGTGCCCATTCGGCTTTTCACCGATGTAGCTTCGAGCTTCGCATTGGGAATATTCGAGGGATCCCAGCATACTCCATGTGAGAACAGCCGAACGCCGATGGGATACCCGACCACGAATGCGGCCTGTAGCTGCTTTGGAAGTTCCTTGAGCCACGCCCGGTATTATTCGTCCTCCAGGAGGCCCGCACGCGCGCTGTCCTCATCGAGACGCGTATACGCGATTTCTTGTGGACCATCGGCGGTTCCATCTGAGTCCCCAGCGAGAACGCCCGCCTCAGGATGGCCGATTCGCGATTAACAGTTGCCTCAGCGGCGCCATCAGCCTGCCACTCGGTAATATCGCGGTCAACGAGAGAGCGGGCTGAATGACGACACCCGCACGTGAACCAATGCTGCCGCAGATTTTTCTCTATTCGATATTCGAGGTCTTTGAGGTTGAGTTTCTTCGCGATCTTGTAATCCTGAATCACAAGGTCCATCAATGCGGACAAGTCAACCCGATGAGAAGGGACTGCGCGGTTAGCTGACAGGCTTAGTCTTGCCAAGACGCCTGTGAGCATCGCATATTGCTGTTCGGCGGCTACTGGCTCACGGGAGCAGAAAAATTCGACGCCCGATTGTTCCATATGACGCAATCGCCCGACCCTGTGTTAGCAGCAACAATGGTATTCGTGGTTACGTTTTCGACGATGACAGCAGGGCAGAATACCAGGATCCCCCCGGTCGATATGTTATGCCTCACGATCGAGTTTGAGCCAACGATAATCGAAGGGCCGCGAATATTACTTATCATTAGATCCTGCACAGCCATTCCCGTCAATAGCCCAAAGTTCACGGCGCTATTTTCTTTCACGGCGTTAATATCGTCTGGCGGCACTACTATCGAGCCGTTGCGAACTGTGATCATGCTCGGTGAACCCACGGCATAAACCGCGATGTTAGGACCAAGCAAATTGATGGTGAACCCGTTGAGGTCGAGAGTAACGTTGCTCGCGGCGATGCCGATTCCGTTGGTCCCTGCGGGAACAACGAGATTGCTGGTTAGCTGATAGCTGCCGGGCTGGTTGATGATGTAAGGGAAGCCGTTTGTCGCGCGGTTCACAGCCGTAGCTGCGACGGTAGACTGGCTGATCTGGACAGGGCCATTTTGAGCGATAGCGCAGAACGGAATGGCTGAGAGAGCGAAGAAGAGAAGCCGGGATCTTGACATCATGGTGTAGAGGTATCAGAACATCATTCGCGTGCGGCGGCAATAGTCCTGACGAACTAGCCCGGACGAATTAGTCCGTTCGCTACCCACTCGCAGCCCGACACAACCGCTCCTGTTGATGATCAGCTGAGAGGCCATTTTCGTCCACCTCAGCCATCCCGTATCACCCCGAATCCGGTGGTTCCGTGTGAAACGGGGGGCGCAGCTCTTCGCGTAAAAGTTATGTATGTCAAAGTCTGCTTCCGGCTCATCCTGGTCGTGCTCGAATTGGCTTTTCATCCGTGGATTTCGCAGTCTCGCTGTTGGCAGCCGGCACGAGCTGAAAGCGCATACCCGTATGACCCGGACAACGACGGACGTACATGGACAGAAACCTTCTTCGCGGGCGGGTCAACGCGACTGTGTGCATTTCAGGTCACGATCAGCTGCAAGTAGCTGAAAAGTAATGGCACCGCCTGTCACAGCGCTCGTCCGTATGTGCTTCTAAGGCGGTGGTCGCGGGTTCGAGCGCACCCGGCTTACCAAACAACTCCTTTTCCCTGCCCCTGCTGATTCCGCGGAACTTATTGGCCGTACAGCGACAATAATAATCACTCGACGTCTGCGTCCGAATGCGGTTCCTTAGCCCAACTCTCCTGGCAATATTGTCTGCCGCGCTCCAACTTTACGGCGCTCAATACTCCGGATCGGTTCGCGCAGCCGATCAACCGGTGCCCGGAGCCACGATAACCGCTCGTCAGGGCCGGACGAAGATCACATCGTTTACCGATGAAAACGGCCGTTTCCAGATGAACCTGCCGCCCGGCGATTGGGACGTCCAGGTAGAAATGTTCGAATTTACGTCGGCGAGCGAGAAGGTCAGCGCCGGGGCCGAACCGATCAGCAAAGAATGGACACTCGAGATGCCCCGCCTCGATCAGCGCACCGGCACAACCGCTCCTGCCGTACCAGCCAGTTCCCGCGGCAGCGGCGGCGGGCGGCGGCAGACGAGGCCGCGGGCAATTCCGAAATGGCGGAGGACGCGGTGGATTCCCACCCGGGCGCGGCGGCGCACCAACTCAAGCAGGAGCAATACAGCCGGGATTCCAAAGCGCCGCCGTGCGTCCCACTCAGACTCCGGCAGCGGATAATGCCCAACCCACGCTCGAAGTCGGCGACATCGGGGCCGGTGGCCTCGAAACCAGTGAAGCGGAGGAGGCGTTTCTGGTGAACGGCAGCACCAGCGGCGGCCTCGCAGCGGCCAGCGACGACGAGACGCGACGCCAGCGTGCGCAGGGCGGCGGACGCGGCGGTGCGAGGTGGCGTGGGACTCGGTTTTGCCGATGCCAGCCTGGGAGGCGCGGCTCTTGGCCTGCCACCGGGCATGAGCGACACGACGTCCAACGACAGTCTGGGGTCTCGGCGGCTTCGGCGCGAGCGCGATCAACGGCGGCTTTGGCGTAGGCGCAGGGGCCGATGGCGGCGGAGGACCCGGTGGTGGACGGCGGAGGTGGCTGCAGGTGGCGGGCGGAGGTGGCGGAGGCGGAGGTGGTGGCGGACGCGGTGGCGGTGGACGCGGCGGAGGCCGCGGCAACCAGAACGCCCGGCGCGGACCCTACAACGGCCAGTTCGCCAACTTCGGCAACCGGCGGCGAACGCAACCTCCCTACACCGGATCGCTTTCCCTGACCGAGCAGAACTCGGCGTTAAACGCAGCGCCGTTTTCGCTGAACGGGCTCCCGTCGCAAAAGCCTTATTCATCTTCCAACAATTTCACGGCGACGGTGGGCGGTCCGATGGTGATTCCGAAACTCCTGAACTGGCAGCGCGCCAACTTCAACTTCAGCTACCGCGGATCGCTGAACCTGAATGGTTCGAATATGCTGGGCACGGTTCCCACAGACGCCGAGCGCCTCGGCGATTTTTCCGGCGTGAAGTCCATCATCTACGATCCGCTGAACGGAGCGCCGTTCGCCGGCAACATCATTCCGCAATCGAGGATCGATCCGGCGGCGCAGACCCTGCTGCAGTATTTTCCCCACCCCACCTATGACAACGTGGTGCAGAATTACCGGCTGATCACGACCGCGCCGAACTGGTCGCAAACCATCGGGGTGCGCCTCAGCGCACCCATCAACAACAAAGACCGCACCAACTTCAACGTGCAGTATCAGGACCGCAATTCGAAATCGAAACAGCTCTTCGGATATACCGACCTGAGCGATGGCTACGGACTCAGCGCCTCCGCCGGCTGGAGCCACAGCTTCGCGCCGCGCTTCAACAACACCGCGAACCTGACCTTCAGCCGGAACATCACGGAAGGTACGCCATTCTTCGCATATGGCGAGAACATCGCCGCGGCTGGCAGGGATTACCGGGACGGAACAGGACCCGATCAACTACGGTCCGCCGACACTCTCCTTCACCAACTTCTCGGGCCTGAGCGACAGCGCAGCCTCGGTCAGCCGCAACCAGACGATGAACTTCACCGACAACATCACGTACGTGGTGCGGCGCAAACACAACCTCACCTTCGGCTTCGGCTACAGACAACTGCAGCAGAACAGCCTGAATTACGCGAACGCGCGCGGCTCGTTCAGCTTCAGCGGTCTGCTCACCAGCGAGTTGAATGCGCAGGGCCAGCCGGTGGTCGGGACCGGCTACGACTTCGCCGACTTTCTGCTGGGAGATCCGCAATCGAGCTCGCTGCGTTTCGGCAGCGCGAACAATTATTTCCGCAGCTGGGCCACGTCCTGGTTCGCGCAGGACGATTGGCGGCCACTGCCCGGCCTCACGATCAACATAGGGCTGCGCTACGAATATTTCGCCCCGTACACCGAACTGCGCGGCCATCTGGCGAATCTGGATGTGAGCCCTGGTTTCACGGCCGTTGCGGTGGTGACTCCCGGGGAGACTGGGCCTTACTCGGGCCCTGTCCCCACCAGCCTCGTGCGTTCCATGCCGAACAACTACTCGCCGCGCATCGGTGTCGCCTGGCGGCCCTGGAGGAAGAGAAGCCTGATTATCCGCACCGGCTACAGCATTTTCTACAGCGGCTCGCCGTACGCGTCGATCGCGAGCAGCATGGCGCGCAGCCGCCGTTCGCGAAGACGGCGTCGATCAGCACCAGCCTGCTCGATCCGCTCACCCTCGAGAACGGATTTGCGACTTCGCCCAATCAGACCACCAACACCTTCGGGGTGAATCCCGATTACCAGATCGCCTACGCGCAGACCTGGAACTTCACCATTCAGAACACGCTTCCGCACGGATGGGTGATCGAGACGGAATACATCGGCACGAAGGGCACCAACCTTGCGATCAACGAACAGCCGAATCGCGTGCTCGCAGGCACCTCCGTCGCCACCCAGCAGCTGCAGATCGCCAACACCACCGGCTTCAGCTACCTGACCAGCGGGGCGAATTCGATTTTCAATGCCGGGCAGGTGCGCATGACGCGGCGATTCACGCGCGGCATTTCGTCGACCATCCTGTACACATTCTCGAAATCGATCGACGACGCATCGAGCTTCAACGGAACCGGCGGAACCGTAGTGCAGTATCTCGACAACCTGGGTCTGGAACGCGGTCTCTCGACGTTCGATCAGCGGCACAATCTGCAGACTACTTTTCTCTTTTCATCGCCGGTGGGCGTACGTGGAATGCTGCGCAACGGCGGCTGGAAGACCGCGGCGCTCGCAGGCTGGACTCTCAGCGGAACATTCGCGGCGACCTCGGGCACACCGCTCACGGCCTATGTCTCAGGCAACCTCGCGAACACCGGAGGCCTCGCGGCGTTCGGCAATCTCCGGGCCGAGGCCACCGGGCTTCCCGTCGACAGGCGGAAGCTACTTCAACCCGGCGGCGTTCACCACGCCTGTGCCGGGAGAGTTCGGCGATGCGGGCCGGGACACCATTCCCGGATTGTTCCATCTCTCAGTGAACGCGTCGTTGAACCGTGCGTTCCGCTTCGGAGAATCGCGGCGCCAGCTGCAACTGCGATCAACGCGAACAATGTCCTGAATCATGTGACGATAACCAGCGTGGGCACCACCGTGAACTCGGCCACCTACGGCCTGCCGACCGGCGCCTCCGCGACGCGTACGGTCAGCGTGCTGCTGCGGTTTAATTTCTGATGCGGAAGATCTGCTGGAATAACGCTGACACGCCGATTCTGAGCCGCGACTGTGATGGCGCGGTAGAAGCCTTCCTCAGCTGACGGCTACGATGTGTGCGGTGTTCATCCTCACGAGCGGCCTGTTCGGTCAGACCCCGACATTCACCGCGAACAGCAACCTGGTGATCGTCGACGTGACCGTGAAAGATAAATCCGGCAAACCCATCGAAGGGCTCACGCAGGATGACTTCACGATACTCGAAGACGGCAAACCGCAGAAGATCGCGGTTTTCGAATTCCAGCATCTGACGATGCAATCGGAGCCGCCGCCGGCGCTCTCGCTCGACGATCAGCTCAAGCTGCCGGAAGATCCGAAGACCACCATCACGTCCGCCACGCCGGGCCAGATTCAGTATCACGACAAGCGGCTGCTGGTGTTCTTCTTCGATTTCTCGTCGATGGGGATTCCGGAGCAGCTGCGCGCGCAGGATGCCGCGCTCGATTACCTGAAGAAGCACATCACCAAAGACGACATGGTCGCGATGCTGCTCTATACGGAACCGGCGCGCCGCTCGTGCTGAGCGACTTCACCGACGACCGCGATGTCCTGTCTGCGCGTGCTCAAAGGCCTGCCGATCGGCGAGGTGAGCGAACTGGCCGGACTGGCCGACACCGGCGACGACAACAACGAAGACACAGGCGCCGCCTTCGTGGCCGACGAAACCGAATTCAACATCTTCAACACCGATCAGAAACTGGCCGCGATCGAGCAGGCGGCGAAGATGCTGTCGTCGTTTCCGGAGAAGAAGGCGCTGATCTATTTTTCCGGCGGCGTCAGCAAGACCGGCGTCGATAATCAGGCGCAGCTCGAAGCCTCGATCAACGCCGCGGTGAAGGCGAACCTCGCGATCTACCCGATCGACGCGCGCGGCCTGATGGCGGACCCTCCCGGCGGCGGCGCGAGCAAAGCGGCATCGCGCGGCACCGGCATCTTCAACGGCTCCGTCTACAACTCGCAGCGCGCCGGCATCAACGATTCGCAGGAGACGCTTTTCACGCTGGCGGCAGAGACCGGCGGCAAGGCGTTCCTCGACAGCAACGACATCGCGCCGGCATCACGCAGGCGCAGGAAGGAATGGCGAGCTACTACCTGCTGGGCTACTACAGCACCAACAACGCGAAGGATGGCAAGTACCGCAGGATCACAGGTCAAGCTGACCAGCAAAATGGCGGGGATGAAGCTCGAGCACCGCCTGGGTTACTACGCCGACAAGGTCTGGGGCAAGCTGAACGCGCAGGACAAGGAACAGCAGCTGAAGGAAGCGCTCTCGGCGGGCGATCCGGTGACGGACCTGCCGCTCGCGCTGCAGATCGATTACTTCCGCGTGGCGCCGACGGCTTATTTCGTGCCGGTTTCGATCAAGATTCCGGGCTCGGTGGTGGCGCTGGCGGCCAAGGGCGGCGCGAGCGTCACGCAGTTCGATTTCCTCGGGCAGATTCAGGACGAGCGCAAGCGACCGTGGGCAATGTGCGCGACTTCATCCGGATCAAGCTCGATCAGGACAGCGCGGCCAAAGCCGGGCGCCGCAGCTATCAGTACGACGCCGGTTTCACGCTGGAGCCGGGCAGGTATCACATGAAGTTTGTGGTGCGCGAGAACATCAGCGGCAAGATGGGGACCTTCGAGACGCACTTCACCGTGCCCGATCTGGGCGCCGACACCTCCGGTCTGAAGCTGAGCACGATCATCTGGAGCAGCCAGCGCGAACCGGTCACAGCCGCGGTGGGTTCGGCCGAAAAGATCACGCGGAAAGAACTGACGGCGAATCCGCTGATTGTGGGCGATGAGAAAGTGATTCCGAACATCACCCAGGTCTTCCGGCGCAGCCAGAATCTGTACGTGAACTTCGACGTCTACGATGCGCGGCCCGACCCGGCGGACGCAAAGGCGCGGCGCGTGAAGGTGAGCATGAGCCTGTTCAATCGCAAGGGCGACAAGGCGTTCGAGGTTGGTCCGCTCGATGCAGACCCGCCTGGCCGATACGCGGCCGGAAGCCGTGCCGGTGCAGTTTCAGGTGCCGCTGAAGGATTTCCGCCCCGGCCGGTACGAGTGCCAGATCAACGTGGTGGACGAAGTGGGCCGGAAGTTCGCGTTCCCGCGCGCGCCGGTAGTGGTCCAGTAGGAGGCCAATTTCCTTCAGCAGCGCCGTCGCCTTATAAACCTTCTCCAGCGCCTCCGCGATTCCGCGCACGTCAACGTGCACGGCCCGTGCCTGATCGCCAATGTAGAGATAAACATTGGGCAGGCTCTCGAGATTGCCGTCAAACGTCACCCCCACCAATTCTCCCGCGCGATTCACCACCGGGCCGCCGTAATCGCCTCCACCAGTATCGCATGTACTGACGAAATCCAGCGGCGTTACAGGATTCAACTTCGGCCTGATGTCGACCCAGTTTTGCGGAACCTGCCACGGTCCGTTATTGTTCACTCGATAGTAAAGTCCGCTGAACGTCGCGGCGAAGGGCTGCGGGACGGCGGCGCGATCGGTATAGCCGCTGACGACGCCGAACGAGACGCGCGGCGTCGAGGTGCCATCGGGATAATCGGCCGCCCCGAAGAGCTTCAAGCGGTATTGCGCAATCTTTTCGGCGGCCGACACCTCCAGCGCGCCGATGATTTCCTCGCGCTGTTTGCGCAGCCGGAGCGCCTGCGGATCGAGAAGCGTGGCGAGATGAATCAAAGGGTCGTCCGACATAACTCGCACGGACGGATCCTTCAGTTTCGTCGCCTCAACCATCGCTTCCGCAGCCTGTCGTGGAGTCTTTCCGGCAAGAATGGTCTTCACCGGGACATCCTTGTCCTTCTCGCCCAGCGCCCGCAACTCCTCGAGATACTGCGTCAGCATGAGCGTCTCGATCGCGGCATTTACGCTCGACGAATCCACCGGTTCATGACGCACGATCTGCCGCGCGATCGCAAATAACTTCGAGCCGGGCGCGGCGGCCGATTCCAGAATCTGATAAGGCTTCTCGAACGGAGCCCACTTCTTATACGCCGAGGCCACGTCGTCCCAGACTTTGGCCGCGTCTGCGCCGAGTTTCGAATCGGCTTCCACCGCGCGGCGAATCTTCTGCTCGAAGGTGGTCTTGCGGGTGACCAGCCGGTCGTCTCGCAGGCCGATCAGCTTGCCCGCATCGGTCTTGAAACCATTCAGCAGAGGCGTCAACTCGCTTGCGGCACGGTGAATCGGCGCTCAGCGGCGACGTGTTCAGCGCCTGGATGCGTGCGCGCGCGCAACAGAAACCGGCAGAGCGGTATCGCGATAGAAGGTGAGCTGAGCGGCGGTGACGGATCGCGAAGTGGCGCCCGGATTACCCGACTCCAGAACCAGGTCGCCATCCTTAACCCCTTCCCCGCTCCATTTCAGATAGTGCGGCGTGACGGCCGGCTTGCCGTTCTCATACGCGCGCAGGAAGGCCACGTTCAAGCCGTAGCGCAGGTAAGTGATCGCATCGCGCTCCTTGCCGAAGAAAGCAACGGAATACTCGGGCGCGAAAACCAGATGGATTTCGCTGTAACGCTTGTATTGATAAAGGTCGTACCGGCCGCCCGCGAACAAACGAACCACGGAGCAGACATTGCCCGTTTTCGCCGCACAATCCTTCTCGATCTTCGCGATTGCGGCGTTGCGCTGCGCGAGCGCCTGGCCTGCCCCTTTGGTCTGAGGCGTCACCTGAGCCGGTCACATCTTCCAGGCTCACCAGAACGTCGGCGTCGAGGCCGTCACAGCGAAGCTCGGACGCGCTGTCCGCGGCGAGCAAGCCATCCTGAAGCAAATCATGACCGGGCCGCGCGGCGCTGGCAAGGCATCCATTCGCGACCTGGCGCGTAGTCAAAATCAGTCCGCCGGAAGAAACAAACGATCCCGATTCGCCGCCGATGCGCACCGACGCCAGACGAAGTTCATCGAGGAATGCAGGGGTGACCTCGAAGTCGTGCTTCTGTTTGACCGACTCAGCCGGGAACTGATTCCACAGCCAGAGTCCCTCGTCGGCCAGAGCCGGCACGGAAATCAGGACGGCAAGTAGAGAGAGGCGCGCACCAGTCACCAACGGCATTCTCATCTATATTGCCGGTGCGCGCCAGAGAGTTCCTTACTTATTGCCGCGCGAAACAAACCGAAAGTCCCTGCCGCGCGCTCTCGGGAAGCCCATCGAAAGGAAACAAAACCGTCTCATCCCCGAAAATATTGCTCACCGCGAGTTGCTTCGCCGGCAGCGGCAACCCGAGTTGGACCGACCCCGGGCCCGAATCTCCCGCCTGTCCGTTCCCCATCTTTTCGACGCCCTCGATTTTGTAGGCAACCGGCGCACCTCCATCCACAGCCGCGGAGATCACCTGGCCCGACTTCGGCACCCCGGGCGACCACGCCACCTGCATGCCGCCCTGCTGCGAATCGGCGTTACAGGTAAGCGTTAACCGGAACAAATCAGGCTCTCCCTCGCTCTTCGCCGAAGGCGCGGCTGCAACCACATTCGCGGTGAGTAGTCGCGAGCGTGGCGATCGACAACCCACCGCTCGGCGCCGAACGATGAGACAGCGAGCGTGCTTTGAAACAGATCCTGTGTCGCTTTATCCGGCAGCGGCTGGCCTGACGCTCCCAGAGCCTTGGATTTCAGTTTGCTCACGATCATCGCCATCAGGCCGGGATCGGGCCGCGCCGCGTCGAAGTGCTGGAGCGAGAGCCCGCCGTTCGGTATCGCGTCGGTATGGCAAACCGCGCAATACTTCCCGACCAGCGCGTTCTGTTGCGCTACCGGCATTGCACCGCTCGCCAACGCTGCGGAAACCTGCCGCGCAGACCGCCAATCCGGTCACCAGGCCGTACTTTATCGCGTTGAACCGCATTCCACCTCGCGTTGCCTGAGACTGTACGATCATATAACGCTTGGCGCGTCCCGCTTTTTTCCTGAATCTAAGTCGATTTCCCGAAGAGTGCCGATAGGCAAAGTGCCAGTAATCCGGCAGCTGAGAGAGGTTGAGATCGGTGTGTCCAAAATCGGTATGTCCCAAAGAAGAAAGGCAGATTTCGGTCCTGGTGGCGGAAGATCATCCGCCGTTACGGGAACTCATCGCGGCCGTGTTGAACAACGCCGGTTATCACGTGATGACCGCGGCCAGCGGAGATGAAGCACTCCGAATCGCCAACGAAACGGTGGTGGATCTGTTGCTGACCGACCTCAGAATGCCCGGCCTGAGTGCTGATTCCCTGATTGATCAGTTCCGGGCGCGTTCGCGCAACTCCGGCGTTGTGGTTATGTCCGGCGATGTAGGAACGCTGAAGCCGCACGATGATGTGCAGTTCCTGGAAAAACCCTTTACGTCCAAATCTCTCCTCGCCGCCATAGCGCAAACCCTGAGGGACCGGATGCTTTAATACTACTGGGTCATAAAAGAACATTCTGCTGTAGAATTGTTTTTGTGGGATCACGCCTCTCTGCGCCAGGCCCACAGGAAAGACGCTTCGCCGCATATATGGAGGGCCTGGCGATGGCCGCGGGGCACGAAGACCGGCAAGCGCCTTTGAAGAGCTACTGCAAGGGATTGCTGCTACCCGGAGAACGCAAGAGCATCGAACCGATGGCAGCGCGTTTGGACTCCGAGAACATTCAACCGATGCGCCAGAGCCTGCATCATTTGGTGGCCAAGGCTCCATGGAGCGATGAAGTACTGCTGGAGCAGGTGCGCAACTATGTGCTGCCGACAATGCGGAAGCAAGGATCGGTGGTGGCCTGGATCGTGGATGACACCGGGTTTCCGAAGAAGGGCAAACATTCTGTCGGAGTCACTCGTCAGTACTGCGGTCAGTTGGGTAAGCAGGAAAACTGCCGCGTCGCTGTGAGCTTGTCGGTAGCGACATGGAGTTGCAGTCTGCCCATCGCTTATCGTTTGTATCTGCCGAAGGAATGGGCCGAGGCTGCCGAGCGGCGGAAAAAAACGGAAGTACCCGAAGAGGTTGAGTTTCAGACCAAGCCGGAGATCGCGCTGGATCAGATCCGAACAGCAGTGGCGGCAAATCTGGACCGTGGCGTTGTTTTGGCCGATGCGGCTTACGGTATCAATACCGGGTTTCGCGACGGGCTCACCAAACTCGACCTGCAATATGTTGTGGGCGTGCAAAGCTCGATGACAGTCTGGGAACCGGGCAAGCAGGCGTTACCAGCCAAGCCCCGAGGAAAGATGGGACGACATCCGCGGCTGTTGCAACGGAACACGGACCATCAGCCCATCTCCGTGAAACAGTTGGCGATGAACCTGCCCCCCATTGCCTTCCGGGAAATCACCTGGCGTGAAGGGACAGACCGTAAACTGCAATCGCGTTTCGCCGCCGTTCGCGTACGTCCCGCTCATCGGGATTACTGGAAGGCGGACCCTCACGCGGAGGAATGGTTGCTGATCGAATGGCCGCGAGGGGAGGCAGAACCGAGTAAGTACTGGATATCGACGCTACCCTCCGATACCAATCTCAAGGCTTTAATCAAGATGGCCAAACACCGCTGGATCATCGAACGGGACTACGAGGAACTGAAACAAGAGTTAGGTCTCGGGCACTTCGAAGGTCGCAACTGGCGCGGATTCCACCATCGCGCCACGCTATGCATCGCAGCTTATGGGTTCCTGTTGGCCGAGCGGAACCGTTTTTCCCCCTCTGCCCGCGCCGGTTATCCCGGATTCGATCGCGACGCTGCGCATCGTTCTGGCGCGCCTGCTGTTGCGGCAACTGCCTCACTGTCCTTTCTGCGGGTCGTCTCCGGGCTGATCATCCGTGTCGAAATCGATTTCGTCAATGCAGGTTTGCCGTGGCGAGCGTGCCCCTGAACGCCATGCATCCGCGCGCAACTCAACGTCACTGAGTTTCTCCACGGCCAGACAGCGCCAAACACCTGCCTCTGTTAGCACCCCGGCAACCCGCTGTTGCTCTTCCCTCCAATCTGATAGACCAACGCATGGTACCGGCCCACCTTCCGGCCCAACACATGCGGACAAATCAAACGGGGCCGGTCGTCATACACTGCCGCCACTGGCTGCTTTCGAGCCGCCGCCGCGCGAAGAAGTGCATAAGTCTCGTTTATGGCTTGTTCACTGGCAGGCCGTGGAGTCATAACTCATCAGCATAAGGTGTTGCCAGTAAAGCAGGATAAGCTTTGTAGTTTATGACCCAGTAGTACTAGCAGGATGATGAAAAAGTAGGCTTGGCCAGTTACCGGGCAAAACAGAATCGCGTGTCTATGTAATAACCGAGATGCGAGGCAAAGACACCCAACAAAGTGCGCTGTTCAGTTACCTTTCGCCGGAGGATCGAGTGCCGGCAGATCATCCGTTACGGCCGGTGCGGCTGATGGCGGACATAGCGCTGGAAGCGCTGTCGCCAGTGTTCAATCGGATGTATGTGGCATTCGGACGTCCTTCGATAGCGCCGGAAAAGCTGCTGCGGGCTTTGCTGCTGCAGGTTCTGTACACGGTTCGCAGTGAGCGGATGTTGATGGAGCAACTGGAATACAACCTGTTGTTCCGCTGGTTTGTCGGTCTGAATATGGACGAGCCGGTGTGGGTGCCGACGGTGTTCAGCAAGAATCGGGATCGTTTGATGGAAGGCGACGTCGCACAGAAGTTTTTCGACCGGATTCTGGAGCAGGCCGAAGCGGCCAACCTGACATCGGATGAGCACTTCAGTGTGGACGGGACGCTGATCGAAGCGTGGGCGAGCCAGAAAAGCTTTCAACCGAAAGATCAGCCGCAGCAACCGCCGCCGGACGATCCGGGCAATCCGACGATCAACTTTCGCGGCGAGAAGCGGAGTAACGACACACATGAGTCGAAGACCGATCCGGATGCGCGCCTGGCGCGCAAGAGCGGCGGTCATGAATCGAAGCTGGCTTAGTGTGGCAACGTGATGATCGAAAACCGCAATGGGTTGGTGGTGGACACGGAACTGGTGCAGCCGAGCGGCGTGGCGGAACGCGATGCAGCCATGCAGATGGCGGCGCGGATCGAAGGTACCGAGCGGGTGACCGTAGCCGCTGACAAGGCATACGATACCAAAGACTTTGTAGCCGTGATGCGGGAGCTGAATGTAACGCCGCACGTGTCTCAGAATCAAAAGCGGCCGGGCGGCAGCGCGATTGACGGACGAACCACACGACATGCCGGATACGAAGTCAGCCAGCGCAAGCGGAAGCGGATTGAAGAGGTCTTCGGCTGGATGAAGACGGTCGGAATGCTGCGCAAGACGCGCCACCGGGGAATCTTCAAGGTCGGATGGGTCTTTACCTTTGCGGCCGCCGCTTATAACCTCGTGCGGATGCGGAACCTGCTGTTTCCGCCACTTCAGTCCGCATAAGGCCGGGGGACAAGTGTGCCTGAACGCCAAAAAAACAGGGCGTTTAGGCCATGTATCCTCCCACACAGCCACTTCGGAACCTCAGTGATAAGCCCCAAGACACTGCTGGAATGGAAAGAAAGTCCCGCCAAGCCTACTTTTTCAGCACCCTGCTAAAGCATTTTCGCAATTAATGTGCACCGTTTGCTGGCGCGCGCGGCTCTGTAACGGTATCTCGTTTCCGAGACGCGATAGTGATGGAGCGGCGTCTAGCTTGCCGTATTGGAATGGCTGGCGGCCGCGAATAGCTGACTGCCGGAAACCGGTGAGGGAACGACCGTGATACCCGACTCCGTGACGACGTAGCCGAGCGCGCGGTCCTGCTCGTGATCGAAGCCGACTCTGCTGTTTTCCGGCAGCGTTACATCTTCCCCGATGATGGCGCGGCTGATCCGGCTGTACCTCCCGATCATTGCGCGCGGCAGCAGGATCGACTCTTCTATCTCGCAATAGCTATTTACCCGCACAAACGGAGAGAGCACGCTGCGATTCACACGACCGCCGGAAACGATACAACCGGGCGAGACGATGGAATCGACCGCCAGACCAATCCGCTGACCCTCCTGGGCAAACACAAATTTCGCCGGCGGCGCCTGTACCGGCCGCGTACGAATGGGCCAGCGCTGGTCGTAAAGGTTGAACTCGGGAGACACCGCCACCAGATCCATATTGGCTTCATAGTAGGCGTCAAGCGTCCCGACGTCACGCCAGTAGCGCGCATCCTTCGCGTTCAGATCGCGAAAATCCCAGGCGACCACCCGGCGGCGGTCGAGACACCGCGGCAGGATGTCTTTTCCGAAGTCATGAGAAGAAGTGGGATCGGCGGCGTCCGCCATCAGTTCGGCAATCAGAACATTGGTGTTGAACAGGTAAATGCCCATCGATGCGCTGACCATCGAGGGGTCGAAAACCGAGCGTGTCGGATTTCCGTGCGCCGGCTTTTCCTCGAACCCGATGATCCGGTAATCGGGTTCCATTTGGGCTACGCCAAAGCGATTTGCCTCCCCCGGGGGCACCTGGATCGTGGCGATGGTAATGTCGGCCGATTTCGACACGTGCAACGCCAGCATGTCGTGGTAGTTCATTTTGTAAATGTGATCCGCCGACAGGATCAACACATGGTCCGGTGCTTCGGTCAGGATGCTTTGCAGGTTCTGGTATACGGCGTCAGCCGTTCCCTGGTACCATTCGTCGCTCACCCTCTTCATGGGCGGAAGAATTTCGATGAACTCTCCCATCTCGGATGAGAAAAGATGCCAGCCTTCGCGAATATGTCTGTTTAGTTCCAGTGATTTGTATTGTGTTAGGATGAAGATTCTGCGGGCATCGGAATTCATGCAGTTGGATAGCGTGAAGTCGATGATCCGGTAGACGCCACCGAACGGAACTCCTGGTTTCGCCGTATCGCGGGTAAGAGGAAAAAGCCGTTCGCCCGCTCCTCCAGCCAGCAGTATCGCGAGAACGTCGATCATAAAAGGATCAGTTCCGGTCAGCGCGCGCTGGATGATCCCGGTGCAAGCCCGGGCCGTCTCAAACGAGTGGTGGGCTTGACTTTTGGGATCAAGCTCATATGATATCAGTACCTTGATCGACGGCGGTCAAAGTTAATCTCTGGTCGGTTTGGAGGTGTGGCAAGTTTGGCAGAAGTAAGACTCCAGGACGGTGAAACCCTGGAAAACGCCCTCAGACGCTTCAAGCGCAAGGTGCAGCAGGAAGACATCATCAAAGAGGTCAAGAGGCACTCCTTCTACTTGAAGCCGGGCGAGAAACTGCGTGTCAAGCAGGCGCTGGCGCGCAAACGTAACCGGAAGAAAAGTCGCCGGGAGATCGAGTAGCTCAACCGGGCGGGGCGAATGGCAAGCGCCCCGCCTTCCCTCAGGATGGTGCCATGCCAGAATTTCAGGATCGGGCCTTAAAGTGTACCGACTGCGGCGCGGACTTCGTGTTCACCGCAGGCGAACAGCAGTTTTACCAGGAAAAGAACTTCAGGAACGAGCCGAAGCGCTGCAAAGCGTGCAAACTAAAACGGCAAAACAATCCTTCCGAACGGGGCGGACCATCCGGGTCGTGTTGAAACCTCAGCAGTATGTTCCCAATGCGGTCGCGAAACGACCGTACCGTTCCGGCCAACCCAGGGGCGTCCGGTCTTCTGCCGGGAATGTTTCCAGAGCCGCAAGGCGACAGGGGCTGCCGCAGGCTGATCCACTGCGCGTTACCCACGACAAACTGCCGTGCCAGGGCCGCAAGGGTTATTTTGCGTCCTTTTCGTTTCGAATGGGGTTTACATGCTTTATTCGAATGCGTCGAGTCGGCGCCGCGTCATGTGGATAACACCGGCTTTGAACACACCTTCTTTGAACTCACCATGGACCTGAACGAAGCAGCCATCGACCGCCTGCGCCTGAAGTTACGTTACAAGGTCCTGTACCATGTGGGCCATAACTGCGCCGACGTTGACGATCTGGTGCAGGAAACGCTGGTTCGGTTTTTCCGTGCGGAACAACGCAAGATTATCCGCAATACCGATGAATTAGGCGCTTTTCTCAACGGTGTCTGCCGAAATGTCATCCTCGAATATCGCCGCCGGATCCGCCGCGAACCGACCATTGATCCCGGATACCCCCATTCCCGACAACGGCATCAGGCCGGAAGCGGACACGCTGGAACTGCGCGATGCTATCGACAATGGATTGAAGGAGTTAGCGGAACGAGACCGCATGATTCTGCGCTCTCTTTATCTTGAAGGCAAAGAGAAAGAGAACATTTGCCGGGACTGGGGAATGAGCGATGCTCAGTTTCGAGTAGTGCTATTCCGCGCAAAAGAACGGTTTCGTCGCGCTTATAGCACGGAAATGAAACGAAGCGCACCCGATCAGCACTAGGTAAGTGGACGAAGGCATGATCTGCAAAAAAGAACCGATAGAGCGTGAGCAGGTGATCGCGAAGTATCTTTCGCGAGCACTGGACGTCGATGCCGTCGAGGAATTCGAAGGGCATTATCTCGGCTGTGACGAATGCTTCGACGAGATGCGGGTCAGCGAACGGCTCGCGGCGGATTTGCGTGCGTCGAACCTTGCGTGGAAGCAGAGCAGCGGGGTTTCCGTACTTGCAGTTCAAGGCCGCAACGGAGCTCACGCATTCGGCGCAGGAACTGGACGAGCTGCGGCGTGAGGTTCTCGAGCAGAGCGACACGCGCGTCATCATTGACCTGAGTCGCGTCACCCGGATCGACAGCGCGGGTCTCGGCCAGTTGATGAGTTGCTACTCGCACCTGGTCAAGAACCGGGGCGCTCTCAAGATGCTAAACCCGGCGCCCGAAATCAAAAATCTGCTCGATATGACGGGGCTGAGCACGCTGATTCCGACGTTTCACGACGAGCAGGAAGCGCTCAACAGCTTCAACAACTAGCGCGTTTCTGAACGGAAGCATTCTGAGCCGCGACTCTACAGGAGCGGTTGCCCTGCACCCGCTACGAACGAAAGCGCCATCGCTTTCGTTATGCTTCATATAGTGCCCGAATACGCCATTGAAACCGAGGGCTTGACCAAGGTCTTCCGCGGCCGGTTCTCCAGCCGCGAGCTTCGCGCCGTCGACGATATCTCGCTGCGTGTTCCGGTTGGCTCGACCTACGGACTGCTCGGCCCGAACGGCGCCGGCAAGACCACGTTCGTCAAGATGCTGCTCTCCTGCACGCATCAGACGGCCGGGCGCGCTCTGGTCTTCGGTCGCGACAGCCGCGAAGCGGCATCCCGCCGGCCCATCGGCTACCTTCCGGAAAACCACCGCTTCCCCACCTACATGACCGGTTGGGACATGCTGGATTTTTATGGCGCGCTCTCCGGCATGGAAACTACCGCGCGGCGCAAGCGGATTCCGGAACTGCTCGAACAAGTCGGTCTCGACCAACGGGCCCACAATCTCCGCCTGGGAAAATATTCCAAAGGAATGCTGCAGCGGGTCGGTCTCGCCCAGGCGCTGATTCATTCGCCCAAACTTCTGGTGCTCGATGAACCGAGCGACGGCGTCGATCCCGTAGGCCGCAAACACATTCGCGACGTTCTGCAGGCCCTCGAACAGAAGGGCGTGACGATCTTCCTCAACTCTCATCTGCTGGCCGAAGTCGAACTGTTCTGCCGCGAAGTCGCCATAATCCAGAAAGGCAAACTCGCCCTCGCCGGCACCGTTCAGGAACTCACGAGCGGCAGCGGATATCGCATCGAAGGCTTGCACGTGCCGGAGCAACTGGAAACCGAACTGCGCGCCCGCGCCCGCTCGTTCGCGGCCAATAACGGATCGCTCAACCTGCTCTTCGGAACCCGCGAAGAAGCGAATCAGGCGGTCGACATGCTGCGCGCCGGGGGATGCGAGATCGAATCGATGGGACGCACGCAGGAGCACGCTCGAAGAAGTCTTCATCAAAACCGTGGAGCGACGACGGCCACCAGTGAAAGTGACCATCGCGCTGATTCGTGATACTTTCCGCGAGGCCTTCGCGCGCCGCATTTTCTGGGGCTTTTTCGGCATCTGCAGCGCACTGCTGCTGTTCCTGATGTTCATCATGCGCGTGGACGTCGTCCAGGGCGCCATCGCAACCGTCACCGTCTTCGGCCGCAACACACCCGGCACGGACGTGCAGAAACTGGTGCATCAGACGCAGGGCGTGATCGCGATGATCCTTTATTTCGCCGGGCATGGCGCTCTCGTGTTTCGCCTCCGCGGGTCTCGTTTCCGCAGTCTTCGAACAGGGCCGCATTGAACTGCTGCTGTCGAAGCCGGTTTCGCGAACGCATCTGCTGCTGGGACGCTACACCGGGAAATGTTCTCGTGGTCGCGGCCAATATCCTGTATCTGGTGCTGGGGTCCTGGATCATCTTCGGCATCAAAACGAGCGTATGGGGCTACGGCTTCCTGCTTTCCAGCCTCTGCACGATCTTCATCTTCTGCGTGCTGCTCGCCGTGATCGTGCTGATCGGCGTCTTATGGGACAGCGCCGCCATCGCAATCATGGCCACTTTCGCGATCATGATCGTCACCCCGATCCTCGCCCAGAAGACCACGATCGAGCGGCTGCTCAGTTCGGAGTGGTCGCGCGACGTCGTGCGCGTGCTCTACTATGCGCTGCCGAAGACCTCGGACGTCAGCGTGATCATCTGGAATCTGAATCTGAACCAGCCGGTCGGAAGCTGGATGCCCGTCTGGAGCACGGCGCTCTTCGGCATTGTCGTCCTCGGCCTGGGACTCTGGCGGTTCCATCGAAGGAGTTTCTAATGACCACCGAACGGCACACGCGGCTTCAACCGCAACTTCCGAGCCGTGACGGTCAAGGAGCGGTAACGTGAACTTCCGCAACTTGGTACTGGCCGCGTTTACCTCCGTCGGAGTCCTCTCCGCCCAGCCTCCGGTCGACAACGTTCTCGAGCGAATGGTGCCGCCGGGCTCAACCAGCCTTGTCGGCGGCCGCATGGACCTGCTCAAGCGCACCGAACTCTACCGTAAGATGGTCGCGACGCAGAGTCTGCCGCAGGTCGACGAGTTCGCCCGCGACACAGGCTTCGATCCGAGGCGTGACGTACGTGAACTCCTCTTTGTCGAAACACCGCGCGGCAGTGTGCTGCTCGCGCGCGGAACGTTCCACCTAAACGAGGCGCCTCTTAAAGACACGCAGAGAACGCGGCATGGCGAATACGAAATCCGCGGAAAAGGATCCTCCGGCCTCTGTATTCTCGATTCGACTCTCGCAGTGGCAGGCGAGATCCCCGCCATCGAAGCGGCGCTCGACGAGTGGAAATCCGGCACGCATACCGCAGCCCGGCCGCTCCTCGCGCGAGTCGCCGGCGTGAGCCCTCAGGCACAGCTCTGGGGAATTTCAACGGGCCTCGCGGGATTCCTCGCCGACCATACTCCCAGGCGTAACTTCGGGTCTCGACTTCTCAAAAATCTTCCGCGGCCTGGAAGATACCTCGTTTCAGGCCGACCTGAGCACGGGCCTGCGTGCCGAGGTGCGGGGAACCGCCGCCAATGAGAAAGACGCCATCAGCCTGCGCGACGCCGTTCGCGGCATAATAGGGTTCGGCCGGCTGCAGGTTCCTGAGAATCAGCCGGAGTTGCTTCGTGTCTGGGACGGCATCAACGCCGAGCAACAGGGCCGCTTGATCACGATCCACACTGATATCGCGCAGGATCTTCTCGACAAGCTCATCCAGGTGCTGAGTTCCGGCCCTGCTGGCCCTCACCGTACCAGGTAACGTCAGCTTCAGAACTTTCTGCACATCTTCACTGGAATCATCGTAGAGAAATCCGGGCTCTGGTGGTCAAAATCGCTTAGCCATCATGTGGCGCGGCGTGTGATGCCCGCCTCAGGTCCTCGCTGGACGCCGGCAGAGAGATGCGGAAGGTGCTGCCCTCGCCCGGCGCACTGGAGACTGAAATCGTTCCTTCGTGGGCCTCCACCGCCCACTGCGCGATCGCAAGGCCTAAGCCGAATCCACCCGCATCGCGCGACCTCCCGCGATCAACGCGGTAAAACCGATCGAAAATGCGGGAACTGTGCTCCGGTGCGATTCCCGGTCCGGCATCGCGTACCGACAGGGTGACAAAACCGGGCGTGTCGCGATCCACACCGACATCGATCGCTGTCTGCCGGGGCGAATACTTGATTGCATTATGCATGACATTGAGCAGCGCTTGTCGGAGGAAAATCGGGTCGGCATCGACGGTTGCTGTTTCATCGCCACTCAGCTCGACAGTTTGCTCCTTATCGTCGGCGAGAGGCGCCAGTAGCGACATGGTGTCGCGGGCCAGGTCGAAGATCCGAACCTTTGAGTAATTCAAATGAATCGCACCTGAGTCCCCGCGCGAAATCGTTAAAAGATCGTCCACCAGCCGAGTCAGACGATTCACTTCTTCCAGCATGCTGCCCACAAGCTCGCGGTATTCCTGCTTGCTTCTATCGTGATCGAGTCCAACTTCGCCGATCGCGCGGATCGCGGCCAGCGGAGTACGCAACTCGTGCGAGGCATCGGCTGTGAACTGCCGCAACTGGCGGAATGATTCGTCGAGGCGCGTAAGAGCCTCATTGAAAACCGTCGCGAGTTGATCGATTTCATCACCGGTCCCGCCTATCGGAATGCGTTCGTGCAGCCGGTTCGAAGTGATCTGTCCGGCCTGAACGGCAATGCCCTGGATCGGCGCGAGAATCTGCCGCGACATGCGCCTGGCAGCAAGCGCCGCGGCGCCGATCACAACGGGAAACATTAATCCCGCTGCAATCGCAAACAGCTCCGCCGCTCGAAATACTGCTTCCTCCGACAGACCGACCCGAATCAGAATCGGATGGCCGCCGAGCACGTGGCGACGGCTGACGAGCAGCACCGGCAAACCGTCTCTGAGCCTGATCCGGCGTGGTGAGTAACCGGCCACACCTTCATCCGCCACCGGCGCTTTGCCCAGGCTTTCCCCGCCAAGCTGCTCATTCCGGTAAAGCACCACGCCCGAGGGAGCCAGGACTTCGACATAGCGATCGACGACCTTCCGCGACTCGGGGTGGTTGTGGTAATCTTCGCGCAGCGTCACTCGCCCATCGGGTGTAAACGCCAGCAGCCCTTCGACCGTCTCGATATCCTGCACGGCGAAGCGAACGCTCTGGGAACGCATCTGCAGGTAGAAGAGGATGCCCGTACCGGCGGTAAATACGGTCATAATGCACGCGGCCAGCAGAATATATGAGAGGACCAGCCGCGTGCCGAGCCGTTTCTGTCGCATTTCTATTCCGGCCTGAGCACGAAGCCCACGCCGCGCACGGTCCGAAGCAGTTTGCGCGGATAGGGGTCATCCATTTTCTTGCGAAGTCTCGCAATCTGCACGTCGATTACATTATCGATGGGTGTGTGGCGGGATGATTCCTTCCAGACCTCCCGCGCCAGCATCTCCCGGGAGACTACGCGATCTTCCTGCAGCATCAGGTATTCCAACAGCTCGAATTCCCGTGCCGTGAGGTCAAGCAGCCGCCCCGCCCGCGCAGCGGTATGACGGATCCGGTCCAGTTCCAGATCTTCGAGTCTGAGCATGGCGTCGGCCTCCGGCGCGCTCCGGCGCCCCAGGGCGCGGACATGCGCCTGCAACTCCGAAAGGGCGAATGGCTTGGTCAGGTAATCGTCGGCGCCCGAATCGAGCCCGTGAATGCGGTCCTCCAATCCGTCCTTTGAAGTCAGCAGCAGAATCGGAGTACGCTTGCCGAGACGGCGCAGATTACCCATAATCTCGATGCCATCACGGCCGGGCAGCATGATATCGAAGATCAACAGATCGAAAGGTTGTGTGGTGGCCAGAAAGAAGCCGTCTTCGCCGGTTGACGCGACACTCACCGTGTGGTCGTTCGCCTCCAGGCCCTGCTTCACCGCCTGAGCCAGTTTTGGCTCATCTTCTACAACCAGAATCCGCACGACTCCAATGTAAAGCTTTCGAACCTTACATTGCTGTCAGGAATAATTCAGAAAGTTCTCATGAGCGGATAAGCGCCTCTTATCGGACATTGGAAGTTATGCTCGTCCCGGGCGAAGCCAAAAAGGTTATTGTTCACCTCAACGAAGACACCAGTTCCGCGCATAATTTCCTCTATGGCGAAATCCTTGCCTTCTTACTGGACAATGGCGTCGCTGGCGCAACTATGTTTCGGGCGGATTCGGGCTTCGGCTCCCATCATCGGTTGCATACCGCCGGGGCCGGAAGCGTAGAGGGCGAACATTTGCCCATCAGGATCGAGTTTCTGGAACGGCCGGAAATCGTTGACCGCCTGCTTCCAGGACTCTGCGAGCTGGTTACTGACGGGCTGGTGGTGATGCACACGGCAACCGTCGTGAAGTCCGCCGTGCGGGTGCAGCCGGTTTGAAGCTGAGGTTCTGGATTATCTGGGCAGCGGCGTTGATGCTTCGGGCACAGCAGGTCGCACCACCTCCGATGACTCTGACGCTCGCCGCTGCCAGGGCGTATGCGCTACGGAACAACCCCCGTATCAGGTCGGCGGATTCATCCACCGCGGCAGCCGGGTCAGTTGTGAAAGAGGTGCGGTCCGCCCGGTTACCTGCGGTGACGGGCCTCGCGACGGGCGTGGAAGCCCAACACAGCACCATCCTTGCCGCTGGAACTCTGCAGACCTCAAGCCTGTATAGCCGCTTCGCCTCCGGAATTATGGTGAACCAGTTGGTTACCGATTTCGGCCGCACGTCGAACCTCACGAAGAGTGCGCAGCTGCGGCGCGAAGCTCAGGGCAGCAGCGGGCAAGCTGTGCGTGAAGATGTGCTCCTGCAGGTCGCGCAGTCGTATTTTCAGGCTCTCGGCGGCAATGCAGCCGTGCGTGCGGCGCAGGCCGCCGTCACGAATCGCGATGTCACGCTGCGCCAGATTCGGGCGCTGCAGGAAAGCTCGTTGCGATCCACCCTTGATGTTCGCTTTGCCGAAGTCGCTCTGTCGCAGGCTCAACTCGATTTGGTTCAGGCGGAAAACATTGCCTCAGAGGCTCAATCGAATCTCGCCGCGGCGCTCGGGCTGAATCAAACGGAAGCCTTCACGCTCGCCGACGAGCCCGATCCGCCGGCATTGGATACCAGCGCTGCCTTGAGTATTCAGGAAGCCATGCGAAAACGGCCGGACCTGGTAGCATTCACCTTGATTCGCGATGCCGCCCATCGCTACGCGACCGCGGAGGCGCGCCTGAAACTGCCGACTGTCTCCGCACTCGCAACCGCGGGCGTCGTTCCGGCTGGCGATCCGCGCCTTCCCGATTCCTACAGCGCAGCCGGTGTGAACGTCACCATCCCGATACTCAACGGCGGCCTGTTTTCCGCGCGCCGCGCCGAAGCGGAAGAACGCGCCACCGCGGCGGATGCCGATGTCTCCGTTTTGTCGAACGAAATCGCTCGCCAGGTGCGCGACGCCTGGCTGGAAGCGAATACCGCGGCACGCCGCCTCGATGTCACCGCCCGGTTGCTCGCTGAGACCAATGAAGCGCTGCGCCTTGCGCAGACGCGCTACGACGCCGGGCTGGGCAGCATCGTCGAACTCAGCCAGGCCCAGTTCAATCAGACATCGGCCGAGATTCAGAACGCCACCGCGCGCTACGACTACCTGAGCCGCCGCGCGGCTCTCGACTACGCTACCGGAGACATGCAATGAACAGGAATCGCGCCCTTCCCGTCACGCTGGCGCTAATGGTTTGTGCGTGCGGCTGTGGCAAACACGAAGACACTGCACGGGCCGCCTCCTCTGCACCCCCGGACGTTTCAGTCCCGGCTGTGCGTGTTGTTCGCGCCGATATTACCGGCTCCATCACGCTCACCGGGGAGTTCACCGCCTATCAGGAAGTCGACGTTATGGCGAAGGTCGCCGGCTACATTCGCGCGATCAACGTCGATATCGGCGATCACGTACATGCAGGCCAGGTCCTCGCGACGCTCGAAATGCCTGAAATGGAGAACGAGATGTCGCGGGCCAGTGCCGCAATCGATCAGGCCTCCGCCGAGGCTGGCCGTGCGCAGGATGACGTTCACCGCAGCGAATCGGTCCATCAAATGGCGCACCTTTCTCTCACGCGAATCGAAAACGTAGCCAGAAAAGAACCGGGTCTCGTCCCTCAGCAGGAAGTGGACGAAGTTCGCTCCCGCGATCTGGAAGCCGAAGCCCAGGTTGCCGCCGCGAAAAGCAATCTGGACTCTACACGGGAACGAATCCGCGTTTTGCGCGCCGATGAAGATCGCCTGAAGACCATGCGGAATTATGAAACCATCACTGCGCCTTTCGACGGTGTGGTGACAAAGCGTTATGCCAATCAGGGGGCTATGATTCAGGCGGGAACGGCGTCGCAGAGCCAGGCCATGCCGGTCGTTCGTGTTGCGGAGGACGAACTGCTGCGCCTGATCCTGCCCGTGCCGGAATCGGCGGTGCCGAAAGTGGCGGCGGGACACACAGTGAACGTGCGTGTGGCGTCGCTAAACCAGACCTTCTCGGGAAAAGTCACGCGTTTCACCAATAACATTCAGCTCTCCACTCGCACTATGGATACCGAAGTCGATGTTCCTAATTCATCCATGGCATTGGTCCCCGGTATGTTCGCCGAGGTCGATCTGGAACTGCAGGACCACCGGAATACACTCGCCGCGCCCCCGGACGCGATCGATGGAACGGGCGCCAACGCCCGCATCTACCAGATCACGCCGACGGGAACGATCCACATTGTTCCGGTTCAGCTCGGCCTCGAAACTGCGCAGCAGGTGGAGATTCTGCAGGGCGCAAGCGAAGGCCAGCTATTGGTCGCAGCACGGCGCGGCAGCCTGAAGGAAGGCGATCGCGTAAAGCCGGTAATGAACACGTTCGTCAGTTCGAGGTAGCTTCCATGTCGCGTTTTGCCATCCGCACGCCCTATCTGATCGTGGTTCTCTGTCTTGTGGTTCTGGTGCTCGGCGGGGTCAGCGTCGCACAGATGCCGGTCGACCTGTTCCCCGCCATGGACATCCCGGTCGTTGCAGTAGCTACCTTTTATTCCGGAATGCCGCCGGAACAGATTGAAGGCAACATCACCTACCATCTCGAACGTTTCTTCACCCTTGCAAGCGGTATTGATCATATGGAATCGCGGTCCCTGGCTGGCGCAAGTCTCATCAAGGTCTACTTTCAACCGGGCACGAATCCCGATTCCGCGGTCACAACGATCGCCAGCCTCGCCATGGCCGAGATCAGCCATCTTCCTCCTGGCACCTTGCCCCCGTTCGTGCTGAAAATGGATGCGTCGAGCCTGCCGGTCTGCCTCGTCACATTGAAAGGCGCCGGCTTGTCTGAGACCCAGTTGAAGGACCTTGCCCAAAACGTGCTGCGCAATCAGCTTGCGGGGGTCAGAGGCGCCGCTGTACCCCAGCCTTTCGGGGGGCGCTGGCGCGAGATGATGCTTTACGTCGATCCCTTCCGCCTCGAATCGCACCAGATGAGCCCAATGGATGTGGTCCGTTCGATTAACGATTCGAACCTCGTTCTTCCAGCCGGCGACGTTCAGATCGGCCGCTTCGATTACGGCATCTACGCGAACAGTCAGGTGACGAATGTCCATGATCTGAATAACGTGCCGATCAAGATCGATGGGCAGGCTCCCGTCCGCATCTCGGATATCGGCGAGATCAAGGACGCTTACAACCTGCAGTACAACGTTGTGCGCGTGGACGGTCAGCGGTCTGTATATCTGCCCGTACTTACACAAGGCGGCGGAGCCAACACAATTCAGGTCGTCAACGGAGTGCGCGACAAGCTGACGAAGTTGTTCGACGTCCCGAAGTCGCTTGTCAGTCGCGTCGTATTCGATCAGTCGCAGTTCGTCAAGACCGCCATCGAGACGCTCCTGCATGAGGCGGGAATCGGGCTGTTTCTCACCTGTCTCATGATTCTGATCTTTCTCGGAAGTGTGCGCGCGACGGTCGCGGTGTTCTTTTCCATTCCCCTCTCGACGCTGGCCACACTGATCGCCCTCAAGCTGGGGGGAAGTTCGATCAACACGATGGTTCTGGGCGGCCTCGC
Source organism: Terriglobia bacterium (assembly GCA_963809655.1). Taxonomy (GTDB): domain Bacteria; phylum Acidobacteriota; class Terriglobia; order Bryobacterales; family Bryobacteraceae; genus BOG-234. Next base: position 93,302 of record CAWEKQ010000042.1, on the reverse strand, counting down.
CCTTGCATTCTCACGATTGATCGATAACTCGGTCGTGGTGCTCGAGAACATTCACCGCCATCTGGAACTCGGCGATCCGCCCTCGGTGGCCGCGGAGAAAGGTGGACAGGAGGTCGCACTACCCGTTCTTGCCGCGACGCTGACTACCATCGTCGTGTTCTTCCCTGTCACACTGCTGTTCGGCGTCAGTAAGTTTCTCTTTTCCGCGTTGGCCCTGGCCGTCGTCATTTCACTGGCTGCGTCCTACATCGTGGCATTGACCGTCGTTCCGCTGTTCTGCGCCCGCTTTCTCCGGTTGCACCGCCCCGATGAGCACGACGACGCGCGCAAGAAGCCGCGTCGCAGCGTCGGTGAGCGCTTCAACAGCGCCTTCTCCGGCGGATTCGATCATATGCTCGCGGGCTATCGCATCCTCGTGATGAAGATTTTGCGTGTTCCGCGCACCGCCCTCATCGTATTCGGCGCCGCGTTCATGGCAAGTCTCGCCATCTTCCCTCTGCTCGATCTGTCGTTCTTTCCGCGCACGGATGCGGGTCAGTTCGTCATGACCGTGAAAGCGCCTTCGGGAACCCGGCTCGTGGAGACGGAAAAGGAAATCGCTCGCGTCGAGGAGATCGTTCATCAGGTGGTCAGTCCGGACGACCTTCAGATGGTGGTTTCGAATATCGGTGTCGATCCCGGCTTCTCGGCTCTGTACACATCGAACGCGGCAATGCACACGGCGTTTGTGCAGGTGAACCTGAAAGTTGGCCATCGCATCGGCAGTTATGAATACATCGATCGCATGAAGTCCCGGCTCGATCGTGAGATGCCGGAACTGGCGACTTTCTTTTCTTCAGGCAGTCTGGTGGACGCGGTATTGAACATGGGGATGCAGGCGCCGATTGACATCCAGGTCGGCGGCACGGACCAGAAGGCCGCATATCGCGTGGCGCTCGATATGGCGTCCAGGATTCGCCGGACTCCCGACGTGGCAGACGTGTACATCCCGCAGGATCTGGACAATCCCGCGTTGAAGCTCGATATCGACCGCGTGCGTGCCGGAGAACTCGGTCTTTCGGAGAAGGAAGTTGTCGGCAATGTAATCACCGCTCTGACTTCGAATCAGATGATCGCGCCTAACATCTGGATCGACCCCAAAAACAATAACAACTATTTCCTGAACGTCCAGTATCCCGAAAGCCAGATCAACAGTATCGCGGACCTGAGAGCGATCCCGCTCCACAGCCCGAAGCTGCTGCGGCCCACCCGGCTCGACATGGTGAGCAAAATCTCGCGCATCGAGGCGCCCACCGAGGTGGACCATTACCAGATCCGGCGAACCCTCGACATTTATGTGCGGCCGCACGGTGAGGATCTTGGGCGCATAGCAGCCCGTGGTAATAGTCACTCGCCTCACGGCGGACCCGGACTTCGAAAAGAACAACGCATTTAGAGGCGCTACAACGCAGTCCTGGGGCCTCCCTGAAGGCTTAGGCATCCCCGATTTCCGGGACGGCAACGGGATTTCGATCTCGACTGACTATTACCACGGGCTGATAGCGGACGGAATCGCCGAAATCATCGCCACCACGAAAATGCCGGAGGGCATCGACGCTATAGTTCGCGGATCGGTGGAGGCCATGCGTTCATCGCTGCGCAGCTTCTCCCTGGGCCTGTCGCTTTCCGTCGTGCTGCTGTTCCTCGTTCTCGTCGCCCAGTTCCGCTCTTTCGTCGATCCGTTCCTGATCCTTCTCGCTTTTCCTCCCGGCATAGCCGGCGCGCTTCTAACCCTTTGGCTGACCCACACGCCTCTGAACGTGATGTCGCTCATGGGGTTGGTCATGCTTGCCGGCATCACGATGTCGAACAGCATCCTGATAGTGGAGTTTGCGCATCATCTGGTCAAGGAGGGGCACGCGATCGATGAGGCGGTGACTACTTCGTGCGCGGTACGGTTGCGGCCGATCCTGATGACAACACTGGCCACGATCATCGGGCTGCTTCCGATGGCGCTGAAGATGGGAGAGGGGAGCGAATCCTATGCGCCGCTGGCGATGGCGCTGGTCGGCGGGCTCGGCTTATCGGTGGTGGTCACCATGTTCGTCGTGCCCGCCGGGTTCTATCTGGCCTACAGGAAATAGATCGCGTCTTTAATACATGCTCTCGCCATAGATGACCTTGCGGGCGTAGCGCGCATCCTCCTCCGGATCGTCCGCGAGATGCTGGGAAAGAATCCAGACCCCGTCGCCATTGGCCAGCATGATCAGCCCGTTCGAGAGCTTCTCAACCGCGGTGACGCCCTCGAACTGCTGCGTGACTTGGGGATTAGCGGGGTCGGAAAAATCCATCAGACGGATTGTCTGGGCGGGCGGTGTGGCAACCGCTCCGGCGCTCGTCGAAAGGGCGGCGGTGCCGGCGACGGCAACGAGGTTACCGGCGACCGCGTTCGAGGAAGCCGCGACCTGCGACAGGATTTGCGGCTTCGCCGGATTCGTAACATCCAGGAGCGTCACCGGCCGCCCGGGGCCACGCTCGGCATAGACGTATGCACGGCTATAGTGCCGGGTGGCGGCAAATTGAGTGATCGGGCCGCCGGCAACAGGGATATGAGCCTCAACTGTAATCTGGTCCCTGGCCGGGTCTGTGCTCTGCTTGCGTTTGTCCTTGGCCGCGAGTTGATGTCCGCCGGCCGCTACGAGAAGGAGTGCTGCTGTTGATCGATAAAGTTTAGTTCTCATCGGTTTGGGTTATCCGATCCGATTGTCGATAAGAACCTGCAAACAGAACGCTGATGACTTCCTTACATTTTTCTGAACGCGAACCTGACGCGATTTTTCACAAGGGTCGTACCGGCCCTCTTCCGTATGGGGGCCGGCGTTGCGGCGACCGGAACATCATCGGTGTTTCAGCCTGGGGCGATGGACGGCAGACGCTCTCGTGGCGGTGTGGCCGCGGTATCTTCCGCGAGGCCGAAATAGCTACCAGGGGCTCTTCGAGAGCATCTGAGTTTCCAGGGCACAGCTTTCCGCTTTTGCTTTACCGGGAGTTCGCAGCGCCGCGAGTTCGGCCCTGGCTGCTTCTACGTCCGCACGGAACTCGGGGAATGCATTCTGCACCGCGAACACGGCGGCCGCCGTCATCCAGCCAGCCTCGACTGCGCTGGCGTTGTGGACCCCGCACACCACGCGGCTCTGCCCGAAGGCGCGGGCTCGCTCAAGAATTCCTGTTGCGGCGTCCGGGGCCAGCTCGGACAGAATCAGGCCTGCTTCCCAGGCTGCGGTGGTGTGACCCGAAGGATAGTCGGGACTACGCTCAAGCGCAGTCTTGCCCTGGGAAGAGAGGCAGACACGGGCATCATCGACCTGAAACGGCCGCTTGTGCTGGTAGAGTTGCTTCAGCACGTTCGAGGCTGCTCCGGCATCTGCGTTGCCGCGGGTGATCAATGCGGTTACTTTCGGCGCGGTTTCGCGGGTAAGCGTGACTCCCAGCGAACAACTGAAAGCCTGGTAAAGGCCGGCTGTCGAGACGTTGTCGTCCGCCTGCGCGAGCGTCCATCGCGGCGAGCCCTCCAACTGGCGCGTGGCGTGGAAGATTGCCATGTGCGCGGTGAATCGCGCATCGCCCGAAGCAGGCGCGGGAGGCACGACACGGGCGACCTCCGGCATTTGTTCCGGCTTCAGGTAGCCGGGTCTTGGCCCGGGCCCTATGGTGGGGCGCGCTTCTGAGCCCACGGTTTGGCCTTGAGCCCAAAACGCTGTGAGTGCCACAGCAACCAGGAACAGGTTTCCAGACCTTTGCATTCTTACTAATGTAAGCTACCTCACCGGAGTGCCGGTGAGCCTGTGGCGGAACACGCCCGAAACCTGACGAAGGTCACGACAAAATATCAAACGCCGGCATCTTGCTTATTCTTAACTTGACGTTCTACCCGGTTACGGCTACTGCATGGATGGCAATGGAAAGCTCCAGATCGACGACGAACACGCGATCGTTGTCAGGAAAATTTTCGATCTGACCATTGCCGGTCAGCCCGCTTCGGGCATCGCCACTGCGTTGAACACTGACGGCGTCCCGAGTCCGACTGGCGGCAAGTGGACGCGAGGCTCGATCTCCGCACTCCTGCGTCGGCCTGCCTACATCGGCGAAGTCCATTTCGCCAAGAGCCGAAAATGCGAACCGAAGCTGCGCCGCAAAGCGCCGCGTGCCGGTAAAAGCAAGGCGACCTCTTCGAAACCAACGCCGCGCGACACGTGGATCACGATTCCGTGCCCACCGATTCTGGAGCGCACGGTCTGGGACCGGGCGCAGGCTCGTATCGATGAAATACGTATTGGGCGCAGCGGTCGCCCGTCGCTGAGTTACCTCCTGCGCGGGTTGTTGCGCTGCAAGTGTGGTTCGAGTCTCACCGGCTGCGAGAGTCACCAGCGAAATTACTATCGTTGCTGCGGGCACGCCGGTTTCGAGAAACGACGTTATTGTGGCCAGAAGGGTCTTCGAGTCGAGGCCGTCGAGCCGAAGGTGTGGCAGGAAGTAGTTGACACGCTCAGCGACCCCGCGAAACTCGCGGCCCTATACAACAGCCATCACGCCGAGCTGACCGCGAAGGCCGAAAACCGCGAGGCCGAACGGGCGGCGCTCGAAGCGCAGATCGCGAAACTGGCGAAGCGTGCAGCCCGTGCCCAGCAGGCCCTGCTCGATGTGGACCTCGCAGATTCGTTCGAGAGCCTCCGCAATAATCTCAAAACGATATTGGCCGAAAAACGCCAACTGCAAGTCCGTCTCGACGCCCTGCAACCAGCGGCTGCGGTCGCGACGACTGACTTCACTGATATCTGCGACGCGATGCAGGGCGCGGCACGCCTCGAAGACCGCGAGCAGCAGCGCCAGTTCCTTCAGGCCGCTATTTCAAGGATCGATGTCGATGGAGCCGACCTGCGTATCGTTTTCGCGGTAAACTTCGAAGCCATCCTCGCGATCCTCAGCAGCCAGCCGGTCGGACCGGGCAGTTCCGGCGCTGGAATGGGGAGAAACTGTATTAGCCTCCAACGGCGCCAAATCCCGCGGTCCCATCACTCCCGAGGGCAAACTTGCCTCCTCCTGCAATGCCACGACCCATGGCATCCTCTCCGGCACCGTCGTTCTGCAGGGCGAATCCGAAGAACGCTTCAACGCGCTCCTCGCCGATTTGCACGCCGAACTTCAACCGCAAACCACCGTTGAAATCACCCTCGTCGAAAACATGGCCGTCGCCCGTTGGCGTCAGATGCGAATCTGGGGCATCGAAAAGGCCAACATGGAACACCAGATGCGCGTCGATGCCGCTTCTGAAGACATGCCCACCGAAGACAACGCCACTCGTTGTGCCCTGGCCTTCCGCACCCTCAGCGACGACTCCCGTTCCCTTGAGCTGATCAATCGCTACGAATCGCGTTACGATCGCCAGTACCTGCGCGCTCACCGCCGCTTTCTGGAACTGGTCGACCGCCGCACTCCCCCTCCTGGATAAACCGCCTGTTCAGCCCCCCCACGAACCTCCCCGCAACCGGAACACACCGTTTCTGCCAAACAAACCCGGCAAGCGCTAAAGCCCATGCCTTCTCATGGTTTGGCGGCGGTAGCATGCGCGATAATTCTCTCCGCATTCTCAGGGCAGATTGTGGGTTGGGTTTTCAGCACGCGGTCGCCTTTCATGGCGGCTTCCCGGGGAAACGCACATTGTCGACTCAGCCGGACGTCGCTACCGCGAACCGTCCTCCCTTCGCGGAATCCGCTCGGTGGCTTCTTGGTAACCTCGTACTCGGGAGTTCCGCCAAACTTGTTATTCCAAATGAGGACCTATTGCCTCGCGGCTCTGTTCGCCGCGATCCTCGCCACGCAGCTTGCCTGCAACACTTCCGCTCCGTCCGGAAAAGCCGGCGGACGTGGTGCATTACCCCCCACGCCGGTGACTGTGGCCATGGCCGAGACGCGCGACGTGCCCGTGCAGGTGCGCCAGATCGGCTCTGTCGAAGCCGTGTCCGTAATCGCCGTGAAAGCCCAGATCGGAGGCGAACTCACCAAAGTTCTCTTCCGCGAAGGCGACGACATTCGCGCCGGCCAGCAGCTTTTCGAAATCGATCCGCGCCCTTACCAGCAGGCCATCGATCAGGCGCAGGCAGCCATCACCAAAGATGACGCCCTGATCGCGCAGGCTCAGGCGAACCTCTCGCGCGACAAAGTCCAGACCGCCAACGCCAAAGAACAGGCCGACCGGTACGCCGCCCTCGCCAAAGACGGCCTGATCTCGAAAGATCAGAACTCCACTTATCAAACGACATTCAATTCGCAGAACGAAACCCTCCGCGCCGACGAAGCCGCCATCAACAGCGCCAAAGCCTCGCTCAACGTCGACAAAGCCGCGCTCGAAACCGCGAAGCTCAACCTCTCCTACTGCTTCATCAAATCGCCCATCGACGGACGCGCCGGCAGCCTTCTGGTCCAGGCCGGCAATCTGGTTAAGGCCAACGACACCACGGCTCTGGTCAACATCAATCAGGTCATGCCGATCTGACGTCAGCTTCAGCGTGCCGGAACAACTTCTGGGCGATATCCGCAGCTACAACAAGCAGCATCCGCTCGCCGTCACCACCATCATTTCTCCCGAACACAGTGTCACCGGCGATCTCACCTTCATCGACAATTCCGTCGACAACACTACCGGCACCATCAAGCTCAAGGCTTCTTTTCCCAACGCCGATCGCTCACTTTGGCCCGGCCAGTTCGTCAACGTAGTCATGACGCTCCGCACCCTCCACGGCGTGACAGTGATTCCGTCTGAAGCCGTGCAGTCCGGCCAGTCCGGCCAGTTTGTATTCGTTCTCAAATCGGATGGCACCGTAATCAACCGGCCGGTCACGCTGGGGCAGACCGTCGACAATCGCATCGTCGTGGAGGCGGGGATTGCGCCAGGCGACACGGTCGTCACGGACGGGCAAATGCGCCTGATCCCTGGCGCGGCGGTGCGCGTTGTGCCTTCCGTCAACAACGTTTCGTCAACCGACAAAGGCGCCGCCTGATGAACTCCAGTTCCATCAGCTGGCCCATCTTCACCACGCTCACAGCGCTGGCTCGGTATTTCTGAGCCGCGACTGTCAACGAGCGGTAAGAAGCGTTTCTCAGAGCCCCGCCGAAGGTGCCGCCTGATGAACATTTCCCAGTTCTTCATCAGCCGCCCGATCTTCACCACGCTCACAGCGCTCGGCATTCTGCTCTTCGGCATCGTGGCTTATCGAACGCTGCCCGTGGCCGCGCTGCCCAGCGTCGATTACCCCACCATCCAGGTGAACGCCGCACTTCCCGGCGCCAGTCCGGAAACCATGGCCGCGTCCGTCGCGACGCCGCTCGAGCGCCAGTTCTCCACCATCGCGGGCATCGATTCGATGAACTCCTCGAGCTCGCTCGGCAGCACCTCGATCACCATTCAGTTCTCGCTCGACCGCAACATCGACGCCGCCGCGCAGGACGTGCAGTCCGCCATCGCGAAGGCCGGCGGACTCCTTCCGCCGAACATGCCGCGCCCGCCTTCCTATAACAAGGTGAATCCCGGCCGATCAGCCGATCTTCTTCCTCGGCTCAGCTCCGCCACGCTGCCCGTCTACACAGTCGACGAATTCGCCGAAACCGTGATGGCGCAGCGCATCTCCACGATCAGCGGCGTCTCGCAGGTGCAGGTCTTCGGCGCGCAGAAATACGCGGTGCGCGTCCAGGTCGATCCCGATGCACTGTCCAGCCGCGGCATCGGCATCGACGAAGTCCAGGCCGCCATCAACGCCAACAACATCAATCTGCCCACCGGCAAGCTCTACGGCGTCGAAGCAGGCCTTCACCATCCAATCCTCCGGTCAGCTGACCAGCGCCGAACAATTCAGCCGCATGATCGTCGCCTACAAGAACGGCAATCCGGTGCGCCTGGAAGAACTCGGCAAAGTCCTCGACGGCGTGGAGAACGACAAAGTCAGCGCCTGGTTGAACGACACCCGCACCATCATTCTGGCCATCCACCGCCAGCCCGGCACCAACACGGTCGAAGTGGTGGATAACGTCAAAACGCTGCTGCCCGCGTTCCGCGCGGAGATTCCCGCCGTCAATCCACTGGGAATCATTTTCGACCGCTCAACCGATATCCGCGATTCGATCGACGACGTGAAGTTCACCCTGATGCTCACCGTCTGCCTGGTCGTGATGGTGATCTTCCTCTTCCTGCGCAACCTCTCGGCGACGCTGATTCCCGGCGTCGCGGTGCCGCTCTCGATCGTCGGCACGTTCGCCGTCATGTACCTGCTCGGCTACAGCCTGAACAACCTCTCGCTGATGGCGCTCACGCTCTCGGTGGGCTTCGTGGTGGACGACGCCATCGTGATGCTGGAGAACATCGTGCGCCACATGGAGATGGGCGAATCGCGCATGGAGGCGGCGCGTCGACGGCTCGCGCGAGATCGGCTTCACCATCGTCTCGATGACCATCTCGCTGGTCAGCGTTTTCATTCCCGTGCTGTTCATGGGCGGAATCGTCGGACGCCTGCTGCACGAATTTTCCGTCACCATCGCGGTCGCGATTCTGGTCTCCGGATTCGTCTCGCTGACCCTGACGCCCATGCTGGGCAGCCGCTTCCTGCACCTCCAGCCACGGCAAAAAGCACGGGATTTTCTACAACGCGCTCGAGCGCTGTTTTCAGGCCATGAATCATGGCTACGAGCGCTCCCTCACGTTCGTGCTGCGCCATCGCTTCTCTACCCTGATGCTCGCCTTCGCGCTTCTCGGCACCAGCATCTGGCTCTTCATCGGCATGCCGAAAGGCTTCCTGCCGAGCGTGGATAGCGGCGTCATCCAGGGCCAGTCTCTTGCCGGCCAGGACATTTCGTATGACTCGATGGTGAAGCACGTCACCGCCATCAAGAACATCATGCGAGCACGATCCGAACGTCGACAGCGTCTTCGCGTTCGTGAACGGCGGAAATACCGGCAACCTTTTCATGCTGCTCAAGCCGCGCAAAGAACGCACGCTGTCCGCCGATCAGGTGATCCAGTCGCTGCAGCCGAAGCTCTTGTCCGTTCCCGGCATTCAGGCGTTTCTGCAGAATCCGCCGCCCATTCAGATCGGCGGCAACAACACCCAGAGCCCTTACCAGCTCACGCTGCAGGACGCGGATCAAAACGAGATCTATCACTGGGTGCCGATTCTTGCTGGAAAAGATGCGCACGCTGCCCGGCTTCATGAATGTCACGAGCGATCTGCAGATCGCCAGCCCGCAGATCAATGTGGAGATCGACCGCGACCGCGCCGCAGACGTTCGGCGTCACGCCCGATCAGATTCAGAACGCGCTGTTCACCGCCTACGGAACGCGCCAGGTCTCGACGATCTACACGTCCGTCGAACGAATACCAGGTGATTCTCGAAGTCGAGCCGCAGTATCAGCGCAACCCGGAAGCGCTCTCGAAGCTCTACGTTCGATCCTCGAAGGGCGCGCTGGTGCCGCTCGATTCGGTGGTGAAGCTGGAGCGCTCGGTCGGCCCGCTCAGCGTAAATCACTTCGGCCAGTTGCCCGCCGTGACGATTTCGTTCAACCTCGTCCCGGGCTTCGCCCTGGGCGATGCCGCGCGAGAATCGACGAGGTCATCCGCGACCTGCGCATGCCGCCCACCCTCGCGCCGCAATTCCAGGGCACCGTGCAGGAGTTCCAGCAGTCGTTCAAAGGGCTGTCGATTCTGCTGATCGTCGCCGATCCTCGTGATCTACATCGTGCTGGGAATGCTGTACGAGAGCTTCATTCACCCCATCACGATTCTCTCCGGCCTGCCCTCGGCCGTCTTCGGCGCGCTGCTGACGCTGAAGATCTTCCACAAGGAGCTCGATCTCTACGCGTTCGTCGGTCTCATCATGCTGTTCGGCGTGGTGAAGAAGAACGCGATCATGATGATCGATTTCGCCATCGAAGCGCAGCGCGTGGAAGGCAGGAGCGCCGCTCGACGCCATTCATTCCGGATGCATCCTGCGCTTCCGGCCCATCATGATGACCACCGTCGCCGCGCTGTTCGGCACTCTGCCGATCGCGCTCGGAAACGGCGAGGGCGCGGACGCGCGCCAGCCGCTCGGACTGGCCGTAGTGGGCGGCCTGCTGTTCTCGCAGTTCCTCACGCTTTACATCACGCCGGTGATTTATCTGTATCTCGAAGGCGCCGCGCAACGTGTCGGCCGCATCCGCATCTGGCGCCGTTCCGCACCCGCGCCCAGATCCCCGAACCCGTAGCGCATTAGTGGAAGGATGGTGGCACAGGCTTCAGCCTTTGGGTTCTGGCCTTCCGAATCCGGCGACCGTTCCGCCTCCCGTTCCAGCGTTCGCCTGCCCTGCAGCCACCGCGCCGTAACCCAGCACAGCAGCGCCCAGACCGCGCCCGCAGTCCAGCCCGCCAGCACATCGGTGGGCCAATGAACTCCCAGATAAACGCGCGTTACGCCAACCAGGAAACAAAGCAGCTGCGGCCACCAGCAGAAAGAACGCCTTCACCGCCCTGCGATCATGCGACCGCGCCAGGATTGCCCCCAAGCGTGAGATACGTGACCGCCGACATCATCGAATGTCCGCTGGGAAAGCTCGTGTTGGAAGCGTAAGCAAGATGCGGCACGATCTCCGGCCGCGGCCGCTGAAAAAGCTCCTTCAGCAAACTGGAAACAATCATTCCGCCAACCACCGAAGCACCGGTGAAGTAAGCCATGTGCCTCTTCCCGTCGAGCGCCAGAAATACCGCGCCAAACAGCGTGATCAGTCCCAGAATCGAGGCGCTTCCGAGCGAGGTAATGTCACGCGCCGCTTCCTCCACCTTCGCCCCGCCCCTCGGCGAGAGATCGCCCGGATGGCGCATGGCGAGAAGCACATCCCGGTCGAACCCGCGCGTTTCGCCCTCCCTGACTTCGCTCGCCAGCGCCGCGAACGTCCAGACACCGGCCGCGATTCCGGCCAGCGCCAGCAGTATCGCCAGTTCGTGGCCGCCCATCCAGCTGAGAAGCCGTTTCACGGGCGTCTCAACGGGTCGCGAAGATCAACGGGGACGGGCCCGGCGCATCAACCAGTCGCGCATCCGTAAATCCGCATCCCGTGAGCCAGCTACGGATTTCTTCGAAGCTATAAGTCCGGCCGGCGTCCGTGTGGACCAGCATGTTTACATCGAACAACAATCCGGTGAGCGGGCCGCGGCGATCCGCATCCACCAGAAATTCCGCAATCACAATGGTGCCGCCGGACGCCATCGCGTCATACGTCTTCTTCAGCAGCTTGCGGCTGCGCGCCTCCCCCTCGCTGTGCAGGATGTGGCCGAGCGTCGCGACATTATGACCTTTGCCGAAATCGGCGGAATCCAGATCTGCGCCTGTGTAACTGAAGCGGTCGGCAACGCCGCACTGCGCAGCAGTCTTGCGCGTGATTTCGAGGACGTTCGGCCAATCTACCGCATTCACTGTCACCTGTGGTGATCGCTGCGCAAGAGCGATTCCGAACACCCCTGATCCCGCCGCAAGGTCGAGCACCCGGACCGGCTTGGTGGCTTTCGAGACTCCGAGCGCATCGGCTGCCGCCACAGCCGAGCCGTAATTCATGGCGAAAAGGCCAGCCACAAATTCCTCGAAGAAGGCCGATCCTTCCCCGCGCTGATTCACTGACTTGGCCGGTACGCCCGTCTGCACCACCTTCGTCAGCTCCAGCCAGTCCGGAATCAATTGACTGCTTATATGCTGCAGAAACCCGCCGAAGTAAGATGGTTTCGAACTCACCAGGTACGTCGCGCTCTCCGGAGTCAGCGCGTACCGCCCGGCATCGTCGCGCGTAAGGAACTCGAGGCCGACCAGTGCGTTCATGAGGGCGGATAAACCCCGCTCGGACGCCCTTGTCGCGATACTCGTTTCGGCGATCGTTTTCGGACCATCGTCCAGTGCGTCGAAAACGCGAAGCCGGACAGCCGCCTCGAGTATCAGGGGCGCCGCATAGCCCCACGAATAACGCATGATCTTTTCGGGCGTCGGCCCGGCTCAGGACTCGTTGCAGGTTTGCTCATGGCTTAATGATCTGATGCAACCGCTCGTCCCACGGACTCCCGATCAGCGGCTGCATTTTTTCGCGAAACTCTTTCGTATAAGAAGCCGAATCATGCGCATCGAACGCCTTCTGATCTTTCCAGACGGCCACAATGGTCAGATGATTGGGACGCCCGTCCTGCTGCAGCACTTCGAACCGTACGCAGCTAGGCTCTTTCAGCGTCGTGGCAGCGAACTGCTTGAGCAGCGGAACCCCCGTAGGCACGCCGGCGGGCATGAGATCGATGTGAGTGACCACATAGACAGGCCCTTGGGCCTGCACGGCGCTCGCCATCAGGAGAAAGAATACGGGAAGGAATCGCATGAAACAGATTGTATCTGTTTACGCCTGCCCAGCCTGCAGGGCACGCGGCTCCGGTGTTACAGCCGAATGCGCCGACTTCTCCAGCTCGGCGCGGCACCAGTCGCGATACTCTTCTATCCTGGCTTTGACATAACGCGACAACCCGGAGTCCATCTTTTTCCTCGCCAGAAACTCCAGGGTGGCATCCCAGGCTTTCTGCGCATCGGCATAACGCCCTTCGCTCTGTGCCAGGTAGGCCTCGACGTTGTGCCTCGAGACCGGCTTGCGCAACTTCGCAGCCCGCGCAACCCAAGTTCGCGCAGCAACCGGGCTACCGCGCAGCAGGGCGCTCGAACAGGCTGCCTCCGCGAAACACCAATGCCGCACTGCCTTCCCACAGGTTCCGGAAGCCGCGAGCGCCTTCTCCAGGTGTTGTAGCGCCCGCTGCTTGTCGCGTTGATCGTTATATCGGTGAAACGCGAGCATATGCCGGGATGCGTGGTCACCGCCGCCGGTATCGGGCCGAAGCATCAGCCCGAAGAGCTCCGCATCCCAGTCGCCCGGTAACACACCGGCCGCATCCTCCGCCATTACGTGACTCAATGCGATCCACGATCTGGTTTCCTCCTCGCGCTTCAGGAGCATCCACAGTCTGGCCCCGTCCGACTTATTCGGGCCGGTCGCGGGCATCAACGTACTGGCGAAGAGAATGACGTTGATCCACCACAGCGAACTAAGCCAGCCTGCCGTGCTTCCCGATCTCCAAAAAACGGTTCCCGACACGGCTGCGAGCAGAATTGTCGCGAGCGGGCCGCCAGCGACCATCCAGGCATACCGCACCGGATTGAAATCACCTCTGGCGGGCAACGATTTCGCAAGTCCTCCCGAGAGCAGGCGCCGGTACTCGAAACGGAAACGCCATTTGTCGCCGGATTTCAACCACATCAACCCGCCAACGACGATCCCGCCTGCGTTCATTCCCGCAAGCTTGCCCGCAACAAGATGGCCGATCTCGTGGAACGCAATGCTGGCGTACAAAACAGGGAACCACCAGAGACCGTCAACGGGAATCCAGCGCACGATGATAAGCACAGCGATGCCGCCGAACAGATAATTCGCCCAGGGCCGGCTCATCTTCGGTGGTTCGCACTCGAGGTCCAGAATAGGCGTCTCGGACATAGGCGCTTAGACTCCGCTACACGGATGACGCTTTCGCCAGCGCACCGGCGTTCGGCAGCGTTTCGATATCCCGGCAGAGGCCCATCACCCGGCGCGCCTGAGCGGCCGGCAGCACACCATCAGCCTGCGCGGCGAACTTTGCTTCGAGATCCGAATCGCTCATGGGATTGTCGATGCTTCCCACCGCGTGCTCGATGAATTTCTCCAGCTTGCGGCCGTCTTTGAGCGTAATTGCGATGCGAACCTGATCTTCTTTTATGGCGGGATCGATCACCGTCGAAACCCGGTCTCGCAACGCCCTCACGACAGGGTTGCGAACCGCCAAATCCGAAAACTGCTGTTCGCCCGCTGCGCCTTCCACAATCGCGATCCCAGCAGCATGGTAAATGCTGAACTTTCCTTCGAGCCCCGTCTGCGGAGTCTTCTTCCCTGTCAACTCCAGTACGAGGGGGTGAACTCTCAATTCGACGCGGTCGATCTGATCCGGCTTGAGCTGATACTGCCGGCGAAGCTGAATGCAGCCGTCGATCGTGGGATGCATCACGACCCCGCACGGAAACGGCTTGTAACTGTTCAACGAAACTTCGTAGGTGCTGCCCAACTTCTCGGTAATCTCCGCGTAGTTGCGTTCCGTCGCTTAGCACGTTCGCCCAGCCCGACTTCGCTTCGATCCCGTGATCCGAGCTGGTGAAATTCTTCGCAGCGAGAAAAGCCGCCGTCAATCCGTTGTGCGCCGCGCGCCCCGGGATGAAAACTCTTCGTCATGGTGCCGAACATCTCGCGCAGTCCCACTGGCTGCGTAGCCGCGAGACTGAGGCGCCCACACCATCTGTTGCTCGGAAAGACCGAGCAGCTTGCCGGACGCCGTCGCGGCGCCGAAGACTCCGGCAGTCCCGGTGATGTGCCAGCCGATATCGTAGTGCGCCGGGTAAACGGCGTTGCCGATACGGCATTCGGCCTCAATCCCCAGCACCATCGCATTCAGGAAATCGCCGCCCGATACCGGTTGGTATTCCGCCAGCGCCAGAATTGCGGAGCACACCGGACCCGCCGGATGAATCACCGTGCGCAGATGCGTATCGTCGAAATCGAGCACGTGTGAGCTAATGCCGTTAATCAGCGCGGCATTGAGAATGTCTGTGCGTTCTTTTCGTCCGAGGAGCGACGCCTGAGCGGGGCCGAAGAACGGCGAGAGCGCGGAAATCGCAATGCCGACTGCTGCAGTTCCGCGATCCCCCCAGCACGCACCCGACCCAGTTGAGCAGCGTGCGGGCCGCTTCCTTACGCACAGGCGCGGGAATATCGGCCAACTGACCCGCTAACGATGTAGCTCGCGAGAATACGAGTTACATCTTTCGGAGGAGCTATGACTTTCGCCGGGGTATCGGGCGGCGCGGCTAATGCCGTGGAGCCTGCTGCCAGCACGGACGCGCCAATGAATTTCCGGCGATCAATCACCTTCCGCCCCACCTGTGGGCTTGCTTAGCGCTTCTTCGGAGCCTTGCCGCCCTTGTCTTCCGTGTAGTGCTCCAGATCCGTATTCGCCCTCAATGCACCCGAACTCCATCTGCTCGTAAGGGTGGCCGTCGGACATCTTTCCGCCGTTAGCGGTATTGCGGCTGATATTCCAGTGCGCCGTCCACGGCTGCGTGTAGATGGTGGGATCGGTGACCGTGACCTCGTAGACGATAGTGTTCGCGTCCTGCGGAATGAACTTCTCAGTCACATGCAGCGCTTCCGTCTTGAAGTTGCCGGACGTATCGAACCAGGTTTTCGTGTTCTGATTCGTCGTATCGACCACCAGCGTGTCGCCTTCCCAATGGCCCACCGGATCGCCCTGGAACAACTTGATATTGGCGTCGATATGCGGGCGCGAGTCGGTCGGAATCACGCGCACGGTGTGCATGAACTCGGAGAGCTGCACGAAATATCCAGGTGTCTGGATGAATCTGCACGCCGAACTGATTCGATTCGCTATGCGGCACGCCGGACTGGTAGCAATGCAGTTCCGGTTCGTCCGCCATGTGGTTCATGAGGATGTCCTGCTGCTTCGCGCGCGCTTCGGGCTTATACGGGATCTTTCCGTCCGGCGGATCGATAATACGGTTGCCGGGGCCTGCATTACCGCCAAATCCCGCAATCGCTCCACCGCCGCCGCCCGGAGGAGGTCCGCCAGCTGCCGGAGCACCACTCGGAGCACCCCCTGGAGCACCACCACCTCGCGCTGCACCGCCGCCCGCACGTCCACCCGCCACGCGCCGGCGCAGGTTCAATATCGGTAATCGCCGGAGGATTCCAGAATCCCTGCATGTCCGGATGGCCGTCGGGCAGCCTGGGCATGGGACCCGCCGGAGCCGCAGGAGGACCGCCTCTCTCCACCGGCCCTGTCCCGCAAGCGGGGCCACGAATGCCAGGGTCGTTCCGATCACGCAGCGCAAATCCAAGAACCGCGTTCTTCATTCGGGTGTGCTCCATCAAATAGCTCATCGCCTACTGGCCAAACGCCAGATCCTGGCACTCATGTTCCATCATGCGGGCCGTGGGGCCGGTCTTCTGCGTCATGGGCACCGCGATCTTCCAATCCTTCGTAAACGTATCGGGATCGCTGATCGTCGCTTCATAGAGGAGCGACGTCGGCCCCGTGCGCGTGAATCGTTCCGTCACGTGCAGCTTGTCGCTGTGATAGTTGCCCGCCTTGTCGAGCCAGGTCTGGTCGTTAAAGTTGGTCACGTCCGTGACCAGGCTGTCGCCATCCCATTTCCCGCGGGAATCGCCATTCCAGAGGCCCGGAAAATCGAGGTGCGGACTGCCATCCAGATAGATCATCCGGTAAGTGTGCGAATATTCGGAAACGATCGCGACGTACTTCTCCGTTTCGAAGATCTGGAACGGATAGCCCATAGTCATCAACCGCGGCACGCCCGGCATATAGCAGCGGTTCACCAGATCCGCCGTTTTGGCGTTCTTCTCATTCTGGTCCCGCTTGGCCTTTGCGCCCGCCACATACGGAATCTTGCCGTTGGGAGGGTCCTTGATGAAACCGCCCTTCTCCAGATTGTCAATCGGCTTTGCCGGCATCCAGATTCCCTGCAAGTCAGGCTGGTTGTACCATCCTTTGGACGGCGCGAACGCCTGCTTTTGGCCGAACGCCGGCGCGGCGCACAACACGGCAAGGCCGGCAACGGCGCACAGGAACCCGGAGAATCGAACTGTCATCTTGGACTTCGCTCCTTACTCTAATCGCTTGTCTGGAAAACCGGTTGTCTGAAAGATCGGACTAGGCTGAGGAGGACCGCCGGCACGACCGCCGCCCCGCCCCGTGCCGGTTGAACGTCCGGCGATGAGTTCAGCGTGATGCGGCGTCCGTCGGCGAAATCCACGCTCTGCGCCCACATCAGGTTGCTGCCGTCCTTCGCCAGAAATCCATTGACGGTGAGTTCCTCGCCGCCTTTGATCATGTTCTGCCGCCAGCCGGCGCGATACAACCCGTTGGGTGGAGGCGTTTCCGCGGCCCACTGTTCGATCTTACCGTCGGCAGTGGTCACTTCGAACACCAGGTGGGAATGAGGATTCACCCAGTCCATCTTGACCGCCTTACCTTTGATGCTCACCGGCTTCGAGTTATCGTACTCGGCGGCGAACGAATGATGCGCCGACAGGGGTAGTGCGATCGACAACAGACCCATGCAACCGGCGAGAACCACGAACTTGGCTTTCACGTCAGAACCTCCAGGCTTCTTCGCTTGTGCCGACAGTATATCAACCTGTTTCCGAAAGCACAAAACCCATCCTGAGCCTGTGATATCCGGCGGATTGACGCATGATGATGTGGTGCCAGTTGCCCTGAGAAACAAGCGCACCAACCCGGCGCGCCGCGTCGGGCGGGCCCCAGTATTGTCATAGTCAGTAACGCTACGCGACTGCTCTCTGAAAAACGGAGCCGCACTTCGGCGTTGGGAGGCGGCTGGCGAAAGGCTAAGCCGATATGTGTTCCGCCCGATAACCCGCTACACGCGGCTTCAGTCGCGTCTCGAACGGCATCGGGCAAACGCGGCCGAAGCCGGGTGTACCGCTCAACTGTGCAGTTATTTCATGGGCAACGCACTGGCAGTTCCCACTCGACGAGTACGTAAGCATCAATTTCGCAACTTGCTGATGTCCTGATCGTTCCTGCGGCATGGATTCCGAAGGACAAGAATCTCTCCACAAATGTAGAAACTCCAGCACGTGGCTTCAGCCGCGAGTCCATTCTTCCGTCGCAGCATTTGCTGGATTATTCGATGAGGCCCGGGCAGCGCCCATTGAGCTTCCCATGCCCTGAGTAAACAGCTGGCCAGTCACCGCTGCTGGCTACTTCAGGTGTCGCGCGTCTCTTTCGTTCTCGGCGCAGTAGTAATCCATCAGGTCCGTATCGAGAACAATGAACTCATTCAACCGGATCGTCCACGGCTTCGTATAAGCCTTCGCATCGTCCACCGTTAAATCGATTTCCAAACGCCCATAATTCACACGATGGATTCGTTCGGTAATCCGCGCCGCATCGGTCAGTGGACTGCCGTTCCGGTCCAGCCACATCCCATCATGAAGCCCCGCCGTTCGAACGACCAGCACATCGCCCTCCCACTTCCCGGTCGAATAGCCGTTGAAGGTCGGCTGCATTTCCTCGGGCAGCGGACGCCCATCAGTGAAAATCTGCCGCCGGCTGCCATCGAATTCACTCAGCATCAGCAGCAGCCCCGGCGTTTGCACGAACTTCCGGTACAGCGGGCTGGTATAGAGCTTCACCAGGCCCACCGGTATGCAGTGCGAACTCGGATCGTCCTTTCCATTTGCCGCCGTCCGCTCCTTCGTCAGTTGCGCCGCCCACGGCTGGTAAGGCAAGCCTTCCTTCAGGCTCGAACCGATGTCGAGGAAATCCAGGCCGATCGGCATGTCGTTACCGGGGCAACCATCAGGCGGACAAACGCGATTATGCTCGATATCCCAGATACCCGAAAGATCCGGATGACCATCCGCGGCACGCGGCGCGGGAGCGGACAGATTCGGCTTGCCATCGCGCGTTCGAGGCACGCCGGGCGTAGGATAGTGCAGCCACTGTGCCGAAGCCGCCGCGCAGACGAAAAACAACAGTACCCGCATCTCTACTGCTTCGGAGGCTGACCCGGCAGATGGCTCACATCACGATTGTTCTCGTTGCAGATGAACTCGATCAGTTCCGTCTCCGGCAGCAGATGCACATCCTCCGTGACATTCCACGGCTTCGAGTATGCCTTCGGATCGTCGATCGTGATCCCGATGGTCATGTGGCCGAAATCCTTGCGCCGAAATCGCTCAATCACGTGGAGCGCGTCCGTACTCGGCTTCCCCAGTTGATCCAGCCAAGCTTTGCCATTGAAGCCACGCGAATCGACCACCAGCGTGTCGCCGTCCCACGTGCCGGTCGAGTAGCCCATCCAGCTCGGGTTAAGGTCCCGCTCCAGCTGCCGGCCATCCATGAACACCTGGCGCCACAGGTTGAACGCCTCATAAATGATCACGACAAAGCCGGGATTCTGCACGATCTTCCACGGCGCCGGCGCAGCGTCGATCTTCGGAACGCCCTGCGGCAGGCAGTTGGCGTCCGGATCCTCCTTCTCGTGCGAGCCATCGGTTCGCGAATCGTACAGCGTTTTCGCCCACGGCTGGAAAGGCACGTCTTCCGGCTTCAAATCCACCGCAAGGTCACGAGTATACCTATTCCCGTTCGGCTCCCAGATACCGGAAAGATCGGGATGACCATCCGCGGCCCGCGGCGCAGGCCCCGCGAGGTCGGGTTTCCCGTCCGCAGTTTTTGGAACGCCTTTGGTAGGGAGATTACGCCATTGCCCGTCGACTGGCAGCGCAATAAACACCGGTGACAGCAACGCGGCAATCAGGAGACAAGTTGGTGTACGCATACGCCCTCCGGCTTGGGCGATTATATACGCAAAGGCAGACGACTGCGCGCGCAACCCCTGCCACGGCTGTCTCCCCCGAGATCTACCGCCGGAGTCACGCGCCAGCCAATCCGTCCCATTGTTGTATCGTGAAAAAGCCTGACTTTGCCGCCATTTCAACAACTTTGTTTTCGGTTCTATCTCCATGAACTTGCGTGGAACCACCTGTGGGAACGTTGTGGAAGACTATCGACGTTTTGTGAATAAATCGGACGCCGCATGATCTGTTTGGCGAAACATTTCGAAACCGGCTGGCCCGTCGCGATTGATTTCGATAGCATCATTCGATCGATAAAGCCTTCCGAAACGGGTCCCAGCGGCCTCTACGTCGCGCCCGGTTTCATCGACCTCCAGGTCAACGGGTTCGCCGGCGTCGATTTCAACGATCCGAACTCTTCCATCGAACAGATCGGCAAAGCGCTCGACGCAATTCTCGCCACCGGAGTCACGCGCTGCCTTCCGACCGTCATCACCGCACCGGCCGCCGCAATGCTTGCGAGCCTTCGGAACCTCCATCGCGCAAAGGCCTCCCTGCCCCGCGGCCGCGCAATCGCCGGTTTTCACGTGGAAGGCCCGCACATCGACGCGACAGACGGTCCTCGCGGAGCGCACCCCGCCGCCTGTGTTCGCCCCCCTGATGTCGACGAATTTGCGCGCTGGCAAGACGCGACCGAGGGAAACATCCGGCTGGTCACGCTGTCGCCGCATTGGCCCAATGCGCCCCGCTACATCAGTTCGTTGACGGAAGCAGGAGTCGCGGTGAGCATCGGTCACACGGGCGCCAATGCACAACAAATCGCCGCCGCGGTGGACGCGGGCGCCGTGCTCTCCACACACCTCGGAAACGCCGCGCATAGAACGCTGCCGAAATTTCCTAACTACCTCTTCGATCAGCTGGCCGAAGATCGCCTCAGCGCCAGCTTCATCGCCGATGGGGTTCACCTCGATGATGCTTTCTTTCAGACTGCGCTGCGTGCAAAAAGCATCGCCCGAACCATTCTCGTAACCGACGCCGCGGCACCCGCCGGAGCCACTCCCGGCAACTATCGCCTGGGCGAACTCGAAGTCGAACTCACTCCCGACAATCGCGTGCTCCTGGCCGGCACAACCAGGCTGGCCGGCTCCGCTCTGCGCATGGACGCCGCAATCACGAACCTCATGCGCATCGCCAGACTGCCTTTGCGCGACGCTTTGCAAACCGCTGCAACCAACCCCGCCCAACTGCTCGGCATACCTGGCCGCACCAAAGGCCTCGAGGCCGGCGAACGTGCCGACCTCGTTCTTTTCCGCCAATCGCCCGCTATCGAAATAGAAGCCGTCTATCTCGATGGCGAACGATGTAAGTAGAGAAAGGACTCCCCGGGTCCGTCCCGTGTTGTTTCGCACCCCGAGGACGCCACACTGTAGGGCCAGAAGACATCCCTCTCACTTCACAAACCGGATGTCTTTTTACCTTGCGGAATTCGGGCGATCTGGTCGTGACCTGGGTGCCTGCTACTCACTCGCCCTGTTGTTCCGTTGAGCCCCCTTCAGTCTTTGCACATCTGCCTCCGATAGCTTCGGCCGATCGATGGTGAGCGTCAGCTTGTTGAGCTTGCCGGTGAAGGGGAACGGCACCTGGTAGTCCTCTCGATCACTGGCGTGCCGGTGTCGGCGCCGATGTCGAAGTTCTCGTCCCATTGCATGAGGAGCGGCATCGAGTGCTCCATCCTCTGGTGCGCCACCACCTTCCCGTCGACCTTGAGCACGCCCGTGCCGCCACGGCCGATGCCGCTCACATTGTTGAAGGCGAGCGTGCCTAACCCCAGGCCGTCATACCTGAAGTCGAACTCGAGCGTGTGCCTGCCCGGCGGCAGTGCATCCGGACCCTCCCACCGCACGCGCTTCAGATCGAGGAAATTGCAGAGGAATACCGGCTTGCCTTTCAGCACATAGAAACCGTAGCCGCCGAACCGGCCGCCCTGGGTCACGATCATGCCTTCCGACGCCGCCCTGCGGGATCTCCACCTCGGCCTTGAAGTTATACGACGCGTTGAGAATGCTCGGCGCGTCGCCGTTCGGCGTGCCGGTAATCTCGCCCGACCAGGTGAACACGTTGCGGCCCGCGGTGAGGCTGGGGCGCGGCGTCACGAACCGGGTTGCGACCGAGGCGTCCAGCGGCAGCACCTGGTACTTTGTTGGCCTCCGTCCAGAACAGGTTCTCCAGTTCCTTGAGCTTCTCCGGGTACTTGGCGGCGACGTTGTCGTACTGGGTCCAGTCCTTGGTGAGATCGTAAAGTTCGTACGGGAACCCGGCCGGATCCTGGCTCACCGCCCCCACGATGTCCCACGGGGGCCGCATGACCTTGGTGCTGGCGATCCAGCCGTCATGATAGATCGCGTGGTCGCCCATCATCTCGAAATACTGTGTGTGGTGCCGCGACGGCGCATTGGCGTTCTTCGCATCGAAGGTGTACATCATGCTGACGCCTTCGATCGGCTTCTGCGGGATGCCGTCGACCACCGTCGGGCGCCTGGATGCCGGTCGCTTCCAGGATCGTCGGCACGATGTCGATGATGTGATGGAACTGGTTGCGGATGCCGCCCTTGTCCTTGATGACCTTCGGCCACGAGATCGCCATACCTTGGCGCACGCCGCCGAAGTGCGAAGCGATCTGCTTGGTCCACGAGAACGGCGTGTCGAACGCCCATGTCCACGGCACGGCCATGTGCGGATAGGTCTGGTCCGTGCCCCAGGCGTCGTAG
The DNA here is from genome assembly GCA_963809655.1 of Terriglobia bacterium. Taxonomy (GTDB): domain Bacteria; phylum Acidobacteriota; class Terriglobia; order Bryobacterales; family Bryobacteraceae; genus BOG-234. The sequence goes on along the minus strand of CAWEKQ010000042.1, from coordinate 71,012 downwards.
CAACCTGAACTGATCTGCGACCGGCACATTCGACGCCATTGAGCGACGCCATCTCGTTCGGCGTGCCGATCAGCGTGCCTTCGGCGCTGTTGCCGTTGTCGCCGGCGATGTAGATGATCAGCGTGTTGTCGAGTTTGCCCATGTCCTCGACCTCCTGGATCACGCGGCCGATCTCGTGGTCGGTGTAGGCCCAGTATGCGGCGAAGACGTCCGCCTGGCGGATGAACAGCTTCTTCTCGTCGGGCGTGAGTTGATCCCAGTGCTTCAGCAGGTCGTCGGGCCAGGGCGTGAGCTTGGCGTCCTGCGGGATCACGCCGAGCCGTTTCTGGTTGGCGAAGATGGTCTCGCGCAACTCGTTCCAGCCCTTGTCGAACAGGTGCATGTCGCTGATCTTCTTGATCCACTCCGGCGTCGGGTGGTGCGGCGCATGGACGGCGCCGGGCACGTAGTAGATGAAGAATGGCTGCTCCGCGTCGATGGCGGTGATGCGTCTCATGTACTCGATCGCATCGTCGGCCATCGCCGTGATCAGGTTCCAGCCGGGGTTGTTGTAGTACGGGTAGATCGCCGTGGTGTTGCGAAACAGGTTCGGCTGCCACTGGTTGGCGTCGCCACCGACGAAGCCGTAGAAGTAGTCGAAGCCCATGCCGGTCGGCCATTGGTCGAACGGGCCGGCCTGGCTCGCTTGAAACTCCGGGGTGTTGTGGTCCTTACCGAACCAGGATGTCCAATAGCCGTTGTCTTTGAGGATTCTGCCGACAGTCGCCTTGTCGCGGGTCATGATGCTGTTGTAGCCGGGGTAGCCGGTCGACTGCTCGGAGACGACCCCGAAGCCCATCGAATGATGGTTTCGTCCGGTGATCAGCGCGGCGCGCGTCGGCGAGCACAGCGATGTCGAGTTGAAGTTGGTGTAGCGCAGGCCGTTCGCGGCGATGCGGTCGAGGTTGGGCGTCGGGATGACGCCGCCGAAGGTGCTGGAGACGCCGAAGCCGGTGTCGTCGGTCATGATCAAAAGGACGTTGGGCGCGCCCTTCGGCGGCACGACGCGAGAGGGCTAGTGTAGTGTCCGCGAAATAACTATACAGCGGCTTTCTTCCGTTTGCGAGGTTTTGGGCTGGTGCAGCCGGGCTGAATCTGCTCGAGAGTTCGGCGGCAGCGGGAGAGTTTCTCCAGAATCGATTCGACAGTCGCCGTCCAGACGAAGGGTTTCGGACTTTCATTCCACGCTCTGAGAAAGGCTGCAATCGATGCCTGCAGGTCGGCGACGCTGCGAAAGACGCCGCGCTTGATGGCTTTGTTGTCCAGGTGGCCGAACCAGCGCTCGACGAGATTCATCCAACTGGAACTGGTGGGAACGAAGTGAGAGACGAAACGAGGATGGCGCTTCAACCAGGCCATAACCTTCTCGTGCTTATGGGTGCCGTAGTTGTCCATCACCAGATGCAGCGGCACATCGCCGGGGAACTCTGTATCCAGCCGGCGCAGGAATTTCAGGAACTCCTGATGCCGATGTCTTTGATGACATTCGCCGACGACCTTCCCCTGTAAGGTCTCCAGAGCCGCGAACAACGTAGTCGTCCCGTTGCGCTTGTAATCATGAGTCATGGTGCCGCAGCGTCCCTTTTTAACGGGTAGGCCGGGCTGCGTCCGATCCAGCGCCTGAATCTGGCTCTTTTCGTCCACGCAAAGGACAATCGCCTGCTGCGGAGGATTCAGATACAGGCCCACGACATCGGTCATCTTCTCCAGAAACTTCGGATCGCGCGACAGTTTAAAGGTCTCGGTTCGATGCGGTTGCAGGTTGTGAGCACGCCAGATATTGTGCACTGTGGACTTACTGACGCCCTGTTGCTCCGCAAGTGTTCGGCAGCTCCAATGAGTCATCCCCGCCGGTTTGGTTTGCAGAGTCGCTTCCACGATCGCCGTGATTTTATCCATTTCATATAGCGGTTTTCGTCCGCGGCCCGGGGCGACTTCCCACAAACCATCCAGCCCGCATTCGACGAAACGCTTCCGCCAGAGAATAACCGTGTTCCTGTTTACCGCAAGCCGCCTGGAGATGGCGGAATCGGCCTCACCTTCGGAGGCGCCGAGGACAATCCGACAACGCAGAGCCACCTGTTGCGGAGTGCCATGGGCTGCGGTCCATTCCTGAATCTTTTGCCGGTCCGCCGTCGACAGCTCAAGGGAAACAGCCAAGACCCAGGTTAATACAACCCCTAGTATTATGTCTAGTTATTTGTTGGACACAACACTAGTAGGGCGTCGATTCCGCGACGTTGCGCTCGATCTTACCGCCAAATTTCTGCGGCGGCGGCGGAAGTTGCTGGCCGTTGATCGTTGTCGTGGCGCCCGGCAAGCCGGGCGTGCCAGTAACTTGTGGTGAGGAGCCCGGAGCCGGTGACGTCTGTTGCGCGTTTAGCCCATGCAGCCAAATCGAGCCGACCAGGGTAGTAACAACAACGCTGCTGAGGAGCAGAAGAAACCCGGATGTTCGTTTCATTAATCCCTCCTTGACGTCGGGATGTAATGATCAGTCTCCGGCGGAAACCAATAGCCGTCGAGGGCTAAACAACATTCCCTGTAGTAGATGATGCGTTTTCGGGTGGCACGGATCTATTTGGGGTTTCCCCAAGAGACGGAATTGGGCCAGTTACGCGATTCGCCGGGTTCAACCGGCTGGACTGACATAGCCTTGCTCCACAGCCAGCGCAGTATGACGCTGAATCGCGCCTGGTCGACGCCTTGTTATCATGTGCGGGTAGATTGTGACACAGGCTCTATGCGTGCGATGTTCAAAGAACTCTGGTTCGTAAATCGTAAGCTTCTGATCGTAACAGCGATAGTGGCTGTGTTGGGCATATTCATAATCGCCATAGACGTGGTCTTAATGAGACCAGCTGTCATCAGCAGCTCATCCCGGGATCTGGTGGTATTCGGCAGAACGAGACCGCCAAGGTGGGCGCTACCCAGTGGAGAGACGTGCGCCTGTATCAGCACAGTGGCTGGGGTTTGTCGCTGTTCTTCGCGATCGGCACCTCGATGCTGTCAGTTGCGCTGATCGAGTTCACCTCAATGATTGTAAAACAACAGGCGGGCCAGACCAATGAGAAACTTTTCGAATTGTTTTTTGGCGACGGAGCGCTGTCTCGTGCCGTTCGCGGGGTCATCATTCTGCAAGCGGACCAGATAGAAACCTTAATGGATGAGTTGGCAACAACTGACGCTCTAATCAAAGACGCCATGCATAGGGCCCTTAATCAGCCTGAGAATAACCGGCTGTTCAAGGCGAGATCCTGGGTAAACGCCCGGGATGCCGAGGCCGCCCGGTTCTTGAGGGAAAAGATCCGTAAGGCGGGGTTTCCCACTCCGGATCTGGAAATTATCCAGCATGAGAAAAACACTGATCCTCCAACTGATCCTTTTAAGAAGTTCGCTTCCGCGCCTTATGTGATTTCGATGGGTCTTGCCTTTACCGATACGACGACAGCGATAGCCAATGACATCGCCGGGCCCGAAAAATGTATTCGGATTGATAGAGCAAGCGAGCTTGGCGACGCTGTTGTCTTGAGGGCGACGCACGTTTCAGGCGAATACGCAGATCTCGATACAAGCGACGTTAGAGTTGAGAACGATAGCGGCATCGAAAGGCGCTATACACACATTTACCCCAAGGGGAAGTGGACAATCGATAAATGGCTGAACCATGAAAAAGGACTGAAGGATTACGGACTGATAGTCAGACACACTGTACCTGTCGGAAATGGCACACAGGTGAGGTTTGTTCTCGCTGGCTTCACGGAGGACAGCACGGTTGAAGCCGCCCGCTATTTCATATTGAAATGGGAGTCTCTGGCTAAGGAGGCGATCAAGCTCAAGTCTGATGAGGGTGATTTTATTGCGATTGTTTCCGGCGAGCTGAACGACGATCAGAGTTGGCTGACGAAGCCCGCAATTATGGTCAGGCACGATGAAATTAAAGCGAGTTGAATCAAGGGGGCCAACTGGCGGTGCCGCGCACCAGCGCCGCCAGTATCCGCACTCAAGGGCCGCATTTTCCCCGACTGACTCCTATCCAAGGGCCTAACAGCCCGTGTCTAAACCGCCCTATTTTTGCGTGACGCGGTGACGTAAGAGGTGCTTGGTTGATGTTCTCGGTTTTCGCATGAGGTAGCCGGGGTGTACGGATGGTGGATGCCAGAAGGCTTCCCATGCTCTTATAAAGGCCAGAATCGCAAAAACTGCTCGCCGTACCTGATCATGTGCGGCTTTGGGCTTGCCGGCTCCATAAAGGGAACGCATCAGCAGCGCGAGATTGCATGCCGCCGCCTGGATCAGCAGTTTCTTGTGGACATTTTCCAGACCGCGCACCCAGAGCCGGTCCATACCGCCGGTATCGAACTGGTGTGCGAAGTTGCGTTCGATCTTTTCCCCGCGTCTGCGCTGCAGTCGTTTGCCATGTTCGCCCCGAATCCGCCGCCGGTTGGCATATACCGCTTCCTTCTCCCAGGCTTTGCCATTCCAGTTACGGACACCGCGCTCCGGTTCCGCGATGTACGTTCTGACTGCAAGCTCCCGCAGCGCCACGGCCACATCGTTACTGTGGTATCCCTTGTCCGCCACCACTTCCTCTACGCCGGCGGGATGCACCGGATAGTTTCCTGCAGATGTCGTTTCCGCAACCAGACCGGACACGGCTACACCGGCTTCGATAACTGTCTCTTCCACGGTTGCCGTGTCGGCTGCCGCTCCGCCATGCGTGGTGACCGCAACGATGGCGCCGGTTTCCATATCCACTGCATTCTCCGCCTTGTACGCCAGCGCGGTGCGCCCGTCTTTCAGTTTCGTGATCTCGGCTTCGGCATCGCTCGGACTGGCCCAGTCTTCATTGGAAGTCTTCTTTTTGCGCTTCCGGTCCATGCGCCTCAGTGACGCTGCGTCGGTGATTTCCACACCCTCGGCTGTGGCCACCCGCTTCAGATATTCGTTGTAGCTCTCACCGCTGTCGCGTCGTACGATCGACTTCATCGCCGCGTTCGCTTCCAGCGTCGTCGAATCCACACCGATGGTCTTGCCTTTGAGCAGCCCACCCTGCGCCAGCCGTTCCAGCACCCAGGTGAAGATCCGCTGGTGCGTTTCGGCGCCGATCAGCCGCCGCGTCCGCGATATCGTCACATGGTCCGGCGTTGGCTCGTCGAGTCCGATGGAGAGAAACTGCCGCAGTGTGAGCGAATCGGCCAGCCGCCACGCAATGCCGCGTTCGCTGTCAATGCCTTCGAAGAAACCAATCATCATGATCCGGAAGTACAGTCCCGGAGCCAGCGACGGACGACCCAGTTTCGCGTGATAGAACCCGGCACAGCTCTTCTCGCAGAAACAGTCAAAGTCCGCCTTCTCGAGAAGGGCGTTCAACCCGCTGTAAAACGGATGTCCCGGCGCCGTCGGCAACTCACCGCCGTACCAGAGCGATTCCTGCCGCTCTCTCTTCTTCCGCGTCCCCATCGCCATATCCCGATCTTAAAGTCAAAACATTTTCAGAGCCAGGCGTTTTTCGACTTTAGACACGGGCTGCTATACCAGCCGCGCGCACGGCTGAAAGAACTCCATCTGGCGCAGGCGCTTTTCGGCGAGCTTCCAGACGAAGTGGTGTCGCGTGGCGCAGCGCGGGCAAGCATCCGAAATGGAGGGCGTGGGTCCAGGAGCACGGAGAAGATACCACTCGATCTGCCCTTGTTCGGGTTGGCTATTACTCGCCGCGCCGCTATCGCGACGCGACGGCTTGATTCAAATTCCGCACAATCTCACTCGCATGCCGCAGCACCTTAGGATCCTTCACGCCAAAGGCCATCGCCTTATGCATTTCAACGTCCGCCTTCACATAATCCCCGCTGGCTGCAAGCGACCACGCATAAGCGTCCAGCGTGAACGCATCATGCCGCCGCGCCAGTTCCTGGGTAGCGATCTCCAGCGCCCTGGCCGGCTGATGTGCGTAGTCGACATAGTACGCGATCAATTCATGATTCGCGTTGTCCGTAATATTCGATTCGCGCAACGCCTTCTGCTCGAACTCAGCGAAATCTTTCGCCGCGGCATCCTTTCGCCCAGCCTGATCCAGCGCCTCGGCCAGAGCAAACAAATTCTCCGCGTGTGGCGCAGCCGCGTACCGTTTTTCGAGCAGCGCAATCGCGTCCGCATTCCGATCCTGTGCCTGCCGGACCTGCGCCAGCACTCCCAGCGCATAGTGATAATCCGGAAACAGACCGAGCGCGCCCGTCGCATAAGTCTCCGCCTGCGCCGTATCGCCCGCGAGCAGTTCCAGATGCGCAATCTGCGTAAGCAGCCACGCCCGATCCTCCGCTTCCTGGAACGGCGTGGCGTCATACGCCATATGCATCAGTTCCGACGCGCCCGAAATATCGCCATGCAGTTCCCGCAGGTACGCCGCGCGCGTCAGCCCCGCAACATTCCCGGGCCGCAGATTCAGCATCCACTGAACCGCATTCACCGCCGCGTCGTAATTGCCCAGCTCCGCATTGGAGTCGGCCAGATAGCCGTACACCGTCAGGTCGTCCGGCGCACGTTGATTCAGGGCCGTCGCCGCATCAAGCGCCTTCGCGAACTCATGACGTCCGAGCAGCAGCCACGTCCGGACCTTCATCGCCTCGAAGTTATCCGGCTCAATTTTGAAAGCCCGCTGCAGCGTCTCCTCGGCCTTCGTGTACCAAATCACGTCCGAAGTCTCCCGCGCCCGCCGCGCATACGCCATCGCGAGACTGCTGTAGTAAGCAACGTGGTTGGGCTGTTTCGCGATCTGCTCTTCCGCCTTCCGAATGCTGATTTCCGCCGGGCTCGCTGCCGATCGGCCGCGACGAGACGCAACAAGACCGAGAGCGCTTAATGCGATTACTCGATTTTTCATGCGTCATCCTCATTTCGTATTCCGTCCCTACTGGGTCGGACAGATATTAAACGTGCTCGCAGAACAGCCAGGTTGTCCCGGCCCCGCATTGTGAACGCTGTCGCGCCCGCTGTACGCCGGAGCCACGAACGGAAACACCGCGGGCAGAGGCGTGGCTGGCATATTGACGCCGTCGCCGATCGGAGTGTTGTATTGCGCACCTGCCAGAATACCCGCCACCGCACGCGCCGAAATATCCACCACATCATCCAGCGGACGCCGCCCATTCGGATAGCCCGCGTTATCGCCCGCCAGGAAACCCAGGCGCTTCGCATTGGCGAACTGCGTCGGAGGAATTCCCGTATTCAACCGCATCAGATCGGCAATCGGACCCGCATCCGCCGCCCTGCAACCGGGGCAGATCGGAGCGTTGTACTGCACCAGCGGCAGAAGATCGGTACGCGGAGCGGGAGGCACCGGAATCCCGATCGACCCGAACACCTGGGCGAGCAGCGGATTCAGGAAGAACGGCGCGAACTGGCTGTCCTTCGAGGGATCGTCCATGCTGAAGCGATCCTTGTAACCCGTGCCGATAATCAGCTCATTGATAAGCGGATTGCCCTCGCGCTGAACCTGCGCCCATCCACCATCCCCGCTATCATTACGGCCGCGCAGCACAGCCACCTTTCTTGCGCGAAGTGGTCCCATAGGTGCCGATCACCGCATTCTTGTCGCGTCGCCGCATGCATCAGACCGTCGACGGTGAGCATCGTAATCGGAACTTCGAGAACGATGCTGTTCACGTTGAACCCGGCCAGAGTATTGGGCGCATAGTTGTTGTGATCGTCGGCATCGATGGTCGGCTTCAGCACGCCGCCGCCCGCCGCCATGCGGAAGTTGAGCGAATCGAAAGCCGCCCCCAGATCGATGAAGAACGGGTCGGCAACCGTGCCGGCAAAAACGCTGATACCGCCCGGCAGGTTATAGAATCCCTGCGCCTGCAACGCCGTGTAATTCGGCATGGTGCGCGGCCCCACATTGCTAGGCACCGCAAAGAGAGTCTGATACACGCCGAGCGGCGTAGCGCCCTGCTTCGTCACCATCGTGACCGTGTAGGTCTGTCTCAGGCCCAGGCCCTGCGAGCCATCGCCATCCAGAGCCGTGATCGGTGGAATGCCAGGGATGCCGCCCACCATTCCCGTGAACACTCCCGGGTTGCGAATCTCCGTCGTGAAGCGAAACTGGAAGCGTGATATCTTCCTTGCCGTCGTGGTTGTTGTCGACCTTCATTTCATAGAGAACGTTGGGGTCGAATGGAAAGTAGTTGGGGCCGTTGGCCGGCTCCAGAAACGGGTCGACGTTCAGGATCATCACCACATGGTCGGGATGCGCCGGATCCAGAAAGGCGTACCAGTCCGTGATATCGGCCTTCTGGTCGAGCGCGGTGATGGGCGCTTCGCGATGGCTCGAAGCGAAGAGCTGGGCGGAAGGCGCGGCGAGCAGTGTCAGCGACAGCGCCAGCAAAGACGTTGGTCGTAATTTCATATTTGTAGGTCCTCGGCTCGGTTTGAGCATTACGCAATCCGTATGTACCGCTCGCGACGCGCGCTCCGTTCCGAGCCGCGACCGCAAAGGAGCGGTGTATAGCAATTGCGAATCAGCTCTGGTAACTGACTTCAGCCAGGTATACGCGAGCCGCTGGATTTCGGATTTGAACTGCAAAAGAAAACTTCTCAGTGGCGGCGGGTTTTCCGCATCACATAAAAACGGGACTCGTCAAAAACCGGCCAGCCCCCCTGCATGAGAACAGCCTTCGCTCCGTTCCTGGCGCAGAGCGATAGCGCACCTGCAGAGGTTCGATAACGGGGCGCCCGGCAGCTATTATTGATCAATGGCAGCACCAACACGGAGTAGCACTCATAATTGCTCAAAGTGCGGTGCACCAGCGCGGCCAAGTCAACCGGACGGTAATAAACCGTTTGAAGTCCCGGTTTGTAAAAAGTGCCGGATTTCGCTCGGCAAGAGCCGTGAACGGGTGAGAGGCATCGAAGCTAAAGCTATTCACAACCTTCGACGTCCTGATCCTCCGAGTGCCGCCTGACAACCTTCGGAAGGCCTACGTTTCCCATCCGGCGAAGCCACGTCGCAAATCTTACCCTTTGAGAGGCGTGCGGGACATCTGGTTCTCCAAGGGCGCATTTGCCGGTGGACGTTTTTCCACCTTGACCCGAACTGGCCGACTCGGTCTCAGAGTGATAAGCTGCTTCGGCGCGATCTCCGCGTTCGGTTCTAACGATAGCTTCCAGCGCTGGGCCAACGTCGCGACAATCAGTCGGGCTTCCATCATCGCAAAGCCGTTGCCAATGCACACTCGCGGACCGCCTCCAAATGGCAGGTAAGCATAGCGCGGAATGCGCTCCTCCCAGCCCGGAGCAAAACGCTCGGGCATGAACTGCTCCGGTTCGGGAAAAATCGGCGGTCGCGATGCAGTGCGTAGACGCTGATGGTGATCAGGCTGCCCTTCGGTATTTCCCACTCGCCCACGGTAACGTCCTCAATCGGCTGTCTCGCAAAGGCCGGGCCCGGTGGAAACAAGCGCATTGCTTCGCGAACGATCATATCTGTGTAAGGCAGCCGAGGCAGGTCTGCCGCACGCGGCGCGCGGCCCGCTAATACAAGCCGGAGTTCGTCCAGTAGTCTGGCTTCTACATCCGGATGGCGCGCCAGCAGGTACCAGGTCCAGGTGAGGGCGTGCGCCGTCGTATCCTGTCCGGCCAGAAACAGAGTCATCATCTCATCGCGCAGTTGCCGGTCGGACATTGCGGCACCGGTATCTGCATCGGTAGCCGCAAGCAACACGGAGAGCAAATCTTCGCGCTGTCTGGCGGACTGGCGGCTTGTGCGGATGAGACCGTGGATGATCTCGTCCAGGCGAGCCGAAGCGCGTCTCTCGCCAAGGTTCCGGCGCGTGGGTATCCATGACGGAGGCTGGAGTAGGGCGTTCACGCGCGTGTTTACCGCATCGACCACCGCGAGCAGCAATTCACCGATCTCACGGGCGGCATCCGGGAGTTCTTCTCCGAACAGTGACTTAACTACGACCGCAAGGTTTAGTCAAAATGGAGCGGCCAACACCGAATCGCAGTAGCGCGGATTACGCTGCGAGTAGGTGAAACCTGCGGCGCAGAGCCGCATACGAAAGGAGTTGGTCGCACATGTCTAAATTACGCTTTGTGGGATTGGATGTCCACGCCGACACCATTGCTGTGGCGGTGGCAGAGGAGTCAGGAGAGGTTCGCAGTCTGGGCATCATTCCGAACCGCCCGGAATCGGTACGGAAGATGATCAGCAAGCTCGGGCCGGTGGGTAAGCTGAGATGCTGCTACGAGGCAGGGCCGACAGGATACGTTCTGTACTGGCAACTGACGCAGTTGGGAGTGGCCTGCGAGGTAATTGCTCCGTCTTTGGTGCCGACAAAGAGCGGAGACAGGGTCAAGACCGACCGCCGGGACGCCGAGAAACTCGCGCGTTGTCACCGAGCCGGAGAACTGACCGCGGTGTGGGTTCCCGACGCAGCCCCCGAAGCGTTGCGCGATTTGGTTCGCGCCCGCGAAGCGGCGAAGAAAGACCAGTTGCGGCATCGCCATCGGCTGGGAAAGTTTCTGCTGCGCCATGGCCAGCGGCCGACGGGTGGCTTTACGCGGAGTGGCGCAGACTACCGCGGCGACGGTGGTCTGCGAACTGGGCAGTCTGTCGCGTTTCGAGAGTCCGCGCCAACTGATGGGCTACAGCGGACTGGTGCCGCGAGAGTATTCCAGCGGCAACCGAACCCAGCGCGGCGCCATCACCAAAAGCGGTAATGCGCATTTGCGCCGGGTTCTGGTGGAGTCGGTCTGGGCGTACCGGCATCGGCCCAATGTGCAGGGCCGGGTGTTGAGAAGACAGAAAGCGCTGGCGCTCACGGACGAGGTGAGAGAGATGGCCTGGAAGGCACAGCAACGCCTCTACAAGAGATATGTGGCGCTGACCGCTCGCGGAAAGACCAGTGGTCAGGCCATGACGGCGCTTGCCCGTGAACTGCTGGGCTTTCTCTGGGCGATCGCGGTTCCTACCGAAAAGCAGTTCCGTTTGCCGAAAGCGGCTTAAGAAGTGAGTTCTTTCCGGACAGCAGTGTCGATGACAGCCGAGGGCCCACGAAAAGGAGAACCCTCGACGAAAACTATGCGGTACGGTCTTCGGATCCAACCCGCGCCCTTAGTCCGAGGCAGCTCCCGACGGATCATGTCACTGCGGTTTCGACCCGCGCATATCAGTGTGATCAATCGTCGCGCTTGCTACTCGGTTGTTATCGGCACTCCTGTCCGGAAGTTTTTCCTTTCGCTTCCGACGCTCAGCATACGTGGAGAACGCAGTCCGTCAAGGATTCACGTTGTCGCGCTTCGCGCGTCCTTGACGGACTGCGTTCTCCACCAAAACTGCTCCGCTCATGAAAGCGAAAGGAAAAACATACTCGCCCCCCAACAATCTCGGGGGGCTTGACACAGTCGCTCCATATCAGTTTTCCCATGTCATCGCCAATATTTCGCACTTCTCCGTCCTCGAATGAACTCACCATTCGTTCGGCGTATGTCGAAATCACATCGCCGTATGCCGCCGCGAGCCGATCATGGCGGAACGCCGGCTGGATAAGTTTTCGTTGTCGTTTCCAGAGAAAGCCGTCGCTCGTGAGCAGGCCTTCGCCTGCGATACGACGGAGTGCGCGCTTGATCAAACCGGGCTTATGGAATTTTGGGGCTTGGTCGACCAGGACCTGTCGAATCAGGTCCGGGTGATTGAGCTGATAAACGCGCAGCGGACCCAGGCGGAAATACGCGATATCGCCAAACTCGCGCGCAATGCCAAGGTTGAAAGCCAGCGGGTCGAAGGGATACCGCGAAGGAAACATCTGGCCGATCGCAACCATCGGAAAGCTGAGGTTTGGACCGTTTGGATATTTTCGTTTCATCGCAACGGATCGATTTAACAGCCAGAGGCGCGAGTTTTAACCGGTACCACCGCTTTTAAAGAAGGTATCACTTGGAAACACTGGTTCGGACCACACAGCAGGGTCCTTTCTCCAGATTCACAAAGGCCGATGCCGTTGAAAAAGTCGGGCCCCTCGCTACACCTTCCCGCACGATTGTTGACGAAATACCGGATGAGCGGAAGCTGGCCGCAGCAGGGAAGGGCCGCGCGTTGCGATGCGCAACGGACCCTTTTTGAAACTGGGGATTGGGGCAATGGCGGCGCAAGTACTCGCAGATGCGAGATAAAATCGTGTGATGCTCACATCGCTCACCGCGTTGGTTCTCTTCTTCGCTCAAGCCGCCAATTATCCGAAGCGCTACACCGAGCAGGTCACGATTACGAGTGCAGCGCGCACTGGCGAGATCACGGGCGAAGCTGCTCACGTGCAGTTCCGTTTCGGTCCTGGGCCAGGCAACTCCGTCAATGGCGTTCCGATGCTAACCGGGTGGATCATCTCCGACTGGCAGGCCGAGGTCCAAGAGCCCACGGACTCTTTGCCGCGATACGAGGTGGTGTTTCACGTTACGGCCTTAAAGGAGACGACCCGCGAGAAGCACGAGCGCTACGTAGTGACCTACGTGTACGATCCTTCGACAGGGCGCGGCTACATCCGTCTCCCCGGAAAGGGCGAGCCGAACTGGAACACTAACGCAAGCATGATCTACCGCGGGCCCCAGTTCGAAGGTCACTGGTTTTTTGCTTCGGAGGAGTGGACGAATGCGGCGGAGGCGACTCTTCGATGACTTTGAGTTTGTGCTCCGATGTCGGTGGAGATACCGCAGCAGCGCGGCGCTAGAGGCGCTGCCGTCTCATCGTCTCCCAAAGGACCCTTTTTTAGACAGTCGCGCCCCCATACGCCATAATCGGAATTGTGGAGTTTGAATACACACCCGAGCAGATCCAGCTGCGCCGGGAAGTGCGCGAATTCGCCGCAGCCGAGATCGCCCCGCACGTCATGGAGTGGGACGAAAACCAGATCTTCCCGCTCGAAGTAATCAAGAAGCTCGGCAAGCTCGGCTACATGGGCGCCATCTTCCCCGAAGAGTACGGCGGCGCGGGCCTCGGCTACGTCGAGTACTCCATCATCATCGAGGAACTCTCGCGCGTGGATGGCTCGGTCGGCATCATCGTCGCCGCGCACACCTCGCTCTGCTCCAATCACATTTACAAGGCGGGCACCGAAGAGCAGAAGCAGAAATACCTGCCGAAGCTCACCTCGGGCGAATGGATCGGCTGCTGGTCGCTCACCGAACCCGAAGCCGGATCCGACGCCGCCGGCACGCGCACCACCGCCGTGCGCGACGGCGATTGCTGGGTCCTCAACGGCTCGAAGACCTTCACCACCAACGCCCACTACGCCGATGTTTGCGTCGGCATGGCGGTGACCGATCGCGCCGCCGTCGCGCCACGGCATCTCGGCGTTCATCCTGCGAAAGACACGCCCGGTTTTCGCGCCGGCAAGAAGGAAAACAAGCTCGGCCTGCGCGCCAGCGCCACCGGCGAAGTGATCTTCACCAATTGCCGCGTCCCGCAGACGCAGCTGCTCGGCAAGCCGGGCGAAGGCTTCGTCGACAGCCTGCGCATTCTCGATGGCGGCCGCATCTCCATCGCCGCGCTCTCCATCGGCATGGCGCAGGGCGCGTACGACGCCGCGCTCAAGTACTCGAAGCTGCGCAAACAATTCGGACGCCCCATCTCCGAATTCCAGGCCATCCAGCACAAGCTGGTCGACATGGCGACGAAGATCGACGCGTCGCGCCTGCTCACCTATCGCGCGGCCACGATGATCGATGCGGGCAAGCGCGTCACGCGCGAATCCGCCATGGCGAAGCTGTTCGCGTCCGAGGCCGCCGTGTGGATCGCGAATGAAGCCGTGCAGATCCACGGCGGCTACGGCTTCATCAAGGACTATCCCGTCGAGAAGTTCTACCGCGACGTGAAGCTCTGCACCATCGGCGAAGGCACCAGCGAGATCCAGCGCCTGGTGATCGCCCGCCAGCTCTTAAAGGACTGATGGACGCCCGCGAACTCGCGCGTCTCGCGACGCAGATCGAAAACGGCGCGCCTGTTCCCGACTCACTGCCTGACGGCAACGGCATCACCATCGGCATCACCGGTCCGCCCGGCGCGGGCAAGAGCACGCTCGTCGACGCGCTGACCGCCGAACTCCGCCGCCGCGGAAAGACCGTCGCCATCATCGCCGTCGATCCCTCCAGCCGCGTCACCGGCGGCGCGATCCTCGGCGACCGCATCCGCATGCAGCGGCATCACGCCGATCCCGGCGTCTTCATCCGCTCCATGGCCACGCGCGGCGCGACCGGCGGACTCGCCCGCACCACCGCTGATCTCCCGCCTCTTCCGCGCCGCCGGCTTCGACTTCGTCATCATCGAAACCGTCGGCGTAGGTCAGGACGAAATCGAGATCGCGGCCCTGGCCGATGTGACGGTGGTCGTCCTCGTTCCCGGCATGGGCGACGACGTTCAGGCCATCAAAGCCGGCATCATGGAAATCGCCGACATCTTCGTCATCAACAAAGCCGACCGCCCCGGCGTCGATCAACTGGAGCGCGAAATCGAAGCGAATCGCTCGACCCGTCTTCCGCACCGTCGCGACCGACGGCACGGGCATCCCCGAACTGCGCGACTGAGTCTCGAAACGCGACCGCGCAAGCAGCACGCCCAAACCCTGCAATGGTCGATCGATCATCTGGGCATCGCCGTCCGTTCCCTCGATGAAGCGCTGCCCTTCTACCAGAACACCTCGGCCTGCCGGTTCTGGCCGCGCGAAACCGTGGAACACGAGAAGGTGAACGTAGCGATGCTGCCCGCCGGCGCCTCGCGCATCGAGCTGCTCGAAGCCATCGACCCGACTCCCCCATCGCGAAATTCCTCGAAAAGCGCGGCCCCGGCCTGCACCACGTCGCGATGCGCGTACCCGATCTCAACGCCATCGTTCAGCGCCTCGAAACCGGCGGATCCGCGTCCTCGGCAAGCCCCAACGCGGCGCCGGCGGACACCTCTACGTCTTCGTCCATCCTGCCTCAACCGGTGGCGTACTATGGGAACTTATTCAGGACCAGGAGCACATTTGACCAGCAGAATCGGAATCATCGGCGGCAGCGGACTCTACTCCATGCCCGGCTTCGAAGCCGAGAAAGAAGTCTCGATCACCACCCCGTTCGGCGCGCCGTCCGACAACTACGTCGTCGGCGAACTCGAGGCCGCCACGTCGCCTTCCTCGCGCGCCACGGCCGCGGCCATCGCCTCTCGCCCTCCGAACTGAACTTCCGCGCCAACATCTACGGCATGAAAACGCTCGGCGTCGATCGCATCCTCTCGCTCAGCGCCGTAGGCTCGCTCAAGGAAGAACACCGCCCGCTCGATTTCGTCATCCCCGATCAATTCGTCGACCGCACGCGCGGCCGCATCTCCACCTTCTTCGGCGACGGACTCGTCGCGCACGTCAGCTTCGCCGACCCGGTCTGCCCGCAGCTTTCCGGCACTGCCGAAGCCGCCTGCCGCACCGTAGCCGTGAACGTGAAGCGCGGCGGCACCTACCTCTGCATGGAAGGCCCGGCGTTCTCCACCAAAGCCGAATCGAATCTCTACCGCTCCTGGGGCATGGACGTCATCGGCATGACCAACCTGCAGGAAGCGAAGCTCGCGCGCGAAGCCGAGATCTGCTACGTCACCATCGCCATGGTCACCGACTACGATTGCTGGCACGAAGGCCACGACGCCGTCGACGTCACCGACATCATTCGCGTACCTGCAGCAGAACGCCGCGAACGCCTGCAAAGTGGTTGCCGAGGCGGTCAAAATCATGCCGTCCGAGCGAACCTGCAAATGCGGATCTGCGCTGGCGCACGCCCTCATCACCGATAAAGCGCTTGTCCCGGCGCACACTCTTTCGAAGCTGGAACCGATTGTCGGCAAGTATTTCGTGTAGCGACGTTCTGGCGGCCATCCGGCGCGGCGAGCAAATCCCGCCCGCGGTCGTCCGCGACCTTGGCGACAAACACCCCGGCGAATTTTTCCGCACCATCGTCGAAGCTCTCGCTGACTCGTTCGATCCCGCGCAGGCGCAAGCCTACGAAACCCTAATGCGAGCGTGGATCCCTCCGCGTGCGCCGGTTCAGCCCGTAATTCCGGACCGCGTCGAAACCATCTTCGTGCTTTCCCGCGTAACTCTCGGCGCGGATAGCAAAATCACCAGCATCATCCTTGACGCGATGAAGCGCCGCTTCCCTGAAGCCGAAATCATTCTTGTCGGAAATCGCAAATCGGCCGAACTCTTCTCCACCGATTCCCGCATCTCGCACCTCACCGCCGATTATCCGCGCGCCGGCCCCGTCACCACCCGCATCCAGTTCGCGCACGACCTGCGTCGCCAGATTGATGGCCCCAACCGCGTCGTGATCGATCCCGATTCACGCATGACGCAACTCGGCCTTATCCCCGTCTGCGCGCCCGAACATTACTTCCACTTCCCCAGCCGCACCGCCTTCTCGTTACCGACGCCCGCCTCGTCGCTATCGACACCCGTCTCTTCGCTACCGACGCCCGCTCTTTCGCTACCGACGCCCGCCTTTCTGAGCCGCGACATTCATGGAGCGGTAAGAAGCGCCAATCTCACCGAACTGACGCAAGCCTGGCTTCTTCAAACCTTCGCTCAGTCCGGCGAAGCCTATATCGCAGCGCCCCGCATTCCAATCGAAGGCGATGCCCCGCGCGCAACCGTAAGCCTCGGTGTTGGCGAGAACGAAACCAAGCGCGTTCACGGCGATTTCGAGGCGCAACTCATCCGCGCCCTGGGCGAAAAATTCCGCACCATCTGGATCGATCGCGGAGTAGGAGGCAACGAATCGGCCCGGGTCACAGCTGCGGCCGAAGGTTCCGGATGCATCGATCGCATCCGCTTCTGGGAAGGCTCCTTCGCCGGCTTCGCCTCCCTCATCTCGCAATCCAACTTCTACACCGGCTACGACTCCGCCGGACAACACGCAGCCGCCGCGACCGGCACATCCCTGATCACGATCTTCGCGGGCGCGCCTTCTGATCGTTTTCGCGCAGCGTTGGTCGCCGCACGGCCCCGCGCGCATCCGGATCATCGACGCCGATTCGCTCACCACCAGCGAGTGCATACAGCAATTTCGTGCCGCACAGGACATTCGCGTCGTTGCATCGTGAAATCTCTCACAGCTCAGGGCGCCGTTCACAAATTATTTACAAGTCTCTGCCGCCTTCCACCCATACAATCTGACCGGAGGAGATTGCGCAATGGGTTCAGGTTCCGTACGCTTTGTTGCCTTTCTGGCTGTTTCTGCGCTTCCGGCTTTTTCCGGCAGCATCTATTCCCAGACCAACCTCGTGTCCGACATTCCCGGTGAGGCGCTCATCACCGATCCGAATTTAGTTAATCCGTGGGGCATGTCTGATTCATCCGCCAGCCCCTGGTGGGTCTCGGATAATGGCACAGGCCTGGCCACCGTCTATAGCGGCGCAGGCGCTATAGTGCCTCTCGTAGTAACCGTGCCGCCACCAGGAGGCAGCCCCGCGGGTACAACGTCCGCGCCGACCGGACAGATTTTCAATACGACCACCGACTTCAAGGTAGGGGGCGTGAATTCCAATTTTATCTTTGCCACCGAAGACGGCACGATCTCCGCGCGCACGACCGGCACCACGGTAACTCTCGAAGTCGATAATTCGGGCAGCGGCGCTGTTTACAAAGGCGTGGCACTCGGGAACAACGGCACTGGAAATTTCCTGTACGCAGCGAATTTCAATTCCGGCAACATCGACGTATTCAACACCAACTTTGCGCCGGTCACTCTTATGGGAGGCTTCACGGATTCGACTCTCCCCCCTGGCTACGCGCCTTTCAACGTCGACAACATCGGCGGCATTCTCTACGTCACTTATGCGCTCCAGGATGCAGCGAAACACGATGACGTGGCCGGGCTCGGCCACGGCTACGTGGATGAATTCGACACCAACGGCAACCTCATCAAACGCCTTATCTCAAACGGTCCCTTGGATTCTCCGTGGGGATTAGCGCTCGCACCCGGAAACTTCGGAGACTTCAGCAATGATCTGCTTGTCGGCAACTTCGGCAACGGAATGATCAATGTATTCAACCCGACTACCGGTGTTCAGTTGGGTGATCTTCAGGATGCGGGTGGCAACCCGATCGTCGATGAGGGTCTGTGGGGCTTGGGTTTCGGCAACGGCTCCGGGTCCGGTCCGACCAATACGCTCTATTTCGCCGCCGGGATCCCCGGACCTGACAACGTCGAAGATCACGGTCTATTCGGCGATATCGCCGTCGTGACACCGGAACCGGGAACCGTCTTGCTGACAGCCTTGGGACTGGCTGGACTTCTGACAGCCTGGCTCGGTCGTCACCAGCGGGAAAAATAATTTTAAGTTTCTCCGTTTCATCCAGTTACACGGAAATTCCGGATCGCCGGGGCCGCGATTCCAGTTTTCGTCTGCTACCGTGCAATCGAGAACCGGAACGTACCCATGATGTTTCCGGTCGCTACCCGCTAAGTTCTCGAGACTCTGGCGGTATCAGTATCAAACAATGGGCGGCAGGCGCTCCCGTTATTGGTGCGGCCCCGGTATCTTCCGGGAGACCAAAAAGGCCCCGGGTCGAGGGTTTACCGGCCAGTGGAGCGCTCCAACTTGAATTCTTAGTCACAGCAGCGGGGAACGCGGCCCTCGAGGTCGCATTCCCCGTCGGAACAAAGGACGGAAAACAAACGACAACCGTACCAGGTCTCAACCTGTTGTACAATTGAACTTTGCAGTAGTGGTCGTGACCCCGCTACCAGTTTCCAGATTTCCAAAGACATCCAGGATTATCATGCCCAAAAGAACTTTTCAGCCGAACAACCGCCGCCGCGCCAAGACGCACGGTTTTCGGACCCGAATGAAAACCGCCGATGGACAGGCAGTCCTCTCGCGGCGCCGCGCCATCGGGCGCAAGAAGCTGTCCGTCAGCTCGGAGAGGTAGCTCAGGCACGCTGCCACGTCAGCAGGCTTTCCCCAAAAGTGTCCGGCTCTTGCGATCAAGCGACTTTCGAAGTGTGTACGATAACGGGACCCGTTATGCGTGTCCCCTCTTCGCCGCTTTCAAGCTGCGCACCCGATGCACACCGGAGAAGGCCCGCGCATCGGCTTCACGACGCCCAAAGGCCTCGGCAAAGCCGTGGTGCGCAACCGCATCAGGCGCCGGGTGCGCGAAGCTGTTCGCCTCGAACTGTCATCATTGAGTCCAGAGTGGTCAATCGTCTTCAATCCGCGGCGCAAGGCTCTCGACTGCCTTTTCGGCGAACTTCAGAACGAAGTGAGACGTTTCTTCAACAGGTGCAACGAATCCCCGCCCGCGTCTTTATCGTCATCCTCCGCGGGTACAAACTCCTGATTTCGCCCCTGCTGCCGTCGGCCTGCCGCTTCCATCCCACCTGCTCGGAATACATGCGCCAGGCGATCGAAATTCATGGCGCCGGAAAGGGCGTCTGGCTGGGCCTGAAACGGCTCGGCCGCTGCCATCCGTTCCACCAGGGTGGCACGGATCCCGTGCCGCAGGATCACGTACATCAGGACCGATAAATGAGTTCTCCCACGCCCCCCGATAAAAATCGCACAAAAGAGTTGTCGAACGAAGTCCGGATGCTGATCGCATTCGCGCTCATGGGGGCGATTCTTCTCGTGACGCCCTGGGTCTATCGGAAGCTTGGCATTGCGCCGCCTCCGCCCGATTCGAAAACACAGACCGCGCAAAAGACCGCCGCAACCGCGAGATCAAACCACCGCAACAGCGGGAGGCGCGCCCATCACCCCGTCGGCAGCCCCCGCACCCGAGAACCCCGCGCCTTCCGAACCGCTCGCCGGCGCAATCTCCGCGGCCGCTGAACAGGAACAGGTTGTCGATACCGATCTCTATCATGTCGTCTTCTCCAACCGGGGCGCCACCGTCAAGAGCTGGACTCTGAAAAAGTTCAAAGACAGCGCGGACATGCCGCTCGAAGCTGGTCAATCGGAAAGGCGCCGAAAAGGTTGGCCGCCCGTTCTCATTCGCCTTCCGCGACAAGCAGCCGAGCACCGACCTCAACAAAGCGCTGTGGGTCGCGCATCCCGCCGGCGACGGCCTCACCATCAGTTACGAATACTCCGACGGCCGCACTCACGCCACCAAGACCTTCGCGCTCGAGCGCAACGGCTACATGGTGCAGTACTCGGATGACGTCACGCTGAACGGCGCGCGGCCTCCCGCATCTGGTCGAATGGCGCGGCGGTTTCGGCGATATGGCCGTTCAATCCGCGGCCGGACAGCAAGCCACCATTTACTACGACACGGAGAACAACAAGCTCAAGCGGCGCCCCGCGAAGGATGGCGAAGAATGGCCCTTCGAACGCCGATGGAGTCTTCTCCTTCGCCGGTATCGACGACCAGTACTTCGCCGCCGCTTTCTTGCCGCCGGCGAACACAAGACTCGAAACCACCACGTACGACGACACCGTCGCATCCCCGGTCAATACCGCCGAGGACTCCTATCCCGGTGTTGCGGTCGGCGGCGCCGCGCGCAATCAGTTCGGAATCTTCGTCGGCCCGAAGACGCTCTCGCTGCTGCACCAGGTAAACCCGAAGCTCGATGGCATCGTGGAGTGGGGCTGGTTCGGCATCGTCGCCAAGCCGTTGTTCCAGGTCCTGCACTTCCTCAACGATTCCTTTGTCCACAACTACGGCTGGTCGATCGTTCTGCTCACGATCATCATCAACATGGCGCTGTTTCCGCTCAAGCTGACGAGCCTGAAATCGTCGCGCAAGATGCAGAAGCTGCAGCCCGAGATGAACAAGATCACCGAGAAGTACAAGGGCATCGGCATGAGCGATCCGCGCGCCGCCAACAAGCAGCAGGAGATCATGGATCTCTACAAGAAGCACGGCGTGAACCCGATGGGCGGGTGCATTCCGCTGCTGATCCAGATGCCCTTCATCTACGCGTTCTACAAGGTGCTGGCGGTTTCGATCGAGATGCGGCACGCCAGCTGGCTCTGGGTGGGCGATCTCTCGCAGCACGAACATTTCGATATCCACTTCCTTCCGCTCATCATGGTGGCCACCAGCTTCGGGCTGCAGAAGATGACGCCGCCTCCCGCTACGGGCGACCCGAGCCAGCAGAAAATGATGCAGTTCATGCCGCTCATGTACCTGTTCTTCTTCTGGTCGCTGTCGAGCGGAGTGGTGTTATACTGGCTCACTGGCAATCTGGTCGGCATGGCCCAGCAGTGGTTTTTCAACAAGACGGCTGGCCCCGTCGAGGTGGTTGCGAGCGCAGAAGGCGATTCTAAAAGGACGGTAGGAAGAGGGCTTGAATCCCAAGTATTCGGTTCACGAAACGGGTCCGCGGATCGAACAATTTCTCCGTCAGATCATCGCCAGCGGCAAGTTCGATCTCGACTTCGCCATCGAATCGGGCGACCACAGCCATCCCGATTTCGAAAACCCCGACATCATCGTAAAGTTCAAGGGGCACGACGTCGACGAGCTTCTGGCCAACCGCGCCGAGTTGCTGCTCGCGCTGGAACTGGTCACGCAGGAAGTTCTGCGGCTGCACTCCGACGATCACTCGCGCATTTCATTCGACGCGAATGACTACCGCGCGCTGCGCATCGAAGAGCTGCGCATCAGCGCGCAGGCGGCTGCCGAGAAGGTCAAACACACCGGCACGCCATTCCGGTTCAATCCTCTGAACAGCCGCGAACGTCGCGTGATCCACATTGCGTTGCGCAACGAGCATGAACTGCGCAGCGAGAGCGCGGGCGCAGGGCCATTCCGGCACGTGGTGATTTATCCTGCCGGCATGCCTTCGCTGCCCGACCCGCCGCCACCGCCGCCGGAACGCTACCAGCGCTCCTCCGAGCGCGGTTTCGAGCGTGGCCGCGGCGATCGCCCCGGCGGGCGTGGTGATCGCGGCGGTGGTGATCGCCGTCCTCCCCGCCCCCGCCGCTAGAGTCATGGTGTTGGTACACGCGACTTTAGTCGCGTTTTTGCGGGCGAAAACAAACGTGACTGAAGTCGCGTATACCGGAACGTGTCTCATGTACTGGCTTTCCAGCCAGTTCAGCAAGCGGTGAATCGAAGCTGCGACTCGACGACACCATCGCCGCCATTTCCACCCCGCCGGGCCGCGGAGGCATCGGAGTAGTTCGCCTCTCCGGCCCGCAATCCGCCGCAATCGCCCGATCCATCATCGCGCTGAAAGGCGAGCTGAAGTCCTGGGCCGCCACATTCGGAGAACTGCTCGACGCAGAGGGCAACACAGTCGACGAAGTCATCGTCGCTTACTTCGCCGCGCCGCGTTCTTACACCGCCGAAGACGTAATCGAAATCTCCTGCCACGGCGCGCCCGTTGTCCTGCGCCATTGCCTCGAACGCGCCGTCTGCCGCAGGCGCACGACTCGCCGAGCCGGGCGAATTCACGCTGCGCGCCTTCCTGAACGGCCGCATCGATCTGCCGCAGGCCGAAGCCGTCCGCGACCTCATCGACGCCACCACGCTCTACCAGGCGCGTATCGCCGCGCAGCAGACACAAGGTTCCGTCTCCCGCCGCCTCGCGCCCGTGAAGGCGCAACTGCTCGAACTGATCGCGCTTCTCGAAGCCGGCATCGATTTCGCCGAGGACGATATCAGCGTCGCCCCCGCTTCCGAAATCCTGCGCCGGCTCGACCCGATTATCGGCCAAATCGGCGACCTCGCCCGCAGTTTTCGCTACGGAAATCTTGTTCGTTCGGGCTTTTCTCTCGCCATTGTTGGGCCTCCAAACGCGGGAAAAAGCAGCCTGTTTAACCGCCTGCTGCAACAGGACCGCGCGATCGTCACCGAAATTCCCGGCACAACGCGCGACCTCGTTTCAGAGATGGCGGAATTTTCCGGAATTCCCGTTCGCCTCGTCGACACCGCGGGAATTCGCGATACGAATGAAGTGATCGAGCGGCTGGGAATCGAGCGCAGCTTTCAGGCCATGGCGGATGCTGACCTTACGATCGTCGTGCTCGACGGCACTTCGCCGGCACGATGGAGAATTGACCGAAAAAGCCCGTGAACAGGGCCGTTTCCTGATCGTCGCGAACAAATCCGACTTGCCGGAATTCAAGGCCGGCGAAGGTCAGATCGCGGTTTCCGCTCTCACCGGCGAAGGCATCGATCGACTGCGGGAAGCCATCTTCGATACTCTCGCCCCGCGCGGAGAGCTCGAAATTCAGGGCGGATTCATCACCAGCGTGCGCCACGAGAGCCTGCTCCAGGAAGCGCTCGCGATGCTGGAGAAAGCCCGCGGCGCTGCTCAGGCCGCCATCCCGCACGAATTATTGATGTTGGATTTGTATTGCGCTTTGCACCCGATTGACGCAATTACCGGGCGCCACAACTGCCGACGATATTTTGAACAAAATCTTTACAACATTCTGCATCGGGAAATAGGTTATAGTACGGCAGTTGTTATGAATGCAGTCCAAATCCTGGTCGCCGATGATCACGAGATCGTACGCAAAGGACTGGTGAGTATTCTCGGCCAGAAGCCATCCGGAATGGCAGATCGTGGCGGAGGCCGCCAACGGCATTGAAGCGATCGAAATGGGCCGCTCACTGCGCCCGCACGTCGCAATCCTCGACCTTTCCATGCCCGGTCCCAGTGGCCTGAAGGTCGCCGAACAGCTTAAGGAACTGGTGCCGGGAATCTTTATTCTGGTACTGACCATGCACTCGGCGGCCCCCATTCTGCAGCAGTTGAAGAAGATCGGCGTCAACGCCTACCTGGCCAAAAACGAAGCGCCGAGGATGCTCGTGACGGCCGTCGAACGGGTCCTCGCGGGCGAGCCCTTTTTCGCATCAGCCAGTGCCTCGCGGCTGGCCGGGCAAATCGAGTTGCCCGAATATATTCCCGTCCACTTCCTTCTCACCCCGAGGGAGGTCGAAGTCATGCGCCTGCTGGCCCTGGGAAAAAGCAACAAAGAGGTAGCGACCGAGCTCAACATGAGTGTCCGGACGGCGGAGAGCCATCACGCTAACATACTCACCAAGCTGGCAATCGATTCGATCGGCGAGATCGTGCGGATAGCGATTCGCGATGGCGTGATCTGACTCGTCGTTTTGTCAGCCCCGGCGGATCAGGCTCTTGAGCCGCTTGCCCGCGTTGCCGCCCTCAGCGAGCACCAGGTAAAGCGCTCCGTATGGAAACAGCACAACCCCGGCCAACACCTTCGGATGCAATCCGCCTGTGAGTTCTTTGATCGCCCAACCTAAGCCCGCAGCCGCAATTGCCGAAGCCCACAACCGCATCAAATACTTCACGCCTACCGCCTCCGAGCCGATGCGGCGGGACAAAGCTCGCCGCAGCAGGAGGAATTCCATCCATCCGCTGAGGCCCGCCGAAGCGGTCAATCCCGCGACGCCCCACTTCAGATCGACGCCGAGCATCGGCGGCAGCGGAACCGCACAGAGATACCCCAACACAGTAGTCAACGCAATGCGGATGACAGCAAACCGCAGCGGCGTTCGCGTGTCCTGCAATGCGTAGAAGGCCGATGAATAAAGACGCCCCTGCGTAGATGCCAGAAGCCCGACGCCCGAGCCGACGAAGGATTCCCCACACCCAGACCGTGTCCGTGTGCGTGAACTTGCCGCTCTGATAAATCGCCCCGGCGATCACATCGCCGAAGGCAATGAAAGCCACCACTGAAGGCACGACGAAAAACGCGATCTTGCGCAGACCATTGACCAGCCGCAGCCTCAGATTCGCCGCAAAATCCGCGCCAGCGCCCACCGCGCGCGACATTTCCGGCAGTTCGGACGCGGTGACGGACATGCCGAACAGGCTCACCGGCAAGAGATAAATGGTCTGCGCGTTGGACAACGCCATGGCCGCGCCGGTGGGCAGGTAGCTGGCAATGATCGTGTCGATGAAGGCGCTGAGTTGCACCACCCCGCGGCTCACGAAGACGGGGCCAAAGTTGCCGATGACGATCCTGACATTCTCGATGTGCGTCGCGAATTGAATGCGCAGCGCAGGGACGAGCCCCAGCACGACGGGTAGCTGAGTGAGGAACATGGCCGCGCTTCCCGCGACTGAGGCCCATGCAACCAGCTCCGCCAATCGATTCTCCCCGGTGCGCGGCCCGAATCCGACGAGCGCCGCGATCATCGCGATGTTCCAGATGACCCCCACGCTGTATGAGAGAAAGAAGCGCCGATGGCTGTTCAGGATACCCAGGCACCACGCCGAAAGGACCAGCAGCCCGGCCCCGGGAAAAAATATACGCACGAGCGTGATTGTCAAATCCCGCTTCGCGCCTTGATATCCGGGCGCAATCACGTAGATGAGCCAGGGGGTGGCCAACACGCCGATCAGCACCAGAATCGAAGCGACCAGCGCGAGGATCGCAAATACCGCGCCGGCCACGCGTCCTGCTTCCTCCTCGCTGTCAGCCGTATCGCGGGCGAGCAACCCCGCGTAAACCGGGATGAACGACGCCGAGAGAACACCCTCGCCGAAGAGATTCTGCAGGAAATTCGGAATCTTCAGTGCCTGCTTGAACGCATCCGCGGCGTCGGAAGTGCCGAAGTAATGCGCGAAGATTCCCTCGCGGATCAGACCGGAAATGCGGCTGAGGAGGATGCCCGCCGCTACGAGAAACGCGGCTCCGCGCCGCGCTGTTACCGGCGCGGGCTTCACCGCTTGCGCCATCGAAGTTTGTGAGAAAAACCAAGCCTTCACCAGCATCGCATTTCCGCCCCCTATACTGTTACTTCACGCCCACAACAGGTCCGCATTGCCCGTTTTAATCCATGCCCGTTCTGATCATCGATAACTACGATTCGTTCACGTTCAACCTCGTGAGCCTGGTGGCAATTGTCACTGGCGAAACACCGAGGGTGATCCGCAACGACGAGCTGACATGGGAGCAAATCGCTGCGCTCGATTTCAGCAGTGTGATTATTTCGCCGGGGCCAGGCCGTCCGGATCGTGTGCGCGATTTTGGTGTCTCGGGCGATGTGATTCGGAATACGACGGTGCCCATCCTCGGCGTGTGCCTCGGCCATCAGGGAATCGCGGCGGCGTTCGGCGGGATCGTTCAACAGACCACTCCGGTGCATGGCTATCCGAGTGAAATCATTCACAACGGCGACGATCTTTTCCGCGAAATTCCCGAGCGATTTTCCGCCATCAGATACCACTCGCTCGCCGTGATGGAACCGCTGCCGCAAGAGCTCCGGAAGATCGCCTGGACGCCGGACGGCATGGTGATGGCGTTACGCCACATCAGCCGTCCGCTATGGGGAGTGCAGTTTCACCCGGAGTCCGTGTGCACGGAGTATGGCGAGCAACTGGTGCGGAACTTCCTGTCATTCGCGGAGTCGGCCAATGTTGCGGTGAGATCGATCCCGCTGCGGCACACTCCCGAAGACCTCTTCCGCGGACTCTTTGCAGAGGAGAAATACAGCTTCTGGCTCGATAGTTCGCTGGTCACGGCGCGCAGCCGCTTCAGCTATATGGGCGCGTCCAATCAGGTCTTCAAGGGCCGCGCGGGTGAAGGCGTCTTCGAATGGTTACAGCAATCACTGCTGCGAAACCGAGTGCAGGCGCCGCCGGTTCCGTTCCCATTCATCGGCGGGTACGTCGGGTATTTCGGTTATGAGTTGAAGGCCGAATGCGGCGCCGTTAACAAGCATCAATCCACGATGCCCGATTGTGTCCTCCTGCGGGTCGATCGATTCCTGGTCATCGATCACGCGGAGAACACGCTTTGCGCTGTCGGGCAATGGCCCGGCGATATCGAGAGCCGCATCGCCGCGATCACACCCAGACACGGCGCCGAGACAGCAGGCACCAAACCAGCTGAACGCTACCGCATCTCACGCGACGAATATCTCGACCGCATTCGCGAATGCCTTTCGTTGATTGCCGCCGGCGAGAGCTATGAAATCTGCCTGACCAACAAGGTGCTGCTCGAATCCAGGGTCGCCGGTCTCGACTATTACGAAACGCTGCGCAGAACGAATCCCGCCCCATACTCGGCATATCTGAAGCTGGACGACATCGAGGTGGCCTCAAGTTCTCCCGAATGTTTCCTGCGCATCGACTCCGATCGGCGCGCCGAATCGCGGCCCGATCAAGGGCACCGTGCGCCGCGGACGCGATGCGGAGGAGGACGCGAAGCTGCGCGACCTGCTCGCGCACGACTCCGCGTTTTCGCGCCGAGAATCTCATGATTGTGGATCTCGTCCGCAACGATCTCGCGCATGTATGCGTGCCGGGTAGCGTGCATGTGCCCGCGCTGATGGAGGTAGAAACCTACGAGACGCTGCATCAACTGGTCAGCACGATCTCAGGCCAGCTCGCGCCTGCGGCAACAACGGTCGACTGCCTGCGCGCCTTGTTCCCGGGCGGCTCCATGACGGGTGCGCCGAAGCTGCGCACGATGGAGCTGCTCGACGAGCTTGAACCAGAGGCGCGTGGCATCTATTCCGGAAGTATCGGGTACCTTGGCTTCAACGGCACGGCCGACCTGAGTATCGTGATCCGAACGGCAGTGTTTCGCGGCCGGCACGTCAGCTTCGGAGCCGGGGGTGCGATCGTCGCGCAGTCCGATCCCGAAGCCGAGTGGGATGAGATGGAGCTCAAGGCCCAGGCTTTGCTCCGCGCTTTTGCGCTAACGTGAGGTATGGACCTGTTTTCCCGAACAATCTCACCACGGCACGTTCTTCTGACTGTGTCGGTGGTATCGGCATTGGCACTCGTCGCATTGCTGGTCACACCCGAGAAGACACACGCGCAACAGAAGGCGCCGCCCGCGGCAGCAAGCGTCGGAGTGGCTAACCCTCTGCCCGTTTACATGGTCAACGAGCCGCCCGGAGTCCTGCCGGAAGGCTTCGAGCCAAACACTTCCTGGAAATTCACCACGTGGACGATTCCGAGTTCGTTGACTTTCACGGCGACCGTCCAGAAGACGCAAGGCGGATGGGCGTATCTCACGATGAAGAACGATCAGCCGGCATCAACGCGCTGGTATTACATACCGATGATGCCGGGCGCCTGGGAGCCGCAGTAACTGCACGATAGACCGTTTCTCCGGCGTTCGGGATGACATGCCAGTCGTCCGGATTGATTGACTTCGGATCGAGATAGCCCAGGTTGATCCGCTCGCTATGTTCCTCGGAGATGCCAGTTGCCAGCGTGACGTTGATACGCAGAGTCTCCACCTTGCGAACCGCATCCCAAACGCCCTGACCACGCAGGTGAGTGGAATGAGCGAGAATCGCTCCGGGGTAATGACCGAACCGGTCCCACTGACCCAGGAAATAGTCGCGGCAGTGATAGCCGATCTCGTCGATCAGATGTCCGTGCACGCGGCTTACTTCGGTGATGTGCGGCGCAAAGATCACGATTTCACCGCCATCGGCCACCGCGGGTTCGAGCTTGTACATGCCTTTCGCACCGGTCCAGAGATCTGAGTACATGGTGGGCATCAGGGCGAGAACGCGCGTGAACGGCTCTTCAACATTGATCACGTGGCACCGGGAGGACAGCTCAGCCGCCTGCTTCCAGGTCTCGATTGTCGGGCCGCAGAAGACTCCCGCAACTCCATCGTGAGTGACCACTGGAGCGAGCAGCGAATGCGGACGATCGATGCAGGCGGCCGCGCGATGAATGACGGCGCGGACTACCGTATCGGCTGTGCCGATGATTTCGTAATTGGTGATGAGCGCGCCGAGCCAGTGTGTGAAGTGAATGATCTCGGGGCCGGCGATTCCGGGGAAGAAATACTTTGCGCCGCCCGAAAATCCAGCCACTTCATGCGGGAATACGGGGCCGCAGATAAGCAGGTGGTCGTAGTCGAGAATGAGGCGGTTGAGCGTTACTGGAACATCCTTGCGCATCAGGCCGCAGGTGAGTTGCGCGATCTCATGCGCGGGGATTGTGCCGATGTTGACGAATGCCGAGGTATCGTCCCAGCGGTGGTTAAAGACGTTGCTTCGGCCAGTGCGGCCATTGGACACCTCACGCCCCAAATGCCGCGACAATTCCGCATCGTTCATGGGCGTATGTGTGCCGAGCGCGACCAGGAAGTCGAGCGCCTTCACTCGCGGGCCGAGTTGTTGTCCGAGGATCTCGAACGTCAACGGCATCGGCATGGTGCGGGTGCCGTCCGGAATCAGGACGAGCACACGCAGACCGTCGACTGGAAGAGACGCGAGTCCCTGCGCAGTCGCGAAGCGTACTCGCTGCTCAGTTAGCGGAGGGGTGCTCCACATGATCGAGCACGACGACACTTGCCGAAGTCTTATCCGGCTGCAGCTTGATACCGAGTTGTTCTTTCAAAGCTTCCTGGAATGATAATGCGTTTGGATCAACCGGAGCCTCCGCGCCTGGAGGCAAGGGGTTTCTGTTCTCCGGTGTCCATTCGAGCGAGAAATCGACGGCGCCGGTGAGCCCGGTCTTATCGATCATCGGGCGGCCGAGATTTGCGCCGTTACTCAGAGAGTCAGCAATGAACGCGAGCGTTACGTTTCGCGCTGCTGCCCGTGTGCGACCGGGCACGGAGGGAGGCATTCCGAAGATGCCGTTGCAGAGCGCGGGAAGGCCACCGTCGACAGTAGAGACTGCCTCCTGCGCCTTGGAAGCCTGCAGATCGGTGGAGCACGGCACGCCTTCGGAATGCAGCTTCAACTGCGGGCCGGTCTTCCCCGGTTTCACCAGAACGAAGGCGAAGACCGGAACCTCGCGTGTCTCGTTGTGAATCGCCAGCTTGAAACGGTCGGCGAGCAGTGCGCGCATCAGCAGCCGCATCTGGTCTTTTCCCGGATTGCCTTCGGCGCGGGCCTGAACGTCGAACTGTTCGGTCTTCGCCCAGTCGGGCAGTTGCGGCAGCAGGAACTGCGCCTGATTACCGATGAACTTGTACGCGAAAAATATGTAGGTCACGAGCGGGAGATTGTTGGCTGCGAACAGGCCTCCGTTTTGAACATAGACGTCGCCGGGCCCGAGGGGAAAGTTCGAGTTCGGCTGGACGCCGGGCTGGCTGGGTTTGACGGATGCAACGTCGAAGGTTTGGGCGCCCGCAAGACCGACGAGAATCGCAACTGCAAGTGCGCTGCGAAAGCCCGTTACGAGAGACATTTGCTCAAAAGATTACCACTCTTCCGGCATGGGTTTTTCGTTACCGCTTGCTGACGCGCGCGGCTCTGCAAAACTGAGAGTGAAGACGCGGGTTTCAACCTGCCACCAGCTTTAGCCGGGCTGAAGCCCTGCGCAGGTTGAAACCGGTTGAAACCTGCCCCACGGAATCAACGGCTTGGACAGATAGCGATAATTGGTGAACATGCTGCTGTTTGTCGCGGCCGATCCGCGCGAGTGCTCCGGCCTGGTGTCGCATTGGCAGGATGTCCGCGCAATCTCGCTGCCGGTTATGTGGGCGCGCACAGGTCAATCGAAAGGGTCCGAGGTGATGGCGATCGCGAATGGGGCGGGAGCCGAGCGGGCATTCGCCGCAGTTCTGGTCGCGCCCAAACCCTCGGCGGTGTGCAATATCGGGTTCTGTGGAGCGCTCGATGAAGCGCTCGAAGTTGGCGACATCGTAGTCGCAGACAAGGTGCGCGATGACGTGCGGGCATATGAGACGCTGGTTCCTGGGGCAACAAAAGCCTTCCGGACCGGCGCAGTGGTCTCGATTCAGCGCATCGCACAGACTGCGGCGGAAAAACGCAACCTGCGGGCGACCGGTGCATCGATAGTAGAAATGGAAGCGGCCGGCGCGGCGCGCGCCGCTGAGGATCTGGGGCTGCCGTTTTATTGCATACGCGCCGTCAGTGATCTGGCTGGCGAAGATTTTGAAAACGATTTCAACGCCGCATTGACGCCGGATGGCCGGTTCAGCACGTTGCGCCTGATCGCGGGCGCATTGGGAGAGTCCGCAAAAACGATTCGCGGAGCTGCTGAGATTGCAGCAGCGGACCGCTGTAGCATCAAAAAACCTGGGAGATTTTCTTGTCGATTGCGCGTTCCAGTCACGGTAAGGAAAACGAGAATATGCTGGCAGCGGTATATCGCGGAAACAGCGTGGTTTCGGTGGATGAGGTTGCGCGGCCCGAGATCGGCCATGGCGAGATTCTGATTCGCGTCGAGGCCTGCGGCGTCTGCCACACCGATCTCAAGAAGATCGAGTACAACCTGCTGGCCCCGCCTCGCATCTACGGGCACGAGACCGCGGGCGTGGTCTCGCACGTCGGGCGCGACGTCACGAAGTTCAAGCCGGGCGACCGCGTGATCGTGTTCCATCACATCCCATGCGGCAAATGTTTCTATTGCGCGCGCAAGCTCTATGCGCAATGCCCGGTGTATAAGAAGGTCGGCGTCACTGCGGGATTCGAGCCGGCGGGCGGCGGTTTTTCGCAGTACGTTCGCGTGATGGACTGGATCGTCGAACGCGGCGTCGAGAAGATTCCGGAAGGCGTTCCGTTCGAAGTGGCGGCATTTGTCGAGCCGGTGAACACGTGCCTGAAGGCGGTGGAACAGTGCGATCCGCAACCGGATGACGTGGTGCTGATACAGGGCCAGGGGCCGATCGGCCTGCTCTTCACGATGCTGCTGAAGCTGCGCGGCTGCACGATTCTGGCAACCGACACGATTCCCCGCCGGCTCGAACTGGCGAAGGAGTGCGGCGCGACATTCGCGATGGATCCGCGAACGGATGACGTGTCTGAGAAGCTGAAGCAACTGACCGAGGGCCGCGGCGCCGATATGGTTTTTGTTGCGACCAACGTCAAAGGTCTGGTGGAGGAAGCGGTGCGCTCCACGCGGCCGGGCGCGAAAATCATGCTCTTTGCGCAGACCTCGGATAAGGAACGAATCGAGCTCTCGGGCGCGAGTATTTGTGTGGGCGAGAGGTCGCTGCTGGGGTCATACAGCGCGTCGGTGGATATCCAGAAGGAGTCCGCGGACCTTGTTTTCAGCGGCAAATTGCCGGTGCATTTGCTGATATCGCACCGAGTTCCGCTTGATAAGATCGAGTTTGCTTTTCGCCTGGCGACACACCCGGGCGAGTTTCCGGGAGAGAATCCACTGAAGATCATTGTGCGTCCGCAGGAGCTTTCGGATTGAACACGATGCTCGCGGCGGTACTTTACGGCAAAGAACAGGTTCGACTGGAGCAGGTGCCCGTCCCGACCATCGGGCCCGGGGGACATCCTGGTGCGGGTGCGCGCGGCGCTCACATGCGGCACGGATGTGAAGGTATTCCGGCGCGGCTATCACGCGCGCATGATCGTGCCGCCCGCGGTGTTCGGCCATGAGTTCGCGGGCGACATTCTTGCCGTAGGGGAATCGGTTACGCGTTTTGAGCCGGGCCAGCGTGTGGTGGCGGCGAATTCGGCGCCCTGTCTCGAATGCTTCTATTGCCGGCGCGGGAAGGCGAATCTCTGCGAGGATCTGCTGTTCAACAACGGCGCGTATGCGGAATATATTCGCATGCCGGCGCGCATCGTGGAACGCAATACGTATGAACTGGCGCCGCAACTGAGCTATCAGGACGCCGCGCTCGCCGAGCCTCTGGCATGTGTGGTGAAGGGGCTCGAAGATGCGGGCCTTGTCGCGGGCGACACGGTGGCAGTCATCGGCATCGGCCCGATCGGGTCGATGTTCGTCCGACTAGCCAAGCTGCGCGGCGCGCGAGTGATTGCGATCGGGCGCAGAAGAGCGAAGCTCGAGCATACGCTGACAGCTGGGCGCGGACCGCGTGGTTGCGACCGAAGATACCCTCGACCCCGTGGCCGCAGTGCGCGAGTTGACCGGAGGTCACGGAGCCGACATCGTGATCGAGGCCGTGGGCCTGCCGCAGACCTGGAACTGGTCGGTCGAAATGCTGCGGCGCGGAGGCGTGGTGAATTTCTTCGGTGGACCGCCCAACGGCACGCGCGTCGAGCTCGATACGAATCTGCTGCATTATTCCGAAATCACGTGCAAAGCGAGCTTTCATCACACGCCGAAGGCTTTTCGCGACGCGCTGGACATCATCGAATCGGGAGGCGTCACCGCGGCGGATTTCGTGCAGGCGGAGGAGCCGCTGGAGTGTCTGCCGAAGGTCCTGTTCCAGCTGATGGAGGGCAGCCGTACGCTGAAGACTGCCATCATTCCGTGACGTCCACTTTGAGTACGGCCTTCCTGCTTGCGCCGCGCGATTTTGTTTACAGCGCGGCGGCGCGAGAACAGAAATGGACGCTGAGGGAAGCCGAGCAATATACGCGCTGGCTGGCGACGCATCATTACGAGAATTTTCACGTCGTCAGTTTCCTGTTGCCGAAAGAGCTGCATCAGGATTTCTACAACGTGTATTCGTACTGCCGCTGGGCGGACGATCTGGGCGACGAGATCGGCGATGTGAACGAAAGCCTGCGTTTGCTCGAGTGGTGGCGGGGCGAACTGGATCGCATGTATGAGGGTGAGGCGCAGCATCCGGTATTCGTCGCGCTGCGCGGGACGGCGAAGAAGTACGGGATTCCGAAGCAGCCATTCGCCGATCTGATCCGCGCGTTCATTCAGGATCAGACCGTGACGCGCTACGAGGATTGGGACGGCGTGCTCGAGTTACTGCGTGTATTCGGCGAATCCCGTGGGGCGGCTGGTTTTGTATCTTTGCGGATATTCCGACGCGGAGCGGCAGCGCTTGTCGGATGCCACGTGCACCGCTTTGCAGCTGGCGAATTTCTGGCAGGACGTGACGGTCGATCAGCAGAAAGATCGCGTCTATCTGCCGCTCGACCTGCTCGCGAAACACAACTACACGGTGGAGGATTTATTCGCGCGCCGGTTCGATGAGAGGTTCCGCGGCATTATGCATGAGGCGGTCGATCGTGCGCGCGAGCTATTCCTGAAGGGGCTGCCGCTGAACCGGATGGTGAACCGGCGCTTGTCGATCGACCTCGAATTGTTCAGCCGCGGGGGCATGCGCATCCTGGACAAGATCGAGCAGCAGGATTACGACGTGCTGTCGAGGCGCCCGAAGATTTCGAAAATCGAGCGCGTGAGTCTGCTGCTCGGCACGCTGGCGCGAATGGCTTTTGCACGGGCCGCCTTGAGCGATGCGTATGAGTCGTCGCTCGAAGAGTCTTATGTGCTACTGCCGCGCGGTGGCGAAGAAGCGCGCGCGGAATTTCTACTATTCGTTCGTCCTGCTGCCTCCCGAGAAGAAGAATGCGATGTGCGCGATCTATGCGTTCATGCGCTATTGCGACGATTTGAGCGATGAGCCGGGCGCGACCCGGGCGGCGATGAATCGCTGGCGTCAGGCATTGACGGATGCGCTGGCAGGGCATCCGGATGAGAATCCTTCGTGGCCGGGCTTTCTCGATTCGGTGGCGCGATATGCGATCCCGCACGAATACTTTTACGAAATGATCGAAGGCGTGGCTTCGGATCTGGAGCCGCGAACGATCGCGACGTTTGAAGAGCTCTACGAATACTGCTATCGGGTGGCGTCGGTGGTTGGCCTCACGATCGTTCATATCTTCGGATTTCAATCGCCGGAATCGAGAGCGGCCGCGCTGCCGCTGGCGGAGAAATGCGGGATTGCGTTCCAGCTGACGAACATCCTGCGCGATGTTCGCGAGGATGCGGACCTCGGGCGCATCTATCTTCCGGCGGAGGATCTGGCGCGGTTTGGCGTATCCGGCGAGGATCTGAAATACGGGCGGCGCACCGAGCAGTTCGGCAGATTGATGGAGTTTGAGACGGAGCGTGCGCGGTCTTACTACCGGGAGTCCGCGCCGCTGCTGAATTTGATTGCGGCGAAGAGCCGGCCTTCGCTATGGGCGCTGATTGCGATTTATTCGAAGCTGCTGGATCGCGTGGCGGAATCGCATTACGATGTGCTGACCCGGCGCGTTTCGCTTTCGAGCGCGGAGAAGACGTGGATTGTTCTGCGCGCCGCGAGTGGATTGATTTAAAGCATTTTCGCGATTAAGCGTTATCGCTTGCTGGCGCGCGCGGCTCGATTAGGTGGCCTCGTTCCGATAGGTCTTCAGGGCGCGGTAGAGCTCCACGAATTCGGCCACACTCAGTGTCTCGGCGCGCCGGGAAATCTCCGCGCGTGATTCATATGCTTCCGCGGGATACGCTCCCGCCAGATTGTTGCGCAGGGTCTTTCGCTTCTGGCGAAAACAGAGCGAGGCGAATGCCAGGAAGCCTGCCGGGTCATCTACGGCGAGGCGCGGGCCGCGGCGTCAGCCGAATGACCGCTGAATCCACTTTCGGCGGCGGTTGAAACGCTCCGGGAGGCACGCTGAACAGGTACTCCGTCTGCGCGAAGAACTGGCATTCCACGGAAAGATATCCATACTCACGCCCGCCTGGCTGGGCGGTGATGCGCTCCGCCACTTCCTTCTGGATCAGAAATACAGCGTGGCTCAGCGCACCCGGCTCACGCACATACCGTGAGATCAATGGCGTCGCAATGTAATACGGAAGATTGCCTGCCAGCACTCCCTCGCCCCACTGCGACCAATCCACGTGCAGGGCGTTCGCTTCGAGTATTTCGAGGCGCGATTCCTCGCGCCATCGTTCGCGAAGGTGTGCGGTAAGAACTGCATCGAGCTCTATTGCGGCGACGCGATCGGCATGAGCCAGCAGGCGCTCAGTAAGAGCACCGCGGCCCGGACCGATCTCGACTACGAGCGGCGTGTGATCGCCGCACGCAGCGTTGGCGATACGATCGAGAGTCTTGCCTTTAATGAGGAAATGCTGGCCGAGTTTCTGGCGCGCCAAAGTTTACGGGACTTTCTTCCGGCAGTCTGCGATTAAAAACCGCTCCTTCACAGTCGCGGCTCAGTAGCGCATTGATGTTGCAGCGGCCGTTAGCCCCGGATGTTGATATGCCGGCTGCCGACGAGGATTTTGCCGGAAACCTTCTGCCCGAAAGAAGTCGCGGGCGTGAAGGTGCTGAAGAGAACCATGTTGCCGATCTCTTTCATTTCCGCGGGTGACGAGTTGTGGATCTGGTTTCCGTCCGCCGGCACTTCGAAATCGCTGACCGCGCCGCTGGGGTCAACCGTCAACTGGAGCGTGACGTCGGGACCGTCGACGGAAAATGGCGACACCCCGTCAATCGTCACCTGCGTGAACAGGCCGACGACGGGAATATCGGGCTGCCATTCGGGATGGAAGTGCAGCGTATCCACAATCATCGTGATGCAGAAAAAAGACGCCAGAATTCCGCCGGCGGCGGGCACGGCGAACGGACGCAGCAGGTGATCGAACACCAACGCCGCGCTTGCCCGCAATTCGCTCAAGCGCGTGGCCAGATCGCGCCGGCGCAGAAACCGCGAACGCTCACGCGACGCAAGAACTTTCAACCGTGTTGCGAGCAGCGTAGAGGCGCTCTTCTCGTGCAGGCTTCTCAAGCCGGTACGCAGAGACCGCACCTCGGCGCGATGCAGCGCGCACTCGCGACACATTTCGAGGTGCAGGGCCACGCCCTCGCGCTCACCGCTTCTCAGTGTTCCGGCTGCGTAATCCCACAGGGCACTGCGCACGGAACCGCAACTCATTTCGACTATCCTGGTCGATTCAACCGTATTCAATCCACCGGTCATTTTGCAATCCTCGGGACCAATTGAAGGGATGGCGCCGGATCGAGCCTGGTCGCAAGATTTCGCCGCAGGGCTTCCCTGCCCCGTACGATCCGCGACTT
Source organism: Terriglobia bacterium (assembly GCA_963809655.1). Classification (GTDB taxonomy): domain Bacteria; phylum Acidobacteriota; class Terriglobia; order Bryobacterales; family Bryobacteraceae; genus BOG-234. Next base: position 34,294 of record CAWEKQ010000042.1, on the reverse strand, counting down.
CACCGTGCCAATCGAAACTTCGAGAATCTCGGCAATCTCGTCGTAACTCATGTCCTCAATTTCCCGCAGAACGAGTGCCGCGCGGAAGACCGGGTTGATACCGGCCAGCGCCTCTTCGAGAAGGCCCAGGGCCTCACGGTTGACCGTGAAGTCGAAAGGCGTCTCGCCTGAATCCATGAGCGGCTTCTCGCGGCCGTCGGAATCCTCGAATGTCTCGTCGATGCCCGTCTCGCCCCGGCGATGACGGAAGAGCCAGCGGCGCCGGTTGTGAGACTCATTCACGGCGATCCGGTAGACCCACGTGCGGAGGCTGCTGTCGCCGCGGAAGTGACCCACGTTACGGAAGATCTTGAGAAAGACTTCCTGCGCGACGTCGCTGGCGTCAGCCTGATCGTTGAGGAGGCGATAGGCGAGATTGTAAACAGGATTCTGGAACCGCTCGATGAGCTGTTCGTACGCGCGCTCGTCGCCGGCCTGGAGACCGGAAACGAGGCGGAGATCCTCAAGGGCCGCTTCCTGTTCTGCGGTAAGGCTCGAGTTAAGACTGAGGTAATAGTTGGCGGCCAAGATACCCTCAATTATAGGACGCCACCGAAGCGATGGATGTTCCCGGGCCGTTCGACGGCCTGAAATGTGGCGCAAGCGAGCAATCCGAAACCAGCCGGTCCGTGACCGAAATCGCGCCCTGCCGCATTCGCGGCCGCGACCATGCGGGTGAGAATCGATTGCTGGAATGAGGGCTCGAGCCACTCGCTGTAGCCGTGGCGAGCGCAGATCGCGACCGCAGCCTCGCGCGTTGTGGCGCCGGATCGTTTGACGGCGCGGATGTGCAGCGGATCAGCCACAACCGGTCCTCGCGAGCATCTCAGCGCTCGCGCGATCAGCGCCTCTGGATCGCCGGGGAGGATTGGGGCAATGGTGACCGAGGTTTCGATACCGGCGGCGGTCAGCATTTCCACGGTCTGCCAGCGTTCTTCGATCGGGGCGCAGCGGGGTTCGAAGATGCGGCGGATGTCTTCGCGATCCGTCGTGATCGAGAGACTCACACGCAGGCTGGCGTGGGCATTGAGCGATTGCAGTAGCGGCAAATCCCGGGCAATCAGCGGCCCTCTTGTCTGGATAACAAATACGCGGGGAGGCCGACTGGCGACAGCCTGCAGCAGACCGGGCATGAGGCATTTCTCCGCCTCGGCGGGTTGGTACGGATCGGTGAGCGGAGAGCAGTAAATCACCTGATCCGGGCATAGAGCGCGCTGCAGCAATTCGGCCGCGTTGCGTTTGAAGGTGGTGCGCTCACCCCAATGCTGCCAGTCCTCGCGGCGCAAGCCGGCTTGGACGCGCATGGTTGGAACATAGCAGTAGCTGCAACCGTATGTACAGTTGTGCGCGGGAGTGAGTGAATGGGTGAAGCCGGCCTGCGCGAGGAAGCCCGAAACCGGGCTCAGGATGGAACGCGCGTCTGTTTCGAAAATCTGAAATGGCAAGGCTTCGGCTGCTTCTACAGTAATGCAACGACAATAATTCAACAACAAGGACAACGCCCGCATGGACAACGCAAAGACGTTTTTCGAGGAAATGAAAGTTCTCGGCAAGGACCTGGCGGAAAAGGTCAAGGCCCTGATACACGAGGGTAACGTCCGCCGAATCATCATCAAGGACGAACATGGGCACACATTCGTCGAGATTCCGGTAACCGTGGCGGCGGTGGGTGTGCTGTTCGCGCCCATTCTCGCGGCGGTAGCGGCGCTCGCCGCGATGGCTGCGAAATTCACCGTTGTGGTGGAAAAGGCCCGCGACGGGGAGACGCCGGCAGACTCAACCGCCGGCGGGGCGGCGCAATAATCGACGCTAAAAGCGGACTGGCGAATCTGGCATCGCGGGCATACACCTGTCCGATCAAGCGGATCTGGAGTGCTGTCCCTGTTCGGCCCTGTGTCCTGATTTGAGCGCCGTTAACTGCAGCACGCCCTTTTCAAGATTTGCGGTGACTCTATCCACGTTGATCGTTTCCGGCAGGTCAAAGCGGCGGAACAGCGTTTTCTGGTCGAACTCGCAGAACCGGACAGCACCTTCGGTTGTGTCGTGCCTGTGAGTAGAAGAACCTTTGACGATCAGAGCATCCGGCAAAGCTGTGACATGCACGTCGGCGGGATCAAACCCCGGCGCGCTGATGCGGGCCTCGAATCTTCCATCCCGCTCGACCAGTTCAGATTCGGGAATACGGAAGAGATCTCGTTCCGCGCTGAGCCAGTCGTCCATGGCGGATCCACTGATTCCGCCCCGGCGCTCGAAGAGTTCAAAGGCGCGCCGGCGAATCCGGTCCGAAAGAGTCTTCACTTCATCAAGAGTGGAAGACCCTGCCGCCCTGTTCCCGTTAATTTTTTCAATCGCAACCTGTGACATGACGTTTTCTCCTTCTGACCGACTGTTGGTGGGCATACGCACCATGTGGCGCTCCCGGCTGCAAACCGCCTGGCGGAGACTGCAGTCCGGATTTGCCGACCTGCTGCGATTGTGACGACGGCAGAAGGCAGGCGCAATAAATCAGGCATCATTTAACCCGGAACAAGCGTAACGAAAAGTGACCGCCCAGCGGTATTACAGTTGCGCGCGTGGTGCGTCTTGACTCTCTTTCTGAGTGATGTATGTTCGCTACCGATGTGTACAAACTATTTGAAGGTACGGCGGATGCGGCATTCGCAGTGACGCTCGAAGGAGAGATTTGTTTTTGGAACACCGCCGCCGAACGGCTGTTCGGCTATCGAGCCGCAGATGTTCTCAACAGGACGTGCGACGACGTCCTCAAGGGGACGGGGGCGCTTGGCACCACCGTATGCACTCGGGGTTGTGGCGTTCAATGCTGCGCGCTGCACACCGATTCGATTCCCACGTTCGATCTTGAAGTAACAACGTCATCCGGCCAACGTAGATGGGTCAGCGTTTCCACAGTTGTTTTTGAAGACTCTCGCCTTCATCGCCGGCTTATCGTTCACCTGAGCCACGATATCGGCAAGCGGAAGGAGGGCGAGCAGGCCTTTGCCAGCATGCTGGAGTTGTCGAAACAAGTCGTATCGCTGGGCGAACGCCAGCCGCAACCTGCGCCCGTCGGGTCTCTCTCGCGGCAGGAGGAGCGTATCCTCGGACTCTTTTCCAAATCGATGAACTCCGGGCAGGTGGCCAAGGAACTGGGCATCACACTGGCGACGCTGCGCAATCACCTTCACGCAATCAATCAAAAATTGCGCACTCATAACCGGCTCGAAGCAGTGCTTAGCGCGATGAGGCGAGGACTGATTCAGGCGCCGGGAGAGTAAAGGTAATTTCCCGCACGCCGTCCGCCCGGCGTGCTGTGCCACCGGCTTTCCGAAACACGCCTCAACGTTTGGTGGCCCTGCCCGCAAATCACGGCCAATGGGCATTCCTTCCCCTTTTGCATTCGCATACACAGGGCGTCGAGACCGGCATTCAATTTGGAGCCCGGCGGCAACCCGCGCAAGGGGACTGGAAGCGGAGGAGACCGGCGGCCCGGATTGGCCATTCAACTGCCAAAACAATTTTTTGGAGCGTAAGGCGGGCATGATTCAGTTGAAACGTGTGTATGAAGAGTCCGGACCCCACGATGGCAGCCGGTTTCTCGTTGAGCGGCTGTGGCCCCGGGGGCTCAGCAAGGCTGAGGTTCATATGGATGGCTGGCATAAGGAGGCGGCTCCCAGCAACGATCTGCGGAAATGGTTCTCGCACGATCCGGGAAGATGGATGGACTTTCAGCGTAAGTATTTCGCCGAACTGAAGGAACGGCCCGAGGCGTGGCAGCCTATTCTGGACACCGCCCGCCGGGCTGACGTGACATTGCTCTATAGTTCGCATGACACAGAGCACAACAATGCGATCGCCCTTAAGCGATTCCTTGAGGCAAAGCTGGCTCACAAACGCGCCACGGTTGCCTCCACCTGACTTGTAACGAAAGAGAGGCTGACGTATGTGTGACTATTCGTTGATGATGGTTCCCAACCGGCTCGCCCTGGAGGGAGAAGAGCTGGTTGCGCATAGATTCAGAAGCGGCACGATGGGGATCGTTTCCGCCAATGACTTCGAAAGGTGGACAGATCAAAAGCCGACCGGTTTCTGGCGGTGGCTAAAGGATGCCTTTTCGTCTGGAAGCGAGCCCACCCCAGCGGTATGTATACCGCCTGGCGCGCGGCTGCGGCTCATCGGAATTCCCGATGGGTTAAAGACGCAGTCTTGTCACGAGTTGTCCCCGGACGTGGTGTTTACGCAGATCTCGGCTGAAGTCAACCAGCATCGTGACGCACTGTTTTTTACCAACGGAACCACGGTAACGCTGCAGCGCCTGCCGGAGGGGCAGCGGTTGAAAGTCCTGTGGCTCTCCTCGCTGGAAGATCTGACGCCGGATCCAAACAGTGCCGAGCGCGCGCCGGCGGCCTAAAAGCTAACATGTCGTGTCAAAAACCGCTCCTTGACTGTTTGAATGCGTAGGTAGAGGGGAGTTCGGGATCCTCCACAATCGAGGGAGGAGCCCGAAGGTTCCTCAAACCCGATTGTGGAGAAACTACCTATGCGAGTTTATTTTGTCGGACTGGACGTACATAAGCAAGTGATCGCCTTCTGCGTTAAGACAGCAGAGGGTGCAATCGTGAAGGAGGGCAGCATTCCGGCCACGCGAACGGCGCTGAGCGAATGGGTAAAGACGCTGCCGGGGCCATGGCATGGCGCGATGGAAGCGACCATATTCAGCCACTGGATTTACGAGCATCTGAAGCCGCATGCCGCAAAGCTCGATGGGGCACGCGGCGCGCATGAAAGCAATCTGCGCGGGGAAGAAAAAGAGCGACAAGATCGATGCCCGCACCATTGCGGACCTGCTGCGGTGCAACCTGTTTCCGTCCTGTTTCGTAATTTCGCCGGAACTGGGAGCTTTGCGGCAGCAGTTGCGATTCCGGCGCCTGCTGGTGGAAGAAACCGTGATGTTCAAGAACAAGACGGCGGGATTGCTGATAGGGGCCGGGGTGGAATACGAACGACGCCGTCTGCACGGCAAACGCTATTTCGAGAGCCTGGTGAAGGACAACGAGTGGATCGGCCAGGAACTGCGGCCACTGCTGGAGTTCAATCGCGCCCAGATGACGACGCTGCAGGCCATGGACCGGCGGCTGAAGGGTATGCTGGCGCGTCATCCTGCTCTGGAGGAGCGAGTGAAAGCGTTATGCCGGATTGACGGAGTGGGGACAGTGACGGCGTTGGGCTGGGCACTGGAAGCAGCCACGCCGGAGCGTTTTCCTTCGATCAAACATGCCATGAGTTATTGCGGGCTGACCAGCGCGCTGCGCGAATCGGCCGGCCAGCAGAAGCGCGGGCCGCTTTCCAAACAACGCAACGCGTATCTGCAGAGCGCGCTGATCGAAACTGCGAAACTGGCGCCGATGTACAACGAGAAGCTGAAAGAAGTGCATCGTAAAGCGATTGCAAAAGGCGGACATCGCAATCGGGCGACGCTGGCGGTGGCGCGCAAACTGGTGGCTTATCTGATGGCGGCCGACCGGGCTTTCTTCGCCGGCCAGCGTGAAGCCGCCGGCGAACATATAGAGGCGGCCTGAGCGTGCGTTTTTTCAGGCATGCAGATCTATCCGAGTGAATCAGTTCTCTTGCCGGTGAAGCGGAGGCGAGCACTGGTGGCGACCAACTCGCTGAGGAATAGCCGGCCAGACTCATCCGGGGGGAGGCGCTTCGGCGTTTGACTCGCACAATGGCGCAGCCGTTGTGAACAGGTTCCCTCCAGACCCCGCGGAGCCGCGACTCGGCAAACAGGCTCCTGTTATGCCGCCGTTTTTACTGTTTTGGGGCTGGAGGGTTTAGCTACGACTCAATCTTCCGTGACGTGTTCCCCGGGACACGATCCGGCAAATGAATGTCTGGTGACCGGCCTGTTCCGGATCCCCTTCGGCCAAGATCAAAAAAACTGTTCCGTGCTTGCGCCCAGTTGCTGATTATGGTCTTCCTCACGGAAGCCCCGGGAATTTTGCGTCTTCGCTTGACATTTACCTACCATGAATGTCGCGGCTCAGTAACGCATTGATTTTGCAGAGGCGCGCTGTCAACGAGCAGTTGTTTGGGTGAGGTCTTACCCGTTCATCTGGATCGATTCGGCTACGTCGCCGGGTCGTTCCGGGACGAACTTGACAGACGCCTTCTTATTGACGTCCGAAGACAGATCTCCCAGGCTGAGCTCCCGATCGCCCGCTTTGATGCGAGTAGAGCGGTTCACCACCATATCGAACGGAACGCCGCTCGAATCCTTCACCACCACGATTCGCTTCTGAGAATTTACGCTCATGATCGTACCCGTCAGGGACTCAGCCTTCCAGACGTTGGGAGCCGCCGTACTGGCTGTTGTCGCGTTGTGAAGTATCGGTCGCCGCCTTTTGAGTGGCCGCGAACGACGGAACCGTAAAGAGCGCCATACAGACGATGGTCGCTAGGGTTTTTTGCAGTATCGTTTTCGCAGGAACCTCCTGATTGATAGGACGTTCAGCGGACGGCATCGGATATCGTACGCGAAGCCAGAAGAGTGTGCGGCGATGCCGATTTGCCGCCGTTCAGCACTGGGAGAAGCTGCGGCTCCAGGTCCTTCAGGACCTGAACCGCCAGCGCGCTGGTGAACTTGTAGTTCCCGGCAGTTTTCCCGGGCACAAAGGCGAGAACCGTGCCATAGAAGCGATCGCCGATGAAGAAGACAAAGGCGGCAGTCCGGCTCACTACTTTGGAGCCGATCATGGAACCGTGCGGCCCGAACTCCTGAAGGCGATTATCGCCTGTTCCCGTCTTACCCCCGATCGACAGAACGGTACCGTCAGATAACCTGACTCCGCCATGTGCCCGTATGCCCGTGCCGTTTTCAACCACGCCGATCATCTCCTGTCGCACCAGCCTCGCAATCAGGGGGGAAAGGACCTGCGAACCGGGTTCGGGCGGACGCGTGAGTACCGTTTCGAACGGTGTCGCGAGGGCAAACTGGAGTTGCTGGATACGGACCGTCGGGTAGCGCATTCCGTCGTTCAATAGAATGCCCGCAAGCGTCGCCAGTGCTTGGGGCGTGTCGCCGGATACTCCAATGCAGGTTGCATAGGACGGTGTCAGTGAGTCAAACGGATATCCCAGTTCCTGCCACGCATGATGGATCTGCTGGAAGGCATCGATCTCAAGCAGTGTCTCGATCCGCTTGTCCTGAGCGTGCTGGTACCGTGTTTTGTATAGCCACTGATACACCTCCTGCCGCTGCGTTGCACTGTTGGCGAAGGCGTCTTTGAACCCCGCGGCAGGATGCTGTTCGCGGTAATGCAACAGCCACAGCTCCAGCGGATGAACATGCGCCAGATATCCCCGGTCATTCAGGTTGAACTTGTCGGGACCATATTTCGCATACAGCTCCTGTATGTCCTCGTTCGCCAGCGCCGCGGCCGGAAGGTGTGCGCGCATGAAGGCGGTGAATTCGCCTAAACTCGCCTGGGGACGGACAGACCGGAAGATCACGGCGGCCCGCAGCGGGGTCAATTGGATGCCGGCGGTCAGCGTCTTGAGGGATTGATCCGGCGTTTGTCCCTCATACTTTTTGAAGAAGCGCCGCAGGAACGTGCCCCCTTCGAAATCCGCGAATCGATCGAGGTAGCGCTGGCGGGCCGGGTGATCGGGATCGCTCAGCACCCGAGGATCGGCGCCGGGTACGCGGTACATGTAGTAACGTTCAATGTCCCGCATCAAACGGATGAATACGAGATTGACCGAGTGCTGAAAGCCCTGGGCGACCGTGAAGTTCTGGCTATCTTCGGATGGCTCGAAATTTTCGAAGTGGTGGAGGCCGCCGGCCGTAAAGAATGCCTCGCCCGAATTGCCGGAATACTTACGATCGAGCGCGGCTCTGAGCATGGGTTCCAAGCTCTTATCGGCAGCGGCCGAAAGATAATCGAGGGCCCACTGCGTAAGATTGTCACCCGGAGCGACACTTACCGACTTTAATTCAGCAACGGGTGTTTTCGCATACTCATTGTGCAGCTGTTCGACGATCTGGAGGTAGTTGATCAGCGTGCGGAGCTTGGCCGTTGAGCCTAACTGAAGCCGCGTGCCCTGGTTGATATCCAGCGGTTGATTGTAATTGTCCGTCTGCACCCGGAGAAGATTGGCGCCATGATCGCGCTCATATAGCGTCACGCTGTAAACGACGGATTGCGGATTCCCGCGATCGAGCAACTGGTACTGATTCAGGCCTGCAGCGTTGACCGCGTCTTTATCCGACAATCCTTCGAGAAATCTGCTGACGGACTTCTGCGAGGGGGCGTCGAGTGTTGTCCGGACTGTAAGGTCCAGCCGATCGAGCGAGTACGTACTGTCAATCCCGAGCATGGGCAACAGGGCCATCCGAATGGCGTTCGGGCCCTTGTTTGCGATGAAGCTTTCCGGGCTCTTCTCTGAAACCTTTCCCGGCGCGTCCGGACGCGGGCGTTGGGCGGCATGCAACGCGGCGTCCCGCAAACGCGTGGAAATCACGCCGTCATGGGCAAGCGCACGAAGGTAGGAATCGACCTGAGATTCCAGAATGTCTTCGTGGCGGACGAGATCGCGGGTTGGTTGCCGCAACGCCAGCAGCAGAGACAACACCTGACGGTATGCTCGCGCGCGCGCCTGCAGTTGCCCGGGCCTTAAAGAACTCGCTTTGGCGCCAAGCAGCCGGTCGACTTCTTTGAAATCGACTCCATACCAGTCCCTGAGGCCATCCGCCAGTCCGGTCACTTCACCCTCACCACGAGTGGCCGCGAGCGGAATGGAGTTGATGTAATCGCAGATGATTTCCTGGCGTGCGGAATAGGTTACCGGCCCGTCACGATACGCGCGCAGAGATGCGGAAATCATCTGCCGGAATTTGTCCGTGGCGGTTTCTGTGCGGCCCTGCGGGGAATGGCGGGTTTTCTCGAGTTGTGTCGCCAGTGTGCTTCCCCCGATCACCGAGATGTTATGGTCCACGGAATGAAGTCCCACGTCAAAGAGCGCACGGCTGAAGCGGCCCCACTGTATTGCCGGATTGCGATACGGGTGCTTCTTATCCAGTGCCTCACGGTTCTCGATGAACAGGAGGGTGCTGACGATCAGCGGCGGAATGGACTGGAAGCTGCGATACACCTGGTGGGGATACTCGGCGCCATATACCGCTTCGCCGTTCCGATCCTCTATATGAAGGCCGGCCTGATTTTTCTCGCGATAGATGGGAAAAACACCCAAACGTGTTAATGCGATCGAAGTCCGGGTGTCACGAGCCTGTGCGTCGATGCGGTAGCCGGATGCCTGAAGGCGGCTGACAAACCGGCTCAGATCGGAGAAGCCCAAACGTTGATCGTAAGGCCCTTGTGCGGTCTGTTCCAGTGCGTGGCTTGAGCCGGGGCCGATAGAGAAAGTCGCGCGGCGCGCGAGCCTGGGGAGCAATTGCGCTTCCAGCCAGGAGGACCTCATGTCAAGAGCGAGAAAACTGATTAAGAGTGCCGTGGCGAGCACCCAACCGGCCGCGGAAAAGCCCCGCTTACCGATTCCGCTCCACACGGCGTCCCTCCATAAGTGTTGACGAATGCGCGATGCCGCTGGTTTTGCGCCGGCGATTCGGGTGAGTGAAGAAACATACTCGGGTTTGGCGTGACGGTGAGCGGAGGGGAAGCGTGGTCGCGGGATTACTACACGCGCGGCGAGCGAAGCGGGTCTAAGCGAGTGGAGCGGGGTTCAAATCCGCATGAGCGGAGCCCGCGATTCTTGCACCAGCATTGCGCACGACAACGGCAGGGGTGACTATCTCGGTCTGCTTCATGCCGCCACCTCGGCCAGTAGCCAACCGCCGTCGCGACGATCTCCGCAGCCCGCACCGAGGCGACGTATGCAGGCTGAAGATTCCGGAGGCAGTACCGCGGTCACCAATTTCCCGCGTTGTTGCCGCGTGCGCCGGCGGGGCAGGCTGACAGTTTAACGGAATCCGCCGTTTGATAATCGGTGTAAGTCTCGTCTTCGGCGTCGTCCCGGCCGATGAAGGAGAGGACCTTAACCTTTGATCCAAATGAAAACTTACTGGGGAACCAGGCGCCGCCGGCCACGGGAGCCTGCACCAGCGTGAATCGTGTTCCTGGTTCTACTTTTGCCAGGAAGCCTTCGATGGAAACAGCATGAATCACCTGCGCTTCGACTCGAATCCACTGGAAGGTCTCTTTGTCGATCCAGAGCTCCCCCTCCATTCCAGTCAGGACCTTCGTTTCCTTGCTTGTGGGCAGATACCCTGGTTTAGGCAGCGCTCGCAGGTGCCACGCATCGTGGCCGTTGGTGGTTGTCTCCCCCAGCATCGTGAAGGCGAAGGCGCGCGTTATCTCCTGCATCATAAGATGATTGCGCTCCCGCTCCTTGTTGTAGGCTGCGACTCTCCTTTGAGTCTGCGACTTTGATTCTCCGCAACGCCGTGCGATGGCGGCATCCAGTTTTCGCTGCTCCTCTTTGGTGGCCGCGGGAGACAGTGGCATGCCGTTTAGCGCTTCGACTCGTTTGTAGGGAGAACCGAGAATCATCATGATGCGGTAGGTTCTGGAACCGTGATTGTTCACATCAGTCTCGCGGTAGTCGTATTTTGGCTCTGCCTCCCAGTCCGACTTCAAGGCGTCGATGGAGCGCTGCACGATGACACCGCTGTCGGATTGGACAGCGAACGCCTTCGGCAGCGGGAGGTTGAACACAAATAACGCCGCGGAAGCACACAGAACCCTACGAAAGGCGCCGACGTTCTTTCGCTTTTTCGCTTTTTGTGCCAGATCACCCATGCACGGACGATGCAGTTAGTGCAAATTGGGTGCCAACATCCCTCCGATCGAGCAACTTGTGTCGAAAACTCCCGAAGATACATATGGTTGTGAAACTCTGGATCGGATTTGTCGCCGCACCGCTTTCGGTTGGCCGATCAGGGGTGTTCCCGCCGACGTGACGGGCGGTCTATTGCCGGGAATTCGGTCAAGAGCGCACACTTGAAAGTGGCAGGGGCTGTTTGACTTCTGAATGCCAGCGGTGACTGTCGTGCTGGGCTAATATAACGAGGATTATTGGATATGGAATGCGACGAATGTCAACATCTCTCCGGATTGTTTCTTGAATCGATGATTTTTGCCGACAAGGCCGAGATGTCATTAAGGGCGTATTTTCTGACCCATCAACGCGAAGCCAGCGTGTCGGAGTTGGCCGAATATAGCAGTTTGAAGAAGGAACATCAGCGTATGGTGAACGAGCGCGATACGGCTTACATGAAATTGGTGAACCATCGCAAGGTCCACGGGCAAATTGCAGCTGCGTGAAGATGCACGCCGCGAACATTTTCGCGGCTATTGTCCTTCGTGGTTGCGGCTCGGAACGAGCCGCGGGCTGAACACCGATTAATTGCGATCTTCTTAGGGAGGGTTTGGGCCGCCGAGGGGAATCCGCGTTTGCGCCCCACGGAGCGATCCTTCTAAACGGCACCCGGCTCGGTATGCTGGGTGTGACCGGTGCGTTCGGTGCGCCCCGGCTTGATCTGCGCCCGAACCGATCTTTGCCCGAGTGATCAGCGGGTGGTGTTTGATGATCGGGCTGGGCGTAGAATTGATAGACAGCAAAACATTTGAATAGAGAAGTTTGGGCCCTTAGCTCAATGGTTAGAGCAGCGGACTCATAATCCGTTGGTTGTAGGTTCAAATCCTACAGGGCCCACCAGAGAGACTGACAGGAAGTGAAAGGCGATCACATGCGCGTTGCCCTGGTCCTGACGGTGTGCCTCCTGCTGGCAGGCGCGGCGCTGGCACAGCGGTTCGGCGGTTTGAGCTTTCAGGGCCACGACGACGGCCCGGAGGCGACCTTTCCCGCCAAGGGCGAATTTCATTTCATTCGCGTCGAATACACCGATCTGCCGCAGTATCGCCGGGGATTCGGATTTGTGTCCCGAAACGGACGCGGCAACGGCTGGTGGATGCAGGACTGGCCCGATGCCGATGAACACTTCTCAACCGGAGTGCAACGGCTGACCCGGGTCGAAACCGGCCAGCCGCTTCACATGAGCCTGACGGACGACAAGATCTTCGACAATCCGTGGATTTACGCGACGCAAACCGGCTATTGGGGTTTGGACAACGCCGAAATCGCACGCCTGCGCGAATACCTGCTGCGGGGCGGGTTTCTCATGGTGGACGATTTCTGGGGACCTGATCCCGACCAGTGGGAAATCTTCAAGGAAACGATGCAGAGAGTGCTGCCGAACAAGCCCATCTCGGACATTGCCGCGCCCGATCCGGTCATGCATGTGCTTTACGATATCGAGGAAAAAGACCGTTCGTTCATTCCCGGCACACGTCATTTGCGCGTCAGGACCCGGGGGAAACGTGGTTGTACAACAGCCGTTCGGGACCAACCCCGCCTGGCGCGCGATGTACGACGACAAGAACCGCCTGTTTGTGGCGGTCAATTACAACACGGACATCGGCGACGCCTGGGAATACGCCGATGCGCCCGAGTACCCGGAACATATGACCTCACTGGCGTACCGGTACGGAATCAACTATCTGGTTTACGCAATGACGCACTAACGGGGCGTTGCCGGTGACCCGAACGCGTCCTTGCTGATGCCGCGCTAACGCGCTATCGAGGCCTCTTCCCTGTCTGCTACAGTTTCCGGCAGGCTTTGTTGCCTCCGCCGGGAACCCTTTCGCTTAACCTTGTTCCGATACATGTACTCATCCGCCCGGTTGAGCAGCGTATCGGCGTTGGTCCCATCCTCGGGGAAGATGCTGATTCCGACGCTGGCGCCCGCGTTCAACTCACTGCCGTTGAAGACGCTGGTCTGTCCGATCGAATTCACGATCAGGTCGGCGACGCGACCCGCTTCCGCGCGATCGCCCACGCCGGGCAGCAGCACCACGAACTCGTCGCCGCCGATCCGCGCCGCTACGTCGCTGCGGCGCACGCTGTTGAGAATCTGCCGGGAGACATTCTGGAGGACCATGTCGCCTGCGCCATGCCCGTAGCGATCGTTGATCTCCTTGAAACGGTCGAGATCCAGATAGACAACCGCCATGGAAGTGCCCTCGCGAATCGCTTCTCGCGATCTCGGCGTCCATGCGTTCATAGAGCGAGGCGCGATTGAGCAGAGTGGTCAGGGAGTCATACTGAGCGCGGAACGAAAGCTGCTCATAAACCCCCGGCGCTCCACCGCGAGAGTGGCAAACTGACCCCAGGATTCCAGAACTTTATCGGTCTCCGCGTAATTCGACGGAGCGTCGTCGCCGACCTCCTGAAAGAAGGAAATGATCAGGCCCACTGGCCGGGACGCGCGCAGAATGGCGCGACGCGCGATACTTCTGCAGCGAAGGAGTTCCGCCGGTTTCCACGCACCGCTGCCATTCGGGATCGGTCGAGAGATGCTTCGTCGACCGGGGCGAAAGCGTTTCCTGCATCGCGGCGACGGGGAGCATGGCGAGAGCGCGGGCAATCGGCTCGGGCAGCCGAGGCGACACCGCAATGCGGCTGGAATCCGGCACCTCGAGCTGTATCGAACATACAGACCCCTGCAGATGCCGGGCGACGGCGCCGGACATCATCATCGCAATCTGCTCGAGGGGCTGATCCTTCGCGACCATCTCGAGAATGGTCTTCCGGTCCTGTTCCAGTCTCCCCGCCTCGCGGGCGGCATCGCGGAAGCCTCGGCTTTTTCCCGCGCTTTCTCGAGGTGAATCAGCACGTTCCTCTCATCGGTAATATCGATCACCGCTCCCGTGGCCCGGGTCGGGTGCCTGCTGCCTCCTCGAAGCACCAATGGCTGCGTATCCAGCGCACGGAACCGCTGGGCAGGACGAATCGAAATTCATCCTGCACGGTTTCGCCCGCGGGGCGGACCTCGCTGCATCTCGGCACGCAGAGCTCCCACATCGTCCGGATGAATCAGCGCATCGAACTCCTCGAGATTCATTCGCAAAGGAGCGCCAGCCCGCTCCATCATGGCCGCCATTCCCTTCGAAATGTTTATGACGCCGTTCGACATGTCCGCTTCCCAGATTCCGAACTGCGCCACCCGCTCGGCCAGATTAAGCCGCTGCGTCGTCTCGCGCAAGCGTCTGTTCGGCGCGTATTCTCTCTATGGCGTTCCCCGCAAGCTGAGCCGCGGCCCGCGTCATCCTCAATTCCTCGGGACGTGGGGTGGTGGGCATGCGATGATACATCGCGAATGTACCCAGCACGTCGCCTCGGGAATCGCGGATGGGAACGCTCCAGCACGAGCGCAGTCCGTAGCTCAAAATGAACTCGCGCCCCTGCTCGAACCGGAAGTCGGTGGCGATGTCTTCCACGATGATGGTTTGATTCCGGTACGCCGCCGAACCGCAGGCCCCCACATCCGGCCCGATCACCAGACCGTTGACTGCGGCAAGATACTCCGCGGGCATGCTGGGCCCGGAACACTTCAGCAGGGTTCGGCGATGCTCTTCGTCGAGAAGCAGAACGGTGCAGAGCGCACCGGGCGAGATTCGTTCTATCGCCCGTGTCAGCGAATCGAGCACATCACCCAGGGATGCGCCGCGGGCCATGAGTTCAAGCATGCGCCGCTCTTCTTCGATCACCAGCGCGGAATTGACCAGATCCTCCCGCTCGCGCACGGTTCTCCTGCAGGCGGCGCCGCGTCCATAGCCATCCCGCCGTGGATGCTCCAGTCGCCAGAATCAGGGTCAGGGCGATGATTTCAGACCACATATCTCACCGTGATCGCGCGGCCACGGTTGCCCGGCGATGAAATCGTATATGAAATCACTTCGACTCGAAATAACGCTAATTCGGCGTACCGGAGGTAATCCCTGTGACCGCAACCACCCTACTCCGGTACCATAGGAATACGAATGAAACTGATCCGCCTCACCGCCCTTCTGATGGCCGTCACAGCGCCGCTGGCTGGTTGCCGCGGATGGCCCGTCGGACGCGAAGACGTACGCGCTTGTGATCGGAATTTCACGCTATCCGAAACTGCCGCAGGATCTGTGGCTGCAGTATCCCGAGGCCGATGCGAAGGCCTTCAGCGACCATCTCTCCAGCCCGCGCGGAGGCAGCGTTCCGGCCGACCGGATGCTCGTCCTGACGAACGATCGCGCGACAACGGCGAGCATCCGCAACGCGTTCCGGACTTTTCTCAAGACTGGCCCGGGCAAGAATGACACCGTCTTCATTCTGATCGCGGGGCATGGCACCGTCGACAACACGGGCGCCTATATCCTGACCTACGACAGCGATCCGGGGAACCTGGCGCGAACGGCGCTTCCCATGGCGGAACTCCACACCCTCGTGGAAAACGAACTGGCCCAGGCCGGCCACGTGATTTTCCTTGCCGACGTCTGCCGCGCGGCAACCATCGCCGGCCAGAAGACGTCATCGATCGGCGACGTGGTCGCAGAGCTGGGCGAGGCGCCGGGCGAAATGCTGGGGCTGATGGCGGCGCGTCCTACGGAGCTTTCGCTCGAGGGACCTGAGTTCGGAGGCGGCCACGGCGCCTTCACCTGGTCCCTGCTTCGCGGTCTGGAGGGAGCAGCCGATCAGGATCACGATGGCTTCGTCACCGCGGGAGAGCTGACCGATTTCGTTACCGCGGACGTGCCTGAATCCACGCGGAACAAACAGCATCCGCGCGATTTCGGCAATATGGAAAATACGACAAAGCTGTCGGATCTCTCCAAGCCAGGAATCAAGCTCCCGTAAAGGCGGTCAGGCGGGCACGGCTTCGGCCTGCAGTTCCTTCCTCTTCCGGCGAATCGGGCGCAAATGGCTGCCTGACGGTGCGCGAGTACGTCTGCGTGAACTCCTTGTGCAACCGGAACCAGGGTTCCAGACGCCGCATCGCGTTCGCCATGCTGGTGCGGATATGAGCGCGCATCGTTTCCGCCGCGGCGCGGGGATCTTCACCCACCAGCACCTTCATCAGATCTTCATGGTGGGACGGCGGGTTGGCGAGTTGCCCGCGCGTGTGGCGCAGAGCCAGGTCGAGGCGAGCGCGGACGTGCGGCTGATCGCGTCCGCAGAGCGCCGCGCACCGCGAGCACTCGGCGATCCGCCGATGCAGCTTTTCATGCAGGCTGAGATAGATGAAGCGGTTTCCCTCCTGCTGCGTGGAAAGCGCATCCAGACGGATGGCCAGTTTCATGAGTTCCGCGCGTTCTTCCCGCGTGGACTGTGTGGCGAAAAGCATCGCGGCCTGCACTTCCAGCGCTTCGCGGACGACGTAGTGGCCTTGCACATCGTGACGCGTCGGCACGCGCACGCGGGTGCCGGCGCGCGGCCGGCTCTCGAGCAGCCCTTCATGCTCAAGGCGCAGTAACGCTTCTGAAACCGGCAGGAAGCTCATCCCCAGCTCCGCGGCGATCTTTCGCCGGGAGATCACCTGGCCGATGGCGAGTTCCCCGCGCAGAATGCGCTCGCGCACGGTCACGTACGCCTCACCCGCCAAGCCGTCATTGTCGGAAGACTTTCGCATGCGTCCAGCCCTCGAGCCCATGATTCCCCCAGTGTAGCGGGGACCAAAACACTCAACCGGCAAAATGGCGTCAAATCCACGCCAAAACCGGAAAATGTTTCAGGTTGGGATGGACGTCAAATGTCCGCGAACTGGTTTCCACAATCAGATTTTGCCGATCAGCTTCCAGTAAGGAACGGACAATGTCATCACCGCGACAACGATCACCGCATAAGCCACCGCCGCGGTAAACCGCTGTTTGCCTGTGTACGCTTTTCCCCCGGTCAAGCCTTCCGACATCGCGATCCAGAAGTTCTGATAGGAGAGGAAGAACGGGCGCCGAAGCCACGGTCGTCGGCGCAACGACCACCAGCGGATTGATCCCCGCCTTCATCAAAACATCGACCAGCGGCAGGAACAGGACCGGAATCACAATAAATCCAGTCGGATCGATGAACCGGAGAATCAGGACAGAAAGGCACATAACGGCGATCAGCAGGAAGTGATTGGACGTCAGTTGCAGAGCGACCGGGATAAAGTACCCGCCCAGCCAGTCGGTAATCTTGACGGCCTGAACCACGGTCTGGAGACTGAAAACGCCGCCGATGAAGAGAAGCAGCGTCCAGGAAACGCCTGTTCCCATGTCGCTGTCTTTGATGATTCCGGTGAAGCCGAAGATTGCGAGACCGCACATTCCGATGACAAAACTGGGCATGTGCAGGAATTTGAGTTCGGGATGCCATCCCGCAGGCATCGCCCACAGAAACAATCGATAGCACGACGACGGCGGACGTGATTGTCTTCGCTCTGCTTCATGCCGCCCAACAGTCGCAGTTGGTTCCTGGCGAAACCACTCTCGACGGTGAGAGCATCGTCCGGTTTCAGCACAATTTTATTGACGAGGATGAGCAGCACGCAGATCACAAGGGTTGGCGGCGCCATTACCGCGGCATATTCGAAGTAACTCAGGGGAAGATGCTTGGCCTGGAAAACGCTTTGTATCACGGGGCCGTTCAGCGAACTCAGCAAGCAATCCCACGCCGGGGACCACCGCCATTTCGACCGTCGTCAGAATGATGAGCGCCGAACCTTTGCTGCCCGGCTTGATATCCAGCGACTGCACGACCGCCCAGGCGATCGGGACCATGATTGCGGTGCGCACCGTCATTGAAGGAATTCCCAGCGCCAGCACCAGTCCGATGGCGAAGAAGGCGAACAGAATCCCGGTATAAGTAGCGGGAAAAAGCGAGAGGATGTAGTAAGAAACTCGCTGTGCGAGACCGGTGCTCTTCATCGCGCAACCGTAGAACAGAACCGCGGCCAGAATCCACCACGAGCCCGAGGAGAATCCGCTCAGGGCGTCCGGCGGTTTCACCCCGGCCGCGATCATCAGTGCCATCATCAGGATCGCGGCAATACCGTTGTTGACGATCTGAAACACCCAAAGCGCCACAGTGAACCCGGTGATGGCAAGCACACGCTGCCCGGTGGGCGTGAGGCCCTCGGGCGTGGGCATGAATAAAATGACGAGACCCACCGCTACCGCGATCGCGAGCATCAGCAACTTTTTTCCCGGATCCGGTGTCGGCGGTTGGCGAAGCATTTGTCGAAACGGGGCAGGCTTTGGAACGCTTTGAGTACTCATGTTGGTTGCTATCGATCCGCAGTTTATCGCATGCCCTCAGTCGGCGCCTCATCAGCGCCAAAGTTTGATGCGAACCCGATGGCTCCGCACCTGCTCGGACACCTCGATTCAACCCACCGGTAACGAAACCGTCATGCAGGCGCCTTGCCAGTGCCCGCCGGGCGATTGCAGCCCGATCGCGAACCTTCTCCGGGGGTATTTCCATCGCCTGTTCCAGCACCGCCCGAACCTCACATTCGGGCCTCGCGATCTCAGAGAGAAAAGCCATCTCTGCTTCTCTCTCGCGCGCGAAACGGTCGAAGGCTCCCAGCGAATCCTGCCCGGCGAACTGCCCGTCGTCAAACCCGACGCAATCGAGCGATGCCCGGGCCTGCAGAACCGTGAACAGATTTTCCAGATTCATGCGGCCGCGCCGGTCCACGTCGCCCGCGCCCCGCAGAACCATGTCGGTATAGGAAGGCTCGGCGCACACGAACCGCAGCGCGCCGGGGCGGAAGTCCGTTTTCTCGGGGTGGCGCAAGGTGTCGGCATAATGAACCACGGAGGAAGTGCCCTTCAGCCCGATCAGGTCGAATCGGATCCCGAGTAATGCGATCGCCCGTGTCGTCACGATTGCGCACGATCACGGAATACGGAAGTGCGGGCGTGAGGATACGGGTCCGGCGGGCGGCCCAGAATCGACTCCAGGGCGGCGTCGAACCCGGCGGCGCCCGGCTGAATCAACTCCACACGTTCTACCATTTCCGTGGCTCTATGATTGTAGACGAAAGTGACTGCAGGGAAAGAGTTTTCACATAAGCTTACAGCTCATGTGAAAGCCGCTGGTTGAGCGTCGAAACTGAGTCCAAAGTTGTTGGACAAAGTGCTCAGCGCGATGCCGCGAATCGCCAATCCGAACGTCCTTGTCGGCTTCGACACTGCCGACGATGCCGGAGTGTATCGTTTGACTCCAGAGCTGGCTCTGGTGCAGACGATCGATTTCTTCACGCCGATCGTCGATGATCCGTTCACCTTCGGGGCGATCGCCGCGGCCAACGCGCTGAGCGATATCTACGCCATGGGCGGAACGCCGTTGTCGTCGCTTTCGGTGGTGGCATTCCCGGCGGACGGCGACACGGAAGTGCTCGAAGCCATCATGCTCGGCGGGCTCTCGAAGATGCGCGAAGCCGGTTGCGTGGTCCTCGGCGGGCACAGCGTTGCGGATCCCGAGATCAAGTTCGGTTACGCGGTGACGGGCACAATCCATCCGGATCGTGTGAAGGCGAACAGCGGCGCGCGCGCGGGAGATGGGCTGGTTTTCACCAAAGCGATCGGCACCGGCGTGATTGGAACAGCTTTGAAACAGGGCATCGCAGCGCCCGCGGCTGTGGATGCGGCGATTGCTTCGATGCTGACGCTGAACCGCGCCGCGTGCGACGGCAATGCTCGCGGTTCGACGTGCACGGATGCACGGATGTCAGCGGCTTCGGTTTCCTCGGGCATGCGCGCGAGATGGCGGTGGCGAGCGGCGTCACGCTGGAGATCGAAGCGGCGCGCATTCCTTTGCTTCCCGGCGCGCTAGACGCTGTTCGCGCGGGCGCGCGACCCGGCGGGCTGAAGAACAATCGCGAGTTTGTTTCCTGCGCGGTCGACGGGGCGGAGAATATCGACCCGTTGCTGCTCGATCTGCTCTATGACCCACAAACGTCCGGCGGTCTTTTGATATCCCTTCCTGAAGCCGACGCGGCCGCCATCGAACGTTTCCTACCCGGCGCAGTTCGCATAGGACGCGTGGTGCCGAGAGACAATAAGCCGGTGGCAATTAAATAAAGCCAGATAGAGCCGTCAAGACTGCGTGGGTCAACTCGCTCCTCATATCGAAGCCTTTCTGGCTCACTACGGATACTTCGCGGTCTTCGGCCTGCTGACGCTCGGCATCGTGGGGCCGTGGATTCCGGATGAGACGATCCTCGTGCTCGCCGGCATCGCCGTACATCGCGGACAACTGCAGCTGAATACGACGATCCTCGCGGCGTTCGGCGGCAGTCTCTGCGGCATCACGCTGAGCTACCTGCTGGGCCGCACGGGCGCAATCTATGCGCTTGAACGCTACGAACCGCTGCACCGTTGGGTGGGGCGGCATCTGCCGCAGGTGGAAGGTCTGGTTTCAGCGCTACGGGAAATGGACTCTCTTCTTCGGCTACTTCATCGCCGGTGTTCGCCATTTCACGGCGCTCGCGGCGGGGATGAGTAAGGTCAAAGTCCGCACCTTCGCGCTTTATGCCTATCCGGGGGGACTGGTCTGGGTCGTTTGCTTTATCTCGGTCGGATACTATCTGGGTGCGGAATGGGAGAGTCTGGCTCACCGGTTCAACCGGGGCGCCGTCATTGCCGCCGGGGTGGTTGTCGCGATAGGTGTTGGTGGATGGATTTTTCGGCGGAAGAATCGGATCGGCTAACGCGGCTTCGTGATCTGGACGAGATGCTCGCCGGGTTCGTCTTCGCCGTCGTGGCCCTCCGGGTCGGGCTCTTCAAAATCCGGCGCGAGAATGGCATAGATCATATCCAGCTTGTCCTGGAGAACGCTGTTTTGTTCCTCCAGGTGATGGATTCGATCGAGTAATTCTTTTTCCGTCGGCATGAGACCATTGTGGCAGTGGGGTTCGCGCTGTGGATCGACGCTGCCTCCAGCCTTGCGTGGGCACAGGGGACGCATGAGTATCGCCCCATGGGCACGGCCGTAATCACCCGCACTGGCCAGTTCCGCCACCGTGATTTTCAGCAGACCCGGCAGCGTCCCGCACATCTGGAGCATGCATTCGCCGGATTTTTCGGATCGCTGGAAGAGGTGAATGCGATCCTGCGAGAGCACCCGAACTGGATGCTTCGCTGGACCCCGGGGCACCTACGTTGAAGAGTCCCGCTCCTTACAGTCGCGGTTCTGAAAGTTCAGTGCGTTACTGAGCCGCGACATTCATGGTAGGTAAATGTCAAGCGAAGACGCAAAATTCCCGGGGCTTCCGTGAGGAAGACCATAATCAGCAACTGGGCGCAAGCACGGAACAGCGTTTTTGATCTTTGCCGAAGGGGATCCGGAACAGGCCGGTCACCAGACATTCATTTGCCGGATCGTGTCCCGGGGAACACGTCACGGAAGATTGAGTCGTAGCTAAACCCTCCAGCCCCAAAACAGTGAAAACCGCGGCATAACAGCGGACTGTTTGCCGAGTCGCGGCTCCGCGGGGTCTGGAGGGAACCTGTTCACAACGGCTGCGCCATTGTGCGAGTCAGACGCCGAAGCGCCTCACCCGGATGAGTCTGGCCCGCTATTCCTCAGCGAGTTGGTCGCCACCAGTGCTCGCCTCCGCTTCACCGGCAAGAGAACTGATTCACTCGGATAGATCTGCATGCCTGAAAAAACGCACGCTCAGGCCGCCTCTATATGTTCGCCGGCGGCTTCACGCTGGCCGGCGAAGAAAGCCCGGTCGGCCGCCATCAGATAAGCCACCAGTTTGCGCGCCACCGCCAGCGTCGCCCGATTGCGATGTCCGCCTTTTGCAATCGCTTTACGATGCACTTCTTTCAGCTTCTCGTTGTACATCGGCGCCAGTTTCGCAGTTTCGATCAGCGCGCTCTGCAGATGCGCGTTGCGTTGTTTGGAAAGCGGCCCGCGCTTCTGCTGGCCGGCCGATTCGCGCAGCGCGCTGGTCAGCCCGCAATAACTCATGGCATGTTTGATCGAAGGAAAACGCTCCGGCGTGGCTGCTTCCAGTGCCCAGCCCAACGCCGTCACTGTCCCCACTCCGTCAATCCGGCATAACGCTTTCACTCGCTCCTCCAGGGCAGGATGACGCGCCAGCATACCCTTCAGCCGCCGGTCCATGGCCTGCAGGGTCGTCATCTGGGCGCGATTGAACTCCAGCAGTGGCCGCAGTTCCTGGCCGATCCACTCGTTGTCCTTCACCAGGCTCTCGAAATAGCGTTTGCCGTGCAGACGGCGTCGTTCGTATTCCACCCCGGCCCCCATCAGCAATCCCGCCGTCTTGTTCTTGAACATCACGGTTTCTTCCACCAGCAGGCGCCGGAATCGCAACTGCTGCCGTAACGCGCCCAATTCCGGCGAAATTACGAAACAGGACGGAAACAGGTTGCACCGCAGCAGGTCCGCAATGGTGCGCGCATCGATCTTGTCGCTCTTTTTCTTCCCCGCGCAGATTGCTTTCATGCGCGCCGCGTGCCCCATCTCGAGCTTTGCGGCATGCGGCTTCAGATGCTCGTAAATCCAGTGGCTGAATATGGTCGCTTCCATCGCGCCATGCCATGGCCCCGGCAGCGTCTTTACCCATTCGCTCAGCGCCGTTCGCGTGGCCGGAATGCTGCCCTCCTTCACGATTGCACCCTCTGCTGTCTTAACGCAGAAGGCGATCACTTGCTTATGTACGTCCAGTCCGACAAAATAAACTCGCATAGGTAGTTTCTCCACAATCGGGTTTGAGGAACCTTCGGGCTCCTCCCTCGATTGTGGAGAATCCCGAACTCCCCTCTACCTACGCATTCAAACAGTGAAGGAGCGGTACCGAAGGCAGGCTGTTAAGAGCCCCAGCCACCACCGCCGGGCGTTTCGATCCTTAGCCTCTGATTTCGCCGCACGGTGACTCGCGTCTTCGACGGCAGCGCGGTGTAAGACCCGTCAACCGTTACTCCACCGCTGCCTGGGACTCCCTCTCGCGCCGCCCTGCAAACCATATGGCCCTCGCTTGCGGCGATCCGAAAGAATCGTTACGTCGGCGTCATCCAGAAACTCCAGCTCCCGCACGATGCCATCGCCGCCTGCATGCATCCCCGCCCCGCCCGAATCGTTCCGGATCCGGTAAGCCCGCACCCTCACCGGATACTCGTGTTCGAATGCTTCGATCGGCGTATTCCAGCTGTTCGTCATGTGCGTATGGATTGCAGACAGTCCCGGCCCGCGCGGCGATCCGCCCATGCCGCCGGCGATGGTTTCGTAATACGCGAAGGAGCGGTCGCGCACCGTGTCCCAGCCGCCGAAGCTGAGGTTGTTCATGGTGCCCGAACTCGCTGCCGGAATCCGGTCGGGAACGGCTTTCGCCAATGCGCCCAGAATCACGTCAGTGATGCGCTGCGACGTTTCCACATTGCCCGCCGCCATCGCCGCCGGCAGCCCCGCATTCACCACACTGCGCTCCGGCGCGATAACGCGAATCGGACGCAGCAACCCTGCGTTGTAAGGCACGTCCGCGTCGATCAGGCACCGGAAACAATACATCGTCGCCGACACGGCAACCGCGTAATTCGCATTCACCGAACCCGCGACCTGCGGGCTCGACCCGGTGAAATCGACGTCGACGCGATCGTCTGTGATCCGCAGCGCCACAGCAATCCGCACGGGCTCATCCGTAACGCCATCGTCATCCAGAAAATCTTCAAACTGGTATTCGCCATCAGGAATCCAGCGCAGCATCGCGCGCGTTACACGCTCGCTGTAGTCGAGCAAGCCGGCCGCGCTGCGCCGGACGCGTGGTAATCCATAACGCGCAACGATCTCGCGCAGCCGCTCTTCGCCGCGCCGGTTCGCCATCACCTGCGCGAGCAGATCGCCTTCGCGCTCTTCCGGCGTGCGCACATTGGCGAGGATGATCCGCATCACGTCACCCCGCACCTTGCCGCCTTCCATCAGCAGCACGGGAGGAATGCGCAAACCTTCCTGATAAATCTCGCGGGCGAGCGGCATCGAACCGGGACTCATTCCGCCCACGTCGGCATGGTGCGCGCGATTCGCCACGTAGAATTCGGGGGTCCTGCTTCTGCCGAGGAAAACGCCGGAGACAGCGGTGATATCCGGCAGGTGAGTGCCGCCGCTGAACGGGTCGTTGACGATCGCCACGTCGCCGGGACCGAGCCGGAATGCCGCGAGCGCATGCTGCACCGATAGCGGCATCGCGCCGAGATGTACCGGCATGTGATCGCCCATCGCGATGGTTTCGCCGCGATCTGCCATAGACCGCGCAGGAGTAGTCGCGCCGCTCTTTGATATTGGCGCTGAAGGCGGTCTTGCGCAGCACGGTGCCCATTTCATCCGCGATCGAGACGAACAGATTGCGGAAGACTTCGAGATCCGCGAGGTTGCCGCGAGCGCTTCACGGCATCCGCTGCGTCTTCACAGCGTTTCAGCGTGTCACGGCAGCCTTCACAACTTCGGCTCGACCGCCTGGCCCGGGTCGATCTTGCAGTTGGCGGTCTCGATCAGGAATGACGCCACCGGATACCAGGAGTCGTCGCCGCGATTCTCAATCTGATATGCGCTGCCATCTTTGGCCGCCCGGATGCGCCAGTTCGGATCCTCGGCAGTCGCGGGCGCGTGGCGCGGCACGGCGGGCCGAGCGGCGGTGCTGCTCAATTTCCAGCTGTCGCCGCCGGTCTCCGATTCAAAGGAAAGATAGCGGCCGCTCGTTGCCGTCTTTCCGGCATCGATGATCAGCTCGCCATGTTCCGGCGAATCGAACCAGAAGCGCAGCACCGACCCGGCGCTTCCTTCTTCACCGACGGGGTGCTCCCGCCACGAAGCACCGCCATCCGTGGTCATCAGAACGAACGGATCGCGCGGCAGAGGATACTCCGTTTCACCCGCGGCCCATGCGTGTTCGGAATCGAGATACTGCAACTGCTCGATGGCATCTCCCCGAACGCGGGCGGCTTGTTCTTTCCATGTTGCCCCGGAATCGTCACTCTGCAGCAGGATGGAAGCTGAGTGTCGCGGAAGAGCTATGCAGATTCCCGGCCGCAAGAATCTTCCTGCCCTTCGCGGCGACGGCGCTCAGTTCGAGAAAGACGGGGCAAGGGTCTTCATTACAAGACATACCCGCCCATTGCAGGTCTTCTTCGAGGCAGCGATAGCCGACTCGCATCGGTTCGCCGTGGTTCGTGAGAATAGCAGGCGTCCTGCAGCTCTGTGCGACGCATTAAACGCTGCCACGAAAAGAAAAGTTGCCGAAAGATATGGAATGTCCGAAAGATAAGCGAAAGAGGTGTTCGAGGCCTGTTTTGCGCGTCCTGGGAAGAGAGGCGCGGGCGCATATTTGGGTGATAGGGGTGTATGCGCCCGCTTGTCGTAACGGGGATTTGCATATTCAGACGACACGTCTTCTCGCAGTTCGTTACGCACGGCCTCAAATAAATTATCAGTTATCGAACATGCCTTCGAAAAGCACGCTGCTGAGATAGCGCTCACCGGAATCCGGCAGGATCACCACCATGGTTTTGCCGCTGAATTGATCCTCTCGTGCCAACCGTCACGGCGGCCGCGACCGCCGCGCCGCAGGAGATGCCCGAGAGCAGACCTTCTTCGCGCGCGAGGCGACGAGCCATTTCGATCGATTCCTCGTTGGTCACCAGTTCCACCCGGTCCACCATACTCAGATCCAGGTTCCGCGGAATGAAGCCGGCGCCGATGCCCTGAATCTTGTGCGGACCGGGCTTGATGGGCTGGCCGGCCATGGTCTGGCTGATCACCGGGCTCGAAACCGGTTCTACCGCGACCGAGAGAATTTTCTTGCCTTTCTCCTGCTTGATGTAGCGGGACACGCCGGTGATGGTGCCACCGGTGCCGACGCCGGATACCAGAACGTCGACCTTGCCATCGGTGTCTTCCCAGATCTCCGGCCCGGTTGTCTTGAAATGAATCTCGGGATTGGCCGGATTGTCGAACTGCTGCAGAAGAACGTAGCGATCGGGGTCGGATTGCACGATCTCCTGGGCTTTCGAGATCGAGCCGGCCATGCCGCGCGAGCCCTCGGTCAGCACCACGTTGGCGCCAAACGCCGCGAGCACTTTCCGCCGCTCGAGCGACATGGTTTCCGGCATCGTGAGTGTGACCGGATAGCCACGCGCCGCAGCTACGAAAGCCAGCGCGATGCCGGTATTTCCGCTGGTGGGCTCGATCAGTTCCTTGCCCGGCCGGAGAACGCCGCGCTTCTCCGCATCCCAGATCATCGACGCGCCGATCCGGCACTTCACGGAATACGCCGGGTTGCGCCCCTCGACTTTACCGAGAAGCGTCACGGGCGCGCCATCGATTACGCGATTCAGTCTCACCAGCGGTGTCCGGCCGATGCTGTACGAGTTGTCGTCAAAAAACATTCAGATCTCCCAATTCGGTACGAAACGACTGTGTTTCTCTTTCCATTCGCGAGCCAGCTGCGCGAAGGATGTGGTGTCGAGCACACTGTCCATGGCTTGATCCACGCGCTCCCAGAGGTCGGCAAACGCGGAATCGCTCTGTCTCCGCAGCCGGGATTTTTCTTCCTGCCGGCCTTCGACAAACCGGAGGACCTCGCCGATCGTGATTGCTTCGGGACGTTTGGAGAGCAGATAACCGCCTTCCGCGCCGCGGCGCGATTCCACGAATCCGCCTTGCTTCAAGCTCGCCAGAATCAGTTCCAGAAATTTCTGCGGAATCTTCTGCCGGCGCGCGATCTCTGCGATTTTGACTGGCTCTTTCGTAGGGTTGGAAGCGAGATCGAAAATGGCCTGAAGGGCATACTCCCCCTTGACCGAAATGTTCATTGGCGCAATTCCCCGGGCAAAACTAGAGATTAGAGGGTTTGAGCCGATCCGTCAATGGGAAACCGCCTTGTAACATGACGTGTTCGGGAATCGCCGGACCTGGGATGGAGGCCGGCCCTTGCTAACCTGATGGGGCGCAAATGGACGGTATCGCTCTCTCCCTGACCCCGCATGGCCGACTGCTTATCGTCTCCGATTCCACCGCGCACCGTCTTGAGGCAGGGCTCACGGAAAGGCTGCAAGCCGCCTTCGCACGCGGATCGGGTCACGGGCTTCTGTTTCTGGGGGTCGATGAAGCCGGGACCACGCTGCCGCCGGTTTTCTCCTGGTGGCGGGAATTCGGCGCGCGCTACATCACCGCGTTATGCACACAACCGGAAGCCGACACTGCGCAGCCCAAGTTCCGCCTCGCAGCACCTTCGATACAGGAATTGGAGGAAATTGCGCTCTCGGCGCCACCGCTGACCGGCGCGGAATACCTGACGCCGGCGGTCCTTCAATCTTTGTGGCAGGAACTTGACGCGGCGTTCCGGGTCGAGCTATCCGAATCCAAATGCGGCGTGCAGGATTTCCTGAAGCGGCGGAATCCGGCATGGCACCTGGTTGGCCGCGTTCACTTCAATCTGGCCGAGAACCGGAAGGACCCCGACGCCCCATTCGCCTTTCTCGCCACCTATACGACTCGCCTCTCGGCGCATTCAACCAAAGACCAGGCCAAAGCCCAGCATCTGCCGCTCGGACAGGCGCTGCGCGAGTATGCAGGCGCGGCGAACAAGGAACGGCTTCTCTCGCTGCTGGTTCCCGTGCAGCGTGCGGCGGAAGCGTGCCCGTGGCTCAGGGCGATGGTCGACGCAGGTGAAATCTTCCATCCTTTGCGGTGGTCGCCCGATGAAGCCCTGCAGCTCCTGAAAGATGTCCCGCAGCTGGAATCGGCTGGTGTGGTGGTGCGAATGCCCGCAACGTGGAGGGGGAATCGTCCGCCCCGGCCTCGCGTGACGGGCACGGTGGGAGGCAAGCCTCCCTCGGGAATCGGCAAGGACGCGCTGCTCGATTTCCACATGGCAGTCACACTCGATGGCGAAACGCTGACCGCCGCCGAAATCAGGGAACTGCTGGCCAAATCGGATGGACTCGCGCTGGTGCGGGGGCGATGGATCGAGCTCGACCCGAAACACCTGAAGCAGGCAATAGACCGCTTCCGTGAAGCCGAGCGCACCGCGAGCGAGCACGGCCTCGCTTTTGGTGAAGCCATGCGTTTGGTGGCGGGAGCCGATCTCGCGCCTGGTGACATGCCTGTAGAGGATGCGGGCTGGGCGCAGGTGGTGGCGGGTCCATGGCTGGAGGAAACACTCAAATCGCTGCGAAGCCCGCAGCAGGGTCTGGATGGCATGGACCCCGGCGATGGACTGAAGGGCACGCTTCGGCCGTATCAGCAGGTGGGCGTACGGTGGCTGCATCTGCTGACCAGACTTGGCCTCGGGGCCTGCCTTGCGGACGACATGGGGCTCGGCAAGACGATTCAGGTGCTTGCGCTGCTATTGCTGCTCAAACGCGAAGTCGGCAACGGTCCCAAGCCGAGCCTGCTGATCGTCCCCGCTTCTCTGTTGGCCAACTGGGCGTCGGAGATCGAGCGATTCGCGCCGAGCCTGAAGACTTTGATTGCGCATCCGTCGGCAGGTCCGCCCGCGGGCCCGGCGGGCGATCTCAAGGCATGGGGACCCGATCGTTTGCATGGAGCGGACTTGGTAATCACGACCTACGGTTACCTCTTGCGCGCGGAGTGGATCGCACAGGCTTCGTGGCGTCTGGTGATTCTAGACGAAGCGCAAGCAATCAAAAACCCCGACGCCAAACAGACGCGTGCCGTGAAAAATCTCAAGCCCGACGCGAGAATGGCACTCACCGGCACGCCGGTGGAGAACCGCCTGGGCGATTTATGGTCTCTGTTCGATTTCATCAATCCAGGCCTGTTGGGGTCGGCGAAGGAGTTCACGAAATTCACCAAGCGTCTGGCGGAGAGCCCGCAGGCATCCTATGGCCCTCTGCGTGAGTTGGTGAAACCCTATATCCTGCGGCGCCTGAAGACAGACAAGAGCGTGATTTCGGATCTGCCGGATAAAACGGAGATGAAGGCGTTCTGTCCGCTCACGCGCTCGCAGGCGGCGTTATACGAACAGGCCGTGAAGGAACTCGCCGAACACCTTGGTGACTCATCCGGGATCCAGCGCAAAGGGCTGGTTCTTTCCTATCTGATGCGCTTCAAGCAGATCTGCAACCATCCATCGCAATGGTTGGGGGACAACGCATGGCGCGAAGCCGACAGCGGCAAGTGGGCGCGCTTGCGCGAAATCGCCGAAGTGGTCGCCGCGAAACAGGAAAAAATGCTCGTGTTCACGCAGTTTCGCGAAATGACGGCGCCGCTCGCGGGGTTTCTCGGCTCGGTATTCGAACGGCCCGGCCTCGTGCTGCACGGCGAAACCGGCGTCAAGAGCCGCGGGGCCCTCGTGCGGCGCTTTCAGGAAGACGAATCGGTGGGGTTCTTCGTGCTTTCACTGAAGGCAGGAGGCACCGGTCTGAATCTGACCGCCGCCTCCCACGTAGTGCACTTCGACCGGTGGTGGAACCCGGCGGTTGAGAATCAGGCTACCGACCGCGCCTTCCGCATCGGTCAGACAAAACACGTTCTCGTTCATAAGTTCGTGTGCCGCGGTACCGTGGAAGAGAAAATCGACGAACTGACCCCCGCAGGCCCGGTGTGAGCTCGTCGTCAGGTGCGTTGCCGAACTGACACCGGGCCTGTACGACCGCGATAAACCGTGTCGTCGCCAGAGTCCGTATTCTCCAGTGCTCTAAACGTTTCGAGGACATTGTCCCACGCCCACCCTCGACGCCGTCGATTTGCCATGATTGATTCCACGTCTTGGCGTCGGGCACGTATCGCGACGGCCGCGTTCACCGCGGAACTGCCGCCCAGTACACGCCCCCGCGGCACAGCCATCTCGGCGGTCGACGCGCCCCCGCGTGCGGTGTAACCCCAATCGAAAGTCGGGGCGGGCACCTGCTCCGCGTTACTCAACTCGCCGGGCAGCTCGTCGAACGTAAATGCCGGACCGGCCTCCAGCAAGAGCACGCGGCGGCCGGGTTTTTCGCTCAACCGGGCGGCCGATCTGGCGCCCGCCGAGCCCCCGCCCACGATGAGAACATCGACGGGCTGGTTCAGGTCGGGTGCGCGATTGCTCATTTCCTCATTCCTTTCGATTTCGTCGGTGGTGGCTGGGTGCCCGGCGCAATGAGGGCTTTCATGATCTGGCCGGCGCGCAGCGCGTCGAATGCAGTCAGCGCGTCAGGCAGTGGACTGATGACCGTGGTGAGGTCTGCGACCGCGATCTGCTGGGTGGCCAGCAGGTCGATCGCGCGGTCGAATTCGTCGGTGTAGATGTACGACCCGCGCACCGTGATCTCTTTGAGCAGGATCGTCGCCGAATCAAGGCCGGGGTCGGGCCCCGCCCCGACCACCACCAGGATGCCGCCGGGGGCAAGCAGTTGCAGCGCGGTAGAGGTGGCGGCGGCGCTGCCTGAGCACTCGAGCACGACGTCGACCACCAGTCCGCGGGCGTCGTCTTCGGCGGCGTCGGCCCGATCGACACGGCATGGGAATCCGTCGCGAACTGGGCCCGCTGTGCGGCCGGCTCCATCAGAAGGATCTGTGCGGGCGATCTGAGGTGAGCGAGCCTGCAGGCGAGCTGCCCGATTGGACCCCCGCCGGTCACCAACACCGTCCGCCCCGCGAGCTCGCCGGCGAGTTCCACTGCCCGCAGTGCGGTAGCCGTGGGTTCGACCCAGGCCGCCTCGAGAGTTCCCAGACCGTCGGGGATCCGGCGCAGGTGCCCTGGGAAGGCGGCCATCAGCGGTGCCAGCGCTCCATCGGCCTGCAGACCCAACGCCGTCTCCAAAGTGCCTTGCCGACAGAAGTTCGGCCGCCCGGACCGGCAGTAGTTGCATGTGCCGTCCACGTTGCCGTTGGGGTTGACCGCGACCCTCTGGCCGCCGCCCACTCTGCGACGTCGTTGCCAACCGCCGCGACCCGGCCGGTGGACTCGTGTCCGAGGACGCAGTCACCGCGGTACACCTGTGGCAGCTGGGATGCGTGCAGATCGCTGCCGCAGATACCGCAGAGATCGACTTCGACCAGAACCTGATCTGGTCGCAGCGTCGGGGTTCGCCGGTCCTGTAGCGCGATCCGTCCGTCTGCAGTGAGTACCACCGCGGGCATTGTCATCGTCATGTCGGGTCCCTGTGTCGCCGACGCAACTTCGCTACGGCGTAAACGAATACGGCCCGAAGCGACCCCAGGCCACGAAGACGGCCAAGGCGATGAGCACCACGTTGACCGCCACCAGTGGGGCGCGCGCCGGCCTCCCGGCGGCCCGACTGCAGCCACGGTACCAGTATCGGCGAGGCACTGCGCCGGGCTCCCGCCCCGCGAGTCCGATCAACCGGATGTTGGTGGGGCTGTGGTCCTGCGCCCAGCCCTGGCCAGACGTATCGAGTTCGTCCTTGGGCACGAACTGTTTCATCAATCCGCTTCCGGCGAAGGCAACCGCCAGGATGTTCGCGACAATCCACAATGCCAGGTTCACTCGTGTCTCCCAGTCGTTGTCATAGTTGATTGTGCAAGCTGAACGGACACATGTCAGTTGAACTCCCCATTGAGCAGGACGATCTCCTGATCGCTCAACCACAAGTCGCCTGCAGCAAGGTTTTCGGCGAGATGGGCGCGGGTGCGCGTTCCTGGAATTAGCAAGACGTTGGGCGCGATGGCAAGCAACCATGCGAGGGCGACCTGAGGGGCGCTCGCATCGTGGGCTGCGGCAATGCCGATGACAAGCGGGTCGGCCAGGATGGCGTCGCGCTGCGTGCGGGGATGACCCAAGGGGCAGAACGGTACGAACGCGATCTCCCGTGCATCGCATTCGTCCAAGATGGGCGTGCCCTGACGCGCCGCGAGATTGAAGAAGTTCTGTACACAGACGATTTCGGTGATCTCCAGCGCCCGCATCAGGTGGTCGCGGCTGACGTTGCTGATCCCAACTCCGCCGATCAGTCCCTCGTCGCGGGCTGTCATCAGCGCACCGAGCTGATCGACGAACCGGGCATCGGGTACGCCGTCGTCCATTACCCGCAGGTTGACGGTGGTGAGTCGCTCGACCCCCAGCGTCTTGAGGTTGTCGTGTATGCCGGCGCGCAGTTGGTCGGGGTCGTCGTAGGACAACACGGCTCCGGAATCGTCGCGGCGGGCCGCCACTTTGCTGATCAACGCCAAATTCTCTGGGTAGGGGTGAAGGGCTTCCCGGATCAGTTCGTTCACCACCCCGGGCCCGTAATATTCGGCGGTGTCGATGTGATCCACCCCGGCGTCCACTGCGGCGCGTAGGACTGCGATCGCTTCGTCACGGTCCCGCGGCGGTCCGAAGACGCCATCTCCGGCCAGCTGCATCGCGCCGTACCCGACACGCCAAACTGCCTTGTCGGCAACGTGATAACGGGAGCTCATTCGCGGCGGTCAGGCATAGATGGGCGCCGAATCGAAGTACACGCGGTAGTCGTCGATCTTGCCGGCCCCGTCGGTATGAAAGATCGTGACGCACGGGATGGTGACCTGCTGGCCGTCCTTGCGGTGGTAGGTGACCTTCAACTCGGCGATGGTGTCCTCGCCGACGTTCCATTCCTTCACGACCTCGTGATGCTGGCCCGCGATCGTATCGAAGAATGCGATTATGCCCGTGCGGATCTCATCGATACCGACCAAGGGTTGGCCGTTGCCGAAGACAACTCGACCGTCCTCGGCGAAAAGGGACGTCACCGTCGGAACGTTCATCGCGTCCACCACTGCGAAGAGGTTGCGTGTGTGCGGACGCGTCGTCGCACCCATGGAAATCCCTTCCTGCTTCCAGGGCTCGGTCATCTACGATAATAGGTGATCTGTCACGTTATTCACAATAGTCGGGAGCGGTCGAAGACCTGATACGGCAACGCCGATGTGCCGGGGATTGAACGGATCTCACCTCAGTCAGGGAAGGGCCCGGGACCCCGCCACCGAGTGATAGCTCACCTCGTGGGGGATCAGCTACGGGGGAGGTGATGCTTCACAGAGCGAAGTGGCACTGCGGCGCTGTAACGTATCCGTCCGCTCACCAGGGAGCCGGCGGCAAGGAGCCATTGAAGTTCGTGTTGACGTGGATGTGTTCCAACGCCGCTGTAAGGGGCGGAGGAGCTCGTCGGGCAGCGAATCGAAGAACAGTCGGCGGACCAAGGCCACGTGACCGGGAGCTGCCGCCTCGATCGCTTCGTGACCCGCCTTTGTCAGAGTTGCGTCGGTTGCTCTGCCGTCGTCCGTTGATGGAACCCGCTCAGCGAGGCCGCGCTCGCATAACCGGCGTAGCTGGTGTGACGCGCGGCTGCGTTCCCAACCAATCCGCACCGCCAGGTCAGAGACTTGCAGGCGCCCACCGGGTGCCTCAGTCAACGTATTCAGGACGTGGTAGTCGGCAAGCGACAAATCGCTGTCGCTTTGAAGCTGCCGGTTCATCTCATAGTTCATCCGCATCTGTACGCGCATGAACGCACGCCAGGCTCGCAGCTGGGCTGCTGACAGCCAGGGTTCTTGAGCGGTTTTCCGGCGCTGACTAGGTGACACTTCGGCTATTCCTTTTCGGGCGAACTCGCCCAGGATATCGCGATAACGGTCGACAGCTCGTTCGACGCGTCGTCGCATCCGGCCATCGATGGCAGTCCCGTGGTGACCGACGCACCGATGAGGGGCGTGGCCAGGAGTGCTTTACCGAAAACCGCGATACGGTGATTACGTGATGCATCACGTACGGTGGTTGACCGAGACGGTCCTTCGACCGGCTACGCTGGCCGGTCTCCGCGGAGAGTGGCGCGAACTCTCCTGTCGCTTAGCGCCTTTGCGCGCGGAGGTACCAGAACGCCATCTCGGCCTGCGGGCCGCCGTCCAGTGCACCGCGCACCGTGGCGGGCTCCAGCGACGTGATGTCCCAGCCAGCACCGCCGAGGACGTCGCGCAGCGTCTCTTCGGACACCGCCGGTCGCGGCCACTCCTGGCCGCCCACCAGGTTGGCGTCGGAGAAGCAGCTGAGCAACAGGGTGGCGCCCGGCCGAGTGGCCCGGTGCGCCGCGGTGGCGTAACTACGTCTGCCGTCGTCATCGAGGCAGTGGAACAAGCCGCTGTCGATCACTGTGTCGAACGCGTCGGTATAGCCATCGAGCTTGGTGGAGTCGGCCACCGCGAACTTCACGTCGACTCCGGCGTCCCCGGCCCGCTGCCTGGCAGTGACCAGCGCGGTGGGCGAGATATCCACCCCAGTGACCTGGTGTCCGTTTTCAGCTAGGTAGACGGAATTGTCGCCAAACCCGCAGCCGACGTCGAGAACATCGCCGTGGACCCAGCCGCCGGTCTGCCACGCGACGACATTCTCGTTGGGCGCCTTGGTGTCCCATGGTGGTGTGGTCATCGGCGCCATGCCTTC
>CAWEKQ010000041.1:0-114862 GCA_963809655.1 Terriglobia bacterium | reverse complement strand
ATCGCTCGAGATGGTGTCGGGCGCGAAACCTTGCGCGAGGGCGGTTTGGGCAACGTCCCAGGTCCAGTGTGCGGTGCGCCCGTTGCCGAAGTCGAAGAGAACGCCGCGACGGCGGGCGGCGCGGACTTCCGGCAGGACGCGGCCCTGGGGGTCGAGGATTCCCTGCGTCGGCGCGTACAGGTGAGTCACGATGTCGCCGGGGCGCAGCAGCGCGAGGATTTGCGGCAGTGGCGACGCGGTGTCGCCGATGTGGATCATCACCGGGATGTTCAGCGGCGCGGCCACCTGCTGAGCGCGGCGGAGGATTTCGAGATCGTGGTCGGCGGCCACGCTGCGAGACAGACGGGCTTTGATGCCGACGATCCAGGCGCGATTCCGTTCGACCGCGGCGCGGGCTTTGTCGACATCGGCGGGTTCGATGCCGTCCAGAAATTCGCCGCGGCCGTTGGGATTGTTGCCGAGGCGGCCGATGTTCAGGAGGATGCGCATGCGGTTCGCGCCCTGGGCGATGGTGATCAACTGATCGACGTTGTCAGCGCCGCGGGAGCCGGCATCGACGATGGTGGTGACGCCGGTCTTGAGAATCGCCGAAGGGGGCAGCGCGGCATCCCGGGCGTGGAGATGGATATCGATGAGGCCGGGCACGACGATCTGGCCTGTCGCGTCAATCGATTCGCGGCGCCGTGGAGATTGCGGCCGAGCGCGGCGATTTTCCCGTCGCGAATCGCGACATCGGTGACCCGGTCGAGGCGCTGTGACGGGTCGATGACGCGGCCGTTGCGGATGACCAGATCGTACGGGAGCGGCTGCGCGGAGCAACGTGGGCAGGCAGGCGGCGCTGAGGAAGTGGCGGCGATTCATCTGGTTCATTGTCACTCCGGCTGGGACGAAGAGGCGAATTCCGTAATAAACGATGGCGGCAACAATCGCGGAGGCAGGGATGGTGAGAATCCAGGCCGTCACGATTCCGCCCGCCACGTGCCAGCGCACGGCGCGCGTTCGCTGGATGGAGCCGACACCGGCGATGGCTCCGGCGATGGCGTGAGTGCTCGAAACCGGGAGGCCGAGGTACGTGGCGAAAAGAATCGAGATGGCGGCGCCCGTTTCGGCGCAGAATCCGCTGCGCGGCTGCAGACGGGTGAGCCGGGTGCCCATGGTGCGCACGATGCGCCAGCCGCCGCTCATGGTGCCGAGTCCGATCGCGAGGCTGGATGCGGCGATGACCCAGGCGGGAACGTGGAAGTCCTTCTGGATTCCGCCGGCGACGAGAACGGCGGTGATGATGCCCATCGTCTTCTGCGCGTCATTGGTCCCGTGTGCGCAACTGAACAGCGCGGCCGAGACCAGCTGGTAGCGGCGGAAATGGCGATCCATCTGGGTGGGAGTGAAGCGTTGAAAGATCCAGTAAACGGCCACCATCAGCAGATAAGCGGCGACCAGGCCGATGAGCGGAGAGAGCACAATGAAAATCACTGTGATGCCCCATTTTCCGGCCACCAGGCCGGTGAAACCCGCCTTGGCGAACGCGGCGCCGGCATATCCGCCGATCAGGGCGTGCGAAGAACTGGTGGGCAGCGCGAGATACCAGGTGAACAGATCCCACACAATTGCGCCCAGCAGACCGGCGAGCACCACCCAGGGCGTCATCAGATGGACATTGACGAAGCCGCTGCCGATGGTCGCGGCGACGCCGGTTCCGAGCAGATAAGCCGCGAGGAAGTTGAAGATGGCGGCCCAGACGACGGCCACTCCCGGCCGCAGGACACGCGTGGATACTACGGTCGCGATGGAGTTGGCGGCGTCGTGGAAACCGTTGATGTAATCGAAGATCAGCGCAAGGCCAATGATGCCGACTACGAGAGCGAAGGGGTTCATTCCAGGATTCAGTTGTTCTTGACGGAGACGTTCTGAATGACGTCGGCGACGTCCTCGCAGCGGTCCGTGGTCGCTTCGAGAAGTTCGTAGATTTCCTTCTGACGGATGAGCGCGATCGGGTCTTTCTCGTTGCGGAAAAGGTCGGCGAGGAGATTGCGCTCCAGTTTATCCGCATCATTTTCGAGCCGGTTGATTTCGATGCAGAAATCGATCACGGGTTTTTTCCTGTGCAGGGCTTCGATGGCGCGGGTGAGGATGGTGCAGCAGTGGGAAACCATCTCCGCAAGCTGGCGCACGGCCGGAGGAATGGGCTTCAGCCGGTAGGCCACGATGCGGAACGTAACGTCGTCGATTCCGTCGAGAACGTCGTCGAGGGAGGTGGCGAGAGCCTGGATGTCTTCGGGATCGAAGGGGGTGATGAAGGTCTCGCGCAAGCGGGCGAAGAGATCGTGAACGACGCGATCGCCCTCCTCTTCTATGGCGCTCATTTCGTTCTCGATGCGGCAGACGCCGTCGTAGCCGTCGTCGAGGCCGCTGAGAAGGAGTTTCGCGGCGCGGCACAGGATCTGGGAGTGGCGTTCAAAGAGGAAGAAGAACTTTTCGTCCTTCGGTAACAAATTCATGACAGTAAGAACATAGACTACCGGATGAGCGATGCCGGGCGCGGTTCGTTCGAATATACTCTCTGCATGCGACTGCTGATATGCCTGTTAGCATGCCTGGTAACGTGCCTGGTAACGACGGCCTTGTTTGCGCAGCAGGGGCATCCGCTGACGGGGACGTGGTCGGGCGATTGGGGTCCTTCGGCCACTGAGCGGACCAAAGTTACTTTCGTGATGGACTGGGACGGGAAGAATGTCACTGGCCAGATCAATCCGGGCCCGGATTCGATACCGCTTTCGAGCGTCTATGTGGATCCCGCAACCTGGACCATTCGCATTGAGGCGGATACAAAGGCGAAAGTCCACATTTCCGCGGAAGGGCGGCTCGAGGACCTCGGTTCTTATCATCGGGTGATTCGGGGCACGTGGCGGCAGGGTTCCGTCAGCGGCGACTTCAAGCTTACGAGAGATTAGTCTGTGAAACGATATCTGGTTTTCGGGCTGTTTGTGGCCGGCGCCGCGTTCGGGCAGGATGGTTTTCGGGCGAGCTACGATGCTACGCGGTCGGTGACGCTGAAAGGCGTCGTGATCAAGATCGATTGGGTGAATCCGCATGCGTACCTGTACCTGAATGTGCAGGATGCGAACTGGGCGGTGGAGATCGGTAATCCGCTTGATCTGGAGCGAGACGGCTGGAAGCGAACATCGGTTCACATCGGTGATCGCCGTTACCGTGGAAGGCTATCTGTCGCGGGATGAGAGCAAGCGGGCGTTTGCGCAATCCGTGGTGCTGGCGCGCACAGGGGCGAAGTTGTTTACGGCATCGAATCGCAATGCAGCGGCCGCGGCGGCAGAGCCTGCGCCGCGGTGGCCGGACGGGCAGGTGAGGCTGGGTCCTGCGCCGGGCAAGAAAGGCTACTGGGGCGCCGCGAGCGCGAGCGGTCTGGTGGAGAAGACGGGCGCGCGCGTTCCCATGAACAACGAAGGCATTCTGCGCAACATCGCCGACGCGGATCGCGTGGCGCCGTTCCAGCCCTGGGCGAAAGCGGTCTATGAGTACCGGCAGCGCAACCTCCTTAAGGACGATCCTTTTCTGCGCTGTCTTCCGCCGGGTGGGCCGCGGATGTTTCAGACGCCGCACGGTTTTCAGTTCATCGAACAGCGGGAGCTGGGGCGGATTCTGGTGCTGGCGGGCGGGGGAGACCGCAACTGGCGCGTCATATATACTGACGGGCGGAAACAGGGTCAGGCGGACGAAACGGTTCGCACTTACTACGGAAATTCGGTGGGCCATTGGGAAAAAGACACGCTCGTGGTGGATTCCATCGGCTTCAATGAGAAGTTCTGGTTTACGAACGGCGGACTGCCGCATACCGAAGCGCTGCACCTGACCGAACGGTTTACGAGGCAGGATCTGAATACGTTGAAATATGAAGTGACGGTGGACGATCCGCGGACGTATACGAGGCCATGGACCGGCGGCTGGACGATCCAGTGGGTGCCGAACGAAGAGATCCAGGAATATTTCTGCGAGGAAAATGCCGAGCAGACGTTCAAGAGGTGAATGCCGATGAGATTTGCTTTTGGTTTTGTGGCGGCGATCGCGATTGCGGCCATGCCGGCGCTGGCGCACCACTCCTTTGAGGCTGAGTACGAATCGAACAAGACGGCGACCGTGACGGGAGTGGTCACCAAGGTGGACTGGGTGAATCCGCACGCGTATATTTTCGTGAACACCAAAGACGATGCGGGCGTGACGAAGGAACTTCGGATCGAACTGGGGCCGCCGTATGCGCTGGTGCGAGGCGGCTGGAAGAAAGACACGGTGAAGATCGGCGACACGATCACGGTGGAGGGCGCGGCGCTGGCGAAGAATCCGGCAAACGCGTGGGTGGGTTCTTTGCCGACTACGTTCCTGCTTCGTCCCGATGGGTCGAAGCTGCCGATGAGGTAGGTGGTGAAGACTTTCGGTTTGGCTCTGGTTTGGTGTGCGGCGGCTTGGGCGCAAACGACAGAACCGGCGCCCCGGTGGCCTGACGGCCATGTGAACCTGGGGTCGACACCCGATAAGAAAGGGTACTGGGAAGTCCGACCCGGCGGCGGTGGCTTTCGGCCCGACGGTCCCGTGCCGCTGCAGGATTGGGCGAAGGCGGTTTACCAATACCGGCAGGCGACTTTTTCCAAAGACTCGCCGCTGGTGGATTGCAAGGCGTCGCCTGGTCCCTTCGTTTTTCAATTCGCCGGGTTTTGAGATTGTGGACGTGCCGGAGATGAAGAGTATTTTCATTCTCAATATCGCCGGGCCTCACTCGTGGCGGGTGATCTATATGGATGGGCGTCCGCATCCGAAGGCGGAGGATCTGCGGCCGACGTTTCTGGGCCATTCGATCGGCCACTGGGAGGGCGACACGCTGGTGATCGATTCGGTGGGTTTCAATGAGAAGCAGTGGGCGGTGGGGGCTTATCCGAATACCAGCCAGTTGCATCTGACGGAGCGTATTTCACGCCCGAATCTGAAGTCGCTGACCTATGAGTTGACGGTGGACGATCCCGGGGCTTATACGAAACCCTGGTCTGGCAAGTGGACGATCAACGAGAAGACCGGGTCTTCCTGGATCGCGGGCGGAGAGATGTTCGAGTATATCTGCGAGGATGCCGATCGATGAGACGCTCCCGCGGTCGCGGCTCGGAACGGTAAACGTTCATTGCGAGATTTTTATGCCTAAAGCAGTTCGCTTCCACAAAATCGGGGGGCCGGAGAACCTGGTCCTCGAGACGTTGCCCTCGGGCCGGCCTGCTGAAGGAGAGGCCCGGCTCCGTGTCGCGGCTGTCGGGTTGAACCGCGCTGAGGCGTTGTTCATGCGCGGGCAATACTTCGAGCAGCCGGTGCTGCCGTCGCGGATCGGCTATGAAGCGGCGGGGGTGGTGGAAGAGGTCGGCCCGGGAGTCGATCAGAGCTGGGTCGGAAAGACCGTCGCGACGATCCCCGGCTATTCGATGAGCCAGTATGGCGTGCTGGGAGAGGAGGCGATTGTCCCGGTCATTGCAATGGCCGAGTATCCGCCGTCGCTCACGCACGTGCAGGGAGCGTCGATCTGGATGCAATACCTGACCGCGTATGGTGCGCTGGTGAAGCTGGCCGGAATCGGGCAGAAGGATTTCGTCGTGATCACTGCGGCGTCGAGCAGCGTTGGTCTGGCGGCGATCCAGATTGCGAATGCCGAGGGGGCGAAGGCGATCGCGGCCACGCGGACATCGGCGAAGCGCGCGGAGTTGATCGCGCTGGGCGCCGATCACGTGATTGTGACGGATGAAGAGAACCTCGTGCAGCGGGTCAACGAGATCACGGGAGGCAAGGGCGCGCGAATCGTTTTCGATCCCGTAGGCGGGCCGCTGGTGGAACAACTGGCGGCGGCGACCGCGCCACTCGGAACCATCTTCGAATACGGATGGCTGTCTTTCCAGCCCACGCCGTTTCCCCTGGCCGCGCTGGGTAAAGGCATCAGCGTTCGCGGATATGCGCTGACGGAAGTCCGGCGGGACCCGGCGGTGCTGAAGACGGCAACGGCAGTATGTCTACGATCGCCTGAAGGATGGACGCTTTGTACCTAAGATCGCAAAGACGTTTCCGCTCGAGCAGGCTGCCGATGCATACCGGTATCTGGAATCGAACGCGCAGGTCGGCAAAGTCGTGATCACGGTTTGATAACCTGATAGAGCTTCAGTTGCACGCAGGCGTTGTATTGGGAAGCCGGTGAAAATCCGGCACGGCCCCGCCACTGTAAGCGCCGAGGATTCGTTCACAGGCCACTGTCCTTCGCGGGATGGGAAGGCGAGCGATTTCCGATGACGCGCAAGTCAGGAGACCGGCCCGCGTGATTCCGGGAGAAACGAGAAGTTTCCGGAACCAAAACCGAAGCGGAAAGGTCGGCAGCTCAGGGCTGCCTGATTATGAGACTTCGCACACCATTAACGTTAATGGCGGCGGCGCTTTTCGCGTCCCCGCTTTTCTCCGCCGAAATTCAAGGCACCGTAACTGACCCCACGGAAAGCCCCGTTTCGGGCGCGCGGGTGGCCGCATTCAACGATGTCGGCGTGATCGTTGAGCAGATCACGGACGATCACGGACATTTCGATTTCAATGTTTCGCCTTTGTTCGAGAGCTATCAGCTGCGGGTGACCGCGACCGGCTTTCAGACCGTGACGGTGGGGGCGGGCGCTTCGAGTGATTCAGTTGATGCTGGCGCCGCAATCGGATTCGATACGGGTGGAGGGCACGGCGATCGACGTTCCGGCCAGCCAGCAGGGCACGAGCGTCAGCGTCATCACGAGCGCGGAGCTGCGGGAGCGGAACGAGGCTCAGCCGCTCGATGTGATGCGCGAACTGCCGGGGATGGTGTTCGCGCAGGGTGGCGCGCGCGGAAGCGTGGCCGATCTGTATGTGCGCGGCGGCGGGTCGAATTACAACCTGGTCGAGATCAACGGAATTCCGATCAACAGCTTCAACTATGGCGGGCTGGTGGATTTTTCGCAGATTACTTCGGACTTCGTTTCCGAGATCGATGTGGCGCGCGGGCCGCAATCGGCAGTGAACGGATCGTACGCGATCGGCAGCGTGGTGAACTTCATCACGAGGTCGCCGGAGAATGGACCGGCGCTCGACATCATTGCCGAAGGCGGGACGCATTTCGAGAACCGGTTCGCGGTCAGCGGCTCGTTTCTGGAGCATGGCTGGGGACTGGCCGGATCTCTCTCGAGCCTGCGCGACAACGGGCCGGTCGCGAATTCCGATTACCGCAACGACAACATTTTCCTTTCGGCGGAGCATCGCTGGCATACGCAGAGCCTTTTTTTGTTCGGCAATTTCACGTCGAACGATGTGGGCGAGCCGGGTCCGTACGGGTCGAATCCGGTGGGATTGTATTCGGGGCTGGATCTGATCAGCCGCAGCAAGAACAATACGCCGACCGCGGGCCTGCACTACCAGAACGACTTTACCGAGAACGTGCGGCTGGATGTTACGGCCGGTTTTTCTCTGAACAACAGCTTCTATGCCAGCCCGTTTGGCGACAGCTTCAATAAGGACATCCGGCCTTATGGCGATGTGCGGGGCACGTGGCGGCTCGCGTCCTGGTGGACGTTCGCGGAGGGTTTCGCCTTCACGCGCGAAGAGATGCGGAACTCGTACGTCACCGACAGCAACTTTAACGGATTCCTGCTGCGGCGCGATAACGAAGGCATCTACATCGATAATCACTTCTCGTTCTCCAGGAAGCTGTTCGTGAACGTGGGGCTGCGCGAAGAGGTTTTCCAGACGCCTTTCATTCCGGCCGATGTTAATGTTTACCCGGCGGGGCGCCCGGGTATTCCTGCCCACTCAAATAACAGACTGAACCCTAAGATCTCCGGCGCGTATCTGCTGCCGTACAACGCGCGCATCCATGCATCGTATGGCACGGGTATTCGGATGCCGGGCGGCTCCGATCTGGCTTTCACCAACAATCCCGACCTCAAGCCGGAGCGGACCGAAAGCTACGATTTCGGCATCGAGCAGCGATTTCTGAACGGTCGGCTGTCGCTTGATGAGACTTATTTCCATAACAGCTATCGCGATCTGATCGTGGGGCTGGGAGGTTCACTTACGGCGCTCTCGCAGTACTACACGGATAACCTTGCCAGGGCCAATGCGAAAGGCGTGGAGGTGAGCGCGAGGTTTCGTCCGGCGACGTGGATTTCGGTGACGGGCAATTACATGTGGCTCGAGACTGTGGCGCTTTCGCTGAATGGCGGAAGCGGACTGGTGCAGCAATATTTCTATGCCGGACAACCGTTGTTGCGGCAGCCGAAGCAATCGGGCTCGGCGGTGTTGAACTTCCGCTACGGCAAACTGGACGCGAATGTGGTGGGTTATTTCCGCGGCCACGATCTGGATGTGGAGCCGAACTTCGGGGCGTCCGCGGGGCTTTACTGGAATCCGGGATTCGTCAACGCCGGACTCAATGTGAACTACCGGGTGCGCGGCAACCTGACGCTGTATGCAAACCTGCGGAACGCGCTCGACCGGCACCATGAGGAGATTTACGGCTTTCCGTCGCCGCTGCTGAACGTGGTGGCGGGCGTGAAGTGGAGTCTGGCGCGGGCGAGATAATATGAGCGTGGCTTTCGAACAACCGAGACTCGCGATCAACCGCGTTTACACGCGGCGCGGCGATGCGGGCGAAACCAGTCTCGCGGGCGGGCAACGGCTTCCGAAGAACGATCTTCGCATCGAGGCCTATGGCGCGGTGGACGAATTGAACAGCTTCATCGGGCTGGCGCGCGAATCGGCGCGCGAGTTGCCGGAGCTTTATGAGATCCTCGGCCGCGTGCAGCATGAGTTGTTCAATCTGGGCTCGCTGCTCGCCACGATGCCGGAGGATTTGCATCCGAAGCAGGCGCGCATCACGGCGGCCGACAGCGAACAACTGGAGCGCGAGATCGACCGCATGAACGAAGGGCTGCCGCCGCTGCGGTCGTTCGTGCTGCCCGGGGGCTCGCGTCTCAATGCCGAGCTGCACATTTGCCGCACCGTGTGCCGCCGCGCGGAACGTGTGATGGTTGCTCTGGACGCGCAGGCTCGGGTCGACGCGGCGGGTTTGAAATATCTCAACCGGCTTAGCGATGCGCTGTTTGTATGGAGCCGCTGGGCCAGCCACCGGCTCGGGGTTCCAGAAGTATTATGGGAGCCGAATCAATCGGCGTCACAAGCGTTACCATAAGGGAGAAGATTATGCAGAATCAGACTCAACCGCGGCCGCTCGCAATCGGGCTCACTATTCTCAGCGCTCTGGGGCGTCTGGTTCCTCATGCGCCCAACGTCACACCGGTTGGCGGATCGTGCCTGTTCGCGGGGTCGAAGATTCCGGGTTTCTGGGCTTACCTGCTGCCGCTTGTGGTGATGATCGCGACGGACCCGTTTGTCGGGGGCTACACCTGGGGCTCACCGGTCATTTATGCGAGCTTCCTGATTAATGTTTGGATCGGACGGCGGATGTTGCGGAACGTGACGCCGACTACGCGTAGGAGCCGCCGCGTTCTTGTGCAGCCTGCAGTTTTTTGTGCTGACGAACTTCGCGCTCTGGGCGACTGCCGTCATCCGCCACGATCCGTTCTATTCTGCCGATTTGAATGGCCTGCTGACCTGCTACACGCTGGCGATTCCGTTCTGGGGCCGCACGCTGGCCGGCGATCTGGTGTTTTCGGGCGCGCTGTTCGGATTGTATGAGCTGATTTCACGCAGGACGGCTCACGTTAAAGAACCGGTCACGGCGTAAATCCTCTTAGTGAAACAGCGGCGCATTGTTTCTCTGCTTTCGAGCGCCACCGAGATGGTCGATGCGCTGGGTGCGCTTGATCTGCTTGTTGGCCGATCGCATGAATGCGATTATCCGGCTTCGGTCCGGTCGCTTCCCGCTTGCACGCAAACCTCTCATCGACGTGGATGCCGATAGTCGGGTCGATCGACGCCCAGGTGAAGAATTCGGCCCGCAGCGCACTTTCGATCTACGAAGTGTTTGATGACGTTCTGGAGAAGTTGCAGCCGACCCACATCCTCACGCAGGTGCAGTGTGACGTCTGCGCGGTCAGCCTGCGCGATGTGGAGCGGTCGATCGCGTCTCGTCTGGCGAGCGCGCCGGAGTTGGTGGCGCTGAATCCGGCTTCGCTCGCGGATATATGGGAGGATTTCCGGCGCGTCGGCGAGGCGGTTGGCATGGATGCCGCGCCGGTGATCGAAAAGCTGCAGAGCCGGTTGAAGCGTCGCGAGATGACGGAACGGCCGACTGTGGCGTGCATCGAATGGATC
Source organism: Terriglobia bacterium (assembly GCA_963809655.1). Taxonomy (GTDB): domain Bacteria; phylum Acidobacteriota; class Terriglobia; order Bryobacterales; family Bryobacteraceae; genus BOG-234. The sequence continues at coordinate 104,542 of CAWEKQ010000041.1, read as the reverse complement.
GAACCGCTGATGGCGGCGGGGAACTGGACGCCGGAGTTGATCGATCTGGCGGGCGGCGAAGACGTTTTCGGCACGGCGGGCGTGCACTCGCCGTGGATCACGTGGGAAGATCTGCTGGCGCGCGATCCGGACGTGATCATCGTAGCGCCCTGCGGGTTCGATCTGGCCCGGACGCGCGCGGAAATGCACTGGATAGCGGATCGTCCCGAGTTCGGGCGTCTGAAGGCGGTTCGCACGGGCCGCGTTTTTCTGGCCGATGGCAACCAGTACTTCAACCGGCCAGGGCCCGCGCGTGGCAGAGACGTTTGAGTTCATCCATCAAATGGTTCACGAAGGTTACCGTTGCGGCTCTGAGGCGTGGGTCTTATACTCAAGGCAAATCGACCCGCCCGATTGGCCAGCATAATTGCTAAGGGCTTGACCGTGGTGGCAGGCCTGGGGCTGGCAATCGGCATTGGCTCCGGTAATCGCCGCACGGAGGAGAATCACATGGGAACGAAATTGCCGGACGACGGGCTCGGAAGCGGGGCCGATCGCCGAACGGCTTGACCGCATCGAAGCGCGGATCAGCGCTATTGAAGGGCGGTGAACGCAGATGCTTCCGCCCCGAGCACCGAAAAGCGCGGCTTCGGAGATCGAGGCGCTTCATGCTGCCGGAGATTCCCGCTGTGCTCGAATCCATCATCGGCCTCGGGTTGAGAATCTGCGCTCGCATCGGGGGGCCGGAGATCCAGCAATCGATGGGCGCCACGCTGGCGAAATTCGAACGGCCGGTCAATGCCATGCTTGCGGAACGAATTGCGATTGTGGAGAAGGCGGTGCGCGAGCAGTCCGTCACCGTGACCGCTTTGAGCAGACGGGCGGTGGAATCGGGTGCGAATGTGCAGCGCCTGGTTGTGGCGAGAGAGCGATTGTGCATGGGCGGGACTTTCGATTCCTCGGCGTTACATGAGCACTTCGTTCGTGGAGAAGATTGCGCTGAAGGGTCAGGCGCCTCCGGCGGCAAAACGAAAGCCCGCCGCACCGGCACAACCGATTGAATTCGAATCGGGGTTCCGCCATCAGATCATTTCAGAGGAAGAACTCCCGCCGCGGAAGCGACATCCTCGGCCGATGGTTCGGCTTTAGGCAAATTCGAAATTGCGAACACCGCTCCCTCACGGTCGCGGCTCGGAAACGTGAGTGCGGCGGTTCAGCAGTTCGTTATGCTTACGGCGCCACGATTATCGGAGAGCGTCAGGCTTTGGTTGCTGCTGCTGGGGCGCTGGCGGAAGATAGCTTCGCCAGCGCGGCGCCATCGAGCTTCAAGTCCGCGGCCTTTACGAGATCGGCGAGTTGTTTTTCGTTTGTTGCGCTGGCGATGGGCGCGGTGATACTCGGTTGCGCGATCAACCAGGCCAGCGCCACCGCGGCGGGCGTGGAGTGGTAAGCACCGGCGACTTCTTCGAGTGCGGCGATCACCGCGAAACCGCGCGGGTTCAGATATTTTCCGACAATGCCGGCGCGCGGTTTGTCTTTGGCGTCGGCCTCGCTGCGGTATTTGCCGGAGAGGAATCCGCCGGCCAGCGAGAAATACGGAATCACTCCAATGCCTGTGGCGGCAACTACGGGCGCGAGATCCGATTCGTATTTTTCACGCTCCACGAGATTGTAGTGCGGCTGCAGAGTCTGGTACGAGGCGAGGTTGTTGCGCTTGCTGGTTTCGAGCGCTTCACGCAGGCGTGCGCCGTTGTAGTTCGATGCTCCGATGAAGCGGACTTTGCCCTGTTTGATCAGGCGATCGAAAGCGGCGAGGGTGTCTTCGAGCGGCGTCTTGTCGTCATCCTTGTGCGACTGGTAGAGGTCGATGCGGTCGGTCTGCAGACGCTTGAGGGATGCCTCGACCGCCTGCTCGATGTATTTCGGCGCGAGCCCTTGTTTCCCGTCTCCCATGTCCATGCCGAGTTTGGTCGCGATGATCACGCCGTCGCGTTTGCCACTACGGGCGAACCATTTGCCGAGGATCGTTTCCGATTCGCCTCCGACGTGGCCGGGAATCCATCGCGAATAGACATCGGCGGTGTCGATGAAATTCAGGCCGGCATCGTACGCGGCGTCGAGGAGGCGGAAGGAATCGTTTTCATTCACGGTCCAGCCGAAGACATTTCCGCCCAGCATGATTACCGGAACTTCCATTGTGGCGTTATTCAGTTTGCGTTTTTGCATAATCAGTCAAAAAAATGCGGCACAAAACGGCTCAGATTGTCGGTGACGGGTTGGTCGGACTCACGAATTCCGATTCCCGCCGGCCCCTGCTCGGTCACATACCAGCTTCCCAGCACGGGACGCATTCCGTCAAAGGATGATTCCGGCGCGAGCGCCTGATAGATGTGGCCTTCCGCACCGTACGAACCTTCCGTGGAAGTTTCGCCTGCGCGCGTGTGGAGGGTGATGTTCGCTCCCTCGCGGGAGAGAAGCGGCTTCTTCACGAATTCCGTCATGCTTCGCGGACCGTCGAGATGAGCTTCGAGTAAGTTCGGATGGCCGGGAAACATCTCCCACAGCACCGCGAGTAAAGCCTTGTTCGACCACATCATCTTCCAGATGGGTTCGATCCAGATCATCTTCGGGCAAAGATCCAGCAAGGGCCCGGGAAAATCCCTGAGCAACCATTCCCAGGGATAGAGCGAAAAGATGTTGTCGATGCGGTTTTCCTTGAGATCGCGGAACTCGCGCGCCCGCTCGTTCCATCCGATCTGATTGATGACCACAGAGCTGGTGTTGACCAGGGCCTGTTCGGCGGTGTCGCGCAGGTAGGTGATGGTTGTCCAGTCTTCGGCGTCGTCCATCGACGTGAAGCAGAGGCGATTCGGTTTGAGATACGGGAGAATCTCACGCCATTGCGCGATCAGCTTCTCGTGGATTGAGTTGAACTGGTCCTTCCCGATTTTGGTATCGAGATGCCAGTACCACTGGATCACCGACGCTTCGAGCAGAGAGGTCGGAGTGTTCGCGTTGTATTCCAGCAGCTTCGGCGGAGACGCGCCGTTATACATGAGATCGAACCGACCGTAGATGGAGGGCGGCTCCTTTTCCCAGGCGTCGCGAATTAACGGGCGCGCGGCGGCGGGGATGTGGAAGTCGTTAAAACGATCGTTATCGATGATGAACTGGCCGGCTTTGAGGCAAAGCTGCTGAAGTTGTTCGGTCGCCGCCTCGAGTTCATCCACCTCGCGGGACTTGAATCGGTAGCAGACGGATTCGTCCCAATAAGGGCGGCCTTCGGGTGTGTGGAACTGAAGGCCGAGTTTTTCCACTGCGGCTTGCCAGTTCTGGCGCGGCCTGATGCGGAGCCGCTGCACTATTCGCCCGCTCCGTCGCCGTGTCCCGCTCCGCCGCCTGCGGCTCCGTGTCCTGCTTCGCCGAAGACACCGGTTACCGTTCCCACAGGGGTCGCTTTGCTGCCGATCGGGGCGCTGTTGAAGAAGTCGGTCGTATACCAGCGATATCCGTGCAGTCCGGGATAGGCGGACGGGTGCTGACAGATTCTGTCGTCGACGACCATCCTGTTTTCGTCGACGCACTGCTGTCTGCGTGCAGCCTTCCAGCGCCGCGACGGCTGACGTCAGCAGTACAAGATGTACGGCGCGGGATCTCTTCACAACGCTAGCGCGACTTTGCGGCGATCAGTTGCTTGAGCAGCGCGGCAGTGCTCTCGTGAACGTCACCCGTTGCGCCGTCAAAGCCCAGGCCGCCCTCAAGACCCATGGCGGCGTCAACAGGCGTGAGGCCCTTCTTGTCTTTGATGTCGAGCTTCGCGCCATGATCGGCGAGGTATTGCACGATCTGGTTCCAGCCTTTTTGCGCCGCGCCGTGCAGGGCCGTGTCGCCTTTGCTATCGACTGCGTTGATGTCGCCGCCAGCCTTCAGGCAGCAGCTCGATGGAATCGATGGCTTCCTTTTCCGTCTTCTTGCGGCCGACGCCGTCTTCTTCTTTGGAGCCCAGTCCAGCCGCGGCCATGATCGGATTGATGCCGTTGCGGGTGACGAGTTTCGGGTCCGCGCCCTTTGCGAGCAGAAGCGCGATAACCGGCGCGTCACCGGCTTTGGCGGCGCGTATCAGCGGAGTTGTGCCCGTGGTGAGCATCGTGTCATTGCCGCGATCGACCTTGGTGCGATATGGAATCTGCGCGGTCAGTTGCTTGTTGACGTCGCCGCCGTGGGCAATCGCTGCTTTGACCAGCTCGAGGCTGGATGTTTCGTTATCCGAGTCATCGGGCGATGGCCGGTTGGACGCGGGCACGGTGTGGGCATCCACGGCGGCGTAGAGAACGGTGCGGCCGGTCTTGTCGGCGAGATTCGGATCGGCGCCTTTATCGAGAAGGAAGCGGGCGACATCGTAATGACCGTTCATGATCGCGTTGACCATCGGGGTGATGCCGTCAGGATCGGCCTGGTTCAGATTCGCTCCGGCATCGGCGAGGATCGGCAGGCAGGCGACGCAGCCTTCGCGCGCCGCGAACATGAGCGGCGTGAACCCGCCGAGCGGCAGCCATTTATCGCGGGGCTCGGCGGTGACCTGTCGCTCCCATTTGATGACGGTGGACATGGCGTTGACGTCCGCTCCGTGCGCGATCAGCTCTTTCATCATCGCCGGATGCTTCTGCGCGGCGGCCCACATCAGCGCGGTTTCGCCGTGCCAGTTTTCTCTCGCGTTGACGTTCGCGCCATGCTCGATCAGGACCTTCGCCGCTTCCACGCTTCCAGAGTGCGCGGCCGTCATCAGCGGCGTCTCGCCTTCGTTGCCCGCGGCGTTCGGATCGGCGCCGGCTTTGAGAAGCTTCTCGATCATCGCCGCATTGCCGTTGATGCAGGCGAGCGAAAGCGGCGTGACGCCGTAGCGATTGGCGGTCTTGACGTCGGCGCCCGCGCGTATCAGGCGGTCGGCCATATCGAGATCGTTCTGGCGGACGGCCCAGTCGATGGCGGTGGTGCCATCGGGCTCCGGTGCGTTGACGTCGGCTTTCTGTTGGAGCAGGTTGAGAGCCGCAGGCCGATCGCCGGTTTTCACCGCGTCGACGACGCGCTCGGCGGCGAAAGCGGAGCAGGCACACATGAGGACAAGCGCGGTGCGTTCGAGTTTCATCGCCGATTCCTAGAGGTTTTCGATGATGCCTGTGCTGTCGCCGAGGCTGTCCATCGGGATGCCGGATTTGTTCAGCAGCGTCAGCAGAAGATTCGTCATCGGCGTGTGATCCGGATACTTCAGATGACGCCCGCCTTTGAGTTGCCCCGCGCCTCCGCCGGCGACGAGGGTCGGCAGCGGGAAGTGGTTATGCAGGTTGCTGTTGCTCATGTTGCTGCCGTAGAGGATCATCGAATGATCGAGCAGCGAGCCGTCGCCATCGGGCGTGTTCTTCAGCGTGTTGAGGAAGCGCGCGAGCTGCGTGGTGTGATACGTCTGGATCTTCACCAGCTTGTCGATCTTCTCCGGGCGGTTCTGGTGGTGCGACGTGGCGTGATGCCCGTCGGGAACGCCGACCTGCGGATAGGTGCGATTGCTTTCCTCGCGCGCCACCATGAAGGTGAAGACGCGCGTGATGTTCGCCTGATAGGCCAGCGCCATCATGTCGTACATCAGGTGCAGGTGCTCATCGTAGGAATACGGGATGCCGACGGGCTCTTCCGGCAGCGTGATATCGGCGTCCTTCTGCGCGGCCGAGTTCTGAATGCGGCGTTCGATTTCGCGGACGCTTTCGAGGTAATCGCTGACGGTCGCGCGATCGTGCGCGCCGAGGTTGCGCTGCAGGCCGGTGGTTTCCTGCATGATCGCGTCCAGAATGCTGCGGTCTTCCTGCAGGCGCGCGGCACGCTCTTCGGGAGTGCTGCCGGTGCCGAACAGGCGCTCGAAGACTTTGCGCGGATTGATCTCCATGGGCAGCGGCGTGGTGTGCGTGCGCCAGGAGAGAGTGTTCATGTAGATGCAGCCGTAGTCGCGGTCGCAGGCGCCGAGGAGGCCGGAGTGATCTTCGGTGGCGAGTTCGACGGAGGGCAGAATGGTGTCCTGCCCGAGGTGTTCGGCGGCGATCTGATCGGCGGTCACGCCCGCGTAGGCGTCGACGCCCTGGGTTGGTTTGGGGCGCACGCCGCTCAGCCAGGTGGTCGGGCTGAGCGAGTGGACGGCGGTGGTGTCGGCGGCGCGATGGCCGAAGCCGCTGACGACGTTCAGGCGGTCGCGAAAGGGCTCGAGCGGGTTCAGGATGGGAGTGAATTCGAAACCGGCGCCTTCGGTGGCGGGGGTCCACTTGTCCATGATGGCGCCGTGCGGGACGTAGACGAATCCCAGGCGGGGCGAGGGGGCGGCGGCTGTTTTGCTGAGCGCGGTCTGCGCGGGGAGCATGGAGTCGAGCAGGGGCAGCGCGACCGTGACACCGAGTCCGCGCAGGAACGTGCGGCGCGGCAGGTGCTTTTTCGTGATGAACATGAACTCTCTACCCTCCTTGAAGGGGCGCGAATTTATCCGTATCTATATTACAACCCGGGCGGGGCGATCCTTAAGGTCGGGTAGTCAGGCCGTTTATCCGACCACCAAAACCAGGAAATCCGTGGGGGCGGCGGGGACTGTGGACCGCATATCGAGCATGAGAATTTGATGGATAAGACGGCTTATCCAAATGCCATTCGGACCTTCCGGCAGGCCACTTTGTTTCACTTGCGACTCTCCTGGAAGCGGGAAATGCGCGGAATGCTTTGGCAATAATATAGTTGACTGACAACGCTCTTTACGGTAAAGCCGTTGTATGGACAGCGAACAAATCCTGCCGACAACTCTTCTGGAAGCCGTAACCCACTTTCTAGACTATGAAAACTGCCACCGCTAAACACCAAGAGAGAGAATGTACGGTCTTCATTGACACGCAAAGAAGATGTTTTTGAACGGGTCGGGCGTGGGCTGTTCGCGCTCAAGGAATGGCCCCAGCGCGTGAAATATCCCTATATGGACAACCCCCGATTAGTAGCCGAGGAGGAGACCTAAAAAACCAAACCCCCGGAAACCGTTGGAGCGGCCCGAGGGGAGTTTAGAACCTAAGGCTTGCGACCAATGACGACCACGAAACGTGGTCGACGCTCTATCCACATCCTAAGCTGTCATCGCACGAACCACTAATGCCGCTACCGACACGCAACTGAGTCGGTAGCGGTTTTTTGAATTGAATCAATATGCCCATCTGCCCCCCCCGGTTAACGAGACTTGCGGGTTTTGTAAATCAACGCTTGAAAACCTTTAGGACACTACCCACAAGCTTAGCCGACCTCCGAAACCTGACCCATCCGCTTTGCCTGACTTATCGCAATGGCAGCGTGGAATTAGAAGAGCCAGTCAGCGCACGACAGCCTTCTCAAATGCCTTCTCGGCGAGGAACCCGGAAAATCCGTTGACGGCTGCGTCAAAAATATTTTCAGCGCACTCATCTCATTTAACAGCAATCATTTAACGAGACCTATTCCCCGTATCACTGGCACTTGTCTGCCCGGTTTCCCCATTCGTCCATGCTACTTTCCAATCGGGAGCGGTCCTTCGCCGGTCGCTCTCCGGCAGTAAGTTCCTGGCCAGGAAACGTCGAATTACGGTGAAACTGGACTTCCGGTCCTGTTGAAGGATTACGGTAGCTGCACAGGCGGGCTGCCGACGGAAGAACTTTCAGGCTGGCTTGAATAACATCGGCTCAAGCGAAAGACGTAGAGCCGGTACCAGAGGGCGGGAGTTGTCGAAACGGGACTTTACCTCGCGAGTATCAACACCGCGGGCAGACTTGGTCACGTAGATACCGCTCAATTCATTGGCGGCCGGATACGGCGGGATAACACCCCGACCCCCGGCCGCGCCGACGTCTTTTTGTCGGAGGCCGTCCCTGCCAAGGGGCTCCGGCCTATGGTTCTTTGAAATCCGAATATTGTTATACCGTCCGCTGTGGGAGAAGTGTCGGCGCGCTGACCTGTCCCCGGAGCTTTTCGCAATTACTGCTGAAAGATGCGATCTAGCAGAGTTGGTCCCGGTGTGTCGCCTGCCGAACCTGTTAAGCTCGAAAAAATGCACCTGGCCTTCACTTTGATTGCGAGCCTGCTGTTCCTGGCACAGGTCAGTGCTGCGCCTGCTCCGCCTGATCTCTACCAGATTGTCTTCATCCGTCCCGATCCCGCGCGCAAGACGCTTTCGAAAGAAGATGGCGAGCGTATTCAGGCCGCGCACATGGCGAACATCCACAAGATGGCCGATAACGGCATCCTCATGGCGGCCGGGCCGTTTGACGACGAGCCGATTACGATCAGCGGCATCTTCGTCATGAAGGCCGCGTCGGTGGAGCAGGCGCAGAAAATCGCGGAGCAGGATCCCACCGTTCTCGCCCATCGCAATACCGTTGACGCGCATGCGTGGCGCGGTCCGGCCGGAATCGGCGTTGAATATTTCCGGCTGGCCAAGGAACATCCGGAGACGCCGGATCACATGCAGATCCATCCGCTTTGTCCTGATTTATCGCAACGCAGGCTGGAATGAGAAGAGCCAGGCAGCGCATGATGGCTTTCTCGATCGCCTTCGCAGCGAGGGAAAGCTGGGCGCGGCGGGCAGCATCGAAGGACGCGACGCACTTGTCGGCATGGTGGTTTTCAAGGTCATGCCGGTCAAAGAAGCGGAAAAGCTTGCTGGCCGAAGACCCTGCGGTCAAGTCCGGTGCGGCTGCGCGTCGAGTTCCATCAATGGTGGTCGGCCGATCATGTGCTGCCATGGTGAAAGCGGCAGCCCGCTGCGGTGGGCGGCAAAACTCCGAATGTCTGACGGACGCGATAAAATGTCAGACGAGTACATTGAAAGACAATCGCATCAGCGTGCGATTTTCCCCTGAAATGCGCCACCGGCTTCAGTCCGCTGCTCGCCGTGGTGGAAGGCGCGAGTCCGACATCGTCCGCGACGCCGTCGCAACGCCAACTGGCCTCGGAAGAGCGCCCACAAACCGCGTACGAACCAGCGAAGAGAGCCGGACTAATCGGGATGGTGAAGGGGAAAATTCGCGACCTCAGCACGAACCCGAAGTATTTTGAAGGATTCGGTGGCTCTTGACTGGCCCGCTGCTCGTGGATACCGGCCCCATCGTAGCCATTCTGCTGGAGTCCGACGAGCACCACGAAGCGTGTGTTGAACAACTGCCGTCATAATCGCGGGGCCGCTGCTGACTTGTTGGCCCGTGATTACGGAAGCGGCATGGCTCTTGCGTTCATACCCCCAGGCAATCCGGAGACTTTTGTCGTCCTTGCAACGGCCGGCCCTTTGAGGTTGTTCCGTTGAACGCGACGGATCTTCCTGGCATTGCCGCGTTCACGCTGCACCGGCGCGATTTTGGCGTGCTCCGCCTGGCCCACGGAAAGAGGCTCCGGCTGATTCCATAAACCGCGTTTTCAGCCGTTTTTCAGGAAGCGATGATCCACTAAACGCAGGCATGTCCCGCTTGCGCTGGCTCTCTGTCGTCCTCACTCTGTCGCCCGCATTCGGTCAGACACCGCCTGTCATTACCTTGCAGGACGCGCTGGCGCGCGCGCGGCAATACGGCACTCAGATTCAAAGCGCAAACCTGAACGTGGCGCTGGCGAAAGAGGACAGGGTGCAGGCGAAGGCGGCCGGGCTTCCCTCCGTCAACGCGTTCAACCAGTTCATCTACACCGAAGGAAACGGCACGCCGTCGGGTGTTTTCGTCGCGAACGACGGGGTGCATATTTACAACGAGCAGGCGCAGGTGCATGAGGAAGTGCTGTGCGTTCGTCCGGCGCGGCGAGGTTCGGCGGGCGATGGCGGCCGAGGCCGTGGCGCGTGCGAAGGTCGACGTGGCGCAGCGCGGACTGACTGCGACGGTGGTGCAGGATTACTACACGATCCTCGCGGCGCAGCGGAAGCTGGTGAATGCGCAAACCAGCCTGCGCGAGGCGGAGCAATTCCTCGACATCACGCAGAAGCAGGAAAAGGGCGGCGAAGTGGCGCATGCCGATGTCATCAAGGCGCAGATCACGCTGCAGCAGCGCCAGCGCGATCTGCAGGACGGGCAAGCTCAATATCGACAAGGCGCGAATCGCGCTCGGCGTGCTGATCTTTCCCGATTTCCGCTCCGATTTTTCGGTTGCGGACGATGCGCAGGCAGGCCGATATCCTGCCGCCGCTGCCGGAAGCGCAGGCGAAGGCCACGGCAACGAGCCCGGATCTGCAGTCCGCGAGATTGAGTGTGCAGCAGGCCGGATACGAGCACGACATCGCGCGTTATGGGTATCTGCCGTCGCTGGGTCTCGATTTCTTCTACGGCATCGATGCGAATCAGTTCGCGGCGCAGTCGGCCCTGGCCAACGAATCGGGCCGCAGCACGCTGCCGGATTATCAGGTTGCCAACCGGCAGAATCTCGGCTACTCGGCGCAGGCGACGCTGAATATTCCGGTCTGGAACTGGGGCGCGACGCGGAGCAAGGTCAAGCAGGCGGAGCTCAAACAGCAGCAGGCGGAGCTCGATCTGACGCTGGCGCAGCGAACGCTGCAGGGCAATCTCGCGACGGCGTACCGCGGAGGCGCAGGCCGCGCAGGCGCAGCTGGATTCGTTGCGCAGTTCGTCCGATCTCTCGGCGGAAAGTCTGCGGCTCACGCTGCTTCGCTATCAGGCGGGCGAAGCGAATGCGCTCGAAGTGGTGGACGCGCAGACTACGCTGGCGCAGGCGCGCAACGCGTACGATGACGGGCTGGTGCGCTACCGGGTGGCGCTGGTCAATCCTGCAGACTCTTACGGGGACTCTCTAAGCGATGTGCATGAAACGAGAACCGCTGCTGGCCACGCGGCTCAGCAAATTCCAACGCTCACTCGAGCCGCGACTGTGAGCGTGGGCTCTGACCTGCGCCTCAGCAAGCCGTGAGCCTGTTCGTCGGCATGCTGATGCTGGCGGCTGCAGCACGCAAAGAAAGAAGCGGCCGAGGCGGAGCCGCCCACGCCGGTGCAGGTTGACGACGTCACGCGCGGTCCGATCGATCTGATCGTGAACGCCGACGCGGTTCTCTATCCGTTCAATCAGGCCAATGTGACTTCGAAGATCAGCGCGCCGGTGCGGCGGGTGCTGGTGAATCGCGGCGATCACGTGAAGGCGGGCCAGTTGCTCGCGGAGCTGGAGAGCCGCGATCTGGCCGCGAGCGCGGAAGAGAGCAAGAGCCAGCTCGATCAGGCGCAGGCGGCGTTTCAGACGACGTCCGGCGCGACGGTGCCGGAGGATCGGACGAAGGCGCAGGCCGATGTTGCAGGCCGCGCAGCAGACGCTCGATGCCGCGAAGAAGCTCTACGACAACCGCGTCGAGCTGCAGAAGCAGGGCGCGCTCGCGCAGAAGCTGGTGGACGACGCGAAGGTCGCGATGGTTCAGGCGCAGAGCCAGCTCGAAACGGCGCAGCGGCACCTGCAAGCGGTACAGCAGGTGACCGGCACGGAACAGGTGCGAGGCGCGCAGGCGCAGGTGAATGCGGCGAAGGCCCACTACGACAGCGCGGCGGTGCAGGTGTCCTACGCGGAGGTTCGCAGCCCGATCAGCGGCGTTGTTTCCGACCGGTCCGTTTATCCGGGCGAAATGGCGGCGCAGGGCATGCCGATCGTTTCGATCGTCGACATCTCGCAGGTTGTGGCGCGCGCCAATGTTCCGGTGAAGGATGCCGCGCCGGTTCAGGTGGGGCGTCCGGCGACGATCACCGGACCGGAAGGCGTGCTCTCGGGAAAGGTGACCGTGGTGAGTCCCGTCGGTGGATCCGAGCACGACGACGGTCGAGGTCTGGGTGCAGGCGGATAATCCCGGCGAGAAGCTGAAGCCCGGCGGGACCGTGCGCGTTTCGATTCGCGCCGATCTGATCCAGGACACGCTGCTGGTGCCGGCGCGGCGCTGCTGAACTCGGATGAGGGCGGCGAGAAGGTGATGGTGGTCGGGAAAGACAATCTGGCGCGCGAGCGCAAGGTGACGGTCGGAGTTCGCGAGGGGGACCGCGTGCAGATTCTGAGCGGCGTCAGGAAGGCGAGAAGGTGATCACGTCGGGCGGGCTGGGGCTGGAGGATAAAGCGAAGGTCGACGATCAAGTCCGAAGAGGATGACGACGATGACGACGCGGACGATAAGAAGTGAGCGACAAGAAGTGATGAGCCCGGAAATCGAACGAGCACTGGACTGCGCGCTTCTCCCGGCCCATCATCTTCGTCATCATCACGCTGATCGCGGCGGGCGTTTATCTCGCGTTCTCGATTCCGGTCGCGGTGTTTCCCTCCACCGATTTTCCGCGCATCGTGGTTGGCGTCGATAACGGAGTTGCGCCCATCAATCAGATGCAGGTCACGGTGACGCGGCCGATCGAAGAAGCGATGAACAGCGTGCCGGGGCTGGAGACGGTGCGCTCCATCACCAGCCGCGGCTCGGCGGAAGTCAATCTGTTCTTCAACTGGAACGTCGACATGTTCCAGACGCTGCAGTCCGTGAACGCGGCGCTGGCGCGCGTGCAGTCGGAGCTGCCCGCGACCGCGAAGCTCACGGCCAATCGCTCGACCTTCGCGGCGTTTCCGATCCTTGGCTACAGCCTGACGTCCGACACGATTTCGCAGACGCAGCTTTGGGAACTGGCGAACTACACGCATCAAGCCGCGGCTGAACCGCGTGAACGGCGTGTCGATGGTGGTGGTGCAGGGCGGGCAGGTGCCGGAGTTTCAGATCGAGCCGGATCCGGCCAAGCTGCTGCAGGCGCAGGTGACCGTGCCGGGCATTCTGGATGCGGTGGCGAAGAGCAACATGATCGATTCGCCGGGGCTGATCGAGAACAATCATGAACTGTCGCTTGCGCTGGTGAGCGGCCAGACGCGCACGCCCGGAGGAGATCGCGAACATCGTGGTGAAGACGACCCACGGCCGGTGTGCCGGTGCGGATCGGCGATATCGCGGATGTGGCGTCCGTCGGTGATGCCGGTCTACACGATCGTGACGGCGAACGGGAAGCCGGCGGTGCTGCTCAATCTGTTCCGGCAGCCGGACAGCAACACGGTGGCGGTGGCGGATGCGGTGGATCAGGAACTGGCGCAGATTCGCAAGACTCTTCCGGCGGGAGTGAAGCTCCAGACGTTCTACGACCAGTCGACGCTGGTGCGCGATTCGATCGGCAGCGTGCGCGACGCGATTCTGATCGGGCTGGTTCTGGCGGCGATCATTCTGGTGCTGTTCCTGCGCGACTGGGGCAGTTCGCTGGTGGCCGGCCTGGTGATTCCGGCGACGATCGCGATCACGCTGATCGCGTTGAAGGCGCTTCGGGCAGAGCTTCAACCTGATGACGCTGGGCGGGCTGGCGGCGGCGGTCGGGCTGGTGATCGACGATGCGATCGTGGTGGTCGAGAACATCGTGCTGCATCGCGATTCGGGCCAGAGCCGCGGCGAGGCGATTCGCAGCGCGCTGCGCGAGATTCGCGTGCCGCTGGTGGGATCGACGATTACGCCGATCGTGGTGTTTCTGCCGCTGATCACGATCACCGGCGTCACCGGCACGTTCTTCCGCGCACTGGCGGTAACGGTGGGTACGGCGCTGCTCACGTCGCTGGCGCTGGCGCTGACCTGGACGCCGACGCTCAGCCATTATTTGCTGCGCCGCAGCGGCAAGGGCGGCGCACGAAGAAGCGGCCGAGCAATCAGCATTGACCGCGGTTCTATGAGCGGGCGCTGCGGTTCGCGCTCGCGTGGCCTCTGGCGCTGGCCGCGGGATGCGTGCTGCTGATGGTTGGCTCGTACTTTTGCTACACGCGCTCGGCAGCGATCTGCTGCCGGCGATGGACGAAGGCGGATTCATTCTCGATTACCTGATGCCCGCGGGATCGTCGCTGGCGGATACCAACGAAGTGCTGCTGGGCGTCGAGAAGATTCTCGCGAAGACGCCGGAAGTGGAAAGCACGTCGCGGCGCACGGGACTGCAACTGGGGCTGGCCGCGGTGACCGAGGCGAACACCGGCGATTTCTCGGTCAAGCTGAAGGACAAACGCAAGCCGGACGATCGATCAGGTGATTTCGGAGGTCCGCGACAAGGTGAACGATGAGTACCCGCAGCTCGATGTCGAATTCATCCAGATGTTGCAGGACATGATCGGCGATCTGACGAGTTCGCCGGAGCCGATCGAGATCAAGCTGTTCTCGCCGGATCCGGATCTGCTGAAGACGTGGGCCCCGAAGGTTGGCGACCGGATCAAGAAGATCGAAACGGTGGAGGACGTGAAGAACGGAATCGAGAATACGATCAGCGGTTCGGCGATCGTGATGAAGGTGGATCCGACGGTGGCGGCGCGCGCGGGCTTCACGCCGCAGGAGATCGAACTCGATGCGAGCGCGATTCTGCAGGGTGAGCCGGCGCCGACGCCGGTGGTGGTCAACGACCGCGCCTACACGATTCGCGTGCGCTTTCCGGAGAGCGCGCGTGCATCGCTCGAGCAGATCCGGAACACGCTGATCACCAGCTTCGACGGGCAAGACGGCGACCCTGGGTTCGCTGGCCGATTTCCAGGACGAAGCCGGGCAGACCGAAATCCGGCGCGAGAATCTGCAGCGCATGGTCGCGGTCACGGGGCGGTTCGAGGGCGTGAGCCTGGGGAAGGGAATGGAGACGGTGCAGAAGGCGGTCGCGGACATGCATCTGCCGCCTTCGATCCGCGTGGTCTACGGCGGGACTTACGAGGAGCAGCAGAAATCGTTCCAGGATCTGCTCGTGGTGCTGGCGCTGGCGGTGGTGCTGGTGTTTATCGTGCTGCTGTTCGAATTCCGCAGCTTCGCGGCGCCGACGGCGATTCTCGCGTCGGCGCTGCTTTCGACCTCGGGCGTGTTCCTCGCGCTGCTGGTCACGGGAACGACGTTCAACATCTCGTCGTTCATGGGACTGATCATGGTGATCGGGATCGTGGCGAAGAACGGAATTCTGCTGCTCGATGCGGATCAGCGCTTCCGGGCGGAAGGCGCGTCGGCGCTCGAAGCGATGATCGAGGCCGGCGAGCGCCGGCTGCGGCCGATCCTGATGACGGCGCTGGCGACGATGGCGGGAATGATTCCGCTGTCGCTCGCGCTGGGCGCCGGTTCGCAGATGCTGCAGCCGCTGGCGATCGCGGTGATCGGCGGGATTGTGGCGTCGATGGTGCTGTCGCTGATCGTGACGCCGGCGGTGCATTATTATCTGAGCCCTCACAAAGGCGTGTAGGACAATGAGCGCTTGAAACATGAGCGCCTGGGTGTTCGGGATGCTCTGGATTGCCGCGCTGTTGTTCGCGGCGAATCTGCTGATTCTCGGACCCTGGCTGCTGATCGATTTCTCCAACCAGCCCTGGAACAACGGCTTCGTCTACATGCGCGATTTCGCGGATGTTCCGCGATGGCAGCTGGGGCGTGGAATCCGCTGCAATACGGCGGCGCGCCGCTGCATTACCTGTACCCGCCGATCTTCCATGTTCTGGTAGGCGCGATGCCAGTGCGATCGATCGGACTCGCGTTCCATCTGGTCACCGGAATCGGATATGCGCTGGTTCCGGTGGCGCTATATGTTCTGGCCGGCAGCTTTTCGCAGGGACGATTCCTGCCGGTCTTCGTGGCGATCGTTTACAGCGTGTGTCCCTCGCCCGTATATCCTGTCGCGACGTGGCGGAACCTCGCGATCCCCTACTTGCACGCGCCCTGGGGTTTCGTGACGCTCGTCGGCTTACGAAGAAGCGGCCCATACTTCGCACTCTCGTTGACGCTGTTCTCGATCGCCGCGGCATGGCGCGACCGCTGGCTCGATTGCAACGCTGCTCGCCGCAGCCGTGATGCTCGACCAATTGGCCGGCGCTGATCGGCCTGGTGCTGTTGCTGGGCGCGCTGACGGTCGCGAAGAGAGCTCCTCTGCGTCACTGGCTCCGCGCTGTGGCGGAACGGCGCTATGGGCTTTCCGCGTTTTGGATCGCGCCCGGTTACCTCGTTTCCGCGAGCCTGCTGGATCGTATCGTGCTCCGGCACACGGCTGTCGGCGCGCCATTCAACCGAACGACCTGGCTTGATACTTCTCGCGTCGGCCATTCTCATCGGAGTAGCGTTGTGGCGTCGCGTTTCCGCGCGGTTCGCGCTGGTGCTGGCGTGGGTCGCGATGACCGGCGCTGTGGTCCTGACATTCACGCTTGCCGGGGCTAACCTGCTGCCCTGGCCGCATCGATTCATGCTCGAGTTCAACATCGGATTGGTGCTGCTGGGACGGCGGGTCTGATTTCTTTCGCGCCGTCGAAATGGCAGTGCATCCTTGTGGCGATCGTGCTGGTGATCGCGCGGAGTTCGCCGCGTTTCCATTCGTCAGGCATGCGTGGAAGGTGCAGCCTCCCGACGAAGATCCGCGGGGCGGATCGGCGTATCAGATCGCCGACTGGTTGAATCAGCATGCGGGCGGAGCGCGGATCTACGTCGCCGGGGAACTGGATGGCGCGTTGCCCCTCTGGTCGAAGGTCCCGCAGGTGGGTGGCAGCGGTCAGGACGTATCGAACTTCCTGATCTTCGCGGCGGAACGGCAGGTGGGCTATGGATGCGGCGCTGATTCCGAGCGCATCGCCGAACTATGGCTGCGCGCCCTGAACGTTCGGTTATGTGGCCGTGCATGGCGCGGCTTCGCGCGAATACTTCCACTGGTTCACTCAGCCCGAGAAGATTTGCCGCGATGCCGGTGGCGTGGGATAACGGCGCAGGCGATACGATCTACCGCGTGCCGGGATTCGATGGCCACGAAGCCGTGGTCGTGGATCGCGACGAGCTTGGCCGTTTGCCGCGATTCACGTCGACGCGCGATGCGGCATTTCTCGATGCGTACGTGCGATGGGCCGCGGGCAAGCGCCCGGCGAAGATTCGCTGGAAGTCGGCGCGAACGAGGCGACACTCGATGAGAAGCTCGGGCCGAACGAGGCGATTCTCGTGAAGATCAACAACGATCGCGGCTGGCATGTGAGCGGCGGCGTCACGGAAAGCGATCCGATCGGGTTCCTGCTGATCGATGACACGCGCAGCGGCCAGCAGATCAAGCTGCAGTTCAGGCCGTCCTGGGATGTCTGGCTGGGCCGCGCGATTACTGCTGTGATGATTCTCGGGCTCATCTTCTGTCGTGGCCCGCGTCTCTGGATGGCCGGCGCGTGCGCTGATTCCCGCGATCGGCGGCGTACGCGATTCTGATGGCGCATGCGCCTTCCACCGTTGCCATCGCCGAAGACGCCTTCCTGCATCTGCAGCCGCCTATTATCAATCCGGGAGGGCTTGTCGGTCCGTTCCAGCGCGGCAAGGTCATCGCCGTCATATGGATTAAATCTCGGTGCGGCCGGCGATACGGTGCGAGTCTGGGTAGGCGATCGTCCAGCGGAAGTCGTCTATCACAGCCCGAATATGGCCAGTTTCAAAATGCCCGCCGATGCTCCGGACCGCGCGGCGGTGAGCGTTGAAGTGAACGGATGCCGCGGAAATGAATTTGCTGTCGACGTTATTCCTTGAAGAGTTCGGAACGGTTGATTCGTTCGCCCTTGAACATCACGAACGAGATCGCCTCGGTCGCTTTGATGTCTTCGAGCGGATTGCCATCGACCACGAGCATGGTGGCGTCCTTACCCTTTTCGATGGATCCGATGCGCTGATCGGCATGCAGCGCTTTCGCTGAATTCAGTGTGGCGGCGCGTAACGCGTCCTGCGGCGGGATTCCGGACACAACCCACAGTTCCAGCTCGTGCTGCACGGAGGGGCCATGGAATACGAGATTCTTTCCAGCGCCGGTCGCGACGATCAGGGTCTCACCTGCGCGAAAGGCCTTCATCAGCTTTTCCTGCGCGGCGTTTAGTTTCGCAAACGATTCCGGCTCCGCGGGATGCGTGACGATCGCCTTGAGAGTCGCGGCGAGGAATTCCGGCGGACCCACCTGCTGGACGAGCGAATCGTTGAGAAGGCCCGTCTTTCCCGCGGCGAACTGCTCGGCTCCTTCGGCGGCGCTGAGGCTGATGTGATCTGCCGGCGTCGAGCAGGAAAAGCTCGCGCGCCCTGTTTCTCGCCGCTGTCGATGAGATCCCGCAGCTTCGTCGCAGCGGTGGAACGATCCATCGTGTTCACCGCGGTGACTCCGCTGTAAAGATACGCGGCGAGGTCGCGCTGCGTGGGCAGGTTCACGTTCGTATCGATCAAGCCGGGCAGAATCGTCTTGCCCGCGGCCTCGATGGGCTCCGCGTTGAGCGTCTTCGGATCGATATTGCTGTTGCTGTAAATCTCGGCAATCCTGCCCGCCTTCACGAGAACTGCGCCGTTCTCGATGACCTGGCCGTTGCCGACAAAAATGCGCGCATTGCGGATCAGCGAGGTGCCCGACCGGGAGAGCGTGCGCACGAGCATCTTCGTCTTCGCGACATTGTCTTTCGCATAGACCTGCCAGCTTCCGAGCACCACGAACGGAAGCAGCGCCGCCAGCACCCAGAGCTTCGCCGCAGGCCGCACCTTCTCTTCCTTCTCCCAGCGAAAGAGTTTGATGCAGAGGAAAAAACCGACGATGGTGGTGAGAATCAGCGCGCCCACGGCCTGCCAGTTGGCGGCGAGCGTCTCGTTCTTCAGCATGATGCCCTGAAGCCCGGTGACAAGCCACGTCGCGGGCAGGAACTGCGTGACGGTCAACAGCCAGTTCGGGAACATCGATACCGGGAAAGTCGTGCCGCTGAGGAAGAGCATCGCCATATAAATGATCTGCACGAGGATGCCGCTCTCCTGCATGGAATTGGCGACCGAGGCGACGATCAGGCCGAGTGAGCGAATGGCAAGCACGCCCAGCATGATGAAGATCAGCATGGCTGCCACGTGTTCCGGCATGACCATGCCGTAGTGCCATTTCGCCAGCGCGAGCATCAGTACGACGTAGGGCATGTAGATGACGAGCCCGGTCACAGTGGATGCGACGAGCAGCGGCAAGCGGCGAAATCGGAGCGACTTTGTAGCGGCGGAGGATATTGTTTTCGCGGTCCTGCGCGGCGCGGATACCGGCGCCGAAGAGTCCGTTGCCCAGGATGCCGATGACGGTCACCATGGTCACCACCTGGAGGATCGCCCCGCCCTGCCCGGCGTGGAACGCCTGCGGCAAAAATGAAGAAGAAGACCAGGGGCATCAGGTAGTTGAAGAAGATGACGACCCGCTGGCGGAAAGCCAGGCGGATATCGATTCTCGTGAGTGTCAGGTACGCGTTCATTCCCTTAGTCTCTTCCCGGTCAATTCGATGAAAACGTCTTCGAGCGTCGGCCGCGAGAGATGCACATCTTCGAGCCCGATCGATTGCGCATCCACCCACTTGACGATTTCGACCAGCGTGCGCGCGGGCCGTGCGGAAGCGACGGTGAGCCGGCGGCCATCCTCGCTGAGCCTCGTTTGCAATGCGTCCGGAAACTCCGGCATGGGGAGCCCGGCGAGCGTGCGGTCGCAAAGAATTTCGATCGACGACTTTCCCGCGCTGCGCTCCTGCAATTCGCGCGGCGTTCCGATGGCGATCACTTTCCCGGCATCGACAATCGCCACGCGGTCGCAGAGCGTTTCGGCTTCCTGAATGTAATGGGTGGTGAGCAGGATCGTGCGCTTTTCGGACCGCAGTTGTTTGATGAGCGCGTGGATCTCGAGGCGTACCTGCGGATCGAGCCCGGTGGTGGGCTCGTCGAGGAAGAGCAGCGACGGATCGTTGATGAGCCCGAGGGCGATGGCGAGGCGCTGCTTTTGTCCGCCGGAGAGCGTGGAATAGAAGGCGTCGCGCTTCTCCGTGAGTTGCAGGCGCTCGAGCAGATCGTCCGGTTTCAGCGTGCGGCTGTAGAGCGAACCGAAGACCTGCAGGGCCTCGATGACCCTGATTTTGTCGGGGAGGTTGGTGGCCTGGAGGCAGACGCCGATGCGGTCTTTGAGCTGTGTTTTTTGTCTGTCGGGATCGAAGCCGAGCACGCGGACATCGCCGCTCGTGCGCTGGCGGATGCCTTCGAGGATTTCGACCGTGGTGGTCTTGCCCGCGCCGTTGGGGCCGAGAAGGCCGAAGACTTCGCCTGCTGGCCACCTCGAAATCAAGGCCGCGAACCGCTTGCACCTCCCCGTAGTCTTTCGTTAAACCAGCCACCGAAATGGCTTGTGATGAAGTCACGTTTTTCAGAGTAACGGACGGGTCGGCGGGAATGTTCCGTTTTCGGACGAATCGTTGCGAAATTCGCCTCTGCCTGTAATTTTGGAGGATGAACGGATTACAGGGGTAGGGCCGGCGCTGGTCACTTCAATGGGTAGCTTGGATAGACAGCCGCTCGCGCGCAAACGCGATCGAGCCGGACGGCGGCGAATCCCGGCGGAGGCGATCGAGAAAGAACGACACGTCAAACGTTCGAGTTGCTGGATTGGAGCGTTGCATGTTTCGGACCAGGCGAAGACGCGGTACGGTGCAAACAACAGGCGTTGCGGTATTCCGATTGCAATGCGATCCAGGAGGGAAGGGAATGGTGCGCCGCCCCAAAAGCATGCGGACCAAAGAGGCCGGATTGAGATGTGCGTCAGTCAGGAATGACACACAAGGAGATGAAAGATGGCTCGCAGCAAAGCGAATAAATGGGTCGCGACAGTCAAAACCGATTCCAAATATCCACCCGAAGGGTTGTTTATGAGGAGTGCTTCTACGATTGCCCCGACACTGGCCTCAAAGAAGGTTTCTCCGGAGGGCCGGATTCGGGATTGCGGATGCTGACCTGCTTTATCAATCGGGCGAGTAAAGGGCTCTCGGAGAGCCGGCGCGCCGAATTGGAGAAGGCAAAGGATGCTTTCCGACAGACTGCACCGGAAGAGATAGCACTCTGTGTCGACACCCAAACACAGGGCGAATGCGTACTGCAGGGATCCCATTACCGAACTCATGGCCCGATATCCGGCAGTCCAACTGGCAACGCTCGTCGACGAAGTTCCCGAGGGCGCCCCCTGGGTTCACGAGATCAAGTTCGATGGGTACCGACTTCTCGGTTTCGAGGCGGGACAAACGGTCAGACTGATCACGCGGAACGGCAAGGATTGGACCGCCAGCTTTCCTTCACTCGCGGCTGCACTCTCAGGGCTCGCCGCGGATGAGGCAGTGCTGGATATGGAAGCAGTAGTTCTGGACGGTTCCGGGAAAAGCAGTTTCCAGTCGTTGCAAAATGCGCTCGGCGAAGGCGGCGATCGCAACCGCATCGTCGCATATGTCTTTGACCTGCTCTATCTGAATGGAGCGAGACTTGACGCAACTGCCTCTGGTGGAGCGCAAGGAGCAACTCGAGGCGCTTCTCGGAAAATCCACAATTCTACGGTACAGTCGCCACATCACCGGTCAGGGCGAACAGACCTGTTTGCGAAAGCTTGTGAAGATGGCATCGAAGGCATCATTTCGAAGCAGGCCAACGCCCCGTACGTAATGGGCCGCAGCCATACCTGGCTCAAGATCAAGTGTTCTTGCGGCAGGAATTCATCATCGTTGGATACAGCGATCCCCGGAGCGGCGAGCGAGCCCTGGGTGCGCTTTATCTCGGCTACCGGAACGATGGCGCACTTCAGTATGCAGGTAAAGTTGGCACCGGTTTCACCATGAAGACCGCCGAAGAATTGGCCGGGCGTCTGAAGAGGATTTCGGTGAGCACGCCTGTGCTCAGCCGTGCCGAGACAGTTGGGCTCGGAGCAGCTGAGTGGCAAGCGGTTCATTGGGTAAAACCACATCTCCTGTGCGAAGTTGCATTTACCGAATGGACCGCGGATGGACGCATTCGTCATCCTTCTTTCCAGGGTTTGCGTGAGGACAAGAATGCTTCCCAGGTCAATAAGGAGAAGCCGTGGCGCCAGTGAGCAAGAGGGCATCCGGTGAAGACAAGAAAGCAAAACACCTCGTTCTGCATGGAATCACGATTACGCACCCGGACCGCGTCATCTCCGAGACCGGTCACATCACGAAGGGCGAACTTGCCGAGTATTATGCAGCGGTCGGGCCGCGGATATTGCCGCAGATCGCGCGGCATCCGCTAAGCCTCCTGCGCTGTCCGTCGGGGATCGATAAACAGTGTTTCTTCCAGAGGAATCCAGGCAAAGGACATGGCGCGGATGTCCATCCGTTTGAATTCGAAAACAAGGGCAAAACCTACGAATACCTGTACATCGAGGACGAAAAAGGACTATTGGAAGTGGTCCAGATGCGCGCAGTCGAACTTCATCCCTGGGGCGCCTCGATCGACTCGATCGACTATCCGGACCGCATGATCTTCGATCTGGATCCGGCTCCGGAGGTTTCCTTCGAAGCTTTGAAATTAGCCGCGCAAGACCTTCGAAGGCGCCTGCGGAGGAGGGGCCTCGAATCGTCGCTCAAATGTACCGGAGGAAAAGGCCTCCATGTCACCGTCCTGCTGACCGCGAAGGACTCCTGGCCGGCGGTAAAGCGCTTTGCCGCAGCCGTCGCGGATGAGATGGTTGGCGCGGCCCCCGAAGCTTACGTTGCGACGATGAGCAAGGCCAAACGCACGGGAAAAATCTTTATCGATTATCTCCGCAACGATTACACCGCAACGGCGATCGCCGACTATGCGGTTCGAGCGCGCCCGGGAGCGCCTGTTGCTCTGCCAATCGATTGGAAGGAATTGAACGATTTGGAATCGGGAAGTCAATTCACGATGAAAGATGTCCTCGCGAGATTGAAGCGGACGAAGAAAGAACCGTCTGCGCTTTCGAGGCAGAGAATTCCCTAGGGTTAAGACCCATGCCATCCGCTCAGGCTCCGCATCACTCGCCCGCAGTGCTGATTCTGGTTGATGTCATCAATCATTTCGAATTTCCGGATGGTGAAACAGTGCTCCGTCAGGCGTTGCCAATCGCACCCGGGCTCGCTCGCCTGAAGGCGCGCGCTCACAAGGCCGGTTTAAAACGACTATCTACGTAAACGACAACTTCGCTCAGTGGCGGACGGACGTTTCAAAGCTCCTGGATTACTGCGTCAGACCGGAGGCGATTGGAAAGGCGTTTGTCGAGCAGATCCAGCCCGACAAGGACGACTACTTTGTCTTGAAGCCGATGCATTCCGCCTTTTATCAGACGCCCCTCGAAGTTCTGCTGCGTTATCTGGGCGCATCGACATTGGTGCTCGCCGGTCTCACGACCAACAGTTGTATCCTGTGCACGGCGCACGACGCCAAAATGCGGGAGTTCGGGCTCTATGTGCCATCCGATTGCTCAGCGGCGCGAACAGCAAAGGAACATCGGCAAGCTATCGAGCACATCCGAACGATGACCGGCGCCAGAGTGACGCCGGCAGGATCGCTTCGGTTGAGCGAAATCGTCCGGGATGCGGGCAAATAGCGATCACCATGGCGTCTGAAACCTCCAATCTGAGTAATGCAGAGATCGCCGACCGCCTTGCCGGCCTGGCTCAGTTGCTCTCGACGCAAAAAGAAAATCCCTATAAGATCAAAGCGTATCAACGAGCCGCTGCGAAAATCCGTACGCTTTCAGAGAGTGTTGAAGAGCTCGTCAATCAGGATTCGGATCTCACCGTATATGCCGGCATCGGGGAGGCGATCAGCCACGCGGTGCAGGAGATTGTCCGCACCGGAACTCTCGGAAAGCTCGAAACGCTGCGATCAAAGGCGTCGCCGGAGCTTGCAGGCCTGAGTAACTATCCCCGGCTTGACCCGAAGCGCGTTCTACGCGCATACAAGAAACTCGGGATCGCATCCGTGGATGAGTTGCGCGCCAAACTCGAGAGCGGCGAGCTTGAGCAAGCGCTGGGCCCGCGGCTCGCGCAACATGTCCGGCAAGGTGTGACCGAGTCCCATGCGATGCTTCTTTACAAGGCGCATGAGTTACGTCAGGCGGTCGAGGAGTTTCTGCTCGGCGTTTGCAAGGTGCGGGCAACGGAAGCCGTAGGCGATTATCGACGGCGCGTCGACACAATCGAAGAGCTCTCATTTATCGTCGAGACAGACGATTTTTCGTCTGTGGTTGCGCGGCTCGAACGCTACGGCGGAAGTACTCCGCTGGTCGCATCCACGAGAACGAGCGCGACGTTTTCGCTTTCATCGGGCGTTCTATTGCGGATCGATCAGGCCGCTAAGGAAAACTGGGGGCTTTCGCTGATCAAGTGTACTGGAAGCAAGGCGCATCTCCGCAAACTGACGGCAGTCACCGGCGGAAGGGACGTTGTCCGAACCGCCGGGCCCTTTGCGTCGGAGACCGACTTCTACGCGAAATTCAAACTGTCCTTTATCGAGCCCGAACTGCGGGAAGGATACGACGAAGTAGAGCGTGCCCGACACGGAAATCTGCCCGACCTGGTGGCCATGAAAGACATTCGCGGCGAGCTTCACGCCCATTCCGCCTCCAGCGACGGATCACACTCCATTGAGCAAATGGCGTTTGCGGCGCGGGATTTCGGATATGACTACATCGGCATCACGGATCACTCCCAGAGCCTGAAAATCGCTCGTGGTGTTCCGGTGGAAGATTTGTGGAAGCAAATCCGCTTCATCGATAAGCTGAACTCTCGTCTGGCCGGTATCCGTGTCCTGAAGTCGGCCGAGGTGGATATTCTGGCGGATGGGGCACTCGATTATCCCGACGACCTGCTGAAGGAACTCGATTACACGGTCTGCTCGGTGCATTCACGCTTTGGCTTTGGGAAACAGGAGCAGACGAAGCGTATCCTTCGTGCGATGGACAATCGCTACTTCAACATTCTCGGGCACGCTACTGGCAGATTGCTGCTCAAGCGCCCGGGTTACGAACTGGACATGGATCGCATCATCGACCATGCGAAGCGGAACGGTTGTTTCTTCGAGATCAATTCGAGCCCGGACCGGCTCGATCTGTCGGCTGAGAATGCTCGCCTGGCAAACGATGCCGGCGTGAAGATCGCCATCTCGACCGATGCGCATAGTACACGCGAATTTGGCACCGTGCGATATGGAATCGACCAGGCACGGCGCGCCGGACTGGAACCCGCGTCCGTTCTGAATTGCTTGCCCTGGGCTTCACTCGAGCTTCTCTTCCGGCGCTGACCGAAATAAACGCTGACCGAAATAAACAATGACCGCTCAAACAACGTTCGCTGGGTTCGTTTCCGTAAAGGGAGCCCGGCAGCACAATCTCAAGAACATCGACGTCGAGATTCCACGCGATGCTCTGGTCGTTTTCACTGGTGTGTCCGGCTCGGGGAAATCTTCGCTTGCCTTCGGAACGCTTTATGCCGAGGCGCAACGTCGCTATCTGGAGTCTGTGGCTCCTTATGCCAGGCGCCTCTTCGACCAAATGGGCATTCCGGAAGTGGACAGCATCGACGGTTTACCACCTGCGGTGGCTCTTCAGCAGCAGCGCGGATCGCCAACTACCCGTTCGTCTGTGGGAAGCGTGACAACGTTGTCCAATCTTCTTCGGATGTTATATTCGCGGGCCGGTTCCTATCCTCGCGGCCAATCGGAACTCCACGGTGAGGCGTTCTCGACCAACAGCCCGGAAGGCGCATGTCCGCATTGTCATGGGATCGGGCGTATTTATGACGCGACCGAGCAAACGATGGTCCCGGACAATTCTTTGACCATTCGCGAACGGGCGATAGCGGCGTGGCCGCCAGCCTGGGGCGGGCAGAACCAGCGCGACATTCTGGTGACGCTTGGCTACGATGTGGATCGGCCCTGGCGTGAGCTTCCGAGAAAGGACCGCGATTGGATTCTGTTTACCGAGGAACAGCCGACCGTTCCCGTTTATGCTGGATTCACTCCCGAAGAAACACGCCGAGCCCTGAAGCGAAAGGATGAGCCCAGCTACCAGGGCACCTTCACCGGCGTGCGCGGCTATCTGCTTCATACGCTTGCGCACACGGAAAGCGCATTGACTCGCAAACGCGTTCTGCAATTCCTGGTCAGCACGGAGTGTTCGGTTTGCCATGGAAAACGATTGCGCCCCGAGTCGCTGTCCGTCAAATTCGCGGGACTGGATATTGCAGAACTTTCGGCTCTGCCCCTGATCCGCCTGAGTGATCTGCTTCGCGCCTCTGCCTCAGGAGCGCCAAGCAGGAACGCAGATCATCCCGAGCGTGAGATGGTTGCGCAGCGGATTACGGACGATCTTGTCGAACGCATCGGCGTGATGCTCGATCTCGGGCTCGGCTATCTATCGCTGGAACGAAGCACGCCCACGCTATCGCCTGGCGAGTTACAGCGGTTGCGTTTGGCCACGCAGATCCGTTCGAATCTGTTCGGCGTCGTTTATGTGCTGGACGAGCCATCCGCTGGGCTGCATCCGGCGGATACCGAAGCGTTGCTGGTGGCTTTGGATCGCCTCAAGGCGTCCGGCAATTCGCTGTTCGTGGTGGAACACGAGTTGGATGTCATTCGGCACGCGGACTGGATTGTCGACGTCGGACCAGCGGCGGGCGAGCAAGGCGGCCAAATACTCTACAGCGGACCGCCGAATGGGCTCGAATTGGTTCAAGAGTCGAGAACCCGGCCCTGGTTGTTCGGGCAGGAGAAGCCGCGGCATCGCACCTGCCGAGCGCCGCGCGGCTGGTTGCGAATGGAAGGCGTGACACGGAACAATCTCAGAAATCTGTCGGTGGCATTTCCACTGCGAACACTGATCGCAGTGACCGGAGTTTCCGGGTCCGGGAAGTCGAGCCTCGTGAGCCAGGCTCTGGTGGAACTGGTCGGCGAACATCTCGGCCATTCCCGTTCGAACGATGAGGAGGATTCAGATCCTCTCAGTGGAGATGTTCCACCGGCGTCAGAAGGCCGGATCATCGAGGGCTTGAGCGCGATCAAACGGTTGGTCCAGGTTGACCAGAAACCCATTGGGCGTACACCGCGATCGAATCTTGCCACGTATACCGGTCTTTTTGATTACGTCCGCAGGATTTTTGCCGAAACGAAGGCCGCGCGAGCCAGGCGTTATACCGCCGGCCGTTTCTCCTTCAACGTTGTCCAGGGCCGGTGTGAAACCTGCGAAGGCGAAGGCTTCGTCTGCGTCGAACTGCTGTTTATGCCGAGCGTATACGCGCCTTGCTCCACATGCCATGGAGCGCGCTACAACGCGAAAACTCTGGAAATACAGTATCGGGACAAGAACATCGCGGAAGTTCTTGCCATGACGGTCGACAGCGCGCGGCAGTTTTTTGTTGAACAACCGCAAGTGAGTCACGCCCTTGAGGTTCTGCAGGAGGTTGGCCTGGGGTATTTGCGGCTGGGGCAACCTGCCACTGAATTATCTGGCGGCGAGGCGCAACGGATCAAGCTCGCGACCGAATTGCAGCGCAACCAGCGTGGAAACACGCTGTACGTTCTTGACGAACCTACGACCGGTCTACATCCATCCGACGTTCAACGACTGGTGGCACAGCTGGATGGGTTGGTCGAGTTGGGCAACACCGTGATCGTCGTGGAGCATGACCTCGATGTCGTTGCCGCCAGCGATTATGTCGTCGATATGGGGCCCGGAGCAGGAGAAGCGGGCGGTGCGATTGTCGCCGCCGGTACACCTGCCGAGGTGTCGATGTCCGCGCGGAGCCGAACCGCTGATTATCTCAAACGGCGTCTCGGCGCGAGCGATAACCGGCAACGCCTGACGAACCGTCACGGCAGGAGACTTTAGAGAATTTTCGCGATCAATGTGTACCGCTTGCTAACGCGCGCCGCTCTGTATCGTATCGGGTTTCCGAGCCGCGAGGGTAGTGGAGCGGTATACGGTGTTGCAAAATGCTTAGAACCGGGCAATGGGTGGGGGGCGCTCATGATGAAAAGGCTCGTAAAATCTATTTCGACAAGGCCGCTGACGTTCCGAACAGTGCGCTGCCCGTGCTGCTGTACCGTTCCGTGCTGCCGCCTGACGCGGCCGCCAAGGATGAAGTCTTTCGTGAGCGTTTCAAGGGCGCGGGCTGGAAAGGATCTGGACCGACACGATTTACGACTACACACACTTCCATTCCAACGCCCACGAGGTGCTTGGCATCGCGGAAGGTAGAGTAACGGTCCAACTGGGCGGGGATGCAGGACCGCGCTTCAGGCTGAAGGCCGACGATATGCTTGTGCTCCCGGCTGGAGTCGGTCATCGGCGTGTGGGAGGGGATGACGGTCTCAAGGTGATTGGGGCCTATCCGCGCGGTCAGTCCCACTACGACATGAGACGGCGAGGGCGGGCGATTCCCAAGGTCGAATTGCCTTGGGCTGATCCTTTTTATGGCAAAGAGGGGGCGCTTATGGATGCGTGGCAGGCGGGTTCTTCAACGTTCGAAACGTGATCGACCAGCGTGGTTCTTTGACAGGCGGTATGCTGTGCTCCCATTCCTCCCGGACAGCCCCGCTCATGACATACAGCGACCGCGGAGGAAGCTCAAGGGTCCAGGTCTGCCGGTGCTGTCCCTCCCCGCGTTGAAAGCGCATGCGGCAGTGACCGCCCAGCGAAATACCGGCGACGATCCCGAACGGCGGCGAATCGCGATGCCAACCGATGGCAGCGCCCGCAGGATATTCGGTCACGAGTGACTCGGATAAGACACGTGCCGGTATGCCGACGAATGCCGCTGCCCGCTCCCGCAGCGGTTCCAGAGAAAGCGGAAAGTCAGACGCTGGCCTCATTTCGGCTGAACCTGCGACATAGTGGGCGCCAAAGCGAACGACCCGCCGCTTTGCATCGACGCCATGCATCCGGAACGGGCCAAAAGGCAACGTCCTGATGGCATCGAGGAAGGCCGCTTCTTCCGTGGCCGTCATGATCTGCGGTTCGAATAAGAGGCCATCGGGCGCGCCTTCCAACGGAAAAAGCTCCTGCTGATGGCCGCCCCGGCTGAACATAGTGGTTTGATTCATTGGCGTTCGCGGGGGATGCGTCGAGGCAAGAGGCGTCGAATCCGCATTCGTGCAAAATTTTCAATAACCCTGCAGATTGCTGCAAAACGGAGCGCCGCAGGTTAAGAAACGCCGACAAGAGCGTTGTCCGATAGTCTTTCCGGGATGGCGACAAAATTGCCGCCGCCTTGGCTGGTGCCAACTCCGGCTACGACAGAACGAACCTGGATTGAGTCCCTTCGAGTTCTGCCGGACTGGATACCCGCGCAGAAATCAACCGTTATTGTCGCTCCTCATCCCGACGACGAGACGCTTGCCGCCGGGGGTCTGATCGCAATGCAGCGATCCCGCCAGACACCGGTTACGCTGCTGGCGGTGACGGATGGCGAGGCAGCCTACCCCGATGTGCCCGATCTCGGCAGAACGCGGCGGGTTGAGCAGGCGCGGGCCGCGGAGGCTCTTGGGCTGGCGCCCGATGCTGTCATCCGTCTTGAATTTCGTGATTCTGCAGTTGCCGAATTTGAACCGGCTCTCGCCGATCGAATTGAAGCATGCATCGATTCGGACACCTTGCTCGTAGCGCCCTGGCCGCATGATCCTCATCCGGATCATGAGGCATGCGGGAGAGCAGCGGCGATAGCCGCCAGCCGCAAAGGCGCAACGCTCATTTCTTACTTTTTCTGGACGTGGCACCGCTTTCGTCCGGAGTGTTTGCATGGATTGCCGATTCGACGTCTGGTGCTATCTGCCGACGCGCGCTCCCGCCGTGCCAGGGCTCTGAGCTGCCACCGGTCCCAACTGCATCGAGATGAGCAGCCGCCCATATTGCCGGAGATTTTTCTCGCCCCTGCACGGCGTCCCTTTGAAACATTTGCGATCTATGGCCAGGAACACGGTCTCTAAGGAGTTCTTCGATGAGAAATATCGCGCCGATCGCGATCCATGGAATTTTTCCTCCAGCCCTTATGAGTTGAATCGATACGACGAAATCATGCGAGCCCTTGGTAGCCGGACTTTCCATCATGGTTTCGAGCCCGGATGCGCGATCGGTGTGCTTACTGAACGCCTGGCTACGCGATGTGAGCATCTGCTTGCGATGGAGATCTCGCCAACGGCCGTGGCGGCGGCGCGGCAACGCTGCGAGCGGTACCCGAACGTCACGATTGTCGAAGGCGCTCTTCCCGATGCCTTGCCTCGGGACATGTTCGATCTTGTGGTCTTCAGTGAAATCGGCTATTACTTTGAACGCGGGGACCTGGCGGAAATCCGGGATTTGCTGATCGAACATCTCGCGGCGCAGGGGATGCTTTTAGGCGTCCACTGGCTTGGCGTGTCGCCGGATCATCTGCTGACCGGTGACGAAGTGCATGAAGTATTGCGTTCGGGCAGGTCGCTCAGGATGACCGCATCGCGACGTTATGACAACTTTCTGCTCGAATCATGGGAGCGGGCCTGATGTCCGCCTGGGAAATTGCCGTTCTTATACCGGCTCGTAACGAGGAAATGCTTCTGGGCCATTGTCTGGAATCAGTCATCCAGTCCATTGAGGCGCTGCCGCGTAGCATCGGGGCGAGCATCGTGGTCGTTTCCGATTGTTCAACCGACCGCACGGCGGAAATTGCTTACAGCCTCGTCGGCCCACAAGGCAACGTTCTTCACGCGCACGCGGGAACCGTGGGAACCGCAAGAGCGCTGGCAGCGTCCTACGCGATCGCAAAGACGTCAGCTCCGCTTTCCCGGGTCTGGCTCGCCAATACCGATGCCGACTGCGTTGTTCCGCCATCCTGGTTGAGCGATCAGATCGAGTTCGCGATAGCGGGGATTGAGGCTGTCGCCGGCATCATTGCGGTCGACAGCTTTAAGGAGCACGGCCCTCAGGTCCCCGCACGTTTTCGCGCCAGTTACTCAATCTATGCCGACGGAACACATCCCCATATTCATGGCGCCAACCTCGGCGTCAGGGCGGACCGCTACGTCAATGTGGGCGGATGGGCGGACCTGAAGACGGCTGAAGACCACGACCTTTGGGGACGGCTCAGAAGAACCGGCGCTCGCCTGCGGTCTTCTGCCCATCTTCAAGTGGTCACGAGCGGGCGCCGCATGGGACGGGCTCCCAGTGGATTCGCGGGCGCACTGGCGGCCCACAACGATACGGTTCTCGCCGGATGAGTCTCGCAATAGAGTTCCGGCGCCTGTTAACCGAGGGGCGGCTTAATCTGCCGTTCCCCGGTTGCGGCGAAACAGCCCGCCGCCATTCGGAGCTGGCCCAAATCGCCAGGGACAATCTTGAACTCGGACGGCTTGCCGAGGCTCACACGGACGCTCTCGCCATCCTGCATGAAGCAGGCCGCGAGCCGAAAGCGGATGCGCTCTACGGCGTGTGGGCTTCGGAAGGTGGTGCGGGACAGAAGCTCTGCGGAGGAACCATCTCAGGCCAGAAAGGTTTTTGCACTGGAGCAGGAATCGTCGATTGCGCGCTGGTGACAGTTATGGAGCCAGAGCGCCGTCTTCTGGAGATCGATCTCAGGGTTGGTCCGGATCGAATCAGCTTCGACGCATCCGGATGGGTAACGGACGCCTTCGCGGAAACCTCGACCGCGACAACAGTGTTCCGGGATTACCCGATTCGCGAGGCAGACTTCCTCGGGAGTCCGGGGTGGTACCTCGAAAGGCCGGGCTTCTGGCATGGGGCCTGCGGACCGGCCTCCTGCTGGGCGGGCGGCGCGCAGGCGTTGATCGACTACACCCGGATGCACGCGCGCGAAACAAATTCGCACGCGATGGCTCACCTGGGAGCGATGGAGGCAACCGGGTGGCAGCTGCAGGCGCTTCTCCAGGTGGCGGGCCAGGAGATTGACAACAGTTTTGAGGATGTTCAGACGGCGCAGGTCCGCGCTCTTTCTTTGAGACATCTGGTGGAACAATCGTGCACCGACACCATGCTTCGATTGGGGAGGGCCTTCGGGCCGCGCCCTCTCGCGTTCGACGCCAGGATTGCGCGAATTTGTCACGAGCTCAGTTTGTATATCCGCCAATCGCATGCGGAATGCGATCTCGAAGACCTCGGGCGAACGGCTCTCGCCCGCGAGAAGGGTTTTCGTTAGATCCGTGCTGGGGTAATGAAGTTTTTGCAGTTTGCAAACGCAAGGCCCGCATCTGCCGCTGCGAAATGCCTGACGCTGAGTGAGGTAAGTTCCTGCTTGATTCGCCGATCAGGCCGGAAATCAAACCTCCTGAAGCGCGTCAGGCCGTCTAAATGGGCAAAGAATGTCAGGGTTTTTCCATGCGTGGTAATGGCACCGCGCAGATAAAGCAAATGCTTCGTGCCCCCACGGCAGATCAATTGCAGACAAATGCCGCATGCGCTTCCGTTTACTTACCGTTCTGTTCGCGGCGGGTATTTTCGCAGGAGCGCTACGAATATCCTCCGCGGGCAGCTCGCGTGAGCATCACTCCGATCTCGAAATTACCTGGCACATTTTCAAACCGACAGAGCTCGCGACGTCTGAGCTTTCGCAGCTGCACGTACCAACCGGATTTCGCCTGCGGAAGTTCGCTGAGAACGCAGGCAACTCCCGAATACTCGCAATTGGGCCCAACGGAAATGTGTATGTTACGCGACGCGAGGAGGGAGCCCGCGTCGGCCACGGCGGGTTCGCCATGCTTATGGCCGAATTGACGACAGCAATGCAGCATAATATGCCGGTCGCGGTTGTCGAGGCTGTTGTCGATCTTGATGAGCCGCCCGCCAAACCCGAAGATGTGAGGGCGTGAGCGCCAGCAACCCAGGTTCAAGGATTCTATGAAAAACACCAGAAAAACAAAACAAGCTTCCCCGGCGAAGCACTCGGCGGAAACTCCGCATCCGGCTGAACTACACCAGACGGCCGGGAGAAGATGTTCCCGTCTTAACAACTCAGCAGGGCACTCCCGTCTCGGACGATCAGAACACGCTGCGCATCGGGCCTCGTGGGCCCGCACTGCTCGAAGATCTTCATTTTCGTGAGAAGATCTTCCATTTCGATCATGAGCGGATTCCCGAGCGTGTAGTGCATGCGCGCGGATTCGGCGCACACGGCTACTTCGAGAACTACGAATCGCTGGCGGAGCTGACTCGCGCCGATCTCTTCCAGCGAGCCGGCGAGAAGACACCGGCCTTTGTCCGTTTCTCGACGGTGGCCGGCAACAAGGGCTCAGCCGATCTCGCGCGGGATGTGCGCGGCTTCGCCGTGAAGCTCTACACGCAAGCAGGGCAACTGGGACATCGTCGGCAACAACATTCCGGTCTTCTTCATTCAGGACGCGATCAAGTTTCCCGATCTGATTCATGCGGCCAAGCAGGAGCCGGACCGCGACTTTCCGCAGGCGCAGACCGCTCACGATAACTTCTGGGATTTCATTTCGCTGATGCCGGAGAGCATGCACATGATCATGTGGATCATGTCGGATCGCGCGATCCCCCGCTCGTTCCGCTTCATGGAAGGCTTTGGTGTCCACACTTTTCGCCTGGTCAACGCCGAGGGCAAGTCGACTTTCGTCAAATTCCACTGGAAGCCGAAGCTCGGATTGCAATCCGTGGTCTGGAACGAAGCCGTCAAGATCAACGGCGCCGATCCCGATTTCCACCGGCGCGATCTCTGGAACGCAATTCAATCCGGAAACTATCCGGAATGGGAACTCGGTCTGCAGCTCTTCGACGACGCAGTTTGCCGAACAGTTCGCCTTCGACGTACTGGACGCGACCAAGATCATTCCCGAGGAGGAAGTGCCGATTCGCAGGGTCGGCCGTCTGGTGCTCGACCGCTGCGTCGATAATTTCTTCGCCGAGACCGAACAGGTCGCGTTCTGCACGAACAATATTGTGCCGGGCGTCGATTTCAGCAACGATCCGCTGCTGCAGGGCCGCAACTTTTCCTACCTGGATACCCAGGTCAAACGGCTGGGCGGCCCGAATTTCACGCACATTCCGATCAACGCGCCGAAGTGCCCCTTTCACCACTTCCAGCAGGACGGGCACATGGCGATGCACAACCCGAAAGGAAGGGTGAACTACGAACCGAACTCCCGTGGCGCCGCGGGCGGTCCGCGGGAAGATCCCGAAATCGGGTTCCGTTCGTTTCCAGCCGAAGAGACGGGCGCAAAAGCTGCGGCAACGGCCGGAGAGTTTCGCCGACCACTACAGCCAGGCCCGCCAGTTCTACATCAGCCAGACGAAGGTGGAGCAGAATCACATCGCCGCCGCGCTGGTTTTCGAATTAAGCAAGGTAGAGGAGCCGGCGATTCGCGAGCGCGTGGTTTCGCATCTTCCGAACATCGATGCAGGGTCTGGCCGGACAGGTTGCGGCCGGACTGGGCCTGAAAGGAAAGATCAAAGCGGCCGCGCCTGCCGTCGAAGTCCGGTCGGACCTCGAAAAATCGAAGCCATTGAGCATCGTGCTGAACGGACCCGAACGTTTCGCGGGCCGCAAGGTGGGTGCGCTCGTCACCGATGGGGTTGACGCAAAGCTGATCGCCGCCCTGCGGACGGCGCTGGAGGCTGAAGGCGCCACGCTTGAAATCGTGGCTCCCACGGTCGGCGGCGTGCAAATGAGCGACGGAAAAGCTCTGAAGGCCGATCACAAATTCGGTGGCGGACCGTCGGTTCTTTTTGACGCGGTCGCAATCCTGAATGCGGCGAGCGCGACCGGGAGTCTCTTGCCAAACGCGGCTGTCGGCGACTTCATACGGGACGCCTTTGGTCATCTCAAATTCATTGGCTATACCGAGGCGGCCATTCCTCTGTTTGAAAAAGCCGGTATTGCGGGCTCGCTCGATGAAGCATGTCTGAAGCTGGATGGCACGAAATCGATTGATGCGTTCATCGCCGCCTGCCGAAAGCTGCGTTACTGGAAGCGGGAGGAAACGGTGTCATTTTAGCTGGAAAACGGGCACGCCACTTGGCGAGGTCGCACGCAAACTGCTCGAACAGGTCAGGACTGATCGGAACATTCTGGAAAAGGTCATCGCCAGAATTGGAAAGGTAAATCCCGACCTGTATGACGCGCTCGGCCGGATCAAACTCAGACACGATGATCCGCCTGGGTGGTTGCGTGCGACGCCTATCAAGCGACCAGCCTCGGTATTCCCGGCAAGCGAACGCTTTGGGAAGCTCTCAAGACACGGCAAACCATGGGTCACCGTGTGCCGGAATTCGATTACGGGCAATCTTATCGGCCGCGCGGACCAACAGTTTCAAGAAGCCAATGAATATCACCTGAGATTGATATCAGCCCAGTGCAAAGCGGGAAGATGCAGGATCAGCTGGATGACTGGCAGTGGAACCATGCCAGCCAAGGATTATGCGTCGACTGGTTTCAGCACGCTGGCGGACATCAATACCGCGACCGTCAAAATGCAGCGTTCCCGTCATTCCAAGCCACGCAATTGGTGACGGACCGGTGAAGTACTTGGGCCGCTTCGCGTTCGGCGGCCCGGTGTCGAGCTTCGCGACCTTCAGCTCGGAATCCATGAGTGATCGATTTTGTGCCCGCCAGCCCGTGACGGATCGACGTCGGTGCGCATGGTGATGTTACGCCAGCCTTCGCCGAAGGTCGGTGTCGCAACCCACCAGTTGTTCCGCGAATCGCACGCAGACCAAAAACCACCCTGAAGGAGGTGCCCCAGATCATCATCGGCCA
The DNA here is from genome assembly GCA_963809655.1 of Terriglobia bacterium. Taxonomy (GTDB): domain Bacteria; phylum Acidobacteriota; class Terriglobia; order Bryobacterales; family Bryobacteraceae; genus BOG-234. The sequence goes on along the minus strand of CAWEKQ010000041.1, from coordinate 68,995 downwards.
GCCGCCTGTCGCGAGCAGGCGCTACGAAGCGTTCCTCGAAGAAGTTCAGCTGGCGGCGAATTACGCTTCGTCTGTAATTACCTGAAAGCTCTCCAGAGTGTTTGGCCCGAACGTGGTCGTGATCGCTACGTCGGATGCATCGCGGCCGCGCGCTATCAGCACGCGCCCGATACGAGGCACGTTGTTGCGCGGATCGAACGTATACCACCTGCCGCCTAAATACACGTCCAGCCAGGCGGCGAAGTCACCCACGCCATATGGCGGAGGCGTGCCCATGTCGCCCAGGTAACCGGTGCAATACCTCGCGGGTATATTCATGCATCGACAGAACGCGATGGCCAGGTGAGTGTAATCGCGGCAGACACCCGTTCCTTCATTGAATGCTTGCCAGGCTGTCCGGGTCGGGCTCGAATTCTGATAGTTGAAAAAGATATGGTTGTGAACGTAATCGCAAATCGCCTGCACTCGCGCCCAACCAGGAGCGGAGTTCCCGAACAGATTCCAAGCCGCCTGGGACAGCACGTCTGTTTCGCAGTAGCGGCTGCCGAGGAGGAAAACGAGAGTCTCTTCGGGAAGATCCTCCACTGGGTGTTGCATCGCGGATGGAACCACAACGTCGTGCAGGCCCGCATCTTTGACTACGCCGTCGGCAGAGATGCGCATGCGTCCCTCGGGCGCAACGATCCGGTTGCACCAGTTTCCGAAACCATCGCGATATGCGGTGATCGGGACCGAGGGTTCCGTTTTCATATGATCGGGGACTATGATGTCCGAGGCCCGCGAATAATGGACGCTGGTCGTCAGAATCATCGGAGTGGGCTGAGGGAAGTTGTAGAGGAATTCGTAGCCTATTTTTATTTTCATCAGGTCGGCCCCCGGTTATGAGAATGACATGCCAAACCGGGGGGAGCACACGGAGGGTCTACCGGCTGCTACGAGCGGAATCCCGATGCAGCGCTCTTTCAAACTTTCCAGCGCTGGCCGGCGTTTTGAAGTCGCCAGTCAGAATTTCACGATTCGTGGAGTCGTGGCCGTAGAGTTCCCTGTTGGTTTCCTCATCCGGACGAAGCGTTGCGCCTTCCAGCGAAACACCGGCGAACAATCCACGCGAACGGGAATAAGACAGCATCTCCGCATTCAGTTCCGCATCCGTTTGAGCACTCGCATCGCGGCCCAGCGGGCCCGCGGCGGCGGTTGCTTCTCCACCAATTGTGAACTTGTCTTCGAGCAGGTGCTTCATTCCGCCCTGATTCATCACGAGCAGCACGACGTCCGTCTCGGAAGCGCCGATCTGAAATCCGAAGCTTCCGCCTTCAACCCGCATAGCGGCCGGAGCGCTCCAGCCCGAGCCACCCTCCCGGCGGCAGACTGAGAAGCCGCGGCCATACTTCGCGCCGAAGACGAATCCGGCTTTTTTCATGCCCGGCACGACAACGACGCAGTGCGCCTTATCGAGCAGATCCTGGGGAATCCCTCTATCGGCAGCTTTCATCATGTCTGTAAGTGTGTCGGCCGAGGCGTCCAGCCGGTCGTCGACTTTGACTTCTCTGTCAGCCGCGAACGCCATCGCACTCATGAAGCCGGCTGTTGCCAAAATCGTTACTAATGTTTTACGCATCTAATATTTCTCCTGTTCGGGGTCTATATGGCATGCCAGCGCCCAATGTCCGGCGGTCGATTACTTGAGTGAAAGACGCTTAACGCCCTGAATTTCGTTTCGAGGGTTAACCGCGGGCGGTCAGTTGACTGCTGTTGGTCATGGTGCTCTACGCCGAGTCGCCAACGGGAACGGCGAGCCGGGCCAGACAAAAATGCCGCCCACAGAGAGCGCACCGATAGGGTTGAAACAGCCATCGGAAGGTTCTCTCAAATCCGTTCCGCGTCCCAACGCTTCTGAAGTCGATGGATTTGCAGTGCGGACAACATGCGGAAAAGAACCCGAGGGCTGGACGTATCATTGTTGGCTATCCCGTTGGCTACCCTGTTGGCTACCCCGCAGCCGCGATTCCCGGTGGCCCTTGATCTCCTGATAGCGCGGATCTTGCCGGATCATCTGGCGCACCTGGTCGCTCAATTCCTGCCAGTCACGGATGAAATAGCCGGCTTGAGTGTTTGCCATCGTTTCGGCGCGCTTTTCCTCGATGATTGCGATCACGGCGTGGGTTTCTGCCTGATCCGGCGCGATCTGCTGCTCCATCCTCTCACGAAAAGCATTGGCTACGCGATCGAACTCCCGGGCAACAGTCAGCCGGATTTGTTCAGCCCACTCCACCTGGTTGGGCGTGCCAGTCAATCTGATTTCATTGCTCAAAGCGAACATGACCTTTCTTATATGGGTCACAACACGGACGGGACGAGGACCATCGGCGGTCATCTGACGGCAACTGGTCATGGTGTTCCCAGTGCCGCGACAACGGCCGGAACCGTCTGAGGCTGGAACTGCTCCAATTGCGCGCGTTCTTCCAACAGCTTTGCCCATTCTGCACCGGCCTTCTTCGTCGCCGGAAACACAGGTGGCTTTCGGCTCTTATAGTAGTCGAGAATGTTGCTGCGCAGGTCCGCCGGGATGCCGGCAAACTTACGGCCCGCAAGCCTGTCGAGCAGCTTGTCGTAAGCAAGATCGACGCCGACGTATTGGCTGGCCGAGACAGCTGTGCCGAGGTCGAAATTCTCATTCGCCAGATCGAAGCCGCCGGCATCCACCTGCGCGAGCAGCGCGAGGTAGCTTTCGACCGTCGCGTTGAAGCTCGCCATGAACAACTTTTCAACCTCCGGAGTCGGCGCAGGGAATGCCAGTGATTTGAAGGGACCGGATTTCGGAACGAGTTCCATCAGCCAGGAAACCAATCGTGTGCGAATACCCGGCCGATGATATTCCGTTCCCCAGTCCTTTTCGTAGCTGGACCGCGAAAGATTGAAGAGAAACTTCTTTTTTGTTACGCCTGGAATTTCTTTGACGAGCGTGTCTTTCTTCAGTTGCCATGCCACTCGCGTCATCCCGGGAATAACGGAGCCGACGCTGTAGCGGAAGGACTCCAGGGCGAGGTCCAGACTTCCGAAGATGTCCTTCATTTCGAGCCCGTAGGTGTCCCGGAACGCTCGCTCCAGCAGCGGTTTGGCGACCTTAAAACCGATAAATGCGCGGTAACGATCCGGCGCGTACCGCCCCTGTGCAACCTGCAGCACATCGAAGCCGAACTCCGTGCGGATGTGCGAAAGAGGGCTGTCCCAGTAAGTAACCGTCTTGCCGAACCTCCTGTGCAGCTCCGGATAGAGGATAGGCACTGCCAGGTTGGTTGCGATCCTGTGTCCGCTGACATCGGCGGCGTAATGTGACAGCGCGCCGAGCGCAAACGCGTAATCGTCAACATCCTCCGAATCCCGGATCAGGGCAGCAACAAAGTCCCCGCTCCGGACATAGTGGGTCAGGTCGCTGAAGAAGGGGCTGCTGAAAGGGTAATAACCCATGTCCTGCACGATGCAGCCGCCATAGGCGTAGGCGTGGGCCTGCTCCAACTCCCCTGGCGTTGTCATGGGGAATCGCTGCAACAGCGCCTTCTGAATGGCCGGGTCCCAAACCGAATCGACGACAGCTTCGTGCGTGAGCACGGAATAGCCACAGGCGAACGATGTGGAAAGTAACAGAAGGGCGATGAAGCGGGAGAAGCCACCTGGGCGGAGTCCCGCCCAGGTACGCAGGCCGAGGTTCAAAGAATCGACCGCCGCCCCTGAATCAACTGGATGACGAGCGCAATCAATGCGACGACCAACAGAATGTGAATCAGCCCGCCCAGAGTATACGATGTGACCAAACCCAGCAGCCACAGAATTAACGCAATTACGAATATTGTCCAAAGCATCGTTTGAAAGCTCCTTCAGTTCGCAAGAAACCAAGGCACGCAGGTGGCCGTTGGCGACCGCCACTCCTGATTTGACCGCCGAACGTCAGTATGAACAAACGGCGGGCACGATTCAGAAGAATATGCACCAGGTCAGGCCGGAACTGGAGAGGTAACCGTGTTTTGTTGCTACTCCCCGGCGGCGGAGGGTATTGTGGCCATTCGTTCGCCCGCCTGGCCGTACAAGTGCCTTCACAACTCACGGAGTAACCATGAAAATCATTCGAGTAGCGAGTACGGCCGCAGTCCTATTACTGTGCGGAGTGACGATTCCCGCTTATGCACAGCACGAGGGGGGCGCGAAGCAGGAAGAGCAACAGGCCAGACCGCAGGAACAGCATGCCCAGCAGCCCCAGCGTGGTCAGCCGGCGCAACAACAGCGTGCGGCGCAGCCGAAGCCCCAGGAGCAGCCGCGTACCGCCCAGCCACAGACGCAAGCGGAACCCCGTCAGACCCAACAGGCGAGGGGGCGACAATCTCAACCGCGTACCGAGCAAGCACAGCAATCTCAACCGCGTGCAGAGCAAGCACAGCGGGCCCAGCCCGCCCGGCAACAAGAACAGCATGCGGCGGTTCAACAACACACCCAACAGCTCCAGCAACAACAGCGCGTGCAGCAGACCCAGCCAGCCCGGCAACAGCCGCAGCGCACGCAGGAGCAGGCGCGATCGTGGCAGCAACAGAAGGGGTGGGCGCAGCAGGGCGGCGGCTCACAGGGCCATGCCACCTTTACGCAGGATCGGTCTTCAAACTGGTCTTCCGACCATCGGACCTGGGCGCAACGCGGCGGCTACGGCGGTTACTACATTCCGCAGGCCCAGTTCAGCGCATCGTTTGGCAGCCAGCACTTCTTCCGCCTCGGTGGGATGCCTGCGATGTATATGGGCTATCCGCAGTTCTCCTACGGCGGGTTTTCATTCCTGATGGTCGATCCGTGGCCGGGCGATTGGCCGGGAAACTGGTATTCGTCCGACGACGTTTACGTCGACTACGACAACGGCTATTACCTGTACAACCGAAGCTTTCCGGACGAGCGGCTTGCGATCACCATCCGGTTGTAGCTATTGGAAAGCAGGGATGGCCGCTTTCGGCCGCCCTAATCTAATCGTGCAGAATGACATTCAGCAGGGAGCTGTGAACTTCGAGGGTTCCGTTATATTCGATGAACCCCAGGCGTCTGAATTTGTTCATGAAGAAGCTAACGCGTGACCGGGTGGTGCCAATCATTTCCGCCAGCGTCTCCTGACTGATTTTGGGAATGACTTTTTCGGGCTTACCTTCTTTACCGAAATTCGCCAGAAGCAGGAGCGCGCGAGCCAGTCTCTTCTCGCTGGAGTTGAAGAGCTGGTCGATCAGATCCTCCTCGATCCGAATGGTTCGGGTCAGCGTATAGGACAGGAGCAGTTCCGCAAAAGCGGGATCGGTTTGAAGCATCCTGAGCACGGTGGCTTTCTCCAGCCGCAGGATCGAGCAGTTCGTCATCGCGGTCGCTGTCGACATCCGCAGAGGTTGCCCGGCCAGACACCCCTCGCCGAAGAAATCTCCCGGCCCCAGCACCGCGATCACGGCTTCCTTGCCGGTTTTTGAGACGACGGTCAGCTTGATCTTGCCTTTCTGGATGTTGAAGAGAGCATTTGCCGCCTCGCCCTGGCCAAAGATGACAGTTTCTTCGTCGAAGGCGGCGGTCGCTTTACCGTTCGAAATGCCGGGCCAAACGTGACCGGAAAGAGCCAGTGGGGGCACCGCCGCCCGACCCCTCGGAGGTGCCACGCGCGGTTTGCCTGGTTGTTTCATTTGCCTCTCTCATCTGAATTCGCCCAAATCAAGGTGGCAACGCCCTCTCAAAGAATAGCTCCCTAAGTACCGGCATTTACGCTCCGCCGCAAGCCTTGCCCATCGCGGCCCCGTGACTCTGACCGCGCTCGGCCAGTCCCCCGTCCGTGGCGGCCGGAACTGTATCGCCCGTTCGTAGACGCCCACTCATGCCCATTTCCTCGTGGGCGGCCGGGACCGTGAAACAGAAGGTGGACCCAACCCCACCTCTGACTCGACCCAGATGGTACCGCCCATGGCTTCGACAATCTTCTCGCGAGACCGATCCCGCCCGTCTCCGGGCCGTGCAATCGCTTGAAGAGACCGAAGACCTGCTCCCGGTACTCCGCCGCGATGCCAACGCCATTGTCCTGGATTTTGACAATCCACTCGGCGCCCAGTTGTTCAGCCGTAACGCGGATCTTTACCGGCGCCTGGCTGCGATAGTTGATCGCATTCGCGATCAGGTTCTGGAAGACTCTCGTGAGATGTTGCTCGTTGCCCAGCGCCATTGGCAGCGGACCGACAATGAAGGTGGCGTTGCTCGTCTTGATTGCGTGCCCGAGATTCGCCAGAACGTCCGCGACGATTCGATGCAGGTCCAGCGGCTTCGCCGAATCTTCGAAGCCGCTAACGGCAAAAGCGTGCAGGCCCTCAAACAGCGCCGACATTCGCTTGACGCCATCCACAATGAATTGACCCTTCTGCCGCGCGTCCGCGCCAATGTCCGAATCATCGAGCAGGCGTTTCGTGAACATGGAAATCGTCCGAAGCGGTTCCCGCAAATCGTGCGCCACGGCGTAGGCAAAATCCTCGAGCCGCGCGTTGCTCCGGACCAGTTCATCCGTCCGCTTCTGAGCCAGTTCGGTGGCTACCCTGAGCTCTCCGATTTGCCGGCAATTGACGGCTATCGCCTGGCACCGCGGCTCATCAAGAAGATTTGAGATCGTGCTCTCGACCCAGCACCAGCTTCCATCTTTCCGGCGCAAGCGAACCTCCAGCCGGCGCGGGGAGAGCGGCGTCGCCAGGATGGCCGCGAGCGCGTCGCGCGACCGGCGGCGATCTTCGGGGTGAATCAGATCGAAGGTGTTCCGTCCGACGATTTCTTCTGCGGGGTATCCGAACAATTCTCTGCCTGGGGCCGAAATGTAGAGTATCCTGCCGGCGGCACTCAGTAAGGAGATCACGTCGGAACTTTGCTCAATCGGTGACGTCGACGCGCGAATTCGTATACTCCCTTCCATGAGGAACGCGGAATATTCCTGGCGCCAGCCGCTCCGACCGGGCACGAGTTCCCAGGGGAATCGACTGGCACCGCTCCACTTTCGCCCGTTTGCGATTCGGCAACTGAACTGCTATGGAAACCTGACTCTAACAAAGCCGCAAAAGGATTGTCTGTTCAAAACAGCTCACGGATATACGCGAGGAATCATGGGCATACCTCGTTTTCAAGCGAACGATGAGTCCTGCGGTCTTTCTGCTGGGTGTTCCCGACCTTGGAGGTCTTCCGGCACCGTTCCTTTCAGGATGAAATCATTGAGCCGCTGGTTCGCGAGTTCGAGTGCGTTCCGGGTGGCGGTCACCTTGCGATTGCTGTCCGTGACATGGGGCTCGTCCGTGACTCCCCGCGTCGCCATGATCAGCCAGAATTCGACTGTGGCCTTATGGTGCTCCCGTGTTGCAATGTCGATTTGCCGTTTGAGGATGAACTCGATGCGGGCGAATAATCGCGGATTGTATTTACCGAAAGTCATTGCAATCTGTCATGTTCAGCAGAGTGAGAGCTGCCCGGCTTTGAAGCGCGTTGATGGCCTTCACTAATACCTTTGATAAGGCATTTGGCTGACCAGGGATGGGGGACCGCCGTTCGTGCCGCGGGGCTTCCAGGCGACTCCCCGAAGGCAGGCGCGGCTGTCGCAATCGCACGGCAGGCAGCCCGAACTGGCGGCGGCCAGTCGTGATGTCGAACTGGCTTCTGCTCGCCCAGTGCTATTCCACAAGGGGCAGGTGGAGGTCGACTGACCAAATAGCGTCGCGATCAACGAGGTATCAGCGGACAAAAGGAGAAATCGTGACGTTTGGGCGGCATATAGGGATCAAATTCAAATAAAGATAGCGAGCAGCTTCGCGGGTGACACCTGACGCCAAAGGCGATGCAGGTGAACTCGCAGCCGAAGGCCTCGGCGAAAGCCCTTCGGGGCTGCCGATCCCTTTCCAGAGTGATCCGAAAAAATCAAAGATCGCTGCGGGAAATGCCCAGCTTTTTCATCATGGCGTTCAACGTCGTCCGCGGCATTCCCAGACGAGTGGCGGCGGCGCTGATCACGCCGCCGGTCTCCCGGAAGACGCGCAGGATATGATCCCGCTCCACGTCTTCGAGCGTGGAGTTGCCGCCGGCTTCCGGAGCGTCGGCCCGCAGTTCCGCCAACGGCGCGCGCAGGCTGGGACCGCGCGACAGAATCACGGACCGCTCGATGAAGTTCTCCAGCTCGCGCACATTGCCGGGCCACGACCAACTCACCAGGGCCTTCATGGTTTCCGCCGGAATCTTGTCGATCTGCCGATCCATTTTCGCCGCGTATTTCTTGGTGAAGTGGCGCGCCAGGAGCGGAATATCCTCGGGATGATCGCGCAACGGAGGCGTGGTGATGGGGAAGACCTTCAACCGGTAGTACAGATCGCTGCGGAAGAGTTTGTCCCCCATCATCTGCGTCAGATTCCGATTGGTTGCCGCCACCAGCCGGACGTCGATAGGGATGGTGCGCGTGCCGCCCAGTCTCTCGAACGACTTCTCCTGCAGAGCGCGCAGCAGCTTGGGCTGCAGATCGAGGGGAATGTCGCCCACTTCATCCAGAAACAGAGTCCCGCGATGCGCCATTTCGAAGCGGCCGATCTTTTGGCCGAGGGCGCCGGTGAAGGCTCCTCGCTCGTAGCCAAACAACTCGCTTTCGAGCAGCCCGGTGGGAATCGCGGCGCAGTTCAAGCTGATGAAGGGAAGATTCCGCCGCGGGCTCATGCGGTGGATGGCGCGCGCGATCAATTCCTTGCCGGTTCCGGTTTCCCCCAGAATCAGCACGGTGGCGTCGGTCGGCGCCACCACTTCGACCTGCCCCATCACCCGCTTCAGCGCCGCGCTGTTTCCGACAATTTCCTCGAAGTTCTGTGTACTCTCTCGGGGCTCCTCTTCGACAGTCTCCTGCCGGTTGCGCTCCCGCAGATCCGTTACGAACGTGATCCAGCGGAAAGGAGACAACTTCAGGACGGCCGTGGTGACCAGGACCGGCACCCGCGTCCCGTCCTTGCGGATCAACTCTTTTTCGAAGGGCGTGCAAGCCCCGAAGCGCAATCCTTCTTCATGCGCAAATTCGTCCAGTGCCGCGTATTCCTTCGGCGTGAGATCGGGCCACACGAGGCGGCCGGCGAGAAGATCTTCACGGCTGTATCCGACCAGTTCGAGAAATGTATCGTTCGCTTCCGGAATCCGGTCGAACTCTCCGGAAACGACGCCGGTGATCGTCGATTCCGCGGGCACTCGGCGCACGCGGGCCCGGCTGCGCCGCAACTTCTCATCCCTGTCGTGACGGTCGCTGAAGTCGCGCACCATGCGCGCAAAGCCCTGTAAATCTCCGTTTTCGTCTTTCAGGGCCATGGTGATGACGTTGGCCCAGAATCGTGAACCGTCCTTCTTCAGGTGCCAGCCTTCGTTGCCGAAGTGGCCTTCAGCGACGGCTCGTCTGAATTCCTCCTGCGGCCTGGCAGGAGGGCTGCACTCGGTGGGATAGAGAAAAGATACGGGTTGATGCATGGCTTCCGCGGCGTCATAGCCGTAGATGCGCTCGGCGCCCCCATACCAGGCGGCGATCCGTTCGTCGACATCCAACAGGAAGAGCGCATAATCCTGCACCCACGATGGAGCAGTGTCCGGCTTCGACCGGATCGCGCAGCACGAGCAGGTTACGCGCCGGCAACACGTTGGTTTTCGCGATGTACTCGACTTCGCGCGGGGTGCCGTCCGGGCCGAAAAGCTGGAGCGTTCCCACTTGCTCACCCTCTTTGAGCAAGGTCTGCCAACGCTCCGGAATCACCGGCTTTACATCGGGCGCTGCAAAATCATCCAGACTGTGGCCGATGATCTTTTCCCGAGGCAGACCCAGGAGCTTGCTGGCCCCGGAGCTGGCATCCCGATAGTGACGATCATCGTCAGTGATCAGGATGGGGGCGGAAGGCTGAAATACGATGGCGCGGAACAGCAACTCAAGTTCTTTGGGGCCGTTCTTGAGCAGCCAGGGTGAAGGTTGCGGCTTAGAGGCCGTAGAGGACAGAACGCGTTTCTCCTTTGCTCCCGATAAAAATGCTCCCGATACAGATGATTCCGAAGCAAAACTCCGTCGATCCGGAAGCCGGCGGCCTGGAGAACAGGAGGTTCTACAAACAGTGGGAGGCCGAGAAATGGCGATCTACGATCATTTTACCACCATTTCTCGCACCTTCGCTTTAGTTCATGACCGTATTTGGTCGGGGAAAGATCGTAACCTGCCTGGCGTGATTAGTTCTGATCGTCCGAAATACGTGCTCGGAGTTGTTCTTATGCCCGCCCTTAGTAGCGCGCGCCCCGGTGAAAGAGCTTCCGCCTCATATCCGGCCAGAACTCATCGAATGCATCGCTTCCCATCCGGCCGAGAAGTGCGAAGCCGATGCGCTCGAGCGAGTGTCCGGCATCGGTATCGCTCGGTTCACGCCACGCGTTCGAAGCAAAACTGCTGCCTGAAAAAGCGAGGAAACGGGCATAGGCGGGCCGCAACTCCCCGTTGCGGTTGGGTGCGACCACGGTCCATTTCACAACATGGCCAAGCCTTGACTTAAAGGAAACGCTGGCGCCATCCCGCCGATAGCGGGGGTCTTCACCCCAGATCGCGCCGATTCCGGCCTCCATGGCGTTGCTTACCGCAGTGGTTGAGACAGCTACCCCGTAACGCTCGCCGAAGCCCTTCCAGTGCGGACCCGCTTCGGCAGGCCGATCCCGAAACGTCTGCCAGGCCGCGATGGGTAAACTGCCACCAAGATTCGAGACACCAAAAGTTTTCGTGGTGAACCACCCCAGGCGCTGCCAGGAGGTAACCGCCGCATATGGAGCCGCCTCCACAACTACGTCCACTGGGGCCGATACGGCAATTTCCGGCGCTGGCTCGGAAATCAGAGGAGCGGGGTCGCCAAAGGCAAAAGCAGCGGAACAAGCGCCGGTCATCGAGAAAGCCGCGATCAGAAAGCCAGTGAATCTCATCGGGCGCCTGTGGCTCTCCGCTCCGGATCGCGTCTCGTAGATGGCAACCACCGCGTCTTGCTGAGTCATTCCAGATCTCCTTTTGAACGAACGCATTCTGCTAAGGCACGGGCGTGGCCGAAGCGTTCAGTTGGATTTTTCGACCACCACGAAGGTGATGTCGTCGGTCTGCGGCACGCCCTGGGTGAAATCCTCGATGGCCGTGTGGAACGCGTCCTCGACCGCCTTGCTTCCGCGGGGGGCCTCGCGCCGAAAGATTTCGCGAATCCTCTTCTCTCCCAGAATTTCTCCCTGAAGATTTTCCGCCTCTGTAAGCCCGTCGGAATAAACCACCAGAAGGTCCCCCTTGCAAAGGTGGAACGCGCGATGTTGATAAGAAGCATCCTCGAAAATCCCCAGAACCGGCGCCTCGGCAGTCAGTTCTTCAATCTTTCCGGTGACCGAGCGGAACAGCCAGATGGGATTATGCCCCGCGCTGATGAATTGTCCTTCGCCGCCGGTCCCCAAAGAGAACACAAACAGCGAGACGAACTGGAAGCCCAGCGATTTCTCGCAGAGCAGACGATTGACCCGGTTCAGCACTTCCTGCAGCCGCGTCCCGGAACGGAACTCCGTGCTGAGAGCGCCCAGTACCATCGAACTCAACAGGGCCGCGGGCATACCTTTGCCGGAAACATCCGCCAGAACTCCGATCCATTCCGCCGGACTCAGTTGCAGAAAATCGTAAAAATCTCCACCGACGTAACGCGTGGGGCGATTGAAAGCATGGATCCGGAAATTCTCAAACTGAGGCAGGCAGTGAGGGAGCAAGCTTTCCTGGGTCTCCTGTGCCAGCGCAAACTCCTGCTCGCTCTTCTTTTGTTCAGCGAGCGTCTTGAGGCGAATGATCTCGCGGCTTGCTTCCAGTTCACCGCACAGTCTCTCGCAGCGCTTTGCTGTGGTTGAGGGCTTCAAGATGCAGCAGCCGCACTTCCAGAAGGTTGCGAACGCGCACCCGCAACTCGGCCTGATCGAACGGCTTGCTCGACGAAATCCCTGGCTCCCGCTTCGAGCGCCCGCAGCTTGTGGCTCGGCTGCGCGGTGATCACAAGGACCGGCAGGTAGCCTTCTTCGATTTCCTTCAGACCTTCCATCACCTCGAATCCATCGATGCCGGGCATCTGGAGATCGAGCAGGATCAAACTGTAACGATTCCTGCGGTGGAGGCAGCAGACCTCGTTGGGGTCCGTCGTCGAGTGAACCGCGGTATAGCCGGCGACCCGCAGCATCCCCTCCAGCAACTGCACGTTGGCGGCTTTATCGTCAACGATCAGAATTTTGGCCTTCAGAATTTCGCTTGGGCTGACCATTTATCGGGGTGCGGATTTACGGTCTCAGCAGGAGCTGTTGTGCGGCGAATTCGAGCGCCGTATCCAGTGTATCCATGAATTCATTCACCTTGATCGGTTTGGTCAGATACCGGAAGAACCCGGCCTGCAGACCCTTCTCGATATCGCGAGGCATTGCATTGGCACTGAGGGCAATCACGGGAATATGCGCGGTTATCGGGTCTTCACGCAGTATCTTCAGGGCTTCGATACCGCTGATGCCGGGAAGATTGATGTCCATGAGAATCACTTCCGGCTCGTTGGCGCGTGCAAGCTCGATACCGTAGCTCCCATCCCGGGCGCTCAACAGGCGGATATCGGGACGGCGCACGATCAGTTGCTCGATCAGTTTCAGATTCGCCGGATTGTCCTCCACATAGAGCAGAGTCCGCAGCGACGCGCCCCGCTGCACCCGCGGCGCTTCAACCGCCGGGGCTTCCGTCACGTTCAATTCCAGTTGCGGCTCTACCGTCGAGTTCAGTTCGAACCAGAACACGCTTCCGACACCGACCGTGCTTTCGACGCCGATCGTTCCTCCCATCAGTTCCACCAGCCGCTTGCTCATGACGAGGCCGATGCCCGTGCCTTCCACCGCGCTGCGCTCTTGCCCGAGCCGGTTGAACGGCTGAAACAGCTGCGCCAGCATGTCCGGAGGCAAACCCGCGCCGGTGTCCCGGATGCTGACACGAATCCGCTCCTGATTGCCGACGGAGCACTCGACCACCACCGTTCCGTTCGCCTGGTTGTATTTGATCGCGTTCGAAAGAAGATTGATGAGAACCTGTTTCAGCCGGGTCCGGTCGGCATCCACAAAGTACGGAATCGGTGCGGAGGGAAAGACCATCTTGATGCCACGTTTTTGCGCCTGCGGCTCGATCATCGCCTGGCATTCGAGCATCACCTCGGACAGCGACGTTGGTTCCCTGGAGAGCGCCAGCTTACCGGATTCGATCTGAGCGAGATCCAGAATTTCGTTGATCAACTCCAGCAGATACCATCCCGCGTGGAGAATCTGGTCGACATTGGTTATCTGCGACGGCGTCGGCGGCGGGGAGTCGGAGTTGATCAGCTGGGCGAAACCGAGGATCGCATTGAGCGGCGAGCGAAGTTCGTGGCTCATGCTGGACAGAAAATCCGACTTGGCGAGATTGGCCTTTTCCGCCGCCGCGCGGGCCCGCTCCAGTTCCACGTTGTTTTCCTGCAGGGTCAGATCAAAGCGCTTGCGCTCCGTGACGTCGCGGGCCGCGGCGAATACGCCCTGCAGCTTCCGGTCGCGGTCGTGGAACGTGGTTGCGTTGTACGAGACCACGGTTTCCTTGCCGTCGCGCGCGCGCGCCGTCAGTTCGTAGTCGGTGACCTTGCTTCCGCTCAACACGAGCCTGATGCCGGCCTCGGCCCGGTCCGGATCGGTGAAATAATTCTTGAATGGCGCGCCGATCAGTTCGTCGCGCGTGCAACCCGTGAGCGCCTCCATCTGCTGATTCACGTCGGTGATGATGCCGCGCGGGTTCGTGGTCATCAGCGCGTCGATGTTCGATTCGATGAGAGAGCGGGTGTAGAACTGCTGATCGCGCAGGCGCTGATCGAGTTGCTGCTGTTCGGCTTCCACCTGCTTGCGCGCCGTATTGTCCGTGCCGATCAGCAAATAGCCGATGATTCCGCCCAGGTCGTCGCGCAGCGCCGTAACCGACACCACGGCGGGAAACCGGCTGCCATCCTTGCGGATATAAGTCAACTCGTAGATGTCTTCGATGCCGCGCGAAGCCTTGAAAACGAGCGCCTCAAAGCCCGGCGTAATCGGAGTTGCCAGCTCGAGGCTCAGGGCTTTGGCGCGCGCGATCACTTCCTGGGGATCGGAAATATCGGCGGGTGTGATCTTATCGACCACCTCGCTGGCCGCGTAGCCAAGCATGCGCTCGGCGCCGACATTGAACAGTTGAATCACGCCTTTTTCGTCGGTGGCGATGCTCGAGAAGTTCGCGCTGTTGAAGATCGCGTTCTGCAGCGCCCCCGTCTTGAGCAGGGCCGCCTCGCGCCGAACCTCGGTGACAACATCGACGCAGGCGGCAGACTTCCTCTTTAACGGCAAGATCGTCACATTGAGTGAGCATATTCCCAACCGATGCACGAGTCGCGCCAACTTCCTCCCGCGAATGGAACGCCGGCGGCCGCCGGTATTGACCAAATTCGGTCATATGACCCCGCGCGGTCACATTTTCATCCCGCGTACAGGAATGCATGAGTCCGCCGAAGCGACTGATGCGTGACTTTGCTGCAATTCCCGCTCATGGGCACTGAAATGCCTTCGGGTAGCGCGACAGGCAGAGATCTGAAAAGGGAAACAACCAGGTGAAAATATTCAAAGCAGCCACAATGACCTGTTGTGTGGCCCTGCTGGGCGCGGCACTAACGACAAATGCAAGTGCCGACACTGATAACGGGAAAACGACGGTTACCTTCAGTGGCCCCGTGGCGATCCCGGGCGTTCATCTGAAAGGATCGGGCGTGCTGCCCGCCGGGACGTACGTGTTCAAGCTCGTGGATTCACAGTCCGACCGCCACATTGTCCAGATCTTCAGCGTCGGATCAAAAGACTGTCTATGCCACCATTCTGGCCATTCCGAATTATCGCCTCAAAGTCACCGGCAAGACCGTAATCACCTTCCGCGAAAGACCGGCCGGCCAACCGGAAGCACTGCGGGCATGGTTCTACCCGGGCAAGAACCGGGGCGAGGAATTCGTCTATCTCCGGACGGTAGCCATCAAAATCGCGAAGTCCACCGGGACGGCTGTGCTTTTCACGCCGGCCGAACTCCCCGTCGAAGTCGTGGAGTCGATCAAGCCGGTGGATGAGGATGCAGGTAGTACAACTAAAAGATTGCGCCCGTTCAGGCGATCCAGCCGACGGGAGAAGAAGTGGACCTCGTTCAGGTAGTCACTCCTCCGCCTCCGGCGGAACTGATTGCCTCTGCTGCACTACCGGCAACAGCGAGTTCGTTGCCGCTGATCGCACTGGTCGGATTTTTGACGCTCGGTGGGGTTTTCGCTCTCCGCGCGCCAAAAAAGCACTTCCTAAGAGAGGTTGTCTGGTAGCAGACTCTTGATCTGTCGAGCGGCGCGCCTCCTGCAGGCGCGCCGCATTTCTGGCCTGTACGGAACGAGGGAGTGAACACCATGCGAAAAAGAGTAATCGCCGCAGCTGGCGCCGATAGCGGAGCGCCGGGCAGAAAAGCGAAAGTTGCTACGAAACCAGGGCTCGCGGGCTGGACGTGCTCAATTCGCCACAGTTGAACAAAGGCACGGCCTTCACGGCTGACGAGAGAAATGCGCTGGGACTCAACGGCCTTCTTCCTTCGGACATCGGCACGCTGGAGTCTCAGGTCAGGCGGGCCTACATCCAATACGATCGCCTGCCGGATGCGCTGAGCCGGAACATCTACCTGACCTCTCTGCACGACCGCAATGAAGTCCTCTTTTATCGCCTCTTTTCCGAGCACCTGCGTGAAATGATTCCCATAGTCAACGACCTGACTGTCGGCATGGCGATGGAGCAATACCACCACGAGTGCCGGCGTCCGCGCGGCGTCTATCTCTCGATCGACCATGCCGAGGCCATCGAGCAGGCGTTTGCCACCATCAGTCCTGGCGAAATCGACCTGATCGTCGCGACCGACGGTGAGCAGGTCCTGGGAATCGGCGATTGGGGCGTGGGCGCCATCGAAGTGTCCATCGGTAAACTGGCCATTCACACGGCCGCGGGTGGAATCGACCCTGCTCGCGTAATCCCTGTGATGCTCGATGTCGGCACCAACCGGGAAAGTCTGCTGAACGATCCCACCTATGTCGGCAACCGCCACGCCCGGATACGCGGCGAACGCTACGATGCTTTTATCGACGCTTATGTCAAAGTCGTGACACGGCTGTTTCCCGGCGTCATGTTGCAGTGGGAGGACTTTGCGCCCGGCAATGGCCGGCGGATCCTCGAAAGATACGGCGATCGGGCCTGCATCTTCAATGACGACATTCAGGGCACTGGCGCGACCACACTGGCGGCGGCGATCTCGGCCGTGCGCGTCTGCGGAACACCATTGCGCAACCAGCGCGTGGTCATCTTCGGAGCGGGTACGGCCGGAATGGGCGTCGCCGACCAGATCTGCCATGCGATGGTGATGGAGGGGCTTTCGAGAGAAGAAGCGGCCAGACGATTCTGGTGCGTTGACCGGCAGGGCCTGCTCACCACCGATATGGCCGGTCAACTGGGCGACCATCAGGTGCACTATGCCCGCCCGGGGGTTGAAAGCAGCGCCTGGAAACACGAAGGTAATGGCGGTGGCGTAGACCTCGCCGAGGTAGTGCGCCGCGTAAAACCGACAATGCTGATCGGCGCATCGACCGTCGCCGGCAGTTTCACGGAATCGATCGTCAAGGATATGGCCGCAAATACGGAGCGGCCCATCATCTTTGCGCTCTGCAATCCCCGGGCGCGGGCCGCGGCGAATCCGGCCGATCTCATCCTATGGACTGACGGACGGGCATTGATCGCCACCGGCAGCGCGTTCGGCCCGGTAACGCATAAGGGCGTGACCTATGTCATTGGCCAGGTGAACAACGCGATGCTGTATCCAGGTCTGGCGCTCGGCACGATCGTCTCGCGAGCCTCCAGGATCAGTGACGGTATGCTCGTTGCGGCGGCGAGCGCTGTATCCAGTCTGGTCGCGGTCCGGCAGCCCGGTGCTTCGCTGCTTCCGCATATCGATAACCTGCGCAGCGTTTCGGCAACCGTGGCCGTCGCGGTCGCTGAAGCCGCCGAGGCCGAGGGAGTGGCCGGCGTCAAACTCGACGACATCGTGCAACAGGTTCAGGATGCGATGTGGCAGCCTGAGTATCGCCGCATCCAGGCCGCCTGAGTCGCCCGGTATGACTCGCCTGTGCGTCGTTCCGCCGGTGCTCATTGGAATCGTCTTCAGGGCCGATTCGCAGGCTCCGCCTCCAACACAAGATCCGGGTTCGCAATCCTTTCGGATTTCGTGGATGTCGATCTCGTCGTGCTGCAGGCCACAGTGCGGGATCGTAACGGCCGGCTCGCCCGCGCGCAGGAAAAGAGCAACCTCTCCGTACTGACTCGTTCCGGCTACATTTCCCCCGGCGTTCACCGCGACACGTTCTTCCGGCCCCCGCAAAATATCGAGCGAAACGACATGATCGCGCTCACGACGACACACCGCGAATACCGTTATCGTGTTCTTTCCACGAGGATAGTCAATCCATCCGATACCGCCGTGTTGGGTCCGGGCGAAACCGGAGGCCCCTACCCTGACCGCGTGCTACCCGTTTTACTTTCGGGCTGAACGAGTTAGCTGAGCGCTAAGTACTTACGCCGCTTCGCGTTCGGCGAGTCGGGTATCGAGCTTCGCGACCTTCAGATCGGAAATCAGGCCCACCTTCTTGAGGATATTTGCCAGAATCCACGAGTGATCGATCTCGTACCAGGCCAGGCCGTGACGGATCGAGGTCGGATGTGCATGGTGGTTGTTGTGCCAGCCTTCGCCGAAGGTCAGCGCGGCAACCCACCAGTTGTTCCGGGAATCGTCGCGTGTCGCGAACCGGCGGCCGCCCCACATGTGCGTGGCGGAATTCACCAGCCACGTGGCATGCAGACCGAAAATCACCCTGAAGCAGATGCCCCAGAGCATCATCGGCCACCCGCCGATCGCCAGCAGGCCCAGCCCAAGCACCACCATCGGAACCCAGTGCCAGTTGTTCAGCAGGACATAGAAGCGATGCTTCGCCAGATCGGGCGCGTACTTCGACATCAGCCGGGTGTTGCTGTGATTGCTTTCGCCGAACATGATCCAGCCCATGTGCGCCCAGAAGAACCCTTCCCGCGGCGAATGCGGATCGCCATGCTGATCGGACTTCTGATGATGAATGCGATGAACGGCAACCCAGAAGATGGGTCCGCCTTCCAGCGAGAGCGTGCCGCAAACGCGCGAAGAAGTATTCCAGCCAGAGCGGACATTTATATCCCCGATGCGTGTGCAGCCGGTGATAGCCCATGCTGATCCCAAGGCCAGTGGCGACCCAATAAAGGAAGACCGCGGTCAGAAACGCGGTCCAGTTGAACATGAACAGCGCAGCAATAGCGCCGATGTGAAATAAACCTACGGCAATGACAGTCGGCCAGTTCAAGCCGGTCCGCCGTGGGAGGCTGTAGACTTCCGCCCCAGCCTGGGATCCTGATGAGAGCATGCAATCCCAGGCTATCAGGGATCGGGCGCGCCGTTTGTAAGACTTCTGTCGTTAACGTTCGATAAAGAGAATCAGTTACTTGACGACAAGGCCGCAGGCGATACGATCGCCCGCGTTACCGGCTGGATCGCTCTTATAGTCGTCGGCTTTGGCGTGGATCATGAGGGCCGTGCCGCCGCCGGTGAAGACGGAATGAGCGCCATCGGCCAGCGTCACGTGGGCATCATCCACCGTTACTTTGGCGGTGCCGTCCGGTTTGACCGTGAAATTCTTCATATCGCCGGCATGGGGGCCTTCCGGATTATCCATACCGTGCTTCTTCATATCCGGGTTGAAATGGCCGCCAGCGGTGGTGAACTTCGGGCCTTCGCACTTCGCGTTCTGATGGATGTGAATCGGCATGTTCGCCCGGCGGCAGACCCTTCAGGTCGAGCGCGATCTTGACTCCCGTCCCTTTGTCGGAAATCTTCGCCGTGCCGACGTCTTTCCCATCCGCGTCCTTCAAATCGACCGTCACCGGCTTGTCGGCGGCATAAAGCACGGCGCCGAACAGGCTAGTCAGGGCCAAAGCAACGATTTTATGCATCATCAGTACCTCCCTTAGCATCCTACCGCTATTGGAGTTTCAGGAAGCGCGGCAGATTTTCGTTCGCTCCGCCCGCGGCCCGGGCGAGACTCAGTTTGGCCACGTTGTGGGCGAAAACAGCATTGATATAATCGAGTTCCGCGGATGCGACGGACGCCTGGGCGTTCGAGACATCCACAGTATCGGTCACCCCCGCATCGAAGCGCTGGCGGGTGAGGTCGAGAGTCTGCTTTGTGACGTCGAGGTTCTGGCGGGCCACTTCCACCTGGCTGGTGGCGGCCTTCAGGTCGAGAAACGCGTTGCGGACCTCGCCTTCCACCCTGCTTCTCGTGTCTTCCAGTTCGGCGCGGCGCTGCGAAAGCGCGGCATTGGCCTGTTCGATGTCGCCTTCCGTGCGCCCGCCCTCCCAGATGGGGACTCGCAGCGTTCCGGCAACCGAAAACGTGCCGTGCGATTGGGCGGGGTTAGTCCCGATCACACCGTAATCCGCGTTGAGAGACAGCGTGGGGAGTCGTTCGGCGCGTGCGGCTGACAGCGTGCGCTCCGCCGCGTGGATCTGCGCCTCGGCGGCTTTGATGTCGGGACGCTGCGAGAGCGCCTGCCGGACTGCTTCCTCTTCGGCGAGCGGGGGCGCCTCGGCAAAAGGCAGGTCGTCAGTCAGTTCGTAATTTTCGTTCGGCGGAAGGCCGGTGATGCGCGCCAGATTGATCTTCTGCTTGGCCAGATCGTTCTGCAGGGTAGCGAGCCGCTGCTGCTGCGTAAGCACCTGCACCTGGTTCTTGTTGACGTCGATCTGCGCAACCAGACCGACGGCGCGCTGCTGCGAAGTCTGCTGCAGAAGATCGTTGGCGGTTGCCAGTTGCGCGCGCGCCGAAACCACGCGCGCCTGGGCGGCGATCACCTGAAGATACGCGCCCCCGGCCGCGAGCACGACCAGATCCTTCGCATCCTGCCCGAAGAACTGGTTGGCCCGAAGGGTTTCTTTGGAAGACCGGTAATTGTTCAAGGCAGTGAGATCGGCGACGGACTGTGTGAGGTGCGCGCGGAGGTCGAAGTAATTGAACGGGCCCACGACTTCGGGGATACTAAAACCCGGAAAGGGAGTCGAAAGCTTGAACCCAAACGCTTTGAGATCGGTCTGCTGAACGGTTTCCGAGAGAGTGCTGCTCAGATTCGGCAGCAGGGCGCTGCGCGAGACGATGGATTGCCCGTGCGCCTGCGCAATGGCCGACGTCAGGCCTATGGTGCCGAGGTTGTAATCGAGTGCCCGCGCGACCGCTTCGCGCAGTGAGAGCTTTCCGGAAAATGGCCTTTTCGCAGTGCTCAGAGCGCTCCCTGCATAGGGGCCCTGGGCCTGAATCGAGGGGTTAATCGTGTTAACGCTGGTGGTGGTGCCGGGAACCGGCGACTGAGTGGCGACCACAGAACCCGACTCACTGGTACGTCCTGAAAGCGGCACCTGGGTGGCGAAAGATCCCGCGCTCGGGCCGCCAGCCGTGCCGACCTGGCCGAAGGCGGAAGCGGCGCATAGAAGCAATGTAATACAGAATGGGATTCGGTTTGTCATTTGGCGTTTCTTGATTCAGCTCAGTTGTTTTCGGAAGCGCCAGACGCTGGCAGACACCATGATGAAGGTAAAGATCCCCAGCACCAGAAAGTCGGGCCAGAGCGTGTCGAAGCCGCTGCCCTTGATCATGCTGGAGCGCGCGATCTGGCTGAAATGCCGGATCGGGTTGATCTTCACCAGCGGCTGCAGCCATCCCGGAATGGCCTCGGCGGGAGTGACGGCGCCCGACGCTGTGGTGAGCAGCGGATTGACGAAAAAGCTGGTGAGCTGGGCCTGGAAAGCCGAGTGGGTGAAGGTCGCGATTACGGTCCCGAGGCCGATACCGGAAAGCACACACAGCGCCGCGCCGGTGAGCAGGACGAAGAGGCCTCCCTGGAAGGGCACATCGAAGGCGACCTTGATCAGAATGATCGCGAACACCACCATGAGGAACAGCACCGCAAACAAGGGCGCGATCTTGGCGACGATGATTTCGTAAGTGCCGGCCGGCGACATCAGCAGTTGCTCGATGGTGCCCGCTTCGCGCTCCTTGACCATCGACGTGGCCGCCACCATGGCGCCGTTCATCACCAGCAGCAGGCCGAAAACTCCGGTTACGACAAACCAGGAAGCCACTAGCCCGGGATTGTAGAGATAGGCTCCGGAGAGCTTGGCCACGCCCCGGTGAGTGATATCCGATATCGGGATCTGAACGAACTTCGCGTGCAGACCGCCGCCCGTCAGACCAGCATTGTAGGTCTGGATGACGCCTTCCGCATAGCCCTGCGCGATGGCTGCCGTATTGGCATTCATCGCATTGAGCAGAAGCTGCACGGTAACCGGGCGTCCGCGCTGCAGATCTTTGGCGTAGGTGAACGGCACGATCACGCCCGCATCGACATCGCCGCGGCTGATCGCATCGCCCAGCTTTTCCACGGAATAGTAGTATCCGGCCAGTTTGAAGCTTTTGCTCTCGGTGAGGGTGGCAGTGAGCCCGCGGCTCTCCGGCGTCCGGCTGTCGTCGATGATTCCCAGCTTGAGGTTCGACACCGTAGCATTGAGAACAAGTGTGAAGAGCAGCAGCTGGATGGTGGGAAACACGGCCAGCGACATGATGAGTCTGCGGTCCCGCCGCATCTGCGCGAACTCTTTCCGCAGCACTGCGAGGAACCGGTAACTGAAGAGAGATCGAATCGCTTTCATGATTTTCTACCCTTTCAACTGCATGCGGCGCGTGTTGCGCCAGGCCATCATGTAAAAGAAGCCACCGCTGAATGCGATGATCAGCACCTTCCACCATTGCGCCGGCCAGCCGCCGCCCTGGAGCAGGGCGTCGCGCACGATGTCGATGTAATAACGGCCCCAGATGAAGTTCGAAAGCCAGCGGATCTGCACGGGAACGTTCTGGATCGGATAGATCAGGCCGGAAAGCATAAACACCAGCAGGAAGCCGCCCAGCATCACCATCTGCATCGCGACCTGCTGGTTAGGGATCGCCGTGCCGATCAGGGTGCCGAATGAGGCCACGCAGAACGCGTAGAAAATAGTGGCGACGATGAAGCAGGTGGGGTCACCGGCGAAATCGAGACCGAAATAAGTGAACAGTAATGTGAGCAACAGCAGGCACTCGCAGAACGCGACGGCCACGAACGTCAGGATCTTGCCGAGCAGAAATTCATGGGCCGAAATGCTCGATACATAAACCTGCAGGATGGTCTTCTGCTCGCCTTCCTTCGCGCGAAGCGAGCGCGGCGAGAAGCGGCGGGAAGAGCGAGAGCCCCAGCACGAAGATTCCAGGCCCGTAGAATTTTTTTGATGAGCGCCCGGGGTTGTACCAGAACCGGATCGCGGCTTGTACCGGCGCGGCCCGCGCGCCGCCGCCGTGATCCGCATTCCATGCCGCGGTGATTTCAGCGGCGTAACCATTGACGAGTCTCGCGGTGTTCGAGTCGGAAGCGTCGATCAGCATCTGCACGGGCGAAGTAATGCCTCGCGCGATGTCGTGTCCGAAGTGCGCCGGGATGATCAGGGCGGCGCGGGCCTGGTTCGATGTGAATGCGGCTTCGGGCTGGCGGTCGACGGGAAAGCTCACGATGTGGAAGGTATTCGACCTGCGGAAAGCGTCGACGAGACTGCGCGAAATGGCGGAATTGTCGAGATCCTGTACGGCGATCGGGAGGTCGGCGACGTCGAGGGAAATGGCTGAACCCATGAGGATCAGCTGGGTTAGCGGGAGTATCAGCGCGAGTCCGAGGGCCATCTTGTCGCGTATCAACTGCGTCAGTTCTTTGCGGATTTGTGCGAGGACTCTTCTCATCGGATCGCTCCTCTGGCAGGCTGCTTAGGAAGGCTTCTTACCGCTCCTTTACAGTCGCGGCTCAGAAAGGTGAGTGATGCCAAATTCGTTACCGAGCCGCGCGCGTCAGCAAGCGGTAACGCAAAACCGTTTTGCGGCTCGCCCGTCGCTGACAGCGGGTAAGGCTTCTGAGCCGCGCGCGCAAGCAAGCGGTTGTTCGTTCCTGGCATCATTCCTCGACCGCCACTTTGCCTTCCTGCCGCGCTTTCTCGACCACACTGATGAAAACGTCTTCGAGCGAGAAGCGCCCCTCCCGCACACTGATGACGCGCACGCCCTTCGCTTCCAGTTCCTGGCGGTATTTCTGTTCGGCGGTTGCGGCGTCATCCTCGGTGATGATGTGCAGACGCTCGCCGAATAAAGACACGCGCCAGCGCTCGTTATCGCTCTTCAGAAGATCCATCGCGCGTTGCGGCTCGTCGATGATGAACTCGAGCAGATGCCCGCTCTGCGCGCCTTTGATGCCTGTCGGCGTGCCCTCGGTCACCAGTTCTCCCGCGACCATAAACCCAAGGCGATTGCACTGTTCCGCTTCTTCCAGATAGTGGGTGGTTACGAGAATCGCCGTACCCGCATCGGCGAGCCGGTTGATCATGGTCCAGAAGGAACGGCGCGCCATAGGATCGACCCCCGAGGTCGGCTCGTCCAGAAACAGGATGCTCGGTTCGTGGAGAATCGCCGCGCCGAACGCCACCCGTTGCTTCCAGCCCTGCGGCAGGCTGCCCACCAGCTGGCCTTCCCTTTTCTCAAGGCCTGAGAACTCGATCACCCAGCGCATTTTCTCGGCGCGTTCGTTCTCAGGAACGCCATAAACGCCGGCGAAAAACTCCAGGTTCTCCGTGATCGAAAGATCGTCATAGAGAGAAAACTTCTGCGACATGTAGCCGATCTGCTGGCGGACTTCCGGGGAACGCAGGCTGCCCCGCTCACCAGCCAGCTGCATCACGCCCTGCGTGGCCGGCAACAGTCCACAGAGCATCTTGATGGTGGTCGTTTTACCCGCGCCGTTCGCGCCCAGAAGGCCGTAGATTTCGCCGTACTTTACTTCGGTGGTCACGTTCTTTACGGCGGTAAAGTCGCCGAAGGTCTTCGTGAGATTCGTCGCGCCGATGGCAACCTGACCGCGCAGTCCGCTCCGATCGCGCCGTCCGGGGAACGGCTCGGCGTGAACCGTCTCTCCGAGATTCCGCAGCGTGGCCACGAAAATGTTTTCGAGCGTTGGCTCGTCGAGGCGAACGTCGTCGATCGCGAGCCCTTCGGGGCGCAGCGCTTCGTCGGCAACACGCCTCGCGGCGTCGGGATCGCGGGCCACAACGTCCAGGCGATCGCCGAAGCGCTGCACGTCGATGATCGCTTTGTCCGGCCCGGCAATCACCGAGAGCAACTGCTCGGCCCGTCCCAGATTCGACGTATGAATCTCCATCCGGCGGGCGTTGAGGCTTGCGCGCAGTTCGGCGGGCGTTCCCGTCTGACGGAGTTCGCCCTGATGCATCAGCGCCACCCGATTGCAGCGTTCGGCTTCGTCGAGGTAGGGCGTGGCAAGAACGATCGTGAGCCCGTCGGCCGCGAGGTGCGCGAGCGTATCCCAGAACTCGCGGCGCGACACGGGATCGACACCCGTGGTGGGTTCGTCGAGCAGCAGCACACGCGGCTCCGGCACCAGCGCGCACGCCAGCGCCAGCTTCTGCTTCATGCCGCCGCTGAGACGGGCGGCGAGCCGGTGTTCGAACCGATCCATGTCGAACATGCGCAGGTAGCGGCGCCCGCGTTTGGTAATTTCATCGGGCGGCACGCGCCGCAAATCTCCGATGTAGCGGATGTTTTCGGCTACGGTGAGATCGGGATAAAGGCTGAACGCCTGGGTCAGGTATCCGGTGTGCGCGCGGGCCTCCCGCGCCGGGACACCGAACACTTCGGCGGTGCCCGAGCTAGCCTCCATCACGCCGGCGAGGATCTGGAACGTCGTAGTCTTCCCCGCTCCATCCGGCCCGATCAAGCCGAAGATTTCGCCATCGCGAATATCGAGATTGATGCCCCAGACGGCATCGAGCGTGCCGTACGATTTCCAGAGATCGCGCACCCGGATCGCGATTTCGGAACCGCGCCCTTGCGCCCGATCAGGAAGCGTTGTGGATTCGGCTGCGGTCATTTGATGAACTTGCCCGCGGGCCAGACATCCCCTTTCACCAGAATTTCTCCATCGGACGGCATGCCCGGTTTGGCGAATCCGATGGCGCCCTTGAGTTGCAACTTCACGCCGACAACCTGTTTCACTCGGTCGTCGCGGAAATAGGTGTTTTCAGGCGTGAACGTGGCCTGTGGATCGATTCGTTGCACGTAAGCGTCGATTGGTTTGTCGGGCGCCGAATCGAGATAAACGCGCGCGGGTTGGGCGACTTTCACCTTGCCGATTTCGCCCTCCGGGATGAAGCCGCGCAGGTAGACCTTGCTGAGATCGAGCAGCGTAATGATGGCAGTGCCCGCCGTTACGACTTCACCGGGCTCAGCGGCGCGGGTGAGCACTGTCCCGTCGAAAGGCGCGGTGACAATCAGATCTTTGCGATTCTCCTGGGCTTCCTTGAGCTGCGCCTGCGCCTGTTGCGTAGCTGCAGTGGCGTTTGCGATTTCAGCGCGCTGCTGGTTGATCTGGCTGCGCACTGCCGCAGACTGGAAGCCGCGAATACCTGGGTTGGAGAGATTCGCCTGGGCGGTGGTGAGAGCCCCGCGGGCCGCATCGAGGCGACGCCGCGCCGCAGCCACGGCGGCAACCTGTTGAGCGGCGGTCGAGGACGCCTGCGTAGCCTGGCGCTCCGAAGCCGCGCCAGTCTTCGCCAGCTTTTTATATGCTTCGTCGTCGAATTGCGCCATGCGCAGCGATGCTTCCTGCTGCACAAGGTCGGATTCAGCAGCAGCCACGTCGGACTCGGCCTGGCGAACCCGGCCCCCGGCATCCACTTTCGCCTGTTCGGTTGACAGCTCGTCCTGCTGCAACTGCTGTTCGTAAACGGCAATCTGATCGCTGGCCGATTTTGCGCGGGCTTCGGCGCCGGTGACGGCGGCGCGCGCCTGTTCCTCGCGCGACGTCAGTTGCGCGTCATCAAGAACAGCAATGGTGTCGCCCGCTTTGACCACGTCTCCCTCGCGCACTTTGATTTCGAGAATGCGGCCCGTGGTTTTCGGCGCCACGGCGGAATCGTCACCTTCAATGCGGCCGCTCAGCACCACAATGTTGTCGGGCACTTTTGGATTGGCGAAATAGCCTCTCCAGATAAAGAACGCGGCAATTGCCAGAATCGACGACGATGAGCGGGAACATCTTCCCGCGCGAGCGCTTGGGCGCCGCGGCAGGAGCGGGTTTTGTGGGTGCAGGTTTTGCAGGTGCAGGTTTGGTGGGGGCGGTTTGCTGATCCGTCATTTTGTCTTTCTTTTCTTTGTTCGTGCCGGGGGTCGTTCCGGTGCCGGTGCTATTGCCCCTAAATACGCAAGCGAGAAATCTGCGATGTGCGCCGCGATCTCTTCAATCCGCTCCGCCGTCATTTCCAGTTCGGGCCACAGTCGCGAGATGACGTGGCGCGAGTGTACGTAATGAACTACCTGCGCGATCACGCTGTGCGTGCAGAGGCGGGTCTTGTCGTGATCGGCCGGCAAATGGAGCATCGAGCCGATCAGCACCCGGAAGCGCTCGTAAATCGGCCGCATCGTTTCGTCGATCACGGTCGACATGGCGGGCGTGGGCTGCGCGAACTCGTGCACCATCAGCCGGAAATGCCAGCCGGGGCGATCACCGCGGCAAACCCTCTGCAGCATCGCGATATCAGCTCGCGGAGGGCCTGTTCGGGCGGCGCCGCGCTTCGGATCGCCACCTGAATGATGCCGTTCTCCGAGGCGCCGATCGAATGACGCAACACTTCGGTGTAGAGCTCGAGCTTGTCGCCAAAGTAGTAATTGACGAGCGCGATATTCACCCCGGCGCGGGCGCAGATCTCACGCACAGTCGCGGCCTGATAGCCGAAATCGGCAAAAACATGGCCGGCGGAATCGAGCAGTTTCGTTCGCGTGCCGTCGAGCAGAGCGGACTTTGGGATTTTCGGTTTCGAACGCACCGCCAGACTCGCCATAGTAAACAACAGTTTAAAATGATCGTTTAAATCCTGTCAAGCCCGGGGGCCACCGCTTGATGAGCGGAATTCTAGAATAGGAATTCATGTCCAAACGCGAATTTCAAACCGAAGTGAATCAGCTGCTGCAGCTGATCGTTCACTCCCTCTATTCCCATCCGGAGATTTTTCTCCGCGAGCTCGTATCGAATGCATCCGACGCGCTCGACAAGCTGAACTACCTGACGCTCACCGAGGAGCCGTACAAGTCCCTGGTCTTCGAGCCGCGCATCGATCTGGAACTGGATGAAGCGCAGAACAAACTCACCGTCAGCGATACCGGCATCGGCATGAACGATACGGATCTGGCCGATCATCTGGGCACCATCGCGCGGTCGGGCACGAAGAATTTCCTCTCCAGCCTGTCGGGCGATGCCAAACGCGACTCCAATCTGATCGGACAGTTCGGCGTCGGGTTCTACAGCGCCTTCATGGTTGCGGACCGCGTGGAAGTCGTGTCGCGCAAAGCTACCGAAGAACAAGGCCTGGCGCTGGACCAGCGACGGCAAAACGGGATTCGAGATTGAGCCGGCCGAGCGCGACCGGCAGGGCACCACCGTCACTCTTTACCTGAACGACGAAGGCAAAGAATACTCCAACAGCTGGAAGCTGCGCGACATCATCAAGAAGTATTCGAACCACATCGCATTTCCGATCTATCTCACCGCCGATACCAGCGAATGGAATGCGGAGGAAAAGAAATCCGTCAAAAAGCGCACCACGGAACAAATCAATTCCGCCAGCGCTCTGTGGAAGCGTCCCAAAGCCGAGATCAAGGACGAAGACTACAAGGAGCTCTACAAGACCATTTCGGGCGACTTTGAAGATCCGATGTTCTGGTTCCACACCAAAGCGGAAGGAACCCAGGAATACACGACGCTTTTCTATGTGCCTTCAAAGGCGCCGATGGATCTGTATCAGGCGAATTACAAGCCGGGCGTGAAGCTCTACGTCAAGCGGGTATTCATCACAGACGATTCGAAGGAACTGCTTCCGACGTGGCTGCGCTTCCTGCGCGGAATCATCGACAGCGAAGATCTGCCGCTCAACGTCAGCCGCGAGATCCTGCAGCAGAACAAGATTCTCAACGGAATCCGCACGGCCAGCGTGAAGAAGGTGCTTTCCGAGCTGAAGTCCATCGCGACCGATAAGCCCGACGAATACAAGAAGTTCATCGACGAATACAACAGGCCGATGAAGGAAGGGCTCTACGGCGACTTCGCCAATCGTGAAGCCATTCTGGACCTGATCCGCGTGAAATCGACCAAGGCCGAAGGCTGGACCAGCCTCGCCGACGTGAAAGGCCGCATGAAGGAAGGCCAGAAGGGCATCTACTTCATTACCGGCGGCCCGGCGGATGTGCTGCGGTCATCGCCGCTCCTCGAGATCTATAAGAAGAAAGACATCGAAGTACTGATTCTCGACGACGAGTTCGATGAGCTTGTCTTCGGCGGTGTCGATAAGTATCAGGATGTGGAGCTCAAAGCAGTCAACAAGACTTCGGCGGGTGAAGATCTTAAAGATGAAGCCGACAAAGACAAGAGCGAAGACATCAAGCCGCTCCTCGAAAAGATCAAGGGCGTTCTGGGCGATCGCGTGAAAGACGTGAAGGCTTCCATGCGCCTGGCTGATAGCCCGTCGTGCATTGTTTCGGACGAGGATGAGCCTTCGATGAAAATGGCGCAGATGCTGCGCGCGATGGGCCAGGATCACCAGCTTCCCGTGCTGAAGCCGACGCTCGAAATCAATCCCGATCACGAGATCGTGAAGAAGTTGCTGGCGGCGACTAACGATGGTATGGTCGATGACGCAGCATGGCTCTTGTTTGATCAGGCGCTGCTGGTCGAGGGGATTCCGGTGGAGAACCCCGGGGCTTTCGTGCAACGGTTGAATCGGGTTCTCAGCAAGGCGGTGTAAATCATGCTTCGTTCTCTTTCGGCGGTTCTGGCTCTGGCGGCGGCTTCGACGCATGTCTGCGCAGATCGTCGGCGTGGGCACCTTCATCCATGTCGTCAAAGATCTCGATAAGACGATACGGTTCTACGGAACCGGACTTGGTCTCGAGATGCGCAACCCGGGCCCGCCGCCCGCCTTCTCGGCGAATGCCCTCGTCGAGGACCTCTATGACGCGAAAGGCTCTCAATCGCGCGTTGCCGTCTTCAAGATTCCCAACTCGCCGCTGGGTCTCGAATTCGTGGAGTTCAAAGGCATCAGCCAGACGCCGGTGCATCGCGGAGCTTCAGGATCCCGGCGCGAACCTTTTGGTGATGCCGGTTCCCGATGTCGGCGCGACCATGGCACGGCTGAAGGAGAATGGCGCTACGGTCGTGAACGGCACGACGGTCGCGGATCCGGATGGTTTTTTCGTTGAGTTGGCCCCATCGGTCGCAGGCGCGGCGCGACTTCTGCTCACGGTGGATAAGCTCGACCAGACGCTTCACGTCTTCCGCGACCTGCTGGGATTTCAACCGGAGAAGACAGTGCCGGGCGTGGGTCCGCGGAGCACAAAGGCTAAAGTTCCCGGCACGGATTTTGAAGTTGAGTTCCGCGAATTCCGGAGTATCGGGAAGGAAACCGCCGAGAGACGACCCGTTCCAGCCGCCATTCACGACCAGGGCTCGGGAGTGCTGCGGTTGATGACACCTGACGTCGACGGGCTGCTGCAAAAGCTGAAAGCGGCAGGCGTGCCAGTCGCATCCGCAGGAGGCGAGGCCGCCAGCCTGAACGGCCGGCATTTCGTCATCCTGCGCGATCCGGATAACTTCTTCTTTCAACTCGTACCCGGAGCGGCGGCCGTGCCGGCGAAATAGCCGGGAAATCCGCGACTGCTAAGCTGTCCTATACTTCCTCACTTCGCCGTGAGTACTTCCGAAGCCTGTCCTTCGCCCCTGGAGGCTCAATGGAAAGCACGCATGACGCGGAACTCATCGAATACATCAATCTGAAACTGGCTGCGCTCGGGCAACCCGCGAGCCAGACCGGAATTGCCGCGCCTCTCCTGCGTAATTACTACCAGAAAAACCACTTGCTCGGCGACCGGCTTTGCCCCGTGGATGCGCGCGTTCAGGCCTTTCTCGATTCGTATCTCGATGGCTGCGCGCCGCGGCTGCCCTCGCATACTCTGGTGCTCGATATGCCGGGTCTGGCCCGCGTGATGTCGCTTCCCGCCGGCGAAGACAGCCTGACCTCGCCCTATGTGCGGTCGTACCGGATCCGCCAGGGGATCCTGCACAATCCGAAGAGCGACCGCCGCACGACGAAAGGAATCTTTCACATCGCGGAGGGCGGATTGCCGGTTCCGGAAGACAAGATCGCCGTCCCGAAGGCCACCTTCGGCGCGCTGCTCTCACGCGCCCTGACCCCGCCGCCCGAAGTTCTGGAGTTGCCGTTTACCTCGAATCAGCAGCACAAGGTGCGTTTGTTTACGACGCTGCTGCTGCGGCCGCTCGTCTGTCCGGCAACCGGCACGGAGCCCGCGCAGAGGATGGAGATCCGCTTCTTCGCGCCCGCCAGCCTGGTGAGCAATCTCGATTTCGTCGAACGCATTTTCGGCAACGGCGGCGATCCCGATCTCCCGGAAAATGACGCCGCGCTCGACGTCGCGCATTGGACCGGCCACACCGGCTGCGTCATCCTCGCCCCGCATCTGGTGAACTTCCGAAAGGCCGACCTCGGACTGCCCCACTACGACGCCGCCACCGAACGCCAGCGGCGCGACGGCATGTGCTGGCGCAACGAAGAGGAGATCTACAACAACGGCGTCCCGTTCAAAATCTGCTGCCGCGACCGGCGCGGCGTGATGGTCACCATCCTCGCCGACAACTACTACGGCTATTGCAAGAAAGAAGTCAAGACGCAGATCAGCTACGCCGCCAATCTTTCCGGCATGTGCGAGGAAGAGCACGCCGGAGGAGCGCTGGCGTTTCCCGCCTACGTGCTCGGCCAGCAATTCTTCGCCGGCCGCACGGTGCTCACGAAGAAAGTGACGTTTGAAGAGGCCATGCGCTGGCTGGGCGACAGCGTCGACGTGAAGACCGCAGCGCTACGCGGTCGACCGGCGCTTTCCCGAACATCTATTACGTGCCGGAGAATGCCGAATTCAGCGTGCTCGAAGGATCGGTCAAATGGCAGTTGTTCTATGGCCAATCGCACCAGCTGACGCTGCGTGCCGATGAAACCTACTTCCTGCCGTGGGGCACCAAGATCCGCCTCGAAAAACAGATCGACGGCACGGCGTGGCGGCTCGTCGCGTCGCGGGCGGATGGAGTGCTGTGCCACAAGCCCTGCACGGTTTCGGGCGGCGGCAAGTCGGAGATTTCCAAATCGATCGGCAGCATCGTCCTCAAAGGGCCGGTGTTCGTAAACGACTTCCATCGCGACATCGAACATGTTGCGGAGATCCTCGCGAAAGATTTCTCCGGCATCTATCGGAAACCGCAAACCGGCAATCGCGGCCAGCGCCCCATCCTCAGCCCGGAGCGTTCGCTCGGTTCCGTGATCAAACTGATGACGCCCTCGCCGGAATATACCGATGAGCACAACGCGTGGCTGGCGACCGTTCCGCAAACCGTGCGGCAGCTGCTGATCACCGTGAAGCGTTACTACCAGCCGGAGTGGGGCGACGACTGGCGCGAACACTTCAGCGTGGACCGCATCAACGGATCTCTCGGTCATGAATTGAAATTCGACAACCAGAAACTCCTGGGCAACTACCTGCGCATGGGCCTCGATCCGGATGGCTCCTGGCGCATCTTCAAGCTACGGCCGGATTTCAACCCGGCCGACAAAGTGCAGTTCGAAGACGACATCACCGCGTCCGTCGTGCTGCCGCGCGAGAAGCTCAAACATCCGGATCCCGAATACCGCCACCGCAGCGTCAAACTGGTGGAGAATTGCGAAACGCTGCTGTTCCAGCGGCCGGACGAAGCGATTCACCGCGGCTTCGATAAGGATGCCGAGGCGGACATCGCGTCCCCGGACCTGTTCATCTCGAATTTCGCGCCGCTCGCGGCGACGGAAGTCCGCACGATCGTCGATGAGGTCGTGGAGTTCGATAAGTACACGGCGCCGATGAAGCGGTTGCTGACAGAGTTTCTGGAAAGTCCGCAACCGGGCTTTGTGGTGTCCTCCGCGCATCCGAGAATCGTCGATGGAAGCCCCACGAAGAACCCGCGCTATCTGCAGAAGCGGCCGGATCTGACGAATCCGCGGAACAGCTACATCGCGGAAGTCGGGACCCGGCTCGCGCGCGAAATTCCGCCCGACATCCCGGTACAGTTCCCGGTCAACGCCGTGCTTTCGGGACGGCGCAATAATCCGGCCGATCACAAAGCGGGCATTCCTCCGCTCGCCGTTTACAACCCGATCCACTATCAGGAACTGCCCGAGTTGTTCATGGATATGATCTGCAGCCTGACCGGCAAGTCGCCCGCGACCACCGGCTTCGGCAGCGAGGGCGCGCTGACCAAAGGCCCGTTCAACGCGCTGCCCGGCGTGATCGATGTGAACAACGCGCTGGTGTCGGCCATCCTGACGGAGAATTCGGGATTCACCACAGCGGCCGGTTTCATCGGGCCGAAGTATCGCGTCGAACACGACAACAGCATGCTCGTGCCGGAACTCTGGTGCCGGATGAGAGTCGCCGAGCGCGAGCCGCGCTTCCTGATCGAGAACGGCTATCTGGAAAAACTCGACAGACTTCGAGTTCGGCGGAACAACGGTGCTCGCCAGCCGGCTGGGGTATCGCATCACGGCCTCGTTTGTCGATCGCTTCCTCGGGCGAATCTTCGAAATGCCGGGAACCGTGTTTCCGGAAGAACTGCTGCGCCCCGAAAAGCAGGACATGGCCGAATTCGCCGAGGGTGTTAACGCGATTGTGGCCGCGCAGCGCGCGGTCGCGATGGAATATTTCGCGGACGGCAGCGCCGCCGCAGCATGTCCGCCCGTCAAGGCGATTTTGCACATCATGGCCTACGGGGATTGGGAGGGAAACCGCGAGAGCGACCCGGAAATCAGAGCTCTCTTTACGCGAGACTCTTTACTCGCGAGCGACTGGTATAGCGAACGGCTCGAAACGCAGCGTGCGATCGATATCGCCCGCTGGACGAAGCATCGCGACGCCTTGAAATCGTTTCTGGCGAGCGATCTCGCCGATTCTCAACTCGATTTGCAGTGCAGGCTGGCGACAGCCGAGGCGCATCTCGCGCAGGCTTCGAGTCCCGGCTATGTGGAGACGTTGGTGGGCACAATCGGGGCCGATCCCTACGTTCTTCGAAAGCCTCAAGTAGAATAACTGCGGAATGCCTATTGAAGGGGTTACGATTCGCCCGAGCATGAAGACGGTCTGGCTGGTCTACGGGCTCGTGATTGTCATAATTGCCGCGTGTTTCTGGGTTTACTTCACATACGCACAGGACAAGCCCCGTTGGCTGCTGATCATTCCGTTTGCCGCTCTCATCACGCCGGTCAACATGCATCTGCACCGCAGAATGATCACCCTGCGTTTTCAGGACGATCATCTGACTCTCGAAACCGGATTTCTTTCTCGTACGCGCCGCACGGTCGACACGGCGAAGATTCAGGACGTCACCGTAAAACAAACGCTGGGCCAGCGGTTGATGGGCGTCGGCGATCTGATGCTGGAGAGCGCCGGCGAGAGCGGCAGCATGGCGATCGCGAATCTGGACCGGCCGCGCGAAATCGCGGATGCGATCATCAACAGCTCGAAGCGCGCGCCGGACACCAGATCGCGCGGCGGGCTGAGCTAGCCTTTCCTCGAACACTCTCATTTGCAATAGAATTGCCCATATGACCCTCTCCTCATCCACGCGCTCGTGGGCCGCGATCCTGCTTGCAGCTTCGGCGTCTCTCCTCGTATACGCTCAGTCGAAGCTCCCTGCCGACCTTGATCCTCAGTCGCGGGCCCGCCTGCCGTATCTGAAGAAGTCCGATATGGACGCAAAGGGCCAGAAGATTCTGGAGACCTTTGCCAGTAAGGATGACACCTTGCGCGGTCCTCTCGCCTTCGCTGCTTATAACGCCGGCGTGGCGCAGGCGTTGCTCGATCTCCATAACGCGGCCGTACCGGGAGGAACGCTCGATCCGCACACGCGTGAGCTCGCGATTATGGTCGCCTGCCGCGAAACCAATTACAACCTCGAATGGAATGGGCATGAACCCAGCGCTCTCAAGGCGGGAGTCGACGCCAAGGTGATCGATGTCGTCCGGAACAACCGGCCGCTCGACGGTTTGAACGAAAAGGACGCCACCGTCATACGTTTCGGCCGCGAGATGTTCCGCGACAGAAAAGTCGATTCCGCGACGTTTGCGAAGTCCGTCGACTTCTGGGGCAAGCGCGGCACCATGGACATGGTGGCCGCCATGAGCACCTACGCAGTAAGCGGCTATTTTGCCATTGCCGTCGATGAACGCTCTCCCGACGGCAAGCCCGAGCTTCCGCCGGTTAAATAACTATCTCCTGCGGATTGCCTTCACGTCGCCATCGAAGGTGTACGCGATCACGTGACTTACCACGCCGCCGGCCTCGCGGAAGAACTCGTAACGAACGCCGTTGTTGGTTGCAAACTCCGTCTGCGAGAGAGTAATCAACACGAAAGTACTCGGACCATCTGAGAGCGACAACTGCCCTCCGAAAACCGAAAACTGGTAGGAGTGGGGGATCTCGGGATGATCCGAATCCCGGTAATCATAAGTGCCGGCATAGTCGGCAAGAAATTTTGGCTCCAGCTTTACGCTCTGCAAATCCGATACTTTGCCAACCATATGGACCCGGTCGCGCTCATTTTCGTTGCAGACATATTCCAGGGGCTGAACGTCTTCCAGCACGAACTTCGTCGTGACGTTCCACGGTGACAGCAAGACGCTCGGGTCAACGTATGTTGCGTGCACTTCCAGGTGACCGAAGTCCGCACGGCGGATTCGCTCAGTGATGTGCAAGTGCTCACTACCCGGCACACCGTCGCCGCGGAGCCAGGTTCGATCATTGAAACCGGTGGTCTCCACTATGAGTGTGTCGCCGTCCCAGCGCCCCACCGAGTAGCCCATCCAATCCGGATTTGGGTTATTCGGGAGCTCACGACCATCGAGGAATATCTCGCGGTAAGATGTTCCGCCGTAAAGCATCAGCAGCAGGCTTGGAGTCTGCACGACCTTACCCATGCCCACACCGGCTATCGGACCGGGCAGACAAAGCGCTTCCGGACTATCGCGGCGCAGATCTTCCATGCGCCTCTTTGCTAGCGCATCGGCCCACGACTGGAGTTTCGGCGAATCCTGAGTCGACAAATTAATCTGCCAAACGCCATTGAAATCGGGCTTGCCATCAGCCGTGCGTGGGGAGGGCGCAGATAGATCCGGCTTGCCATCAGGCGTGCGTGGAATGCCGGGCGTCCTGTAGCTGAGCCACTGACCTTCCGCTGGCTGCACGCAAATGCCAACGCCGATGAGGGCAAGAAGGCACGTCGGCGGCATCACGAACTCATCCTTCGGCGAATTCTATCAGTCGTCAGTGTGACGGGCCTCACACCGCCCAGGTTGGTCGCACTTAAGTGCGCTATTCTGATAGCGCTTGAAAAGGCGCCATGTTTCGGAGAGGCGGTCGGCCGCCGGTCCGGCGACTTCATGAGGCACTCAGAAAGACAAAACGCCCTGTGGTGCTCACGGTCAAAGGCAAGGCCGCAGCCATGGTACAGGACGCCGCCGCCTATCAACGATTACTCGACATTGCCGCCACCGCCAGTGCGGAGGAAGGTATCCGCCAAGGACTCGAAGAAGTGAAACAAGGAAAGGGCCGTCCGGCGAGAGAGTTTTTCGCGGCTTTCGAAGCCGAGCATCGCATATCTCGTTAAAATCCCCCCCCCCCCGTGCCGCGTGCGATTTCGCACGAATCTACACGCGGATCAACGCCGCGAACCCCGACACAGCGCTGAAATCGCATCGCGGCTTCAAGCAGGTGATTCTAAGCCTGGAAGAACAGCCGGATCGATCTCTCGTGACCCGGAGAATGGCAAGCTGCGGCGTTTGCTCTATGGCAGCAAGCCGCACTTCGATCAGCCCGGCATGGATTCACGCCACCGGATGTTGATTGAACGCCATTGCAGATTGCGAACGCTGTCTGCGAGAGGGTAATCAACGAAAAAATACTCGGACCTCAGATGTTAGGCTGGCGGCAGGTCCGGCCATGGTCACCTTTGCGGAATTCCTTGAGGATGCCGCTTCAAAGCGGGAGTTCGTCAATATCCTGTTTGAGGAACGCGTATTCGAGCTGATTGGCACTTTACAGGAGTTGTCGCTGCCACTCGAGCAAGCGGGTGTGCCGCACGAACTTGTTGGGGGCCTGACCGTCTTCCTGCACGTTGAGAATGTGGATTCCACGCACTCATCGCTGACTCGTGACATCAACATCATGATCCGGCGCGACGATCTGTCGCGGGTCGTCGCCATTGCGGAAGGCCATGGCTTCCTCTTCCGGCATTCGGCTGGCATGGATATGCTGCTCTTCGGCAAGACCAACAGTGCCCGGAACGCGGTCCATTTGCTCTACGCGGGAGAAAGGGTCAAAGCGACACAACTCGAGTTGCATCCCCCCATCAACCCTGTTCGCGCAGGTCTGCATGGCCAGGATTTTTGGGTCATTCCGGTTCTGGATCTGGTGCGGATGAAATTGAGTTCCTACCGCGACAAGGACCGCGTCCATATACGGGGCATGGACGCCGCCGGACTCATCACCAGGGATGTCGAGCAGCGCTTGAGCGAGGAGTTACTGGCCCGCCTGCCGAACGTTCGCGAGACGGAGTAATACGCGGGAAGCGGACTTCGGACCAAAGATTTCCCCTTACTTGCGCACCCACTCCTTGATTCGTTCAATCGCCCGCATCAGATTCTCATACGAATTCGCGTAGCTGAACCGTACATAGCCCTCGCCGTATGCCCCGAAACCCGCGCCATTCAAACACGCCACACCCGCGTCGTTGAGCAGGGAATCAGCCACATCTTTCGAACTCCGACCGGTGTCTTTCACGTTGGCGAAAGCATAAAACGCTCCGCCAGGAATGGCACACTTCCACCCCGGGATATCATTCAACCCGGCACAAAACGCATCGCGCCGGCGGCGGAATTCCTTCACCATCGCGGTCACCGACTCCTGCGGCCCGCGCAGCGCTTCAATCCCCGCGCGTTGCGTGAAACTCGCCGTGCACGAATTGGAGTTCACCATCAGTTTATTCACCGCGTCCACCAGAAACGGCGGCATCACACCATAACCCATGCGCCACCCGGTCATCGCATAGGTCTTCGAAAAACCATCGAGGATGATCGTCTTTTCCAGCATCCCCGGCATGGTCGTGATCGACACCGGCGCTTCGTCACCGTACACGATGCGGGTATAAATCTCGTCCGAGAGCACCACCAGATCGCGCCCCCGCACCGCATCCGCGATCGCCGCGATATCTTCGGCCGGAATCATGCCGCCCGTCGGATTCTGCGGCGAGTTGAGCACCACCATCTTCGTACGATCGGTCAGGCTCTTACGGAACACATCGAGATCGAACGAAAACCCGCGTTCCTCCACCAGCGGCACCGGCACAGGCGTCGCCCCACAAACCTTGATCATCGATTCGTAAATCGGAAACCCCGGGTTGGGATAAATGACTTCATCGCCCTCGTCGAGCAGCGCCATCATGGGGAAGAAGATCATCGGCTTGCCACCCGGCACCACACAAACATTGGCGGCGCTGACCGAAATGCCGCGCGTGGTCGAAATGTATTCGGCGATCGCTTCACGCAACTCGGGCAGACCCTGCGAAGGGCCATAGTGCGTCCACCCTTCGTCGAGCGCCTTTTTACCTGCATCCACCACATTCTGCGGCGTCGGAAAATCCGGTTCGCCGATTTCGAGATGGATGATGTCGCGCCCCTGCGCCTCAAGCGCCCGCGCGCGGACCAACACATCGAAAGCGGATTCGGTCCCGATCCGCGACATTCTTTGAGCCAGTTTCATAACTTTTCGAAGTAAGGGATTCCATTGCGCGATTCCGCTTCGACCACGCGGTCGCCGATCGTCACCCGAGGCCCGTCCACACGCGCCATCACACTCGCGCCGTCGTCCAGCCGCGCGATGATCACCTGATACGGCACATCCGCCGCAAAGCGCTCCGGCGCCAGGTGGACCACGGTCTCCGTGTAAACAACTCCGGTGCGCGCCACGTTTTGATACAAAGCTAGGAATCCCCCAGAATGGTGACAACGCATGTCGCGCCGCTGCCGCCCAGATTCTGCGCCAGACCCACCGAATGCCGCTTCAGTTGCCGCTCACCGGCCTCGCAGCGGATCTGCTGTACCAGATCGCAGATCTGCGCCACGCCAGTCGCACCCACTGGATGGCCTTTCGATTTCAGCCCGCCGCTGGCGTTGATCGGCATAGCGCCGCTGCGCCGGGTTCCACCCTCCGCAGTGAAGAAACCGCCGCGCCCGCGCTCAACGAAACCCAGGTCTTCCATCGCAACGATCTCCGCGATCGTGAAGCAGTCGTGCAATTCCGCGAACTGAATGTCTTTGGGGCCCAGACCGGCCATCGCGTAGGCCTTCTTCGCCGCGCCACGCACCGCCGCGAAAGTCGTGATATCGGGCTTCTGGTCGAGCGCCACGCTATCGGAAGCCTGCGCCACTCCCAGCACCCTCACCGGGCGATCACTGAAATTCCGCGCGCGATCGGCCGCGCAAAGCACCACCGCCGCCGCGCCATCGCTGATCAGCGAGCAATCGTAGAGGTTCAGCGGCTCAGCGATCGGCCGCGCGTTCATGGCCTGTTCGAGCGTGATGACTTTCCGCATCTGCGCATCCGGGTTGAGCGCGCCGTTCTCGTGATTCTTAACGGCAACGGCGGAAAGCTGCGCCCGCGTCGTCCCGAAATCGTGCATGTGGCGGCGCGCAATCATGGCGAACAACGACGGAAACGTCGAACCAGCGTTTACTTCCGTTGCGCAGTCGCCTGCCCCCGACAAGATCTCGGTGACGCGCGCCGTCGGCTGGTTGGTCATTTTCTCGACGCCCACCACCATCACCACGTCATAGACCCCGCTCGCCACTCCGAGGAACGCCTGGAAGAACGCCGCGCCGCTCGAAGCGCAGGCGGCCTCGAACCGGGTGGAGGGAATTCCCGCCATCCCGAGAGCCGTGGACACGTACGGCGCCAAATGATTCTGGCCCGTGAACTCCGGTCCTGCGAAGTTGCCGAGATGGAAGGCTTCCACCGCATCGGGCGCCATCCGGGCGTTCCCGAGGGCCTTTTCGCCGGCCGTAACCGCAAGAGCACGCAGGTCTTTATCGGGGAACGCGCCGAACGGCGTTTTCCCGGCCCCGACTATCGCCACCTGTCTGAATACGCTCACTTTTCGGCTTTCCGAAGACCTATACTCAGGATAGCGCGCAAAGTTCTATTACACGTCTGGAACAGTCGAACGTCATCTTTGGTGAAGGATGCCGACTCTTGCGCCGCAGGTCCGAATGAGAGAGCACGACCCACCGCGGGACGAGGGCCGGGACGAGAGCGATGACGCCGGTGGCATCTTGGACGGAGCTGGCCGCATTCTGGTCGAAGCCGTCTCCGATCCGCTGGACCGTGAAGTACAGGATCGCTTTGT
Organism: Terriglobia bacterium; assembly: GCA_963809655.1. Taxonomy (GTDB): domain Bacteria; phylum Acidobacteriota; class Terriglobia; order Bryobacterales; family Bryobacteraceae; genus BOG-234. The sequence continues at coordinate 29,083 of CAWEKQ010000041.1, read as the reverse complement.
CAACGACAACCTGAGGCGGGTGTTCCGTCAGATCTACCGCATCGTCGGTAACGTGCATGACGCGCAGGACCTGACGCAGGAAGCGTTCATCAAAGCGTTGCAGCGCCAGGAGCAATTGAAGGACGAGCTCAAGGCCGCGCACTGGCTCTCGCGCATCGCGACCAACACCGCCATCGATTTTCTGCGGCGCAACGGCCGCGTGAGTTTTTGCGAAATTACCGACGCGCCCGAGACTCGTGCGGAGACGCCGGAAGCGACGCTGCTGCGATCCGAGCAGCGCTCCTGGCTCGCCGAGGGACTGGAACGCCTAACGCCGCGGGAGCGCGCGGCGCTGGTGCTGCGCGACATGGAAGATGTGCCGGCCGAGGAAGTGGCGCGGCGGCTCGATTGCTCGAAAGCCACAGTGCGTTCGCACATTGCCAACGCACGCATCAAGCTACGGAAGTTTGCAGAAAAACGTAAGAGATAAAAGTCGTAAGAGAGAACATGAAACACCCGGGTGAATACAATCTGGCGTTGCTGGCGGGCGGGGAGGCCGGAGCCTTCCATCGTTTCCGGCTTGACCGGCACGTGCGCAACTGCGAGGATTGCCAGGAGAAGATTGCGGAGTTCCAGGCGCTGCGCAAGCATCTCTCCGCTACAGAGTTCCTGGATCCTGGCTCGAATGAAGTGAATTGGAACTCTCTCGCTGCGGAGATGCGCGCGAACATCCATGTGGGCCTCGAAGCAGGGGCCTGCGTTCGCGATACGCACATTACGAAGAGCTGGTTTGGAAAAAGCCGGTTGGGAAAAAGCTGGTTTGGAAAGAACTGGAGCGCGCAGTTTGCCGTAGCGTTCGCCAGCCTTGTGGTGCTGGTGGGAGCGGGTTTCTTTCTCACTGACGGACCGCTGCATCGGGTGACGGTTGCCGAGGCCGCGGCGCCCGTGTTGCAGCCCACGGCTTCCGGCATCGAACTGCGCAAAGGGCGAGACAGCTTTGCGTTTGTCGATCACACGGGGGTCCGCACGGATCAGACCGTCAACGCGCAGGGAGCTATCGAGGCGCGTTACATAAACGACGAAACGGGATCGGTCACAATAACCAATGTTTACCTGCAGCAATAGATTCGCGTGGTTCGCAGGAGCGGCGTTGATTGCCTGCACGGTGCCTTTGGCCGCGCAGGAAACCTCGCTTGACCCGGCGAATTCCGTAAAAGTTGATCTACCCTCAGATTCGCCACTGGAACTGCTTTCGAAATCCCTGGGCGATTCGCGCGCGACTTCACGCGGCGGCGCAATTGTGCTCGATCTGCACATGGGTTTGACGCTGCGCAATTCCGGCTCGAAGCACGTCCGCGGCGTGACGCTGCTGGTGACGGCGCAGGAGTTCGCGCCCGGCGGCAAAGGCTCCGTGGCGCGGCCTTCGATCGACGTGGCGCCCGGACAGACGTTTACTCTGCCTGTCGACATCAGGCTGGTTCGGCCTGTGCTGCAGACGGCGGGGCCGCTGGTCCACGTGCAACTCGATGGAATCCTGTTCGACGATCTGACCTTCTTCGGCCCGAACAGACTCAACTCCCAGCGCGCGCTCACGTACTGGGAAGTTCAGGCCCAGCGCGACCGGGCTTACTTCAAGCAGTCGCTGCAAGCACGCGGCGAGAATGGCCTTGGCGAGGAAATGCGCAAGAGCATCGCGCGTCAGGCCGATCGTCCGCAACTCGATGTGTCCCTTACGCGCAACGGGCGCGCTACCGGCTCAGCGGTTCCGTCCACAGATCGCGCCGTGCAGTTTGCCTTCCTGAATCTGCCCGATGCGCCGGTACAGCCGCTCGAAGGGTGGGCCGCTATCTCGGGCAATGAAGCGCGGTCGCCGCAGATCGAGATCATCAACCATTCGGGCAAGCCGGTGAAGTACGTAGAAATCGGCTGGCTGGTGAAGGATAAACAGGGTCAGGAATACGTGGCGGGGTCTCTGCCGGCTTCGGAGTCCACCATGCTGTTGCCTTCCGGACAGCGCACGCGGCTTTTGCAGGATACGGCATTGAAGTTCACGCGCACCGGCCGCGCGATTGAGATCGAAGGCATGACCGGTTATGTCAGCCAGGTGGAGTTCGCCGATGGACATGTCTGGGTGCCATCGCGCCGCGATCTCGATTCTTCTCCACTGCTGCGCGTGACCGCGCCTTCGCCCGAAGAACAGCGGCTGGCCGATATCTATTCGAAGAAGGGCATCGCAGCGCTGGCAGCGGAACTCGCCCGCTACTAATTACCACAATGAATCCGAGCCGCGCCCGTAAGGAAGCGGCGAAACATCGAGGTCTGGGCTTTGGTATATGCGACTTCAGTCGTGTATCTGGAGTTTTTACATTTTTAGGAATCGTGGGGCAGGCCATCCTTTTGCGTGGCCTGCCCAGGCCCATTCCGCCGAGACGTGCTCTATTACCGAAGAAGACTTCCGCATTGGATCCCGGGCGACGCCGTGATCTTAGTAACCTGGTGTCTGGCCGATTCCGGCCCTCCCGTTCGCCCTGCCATGCTGGCCTTTTAGAAACCGGTCGCACGCCACGGCATGACGAGGTCGCGGATTACGCACGCACGTCGCCCCAATCGTTGAGAATACTCTTCGGTACGGGGAAACGGCCCGAGGCTTCTACTCCCTTTACGCGTGGGTCGTAATGCCCAACCGCGTCCTCGGTCGCACGGGCTTACCCTTCTGGCAGGATGAGTCGTACGACCCTTGGATTCGCTCAAGTGAGGAACTGCGGGAAATCATTGCATACATTGAAAACAACGCAGTGAAGGCCGGTCTGGTCGAAGCCGCTGAGCAATGGCCCTGGTGCAGTGCACGGTTCAGGGCAGATGACACAACCCGATCGTCTGCCCCACGTCACTCCTGAAATGCAGAAACTCCAGACGCGACTAGAGTCAGGTGTACCAACTGCGTGAACTGGTCCAGCTATTTCCCGGACATTAGCCTCGATATTGTTCGTCGCTGACCTGTTCCATCCAATCGACAACCTTACCGTTCAGCTTTTCCTGAATCGCGATATGCGTCATGGCCGTTGCCGGAGCGGCGCCATGCCAGTGCTTTTCGCCGGGCGCGAACCAGACCACATCGCCAGGCCGGATCTCCTCGATGGGTCCGCCTTCGCGCTGCGCCCGCCCGCACCCTGCGGTGACGATCAGGGTCTGGCCCAGCGGATGCGTATGCCACGCGGTCCGCGCACCCGGCTCGAAGGTGACGCTCGCGCCTTGCACAAACGCTGGGTCAGGCGCCTGAAAAAGCGAATCGATACGCACGGTGCCGGTGAACCACTCCGCAGGTCCCTTCGCCGAAGGCTGCGAGCCAACTCTCTTGATTTCCATTCTTGAACTCCCTTCTCCAAACGGTAGTACGCTGGTTAGGAAATGAGCAAGGAAATGAGCAAGCTTCTTCAAATTGCCGCCGTCACAGGACTCGCGTCAGCCGCACTATTTGCCGCGCCGATCGGGGCTTCGTCCACTACCCCACCCCCGAAATTGACCGGACCGATTCCGGTGACGGCCGATTCTTTCCCGTTCCTCGCCGCGAACAGAACCCTGCAGCCGATGGATCTTCAGAAGGCCGGCTACGTAGAGGAAGAGTTCATCGTCAGCGGTGCCGCCAACGTCTACGATTGGGCGCCCGAAGGCTCATTGACCGTGAAGACGCCCGACGCTCCCTACGCCACCCGCATCCTGGTGCGGCGTCCGAAAGACCCGTCGCGCTTCAGCGGCCAGGCGGTAGTCGAACTCCTCAGTCCGGCCCGCCGCTTCGACTGGGGCATGATGTCGGGCTATCTTCGCGACTCGCTGATCGAACGCGGTGACGCCTGGGTCGGAATTACGATGCCCGCGTCTGCCAAGGCCCTGCAAAAGTTCAACCCCACGCGCTACGCCGCACTGTCGTTTGCCAACCCCAACCCTTCGGAAGCATGCGCCGCAGGCCGAGGCGGTGCGGCTCCCGCGACTTCCGACCAGGAGGACGGCCTTCGCTGGGACATGATCAGCCAGGTAGGCGTCGCCTTGAAGAGCAAGGCCGGTCTCAACGCCAGCGCTCTCTTCATGACCGCGCAGGGAGCAGATATCCAGACCTACCTCGCGGCTATTCAGCGGCACGCCAAACTCGCCAGCGGCAAACCGGTTTACGATGGCTTCCTCATCAAGACGCCGAGCGGAGTGGGCGCGATTCGGCGCTGTGCCCCGGCCCCGGACAAAACGGACGCCAGGCAGAAGATCGAGAGCGCAGGTGTTCCCGTGATGTTGGTGGTCGCGCAGGGCGAAATCAGCGAAGCCTATCAACGCCCTGACAGCGATGATCCGAGCGATCGTTTCCGCATTTACGAAGTAGCCGGTGCCGCCCATATCGACAAGCTGGCCTATCGCGATATGCCAGTATTCCCCGATCAACTCGCCGCTATCGGAACGCCCGGCCAGGGTACACCGAACTGGCCATTCAACGTGCGCTGCGAGCCCGAAATCCTGCTGCAGGATCACCCGCTGCTCAAGTACATTCTGGATGGCGCGGTCATGAATCTCGAATTATGGGCAACCAGGGGAACCGCGCCGCCGAAGGCGGACCGAATCACGATCACGGGAGATGTAGTGTCAGGCGGAGTCCGCAACCCGGACGTGGATGTGCCGATCGCGACCTACACTACTACAACCCCAGGACCCGGCACTTGCCGCGAACTGGGCAGCACGATTCCATATGACTGGGCGCGCCTTGAAGCTTTATACGGTAACCAGAAGAATTACGCCGCGAAGGTCGCACAGTCCGTCGACAAGATGCTTAAAGAGCACTTGATCACGGAATCCGATGCGCGCAAAATCAAGGCCGGGCAATAGCGCTCAGTGCGCTAGCCGATCATACGCAAAGCCGCCCGCTCCTCCAGCGAGGGCTCCGATAGCCGCGCCTTTGCCGCCTCCGGCAATTGCGCCGATCGCTGCTCCGACTCCGGCAGATCCAGCGACAATTTCAGCGGAATGGGCCTTCGAACGTCCGTGATGATGGCGGCGTTCACTGTACCTTGGGGCCGCCTTGTAGACAACTCGCGGAGCTGAATAGACGGGGGCCGGTGCAACCGGAGGAGGAACATATTGAGGTTCCGGCGGGCGCACATATACAGGGCGGTTATACGCCGGATAGTAGCCATCGTCATAGGGCTGGGCGGCATTCGCAGGTTGGGTATTGGTCGGCGTCACATAAACGATAGGTTCCGCTGGATTGCTGCCACGGTCATGTGCCACTACCATAGCGGCGATGCCGCATCCCACAGCGCAAGCCGCCACGATAATCAGATTTCTTGATTGCAGAAACATACGAAGGAGTCCACACTCCTGCCGGTTTCCTTGCGTGTAACGGGCCAAACCAGGCTAACGCAAAATGGTCGGGCAAATGCATCATGCGTCATTGCCATGCCTAAGTGTCGAAATTTACTCTTTCTCATATCGCCGGCGGTATTTCTGGCCGCCTGTGGAACCAGCGGAAACGCGCTGCATCCCATCGCCATGACCGGCAAATTCGGCTACATTAATCAGTCGGGCAAAGTAATTATCCAGCCCCAGTTCGACGATGCCGCAGACTTCTCTAACGATCTTGCGCCCGTAAAGATGGCGGGCAAGTGGGGCTATATCGACACTGCCGGCAAGCTCGCAATTACACCCCAGTTCGATCTCGCCGATCCCTTTGCAGACAATGGCTTGGCGCTTGTGGGCTTGGGTGGAAAGCTCGGCTATCTGAAAAAGACGGGACAATTTGCGGTCAATCCGGTTTATGACGGCGCAGGCCGATTCGGCGATCATCTGGCTCCCGTCGTCCTCAACAACCAGTGGGGCTACATCAACGAGAAAGGTGCCGTTACCATTAATCCTCAATTCGCCAGTGCCGGCAACTTTTCTGAAGGGCTGGCAGCAATACGGGTCGGAAACGCCGAAGGGTACATCGATAAGAACGGAAAGATAATGATCACCCCGCAATTCCAGCTCGCCGGTGACTTTCATGACGGCCGCGCCGCGGTGAAAATCGGTAATGTTTACGGCTTCATCGGTAGGGATGGCAAGCTCGCCGTCCAGCCCCAGTTCAGCGGCGCCGGCGACTTCCGGGACGGTCTCGCGGTTGTATCCGTGGGCGGCCGCTTCGGATTCATCGACAAGAAGGGCCGGTTCGAAATCAATCCGCGATTCGACGGTGCCCGTGCCTTCGAACATGGCTTGGCGCTGGTCTGGATGAATGGCCAGGAGGCCTACGTCGACAAGTCCGGTAAAGTCGTCTGGAACCAGTCTGTCTGACCAGCGGTGGGCGGGTTTTCTATATTTCTGGAAAGACCCGTGGGGCGGGCCATCGTTTTTTTTGTGGCCTGTTTCCCAGGCCCTCCGGGCCGCGAAATTTCATGAAAAACGGTCAGAGTGGCAGAATGGCAACGGCGGCTCGGCGAGGTCGATAAAGGCAGTGGATAAGTCGAGGCTGTTGGCCTGTTTGATCCGGAACATGCGCGCGTTGAGCGAATAATTGGGCATCGTTGATCTCTGTTTTTGAAGAGTGGCGATAGCCACGTGACCCTGCATATGGTAACTTTTTCGCGTGTTCTCCGCGCCGCCTAAGGAGAAGCGGATGGCATATCGTGTGGCGGCAGTGGATGTTCACAAGAAGATGTTAGCGGTAGTAGTGGCTGACGTTGAGACAGAAGACGAGTATCAGTTTGAGCGGCGGAAGTTCGGCGCCACCCCCGATCAGTGGCAGCTGCTGGCGCAATGGATGATCCAGCAGGAGATTGAGGAAGTCGTCATGGAATCGACGGCGCAGTACTGGAAACCGGTGTGGGCGGCACTGGAGCGATACTGGAAGCCGGCGCGCCAGCAGCGTGACAGGGCGAGGAAGATGTCCGGAACGCTGCACCTGTGTCAGGCGAAGTCCAATCGCGGTGCGCGCGGGCGCAAGAACGACTTCGCCGACGGCGAACGGATGATCAGGCGGCTGGTGGCGCAGGAACTGGTTCTGAGCTTCGTACCGGATCCGGAACAACGGCTCTGGCGAACCGTGACGCGGCGTAAGTACCAGTTGACACGCGACAAGGTGCGCTTCAGGAACCAACTGGAAAGCCTGCTGGAACAAGCGCACATCAAGTTGTCGAGCTTTGTGTCGGATCTGCTGGGCCTCAGTGCGCGGCGCATCTTGCATGCTCTGGCGGAAGGGGAGAGTGATCCGGCAGTTCTGGCGGCTTTGGCCGACCACCGGCTACGGGCGACGCCGGCACAACTGCAGGATGCGCTGGGTGCGTGCGCCGAACTGCATGCAGTTTACCGGCGGCTGCTGAAGATGGCGCTGGAGGAGTTGCAATTGATGGAAGGGCAGATCGAAAAACTGGATCGGGAGGCAGCGGAGCTGCTGCAGCAGCATCAGGATGCCGTGCAACGGGTGGCGGAAGTTCCGGGTTTCGGGGCCGACTCAGCGCTGCAGATGATCGCCGAAGTAGGACCCGAGGCAGCGGCTTTCGCGTCGGCGAAGGATCTGTCTTCATGGGTCGGCGTGATTCCCGGCGACGAGGAAAGCGCGGGCGAATCGCACAGCACGCGTTCGCCCAAGGGCAACAAGAACATGCGGCGGCTTTTGAATCAAGCCGCACAGTCTGCCGTCAAGACGAAAGGAAGCATATTTGAGGTGAAGTGTCGGAAACTGCTGCCGCAGTTAGGATACAAACAGGCCATCTGGGCCATCGCCCACCGACTCTGCCGACTGCTCTGGCTGATCTTGCATAAGAAAGTCCGCTACGAGGAACGCGGTCCGGCCGTGAGTGCCAGGTCTCAACGGACACGCACCGCTCGCATGATCAAAGAACTCAAAAAGCTCGGCTATCGCATAGAAGGCGGACCACTGGCCATTCCGGCGTGAACCGGAAGGGTTTTTCGACCCTGCGGCTCTCTACTCCCTAATGCCCAACCACGTCGACGCGGTCCCCCAGCCAAAGGCCGCTTTTACCGAGCACTATGCGCTGGCTCAAAGGGGCGACCCATAAACAGCCGGGTCGTCAACCGCTGTCTGAGTCGTACGACCATTGGATTCGCTCAAGTGAGAACTCCAGGAAATTGTTGCATTCATTCAAACAACCAGTGAAGGCCGCTGTGGTCGAAGCCACTGCGCCATGGCCCTGGCCCAAGGCACACTGTTCAGGTGCAGACGACACAACCCGATCATGTGCCCCACGTGACTCCTGAAAAAGTAGAGATTCCAGAGCGGGTTGAAACCCGCCCCACCGACAACCAAGCGGTGCTACGAGTGACGATGAAGCAGACCGGGCAGGAACTCGCGCACCATATTGAAACCGACCTCCGTGCCCACAGCCGTTCCCAAACTGCCCATCGCGTGACCAGGCCCCCGCAGTGAAGGGGGCTGCCACGTGCGCGAGATAAACGCCGTTGCCACAAGGCCGATGATTCGCGAATAAGAAACCTTGCGCGTGCCATCCGGACGCCGGGCGAGGAAGGTGCTCTCCACTGCATACGTCGTGCGCGATCCAAAGCCCGTACGCTCGGACCGGAAGTAGCGATTGTCTTCATCAAGTGCGTCCGCAATGCCGTAAGTGATCGTCTGGCGGACCATGTTCTCACCGAAGGAATGCGCAAACCGTTTCGCATAGCCGTCGGCGCCCTGGCCCCATTCGGGTGGCGTGTTCGTCCATTGCCGGACGCCTGCACCCGTCGCGCTGCGTGCCACCGACTCCAGACTGAACATGCTCTTTACGTAATGGCGAGCCCTCTCCGATTGCGTCATGGGGACGTATACCAGCGGCGCCGCATTCAGCTTGGGCGCCGGTACGGCGTTAGCGGCGGGCGCCTCCGACACGAGCGTCTCTGCAGCGGGCGGGGCTCGGGCGTCTGGCCGAAGCAGGCGAGTCCTCCCGTAAGAAGACAGGACGTCAGGCACACGCGCGTTATCGAAAGATGAAACATTTGCACTCCCTCTGCGGGGTTGAGGCAATTTACCTTCCGTTGTTCAAAAAGGCCGCGGCTGAGCCGGCGTAGCAGGGGCAATCCCGTTTCACAACTTGCTACATTGGAATTAGTTATGAGCTTTTCCGATTCGTTTTTCGCCGCGAAATTCGGCATCACGCGGCGGGATCTGGAGACGCATCTCGCCGAAGCGCTCGGGCGCGGCGGCGATTATGCAGACCTCTATTTCGAGTACCTCGCCACCAGTTCCATCAGCATCGACGAATCGATCGTGAAGAGCGCGACGCAGGGCGTTTCGCTCGGCGTCGGCGTGCGCGTGATCGCGGGCGAACGCACCGGCTACGCCTACAGCGACGACCTGAGCCCGGAGAAGATCCGCCATGCGGCGCAGGTGGCGGCGCTGATCGCCGCCGGCCCGGCAAAGGTCGATCAGACGCCGCTCGAAGAAGGCCGCAAGCGCAATCTGTACCCGGTTCTGACCGCGCCCAACGAGACCGCGTTCAAGGAGCGCGTCGAACTGGCGCAGCGTGCCGACCACGCCGCGCGCGCCTACGATCCGCGCGTCTTTCAGGTGCAGGTGACTTACGCCGACAACCTGCGCCACGTGATGGTCGCGACCAGCGACGGCGTGCTGAACTTCGATCGGCAGCCGCTGGCGCGCATGAGCGTTCTCGCTCTGGCGCGCGATGGCGACGGCGTTCCGCAGCAGGGACACTCGGGCGGCGGCGGACGTTACGAACTCGACTTCTTCCAGAAGGAACGCACGCCGGAATACTTCGCCGGTGAAGCGGCGCGCCAGGCGATCGTGCAGCTCGATGCCGTCGAAGCGCCGGCCGGCGAGCAGGTGGTGGTGCTCGGCCCGGGCTGGCCCGGCGTCCTGCTGCATGAAGCGGTGGGCCACGGACTCGAAGCCGACTTCAACCGCAAAGGCGTTTCGGCGTTCAGCGGACGCATCGGCCAGCAGGTCGCGAGCCCGCTCTGCACGGTGGTTGACGATGGCACGATCGGCGGACGCCGCGGCTCGCTCAATGTGGACGACGAAGGCAACGAGACGCAGCGCAACGTCCTGATCGAGAACGGCATTCTGCGCGGCTATCTGCAGGACAAGCTCTCCAGCCGCATCACGAAAGCCACCGCGACCGGCAACGGCAGGCGCGAGAGCTACGAACACATTCCGATGCCGCGCATGACGAACACGTTCATGCTGGCGGGCGAGAGCGATCCGGCGGACATCATTCGCTCCGTGCCGCGCGGGCTTTACTGCGCCAACTTCGGCGGCGGTCAGGTGGATATCACGAGCGGCAACTTCGTGTTCTCGGCGTCGGAGAGTTACCTCATCGAAGACGGCAAGCTGACGCGGCCCGTGCGCAACGCGACGCTGATCGGCAACGGTCCGGAAGCGATGAAATACGTCAGCATGGTGGGCAACGATCTCAAGCTCGATGAAGGCGTCGGCGTCTGCGGCAAGGAAGGCCAGAGCGTGCCGGTGGGCGTGGGAATCCCGACTGTTCGCATCGACCGTATGACTGTCGGGGGAACCGCTTGACGTTCGCCGAACTTGCCGGAGGTCGCCCAGGACGCTGTCAAACAGGCGCTGGCCGCGGGCGCGACCGACGCCGAATGCACCATCGCCGAGGGCGACGAGTTTTCCGCCAACGTGCGCATGGGCGAACTGGAGACGCTGAAGGAAGCGGGTTCGCGCGGCGTCGGGCTGCGGGTGCTCATCGGCAAGCGTATGGGCGGGTCGTATACTTCCGATCTTTCGCGCGAGGGCATTGCGCAGATGGTGCGGTCGGCCATCGATCTCGCCGCACTGACTTCGGAAGATCCGCAGGCGGGCTTGCCCGAAGCCGGAGAACTGGGCTCGCTCACGAGCGATCTCAAGCTCTTCTCGGATGAGACGGCCGGGCTGCCCACCGAGCAGCGCATCGAGATGGCGAAGCGCGCCGAAGCCGCTGCCCTCGCGGTCGATCCGCGCATCACGAATTCCGAAGGCGCTTCGTTCGATTCGAGCGTGAGCGGCCGCGTGTTCGCGAACTCGCGCGGATTTGTCGGCTCGTACCTTTCGAGCTACTGCTCCGTTTCCGCGGTGCCCGTGGCCACCGAGAACGGCAGCATGGAGCGCGACTACTGGTTCACGATCGCGCGGAATTACAAAGGTCTTGAAGACGCCGAAGCCGTGGGACGCAAGGCCGCGGAACGAGCGATTCGCCGGCTGGGCGCGGTGAAGGTCGATACGCAGCGCGCGCCGGTCATCTTTGAACCGCGCATTGCCCGAAGCCTGCTGGGCAACATCTTCGAGGCGGTGGATGGCCGCGCGATTTATCGCAAAGCATCGTTCCTCGCTGGCAAGCTGGGCGAGAAGATCGCCGACGAACGCTTCACGCTCATCGACGATGGCACCCTTCCCGGCCTCTTCGGATCGTCGCCGTTTGACGACGAAGGCGTGCCGTCGCGCCGCACGCCGGTGATCGAACGCGGCGTGCTGAAGAACTACCTGCTGAACACTTACACCGCGCGCAAGCTCAACATGAAGACCACGGGCAACGCGTCGCGGGGCATCACCGGCAATGCGGGCATCGGCCACGGCAACTTCTTCATCGAGCCGGGCGGCGAAGTCGCAGGAAGAAATCATCCGCAGCGTGAAGAACGGATTATTTGTGACCGAGTTGATCGGCAGCGGAGTCAATACCGTTACGGGCGATTATTCGCGCGGGGCGGTGGGCATGTGGATCCGCGATGGCGAACTGGCGTTTCCGGTTTCGGAGGTCACGATCGCGAGTACCCTGCAGGAGATGCTGAATGGAATCGGCGAGATCGGCAACGACCTCGAGTTCATCGGCTCCATCTCCGCCCCGACCATCATGCTCGGAGAAATGACCGTTGCCGGACGTTAAGATTTCACCGGCGAGCATCGTCATTGCGCTCGCGATGATTCTTATTCTGGGTGCGTTCGGCTGGCTCACTTTCGGACCGAAACCGGCGCCTGCGCCTCCCCCTGTCCTCACGGCTGAAGCCGAAGCGTACCGCACGAATCTCGATATCGACAACGTCAAAATGCAGGCGGCGGAGAGCATGGTGAACCAGCGAGTTGTCGAAATCCTGGGCGACATCACCAACAAGGGTAACCGCGTTGTGAAGCTGGCCGAAGTCACCTGCGTTTTCAAGGACTACAGCGGCGCCGAGGTCAAACGCGAAAGAGTGGCGATTATCGGCGGTTCGGTTCTCGGGGCGAAGGGAGATCTCGAACCCGGAAAGACGAAACACTTCCGGCTGGCTTTCGACGACGTTCCGGAGAGCTGGAATCAGGCTTTGCCGTCTTTGCATGTTGCGCAGATCCAGTTCACTTCGTAGGGCCGAAGATGCCCGGTTTTTTCAGCATTGTTCGCGCTCTCTTCTCGGACCGCATCCGCATGCTGGAGGAGATGGGCGCGGGCATCTCCCGCATCGGCCGCTCCAGTTTCGGCCGCATCAGCGTGGTGCTGGTAAACACGCCGGAACTGATCCCGGAAGTCCTGATCGAACACGCTGACGATTATCAGAAGGGGCCGATCCTGCGGGTTTTCGCGCGGCCGCTTCTGGGCGACGGCATTCTGGTGAGCGAGGGCGAGCAGCATCGCGAGCGGCGCAAGCTGGTGGCGCCGGCATTTGCTCATCAACGCGTCTCGAAGTATGCGGCTGTGATGCAGCAGCACGCGCTCGCCGCACAGGCGACATGGCGGGACGGCCAGGATATCGACATCGCCGCAGAGATGATGCGCGTCACGCTCGGCATCGTGGGCCGCACGCTGTTCGACGTGGATCTGCTCGATCTGGCCGACACGCTGCGCCAGAACATCACGATTTTGCAGGAGGCGATCGCGTTTCAGATGCGCCTGCCTTTCCGATTGCCCACGAGCGGCAAGCGGCGCCGGGCGCTCGATAGCCTGAACGAAACCGTGTATGGCATGATCCGCGACCGGCGCGGCACGCGGCACGGACAAAGGCGATCTGATGTCGATGCTGCTGCTTTCGAAGGATGAGGAGACCGGTCAGCACCTGACGGACGAACAGGTGCGCGACGAAGCGATGACGCTTTTTCTCGCCGGCCACGAAACCACCGCGCAGGCGATGTCATGGTCGTGGTATTTGCTCGCGCAGCATCCGGACCAACTGGCGCGTTTGCGCACCGAGGGCATGCCGTTCGGGTTGCGGGTGATGAAGGAAGCGATGCGGCTTTATCCGCCGGCGTTCCTGCTGGCGAGGCAGGCCGTGCGCGACACATCGATTGGCGATTTCCTGGTGCGAAAAGACGAGCTTGTGTTTATCGCCCCGTGGCTGCTGCAACGCGATCCGCGGTACTTCGAAGACCCTCTCCGGTTTGATCCCGATCGCTTCCTGCCCGAAAGGGAAGCCGCGCTGCCGCGATTTGCTTACATGCCATTTGGCGGCGGCAAGCATATCTGCATCGGGAACCAGTTTGCGTTGATGGAGGGGCAGATCATACTTTCGACCATTGCGGCGCACGCGGGCATGGAACTCGTATCGCAGAAGCCTGTGGGATTGCAGCCCTTCCTCACTCTGCGGCCGAAGAACGGCGTAATGGTCAGGATCCGGAAATATAACAAGGTACACGCGGCTTAACTCGGCTCCTGGAGTTTCTACATTTTCAGGAGTCACGTGGGGTAGACGATTGGGTTGTGTCGGCTGCCCTGAAGCGTCCACTGGACAGGGCCATTGCTTAGCGGCTTCGACCAGACCGGGCCTTCACTGGGTTGTTTTCAATGTATGCAATGATTTCCTGCAGTTCTTCACCTGAGCGGAATCCAATGGTCGTACGACTCATCCTGCCAGAAGGGTAAGCCCGTGCGACCGAGGACACGATTAGCAACCCGGCCGGTTCGCCCTTTGCGCCAGCGCATAGTGCTCGGCGAAGCGGCCTTTGGCTTTGAAGACCGCGTGGCTGAAGCCGGATGTACCCCTCAAAAGTGTCAATACAGGAGCACACGCTTGATTGCATCGATCACCACGTCGGGCTGATCAAGTTGAATCCAGTGCCCTGTGGCCGGGAGCACAATGTGTTCGCCGCGTGTGGAGAGCCGGGCATCGCTCTCGTGTTCGCGGATCGCAAGTTCGTCCGAGGTGCCCGCCGATAGCACGATGATCGGCAGATCGCCCAAGGTCCGACCTTCCTGAATCTGCCGGACGCTCACCGGTAGTTTCTCGAGAGCATCGGCCATTGCTTCGAAACATTGAGCTTCGCTCCAGTGCGCGGCGACAATGGGCCAGAACTCGCGCGGCAATTTGCGCACTTCCCCCGCCAGCCTTTCGGTTTCGTCCGCGCCCTTCCCCGCGGATGCCCGCGCGACCAGTTGGGGAATCACGTGCGAGCCAGCCATCAGCAGTTTCAGCGCGAGTTTGACTATGCCCATATGGGCGAGAAACGCGCCGCGCCGGGAGAGCGCAATGCCGCGCGCCAGTGTCTTTTTTCGCTGCGGGCTCGCCCGCGCCCACTCAACGCGTGACACCGGATCGACGAGCACGAGTCCGGCGACCCTTTCCGGAAAGGTCTGCTGAAAAATTCTGACGATGAGGCCGCCGAAAGAATGCCCAACCAGGACGAAAGGCGGCGCGATACCTGCGCGTTCGAGAACCGCGGCGAGCTCTTCCGCGGCGGCCAACGCGGTGGGGCGATGTGGCGTGGCGTGCCGCGACCATCCAAAACCGGCGCGATCGTAACTCACCACCGTGGCGAATTCGGCGATGCGATTCTGTACCAGCGACCAGCTGATGGAACTCGCGGCGATTCCGGCTTCGAGCACGACGGTCGGGGTGCCGGGTTTACCGTGACCGCGGAGATCGATATGCAGTTGGCGGCCGCCGACATCGACCATGCGTCCCGGTGGTGGGTGTCGCGCTACCATGGCGTTGTTTGAACGATTATCTACTTTCCATTCTGCTTGGCATTGTCGAGGGCCTCACGGAGTTTTTGCCGGTGAGTTCGACGGCGCATCTGCGCCTTACGGAAGCAGCACTGCATCTGGATCTGGGTGATCCGTATTGGAAAATGTTTTCGATCGTGATCCAGCTGGGGGCGATCCTGTGCCTGCCGATTTACTTCTGGGATCGCATCATGAGTTTTCTCGCGACGTTTCCCGGAGGGCGGCGCGGCGACAAGAACGCGATCACGCATCCGATCGGGCTTACGCTGGTTGCATTTGTATGCACCGCGGTGCCTTCGTTCCTGCTCACGAAGCTGATCGGCAAGCACCTCGAAGATCTGGTGTTGATGGCGACCGCGCTCATCATCGGCGGAATCGTGATGTGGATCGTGGATGCGATGTTCGGGAAGAATATGGGCGGCGGCTCGGAATCGGAAGCCGCTGAAGAGCTGGAGCGGATGAGCCTGCCGCAGGCGATCTGGATCGGCCTGTGCCAGACGCTTTCCGCAGTGTTCCCGGGCACTTCGCGCTCGATGGTTACGATCGCGGCGGGCCAGGTTTCCGGTTTGTCGCGGACCGCGGCGCTGGAGTTTTCGTTTCTGCTTTCGATCCCGACGATGATCGCGGCGACGGGCTACGATCTGTTGAAAGCGGTCAAGGGTCCGGACCGCGTGCATATCGATTCGCACGGCTGGATGCTGCTGGCGATTGGGTTCGTTATTTCGTTTGTGGTGGCGTATGGGGTGGTCGCATGGTTCATGCAGTGGGTGCGCCGGCGGGGTTTTGTGCCGTTTGCGATCTACCGGATCGTGGTGGGCGCGGCTGTGCTGGCGCGGGTGTACGGCGTCGGACGGTAGTCGATCACCAAGGTGTCGACGGGCGCTCCCGTGATTCCGAACGGTTACTGAGCCGCGCGCGTCAGCAAGCGGTAACGTAAGGCCCCTTTTTGCACCCAGTCTGGAACAGCGTTCAATCGTATTTGCCTTTGAGCTCAGTTGAAATCGTTGACAGGGTGCCGCGGTTCCGGCGAAAGGGTTCTGGGCGAGGTATCCCGTGGACCGTTCGGCGAACTGCTGGAACCTGAGATGACGTCCGATAAGACATTGACGCTGACTGGCCGTGCGTTCGCAGCCCCGGGCGGTCCTCCGATCGGCGCCGATGCGCGAGCGGTGGACGCGGTTTTGGCCGCGGGCCACAGCAACCGATCATCTTCCATCGCGTGAAGTAAGATCTCTGAAATCAGCGTTGCGGCGCGGACTCGGTTCGCCGCACCTGTTCCAGCACTTTCCGGCGCGTGGGGCTGCTCATGCCGAACGCGGTGCTGAACTCCAGCCCCACGTCGTACTTCATCCCCTGCCGCGTACAGTGGCGGATGGAGGCAAGACCCATGCGTCCGAACTGTTCGGAATGCACCAGCACGGTGGAACGCGTCTCCAGTTTGTCGCGGGTTTCCAGTCTGGCGCCGGAGGGGGAGAGATCAACGCAGCGGCCGGCCACCCTCTGCGTCACGCCATTCTTCTGCCAGGTCAGAAAGACCTGAAAGTCGACCGGGTAACGCTCTTCGGGGCGCGGACGCATGGCTGCTACAGAAAGTATCCCGTCGCGGCGCGCTCGATGTCCTCTCTCGTGATCATTCCGCGCTGGTTTTCGTAGATGGCGATGGCGCGAATCGCCTGGCAGATATCGCGCGGAAAACACGGGCGAAGGTCGGGACTGTGGCGCAGGCACATTTCGCGCAGAAACGGCCTCGCCGCCATCCTCGAACTCCATTCCGATGGCCGCCGCGGTCAGGTGAAGGATGGTGTCGAAGGTATCGGCGTCCACGGCTTCGATCAGGATCTTGTTCGGAATGCGGCGCAGAAACGCTTCATCGGCCAGTTCATTGGGCGCGAGGTTGGTGGAGAAAACGATCTGCAGCTCGAACGGGACGTCGAATTTTCCGCTGCTGCCGAAGGAGAGGAAGTCGACGCGGCGGTCGAGCGGCACGATCCAGCGGTTCAGCAGATCGCGCGGCGACATCATCTGGCGGCCGAAATCGTCGATGAGCAGCATGCCGTTGTTGGCCTTCATCTGCAGGGGCGCGGCTGAAGGCGCCGGTCGTTTCGTCCTTCTGCAGATCGAGCATGGCGTTGACGAGTTCGCCTCCTACGGCGACGAAGGGTCGCCTGCAGATCAGCCAGCGCGGGTCGATGTCGAGGTCGGGGAAAGCCACGGCTTCGTGCACCGCCGGGTCGACGATCGTAATGATCTGGCCATCCACTTCCACGGCCCAGGGAACCACCACGGCGTCATCGTACACGCGCGTGAGCCGCTCGGAAATGGTTGTCTTTCCGGTGCCGCTGGGGCCGTAGAGAAACATCGCGCCGCGCGAAATGAGGGCCGGGCCGAGCGCATCCAGCAAATGGTCGCTCACCACAATGTCCCCGAAGGCGCGCCGCAGCTTCTCGCGGGTGATCCGCACCTGCGACACCTGGGCGCGAACGGCCTCGGACCAGGCTTTCAGCGATACGGGCGCCGGGCCCCGCGTAGCGCGAGGAAAGCGCGCGCTCCGCCGCCAGCTTGCGGCCTGCCGGGCTCAGCGAAAAAACGTAATCGTCGCCCGACATGCGCTTCACTTCGATGTACTGCTGGTCGCTCAGTCTTCGGAATACCGCTTCCGCCAGTTCGAGCGGCAGCTTCATGAGACTTGCCAGCAGGTGAATGGAGGCAACTCCGCGCAGGCTGATGTGGCGCACGGCGAGATCGATGAGCCGGCTCTCCGAAATGTCGACCTGATCGAGCGTGCGCGGAGAAGGCGGACGCCAGGCGGGCGGCGCAAGGCCGTGGTCTGGCGGCGCGGAAAGCAGATCCGATTTCGACGATAGAGCTGTACTAACACTCCTGCAGCTTAAGCACATCTAAGCAACGATCCGGGCGTCGTCCCGATGCTTGCGAACGGGAATCCGCGTTGACCAGATGTTTGTCGCCCTGTTTAACCCCGCGTTCGGGAGACCGGTATAGCTTCAACTTCCGGATCAGCGTGCGGCGCGAGATGCCGAGCAGATCCGCGGCTCTCTGCTGGTGGCCGCCGGTCTGCGCGAGCACTCTGCAGATGGTCTGCTGTTCCAGGCCATCGAGCGAATACGCCTCGTCGGGCGCGTCGGTCTGAGGCACGCGAGCGAGAGAGCTCCACCGGCAGATCGCCGGGTTCGATCATCGCGCCTGCCGCGGACAAAGTGGCCTTGTTCAGGCAGTTCTTGAGTTCGCGGATGTTGCCGGGCCAGGAATAGTCTTCGAGAATCGTGAGGGCTTCGTCGCTCAGCCCGGGGATGGCTTCCCGCAGAAACCAGCGCGCGAGAGGCCCGATATCTTCGGTCCGTTCCCGCAGCGGAGGCACGCGCAGGTGGAAGGCATCCAGGCGGTGGAACAGGTCGCGCCGGAATTTGCCGCTCTGCACCGCTTCCTCGAGATTCAGGTTCGTGGCCGCGACAATGCGGACGTCCGCGACAACTTTGCGCGATCCGCCCAGGCGGAAGTAGGAGTGCCCATCCAGCACGCGCAGCAGTTTCGCCTGCATACGGCTGTCGAGTTCCCCGATCTCATCCAGAAAGAGAGTGCCGGTGTGCGCCGCTTCGAACAAGCCCGGCTTCTGGCTTTCGGCGCCGCTGAAGGCGCCTCGTTCGTAGCCGAACAGCTCGCTCTCCATCAGGTGTTCGGGGAAAGCCGCGCAGTTCACGTCGACGAACGGCCTGCCGGCGCGCTGCGAAAAATGGTGGACGGCGCGGGCGATGAGTTCCTTGCCCGTGCCGCTCTCGCCCGAGATCAGGACCGGCGAATTCGTGCGGGCCGCCCTGCTGGTGATGGTCACCAGGCGGCGCATCACAGGCGAAGCCACGACCGCAGTCATGCCGAGAAATTCCTCGTAGATGATCTCCTGGGCGTGACGCCTGTCCGGCCGGATCGGGTAAGTCTGGTCGGGGTGGCTGCGGCGGAACGGCGTCACTTCGTCACTCTGATGGAAAATCTTACTCATGGGTGCCCGCAAGTACCTTCATTTTGCGCCAACGTGTTGATTTGTCAATGTTAACCTCGGTGAGTACAGGATTCAATAACCGCCTCCTGGCCGGTGCGGCATGTGTCAATCTGGCAATAGCTTCGGGTGACAGCGTGCGCTAAGATGGTGCCTGAATGTCACGTTTGTCGGCGTGGCTTTGAGCAGCGAAAACGGCTAAATAGTTATTGGTTCATATAGTTTAGAAACTTAGAGATTTTAGGCAGTCAAGTTGCACGGCGATTGACTGCCACCGCTTCCCTCATGCCGATCCGGGCAAAGCTTTACATCGCGCTTATTCTCGCTCGCAGGAACGATAGGCCTTTCTGCGGAGCTGATCCACTTTCATTCCGCGCAGACCGCGCTGATGTTCTGGTGTTACTTCGTATTTACGCTGCTGACCTCCGGGCTTAAGGTCCGGCTGCCTACGGTCTTCGCAACGCTTTCGGTGAACTTCCTCTCCATCCTGATGGGCATCGTGCTCTTCAGCCTGCCGGAGGCGATTCTGCTGGGCGTGGCGGGAACGATCGTGCAGTGCCTCTGGCGTCCGCGAGTTCGTCCGAAAACAATCCAGATCGCTTTCAGCGCCTGCTCCATTGGTCTCGCGGTCGCGACTGCGCACAGCGTATTTCACGGACCTCTCAACGGCATACTGGCGGATCTGAATCCACTGCTGCTTGGCGCGGCGGCGTGTTCCTACTTCGTGGTCAACACGGTTCTGATTGCCGGCGTCATTGCGCTCACCGAGCGCAAGTCCATTGTCAGGACCTGGTACCAGACTTATTTCTGGATTCTGCCTTATCACCTGGCGGCGGCCTCGGTGGCATGGCTGATCGTGGTGCTCACGCACCAGAATGAATGGCATGCCGCGCTGGTGCTGCTCCCGCTGGTCTATTTCGTTTATCGCTCTTACAAGATGTATCTGGACCGGCTGGAGAAGGACAAGAGCCACGTGGAAGAGATCGCGGGCCTGCACCTGCGCACCATCGAAGCATTGGCGCTGGCGATCGAAGCCAAGGACACGACGACGGCCGATCATCTGGCGCGCGTCCGTGTTTACGCGACGGAAATCGGCAAGGAGATCGGGCTGAGCCAGAACGAGCTCGATGCCCTGCAGGCCGCCGCTCTGCTGCACGATATCGGCAAGCTGGCGGTGCCGGAACACATCATCTCGAAACCCGGGCGGCTGACTCCCGAGGAGTTCGACAAGATGAAGATCCACCCGCTGATCGGCGCGGAGATTCTGGAAGAGGTCAAATTCCCCTATCCCGTGGTTCCGATCGTGCGGGCGCACCATGAGAAATGGGACGGGTCCGGCTATCCGTTCGGCCTGGCGGGCGAAGAGATTCCGATCGGGCGCGCGCATTCTTTCGGTGGTGGATTGCCTCGACGCGCTGGCGTCGGACCGGCAGTACCGCCGGGCTTTACCGCTCGATCAGGCGATGGAAATCGTCAATTCCGAATCGGGCAAGAGCTTCGATCCGGTGATCGTGGACATCCTGCGGCGGCGTTATATCGAACTGGAGCGGTTGGCGCTCAGCACCGGCGTGGAGAAGGAGCGGATCAAGCTTTCGATGGACGTCAAAGTGGAGCGTGGACTCGCGCCCGCCACCGGTTTCGCCGAGACGGCCGAAGAACTCGCAGCCGCAGACGGCGACCACGATCGATCCGCTGTCTTCCATCGCCGCGGCCACGCAGGAAGCGCAGATGCTGTACGAACTGACGCAGGACCTGGGGAATTCGCTCAGCCTGCAGGAGGCGCTGGCGTTTGTGGGCGTGCGCATGAAGCGACTGATTCCGTATGAAACCATCGCCGTCTATATTCGCCGCGATGAAAAGCTGATTCCGGAATATGTCAGCGGCGAAGATCTGCGGTTGTTCACTTCGCTCGAAATCCCACTGGGCCAGGGGCTTTCGGGCTGGGTGGCGGAGAACAACAAGCCGCTGCTGAACGGGAGCCCGTCGGTTGAGGCGGGTTATCTGAACGATCCGTCGAAATTCAGCACGCTGCGCGCGGCGCTCGCGGTGCCGCTCAGCGGCGTCAACGGAATTCTCGGTGTGATGGCGCTCTATCGGTCGGAACGCGATGCGTTCACCAAGGAGAACCTGCGGATACTGCTCTCGATCAGTTCCAAGGTGGCGCTGGCGATCGAGAACGCGCTGACGCACAGGCTGCTGGAAACGTCCATCACGACGGACTATCTGACGAATCTGCCCAACGCGCGCTCGCTCTTCCTGTCGCTCGATAACGAACTGGCGCGTGCGCAACGGACGGGCACGCCGCTGGCGGTGATCGTCTGCGATCTCGATGGATTCAAACAGATCAACGACCGCTTTGGCCACATGGCGGGCAACAAGGTGCTGCGGCTGATTGCCAACGGACTACGCGAGCAGTGCGGCCACACCGACTACGTGGCGCGCATGGGCGGCGACGAATTCGTCATCCTAGTTTCCGGCGGCAACGACGAAGAGCTGGACACCAGGATCGAGCGAATGCGCGCGGTGGCGCGCAAGGCCGGGGATTCGACGCCGGAACCCAGCGCGCTGTCGATGAGCGTAGGCGTGGCGACTTATCCCGACGACGGGAAGGATGCCGAGGATCTGCTGGCCGAAGCGGACCGGCGCATGTATAAGAGCAAGCGTCTGCGCAAGAAGCCCGGCTCCGGTGATTGCGGTCGAAGCACCGCCGGTTGCGGCGGCGGTTTAGCAACTTGTAATTCGCGAAGGAACCGCGCGGGCCAACGCCGAAAAACGGCGTCGTTTCGGTGTCTGAGCGCGCACCCTGGTGTATCCTGAAGAAACATAAGGCAAGGGCGCGTAGCTCAGCTGGTTAGAGCGCCTGCTTCACACGCACTGCGGCCCGCTCCAATGCTTCTTTTGGTTTCTCTCTACTTTCATGTTTTTCAACAACTTGGGGAATCTGCTTTTCGCTCAAAGGCAACCCAAGTCGATTCAACGAGAGGGGTTTTGTCACGGTTTTGCCACGGTGCATACGGTGGTGAACCCCTTCGGTGTTTCCGGGCTCAGCGGTCGACCCGATCTTCCAGTTCTTTCAGATCCGCGCGCATCAGGCTCCTCGAAACCTTCTTGCCGCACCTGATTGGTCTACGGCTCATCCGCTGATGTGGCCGTGGCCGAGCGGCACGTACCCGTGGAAGAATTCAGAAAAGTATTCGAGAATTGTCCCGCAGACTGTATACCCAGGATATCTGGCAAAGGTGGCACGAACGGCTCGGAATGCCAGTACCGCCCTTACCGCGACGCCGGTTTCCGCTGGTTCGTTCGGTCCGGAGCCGGGGAGTATCCTTGACCGTTAGCGGCTGGCACCAAAGAACGGATGCGGAAAAATGAAGGCGATGTCTTTCGGCCGAATAATGTACCGGGCAATCCGCAAACTCAAAAACTCCTCCGGTCGATGACAAGTAGCCCCATAATCAAGGGAAGGTACACTACCGATGCTAGGAGAACCTGTCGTGCCCGGATGTTTGTACGTTCCATCGCAACACGAATTCCGTAATAGAGGAAGCATCCACCGAGAACCAAAGCACCGACAAAATAGATTTGTCCGGTCATCCCCAGCAGTACGGGGAAGAGGCTGACCGGAATCAACGTGGACGCAAATGCAACGATGTGCCGGGTGGTGGATTTCCCATCGGGCTCGATAACCGGCAACATCCTTATCCCAGCGCGCGCATAATCGTCACGATACATCCACGCGATTGCGAGCGAGTGCGGAATCTGCCACACGAAAAGAATCGCTGCGAGAGCCCATGCTTCCGCGCTCAAGTTTCCATTCGCCGCCGCGTACCCGATCATCGGAGGCATAGCGCCCGCAAATGCGGCTGCAATTGTGGAGAGCGGGGAGTACCGTTTCAGCGGCGTATATACGAAGAGATAGGCGGCTATGGTCGTAGAACCAATGATCGTTGTTCGCAGATTGACGGCCCAGGCCAACTCTGCCGCACCAAGCACTGCCAATACCATACCGAAAATGAGAGCGCGGGTCGGCTCAATCCTTCCAGCCGGAAGGGGCCGGTGGGAGGTACGGCGCATTTTGGCGTCGGATTCCCGTTCATACCACTCATTCAGCACAGCGGTCGCCGACGCCAGCAATGCCGTCCCAATCAATGTATGCGCCAGCCGCAGAATCGTCGCTCCATCCCACGGCCCATGCTTTACACCAAAGAAATAACCTACCGCCGTTGTAACCACGATGAGCCACGTGACGCGCGGCTTGGTCAAGGCAAGATAGT
The DNA here is from genome assembly GCA_963809655.1 of Terriglobia bacterium. Classification (GTDB taxonomy): domain Bacteria; phylum Acidobacteriota; class Terriglobia; order Bryobacterales; family Bryobacteraceae; genus BOG-234. The sequence goes on along the minus strand of CAWEKQ010000041.1, from coordinate 5,933 downwards.
CCTTCGCTATCGCGATTTTCGTGGTATTCGTCGTCATGTAAGCTCCTCTCAAAAAAGATCCGCGGTAAAAGGTGCCACCCTGCTTTCGGCCAAATGGCGAAGACGCTATTCGCCGCTAAAAAGCGAACGCGGATCGCCGACAAGACGAATGTAGCGCAAAATTACGGACAGTTGGAAAGGGTGCGGAATTTTGCGCCGCTCTGCATGCGGCCAATGCAGCCCAAGTCGCGGCGACGTCCGCCAGAGCGCTATAAGACTATTTTCCCCTGCCCTTTGGCGCGGTTCGTTCGGGATCGAGATGCTGAGAATGGAAGGGGGCTAAAGAGAGAGACCATGAGCAACGGCTCCCGGGTCCAGTGATGGCGGACGAGGAGTCACGACGACGGAAAGGTAACCTCGACGCCTGGGTACGCTTCGACATACTCCTCGCCGTTCGAGCCATAGTAAGAAACGGTGCGTGCTGCGAAATCGACCTCGTAGCGAATCACTCCTGCCTGCCAGGAGGAGGCGAGAAATTCAGGAAACGTGCTCTTCCCGGCCTGGTCGGTGCGCAACGCCGCGATGAGGGCTCCACGGTCGAATGCGGGCACATCGACAGTGCCATTCGCCACTGGCGTGCCGATGTTCACCACTGGCCCGTGTTCGGTCAGGTACAAGCTCTGACACGCTGGGAGGAACCAGAGATTGCGCTTCACGCCTGCCCGCCTCAGTGTCTCGGCCAGATAGGGGAAGCCTCCAACCTCAGGGCGGCCAGCCATCGCCCGCTGCATTGCTGCATTCAAGTTATCGATTGCTTCGCTCATTTTGGATTTCGTCGTCGCGCCTAGGTGATCTACGTGCGGTCAGGAGAGAGCCCTCCGTCGAACGTCCGTGGAATTATAGGTATACCAATTTAGTTCTACATGCATCGGAGCTAAGGAACCTTGTCCCCCGTCCGGCACCTTTGTTTTGCAAGAAAAATGTGGTATTTTTTCTTGCAGGGGCAGGCGCTTTTGAATGCAACAAGCCATTGAGCAGAAGATACTTAGCAGGATCTATGGAAATGGGCGGGGGTGGGCATTCTCCCAGGTGGATTTTGCCGATCTTGGAGCTCGTTCGACAATCGATTCCGCGCTGCATCGTCGGGAGCACGACGGCATCATTCGAAGGGTGATTCGCGGCATCTACGATTACCCTCGTCATAGTAAGGTGCTGGGAGGCCTGACAAGCCCTAACATCGATCACATCGCTCATGCTCTCGCTCGCAAATTCGCCTGGCGCATCCAGCCCAGCGGAGCCACGGCACAGAACCTACTCGGCCTGTCGACGCAGGTCCCCGCGCGTGCGGTCTATCTCTCCGATGGGCCGGATCGTTCGTACACCGTGGGTCGGACCAAGCTTGACTTTGAGCACACTGCCCTGAAGGAGGCCGGTTTCAAGTTGCCGGAGAGTCGCCTGGTCGTCCAAGCGCTAAAGGCGTTTGGCGAGGGTCGCATCACGCCCAAAGCCATTACACAGATCCGCAGGCAGTTCGATTCGGCCCATCGACAGCGGATACTCCTCGATACGAAGACGGCAACTGGCTGGGTCTACGCTGCCATTCAGGAAATTGCCAAGGACGGCGCGAGTGGATAAAGTCGCGCGGCTGCCGGCGGAAGATCGGCGCGACATCTTTAGCGAGGCTGCGGCCCGACTTGGGATCCGGCCAACAATCATCGAGAAAGACTTCTGGGTCTGCGTTGCGCTGAAATTGCTTTTCCAGAAATCGCGGTTCGGAAAATCCCTGGTCTTCAAAGGCGGGACATCGCTTTCGAAGGCACACGGGCTGATCGAGCGTTTCTCCGAAGACATTGATCTTGTTCTCGACTGGAATCTGATCGGCTTCGGCGATGGGCTCAGGGACCCAATGCAGGATTTCACTTCAAAAGGTAAGCAGGATCAGTTCAACAAAGAAATAAACCGTCTTGCGACGGACTACATCGCCAGGACGCTTTGCCCGGAACTGGAAGATCTTCTGCGCCAGGAAAACGTCGGGCTGGCGGCAGCCGTCGATCCGGATGACCCGCATACCGTCAATGTATCGTATCCTGCTATTCCCCGACGAAATCAATGGCCCGCGATCCCCCAGCTCGGTCGCGCGTGACAAAATCGTCAATGAGGCCCCGGCTGATCAGCCGGGGAAATCCACCAGACGACTGACAGTGGAATCACCGATCTTTTCGCTTCAATTGCGTATTCCGGGGCATGTGAATAACGATTCCGGGGGGATGTGAATACGGATTCCGGGGTTATGTGAATATCGATTCCGGGCTGAAAAGAATGAACTTTTCTGGGCGCCCGGAATGTTTATTCACATCCCCGGAATGAATTTCTGAACGGAAGTTCATCTTTGCAACGCGGCGCTGGACAACAGCGGGTCATGGTTCGTTCCACTGAGAGGTGGAGGGAGCCATCTGCCCCAGAAAAGGTTGTCTATGGAATGTGCCCGCTCCCGTTATGTGGCCGGATGCGCCGTCGCCCGCGGGTTTAGCGGACTTTTCTTCGTATTTGGGCACATAACATCCGGACTGGATGCGCGCGATGATCTTTACGACTGTCCTCAGAAAGGAGATTGTCGTGTTAGATCGCTATTTCATCCGTCCCGCCACTGCCGACCGTATCCGCGCATCATGGATCGGCGAGGCGATCGAACGTTACGTAGTCTGGCTTGTTGAGCAGGGTTACGCTGCCCGCAACATCTTTTTCCGCGTTCCGGTTCTCTTCCGCTTTGGAGAGTTCGCGCGACTATCCGGCGCCCAGAACTGGGAGGAACTGCCGGCCCACCTCGAACCGTTCATTGCCGACTGGCTCAATCAGAGAAAACCGGAAAAGTCCGATTCCGAACGTCATATCGCCGCCCGAGAAGTGCGTAATCCGATACGGCAGATGTTCCGTTTGATTCTCACGGACCATAAAGCAGGCGTCGCGGACCTTCCCGATCCATTTCGGGATATCGCACCCGATTATTTTGATTCGCTGCGCAGGGAACGCGGTCTCCGCGAGGCAACCATTGTGCAGTACCGACACTACCTGCGCCGGTTCGAGGAATACTTACTCCGCGCCGGCTGTCGATTGCCGGAGTTGTCTCCGGCCATAATCAGCGCCTTTGTAACGGAGAGCGGGAAGACGATTGACAAGCGCTCGGTCCAAAGTCTCTGCAGCGTCATGAAGATGGCTTTCCGGTATTTCTACCGGACCGGTATCGTCCCGCGGGACCTCAGCAAGGCAATTGAATCACCGCGACGATATCGTCTTGCGAACCTGCCCCGATCCATTTCGTGGACTGATGTGGAGCGGATGCTGAACACAGTAGATCGGCGCAACGCGGTGGGCAGACGTGATTACGCAGTTCTCCTGCTTCTGGTCACCTATGGTCTGCGTGCTCGCGAGGTCGCGGCCTTGACGCTCGACGACATTGATTGGAAGCGAGACCGACTCCACGTGCGCGGGCGCAAGGCCGGACACTCGACCATCTATCCATTAGCGCCGCCAGTCGGCGAGGCGATTCTCGACTACCTGCAGCATGGCCGGTTGAAGTCAGCTGAGCGGAAACTGTTCTTCCGAGCCTTCGCACCCTTTACTCCCATGTCCGGCGTCGCCGTGTCTCAACGGGTGCAGCGTTATCTCCGCAAAGCCGGGATTGACGTGGCCCGTCCGGGTTCGCATACATTGAGGCACACCTGCGTTCAGCGTCTGGTCGATACCGGGTTCTCTCCCAAAACTATCGGTGATTTCGTCGGGCACCGTTCTTCGGATGCAACCGGCATTTACGCCAAAGTAAATATCGAAGCTCTCCGCCAGGTCGCTATTGGCAATGGGGAGGACGTCGTATGACGCTTAAAACCAAAGGTCCGCTCGCCGACTGCATCGGTTTGTACCTGGCACACAAACGGGCACTGGGGAAGCACTTGCTGAAGACCGGGCAAATGCTCTATTTGCTCGATACTTACCTTCTGGAACAAGGGGTTGCGGAACTGCATCATCTGACTCCGTGCCATATCGACGGCTTCGTAGCCTCCCGGCCGCGCCGCGCGCCACGCAGCTACAACGGTCTTATCGGAGCGGTGCGTGGGTTGTTCGATTGGCTGGTTGTGCAGGAGATTCTGCCTGACTCTCCGGTACGCTGCGAAGCGCGGCGTGTAACTCCGGGCCTCCGGCCGTTTCTCTTTGGTCCGGACCAGGTCCGCGGACTTCTTGAAGCATCTCGACATCTGCCGAGTAATCCGCGCGCAGAGAACCGCGGAGAGACCTACAGAACGGTCTTCGCCCTGCTGTACGGCCTGGGTCTCCGAGTAGGCGAAGTCTCGCGACTCTGCCGGAAGGATGTCGATTTGGATCGCCAGCTTTTGGTTATTCGCCAGACCAAGTTCGGGAAGGATCGGCTGGTGCCTTTCGGACCTCGCATGTCCGCTGCTGTCGTCGCATTTCTGGATCAAGAAGAGTCGCGCTTTGGTGCCATTCGACCCGACGGCGCGGTGTTCTCCTTTGCGAAACACGCGCGAACACAGATCAGCCCCACCACCATCAGCTCAACATTCCACAAGCTCGTAACAGGACTGAATCTGGAAATCCCGGGCGGTGTTGCACCACCTCACCTCCACTGCCTTCGACATTCATTCGCTGTGGGCACGCTGCTGCGCTGGTATCGAACGGGTATCGATCCTATGTCGCGATTGTTTGACCTGTCTACATTCCTCGGACACGTTAGTCCCTCCTCGACGGCATACTACCTGACGATCACAACGGAGTTGCTCGAGTGTGCCAGCGCTCGCTTCGGTCGCTTTGCGGCTGGTAGCAGGAAGGGGCTTCTCCAATGAGCACGGTGAACTCCCCGGTGCTGGGAGCGATACTGCAATCGTTCTTCAACGATTACCTGAAACTCCAGAAGGGCCTCCGCCCGAACTCTCTCAAGAGCTACGCGGACGCTATCCGGCTGTTTCTCCAGTTGGCTTCGAGATCCGGCGGCAAGAGGATCACCCACCTGACGCTCGACGAGTTGGACGCCGATATCGTATCTGGTTTTCTGAACTCGCTCGAAGACAGCCGCGGCAACACTGCTCAGTCGCGCAATCAGCGGCTGGCAGTTCTTCGCACCTTCTTTGAATACGTCGGACAACGATTTCCCGAACGACTTGGCCAGGCTCAAAAAGTCACAACCATTCCGCGAAAGCGGGCGAGACTCCCGGAGACGTTGTATCTTGAACGCGACGAGGTTGACGCTGCTTTGGCCGCGGTGCCGGCCGCCGGACGACAGTCATTGCGTGATCGCACCCTGTTGATGTTTCTTTACAACACGGGTGCACGCGTGCAGGAAGCGGCCGACCTTCGGATGAACGACATTCAACTTGAACCGTCCCCCCAGGTACGACTGCACGGGAAGGGCGACAAGTGGAGATCCTGTCCAATCTGGGAGGAGACCGCTGTTTTGTTGCAACGATTATTCGTGGAACAACAGAGTTCGCCAGCGACGAACCGGCCGGTGTTTACCGGGCCGCGTGGGGCGGCATTGACCCGGTTCGGAATCTACAAAATCGTTCGACACCACACCGGGCAATTAGTCAAAATCGGCGCGGACGGCAAGCCCCGCCACATATCACCTCACGCCTGGCGACATAGCACCGCCGTCCATCTTCTTGAATCTGGCGTCGAGGTCAACGTGATTCGCGCGTGGCTCGGCCACGCCAGCCTGGAAACGACGAACCGATACGCCGAGATCACTATCCGGACCAAACAGGCCGCTCTGGATAAATGCGTGCCGCCAGCCACTGGAGATCAAAGAATGCCGAGAAAGGCACCCTGGCAGACAGACTCCGACCTGTTGAAATGGCTTCAGTCCCTTTGATGTTATGTGGCGCGCCAACAACCGCTCCCTTGAAATGGCGCGCTCTGGAATCATCCGGCCACATAACGGGAGC
>CAWEKQ010000040.1:0-140648 GCA_963809655.1 Terriglobia bacterium | reverse complement strand
CGTGCGCCGGCTCGACCTGGTGTCGGTCTACGGTCGGATCGGGGGCCTCGCCATCTACGAGCTCCTGAGCATGGCCGAGGGCGCCGGCGACGAGGTCCCTGAATGGGTTGGTGATTACGAGGCGGGTCTGGCGGCCTATGAGGGCCGCAACTGGTCAGAGGCTGCTAGAACTCTTCGAAGCTGCCGCCGCAACTCGCGGCAGTGTCGATCGCCCATCCGAAATCCTCGCTGAACGGTGCCGCGCCTGCCTTATCGACCCACCGCCCGACAGTTGAAGGCGTAAACCTGCAGTGACGATCTTTCTCGCAGCTCTGCTCTGGATCCTAATCTCTATCCCGGTGGCGTTTGCGGTCGGTACTGTCATCAGGCTCGGTAGATCAGGTTTGCCGCGTCGTCCACGGGCATTTTCTGCGACCTACAGGGTCAATCGTCGGCGCCGCCCAGTGAGCCGAACCGCTTGCGACCGGTGAAGATTCGGTCAAAGCCGGTCTAGGAGCCTGTCTGGTAATATCCGCAAGGACGCCGATCTTAAAATTTTATTGTCCGGTCTGCGGAATACAAGAGATGCAATCTTCCTACAGCGTGAGTACGAGTAACACATTCTTCGGTCCTCGCGATTACTCGGACAGGCTCCTCGGCAGCGGGCTCGTCAAATACGGCAAGGTAGAAATCGCGACCGGGCCTCACGGCAGACGCGAAAAGAGATGGGCGGGGCATCCCTTATACACTCCAACACGGCACCGGTCCGCCCCGACACGCTGTGCCGTGCGTAGCCGATATAAATCGCTGCCAGCGGCATCGCACGATAAAAAGGGTGTCGGGACCTTAGCAACGCCTGGGGTAGAGAATGAAGGCTTATGTCTAGAGCTTCGACCACCGTTCACCGTGCCACGATGGTAATCCGGTGGGCGAGCAATGCGGTGCGGATCGCCGAGAAGACGGTCGGACCTCTGCTCGACGTGTTCATAAGGCTGTGGCTCGCCGGGATCTTCTGGGCCTCTGGCATGGTCAAGCTGCAGAATTGGACCATTGCCCTTTATCTGTCGGCGCACGATTACCCGGTTTCGTGGCTGGACCCGGTAACGGCGGCATGGCTCGGAGAAACCATCGAGATCATCTGCCCGCCGCTCTTGGTGTTCGGCCTTGCGACGCGGTTCGCCGCTCTGCCGATGCTGATCCTGTCCCTGGTCATCCAGTTCTCTTATCAGGCTTTGGATCAACACCTGTTCTGGGCGATTCTGTTCGGATGGTTTGTCGTCAAGGGTGCCGGGCCGATCTCACTCGACGCACTGATCGGTCGAGGCATCGCCGCCACCGCCCTCCCTTTGGCGGGTACGATCACCCGCATCTTCGAGGCCCTGTCGCGCTGGGGCGATCCCGTCATCAAGCTTCTGCTTCGCTGCTGGATCGCCGCCCTGTTCTTCCGGTCAGGCGTCATGAAGATCAGCCATTTCGACATGACGCAGATGCTCTTTCACGCCCGGTCCGCCCAGCGGTTGTTGCCCCCGGAGCTGGCCGCCCGCTTGACCATCCTGCTCGAGCTCGCCTGTCTGATCTTCCTCGTCCTGGGAGCGGGCACGAGGATCACGGCGATCCTGTTGATCGGGCTGATAGCGGTCGTCGACCCTACCTTCCAGCACCAGATCGACCTTGCTTACTACCTGATGGTGCTGGGCCTCATTGCCCTTCACGGACCGGGGGCGCTGTCGCTTGACAGGCTTGTCGCCAGAACGCTGCGGCGTCGCTTTCCCGAAATCGAAGGCATCCTCATGGTGTCGTACGAGGGCACGCCGCGTGTCGTCATCGTCGGCGCCGGCTTTGGCGGCGTCGCCGCGGCAAAGGCGCTGCGCAACACGAGCTGCCGTGTCACCCTGATCGACCAGCGCAATTATTATCTTTTCCAGCCATTGCTGTATCAGGTCGCGACCGCCGGGCTTTCCCCGGCCGACATCGCCGGGCCAATTCGCGGCCTTTTTCGGGACCAGCCAAATGTTCGCGTCCTGCTGGGCGGCGTAACCGATGTCGAACCCGGAACGCGAGAGGTGATCATAGGGCATGCCCGTGTTCCGTATGACTACCTGGTCATCGCGGCCGGCGCGCGCCACAGCTACTTTGGGCATGATGAATGGGCCCCGTTCGCGCCGGGCCTGAAGCAGATCGACGATGCGACCAGCATCCGGAGCCGCCTGCTATTCGCCTTCGAGCAAGCAGAAAATGCCGAACTCTCCGATGGTGCAGCGCGAGATGCTGACCTTTGTGATCGTCGGCGGCGGTCCGACTGGTGTCGAGTTGGCCGGAGCGATTGCCGAGCTCGCCCGCCATGGGCTTGCGCGCGAGTTCCGCGCCATCGATCCCTCGATGGCGCGAGTGATCCTGATGCAATCCGCGCCTCGGATTTTGCCGACATTTCCCGAAGGCTTGTCTCGGCGGGCGGCGAGGGCCTTGACGGCGCTCGGCGTCGAGGTGCTGACGGACAGCGCCGTCGAACGGATCGACGACGAGGGCGTCATCGTCTCCGGCCAGCGCGTGGCTGCGCGCAATGTGTTTTGGGCCGCGGGCGTAATGGCCTCTCCTGCGGCAAACTGGTTGAAGGCCGAAGCGGATCGGTCCGGCCGGGTGAAGGTCGTAGAAGACTTGTCGGTCCCCGGTCTGCCCGAGATCTTTGCGATCGGCGATACGGCTCTGTCCAACGGCTGGGACGGCAAGCCGGTGCCGGGGCTCGCGCCGGCGGCCAAGCAACAAGGCCGCTACGTCGCTTCGGTCATCAAGGCGCGTATCGAGGGCCGCCCACCGCCGGCTCCCTTCCGCTATCGCCATGCTGGTAGTCTCGCGACGATCGGCCGAAAGGCGGCAGTCGCCGATTTTGGCCGGCTGAAGCTCTCCGGCACCCTGGCCTGGTGGGTCTGGGGCGTTGTCCATATCCTCTTCTTGTCGGGCATGCGTAATCGAGTGGTGATCGCCCTCGAATGGTTCTGGGCGTATCTCACCTACCGTCCGAGCACTCGTCTGATCACCGGCGAAATTCCGATCCGAACGCGCTCGACCGTCGCATCGTCCACAGTGGGTTCCTTCGCGAAGAGTGATCAGCGCATCGCCATCTTGCGCTAGCGGCAACTGGTCAAGACATCCAAACCTGCTCGAGCCTGGTCCCCCTGAGGCGGCCGGCCTCGGCTATTCTCGACGATGGATATTCGCAACGATGAACGTCACCGGTGTGGAACCCTTGTTTTCGACCCAGTGCGATCGTGGGCCGAATTCGGCGAAAACCTGACCGGGCCGAAACTCCTCTGTTGTTCCATCATCGTGGTGATTGGTCAGAACCCCGGAGAGCAGGTAGACGATAGTGGGATCGCCTTGATGGCTGTGCAGGCCGATATGACCGCCTGGCGATATGACCGCGCGGCTCAGACGCAGTTCGCGATTTTGTACGCTGTCGATCTCCTTGGCGAGATCAATGGCGGCGAGCACGTCCTCGCTGACCAGATAATAGTCGGTTGGCGCGGTCTGCTGCCCCAGAACGAAGCCCGCTGCTAGGAGCCCCAACCCCGCAGAACCTAATGCTGTGACGTGACGAGCAATTCGCATACCCATCCTCCGCGGTTCGACCGAACTTGGCGTGTCTGTATCAGATCGGAAACCAAAGGAAAGGAACATGGCATGAATCCGGGCCGGCTCGTCAAATCCCGAAAGGGCGATCCCGACTGCCGGACGAGCCTTCCAAGTCGCTGCGACTGGCGTCATCGCAGGGCGTCCGCACTGTCCGCAAACGGAGGCTGTCGATCGAAGTAGCGTCGACGCACTGTCGCTGCCGCTGCGGCTCGCAACGGCCTCGACGCACGAGAATGCTGCGAAGGGGCAATGCCCATGAGCTTGCGCAAGGTTTTACGGCCGCGCGAAAGCCGAGAGCGGATCGTGCCGACCGGCACATCGTAAGCCGACGCGATTTCGCGGTAATTTGCCGGCGTCAGCCCAAGGAGGACGACAGCCGTCCGTTGCTCTTCCGATAGCGACATGATCGCTCGTTCGAGGTCGCGCAATTCCAGCCACTCGATCTGCTGCGGCGCGCAGGTCAAAGCCTTTACCCACAAGCATCCCGGACCACGATCGGGATTGAACTCGCCGTCCTCCGGCATCACGATCTGCGGACTATCGTCGTCCCGCAGAGCATCCCGGACCACGATCGGGATTAGAACAGCCCCTGAGGGCCACCACTAGGGGCACGCCACCCACCGCCCGCAGAGCATCCCGGACCACGATCGGGATTGAGACAAGCAGAGCGCCGTCACGTCCGGCGCGTCCTCCACCGTCCCCACAGCATCCCGGACCACAATCGGGATTGAGACATGCACGCCCATGGTAGGCACCGTGGCACCGGCTTTTAAGGCCCACAGAGCATCCCGGACCACGATGGGATTGAGACACGCCGCAGGTGCAGGAGCGGTAGAAGGCGCCCACAGAGCATCCCGGACCACGATCGGGATTGAGACCTGCGTGACCGATTTCACCAAACATCACCAGAGCTTGCCCACAAGCATCCCAGGACCACGATCGGGATTGAGACATCCACTAGGCCACCTCGATCTCCGAAGGCGACAGCTCCACAGAGCGTCCGGGCCCGCGATAGGGATTGAGTTCGCAGGCTGGCCGTCGGGCAAGTCCTTTGGACCAGAACCCGCCAAGCATCCCGGACCACGATCGGGATTGAGACCGTCCAGCACGTCCTCGACCCGCCGAAGATGTCCCGCCCGCAGAGCATCCAGGACCACGATGGGATTGGACCGTGAGGCTCTGCCGCAACACCGACGGAGCTGACCGACCACCCGCAAGAGCATCCCGGACCACGATCGGGATTCCAACGTGCAGGCACAGGGACGATGCCGGTACCATCGACGTCCCCACAGCATCCCGGACCACAATCAGATAAGAGACATCCCCCACCGGGGAGGAGGTCCGCCCATCCCACCGCCCGCAGAGCATCCCGGACCACGATCGGGATTGAGACAAAGATCATGAATTATACCAGAATGTCTTGTGTGTTTCCCCGCAGAGCATCCCCAGGACCACGATGGGATTGAGACGCTCCAGCGTTCCCTGGTGCCCCACGTCCTCCGCGACCACCCGCGAGCATCCCGGACCACGATCGCAACGAACTGTAACAGCGGCGTTCGAGGACTGATCCCACGCGCACCCCGCAGAGCATCCCGGACCACGATCAGATGGACTGAACGGCGACAACCCGAGGCTGGCTCGGCGAGAGCAGCCACCCGCAGAGCATCCCGGACCACGATCGGGATTGAGACCCTACTTCCCCAAGGCGCCTGCGGAGTGCCGCCTTCTCCGCCCCGCAGAGCATCCCGGACCACGATCGGGATTGAGACCACGACAACCAGAACCACTACAGGCTCCGGCGCGGGCACCCGCGAGCATCCCGGACCACGATCGGGATTGAGACAGACCGCTACAGGCCGGGTTGGCCTTCCGGTTGCTGATCCCCGCAGAGCATCCCGGACCACGATCGGGATTGAGACGATCTGACATATCCCCGTGCATTCCGGGCCATCATCGGACTCCCGCAGAGCATCCCGGACCACGATCGGGATTGAGACCGCACGTGCGCTCAACCTGGATGCGCTGCCACTGAACTCCCACAGAGCGTCCCGGACCCACATCGGGATTGAGACCGTAGGTCGGGGACTGGGGATGCCACGTCCATCCACCCACAGAGCATCCCGGACCACGATCGGGAGTGATGACATATCAATCTTCCTGGCTGAATCTGCTTAAAGGCTTGCTTTACGCCACTTAGGGATTGTCAGGAAATAAGTAGAACAAGTTAAGATGGTTTTGTTTTATACTTGTGGATAGTGAGTTACGAGAGCGTTGGGCTGCGATTTCGTTCTTTGTCTTCCTTCCTGGACGAGCGGATGCGGCGTCTGGTGGCGGCGGCGGAGAGCGCGTCTATTGGATATGGAGGCGTTTCGCTGGTTGCGCGGGCGACAGGCGTTTCGCGTCGTGCGATTACCGAAGGAATGAAGGAACTGAGTCAGCAGAAGGTATCGGGTGAGCCTGTCCTTTCGCAGTCGCGGATTCGGCGGAAAGGTGCAGGACGAAAACGAACCGTCGACAAGGATCCCGGCCTGCGTGCGGACCTGGACCGACTGGTGGATCCTGCGACTCGCGCCTCGGGGGACACCCAAAACCGGCCAATGAGGGACAGCTGAAAACCGGCCAATAGAAATCGGCAAGACATTGAGAACGAAGGAGGGATTACCCTCCGTCGACGTGAGCAATGTCTTGAGCGAAGAAAAGCGACAACAAGTCATCGCGCTGGGGCGGCTGGGGTGGCCGCTGCGGCGCATCCAGCAGGAAACAGGCATTCGCCGGGAAACGGCAGGAGCTTACCTCAAAGCGGCCGGAGTCGCCATCCGGGCTCCGGGCGGTTGGGGCCGGCGGTCACCGGCAAAACCGGCCAATGAGGTGTCCACCGGCCTCGCGGTGGCCGAGCCGGGCCAAAACCGGCCAACGGTGTCCCCCGACTCGGCGCCGATCCCGCTGCCCGGACGCAGTCCCACGGGGAGTGCCTGCGAGCCCTACTTCGACTTCATCGAACTGTCGCTGAGCAAGGGGCGGAACGCCAAGGCGATCTACCAGGACCTGGTGGACAGCCATGGCTTCACGGGGCGCTATGCCAGCGTCAAGCGCTTTGTTGGCCGATTGCGCGGGCAGGCAGCAAAGTCGGCATGTTCGGTCATCGTCACGCCACCCGGCGAGGAAGTGCAGGTCGACTACGGCAGCGGGCCGATGGTGCGCGATCCGCACTCTGGCAGTTACCGGCGTACCCGCTTGTTCGTGCTCACGCTGGGCTACAGCCGCAAGGCCGTTCGCCTGCTCACCTTCCAGTCCAGCACGCGCACATGGGCCGAACTACACGAGCAAGCGTTCCGCCGGCTGGGTGGCGCCTGCCGCACGGTCGTGCTGGATAACCTCAGCGAAGGCGTACTCAAGCCAGACATCTACGATCCCGCCGTAAATCCGTTGTATCGCGACATGCTGGCTCACTATGGCGCCATCGCGCTGCCTTGCCGCGTCGCCGATCCGGATCGCAAAGGGAAAGTCGAGCGCGGCGTGGGGCACGCCAAGAACACACCCTTGAAGGGCTTGCGCTTTGAGAGCCTGGAAGAGGCGCAGACTTACCTGGATCACTGGGAAACCAAGTGGGCCGACACGCGCATCCATGGCACCACCAAGCGCCAGGTAGCAGCCATGTTCGGCGAAGAGAAGCCATCGCTGCTGCCACTGCCGCTGGAACCGTTTCGCCTGTATCAGTTTGGCGACCGTCGCGTGAACCTGGATGGCTGCGTCGAAGTCGATGCCGCTTACTACAGTGCGCCGCCAGGCTGGATCGGCCGCAGCGTGAAGGTGCAGTGGGACGGTCATGTAGTGCGGGTGCTGGATCCGCGCACGGGGCAACTGCTGCGCGAGCACCGCAGTCAGGAGCGTGGCAAGCATCGCATCCCCGAGGAAGACAAGCCTGCGCAGACGCCACGCCCCACCGCCCAACTGTTGGCGCGTTGCGGCAAGATCGGGCCGCATATGGGTGCGGTCGCCGAGCAGACGTATCGACGCGATGGGCCCGAATCCATCCGCCGCATCATGGGCTTGACCGGCTTGGCGCGCAAGCATGGCGCCGCACTCACCGATGATGCCTGCGCCGCTGCGCTGGAAGGCGGGCTGCCTGCCAACCCCTATGGCTTCGCTCGCCGCTGGCTGGAACGCCGGCCCGCTCTGACGCTTCGCCAGGTAGATCCCATCATCCGGCAACTGACTCTGTATCGCGACCTCATTGACAGCAAGACCCAGGAGAACGAAGAATGAACCTCAACGAACTACAACGCAGCCTGCGCCAACTCCGTCTCGGTGGCATGGCCGCAGTGCTGGAGACGCGGCTGCGGCAAGCGCAAGCCGAACCCATGGCACCGATCGATCTGCTAGCCACGCTGGTCTCTGACGAGTTGACGCGGCGCTCGGACCGGCTCCTGGAGCGGCGGCGCAAACTCGCCGCCTTCCGCGATCCCAACAAGACCCTGGACAACTTCGACTTCACTTTCAATCCGAAACTGAATCGCAGTATCGTGTTTGATCTGGCAACCGGAGCGTTCATCGACCGCCGCGAAGACGCGTTGTTTCTTGGGCCTGGCGGCACAGGCAAAAGCCATCTGGCGCAAGCCATCGGACAGGCCGCGATTCTGCAGGGCCACAAGGTGCTCTATCGCCAGACGCATATCCTGCTGGAGGAAGTCTGCGAAGCGACTCTGGATGGCAAGCGCAAGCAGTACATGGAATCGATCTCCAGCGTGGCGCTGCTGATCATCGATGACTTCGGCATGCGTAAGTTACCGCAGACGGCTGCCGAGGATCTGCTGGAGATCGTGATGCGACGCTACGAACGTGCCAGCACGCTGCTGACTTCCAATCGCCCCGTGGATGACTGGGGCAAACTGCTCGCCGACGTTGCGGCGGTCGGCGCCATGCTCGACCGCCTACTGCATCATGGGCACGTGCTCAAGTGCGGTCCTAAGAGCTGGCGCACGAAAATGACAGCCGCTGACTGAAGCATCGCTGGAAGTTTGAAGGCTGCGAGGGCTCTGCCCTCGCGCTCCCGGGATTTAACGCTTTCCCGCCAGAAATGCCGCGAAGGCGGCTCGCGCCGCCCACGCATTTCCGGCCGCTGGGTCGGCGCTCTGGTCGCATCCCTGCGGAGCCATATCCTCCGCCCAGGTGCTGTCAGAATAACCGATCATTGCGGAGCCTTGCGAACTTTTTCGTTGCCGCGAAGTGTAGCCCTGGGTTATAACTACCTTGTCTTGCCTGCTTCCGTTGGCCGGTTTTGAGGTGTCCCTCATTGGCCGCTTTTCAGGTGTCCCCCGAGGACTCGCGGAGATCCGGAATCGCCGCTTCGATGGACATGCAAGAGCGTACGGGTGCTGGCCGAGGAACTCCGGCGCGAGGGTCACGCAGTCAGTCATCAAACCGTGGCCGAGTTGCTACACGAGATGGATTACAGTTTGCAGGCCAACCAGAAAAAGCTGGAAGGGAGTCAGCATGCGGACCGGAATCGGCAGTTTGAATACATCAACCGCAAGGCACAGCGTTATTTGAAACAAGGCGAGCCGGTGATCTCCGTAGATACAAAAAAGAAGGAACTGGTGGGCGATTTCAGGAATCCGGGACGCGAATGGCAGCCGCAGGGCCAGCCCGAGCAGGTCCGGGTTCATGACTTCGAAATCCGTCGGCCGGAGAACGGTAAGGTGGCTCCCTATGGGGTCTATGACCTGGGCCGGAACACGGGGTGGGTCAGTGTGGGTGTGGATCACGACACAGCGGAGTTTGCCGTAGAGAGCATACGCCGGTGGTGGCGCTGGATGGGCAGCCGCAGTTATCCGAAAGCGACCCGTCTGTTGATCACGGCTGACTCGGGCGGCAGCAATGGCGCCCGAGTGCGGCTATGGAAATGGGAACTGCAACAACTCGCCGATGAAATCGGACTGGAAATCTCGGTCAGTCACTTCCCGCCGGGCACCAGCAAGTGGAACAAAATAGAACACCGTCTCTTCTCTTTCATCAGCCAGAACTGGCGTGGCAAGCCACTCGTCAGCCATCAGGTCATCATCGACCTCATCGCCGCAACCACAACAACGACCGGCCTGACTGTAAAAAGCAAGATCGACACCAATATCTATGAGAAGGGGCTCAGGATCTCCGACCAGCAGATGACGGAACTCCAGCTCCGGAGAGAAAAGTTTCACGGCGACTGGAACTATAGGCTGTTACCCAGATGTTGATCCACTAATTTATTGACAGTTCCTTAAGCGCTGAACGTCGTAAGAGCGTTTCACTTCCGTAGCTCAGCGATTGTGTCTGGTAGTCCAGTTACAAGGCACGAGTTGGTCCACCATAAATTCAAGCCAACGCTCTCGGTCTTCCCCGCTCTCTCCCCGCGCCGCGCAGGAGGACAGCTTAACCCTTGCCGTCCTGGGCGCCGCCGTAGCTCCAACGGGTTGCGGGTGGTCTGACAGAGGGAAGTGTCGCCGCTCATCACTCCTGGGTGCAGTTGCGCCTGGTCACATCGCGAAGATTCGCCGCAGTTTGACGCAAATATCGTTCTTCGTTCTCAATGTCCTGATTGGCGACTTATAGGTTCGAAGTGCCCCGGGCGGTTGTTTCCTTCGCTGCTCGAAGAGTAATGGCTTACCTTCTCAAACCTTCGTAAACACCGCCGTACGTACGGTGGTGTGGCAGGGGTCCGCGGGCAACCGCTGCCCCTATGCCGATCAGATGGCGCGTTTACCAGTGGCGCTGAGACAAGGGAACGATATCCGCTGTATCGCCGCCTGTTCGCGTTCACTACGCGCAGAACCTCGGCCCTGCGCTTCAGGTAGTACTGCATCGGTACGATGCTCTATGGCAATCGCGGCACACTTTGGTTCGCGCACGGTCAGCAGGAGCCGCTTTCACGAACGCGTTTGGGTGTTAATATCCGCAAAGCGGGCAGAGATATACTGATTATTCCCATAAAATAGCTGTGCGTTGGGATAGGCGGCCGGGACTGTCAGCCAAAACGCCGACAGGTGGCGCCATGAAGGAGACTACGCTCTATGGCGAGTGATTCAGGACCGACGAGCCAGATACGGCGAGAGATACATGACACGCTCGCTCCGCGCATAGTCTCTGAGCCCTTGAAGACCAGGATTGAAACAGAGTTACGCGCCCGAGCGACGGATCCCACTCGCCAGGCGGTTCCGGCTTCCTACGAAGTGATCATTGAAATCAACCTCAACAATCCGGATGGAAGAGTAACTGCTCTCGCCAGAATCAGGGAAATTCTGGAATCCATTCTCGGCGATAACGCAGCTAAGTTCCTCGGCCGGAATCTCAACGACTCCACCCACCCCTACTTTTTTGCCACACTTACTGCTGATCAAATCCTCGACCTGGTAAAACAAGACGGCGATACAGCCACCGCCCGAGACAAAAAACGAATCGAGGACGACGGTCCGGAGCCCGCAGCAATCGTCGGCGAGGCCATCGCCAAACCGTTGCCGCGGAGGTCATTGCGGGCCGTGTTCCGTATATGGGAATCGCAGAAGGTTCATCCACTCATTACGGAGTCCGTCCGAACAGTAAAAGCGAATGCAGCGCACAACGCTTTTGGTGCGTTCGGAGAAAATATCGTCTGGGCCGTACTGGACTCCGGTATCGACGCCAGCCATCCTCACTTCGATCTGCACAAGAACCTTTCTCTCTCGGCGCCGCTCGCCGGGAAGTCTTCCTCCTTTACTCCGACCCCCTCTCGCTGGGATAACGACGCATTTGGGCACGGAACCCATGTGGCCGGAATAATCGCCGGTGAGTCCGCGCCCGGCTCGACACCGCAGGCTGCAATCCAGTCCGCCGACGAAAGCGGCAATGGCGAGTATCATCTTCTGAGCGTGGGGCCTATCAAAGGAATGGCACCTAAAACGAAGCTCCTGATTCTTCGAGTTCTTGACGATAACGGCGACGGCGATGAAACGGCTCTGATTCAGGCCATCGAATACGTGCAGCAGCTCAATGATTTCGGACGCCACCTGGTAGTGCACGGCGTGAATATTTCCGCCGGTTTTCCTGCCCACCCGACCTGGTATGCGTGTGGCCAGACACCGCTTTGTGTAGAGATTAATCGACTAATGAAATCGGGGGTGGCGGTTGTTGTGGCGGCGGGGAATTCCGGCCATATTGTCACGTTTCTCGATCCCCAAAATACGACCGAAGCAGGTCAATTGCTGAGCATCAACGATCCGGGCAACGCAGATCTTGCGATCACAGTTGGCTCAACCCATCGGCAATCGCCCCACACATACGGCATTTCGTACTTTTCCTCGAAAGGCCCTACCAGCGACGGGCGGCGCAAACCGGAGGTAGTTGCTCCCGGCGAAAAAATAATTTCCAGTGCCAGCTCGCAGCGGCTGCAAAACGCCACGCTACCCGGGTTAAACGGTGCTCGTTTTGACTATATCGAGGATACGGGCACCAGTATGGCGGCCCCGCACGTCTCTGGCGTCCTGGCTGCATTTCTGTCCATTAAGCGCGAGTATGTCGGCCAGCCCGAGAAAGTCAAGGATCTGCTGATGCAGTCAGCCACGGACCTGGGGCGCGACGCCAATGTTCAGGGCGCCGGACTTGTCGATCTCATGAAGCTCATTCAGTCAGTTTGAACGGGAGACACACTATGGTTAATTTCGGTACCTACCCTGCTTTTGAGCTGGCCTACGACACCGGCGGCCATCTCGTTGACCCATCTTCTGAAACCGATCTGATCCAATGGCTGCAATCCAACGATGGCAAGGCGACCACGGATCTGATATTTATTTCGCACGGCTGGAACAACGACATGAACGAGGCTCGTCAGCTCTACGCCGCCTTTTTCGCTGCCATGGCCTCCGTACAAAAGACCGAAAACGTGGGGCAGCTGAAGAATTTCGCCGTCGGGGCGATCTTCTGGCCGTCCAAGCGTTTCGCCGATTCGGACTTGATCCCCGGGGGCGCAGCTGCGCTGGGACCATCCGTGACGGCGCAACTCAACGCGCAGCTGGATCAGTTGAAGCTGATTCTGGGAGCCGATTCGACAGCAGCCGACAAAATTGAGCACGCCCGCGAGCAGATACCGAAACTCGAGGTCAGTCAGAGCGCGCAGAACGACTTCGTATTCGCGTTGGCCAGTGCACTGCCGGGTGTCAGAGGCGAGAAAGATGAAGGCTTCGATGACGCCATCAATTCAGTGATGTCCGGCGACGTCCCGGGCCACACGGTTCTCGCTCGCCTTGCAGCCCCGGTGTTTCCCGCTTTTCCTCTTCCCGGCGGTTCCGGCGGACATGCGCTGGGTTTGGGGGGAATCCTGGATGGAATTACATCCGCAGCCAGCCGCCTCGCCAATTTATTTACTTACTACACGATGAAAGACCGAGCCGGCATCGTGGGCCGAACCGGTGTGCTCCAGACGATCCTGCGTGTTCAGGCGGCGGCGCCCGCGATTCGCGTTCATCTGATCGGTCATTCCTTCGGCGGCCGCCTCGTGACCGCGGCAGCGAACGCGCTGCCTACTCCGAAGATGATCGCCACGCTTCTCCTGCTGGAAGCTGCATATTCTCATAATGGCCTTGGACAAAACTGGGATGGCGCTGGTAATGACGGCGCGTTCCGTGCCGTTATGTCTCGCCCGGAGATAGCCGGCAACATCCTGATCACTCACAGTGTCCACGATACAGCTGTCGGCATCGCCTATCCGCTTGCCTCGCGGCTTATGAACCAGACAGCAGCTGCACTGGGAGATGCGAACGATAAATTTGGCGGCATGGGGCGGAACGGCGCGCAACATACTCCGGAGGCGCTCGACGACCTTCTCTTGCCCGTAGGACAGACTTACGCTCCGCTACCCGGCGGCAAGACCATTCGAAACCTGAACGGGGATGGGCCCGCGCCGAAACCTACCATCATGAGTCACGGAGACGTGGCCAAGCCGGAGATTCTGTGGGCTTGGTTGTCGAGTCTGTGAGCTACGTAGCTGAACGTCCCAGACGGGGGGATGGAACTGTCGCGCTTGCGCGCGGGGAACGTGAGTCAGACCCTTCGCAATCGCCTGGCGATGCTCCCGCACTTCGGCGCCGCACGGCACCTACGAATATCGCTTACTGTCCCCGAGCCGGAACGGGCGCGGTTTGCCGATCAAACACAGCCGGTCTGAATCGGTAAGGTCATCGCGTATCTTACACCCGCGGATTTTCAGGCATCTGTCTGACGCGATCATACCTTTCCCGAAGGACCTGATTTCAACAAATCTGGCCTAACTCGCGTGTCGTCGGCAACTCGTTGATTGAGCGATCGATGCCAGAGGAACGCCAGCGTTCGACGCCCGAGCGCGGCTAACCGCTCCGAGGTCGATCGATTTACCTATGCTGGGAATGCTGGGAATTTTGCCGGTGCGCCACCGATCTCAATTTGAGATAATCCGGTTCCGGAGGAGACGAATTATGAAGAAGACAATCGTTGTTGCTGCCGCAGTGTTTCTTACAGGCACCGCGGTGTTGCCTCGCGCAACCGCCCGGCATCACCCGCGAAATGATCTCGCGGGCATTGCCTCTCGAAGGCGCGCCGAAGGCGGAGCCCGGACCGTACCAGGTCACGTCCGAACCCGCGTTCGGCGCGCCCGGCCTTCAGGTTTATCGTCCGGCGGCGCTGGACGCGTTTCCAAGGAAGGACACCTTGCCCGTCATGGTGTGGGGCAACGGCGGGTGCGGGATCGACAGCAAGACCTTCGCGGGCTTTCTCAACACGATCGTCTCGCATGGCGTGCTGATCGTAAGCACGGTCCCTCAGGAAGGCGCCGCCCGACGGCAGGAGACCGCCGATGACATGCGCGCCGCGATCGACTGGGCCGAGAAAGAAAACGTACGAGCCGGCTCGCCGTTGAACGGCAAGATCGCCGTCGACAAAGTTGCGGCGATGGGTACGTCGTGCGGAGGATTTCTCTCGATCGCGCTCGGCGCCGATCCGCGCGTCAAGAGCATCGGCGTGTTCAATTCCGGCGTGCAGACCCCGCCCGCCGGGCAGGCGGCCGCACCCGGGCGCGGTGGCCCGTCGGGGCAACCGACTGCGGACGCGCTCCCCAAACTGCACGGGTCGGTGCTGCTGCTCAACGGCGGCGAACCCGACTTCCTGATGGGGGCGTCGGCGGCGACGTTCGAAGCGATCAACCACGTGCCGGCCTTCTACGGCTCGCGGCACAACGCAGGCCACAGTGCGACGTACTTTCATCCCGGCGGCGGCGAGTTCGCCAACGTCGCCTCGAACTGGCTCCTGTGGACGTTCAAAGGCGACAAGGAAGCCGGCAAGATGTTCGTCGGGAATAACTGCAGTCTCTGCACAAATTCGAACTGGGATGTGAAGTCGAAAGGGATCAACAAATGAAGCCGTCAATCCCTCTCGCGGTAGTCGCCGCGTGCGGAGCAGCGGCCCGGCAGAGCCTCTTCGTTCGCGCGCGGCAGCAGCATTGCTGTTTATGAGCGGCTCGATATGAACAAATAATCGAAGCCCCGTAGGCGGCAGACGTTTCGCGTGCGCGGAACCGCGGACGGTCTCGTGGGGACCCGGCGTTGCGCTGACCGAACGCCGATCACCACTCGCATCTGCCTACGGGCAGTCAAGGAGTTCGCGCGTTATGACAAGTCTCACGGCGAGCTCGGACCGGGGCAAATTCGTGGGTATCAGACGTGTCTGTTTAACGTGTCTGTTTAACGTCTCTGTTTAACGATCGCAAGCTGGGCGCAATTGCCGTTGCCCAACAGGTGTCGGCGCGGCGATTCTTCATTGTTCGCACCCTGAAACGCCCACTGCTGGCAGAGCAACTGGCAAGCACCAGACGGCCTGTTCGTCTACCCGACGTCCTTTCACGAGAAGAGGTAGAACGGTTGATTCAGAACGCGGCGAGCCCGCTGCGTCACGTCTGGATTATGTCCGCGTCAAACCCGACTTTCCAGACCAACGAGTTTTTTGAACATTACGAGGCGCTCCTGGCCCGAAAGTAGAATATACTGATACGCGGCGAATAGCCGGACGCTCCAGGATATTCGCGGAGGTCGAGCATATGCAGGTGACCGCCTTAGGTCTTTGTCTCCTGATGACTTGCGTCCCCCTGGTCGCGCATCATGGCACTAGCAATTACGCCACAAACGCACAAGCGATCATGCTCTCCGGGATTGTTACGGAATTTGTCTGGTCCAATCCTCATGTCTTTGTGCTGTTCGATGTGAAGGACGACAAGGGCAATGTGGTGCACTGGGCTGGCGAAATGAACAGCCCTGGGGTGCTAAAGGCCGCCGGCTGGTCCAAGACTACGCTGAAGGCCGGCGACCAGGTGACGCTCAGCGTCCGGCCCAACAAAGCCGGAACGCCGGTCGGTTTGCTCAGCAGAGCGAGTCTTATCGTGAACGGTAAGCCGCTCCAAATCGGTCCCGAGCAATGAAGACGGCTTTGGTGATTGCGGCTGTCATGGCCTCGCTGCCTGCCTTGTTCGCGCAGGGCCGGGGACGCGGCAGGGCGGCCGAGCCGCCAGCCCGTTTCCGTTCCCCATGACCCGCACGACCTCTCCGGCGTCTGGCGGCGATCCGGCGGAGTTCTGACGATGAGCAATGAAGCGCCTCCCATGACGCCCTGGGGTCAAGCCAGGTTCAACGCGGCCAAGCCCGTTTATGGCCCTCGAGCGGTCGCCGGGGGCAACGACCCCATGAGCACCTGCGATCCTCTGGGAATGCCGCGCAATCTTTTTCTGGAAGTTTCGATTTACCCCGAGGAGATTGTAGAGACGCGGGACCGTGTCTACCAGTTTTTCGAGTGGGCGCACTCTTACCGTGTGATCTGGACCGACGGGAGGGAACTTCCCAAAGACCCCGATCCGCATTGGATGGGTTACTCGGTGGGTAAATGGGATGGTGATACGTTCGTGGTCAAGTCGCTGGGCTTTGACGAACGGACCTGGCTCGATCACTTCGGCAATCCGGTAAGCGAAGACATGACGCTCGAAGAACGCTACCACCGCGTCGACCGCGATACGCTCGAAGTCAATATGACCATCAATGCCCCCAAGGCGTACACGAAGCCGTGGGTGAGCGAGAAAAAAACCTTTAGACTCGTCCCGAAAGGCGAAATCCAGGAACTCTTCTGCGTGCCCACCGAAGAGCAGCGGTTCAACAATCTGGTCAAGGATCCTGGCGCGGGCGTAACGCGCAAGTAAGGGCTGCCGGTAACTACGCTGGCAAAAAACGGCCCCGTCATGAGCGTAGTGGTAATTTCTGCTCCACCGGCAACATCATTCCCGCACATCGAGTGAAACTCCGACACTCCTTGATCGGGCAGTCGCACGGAAGAGCAAGATGATGGTCAGCCCATGCCACACTAAAACCTGCGTTGCTTCGTTCCAAAACAACGATCTGCGTACGCGGGAGACCGCAGCCGGATAGCAGGCGAGGAAGGCCAGCATTGCGAATCGCGAAGCCGTCCTCCAACCAGGTAGCCGGCGGAATCGCCATATCCGGCAAAAAATCGCCGTGTATCGAACCGGCCCCGGCGGCAACTCTACCGCTCGGCGGCCTCCAAATCGCATTTTGGTCCGTTCCTTGCAGCGGGGTAATGACCCCTAACGAAATCGGTAAGAAATGAACGATAATGATTAACGCAATTTTCCAAGCTCTGTTCCGTTGTCATCATACGCGCTTGACACGGCCAATTACTCCCGTCCGGAAACCGGGAGTACCGAGCGGCGAGACATCAGTCGTATGCCTCGAATGCGGCAAACAGTTCGCTTATGACTGGAGCCACATGCGGATCGGGAAACCGATAGCGCAACTCCCCGATACAGGCGTTCTTGACCCGAATATACCG
This sequence comes from Terriglobia bacterium, assembly GCA_963809655.1. GTDB lineage: Bacteria > Acidobacteriota > Terriglobia > Bryobacterales > Bryobacteraceae > BOG-234. The sequence continues at coordinate 123,176 of CAWEKQ010000040.1, read as the reverse complement.
GGTCCGGGAAAGGCGAAAGTAAAATATGCTCTGGCCGGTTCCGCGATTCCGTTTGCGATCTTCCTGGGTAGAGCTGTGATCAGGAAGCGCCGTGGCCGGGCGCCTGCGAGCGTCCAGGCTGACGTCGACCAGATAGCGGATGCGAATCTGGACGGGCGCATCATGTTGCCCCATCGCGAGCCCGGCACCGGCTTTTTCGTTCGCGAATTAGTCGAATATATCGAACAGTCCGGCTGCGAATACATCATTGGAGGCGAAGTCGATTGCGCGCTCGTCGACCATCCGAAGCCCTCTTCGCTCGATTATTGGCTTCGCGAGAATTTCGCCGTGAACAAGGACACAAAACAGGCGACAAACGAGGTGATCGCGCAGTTGATTGCGACCGGGTTTTTTGAGCCGGCGAACGACCTGAGATGCCCGCACACCGGAACCAGATCCTTCGGCTTGCGACTGAAGGCCGGGCCGTCTCAGGCGCCGATTACGAATTCTTAAAAATGCCGCTGCGGGTTCTCACGGCTGTCGGCAGCGCCTTCACACGAAAACGCCTCACACATGTTGAGGCGTTCGACCCGATCATCGCCCGCCTCTTGAGAAGGAAGTCGCGATCTATTTTGCATTGACAGCAGGGAAAGGCTCAAAGCGACGCATCAACAATCGTGACAGGTAGGGCGACCGAGAAGGTTACATCGAAATGATCAAGCGACTTTGGGATTTGTGGCCGCGGTCTGTGCGGCCGCCGGCGAGAAGGCAGTCCGCTCGGCTTCCTCAAGACCTGGATCTTGCGACGCGGGCGCGTGATCCCGATCTCCGCCGGTAACCCGAACGACGAACCCGGCTGGCATTTCTCCCCACCCTACTCGCCGTAGGTTGGCGGATTACGGCGCGTTTGAGGGATGCTGCTCCCGGCGTCGCTTGGGATTATGTCCGGCATTCGGTAACGAGCTTGCTTTATCGGCCGGTTTGATCGGTGCCGTCGGCATACGGTATCAGGGGCTCGCAACCCAGCAACTGGTTCACTGCCAAGCCGTCACTAAGGCGGCGAAACATCCCCGGTGCGGCCCAGCGGCCACGGCCGTCGATATTAGGCGCCCCGCGCCCCGCGCGAACATCGGCAATCGAGACCGTACGCGTCTCAAGCGAAACGCGTGTGAGGCCGGTGTGGTTCGGCACGCCGACGTGCGCGTGCGCACTGGAGAACGCGATGATCGCGCCCGGCTCAATCACAACAGGTACGCCGTCCTCCGCATCCACTGGCCTGAGCGGGCGCGGCGCCAACTGGCCAGGCCCCAACGTCTCCGGTGCCGTCCGCAAACGTCGCATCACATCTGCCAGATCAAACTCGGCGCTGTTATTCTCAATGGGCTCATCCCAGAGCGCGGGAAGGATCGCGAAGGTACGCCCTTCCGTAATCGGCCAAACGGGCGCCCACCAATTGACTTGCGCGGCGAGGTTGGTGCCCCAGGTGTCTCGATGAAAACCGACAGTCGCAGTGCTGCGCGCCCATTGCAATGTTGTGCCGGCATCGCTGTGAACCTGAAAACGTAGTACCAGCCGGTCACGCGCCGTGTCCTCCGGGTCGAGCCCTGCCGCCTCGAACAACGCTTTCCAGAGTCTTTTCACCTCGCTCGAACGCGGATAGTCCCGCTGTATTGCAGCGAGCCGCGGTGCGAGTTCCTCATGCTCCATATAGCGGTGAATCTCGACCGGTGGATGCGCGAGCCGTTCCCCCACAAAGGTGCGTGTGATGGCGATGATCGCCGCCATCTCGGGCAATCCGGAGTAGCGTACGATCTTGCCGGCATAAAGAGCGGCATATAGCAGTGAGGGGTCGTGCGGGGGAGTTCGATAGTCGAGGCTGCGCCTGGGCATGCTGGCTTCTCCAATCTTCGCAGGGTAGACGACTACGTTCATACGAAATATTGCAAAGTATTCGTGCTGGGAAGCCAATCGCGTCCCACCTGACCGGATGGGTGTTTCGCGTCAAATTGACGCGGAACTCTTGTGGCTGCCTGACTTCCAGTTAGCGCGTACAGAAGGAAGCAGCGTTCATGCCATACCAGGGATGGACAAGAAGAGAATGACCGGCCGAATGACAACATGGATCATATGCCTGTCATGATCGATCATGTTTTCATTTGTACGGCCGTGGGCGCGCCAGGCGCCGACCGGCTGAGGCAGTTTGGCCTGGTGGAGGGATCGCCGAACCTACATCCCGGACAGGGCACGGCCTGCCGTCGCTTCTTCTTTCGCAACGCAATGCTCGAACTCCTATGGGTCGCGGATGTCGCGGAAGCCAGGAGCGAACAAACTCGAAGAACAAAGCTTTGGGAGCGATGGTCGGAGGCCGGACAGGTCCCTCTCCTTTTGGAATTGTTCTTCGACCCGCGCCGGGGACACGGGAAGAGTGTCCCTTCCCATTCTGGGAGTACAGCCCCGCCTCTATGCCGGGGTTGACTCTTCGCATTGCCGAGGGCGCTGGACCTGAGGAGCCGATGTGGTGTCACATGGAAGCGGGCCGCGCACCTGCGGAGACTCCTGCAGAGCGGCGGCAGCCGCTGGATCACCCGGCTGGCCTTAGAGATATTACTGCTGTTCGCATCGTTTGTCCTTCTCTCGAGCAAACCTCACTAACGTTTGCCATGACGCACGCAGGCGTGATTAGCTCGAATACTGGCCCCGAGCATCTGCTCGAGGTGCAATTCGATGGTGGTCAGCAGGCTCAACGTGTGGATTTCCGGCCCGATTTGCCACTTGTCTTTCGTTGGTAACCAGCCTCGTTCTCAGTTCAACATTCGAGACGCATCGGCCATCCCTGCGCGACAAGCGGGCACCGTTAACATATCGGCAGGTTTCCGCGCCGCGGCTCAACGGCGCGCCACGCGATTGAGTTCATCCGGCGCTTTCTGTTGCATGTTCTGCCCGGTGGATTCGTGCGTATCCGGCAGTTTGGCTTTCTGGCGAACCGGGCCCGGCGAGGAAAGCTGATGCTGTGCCGGGTGCTGCTCGGCATACCGGCAGCGCCGGCGAAAGCCGCCACTACCGATCAGCAAGATGGGAAAGTACACGACAACCAATGTCCGGCCTGCAGGACCGGGCACATAATTCTCACCCGCGTCTTCCGGACCGCGCCGCTACGGCAGAACTCGTCATGAGGTACCGATTGCGAGAGGCCGATTGTCCCAGCCAGCCTTCATTGAGGCGAGCGCGGCTAACTCGGACTCGCCCAAGGCTGTTCGCCTGCCCGCGCGAGCCGGAAAGGATCACCAAGGAACTGCGTGGGCAGGATCTTCAGCGCCACGTCTCGCCAAACCTGACTACACGAAACTCCGCACTGCAGCGCCTCATCCTGATACCCCTCGAATGCGGCCCGTCTCCACACTGTGGTGCCCTGAATTGACAGTCGGCGGCTGGTGCGTTTGCGTTAGATTGGCTTTTTGATGAAACGTCCGGCATGGTACGGCGCACTAAGGTAAATAAAAGGAGATTCCGATGGATCTGAAAAATCTTGGCGGCACAGTAAAGGCCTTAGTCGACACCGCGTCCGATGGTGTCAGTAAGCTTCTCGACGAATTTAACGAAGCGCTGCCGACCATGCGCGCGCTGGGATTCACCGTCTCCAGCTTTCGCCTGAACATGGCGCTTCCGCCGGAACTTCTGCTGACGCTGGTAGGCTCGGTAAACACCATCAACGTTGGGCGAATCAAAGAACTGATTCAGAAAAATGCCGAGAAGAAACTGCTCGTCACCGTTCTCAAGGCGCTCGAAACCGCATATCACGTCAAGGAACAGCTGGGTGATGCCACTTTCGCAACAGTCCACATGGATATCACACTCGGCCTTTCACCCAAAATCGCAATAAACTTCGGGCCAGAAGCCAAAGAACTCAAAGCTGCTTAAAAACATAAGGGCGAAGGGGACTGGAGTTGAGGGCAACGAGGCGACTTCGGTAAAGCGGCTTGTTGGTGTTACCCCGCGCGGCCGCTTTCACCACGCAGAGCCGCAGACTCGCCGGGCGCGGCGCAATCAAAACTGCCGACCGATATTGCTCGTTCGATCAGCAGAGCCGATCGACAAGTGAACCGGAATCTGCGAAGACATGGCGATCTATTGGCGGAAAGACGAAAGACGCTCTGTTAGGAGCATCTCGGCCAGCTCCGCGCCGGACGTTTTCATCGTCTAATGAAGCGAGGAGGCAGCTGTGCGGTTAATGTTCGCGTTCGCGTTGCTGTTTGCATCGCTTCTGCCGGGCGGGGATGGCGGCTCGGTGCAGGGCAAGGTGGTCAATCCCAACAGCGGCGAGCCAGTGGCCGGAGCGGAAATCGTTCTCTACACACGCCAGGCCCTGCGTTATGAGACGACAAGCGATGCTGCCGGCGGCTTTCAGTTCGCCGATGTAAAAGCCGGTGACTACGAAATCCGCTTCGAAAAAGAAGGCTATTCCTTCGGGCGGCGGGAACCGCAGCCTTATCGCGTCGCGGCGGGACAGCCCGCCATCCATATCCGGCTGGAGATGAGCCGGCGCGCGGCGCTGAGCGGGCGGGTGGTGGATATCGAAGATAAGCCCGTGCGCGCTCTCGTGAAACTTGCAGGGGGAGCACCGGCTGTGGAAGCCAACGAAAACGGCGAGTTCGCGATCAGAGACGTTGAGCCCGGATTTTACACGCTGGTCGCCATTCCGCCTGCCGAAAGCGCGCAAAACGGCGTAAAGGAAGAGGCGCGGGTCGAGCAGATCCCCACCTTCTATCCGGCAGTTTCCGACTCGGCCGGGGCGCAGAAAATCGTAGTTCGCGGCGACGCGGACATCGCCGGCCTTGAAATTCGAATGCAGGCGGCGGAGGTGCATCGCGTGCGCGGCGTGGTGCTCGATGACAACGGCTCACCGGCACCGAAAGCTATTGTGAGCCTCGCGCCGCTAACCATGCTTCCCGGCGGCGTAACTTTGAGTTCGCAGAATTCGCAGGGCGGGTACCTGATACTCCTGGGTCCGCACCGGGGAACAGGGCCCGAGCAGGTGCAGACGAAAACGGATTCGAACGGAGCATTCGAATTTCCCTCCGTTCCCGCGGGCGACTGGCAGATCGCGGCAAGAATACCGGTCACAAACCTGGATGCTCCGCCGGTTGCCGCCGGCGCCGTGGCGGCGCTGGTGGGACATGACGATATTCAGGGGCTACGGGTTCAGAAGGGATCGCCATTCACGCTGACCCCGGCTATCGATTGGGGTGATTTGCCGAAGCGCGCCGGATCGGTCTTCCTGATTCCCGCCGATGGACAATCCGTCGCTGGCGCGGGGTCCGTTACCGCGAACGCGGGATTCCGACTCCAGACGGTTCCGGGACGCTATTATATTGCGCCCTCCGTTTCAGCCGGATATTATCCGGACTCCGTGACCCTGGGCGGCCGCGATGTAATGGGGCAGGCTGTCGATCTGTTCCCGGGATCCCCTCCCATTCGGGTTTCCTACAAAGCGGCCCGGGGAAGCGTGCAGGGGAAAGTGGACAATGCTCTCAGCACCATAATTCTGATTCCCGAGCAGGTGACCACGATCGGATTCGGCCGCATGGCGCAGGCGAAACCGGACGGCACCTTTGAAATCGCGGGAGTCGCGTCCGGTTCTTACATTATCGCCGCTCTCTCGGGAGCGGATTTCCAAACGAGACTGGATTCGGGCCTGCTGGCGAAAGTGGCCGCTACCGGCGCACGGGTGCGTGTGGAACAAGGTCCCGTGGCCGGCATTGAGTTGGGCGCAACCCCGTGGCTGCAATAGCCGTGGCTTGTGGGCGTCCTGCTGTCCGCGAAGTAACTCGACATCCACCGCATCGATGGTAGACGCGACTTCAGTCGCGTCGGCGTGGGATGGAAAGAGCGCGGCTGAAGCCGCTAGTACCTCTTCCCTGCTTGCTCATTTCGCAGACACTGCGCTCGTTATAGCTATCGCGCTTGCGGGCCGCGAGGATACCACGGAGGCGGCACAACAATGAGCCAGAGGGCGTCCAAACAGCATCCCTGAGACCAGAGGCTATGAGTCTGATGAGCCGTTTAACCTTAACAAATTCTCTGTGTCTGGCACGAAGGATGCTAATCAGCTGTCTGGTGATCGTCACTGGACTGGTCACCGGAGGTACGATCGCGTACCCACAGGCGCCTGGCGCGCAGAAACCGAATATCGTCTTCATCATGGGCGACGACATCGGTTGGATGCAGTTGGTCAGTTACCAGCAGGGTATGGGGCTCGGCGAAACGCCCAATCTTGACCGTATCGCCAACGAGGGCGCCAGGTTCATGACGTACTATGCCGAACAAAGCTGCACGGCCGGGCGCAACGCCTTCTTTACCGGTATGCATCCGATGCGCACAGGCATGATCCCCCCGCAACTCCCCGGCAGCCCGAGCTACCTTCGTCCCGGCACCCCGGCGCTCGCCAAATTCCTGTATGACCTCGGCTACACAACCGGCGAGTTCGGGAAGAATCACCTGGGGGATCATACCGATGCCCTGCCGACCGCTCACGGATTCCAGGAGTTCTGGGGTTACCTTTATCATCTTGACGCGATGCAGGGAGTGAGCTTCCCCGACCTCAACAAGAACCCGACCACGCAAGGTTTCGCGCCCCCATGCAGGAACACGCCGATCCCCGGTGTGCCTGAGGTCCCTGGCGCCGTGGATCCAACGACCACGACCTGCCTGACGCCCCCGCGCCCCATGCTCTGGTGCAAGTCCTCTGACGGCTCGTCGAAAAACCAGACGTGCAAGGATGAAGGCCCGCTGACGCTTGAGCGGTCGAAAACCGTAGATGAGGAAATATCCGCCAAAGTGATCGACTTCCTCGACCGCAACGACCCGAGGAAGACCAACAAACCGTTTTTCGTCTGGTATAACCCGGCTCGAATGCACGTCACGACGATGCTGTCGCCGAAGTACCTGGCGATGCTGGGTGAAGAAGGCGGCAAGGACTGGGGCATTCAGGAAGCTGGTATGAAGCAGCTCGACGACAACGTCGGCTACGTGATGAAGAAGCTGGAGGATATGGGCCAGCTGGACAACACGATTCTTGTCTTCACCACGGATAACGGTGCTGAGAGCCAGACCTTCCCGGACGGAGGCATGACGCCTTTCAAGGCAAACAAGCTCACCACCTGGGAAGGCGGCATGCGCGTGCCGCTGGTCATCCGCTGGCCAGGACACATCAAAGCGGGCACGCTCAAGACTGAGATGTTCGCGTCCCTCGACTGGTTGCCTACGTTGGTTGACATCGCCGGCGGCCCCACGGGCGACGGATTGAAGCGGCAGATTGAGGAGGGCAAGTATCCCGGCATAGTCAAGACCACGCTCGATGGCGTGGATCAGTGCGCCTACCTCGAAGGTAAGTCGGACACATCTGCGCGCGACACTTTCTTCTACTACACCGGGGCGACACCATCCGCAGTGCGGTACAAGAACTGGAAGATCTACTTCACGATGGAGGGCTCGGGCGGCGCCTCCGCGCTAATGGGCCCCCGGCAGTACGGGTGGGCCCAGGTGCAGAACATCAGGCGTGATCCGTTCGAGCAGGCGGTCGGGGAAGACCAGAAATCGGTTATGTCTCTGGGCGGCACACTGGCCTCCCCGAGCACCGCGTATATATACAACTGGAATATGCTGCCCGTCGGACAGCAACTGTGGCTGGAGGAGCTGAAGTCCTACGTCAAGTTCCCCCCACTGCAGGATCCGGCAAGCTACAACCTCGTTCAGGTCATGGAACAGGTCAAACAGATGGCCAATAAACACCCTAGCCAATAACAGGGAAACCGTTGCGCGTTGCCGACTGAGTGGGCATACCCTGTCTCGCGCCCGCTGGCGAGCCCTGCACAGACCAGCTTTGATTTTCGGGTTACTGCCGTGTCGCACTTGACTGATTTTCTACGTTCGCACGCCCTGGCTTCGCCCACACTGGCGAAGTTCGCCATTGCAATGGCAATCATCGTGTGCGTTCCGCGGCTCTCTCGCCGCGTTCAGGATCCCGGCCGTCGTAGGCTTGCTACTCAGCGGGATCCTGGTTGGTCCGCACGGACTTGATGTGATTGGAACGAATCGGCCGATTGCGGATTTCTTTGCCGACCTGGGAAAGCTACTGCTGATGTTTTGTGCCGGCCTTGATGTCGATCTTGCTTTGTTTCGGCGGGCACGGAACCGGGTGATCGCATTCGGTCTCCTCACCACCTCGCTACCTCTGCTGTTGGGTACCGGGGTTGGGTTTCTGTTTGGCTACCGGCCAGTCGCCGCTGTCGTATTAGGATCACTGCTGGCGTCGCACACCCTGCTCGCGGGCTCCGATCGTGGCCAGGTTTGGGGCGACACGACTCGAGCCGATCGCGGTTACGTTCGGCGCGACCGTCGTATCGGACACGTTGTCTTTGGTGGTTTTCGCGATCTGCATTTCCACCTTTCAGAGAGGCTTTTCCATTCCCACGCTGGCTGTGCAACTCATCGAGATCGCGATCTTTATCCCACTCGTGCTGTTTGGCCTGAGTCGTCTGGGAGCTTACTTCCTGAGGAAAGTCTCAAATGAGGAGGATGCTTATTTCGTCGTGATGCTTCTGGTCATGACGGTAGCAGCTGCACTTGCCGCCCTCATTAATCTTCCGGGTATCGTGGGAGCGTTCCTTGCGGGATTGGCGGTGAACGCGGCGGTCCAGGACCAGCCCGCGAAAGAGAAGCTGAAGTTCTTCGGAGAATCTCTGTTCGTCCCGACCTTTTTTGTGGTGACCGGCTTCCTGATAGACCCGCGTGCGTTCTACCGGAGCATCACGGATAACTTTGCCCTCACAGCCGCGGTCATCGTGGCGCTGCTCGCCGGGAAGTGGATCGCGGCACAGATTGCCGGGAGGGCGTTCGGCTATCCTCCAATGGCCCGAATGACGATCTGGTCGCTGACGCTTCCGCAGGTGGCGGCCACACTCGCCGCCACGCTGGTGGCCTTCAATACCTTCGACCCCGCACATCAGCGCCTGATCGATGACCGTTTGTTCAACGCCGCACTTGTGCTCATGTTTACTACTTCCATTCTCGGCCCGGTTCTCACGGAACGCTTTACGCCTCGCATGCTCCCGGATCTGAAACCGGCGAGGGCGGCTTAAGGGCGTCCCATGCCGATCGCAAAGCTTATCAGCGATCGGGAGTCTGACCCCTGATGGCGCCGGGATTTTCTACCTTTTCAGGGGCCACGTGGGACAGACGATCGGATTGGACCAGGCCATTGCTCAGCGGCTTCGACTAGCCGACCTTCACTGCAGTCCTCACTGGAAGCAAATCCGGTGGTCGTACGACTCATCCTGCCAGAAGGGTAAGTCCGTGGACGTGTTTTGGCATCATAACCCCCGCGTAAGGGGAGGATCAGTGCGCACACGGCAAATCCTTTCCAGTGCCACTTTCCCGACGCCAACACGGGCAAAGACGGCTACAAAGCCTCAGCACCGATGGCTTCGTTCCCCGCCAATGGATACGGCCTCTATGATGTGGCGGGTAACGTCTGGGAGCGGACTTCGGACTGATGCCGTCCCGACTATTATCAGACCTTGGCAGCAACCGGGGAAGTCGCAAACGAATCCCACCGGGCCCGTTGACAGGTTTGATCCGAGTGAACCAGACTGTGAAACGTGTGCAGCGTGGCGTGTCGTTTCTCTGCACAGACAGGTATCGTTACCGTTGAATCGCGCGCGGAGACGATAAGGTCATCCCGGAATCCTGTTCGCGTTCACCGCGGAACGGCGTTCGGAATCGTTCCCGTAATCGCGTTCGGGTTTGCCGGATTCCCCACTTCTGTGGCAACCTCGGACTAGTGAGTCCTGCACCGAATTTCCGTCGCTATGTGCCGGTGTTGATGGCTGTGCTGGTCGGAGGCCTTGTCTGCCCGGCCCAAATCGTTCCACCGGCGCCCGAAACGCAGGCGGATGTAATTCGGGACATTGACGCCGTTGAGCGAAACCGCGACGCGAATCTGGCAGGCTATAGCGTTACCGAGCATTACACGATCAGGAACAGTCATTTCCAAATGGCGGCTGACGTGGTGGTTCAGGCTGGTTACAGACGGGCTGCGGGGAAAACGTACCAGGTTCAGTCCCGCAGCGGACCGTCGATACTGAAGGACCGGCTGATGGACCGCATCCTCCAGGAAGAGGCGAACATGAGCCGCGGCGCTGCGCGCGAGCAGTCGCTGATTACGTCCGCGAACTACGCCATGCACCTGGTTGGAGAGAAGCAAATTGGCGATACAAGGTGTCTTGAACTGGACCTGACGCCGCGAGTAAATAGCCCCCACCTGTTGCGCGGAAAGGTTTGGGTTGATTCGGGAACAAACTCGTGGTCAGAATTGAAGGCCAGCCACCAGTGGGGCAATCGTTCTTTGCCGGTCGGCCTCAAGTGGTTCGCGATTACGCCGCCGTTGGCGGATTCGCGTTTGCGCAACGAAGCCATGCGATCTCATCCGGTTTCATTCAAGGGAAGACCGAGGTCACGATCATTTACGACAATTATCTAGTCGACCGCGATACGGTGAGGTAACTCGTCGGAAAACGGCTGAGTGCAATGCATGTCCGGCTGCCGAGGAATCGAGCAGTGCCCAATGACCGCGTGCCCAATGACGTGTGGTACAGAGGAAGACTCCCGTGGGCCCAGGTGTTGCAGTGCGTGATAAAAACGGAAAACGCCGAGCGCACGCTCTAACGTGCGCTCGGCAGTGCTCACGAATGTAGCGCGTCGCGCCCTTGTCTATTTGGATCCCCAGCCGAAAACCATTCCACTGAGCAGCCGAAAGTTAGCCTGGCTATTGTTGTTGCCGCAATAGGCGAATTGGCAGCTGTCTCCAAAATGGGTGTAGAGGTAATCTGCCTGGACAAGGCGCAGGGCGACATGATTGCTGAACTTGATGTCGAAACCGGCGCCCGCCGTAAGCGCGAAGGAGTTCTGCGTAACCCCCGTCGCGTTGGGATTGTGTGGCACGATGATCGTCACGCCGGAGGGCAGCGTAGCCTGCTGCGTAGGCAGCTGTGTCGGCAGGTTTACGGCGGTAAGGGAGCCGCAGGCATTCCCCAGATTCCCGTTGTTGCAATTTACACCGAGGAGTATGCCGCCGAAGGTGACGTCCACAAAGGGCTGGAACATATGGCTGCGCCGGAAGGTAAATCGCGGCCCGAACAGATAGGAAAACTGGGTGGCGTTGACCTTGCTCCCTACGCCGAATTCGTTACTGAGGCCGAAGGCTTTGCAACCGTTCAGGTCTATGACGAAGCCAATCATGCTGCTGAAGTTGTACTGCGTCCCGGCCCCGCCGCCGGCGCAGTTGTAACCCTGCCCCCCATAGAGAGCCGCTGTGTGAACGTACTCAAACGCGGGCGCGAATTCCCATTTCGGAGTTTCCTGTGCGACAGCTGCGCCGGTGGCAAGCAGAAGCGCACCTGACAAAACATACGATCTATGCATCTTGACCTTCTTACTCATCTCGGTTTCTCCTTGGTTGTGGTCCTTCGGGCCCTGCCGCGAGAAATGTGCTCGTTTTTCGAATTGACCCTTGCTGGCATAATGCTCCGGAATACGGAGAAGTCCTTTTTTTTTGAAATTGAAGGCTAAAACGTCACATTCAGCGCCGCGGGCTTTTCATGCGGCCGGCGTAACTCTAACGCCATGAACACCGAGTGGCAAGCAGGTGCTTTGTCAGCGATCCGGCAACCGCGCAGAACGTGAAGTGATCAAGCGAACTGATCCATCCTGAATTTGACGGAACTAAGTTCTGGATCGGTTTCCATCTGGTGTGCATCTGCCGAACGGAACGGAAATCGAACTCCCGATTAGCCGCTTTCACCGAGGACGTGCCGGGCGATCCCGAACCCTTCGGAAGCCGGGCGATCCTCGTTACTGGCCGGTGATTGGCGGACGTTCGCGAATCGCAGACGGAACCAGAGGCTAAGACGGCACTGCGTCACGCCCGGCCGCCGGAAAAGCGGCTTCCAGCCCAGAAAAATCGTCTCGAACATCCATAGCGAAGTGAATCGTCTTGGGCCGCCGGCGGTGACCAACGAGGGGACTGATATCACGCCACGTTGGTAGACTTCCGAAGGCTGCAGGTTCTATAGCCGGCTTCCCAACACTCATGCGATTCGCAGCGATGATCTGGACCGTCTGCATTGGGAAGTACGGCCAGTAACCGAATTTCGCAGCCACGCTTCCTCCTCCAGGACAGCGGCGCAGGAACCTGACTCGATGAGTTGGACCTGCGTTATGCTTTCGTCGGCGATGGACCGGCTGCGCTCGACCGAGAGAAGGTAGTCGGTTGCGCGGACGCATCGTCCACCATCCAAAAGACTTCGTTCTTATCCTCGCGGCGCATTTTTATTCAGGCACTGACGTAGGTTGCACGCTGTTCTGGATCGGGAGGAAAGCGCATTCAGCAGCGAGAAACACGCCGCCTGACTCTGCGCGTCAACGCTTCGCAACCCGGCTTTTCCTACTAATCGCCGAAGACCCGTTGCCCGTCAGAAGTCCCGCCGATGTCAGCTCAAAACCGGGTAAGTGGACCATGCGTGCAGGCTGCAGCAACTAGCGACGGAAACCGCCTCCACCACGGAAGCCTCCGCCACGGTCAAACCCACCAAATCCGCGACCGCCGCCGAAGCCTCCACTGCTGAAGCGCCCGCCGCCAAAGCCTCCGAAGCCGCCCCCGGAGCGAAAGCCACCCCAACGGTGTGAGCCGGACTCTCTGGCAGAGTGCTCGTTATCCAACGACGAGCGCTCACTATCAAACGAACTCGCAGACGACGGCGCGTGCCAGCCGCCGCTGCCCGAATGCTCCTGCCATCCCGAACCGCCATCGGACTTGTAAACATTTCCGTTATGGTCTGCGTAGACACTGTTATCGGAGTAGCCAACGCCGTTCCCGGTATGCGGATTATAAGCGTATCGTTCGCTGCCGCTGACAGACTGCCCGGTATAAGCGTTACCGACCGTCCCGGTCGCACCACCGTGGACGATTCCGGTCGAAGGATCATATGACGCGCCTCTCGCTCCCGCGGCATAATTCCCCGTGTAAGCATTGCTGACGGTCCCCGCTCCCCCTTCGTACCGGGCGCCGGTATTTGCGTTCTCGCCGGCAGTCTGTGCCCGTGCGCGGTAGTTGCCTGTGTAGGCATTGTAATTCCTGCCAGCCCTTGCAACACCAGAATTTCCGGTCGCCGCATTAGAGTAGCTGCCCCGCGCAGCTTGCCCGATGTTGCCGGTATAAGGATTTGCCCAGCCAGCCCGGGTTCCCGCATAGGCCGTGTTGCCCCAGCGCCCATACACGTTGGCGGCGGCAGCGCCCCCGTAACTACCCCAGCCCCACGCGGGAACGGCAGTGCCCCATCCCCAGGCGCCGACCGGCCCCCACCAGGGGCTGCATGCGGCCCCGACAGCCATTCCCAGTCCAAACCCAAGGCCCCACCCCGCCGTCGCGCTCCAGCTGAATGCTGCGCCGACTCCGTACGTATAAGGAGCCGGTACCCAGAAACCTGCTGTGACATAAGGCGGATAGGTCCATCCTGTCCCGTACACGACAACACCGTCAGACGAAACCACCGTGCCGTAGTAACCAGGCGTGTAGCCCACATAGACGGTTGTCGGTGTCGAGTTATAGACATACGCGTAAACAACGTAGTGAATCGGGCTCTCCGGAGGAATCGTATAGATCGCGGCAGGCACCGATGTCGCTACCGTCCATGGGCCGCCGGCCGCGGGCGAAGTAAACCAGACACCATTCTCGACGGAATAGTAGGACCCGGGGGCGGCTTGAATGACCGGTGTCGCCGTATTCACCGCATAAGTCAGCGCAGTGTCAGGGATCGGCCGGAAATCGGGAGTGCCGTAATAATTCACCTGAAGCTTGGCGGTCTTGCGGGAAATGGCCGCCGTCTGGGGGATCTGGTTGGCTATCAGGGCCTCCCTTGCCTGCGGCGTGCCTGGTATGGACACCAGGACGCTGGCCTTGGGATTGGAGGGCGGGATTCTGGCGAAGTCGGCAGGCAGAGTACTTCCCGGCACATACGACCACTCGCCATTCTGCAGCGATTTGGACACGAACCATCGCCCCGCCCCCAGGACGTAATACATCTGGCTCGACGTGTCCATGAAAATGTCATTGCCGCTGTTCGAAACGTAGAGGAGAGTCGTACCCGGTATCGGCACGAGCTCCGGCTGCCCCTCGCTAAGCAACAGCTCGGCGGGAGTCATGCTCACGTGTACGGTGGGGGCTTCCCCGTCCTCGTAGGCTTCTTTCAGGGATTGATCCGGGTTGCCGAGGACCTCATTCTGATGGTTCGCGGCAGCCGCTTCCCGGAATCTGTCGAGCGCTTTACCGGGCTCATGACTCGCCTGAGACCATGGCCCCGAGGGCTCGGGGGCTTGCACCCAGCCGTCCATCAGACCCAGATAATACATGTGTTTCGAAGGATCGAAAACGATGAGCGAGCGCGTATTCACGATCTTCTGCAGGTTATCTTGCAAAAGGCCCAGCGACGGCTGCCCGTCGATCAGGGCGAGCACGGCAGGCGTGCTGCTGAAAATGATGAGCGGCGCGTCGTTCTTTACCGAATATCTTTTCTGCTGAGCGACCGCGGCCGTCGTCGCCAGCGAGGTCTCCACCATATCCAGCGGAATAGTCTGGCTCCAGGACAGATCGGCCCTGATGGTTTGGGCGTACTGGGACCCGTTGTTGGGCGCCGACGGAAACTTGAATTTCGTAAGGTCGAAGCCGTCCAAAGTAACAACACGGTTAACCTTGTCCACTTCTGTACGAGCCGTGAACCAGATCACACCGTATGTCGTATCGCTCGCGCCCTGAGCCTTTACAGCAACGGCCGCGTAAGCGTTCAGTATATTGCCCGTCCATGAATCAAGCTGTGGCTGGTAAACCTTGATCGTCGCCCCCGCCGGAGATGAGACCCGGCGAGGCCAGGGATCGTCTCCCGGAGTCGCAGCGGCGTTTATTGCGATCTGGCCTATCGCAATGGACGGAGGGTTGACGACCAGACACGTGATCACGATGCCGGTAAATGCGGATCTGAGAATGTTCGCCGTAATCATATTGCACCAGCCTTTTGGCCGTATTCGCACCTGGGTAATCCAGGGGCGACTCTCTACAAGTGTGGATGTGTTTTCTGACCGGAAAAGTGTTTAAAAAGGCGCTGTTGACGGGATTCGCGTCAGATGTGGAAAAGCATAAGAGATATTCACAGCACTGATAAGCAGCAGTAATGCAGCCGCCACAGAGAACATGTGCGATGCACCGTTCGATTCGAAATCGTTGGCCGATTGCAATTGGTAAGAGAAGACCCAAAAGAGGAAGAAGAAGAAGATGTGGTCAAAAGTTCGCACAAAAAAAGCCTGTGACCAGCAAACCAGCATCGCTTGGGTGTGAGGATCACATCGTCCTGATTAGGACCGGTGTTGGTCCAAACGTCAGGAAGAGAAAGAGATGCAACGAAATACCTGCAAAGTTCTTGGGAGGAGCCTGCTTGCGAGTGCTGTACTGTTGCTGACAAGTGCTGAGGGGTGGTCCGCCGACAGGGTGAAGTCGGAGACG
The DNA here is from genome assembly GCA_963809655.1 of Terriglobia bacterium. Lineage (GTDB taxonomy): Bacteria > Acidobacteriota > Terriglobia > Bryobacterales > Bryobacteraceae > BOG-234. Next base: position 107,590 of record CAWEKQ010000040.1, on the reverse strand, counting down.
ATCGAAGCTACCGCGTTTGGAACGGGCACCCAGCTGGGACAGACCATCGGCGTAACCCTGAACATTTATGAGTACTCGACGCCGGCCGACAAACAGATGCTGGTTGAGGCGTTCGATAAGGGTAAAAACCAGGGATTGATCAACGCTCTTTCAAAAATGAAGGCTGTCGGACACATCGAGATCACCGGGACCCTCGGCTATGATTGCAGCTTCATCCGGGTGATCCCGACACCCACGGGGCGGAAGATTCGTTTCGTCACGAACCGGCCAATGAATGTTCGCGAAGCCCTCTGGGACAGCCCTTCGCAGCAGTTCAACCTGACAGGTGGCGAATTCGAACTGAACGAGACGGACAAGAGCAAGAGCACCGGGGTCCTGTATCCGGCCGCTCAACTGACGATCGACAAAGAGAAGCAACTGCAGCTCGATCTCAATCAGAACGTGTGGAAGCTGGTGGATGTTATCGACTGGAAGGGAACGCCCGGAACCAACTGACCGGGAGTGAGCGCTGAAGTAATTCCCGACCTTGCGCGCCGAGGTGAAAACGCGCCCGGAATCCTCAATCGACCCCTCAAATCAAGTGTTGTCGAGTACTTCGTTGCAGAAGTTGGCGTCAATCCTTCAGGGGCCGGCGTGCAATGCTGCGCCAGCAGCGATGAGACCGTCTGCGATCAACATTATCGCCCTATTGATAACTCACGCTTGGTTTGTCCGTTGGCCCAGCTGGAGTGCAGGGCTGCATAGTCCCCGGGCTTTCGCGGGTATATTATGGCGGACGATCCGGAGGCTGAATGATACGCACTCTCTCGTGGTTATTCGTGGTGTCGGCGCTGGCGTGCGCGCAGTCGCCGGAGTGGTTCCTGCAAGGGTCGGCGCCGGATCCGGGTGGCAGGGCGATCGTAGCGCCGGGCGGGAAGGTGCTATCGATTGCAATGGGAGGCGGATCGCGGGGAACTGCGGCGACGGCGCCGCCCATTGTGCCGGGATGCACCCGCTCGCCGGTGTGCGGGAACCGATTCGACGGGCCGCGGTCGGGACTACAGCGCGTGGAGTGGAAGCAGACGTTGGGGTACACGTTCGCGTATCCAGTCGATCTGCCGCAAGGCGGAGGCGGTGTGTCTGCGGTGAAGATCGATTCGAAGGGGAATCTGTGGGTATTTCAACGCAACGCCGCAAGCAAGCCGCAGCTGTTTGAGTTCGGGCCGGACCGGAAGCTGATCCGAACGGTGGGCGACGATGTGATCGGCCATCAGGAGAAAGCGCACGGGATGGCTATCGACGCGGAAGACAACGTGTGGATCTGCGATGCAAACGGGTCGACCGTTATGAAGGTGAGCAGCGAGGGAAAGCTGCTGACGACGATCGGCGTGAAGTGGAAGCGAGGTGACTGGAACGAAGCGAAAGAACAGCGCCTGCTCTGGCAGCCGCTCGATCTTGCATTCGCGGCGAACGGCGACATGTATATCGGAGAGGGGCATGCGAATGAGAGCCCGAATGACGCGGGGTTGGACGATCCGGCGAACAATATCAGTGCGGCGCGGGTGATTCGCCTCGATAAGAACGGGAAGTTTATCCAGCAGTGGTATGGGAACAGCATCGGGCAGGGGAAGTTCAGCATGGTGCACGGGATCGCAGTGGATCCGGTAAACGGCGACGTGTGGATCGGAGACCGCGAGGAGTACCGGCTGGTCGTTTATACGGCGAATGGTCAGTTTGTGAAGACCGTGCAGATGAGAAACCTGATGTGCGCACTCGCGTTCGATCCCCAGGGGAGCCTGTGGGTGGCGAGCGGTCAAGACGGGCAGCTATTGAAGATCGATCGCAATGGCAATGTGCTGGGCGCGGTGGGGAGCGGGTCGGGGACGGGCGATGGGCAGTTCATCGAGAGCAATTACATGACGTGGGACAGGCAGGGCAATCTCTATACAGGGGATACGAGCGTGGGACGCGTAACGGAGTGGGTGGCCCCTAAGAAATAACAATGGGGGGTATTCACTTGACTCAGGTAGCCCCTACAGGTTGTGGTTCGACTTCAAAAGGGCTGGGGGCTGCGCGGCGGGTATGACGATGTTTTTGTAGGGTACCGGGTCGAGGGCGACAGCTTGCTGCACGAGCCGATAAAAGAGCTTTCCCCGGTTGGTGGACCGGCGGCGGTTGAACCGGAAGGTGAACTCGTCCAGGTAATAGTCGAGGTGCTCGTGACTCACGGCTCCCTGGTGGGTACCCAACAGCCAGCGCTTGAGTAACGACGCCACGCGATGGACTCGCGGCATCAACTCCGAGGCCATTTGCTTCTTCCCCTTCAGGTACGTGACCTCGTGATCATAGCCCGCAGCAGCCACAGGATCGTACCCAAGCCAGCCGTCGGTGTGGATGGTGCTTCCGGGTTCAACGGTATCCCTGATAAACGGCATCAGGCTTTGCGCCGAGGCGTCCAGGATGCGTCGCATTCGGATCCGGCCAATCCCCGGCCCGTCCTCCTGAGCCGCGATGATAATCAGTGCCTTACGTCCTGTGTGGCGTCCACGCGTTCCCTCGTCCACGCCGGCAGTGAAACTCTCGTCCACCTCGATCCGTCCTGTCAACCGATCCCGGTCTGGCCGAACCATGGCGCGGCGCAACTTGTGCAACCAGGTCCAGGCGGTCTTGTAGCTCTTCAGTTCGAGCACCCGCTGCAGACCCAGCGCACTGGCTCCGTTCTTCTGGGTGGTGACCCAGTACATCGCGCGGAACCAATCGGTCAACGGCTTGCGCGTGTCCTGGAAGATCGTCCCGGCTGTCACTCTCCAGAAACCCACCACGAAGTTAGGCGGATTGTGTGAGTTGGAAACCGAACTCGGCAGCCTTCCGGGTGAGGGTATGGATCTGTAGCTGACGATATTTTTGCTCATAGAACTGCTTTCCCTTATCGATATAATTCTCGCGGTATTTCAACATGCGGTAGGCGATTCGGGCCAGCTTGTTGGCCATGGCTTTCCGGGCTTTGGGGGATCCCAGTTTGCTGCGCAAACGCCGATACTGTGCACCCAGGTAACTGTCGCTGTTGAGCAGAGTACCGGCAGCCAGTCGCAGCACCAGTCCTGCGCGGTTTTTCGTCCTGCGCTTCTCCCGTCCCACCACCTTGCCGCCACTAATCTTGTTCTTCGGGCTGAGATCCAGGTACGATACAAAATGCGCCTCGGTGGCGAACCGGCTCATATCGGTACCCACTTCCGCGATCAGGGTCTGGACGGTTAAGACATTCATTCCGTCGATAGCGGTCAGATCCACTCCTGTTGCCCGGTACATCTCCTCGCGCAGGTCGAATCCGGCCGGCACGTGGCCATGTGCACGCTTGTTGCGCGTCACCGGCGGAAGCTGGGCCGGGTCTGCCCTAGTCTGCATGGTTTCATAGTGCAACTGTAATCGCCGGTCACATTCGGCGATCTTCGTCTGCAGGGTCCGGTAGCTTTCCAGTTCCTGCTGGAGCACGAACAGCAGTTCCGGCCGCCAGTTTCCTTCCAGGCTCTTCGCCACCGTTTCGGTACTGGCTTTGATGCGCGGGTCTCTCAGTTGGGCCAGTTTCCACGCATCTCTTTCCCCCGCCAGGATTGCGCTCAGTATCGCCTGGCCAGTGGTTCCGCTAATATCGCTGATGGCGTTTGCCAGTTGCACGTTCATCTGTGTCAGCGCCTTCTGCATGTGCTGAATGCATCTCGATGCATCTCCGATGTGCTGCTGTCGCTGCCGCCAATACGTTCGCATCACCAGAATTTCTTCCTCCGGACGAAATGAATTTCTCAGCAGCCCGTAGGCGTGCAGCTTCAACAACCACTGACATTCCTGAATATCCGTCTTGCGTCCCGGTAGATTCTTCGTATCCGCCGCATTCACGAGAAACACCCGGATTCCTCGTTCCGACAGAATGTCGTACAGCGCAACCCAGTACACTCCCGTCGACTGCATGGCGACCGTCTCGATGCCGCACCGCTCCAGCCAGTTCGCCATCTCCTGTAAGTCCTGGGTGAAACATCCAAAGCTCTGGACTGGCGCCGGATCCAGATCCGGTGGCACCGCCACCCAGTGTTCCTCATTGCCTACATCGATACCCGCGGCTTTGGGGTGCACTACCTGTAACCCCAGCGTGCAATCCTGCGGCTTCAGCTTCGCTCGGTGGTTCTGCTTCGCCCGCGACTTCGATCTTGACTTCTGCGCTCTGGCCATGCCATTCTTCCTTCGTTGTGAAATGACGCGGCTCGGCCCGGTTGCGAATGGTTTGTGAGACTCTCCAACGGGGTCGAGCTGCCGACATTACACCGACAGCCCGCCGCCAAACAGGTGATCGCCTGGTAACCGGAGCCATGCTGAAGTACGGGCATAAAAGCGCCAAGTATGTATCGGCCTTAACTGCCGAGTCGCGCTGCTCGTAATTATCGTCCGATATGCCCCGGGTTTCCGACCCTGGTGACGGCCTCAGGCCGTTTATGCTGAAGTCTGGCGGCCACACTTGCCGCACTCCAGCAGTACAGACCTCACCGGCCACCAGCGATCACCCGAACAGCGCGGGCATCGGAAGCCTTCCGGCCAGCGAAGCCGGAACAGATAGTCACGGCACGCCTGCTCAGTCGCGAACTGTTCTTCGAACTCCCGGAGGTTACGAGGAAATTCCTCCATGGCCCGCCATACTACAGATTGTGGCCACCTGAGTCAAGTGAATACCCACCATAACAATTTGTGGACGCGCCCGGTCGTGCGTGCTGGCCCCCGTGGGGGCAGCGTTGTCTCCTGTGGCAGGTGTCACCGATGCCGATTACCGGCGCGTAATCCTCGACCGAGATCAGATTACGCGGCCTTCTTCGTGAGCTCCTGGTAAACGACTGCGGTGAACGTCGGGAATCCCGGTCCCCGTCCGCCGCCGCCCGCTGCTGGAGCCGGCTCCCCCAGCGCCGTTCTGATCTCATCCAGGGATTTGCCCTGCGCAACCAGACCCTTTATCTTCTCGCGCTTTGCTTCCGCATCGCTCAGTCGCTTCGCCACATCAGCCCTGGTCAGCACGTCGCCGTGGCCTTCCACAAACTGATCGGACTTCAGTGCTGTGATCCCTTTCACGGTCGTGATCCAGCCTTGGGACGAGCCGTTCTTTTCCAGATGGATCAGCGGATCGGCCGTCTTTCCACCGGCGATAATGTCGCCGCAGAACACGATCTTCTCCGTCGGCAGGTAGATAACCAGATCGCCGCTGGTGTGTGCTGGCGCCCAGTGATAGAACTCGAACTTCACTCCTTCGATCTTCTGGCTTTCTTTGTTCTTCGATATCACCTGGGTTGGCAGATGGTTGGCGGGCGGTGCGCCACGGCCGCCCGCTGCGAGCGCCTTCTCCTGCTCTGCTTTGTTGCTTTCTTGCGCGATGACTTTCACGCCGGCCGGGAATGCGGCCAGACCGTTGACATGATCGGCATCGCTGTGCGTGAGAATTACCGTCGTGACCGGCTTTGGCGTGATCTTCGCGATGTCTTCGAGTAATTCTTTTCCGCCCGCTTCGGTAGTCTTGGCGTCGATCACGATCACGCCCTTCTCGCCGATAATGACGCCGCTGTTCCCGCCGCCGCCCTCGATCCAGTAAATATTGGGCGTCAGCATGTGCGTCATAAAGGGCTGCGGCGGCCCTCCTGGCCCTCGACCCTGCGCGAACGCGAGGGTGCTCAATCCTGCGAAAGCAAATACAATGGCCAAAACTCTTCGAAAATGCATACGCGATAGTTCCTTCCACGGAAAATTTATCACGTCCGCGCTGTGCAGGTACTCGTCCAGGCTCCGGCCCTTCGCCATCAGAGGATTCGAACTGGCGGACGTCACTGCGGATTCACGCGCCCATAATCTGGACACTGGTTCCTTCCGGGTCCACTATGTGAAACCCCGCGTCGAGATTGTCCGACGGTTCGGCGCCCCGCTCCTTGAGGGTTGTCGCCACTGTATCCCTGCTGAAGTTCCGGACACCGATGGCGAAATGGTCCACTATGCCCGTGGGGACCTTGTGGTGAAGCGACACGATGGCTGACCTCTCCAGTCCCAGTCGGACAATTTCGTTCGGCTTGTCTTCGCTCACAATGCTGAGTCCGAACATCTCTTGATAGAACGCCACGGACCGCGGCAGGTCGCGCACCTGTATGCTGACGTGGTCAATACGAGCGCCCTGAGTGGCCGCAGGACGGGGTTGAGCCTCGCAAAGAGTGCCTCCCACCGAAAGCGTCGCGAGGCCCTGAACCAGTTCACGACGCGTAAGGGTGCCCCGTTCAAAGCGATCTATCAAATGAGAAATGATGAGCTCCATTCAAAACCTCCTTCAAGCCTGTCTTGCCGAACTGTAGTCGTGGGTCGCAATGATTTTATCGGAAAGGACGCCGGTGGTGTGCCGCAGTTCTCCGGGCCGAGAAGGAGAGCCGGATAGTCGGCCACTTCATAAGACCCGTCACAGGCCTTCAGTAAAACGTTTGAGGCGAGCAATTGCCTGGCCGACCCTTCCTGGCTCAGTGTGCATTACGATAGGGTAGTTCGCGTAGTGGGGAAAGAATCGAGGCGATGAGCTCAATTGCAATGCGGATCGCGGCGACCAGATTTTGGATCGCGGCTTTGGGAATTGGGTCGGCGGGAATCGCCTTTGCGCAAACGGCTCCCACAACGATTGACGGTTACCTCTCGGCGGCTAAGGATGCTGCCGGAACCGAGTGGGCGGGAACGTTCCTTCGGCTCTGCATTCCGCCCCCACCAGGACCGCAGCGCGGAGGTGGGGGCGCACGTACTCCCGCACGCGAAACGTGGTACGCGGAACCGGCGAAGGTGGCCGACAACCTCTATTTCATTGGCACGAAGATTCACAGCGCCTGGGCGATCACAGGCACGGAGGGCATGATCGTCATCGAGGCCCTGTTCGATTATGCGGCCAACGATGAAATCTTCGGAGGTCTCAGGAAACTCGGGCTGGACCGGAACAAGGTGCGGTATGTGATTCTCTCGCACGCTCACGCGGACCATGACGGGGTGCGCGGCTGCTGCGACAGGAGATTCCGGGCATCCACTTGATTTACGGCGCAGAGGACTGGGATGCGATCGATAAGGCTGCGAATCACCAGGGTGGGAAGCCGAAGCGCGACGTGGTTGGCACGGACGGGATGAAGATCTCTGTGGGCGACTCCTCGGTTCAGATCGTGACGACGCCCGGGCATACGCCAGGGACGCTCTCATATCTTTTTGAAGTGCGGGATCATGGCAGGCCGCTCCGTGTGGCTTACATCGGCGGCACCGCGATTCCATTTAACGCGAATGCTGCATACTACGACGGCTACATTGCGTCTTCAGCGAAGATGGCGAAGGCCGCGTCTGTTTACGGGGCGACGGCGCTCCTCTCAAACCACTCCGAGTTCGATGATGCCTTTTTCAAAGCGCACACTGCTGCTGGTCGGCAGGCAGGCGAGGCAAATCCGTTCGATGTAGGAGCAGACGGGGTAACGCGCTACTTCAACGTGGTTCAGTACTGCGCCGAGGCTGCGAAGCTTCGGGCGACTGGACGGTAACGGAGGAAGAACGGAGCGTTGGTGCGAAACGAAATTGCGGGAGACCGCTGCCGATAATCGTTAGATATCGTTCCGGCTGGTCCGGCTGGCGGTTGAGTTCGACAACCTCGGCCTCGCTGAGATCGGACCCGGGCATTGGCTCATCGGCCACGACGATCTGTCCGATGCCGCCGAGCCACGCGCCAGCCTCGACAAGCGGGTTCGTTCCCTCGATTCTCCCGAATGACTTCGCGTTCGTGCGCGCCGAATCCCGAGAGCAAGGTGAGCATCAGATTTCCGGAGGCCGTCGCAGACCCGAATTCCTCCGCAATGCTGCGTACGCTGACGCCGACACTCCCGCAGTGTTTTCTGAGCCGCGCAGCCCCCAAGCGGTGTACGGAATAATATTAGAATCTACTCTCAACAGGTTCCGGCTGCGCTGTCATTCCCCTGTGTGGGAAGACCGACACGCCGCAAGAGATTCTGAAAACGTGGGTTATCCCTCAAGCTGTCCATGCTCGGATCTATATGCAGGTAAATAAGCCAGTGGGAGTGCTCTTCGTAGCATTTCTCCAGGTATTCCATCGCACGATCGTTTTCTCCCAGGCCGATGTGGATTCCGGCAAGAAAGTAGGGTGCGACGTACTCGTGCTTCGCCAGGGTTGATCAGATCCTCGAGCACCTGAGATGCTTCCTTTGTCCTGCCGGCCGCGCCGAAGGTATGCGCCAGCGCCGCACGCATCAGGGGACTGCCGCCAGACAGTTTCACCCCCTTCTCGCCCTCGATGATGGCCAGGTCGAAGCAACCGGTTTTCCTGAGCAGCAGGCCCAGAATCCAGTAGGTGACGGGGTAGTTCGGGTCCAATTCCACGGTTCGCCGCAGTTGTTCCAGTGCTTCGTCGTATCGGCGGTCGCAGTAGAATTCCCATCCGACTGCGACGTTGATAATCAGCGACAGTGGATCGGACTCCTGGCCCTTCTTCATCCTTTCTCCGGCTTCTCCATGTCTTCCCATGGTCATCAGGTATTCGGCGTACCAATGGTTCGCAGTCGGGTAAGTCGGCTGCAGTTCGAGGCTGCGCTTGAATTCTTTCTGCGCTTCTTCCCACTTCCAATCGTGAAGCCACAACAGGGCCGCCAAAGGCGTGTGGGCTTCGGCGAGATCCGGATCGAGTTGCAGGGCAGTCAGCGCCGCCACTTTGCCTTTCGGGAACGCTTCGTTTGGCGGCAGATAGCTGTTCCATCCCAGTAGTACGTAGGAATCGGCTAAACCGGTGTAGGCAAGGCCGTAGGCGGGATCTTTCTCCACCGCCTGCTGAAAGTACTCGATTGCCTTGTAGAATCCCTCTTTGGTCCACCTGTTCCAGTGATGACGGCCTTTCAGGTAAAGGCGGTACGCTTCGGCATTCTCCGTGTGGCGTCTCGTTAATCGCTTCTTCTCTGCACGGGTCAGCTGTAATCGCAGTCTTTCAGATATCTCTTTGGAAATCTCGTCCTGGACTATGAAGATGTCGCCAGGCGTGCGATCGTATTGCCCGCCCCATAGTTGAGAGCCTGTCGCGACATCGACCAGTTCGACCCCGATGCGCAAAGAGCCGCCGCTCTGCATCATTCTTCCCGTCACCACGGCCCGCACATTGAGCTCGCGACCGATGGCTTGAGGATCGATTTTCCGGCCCTTATACCGCAACACCGTGCTCTGCGCGATTACCCGCAGTTTCGGCACTGTCGCCAGGACATTGATGAGGCTGCCCGTGATCCCGTCACTAAGATATTCGTGCTGAGGATCGCCGCTGGCGTTTTCCAGTGGCAAGACTGCAAGCGAATCGATGATTCTGGAGACACGCTGCGGCCGCAGAGCAGTCGTTTCCGAAGAGGTAGTTCGCACCCTCCGCTTGCCGGTCGGGGATAATCGACCCGGGGTCGATATCGAGCCCGAGTCTGCTTCTTCCACAGCTCTCGGGCTTGACTCGGTGTCTCGCTTGAGCCGCTGGAGTTCAGCGCGAATCTCGGCCGCGTGCTGATAACGCAGGTTGCTGTCTTTCTCCAGGGCTCTGTCGATCACCGCCTGGAGCCCCGGGTGGATACCGGGATCTGACTCGCGTCGGCGCCACCGGATGGCGGTTGAGAATGGCTTCCATGACAAGACCCAGACTGTCTCCTTGAAAGGGCAGCCTCCCCGTCGCCATCTCATAGAGAACGATACCGAAAGAGAATAGATCCGTGCGTCCGTCCAGCTCTTTCCCCCGTACTTGCTCCGGGGACATGTAAGCCGCGGTTCCCAGAGCCATCCCCGGGCTGGTGAGCTGTTCTTCAGCGAGATAGGGCATGGATTGCGTCGCCTGCGCCGCGATCTGGCTCTTCGAGAGCACAATCTTTGCCAGGCCAAAGTCGAGAATCTTGACGTGCCCGCGCCTCGTCACGAAAATATTGGCGGGTTTGATGTCACGATGAATGATGCCTTCGCTGTGAGCGGCATCGAGCGCATCCGCGATCTCGATGGCAATCGAGACAATACGTTCCGTTTCCAAAGTGCCTGCGGCGATCAGGTACTTCAGGGTTACGCCATCCAGGTACTCCATGGCGATGAACGCCTGGCCTTCGTGGCTTCCGATTTCGTAAATGGTGCAGATATTGGGGTGATTGAGTGCCGATGCACCTCGTGCTTCGCGGCGAAAACGTTCCAGGGCATTCGGGTCCCGGGCTGCGTTCTCAGGCAGGAACTTCAAAGCGACAAGCCGGCCGAGTTCGATGTCCTGGGCTTTGTAGACTACACCCATGCCGCCGCTACCCAGTTCTTCGAGCACACGATAACGAGAGATGATTCGCCCGGTAGGGGCGGGGACCTCGGTCACGTGAACACCCCACCTGCCAGTAGCGCGGCTCGGTAACCGTACCTCGTTTCCGAGTCGAATCGGACGGTTTGCCGCCAAAGGGGATTGCTGTCCGAAACGAATTTTCTGTTTTACGACATCCATTGGTTTCTTCACTGCAGGGGCGCGAATTGAACTTACCCCTTGATGCTGAGGATGCCCTGTCAAGACCATGGACCTATTAATTCCGTGAATTCGCACACATGCCCGCCGGCCTCTCGCTATTTGTTGTCACGATCATCGTCAGCTCGGAGACTGAGGTGCGATGTTCACCTCTCGTATCCTGCAACGTCCCAAAGTCCAAGGGCGAGCGAGACCGGTCTATGTTATTGAAAACGCGGAGGTCACGGTTGCATTCCGTTGTACCCGAAGCGTGGCCGCATCATGCGGCGGTCTCCTGTCGGGTTCACGTTTCTCCCGTACGCAGGCACAGGACCGCTGGTTTTTTGGGGTCTACCGGCCCTTTGTGCGCCTGCCCCGTGGTGCGTTTCACGGTCCAGGCCCTCAGGTATTATGTGGCCCTGCACAGCAGCGTTGCAGCAGGGATGGGGTGCACAAAACAACTCTCAGTTCTGAGGTAGGGCCTGCGGTCCCCAGTTTGGGCTGCAATCCAGACAGCGTGACAGCGCCTTCCCTGACACGGGAAGCGGTCGGACAACTCGCCACGACATCGAAGTTGGACGCACGGTTAGCGAATGGGATTGGAATCTGTCTGCTCGTCATCGTGACGAGACTCTGATCCGGCGTACGAACGCCTCTTTGCTTGCGAGTAGAACATCACACCGAAGTCCGGGTTCGAGACAAACGTCCGGTCCTGATCGGTCGGAAGCCCGGACTTGTTATTCGCTGGCCTCACCACCGAGACTTCCCAGTTGGTTTGACGCGAGCTGTTCGAACGGAAGAGCAGAAACGATCGGCGGGCGGCCCATTGGTGCAGCGCATCCTTCCGGCTCGGGTCGAACCTGGAAACGGAAAGGGTGTCTTCAAGGTGAACAAGCCGACCTCGTCCCGCCTCTACTTTCTGATCCCCCACCATCACCTCGGCGTGACCACCGAACACGCGCAGTTCATGCGACTGCGCTTCAAACCGGTGAAGTCCGATCCCTCTGAAGCCTGTGCGGGTCGGCCCCGACACCACGTGAACATCGCTGCCATTGGGCATATCCACCACCTCGACCAGCGACGTCCCTTGTTGCACCTCTACCTCCGCGTTTTCGAGGCGCGTGTTCAACATTCGTAGCGCGCCGTGTTCGCCGAGGCGCAGAAACACACCCGGCCCGAGCAATACCTCCGCCCGCCCGTTGCCCGTGCGCAGCACCTGCCCCTCCTTAAGCAATGGGAACTTGAAAGGAGTCATCTCGAGGGGCTGTCCATCGACAGACACCTGCCCTCTGATGTAGTGGATGGTCCCCGCGCGCGTACTGACGACGTATTGCGCCCAGACCGCGTGCGTGCACAGCAGAAAAAGTGCCGGTCTTCCTATGCTGCGCAATGCCGTCTACCTTAACTGCCAGAATATAGTATTTCCCCGCCGTCTGCGTCCGCCTCGTATCTGGCGCCATTGCAGCCGCGCTGTTACCACTCGCCCACAGCGCCGGCGTTAATTAATACGAAATTCGCGCTACCGCTCGACATTTCTTCAGCCCAGCCTGGCGACTTGCGATTGTCCAATATTGCTGGCGATGGCATCGCCTCCGCCTATGACGCGTAGCCGGCCACAAACGGCTGGCGCGGAAAGGGCGAACGGGCTCATTTTAACGCCGCGCTATCTGTTTCGACAAATTCCAGCAGTTGTCCGGAACCGAAGGCGCGTCTTCAAGTCTCGATAGAATCATTTGACCCCTGCACCTCAGGCCTTGATTCAAGGCAGTTCGAGATCGGGTTTCAGGGTGTCGGCTTCCGGTTTTCCGATCGCATCAAGATACCCCTTGATCAGCTCAACATCGGGCGGATTCGGATTGAGCGCGAGGTACTTCGAAATATGTGTGCGCGCGCCGACGGCATCGCCTTTTGCGGCCAATATCCTGCCCAGCACGAACTCGCCACGAAACTTTCTCTCCTTCGGGTCGAGCCGAAGCGCTTCGCTGGCGCTGGATTCAGCGCCAGGAAGATCGTTCATCCCGAAACGGGCCACTGCCTGATGGAGATAAACCTCGGGGTACATATGCTTTGAATCGAGTTTGATGGCTGTATCGGCAGCTCTGGCCGCACCCTGCCAGTCCTTCGCCAGAACATCAACCCGCGAGAGCGTCACCCAGGAGACCAGCATTCTGGGGTCGGCGTCGGTGGCGTGCGTGTAGGCGTCCTTCGCTTCGGCGACCATTTGATCGTTCTCATAGGCAATCCCGAGAGTATGCCAGCCTCGCGCGAACTTGGGAGCAGCAGCTACCACCAGCCCGAGCTGTTTCGCGGCCTCCGCCGTATTGCCGGTGTCGACAGCCTTTATGGCCAGTTTCCACGCGGCGTGCGCGGCCCCGGGCACATCGGTATCCGAGCCGTTGATTACCCGCGGATCGGAGCCGCGAATACTGAGTAGAAGCGGGGGAAGGTCCACATTTTTATTTACGAAGCCGAGATCGGAGATATCAACCGCGGTGGAAGAATATCCGCTCAATGCGGCTTCGATACGGCAGACGCGAGTGTACGTGGTGTCGTTCTGGATCCTCCAGATATATTCGCCCTTCTTGTCGACACGTGGACCGGGGACGCTCCCGTTGCCATCGCTGCACTCGCGCTGAATCTCGACACCCGCGGGAGGAGGCGAGCCATCCTGCATGGTCACCTTGCCCCGGATTATGACGTCATAGCTGGCGGCGGATAGAGGCTTTACCATCGAGGCCACCGATGTGACAAGCCAAATAGCCGTGAAAATGCGCGAAGACGTCATAAAAAGCTCCTGGGAAAGATTCAGCCTGATCATTATACTCGCGTTTTTTCCGCCGGATATCCCCGCTTCGGCCTCGACTTCCAGATCTGCGTCGCCGGCCGCAGCATGGGCTGCAGTGGCTTAGCAGCCCGTGGTAATAGTCAGTCGAGATCGAAATCCCGTTGCCGTCCCGGAAATCGGGGATACCTAACCCTACTTTCGCATTCCTGGACGACAAAAGAGCATCATGCGGTGTTCCGGTGCCATAAAAGTATGCTGCGAGGCTTCCTTTCCGGATGAGATCGTGCTACATGAAAGATATGCATGTATTCGAACGGGATGTGAATGGCCGCCGCTACCGTATCGCGGCCCAGTCCGTGTGGGACCCGGTCCGAAGCCGGTCCGTGGCGCGTCAGACCGTGCTGGGACCGGCAACAGCGGCGCCGGTCGCTGATCTGGCTGCCACTCGAACCGTAGGGACGCAGGCCGTTGGGGATGTCGGCGCGTTGATCTGGGTTGCCGAGCAACTCGATCTGATAGGGCATATCGACCGGGCGTGCGGCAACCTGGGCGCCAAAGGCGGCCCGTCGGTCGGCGAGTTGGCCGTGGCGGTGGCGGTCCAGCGGGCGTGCTCGCCCGGACCGAAGCGAGACCTGGCGGAGTTTCTGGAAGGGGCCGTGCCGCGCTTGTCGTGTCTGCCTTCTTCAGCCTTCAGCGGCCAGGCCTGGCATCGGGTGGCGAGGCAAGTCACGGACGAGCAATTGGAGCAAGCGCAGATCGCGATTGCGAAAACGGCGGTGGCCCGGTTCGAGCTTTCGACCGACGTGCTGGCGTTCGATACCACGAATTTCGACACCCACATTGCGACGGTTACGCCAGGGGAGCTGGCGCGTCGCGGGCATGCCAAAAGCAAACGGAGCGACCTGCGTGTGGTGGGGCTCGGCGTGCTGGTCAGCGAGACGGGCCACGTGCCGTTGCTATACCGGAGCTATTCCGGGAACAGTTCCGATCAGGCGGTGTTGACCGCGTGTCTGGATGGGTTGAGGGCACTGCACCAGTCGCTGGACGATGGGGAGTGCCGCGAAAGGGCGCAGCGGACGCTGGTACGCGATGGAGGTTTTTGGAGTCCTCAACTGGAACTGGATCTGGACGTTGTCGGTTACCACAGCCTGATTTCGTTGCCGCTGGGACATGCGGCGGCGGAACACGCGCTGCAGAGGGCGGCCCGGCGAGGTGCGATGAAGCCCCTGACGGGCAAGTTAGCCCAGGTGCGCGCGGCTCGGGTGCAAGCGAAGCTCGGCAACCTGGACCGCACGCTGGTAGTGGTCGAGAGCCAGCAATTGCTGGCGGGTCAGAAACGCGGCATTGCAGTGGCGTTGCGTAAAGCCAAGGCGGAGTTAAGCAAGCTGGATCGACTGGTAAAAACGCAACGGATCACGCGCAGCAGCCTGGAACAACAGGTCAGGAAGACGCTGGCGCGCGAACATTTGTCGAGATTCGTGGTAACCGATATCGGCGGCGACGACCGGCAGCCGACATTGCGCTGGCATGTGGATGCGGCGCTGCGCCGCCGGATGGAGAAGACCCGACTGGGGCGGCGGGTGCTCTGCACGGATCACCACCTGTGGACCACGGGCCGTATCGTGCAGGCATTCCGCGGTCAGTGGAATGTTGAAGAACTGTTCCGCCGGGCAAAGAAGGGTGGCGTGGTGCCCTGGGGACCGTCGCATCAGTGGGCGGATGGGTCCATACGCCTACATACCTTTGCGACGGTACTCGGACTGATGCTTGTGAGTCTGGCGAGGATCACGCTCGGAACAAACGACTCCGCCCTCGCGATGATGGGCGACCTCGCCGATATCCGCGCCACACTGGTGCGTACGACGACCCGAGGGCCGGGGCGTCGCGCGACCGTGATGATTGCGCCCGAGCTGAACACCTCACAGCGCCGGGCTGTTAAGGCATTTGAACTGGGCCGATGGATGCCAATACTTCTTTCATGTATGACAACCCGCCCTGTCCGTCATGATTGAAGCCCTTAAACCCGCGATTCACCTCCTTTCACTGCGAAGGTAGGGCTAAGCCTTCAGGGAGGCCCCAGGACTGCGTTGTAGCGCCTCTAAATGCGTTGTTCTTTTCGAAGTCCGGGTCCGCCGTGAGGCGAGTGACTATTACCACGGGCTGTTAGGCGATTCGAGGTCTGCGTGAGGTATTCGATGAGCTTCGGGGTCCGTCATCGGGTTTCCCTCGGCTGTAGAGCGCTCCTCCCGCCAGCGCTGCCGGCACACTCAGAATGCAGATCGTGATCCACTGCAATGGTGAAGCGTGGTTCGCCTCCGGCGATAACATCGCGGCAATCGTCAGACCTGCCTGAACGATCCCCATCGCCGCCGCGTGCCTGATTGGTAGCCGCTTGGCAATGCGAGCAGCTACGTATCCGCCCGGCGGCCACGCACGTAAGCCCATAAGCGAACGTGAATGCTCTGACCCATGGGTTCGTCGTTAGTGCCGCCGGATCGGGCAGAGCCCGTGGGAATAAGCGGAGCAACAAAGGATCCACTGCCGCCTCAATTGCAAACGACGACGCCGTAACCACCGCAATTCCAACAAGTACCGCCATCACGCTGCGAAACATAGGGGAAGTCTAACAGCGCGTGGTAAAAGTCCGATTTACCTTCCAAACATGTGACCTCTGAAATGTTTCAGACGTCATAAGCAGTATGGCGATGGGCAAGCGCAAGCCGAAGCAGAACGCGCTGTTTTTCAGCGCGCAGGAAATTCCCCAGGCGGCGAGTCACCCGTTCTACACGAAGGTCAACGACATCCTGGAGCGGAACAAGGTCGACAAACGCCTGGAGCACCTGTGCAAGCGTTTTTACAAGCCGGTCATGGGTCGACCGAGTATGGCTCCGGGTGTGTATTTCCGGATGCTCCTGCTCGGCTACTTTGAAGGAATCGATTCGGAACGGGGAATTGCGTGGCGTGTAGCGGACTCGCTTTCGTTGCGGGATTTTCTGGGCTTCAGTGTTATCGAATCGACGCCGGATCATTCGACAATGTCGCGGACGCGCCGTCTGATGCCAGTGGAAACGCACAAAGCGGTGTTCCGCTGGTTCGTGAAGGTACTGGGCGAAGAAGGCCTGATGGAAGGGCAGACCATCGCTGTAGACGCGACCATGCTGGAAGCCAACGCCGCGATGCGTTCGATCAAACGGCGCGACGATGGCCGCGGCTATGACGAGTATTTGAAGGATCTGGCCAAGGCCGAAGGCATTGAGGAACCGACCCGCGAGCAGGCCGCGAGGCTGGACCGGAAGCGCAAAAAGAAAGCTTCGAATAAAGACTGGATGAGTCCCGGAGATACCACCGCGCGCATTGCCAGGATGAAGGATGGGCGCACGCATCTGGCGCACAAGGCCGAGCATGCGGTCGATCTGTCCAGCGGCGCGATAGTGGCGATTACGCTGCAAGCGGCAGATCTGGGTGACACGACCACCATCGGAATCACACTACAGGAAGCTCAGTCCAATGTGGCTCTGATCAACGAACGCAGCATCGAAGAGCTGGTGGCCGACAAGGGTTATCACAGCAATGAAGTTCTGGTCGATTTGCATGCGGACGGTGTGCGCAGCTATATTCCGGAGCCGGAGCGCGGGTCCCGCAATTGGGACGGCAAGGAAAAAGAGCAGAAGCAGGTGTACGGGAATCGGCGGCGGATGAGAGGACGGCGCGGCAAGGACCTGCAGAAGCTGCGCACGGAGTTGACCGAAAGAAGTTTTGCCCACATGTACGAAACCGGCGGCATGAGACGAACCCACCTCAAGGGTCAAAAGAACATTCTCAAGCGGCTTCTGTTCCACGCAGTCGGATTCAATCTGGCGCTGCTGGTCCGGAAATCTTCAGGAATCGGCAAACCGAGGACCCTGCAGGGTCTCTCAGATACGATTTTGCTTGTCCAGATCGCGATGACGGCATGGACGGCGCGCTGGAACGAATTAGCAGGAGAAAACGAGCCCATCTCCGGCTCGTTTTCACTTCGTCTGGTTTTTCCAGCTCCCAGCCACAGCTGAAGGTTTTCGCACTTCTACCACGGGCTGCTAACCCAACAAACAGGATTGCAGCTTGATCTTTCCTGCGCCATCCGGTACGCGCGACTTCAGTCGCGTCGGCGTGGGATGGAAAGAGCGCGCCTGAGCCGCAAGTACCTGTTCGCAGACACGGCAACCGGTTTATGATCACGTCAAATCGGTAAACCCGCGCTGCCGCTTAACGCCGCTCCGCTCGCCGCGGATTCCGATAACCGCAGCGCCTCCCGATCAAATATGGGCCAAAGCGCGAGAGCGTAATTCTTTAACTGCCTGAAACCAGTCTTCGTCCGATGTGCCTTCCGGACAGCCGCGAGCGTGCCAGAGTTCGAAAGCGAGCGCCGCGATTTCATCGTGTCCGAACGAAGCAATACCATGTCCGGTGGTCGCATGGGCGGAGTGTTCCAGGATTTGCCGCGATTGCTCG
Organism: Terriglobia bacterium; assembly: GCA_963809655.1. Classification (GTDB taxonomy): domain Bacteria; phylum Acidobacteriota; class Terriglobia; order Bryobacterales; family Bryobacteraceae; genus BOG-234. The sequence continues at coordinate 89,810 of CAWEKQ010000040.1, read as the reverse complement.
TGTCCGGTCAGATGATCCTGTTTCCCATGTTGCTCGCCAACACGATGAGCATGGGCTGCACCGTCTTCTAATTCGGCAGCGCGTTGATGGTTTTCATAATGCGATCCGTCGTTATAACGTGTAGACATCGTGGATTCCTCTCGATTCGCCCTGGTTCGTTGTCTAAAGCTTAATCGATCTCACGCCGCCTTGCCCCTCCGTCCGCCGGCGCGCTTTGCAGCCGGCTCTTTCGCACGCTTTCTGCTGTTCTCCAGGCTTCTCTTGAGCGCGTCCATGATGTCCACCATTTTCCAGGCTCCGGCTGCTCAACCGGCGTAACCTCACGCCCTTTTCGCTTCTGCGCGATTAGCCGTTCCACGTTCTTCCGGTATTCATCCACATATTGCCGGGGCTGAAATGGACCAGCGAGACTGTCGATAAGTTGCTTCGCGAGCGCCATCTCCTTCGCGCTGAATTTGGAGACGCCAATACCCCGGGCCCTGTTCCTTTCATTGAGTTCGCTGGCGAAATATACCGTGTGCAGCACAAGCCCATCGTCTACAGTGCGAATGACAACGATATGCTCGCGGCCGTGCATCGTCACCTTCGCCACAGCGTCGTAGCCGGTATCGACCAGAGCGTTGCGGAATAACCCGTAAGGCTTCGACGCCGCATCCTCGGGCGCTACATAGTACGATTTCTCGAAATAGATCGGATCGACTTCGTCCGCCTTGACAAAACTGTAGGATTTCCATTGTCGTCGCTGTCGGCGGAGCTACTTTCTTTAACTCCTCATCGTCAACGATGACGTATTTGCCCTTCGCGTACTCGTAGCCCTTGACGATGTCTTCCTTTTCTATTCGCTTGTTCTCTTCCGCACAAAACCACACTTCCTTCACCCGCGATTCATCCTTCTTGTGGAGCTTGTGGAAGTGGATAGCCTCCGGGCGGGCCGCCGCAAACAGCCGAATCGGGAACGACACCAACCCGAAACTGAGATAACCTTTCCAGACGGTGGCAGGCATAACATCGGCACAGCAACCCAAATGCCGATTCCGACGATCCACCTGTTCGCAATTATTGTTCGCTTTCAGGCGAGGGCTTTCGGCGAGCCCATCGCCATACGGTGGCGGCGGCCAGCAGCTGTAGAATCACCTTTCGTGAAGATTCGGACCGACACACATCAGGACCAGCCGATGAGCCGCTTCGCGCCGCGACGCCTCAGTCCGGGTCTTGAGGTTATCCCGACCACCCTCGAACATATCGCGGTTAGCTGCAATCGCAAGTGCTTTGATGAGGCGTGCCATCCACATCCGCCCGGTTACCGCCGCCGCGACAACGGATGCAGGGGCCGGCTGCAGCAGCCGCGCAACATGCCTCGCGCCATTTTGGTGAACGTGGTTTCAATGATGTTGAGCCACGAGTCATGTTTTGGCGTGAAGACGAATTCGAATCGGTTCGGGTAAAGACCGAGCCAGCCCTGTGTCTCCTTGGACATCTGCGCGGAGTGATTGTCGAGCAGCAGCCGAATGCGGGTTTGCGCCGGGTAGATCTCGTCCAGTTTTCCCAGCAGCACGATGAAGTCTGCGCTGGCGTGACAGTCCCTGGCAGTTTCGGTAACCCGGCCCGCGTGAAGGTCAAGGCCGGCCAGCAGCGAAACTGTGCCGAGACGTTTGTACTCGTAGTCGCGAAGTGGCTCGCGAATTGATTCGGCGCGGGCGGCCGATCCGGCGTTGCGGTGACCAGCGCCTGAATACCGGGCTTCTCGTCATAAGAGATCGTGAAGACGGAAGGCTCTTTCAGTGCGCCTTCCAGTAATCCCCGAGATGTACAACTTCAGCCATCTTCCGCTCGAACTCCGGGTCCCGGCGTTCCAGGCATCTCGCGGATTGACCACATCGCGCGCTGAACTCCCAGAGTGGTGATCCCTGGAAAGTGTCTACAGAATGATCGTCACAACTGTTTTCCACTTAATTAAGCCTGGCGTGTAGCGGAGCCGATTCTCCTGAGTACATGCGGGGGCAGACGATCGCCGATGCGAAGGCGAACGATAAGATCGATCGTTAACAGTGCGGCGGACAGTACTCGAAGCTTGGGCCGCAACTGAGGTCATCGCGCGATATACACAGATACGGTATCTGTTCCTATTGTGCGACGAGGTTCCGTTCCCTTGCGCTGGCGGCCGGGATCCGTGTTACGGCATGAAGTGAAAAGACCTGTACCCGCCGGAAGAATTCCTGCCGTCCAGAATAAACGAACTCCTCATGGCAAAAGTAGACCAGGCAACTTCGCAGTTTCATTTTCAGAAATCCGACAGCACCTCGAGAGTCACCGTACTCAACAACCTTCGTTACATAATGGCCGAGTATGACGAAACCACGGGCGTTACCCGGTGGACGCGGGTGGTCCCAGCCGCCCAGCGGGAGAATGTCCAGCAGTGGCTTCTCAAGAATTATCCGGTAGTCGCCGAAGTTCCAACGCCAGCCCGTCGCAGGAAAGCGGCATAATCTAAGCCACTACCGTGGAGATTTCGCCGGCGTCCTTCCAGCTTTGATAGGTTCGCCGTGAGGCGAACCGGGGCCACGCTCCCGGTTTGGGCTGCTTGTCTGCGGTAGCGGGCGAGTCGAGCGCCAGGCTTCACGGCGCGCTTTGATCAGGAAGCGCGCCTCGGGCTTTTAATCACACTGGGTGCCGGATTTTCCAGGATCGATATGAGCCAACACAATCGCTCTGCTTGAAATACAGATTTCAATTGACACCTTGGGGGCACCGGTGGTCCAATCTCTTTGAAACCAACCAACTAGCGCCTGTCTCTGTTCGTTGGTTCCGACATATTCGACCGCGTCGCTCGCTGCTTGCTCGAGGCTGGGACCCTGACACCAAACAGGAGGGAAGCGACAGGACGCAAAATACCATGTATCGTTTGGGCGCTTCGCTACTACTTTTTCTGGCAATAGCATCGGCCCGCGAAGCGCAGGCAGGCTTGCTCGCGTACGAGGGCTTCCAGTACTTTCCGGGCCAGACGCTACCGACCATGGGCGGAGGGACCGGTTGGGGAGGTCTCTGGGTGGGCAGCAGCCAGATGATCGATCAACCCCCGACCCTGAGTTATCCGTCAGCGCCGCCGTCCAGCGGTGACGCGCTTCTCAACCCGGCGCCGGGCGAGGCGTTCCGTAACTTTGTCACGGCGTTCACCAATTTCTCGGGCGATCTCTGGATCAGTTTGGAGGAATCGAGTATTGTCCCGGGCAGCGGCGCTTTCGTCGATCTTCAGCCCGTACCGTCCTTCCCGGACGTCAGCGTGACCAAACTTGCATCCGGAATGATCGAACTGAACAGCATCCCTGCCGGGCTTTCCAACGGCCCTGGGCAGGTAGACTTCTTTGTGTTGCAACTGACTTTGTTCAGCGGAGGCTCGAGCGAGGCCAACCTCTGGGTGGATCCAGGAGCCGTACTCGGTGCGCCGAGTGCGGCGTTTACGGTTTTTGTCGCCCTTCGTGCTGAACAACTTCTACTTTCGAAGCGATCGGGACAATTGCTCGACGAAATCCGGGTTGGCACGACACCCGCGGACGTCGCGGCCGTTGCTGCTGCTCCGGAGCCCGGCACGATGCCCCTTCTGGGCTCAGGCTTCGCCGGGCTCGTGATCGGGGGAATACGTCGACGGCGGGTTAGCCGGCGACCACTCCGCGTTTTTTCCGATTAGCCCAAGCGGCGGCGATCTTTGGATTACTCATTTCATCCTGACATATAACCGCAAACCGTCCTACACCGTGTGTGTCATGGAGGTCAGAGACGACAAGCTTGCGCGGGAAACACAGTACTTTGCGGATCCTTCGTGGCTCCCGCATGGCGCACTAAATGGGTCGAGACACGTAATCTCGACGCGAGACTTCGGCTAACGATACCGCCATTTGCGGTTTGCATAATTCTCTGGAACAGAGATTTACGCCAGACATCCCTCTTAGTCCTGATTGACGGGTCATCGGAGAAGTCGAACTGTATGATATGGGGTATCGTTACAGCAATCCTCCATGGAGGGATAAGAGGTGGATTGGAGACGGTCGGTCCAGTTAGCGCAGCTGGGTAGCAGTGGTTTGGAACAATATGCGGTTCTGCTGGTACGCGTTTCGCTCGGGCTGTTCTTCGTCATCTCCGGGGCAAACAAATTGTTTGTCGCCGGCAGCACGCAAACTATGTACGAAACGCTCGTTGAGGCTAAAGTCGCGTTTCCCCGCTTGATGACGTATTTCGTGTCGGGTGTCGAGTTCGTTGGCGGATCCTTGCTGACGGTGGGGTTTCTTTCGAGCCTGGCCTGCGCGGCTTTATTGGTCGATATGCTTGTCGCCATCTTGACTGCCAGGCTTTCAACCATGCCTAAGGGACTTTCGCCTCTTAACTGGCTCGACGATTTCCTCTACATTCCGGAAGTTCTGTACGTGCTCTTCTTTACCTGGTTGATTTGCTCTGGTCCGGGAAAGTTCAGTGTCGATTACCGGCTCGCCGGCAAGCCACCGAGGTGATCGATTGACGAAGCAGCTTGTTGCTACCCGCGATTACGCTATGACTCTATCTGGAGTGATCCGGCGCGGAGATGCGCGGAGGGGCAGGAAGGAGTCCGCCGGGTCACTTCGGATAGAGACGTTTGAGGGAAGGTGCCCGCGTTTGAGGCGGACGCGGGAGAACTATGGGTATTCAATCGACGGAGGAACTTCGGGCAATAACTATCATCGTGCGAAGTTGATCGATATTCTCACTGAGTACGGGCAATGGATTGTACAGACGATCAAACGCCGGGCTGCGGATGCTGGCATTCGCTCTATGATCAGACCAACCGCCGCGAGATCATCGTAAGCCCTGGGCGCAATTCTCAGCGTATATCCGGGTGCCCTCCACTGCGGTTCCAAAATTTTCAGATTATTTCATCCGCAAAACGAATGACTTAACGGCTTTCGCGATTAATTCCCGGGTTCTCGCGCTGTAATGTAGCCCCGGAGCTCCGCAATGGCATCCCAAAAACAAAACGCGGCCTCGCGCGCCACCCGTCAGTCCCGAGGCCAAACTCAGATCCGCACGCCGGCCGCTTCCACGCTGTCATAACTTCCATCGAGGAGGTTTTCGCCACCTCCGGCATCTACCCGAATGAACACGAAATGGGTTTGGACCGCCAGTTCACCCGGCATGTATGGGGCAATATACCCGCTTCCAAAAGATTTCGCGTCACCCGAACCCGGGATGTTCAACAAACCAAATCCCCGGGGCTGAAGGGATGAACCCGGCAATGAACCCGAGGCACCAGGAAGATTGTGAGATACCGACCCGGCAGAACGCCGACTGAACCTGTTCACCGGCCCGAATTCGGCCTTTCCAGCGCCTCCACGAGGCAATAATCGCGCTATCCCGGAACCCCGAACAGTATGGATAACAGCAGGGTACGCGCCATCTGGGAATCGATTCCCAAGCCTTTTGAATCCTGTAACTTCAGCGGGCCTTTTCGTCGCCTCATTTTCAGTGCAATATTCTTTACAAACCGCCCGTCTCTGATATGACAGGCTTGCTGATAAACTCGATATGGCCCCACACAATGAAGACCAGACTCTTTGCCGCCACGTGTCTGGCGTTCGCGCCCGCGCTCGTTTTGACGCTTCTGGCACAAACTTCCAGTGCCCCGAAACCCGTCGCTACGACCCAGAACGCGGCTGCCACCAGCGCCTCGGCCCAGACGGCGGCCACCGAACGCGCGCTCCTGAATCAGTATTGTGTTACCTGTCACAACGAAAAACTGAAGAAAACCGGTTTCGCGGCCGCGATGGCCCTGACTCTCGACAGCGTGGATACCGCCGACCCGGAACACGATGCGGAAACCTGGGAGCGCGTGGTCCACAAGCTGCGCGCCGGGATGATGCCCCCCTCCGGTATGCCGCGCCCGAAGCCCGAAGTTCTGGAGTCGATGATTTCCTACCTCGAAAACGAGCTCGACAAGCATGCCGTAACGAATCTGCCCGCGCCCGGGCTGCATCGCATGAACCGCACCGAATACACGAACGCGATGCGCGATCTGCTCGCCCTCGATATCGATCCTGCGAAATACCTGCCCTCCGACGATTCCACCCGCGGCTTCGACAACGTGGCAGCGGCCTTGTCGCTCTCCCCGGCCCTGCTCGAAGGCTACACGTCAGCCGCCGCGAAGATCAGCCGCCTCGCGCTCGGCGATGTGAAGGAACCGGGTTCGATCACTTTCCGCGTCCCCGAAGACACCTCGCAGGATTATCACATCGAAGGCCTGCCCTTCGGCACCCGCGGCGGACTCATCGTCAAGTACCAGTTCCCCGCCGACGGCGACTACGTCTTCAAGATCTTCCCCATCAACAAGGGCCTGATGGACAACAACTCGGCCTTCGGCGATATACCGGGCGAGAAGCTCGAATTGCTGGTCGATGGCGAGCGCGTGAAAGTCTACGATTGGGATAAAGAGGTCGCGCGCGGCGCAGCCATCCACAGCGGCACAGCAGACCTCCACGTTCAGGTGAAAGCCGGTCCGCACACCGATCGGCGTCACCTTCCTCGCCACCAGCTCGCCCCCGGCAACGACCTCGATCAGCACTTCCTGCGCGACACCATCGAAACCGGCGGACTCCCCGGCTTCCGCTTCTTCCCGCACGTCGGCAAGATCGACATCATCGGTCCGTACAAAGCGGCGGGCGCAACCGATACTCCCAGCCGCGCGAAGATCTTCGTCTGCCACCCCGCCAACGCCGACTCAGGAATCGGCCTGCGCGAAGCAGATCGTCTCCACCCTGGCCCGCCACGCGTTCCGCCGTCCGGTCACCACTCAGGACACCGAGACGCTGATGAGCTTCTATCAGCTCGGCCGCAATCGACGGCAACTTTCGACACGGGCGTCGAGATGGCGCTGCAGCGCATCCTGGCCGATCCCGAATTCGTCTTCCGCAAAGAAACCGAGCCGCCGACCGTGAAGGACGGCCAGAAGTACCGCATCAGCGATCTCGAACTGGCCTCGCGCCTGTCGTTCTTCCTGTGGAGCAGCATCCCGGACGATGAGCTGATCACCGTGGCCAGCCAGAACAAGCTGCACGAAACTCCCGTGCTCGAGCAGCAGGTCCGGCGCATGCTGGCCGATCCGAGGTCGGATGCGCTGGTCAATAACTTCGCCGGCCAGTGGCTGAACCTGCGCAGCCTGCAGACCATCGAGCCGCTCGCCGCCACCTACCCCGATTTCGACGACAACCTCCGCGCCGCGATGCGCAAGGAGATGGAGATGTTCGTCGGCAGCATCATCCACGAAGACCGCAGCGTCATCGATCTGCTGACCGCCAATTACACGTTCGTCAACGAGCGGCTGGCCAAGCACTACGGCATTCCGAATATCTACGGCAGCAACTTCCGCCGCGTCGATTTGACCGCCGGATTTCGATATGCGCCGCGGCCTGCTCGGCAAGGGCGCGATCGAGACCATCACCGGTTACGCCGCCGCACGCGCCCACGGTTCGCGGCAAGATGATCATGCAGATGTTCCTGGGCGTCGAGCCGCCGAGCCCGCCCCCCGGACGTGCCGCAGCTCAAGGTCGCGGACGATGTTCACGCGGCGCCAAGCCGACCATGCGCCAGCAGATGGAGATGCACCGCAAGAACGAGCCCTGCGCGAGCTGCCACAAGATCATGGACCCGATCGGCTTCTCGATGGAAAACTTCGACGCGATCGGCCGCTGGCGCACCACGGACGACGGCAAGCCCGATCGATCCCTCGGGCAGCTCGTGGATGGCACGAAGCTCGATGGCGTGGTCGGCCTGCGCGACGCTCTGCTGAAATACTCGCCGCAGTTCGTCCGGCGTGATCACCGAGAAGCTGATGATCTACGCGTCTGGGCCGCGGCACCGAATACTACGACATGCCGCTGGTGCGCTCCATCGTGCGCGAAGCGGCGCAAGGCAATTACAAGTTCTCGTCGCTGGTTCTGGGAGTGGTGAAGAGCGAGCCGTTCCAGATGAATATGAAACAGGCAGTGAACGAAACGCGGGCGTCTCGTTAGCAGTACACGAAACGCGCCGCGTTAGAAGGAGAAATCAGGAACCCGATGTTCATCACAAAGAAGCACATACCCCGGCGAGCGTTTCTGCGCGGCGCGGCGTCGCGCTGGCGTTGCCGTTGCTGGAGTCGATGATTCCGGCGCAGACGCCGTTGCGGAAGACGGCAGCGATTCCGAAGACCCGCTTCACGGGCATCTTTGTTCCGCATGGCATGGCCCCCGGCTACTGGATTCCCGAAAGACCGAGCGGCAAGGGCTTCGAATTTCCCGATGATCATGAAGCCGCTGGAGCCCTTCCGGGATCAGACGGTGATCATGAGCGGTCTGTGGTCGAAATCGGCCGAACCGCCTCCCGGCGTGACCGGCGCCGATCACTGGGTGGCCGCGGCCTATCTGTGCGCCAACAAGCCCAAGAAGACCACCGGCGCGGATATTCAGGACGGCACCACCATCGATCAGTTGATCGCGCAGAAGATCGGCCAGGAAACGCTGCTGCCGTCGCTGCAGCTGGCCCTCGAAGATCCGGGCGCCAATTCCAGCAACTGCGGCGAAGGCTATAGCTGCGCCTACACGAACTCCATTTCCTGGTCGTCGCCGACCCAGCCGCTGCCCATGGAACTCAATCCGCAGGTCGTCTTCGAGCGCCTGTTCGGTGCCGGCGGCAGCGCCGAAGAGCGCGCCGCGCGCCGCGAGCAGGACCGCAGCATTCTCGATTCCGTCACCCAGAGCCTCACGCGGTTCAAGAAGGATCTCGGCGCCGGCGACCGGGCGCGTCTCGACGAATACGAAACCGATATCCGCGAAATCGAGCGCCGCCTGGAGCTCGCCAAGAAATCTTCCGGCCAGGCGAACACCGATGGCGTCGTCGTGCCCGCCGGCGTGCCGGAATCCTTCGACGAGCACGTGAAGCTGCACTTCGACCTGCAGGCGCTGGCCTTCCAGGCGACATCACGCGCGTTTCGTCGGTGCTCTATGCCCGCGACCTGACGGCCGCTCTTATCCGGAAAGCGGCGTCAACACCGGCTTCCACGGCGGGTCGCACCACGCGGAGAATCCGGCAGAACATCGAGCACTATTCGCACATCAACCAGTATCACGTGAAGTGCCTGGCCTACTTCGTCGACAAGCTGAAGAAGACGCCCGATGGCGACGGCACTCTGCTCGACCACTCGCTGATCCTCTACGGGACCAACATGGGCGACTCCAACCAGCACCTGCACTACGACGTGCCGCACATCCTGGTCGGCGGAGCGGCCGGACAACTCGAAGGGCGGGCGCCATCTGGCCTTCCCGAGCAAGACCGTCACCACCGGTAATCTCCTGCTGAGCATTCTGGATATGTACGGCATTCACCAGGACAGCATCGGCGACAGCACAGGCCCGCTGCCGGGCCTGGTTTAGGGAAGACTGAACAATGCGAGGGACTGGAAAATGCGACATTCGATCTTGTGCTGGCCGGCGCGCTTGCGTGCGCTTCTTCCTGCTGTCGCCGGCATCGGCGGCGGTCAGTCAGCCCCGTGGCCGATGCGGCCATGAGCGGCGACAACGCCGCGCTGCGTGCGCTGCTCGCGAAGAAGGCGGACGTGAATGCGCCGCAGGCCGACGGAGCCACCGCGATCCAGTGGGCCGCGTACAAGAATGATCTGGAAATGGCCGACCTGCTGATCGGCGCCGGAGCGGATGTGAAGACGGCGAATCGCGATGGCGCCACCGCGCTGTATCTGGCGTCCATCAACGGCAGCGCGCCCATGATCGAGAAGCTGCTCAAAGCCGGCGCCGATGCGAACGAGCGCGGCCCCGAAGGCGAGACGCCTCTGATGCTGGCGGCGCGCAACGGCAATGTGGACGCGATCAAAGTCCTGCTGGACCACAAGGCCGACGTCAACGCGAAGGACGCAGCTGCGCGGCACCACGGCGCTGATGTGGGCTGCCGAGCAGGGGCATCCGGCCGCGGTGAAAGCTGCTGATCGACGCACGGCGCGAATGTCGCGGCCGCATCGAACGTCGACACCAAAGGCAACAGAGCATATCTCGCACCTACCGTTTCGCAGCGGCTGAACAGCGCGTTCGGGCGGAATGGTCCGGGACGCGGAGCGCAGGGAGCAGGTCGCGGCGCTCGTGCGGCCAGGTCGCGGCGGTCGCGCTGCTGCGGCTCGGCGCCTGCGGCTGGTGCACGCCGGGGCGCAGCCGAAGAGGACGTGACAGCCGCTGCCGATGCCGCGGCCGGCATTCGCCGCATTCGGACGGCAGTCGGATAAAGACGGCGGCGGACTCACTCCGCTGGTATATGCGGCGCGCGAAAACTGCATCGAGTGCGTGGAAGCTTCTGGTCGCAGCCAAGGCCGATGTCAACCAGACCACTCACTACGGCTGGACTCCGCTCCTGACCGCCACCCAGAACCGCCACTACAAGCTCGCGGCTTATCTGCTCGATCATGGCGCCAATCCGAACCTCGCCAACAACGGCGGCTGGACGCCGCTCTACCTGGCCATCGACAACCGCAACATCGAAGGCGGCGACTATCCGGTTCGCAAGCCGGACATGGATCACCTGGACTTCATCAAGCTGCTGGTCGCCAAGGGCGCGAACGTGAACGCGCGCATCTGCGGCAAGGCGTCGACCGCAACCGAATGCAAGGGCGACAGCACCGAAACCCGCACCAACTTCACCATGCAGTGGCTCTACGAAGACGGCGCGACGCCGTTCCTGCGCGCCGCGCAATCGGGCGACGTCGAACTGATGAAGCTGCTGCTGGCGCACGGTGCGGATCCCAAGATCGAGACCGCGCAGAGCGAGACGGCGCTGGCCGTCGCCTCCGGAATCGGCTGGGTGGAAGGCGTGACCTACGAATGGTCGCCGGAGGAGAACCTCGAAGCCGTCAAGATGTGCCTCGATCTCGGTATCGATCCGAACGCAGCCGACGATCAGGGCCGCACGGCGCTGCACGGCGCGGCGCACAAGGGCCGCACCGAAGTAATCCAGATGCTGGTCGATCGCGGCGCCAAGCTCGACGCCCACGACAAAGGCAGCCGCGATACCGTCAACGGCGCGATGATGGGGCACACCTGGATTCCGCTCGATTACACGCGCGGCCTGGTTCGCGTGGGCGTGCAATCCGCGATCGCGCACCCCGACGCGGAAGCATTGCTGGCGAAGCTCATGAAGGCAAAAGGCCTCGAAGTGCCGCCGAACTTCGGCAGTTCCATCTGCCTCACCACGCTCTGCAAAGGCGACGCGCCAGACGCCCCCGCAAAGTAGTATTCAGCCTGTGGCTGGCCTCACTGTGGTCTTAGTGAGCCGCGAATGTAAAATGAGCGGTAACGGAACACTCCGGGCCCCTTCCGAAGTCCGAAGCCAAGCAGACCAACATCTCTACGCAAAGTAAGTGCAGGCTTCAGCCTGGCTGGCCGCGGGGCGCCTGCTTGGGTGGAATCGCGTGCGTCTTACTGAGCCGCGAATGTAAATGAGCGGTAACGGAATGGCTCCGGATCCCTTCCTTCCGGAGCCCGAAGCCACCCACGCTCTTACGGATTATTTCCGAATAACACGCGCCCGCTATAGATGATGCCGCCGTCGTTGGAATTGGTGAACTGCAGTGACACTGTTGCGGACGCGCCCACCGCCAGCCCGCCGGCGGTGCCCGGAATCGTGATATACGGGCTGCCCAGCGGCGCATTGTTCATCACGTTGCCGGTCTTGTCGGCGAGAGTCGCATTCGCGCTCAGATTGTCCAACGCCAGGTTGATCGGCCCGGTCAGCGCCGCGGAAGTTTCATTCTGGATGGTCACCTGCTGCACATAAAACCCGGTGCGCCGATCGCGCGCGAAACCACCGTTGGTGACCACCACGCCCGGAATAAAATTCACGCCGCGCAGCACATCGCCGTAAGCAGCTGTTTCGAGCACAGCGAGGGATTCACCCGGCAGCGGCGTAAGAGCGGCAACGTTATCGGTGACCGCCACGAGCTGATTGGGGTCGGCGCCTTCGTCATTGAGAGTTGCACCGGCGGTCGAGGTGATGCCGTAGATGGTTACCGTGCCATCGCCGTTGTTGACGCCGATGATGTTCCGCACGCCTTCGGCCTGGAGCGGGCCCACCCCGTTCACCGTGTAGCTCGGAATGGCGCTCGCCGCGATCGTGTATTGCAGCTTCCACACGCTGCCGTTGTAGATCCACTTCTGGATGCCGCCGACGCCGGCGTTCGCCACTCCGGCAAGACCTTCATCCCCGACGTAGAGCGTTGTATCGTTCGCAAACCACATGCCGAAGGGGTGATAAACGATGGAGCCGTTCGACACGCCTTCATTGGCGCCCAGACTGTCAAGAGGCCAGCCGGGGATCGGGTTGATGCTGGCGGTGGCCGCGTTTGCGCTCGTCGGCAATCCGGCGATGGTTCCGGGCGTCACGTACGCGCCGCCAGACGGGTTGACCTGATAGACGGCATCCAGACCATTGCCGCCGCTACCCTTGCTGGTGTAGAGCGTGTTGTTGTAGTTGGTAACCCCGCGGAAATTGTCGTCCTTGCCGGTCTTGTCGGCCCCGACGCCGATCTGCTCAACGGAGAAGCCGCGCTGGTAGCCGGTGGCGGTGCCGTAGGCGCCATTCACCTTGCCCACTACCGTGCTGTTGGTGACCGAATCGAGAATGCCCGTGCCGGTACCGGTGGTGTCTGACAGGCCTTTCTGGATCATCTGCACGCCGGTGTTGTCGCTCAGCATAGAGTTCGAGACGGCCACAGTGTAGCTGCCCGCTACCGAGTTCCCGGTGGGCGCCGCGCTGGCCACAAAGTGCGTGGCATCCGTAACGGACTGGATATACGACCCGGCTGCGAAGCCTGTGCCGCTGAGAGGCATACCGGGGACGAGCTTCGACGTGTCGGCGACCGCGATGTTGGCGTTGCCGCTCGTGAACGTGCAATTCACCAGCTGAACCGCGCCCGCATTGGCTGTGTATGCGCCCGAAGCCAGCCCGGTCGCATTCGCGCTCAATGTGAGGTGCGTCGCATCCGTCACACCCGTGACATAGGTGGCTACGGGAATGTTCGTGCCGCTGAATGGGGTTCCGGCGAAAATGTTAGCCGTTGTCGACGCGCCCGTGAGAACCACGTTCGGGCTGCCGTTGGCGAGTGTGATCGTGTTCGCCTTCAGGCTGATGCTCTTGCCGTTGTTGCCCGCATTGCCCACCGTATAGTAGTTCCCGTTGGAACCCAGCACCGTGTTGCGGCCGTTGTTTCCCGAGTAGGTATTCGTGGGCGTCACTGTTGCAGTACCGTCCGCGTGAAGTTCAATGATGTCGCGCTGGAAGATCAGAATGGACTGGCCGTCGACCAGATTCGTGATATCCACATGACCCGGCGTGTTCGAATTCGACACATCGAGCGCATTAGGACCAGACCCGTACGCCATAAATGTCACGCCGGTACCGTCCGGGGTAAGGCTCAGTCCCATCTCTGACTTGGACGGAAAGCTGGTCGACACCGTCGCCCCAAGCAGGCCGGCGTTGACCGGAATCGTGCTGATCAGGCCGCCCGACCTCGTCATCCGGTCGATGAAGACCGGCGAGGTCACACCGAACGATCCATCGGGCGTTTCGTTATTGAATACTTCCGGAAACCCCCCGTCCGCCGTGGATGCGGCATTGTTGGGCAGAGTACCGGGGAACAACACCGTGGTCACCGTGCCGATGTAAGTGCTTCGGCTGACCAGCAGGTTGCCTGGCGCAAAGAGCGGTGTGCTTTGCGCGTACGCGCCTGAGGCGCCGCAGATTGCCAGTCCCGCCGTCGCGACCAGGCTGCAACACTTGGATGTATTGACGTTTCGAATGTCCATGTTCGTCTGTATTTCCTTTTGACTTGACCACAATTCAATCGGCGGATTACCGGACTGTGCCACGTTTTCGGCTTGCGATCCATCCACCTGCCAGCAGACCGGCTGAAAGGAACATAACCATGGTCCCCGGCTCCGGCGTCGGCGCGGGCCCCGTGACGGTGACGGTCACTCCCGCGTCAGGAGCGATGCTCCTTGAGGTCTGCGCGCTTCCGAGGTTTAGATTCTCCTGGCTGATATCCAGCAACAGTAAGCTGTCACTGCCGTCCACTGCAGTCGTCGGAATGTTAGCGAGGTTGTTATCCAGGATGGCCATCAGAAACTCGTCCGGCGTGCCCGCATTCACGAGTTCCGTCACGGTTGCGTCGAATTGAATCTCGGTGGTCCCGGCCGTGAAGCCCTGGTAAAACTCATTGAATGCATTGCCCGCGTCGTTCAGCGAAACCGCCGAACTGAGGCTGCCCGTCGCGTTGCCGGACAGCGTGGGGCTGCCGGTGGGATTGCCTCCCGTGAAGGAAAAATCTCCGAGGGTCACTGTGTTACTCAACGGCCCCACTCCATTCAACTGGAAGTCGAGCGAGAATGGTCCGTTCACGTTGCTCGCGATCGACGAGGTATTGATCCCAACGTGGAAAGAAAGCGTCCCTGCCTGGCTGGCGGAGGCGCAGAGCATCATGCAGCCTCCGATGAATACCGCTGGAACTGTTTTGAGAATGTTATGACGAGTCATTTATGTTATTTTTTCTTCCTCTGGACACGGGTAGTCCGCATCGCGGTTGTTCTGGACACAGCTGGTTGCATTCCAGCGACGCAGTCGCAGGGAAGCTCTTGCATAGTACCGTTCGAAAGATAGTCAAGCAATAGCTGTAACCTCTATTTTTCCGTTCTGTTACTGATTCGTAACAGACCCCGGTGACGGCACGCGCATGCCTCCTTTCGGCGAGGTTCCGGAGTATCCTGCGTATCATGTCGCAGCAACTTCTTCTCGCCGCCTGCGAACAGGCCGAGCGTTCTGAACCGGCTGTCCGCGCTGCGGCTCTGATGCGTATCGCGCGAGTTCTGACGCGGTCAGACCAGGCCGCCGCCGAGAAGGTTCTGGAACGCGGAATCGCTCTCGCGAAAGAGCTCGACGGCAATACGGCATCGCCGCTTCTCAGCAACGGCATCTTCCTCGCTGCCGCGGTGTCGGCGACGCAGGCGCTCCCGCTCTACGCTGACCGTAGACAGATCGACCCGTTTGGCGGACAGGTAGTGGGCCTGGTTAATGCGATGGCCCAACATGGCCATCTCGACGACGCTCTCATATACCTGAACGACCCGTTGCCAGGAGACCGCTTTCCCCTGCACTATGTGAACAACCTGGAGCGGGAATGCCGCGATGATGCGACGCGGCTGAAACTCCTTGAACTCTCCATCCGCGAATGGAGAAACCCCGCTCGCGGCGACGCAGGCCCCGGAGAACGATTTGCCGTATCGGCGTTCGCCGGATTTTTCGGGCGTTATTGGAATCTTTTGCTGCGCGAAGTGGCCACACCCGTTTTGACGGAACTGGTCCGCTGGGCTCTCGATGTTAAGTCCGAGCCACGAAGGTTCCCACTGACGGAAAATCCTGATGATCCCGATTTAGCCGAGAACGAGCGCCTGCTCTTCGGTTTAATGCCCGCCTTATTGGAGCTTGACCCGGATCTGGCGCACTCAACCCTCGAAAGCCATCCGCAACTCGCGGCTGCAGTGAAGCGATTTCCCCGGGGCATGGAGTCCGTCTGGAAAGAACAACGCAAATTCGATCCCGCCCGCGACGACGCCATGACCATCGGCGATTCGGAAATCATGTACATGAGCGAAGCCCTCGCGACCGATTTCAAGGAGGCGTTTCAATCGGCCAACCGAAGCCTCGCAAAGGACGCTGATCCGAAGAATCCCAATGGCGCGCCAAAGGAATGCTGGCCATCAGCGGCGGAATTCCGCAACATCCTTTTCAAGGCGGGGCAGCACCAGGGGGTCGCGGCGGAGAAACATCTTGCTCGCATCGCCGATCCGGATCTTCGACTCTCTGCGCAAATCGAACTCTGCGCAGCCATCGCCGGGCTGCCGCAAATCGGCGGTATGACCATGCGACGACCCGCGAAGCCGCACTCTAAACAGGTGCCGCCTTCTCCCGCCCAACTCAGCCAGCTATTCGGCGCGGTCCTCCCCGGCATCCGCTGTCCCAAATGCAAGTGGACGCCGCGCACGAAGAACCGCTGGTCCTGCAACTGCGGACATGCTTGGAATACATTCGATACCCGCGGACTCTGCCCCGCATGCGGGCATCAATGGGAAATCACCCGGTGCCTTGAGTGCGGCGCAATGTCTCCGCACCCGGAATGGTACGAGGAACGATAGAGCCGGGTGGTCGGTCACGTACTTGCAGAGCGTTCCGAACTATCGGCGAACTCGATCAGCTATTCGGCGCGGTCCTCCCCGGCATCCGCTGCCCCAAATGCAAGTGGACGCGCGAAGTACCGCTAGTCCTGCAACAGCGGACATCATTGGAATACATTCGACACCCGCGGACCCTGCCCCGCATGCGGGCATCAATGGGAAATCACCGTATTGCTGAGCCGCAACTGTAAAGGAGCGGTGCACGATAATTGTGAAAACCGCTCTAGCTCAGACCTGCTTACCGCTATCGACGATACTGCATCACCCGGCACCGCCGCGCGACCAGCAGAAGTGCAAGACCCGAGATCAGCAAAAGGAAACTCCCAGGTTCTGGAGTAACCACGGCCGAGGACGGCGCGGTTACTCCTGTCACCGTATTGGTAGCATCTCCGGTGGAACTCTCAAGACCTAGCGCAAAGCTAGTACCAGGAACCAGCGCGCTGGAAAAAGTTACATCGAGCTCGTCTCCATTACCGAGTGCGGTGGCGGCGGTATCGAAAAACTGCAGGTAATTCTCCGGTGTGTCGCTTCCCAGCCAGGACCAGTCCGCCGTTGCACTGCCATCCACCTTCAGAACCACATTCAGCGGCGAAAGGTCGTCGCTCCCCAGGAAAATGTTGTCCACGCTCGCTCCGGCGCCCGTGACCGAGAACCGGTAGGAGTAATCGTACAGACCCGCATCGGGGGTCTCGGTTGCACTCACGGTCAGGGTAGCGGAAATGCCAGGTAGCGCACTCAGCATCATCAGGACGCCTGCGAATATCGATTGCCTTACTCTCATTTGTTGAGTCTCCTTTATTTTCTGGCGCCAGCCTCAAAGAGGCGGCAATCCCGGAACCTTTACTACCCTGGTTGTCGTCGAATTCGCGGCGACGGGCTGTGCCGTGCCCGAAGTGAGAGAAGCGCTGGACGTGATTCCCGTCCCGCCGGAAGCATTGGATGCCACCCGAGTTTTGATCTGTATGATCTGCTGGGCGCCCGGAGCAAGACGGCCCGCGGTGTAAACGACGTCGGTGCCCTGCACTGTAACCGGGTCGGTCGGTAAACCCGCAAATGTAAGCACGGACGGCATGGTCAGCCGCAGTTGTGTCCCATTCAGCGCTGTGGTCCCATTGTTTCTGACCATGACGGTATAGACGAGCGCCCCGCCGGCCGTAGCACTCGGAGGCGCGGAAAGCTCGACGCTTAGGGAAGACGCCACATTGGGTTTGGTGATCGTAAACTGATCGAGAAGCGCGGAGGGACCGGTTGCCGGAGGCGAAATCAGGGAACCCGTGGTGCCGTTCAGAACTGTATCCGGAATCGGATCGTTCAGCGGTGTGCCGGTGATATCGGTTCCATACGGCGCCGGATCGCCTGCGGTAGCCGAAGACGAAGTCGAGAGCGGCTCGCTGATCTGATAAAGCGTCATTGTGTTGCCGTTGACCAGCACGTGACCAAACGAAAACACCTTGGATTTGAACTTCGTCGTAATTTTGGCCCCAACGCCCGCGTTGGCCACGAAGTTGATCATCTCGCGATTCGTCAGGTTCGTGTCCAGCCAATCGGGTGGACCCTGCGGAACGGTAAGGCCCGCGATCGGCGTCGAAGTCCCGGTGGCCGAGTCGTCCTGATCGGCGCCGAGGCCGCTGCCGCGAGGCGGGGCCAGGTCGCCATCGAAATCCCGGTTGCCACCCGCTCCTTCGACAATATAAAGAACGCCGTCGGGTACAGTCTGGGTCTTGCCGTCGTAAGTCTGATCTATGGAAACCGCGGGCGTTCCGGCCGTGGTACTCACTGGCCCCGCGGTACGCGAAGTGGCGCGAATCGGCAACGTCCGCTGGTAGTTGTGTTCGTGCCCGTTGAATACGATATTTACGCCGTGGTCTTCAAGAATCTTCGTAACCGCACGCATCTGATTGTTCAGTTCGGTGGCATCGCCGGATGAGAAGGCCGGTTGGTGGTACACGACGACCTTCCAAAGCTGTTTGCTCGCATCCAGGTCGCCGATAACCCAGTTCGCAAGAGCCGTCGGATAAGGGGTGTACAACGGCGGCGCCGTGGTGTCCACCGTTCCACCCGGAAGGTTCCCGTCAAACAGGTGAGGATTCGCGTCCAGATAGATAAAGTGCGCGTTGCCGTAATCGAAGGAGTAATTCCCCATGTGGTCGATCTGGGGCTTCGCGCCGTTGCCCGTATTGACTGTCGTTGAAGCGCGAAATGCCGCGATTGCGGCAGGGGAAGTGTACGTCTGGTTGAGATAAGACAAGAAGAATCCGTTGGGTGTTGAAGAGTCGCCGTTCCAGGTGTTCTGAATGTCAAAACCGGCAGGTCCGTTCAGCGGGTAATACAGGTCGTTGTAGTATGCCAGCGCATCGCCGCCATCCAGGTTTCCGGCAAATAACGGAGCTGAGTTATCAAACAGCAGATTAGCCGAGACGCCTGTACTTCCCAGATCGTGGTTGCCGTCAACGATGAAATAGGGAAGGCTGCGAAGTATCGGGGCGCCCGTTTCGTTGGAATCCGTGTTGTTGTTGAACACGGGGAAGAAGAAATCGCGGTAGTTACCTTCGGAGCCCTGGTTGTAAACGTTGTCGCCTGTGTTCAGGATCAAGTCAGCGGCCGGGCGCGAAGCGGAGCCCTGTACGGGGATATTGCCCGCGTTATAAATCAGGCGGGCGGTCCTTGCTTCATAGTCCACGATCGTCGCCGGATTTGAGTTCGGAACAACCGGGAAATACCCTTCATCGCCTTCCACGGCAAAGGAGAAGACCGAGCCCTGTTTCCACGTGTGGAACGAAGCTGCAAAACCGCTCCCCGGGAGCCCGGGACCAGTAACGTTGTAAAAATATGTCGTGTCGAAGGCCAGGCCGGAAAGAATCGCCGTGTAGTTGGAGTGAGCCCCGTACGAAAAGGGGCTTACCGCCAGTGTGGGATCGGCAGCGACGTATCGACCACCCGGACCGATGGAGTTACGCTACTCCCGTAGCTGGTCGTCGTTCCCAAATTGACCTGATAGCCGCCGCCAGGCGTGGTCTCATTCGTTTGCCATGCGATTACGATCTGGTCGGTCGGGCCGAAAGGTCCGTTGTCGCCCGGCTGAATGTAAGGGGGAAATGTAACCTGCTGGCCCGACGCAAGCTGAACGAAAGGTAAGCAGGCGAGGATTGCGACTGTTCCCAGCATTGGCGATTTTGGCAATAACGATTTGAAAATCATGAAACCCTCTCTTTCCGGTTCCGGCATCCCGACAAATACACCGTCGAGTATAAGAATGGAAATGTTTTCACCTGATGAAAAGCGCGTGCCAAATAGTGCTGGGTTTCACTAAAATTCGTGGCAGTAATAAACGCGTAACATTCTTTTCCGTAAACTTCGAATACGCGACCCGGTCATGAACGCCACCAGAAGAAACTTTTTTCGCCGCACCGCTCTTGCTTTCGGGGCAATATGCGCCAATGGCGGCGAACGGCAGGCATCTGAAGATCTGCTCGATCTCACTTCGCTTACGAAGTTCGTCGACCGGCTTCCGATTCCGCGCAAGGCGTCACCCTCCGGATTCGTAGCTTCCCGCGAAAATCCAGCGAAGAAGATCGCGCGTTACCGCATCGCCATGCGCCAGTTTCAAAGCAAGCTTCATCGCGACATGCCGCCTCCGACCTTGTGGGGCTACGGCGCCACTTTTCCTGGACCGGCTATTGAGGTGAGGAGCGGCGTCCCAATCCGGGTCGTGTGGATCAACAGTCTTCCGGCGAGACATCTTTTTGCCGTGGATCACACTCTGGACGGGGCTTCATCGGACCAGCCGGAAGTACGGACGATTGTGCATCTGCACGGCGGAAGAGTGCGGCCGGAAAGCGACGGCTATCCGGAGAACTGGATAACGCCGGGGCATTCGGCCGTCTGTGACTATCCGAATCAGCAGGATGCTGCTGCTTTGTTCTATCACGATCATGCGATGGGCATCACGCGACTGAACACTGCGGCCGGGCTGATGGGTTTCTATCTGATCCGCGATGAGTTGGAGGACCGGCTGAACCTGCCGGCTGGCGATTACGAAGTGCCGCTGATCCTCGTTGACCGGTCGTTCCGCAAGGATGGCGAGGTCTACTATCCGGTTTCGGGGAATCCGGAATCGCCCTGGGTATCCGAGTATTATGGCGGAGGAATCCTGGTCAACGGCAAGCTGTTTCCGTTCCTCGACGTTTTGCCACGCCGTTATCGCTTTCGCATTTTAAACAGCTCCAACAGCAGCTTCTACGTGCTGTCGCTTGCGGCGGCACTGTCCTTCACCACGCCGGGACTGCCGTTTTTTCAGATCGGCGGAGATCAGGGCCTTCATTCGGAGCCATCGCAAACGGAAGAACTGATCCTTGGTCCGGGAGAACGGGGCGATGTCGTGATGGATTTCAGTTCCAGCCGAGGAAAGCAGCTCTACGTGCGGACCAAAGCCGCTACCATCCTGCAGTTCCGGGTCTCCGGCACGCAAGTCAACGATTCGTCGCAGCTTCCTGCGGTGCTTCGGCCCATCCGGCGGATCCCCGAGGCGGATGCTGTGAGAACCCGCCTGCTCACCTTGGCCGATTACCAGGACAGACTGGGCAGATCGAAAAGAATGCTCCTGAACGGCGCCCGCTGGTCAATGCCCGTCACCGAGACTGTAACCCTTAATTCCACCGAAATCTGGAGCCCTTATGACATCATCCCGCCCACTTGAACCGGAACTGAAGTGCATGCTGGGATAAGGGATTGTCACGAAATAACGGATCCAATTCGGAACCGCTTACTCACGTGCGCGGCTCGGAAACACCTCACGCTGAGGCGCGACCGTAAGGGAGTCGGGTGTAGTGTTATTTCGCGACGGATACTAAGCGCCTTTTCGCGGAGCCGTCGCTATACTCAAGGTTTCCGTGTTCCACACCCTTGAGAAGCAAATTCATGCGGCGTTTCGCGACCGCCTCCGCGCGCAGTTCGGCGTCGATACCGATTTCGCTCTGGAGCAGCCGCGTCAGGCTTCCTTCGGCGAGATCGCCGTCCCCATCGCGTTTCAGCTCGCGAAGAGTCTGAAGCAGGCGCCGAAGAAAATCGCCGCGGATCTCGTCGCGGCAGTCGGAGAGATTCCCGGCGTCGCCGCGATGGAAGTCGCCGGCAACGGCTACATCAATATCCGCTTCGATCGCGGCGCCTATGCCGCGGCGCTGCTGGCCGGCGCAGATACCGCGCCCACCGTTTCCGGCAGCAAGATCATCGTCGAGCACACCAACATCAATCCCAACAAAGCGGCGCACATCGGCCATCTGCGCAACGCCATTCTGGGCGACACGTTCGTCGCGCATGCTGCGCGCGCGCGGCAACCACGTCGAAGTGCAGAACTACATCGACAACACCGGCGTGCAGGTCGCCGACGTCGTGGTGGGATTTCATTTCCTCGAGAAGAAATCGCCTGCCGAAGTCGGCGCTCTGATGCAGACGGCGAACAGCGCTTCGACTACCTCTGCTGGGATCTCTACGCGCGGACATCGCAGTATTACGAAGACAATCCCGGACTCGCTCGCGTGGCGCGCCGAGACGCTGCACGCCATCGAAGCGGGCGAGGGCGAACTGGCGGAACTCGCGCATCTGGTCGCCGACGCCATCGTCAAGGCGCATCTGGCGACCATGCTGCGCCTCAACATCCAGTACGACGTGCTGCCGCGCGAGAGCGAGATCCTGCACCTGAAGTTCTGGGCCACCGCGTTCGAACTGCTGAAAGAGCGCAAGGCGATTTACTTCGAGACCGAAGGCAAGAACAACGG
Organism: Terriglobia bacterium; assembly: GCA_963809655.1. Classification (GTDB taxonomy): domain Bacteria; phylum Acidobacteriota; class Terriglobia; order Bryobacterales; family Bryobacteraceae; genus BOG-234. The sequence continues at coordinate 67,759 of CAWEKQ010000040.1, read as the reverse complement.
CTGCTGGGTGATGCCGGCCTCCGCGTTCCGCGGCGCCGATGAAGCCAACGAAGACAGCAAGGTCATCGTGCGCTCGAACGGCACCGTGACCTACGTCGGCAAGGACATCGCCTATCAGCTCTGGAAGTTCGGCCTGCTGGGCAAGGACTTCTACTACCGCCCGTTGCACACGCTATCCCGACGGCCACGAGGTCTGGGTCTCGACCGACGAGCCGCAGACGCACCACGCGCCGGCCTTCGGCCACGGCACACGCGTCTACAACGTGATCGACGTCCGCCAGTCGTATCTGCAGGATGTCGTAGTGGCCGGGCTTGAGCGCGCTCGGGTTCGACGAGCAGGCCGACCGCTCGCATTCATTTCTCCTACGAGATGGTCGCGCTCTCGCCGCGCTGTTGCGTCGATCTGGGCATCGAGCTATCGGACGAAGACGCGAAGCGCCCGTACGTCGAGGTCTCCGGCCGCAAGGGTCTCGGCGTGAAGGCCGACGACCTGATCGACAAGCTGATCGAGAAGGCGCTGGACGAGGTGGCGTCGCGCCATCCCGAAGACAACCTCGCGGCGCAGCGAAGCGATCGCCACCGAGATCGCCATCGGCGCGCTGCGCTACTTCCTGCTGAAGTTCACGCGCAATTCGGTGATCGCTTTCGATTTTCAGGAAGCGCTCAGCTTCGAAGGCGAGACCGGCCCGTACGTGCAGTACGCGGCGGTGCGCGCGCGCAACATCTTCCGCAAGCTGGAAGAGCGCGGCGAAGCGAAGCCCGATTTCACCGCCGGCCTGACGCGCGAGGCGCTGGCGCGGCAGCTTGCCGCCGAAGAATGCTGGCAGATGCTGCTCGCGGCGTCGAAAGCCGATTCGGCCGTCGAGCGCGCCGTGACCGCCGGTGAGCCGGCGCACGTGGCGAAGTACGCGTTCCAGCTGGCGCAGACGTTCAACAATTTCTATCATCAGTATCCGGTCCTCGCCGAGCCGGATCCCGAACGCAAACTCTTTCTGCTCTGGATGACCGACTTCTTCCGCGCGCAACTCGAGCGCACGCTCGCGATCCTCGGGATTGCCGTCCCCGCCTACATGTAATCTGAGAAGGCCCAGATGCTACTCGCGCTCGACGCCGGCAATACCAACATCACGATCGGGATTTTCAGGAACGGCGAGCTCATGGACCATCGCCGTTTGCGCACGGTCAGAGAGCAGACGTCCGACGAGTGGGGGATCCTGCTCATGAGCCTGCTGCGGTTTGCCGGGCTCGATCCGAAGGCGCTCGACGGCATCATCATCTCCTCGGTGGTTCCGCCGCTGAACGGACCGCTGGCCGAGATGTCGCAGCGATATTTCGATACCGAAGCGATGTTTGTCACGGCTGACACCGATACCGGCCTGAAGATCCTCTACGAGAATCCGGCGGAAGTGGGCGCCGACCGGATCGTGAACAGCGTGGCCGCGCTCCACAAATACGGCGGCCCCTGCGTGATCGTCGACCTCGGTACGGCCATCACGTTCGACGCCGTCTCGGCGAAGGCGGAATATCTGGGCGGCATCATTGCGGCGGGCATCGGCATTTCGGCCGAGGCGCTTTTCAGCCGCACGGCGCGGTTGCCGCTGGTGGATTTCCGCAAGCCGGCCCGCGTGATCGGCACCAACACCGTGGCGAGCATGCAGTCGGGCCTGTATTACGGCGCAATCGGGGCGATCGACGGGACCGTCGAGCGGTTGATCGAAGAACTCGGGCCGGAGACGCGAGTCATTGCCACCGGCGGCCAGGCAGGGCTGATTGCGGGCGGGTCGCGCTTCATCCGGCATGTGGACGAAAACCTGACGCTCGAAGGTCTCCGGCTCATCTGGGAACGAACGCATTGAGCTGACGCCTCGTTCAATTACTTCAACTATTTCACGGAAATCGAGGAACACTTTCAGCGCGTCCGCGGCACCAGCCTGTTCCTGCTGTCGCCGCTCGATTGGGCGCTGATCGAATCGTGGAAGAACTCGGGCGTCCCGCTGGAGGCCGTGCTGCGGGGCATCGATCTGGCGTTCGAAAAATGGCGCGCAAAGCGATCGCGTATCCAGATGGTGAATTCGATTGCGTACTGCACGCAGGCCGTGATGACGGAAGCGCAGCGCATGGCCGATGGCGGCGAGGCGCGGGCGGCCAAACCAGAGGCCGCGCCATTTCCAGCCGATGAGTTGCGCCGCTATGTGGAAAGCAATGCGGCGGCTATCCGGGCGACAGCGCGCGCCGAGTTTCTTCCGGTGGCCGATTCGCTCGATCAGATCGGCGCGGAACTACCGTTGCTCTCCGCCGATCTCGAAGCTTTGGAGCAGCGCCTCACCGTCCTCGAGCAGAAGCTGATCGCAATCGCGCGATCGGGCCAATCCGAACAGCAGGCTCTCGAGGCACGTCAGAACCTGGAAAAACATCTTCGACCGTGGCGCAGCAAGATGACAGCTCCGCAGATCGCAATGCTCGAAACCCAGTTTCTGGACCGCGCAACTCTTGATTCCGCAGGACTTCCGCGGCTAAGCCTCTTCTATCTGAGGTGACTCGCCCGCAGCATGGCATCGATAAATATCCTCAAAAATAGAAGTGATATCCCGTACGTTTCATGATAATGTTATCTAAGGTCGAACGTTGCTCCAGAGACGTTTAGTGTTCTCGCAACGACAAAATTGGTAACGTAACGATACACCAATTCGTCATAAGAATTGGGAAGGTGTAGCGATACCCTTCCCAAGGTTTTTTCACAAGTGGCACTGCTTCCAGGCATGACTCATCCTCATACCCGGGCAAAAGGCAGTCCAGCCAGCAGGCGCACTCCTCCGAGCGCCTGATGGCTTTTTTGGTGAGACGGCAGGCACTCTCCTCCGGGTACCTGCCGTATTTTTTTGCTGCCGTTGTTTTGATCCAGGACGCCGGTTAAGGCTAACTACCCTTCAACTATCGACAATCTTGATGCGGCCCTGAGGAATTCACATACTGGTACCAGCGGTACCATTGGTGTATCAGTCTAAATCACTTACGTTACTCCTTCTTCTGGTTGTTCTCTTCACCGGCGCCGTCAGTCTCCAGTCTGATGGCGGCCGGTGGAGGGACGTCACCAGGGATTTCCGGCTTGAAGCTCACGACGACTCGATCGCCATCCGTGAGGATGCCGCGATGATCCGGGATAGCGCCAAGGAGGCACCGTTGAGCTCAAGATGGTGTGGGCCAGTCTCCGCTACAACGTCACCGCATTGCACGCCTCGGCCAAGGCTGAAACGAAGGTCGCCGCAGCTCACCTGCGCCTCTATCGTCGCGCCCGAAAGACTGGTAATTACAGCTTTCGCAGTACCAGCGCCGAGTTCTTGCTTCCAAACGCGATACAGTTCGCAAGCGCGTATTCCGAGGCCAGATTCCGCGCCACATTCGGGATGTAATCCAGATCGCACTCCGGGTCCTGATCGTCCAGGTTGATGGTGGGCGGCGCCACGCCGTCGCGCATGCCCAGCAGCGTCGCAGCAACTCCGGCCGCTCCCGAAGCCCCCTGGGGGTGGCCGATCAGGCTCTTCAGCGCCGATCCCGCCATGCGATAGGCGTGACCGTTGAAGGCCAGTCTCGTGGCGCGCGTTTCGATCCTGTCGTTCAGCTCGGTAGACGTCCCGTGGTAGTTGATGTAGCCGATCGCTTCCGGGCTTACCCCGGCGTCTTCCATCGCCATTTCCATGGTTCGCGCGGGTTCTTCGCCGCACTCTTCCAGCCTGACGCGGTGGTAGGCTTCGCAGGTCGACGCGTAGCCCGCGATTTCGCCGTAGATCTTCGCCCCGCGCGCTTTGGCGTGCTCGTAATCCTCCATGACGAAGAACCAGGCGCCTTCCCCGAGGACGAATCCGCTGCGGTCGCGCGAAAACGGGCGCGAGCCCCGCTCCGGCGCCTTGTTCCACTGCGACGTCAGAATGCGCATGACCATGAAACCGCGCATGATCAGGGGCGCGATCGGGGCATCGACTCCGCCGACCAGCATCCAGGGCAGACTGCCCGACTGGATATGCCGAAGAGCGTATCCGATCGCGTCCGTCGAGGAGGTGCAGCCGGTGGAGATCAGGTGGCTCAAACCGCGGAAGCCGAAGCGCATGGAGATCTCGCTGGCCAGCGTCCCGATGGTGGACGTAGGAATCGTGTACACGCTGCACTGCTTTTCATGGCCGCCGTAGTAGAGCCGGTACTGCTCTTCGGTGAACTCCTGCGAGCCGCCGCCGGATCCGACGAGCACGCCCACCTTGCGCAGTTCCTCGCGGCTCATCCGCTCCGGTTCGACGCCGGCATCGGCCACGGCTTCCCTGGCCGCTGCAACGCCCAGCGGGACGCAGCGCGAAACGTGCGGCCGGTCCTTTTGCTCAACGTACGCCGTTTCATCGAAATCGGCCACCTCGCCGGCGATCTGCACCTGAAATCCGGCGGGATCGAATCGGGTGATGCGGCGCACGCCACTGCGGCCCAGCTTCGTGGCCTCCCAGAACTGCTCGCGCCCGATCCCGTTGGGGCTGACAGCGCCGATACCTGTAATGACCGCGCGATGCTTCATAGAATGGTGGACGTTCTGTGCGCGCTGACCGGAACAGCTTTGCCTTTCCCCACCCGCCAGTATAGGCTTAAGGTAATGTTTCCCGCTGATGAGAGCGGATCTCGCCCGGGAGTGCGGCATGCGCTGGCGGGGATTCATGCCGGAGTACTGGGCGCGCTGGTGATGTTCGCCTGCCTCATGCTCGGATCGGCGTGGAACCACCGCTCGGTCTGGCTGGTTCCGAATCTCTTGTCCACCACGTTCTTCGGGGATGACGCATATCGCAATCAACTGGTGCGAACGTCGTGGGCCGGCCTTGCGCTGATGGTGGCGGTTTACGGAGCCCTGGGGATGGGCTGGGGACTGATCGTGAAAGACCGGCGTATATCCTGGCTTGCGCTCTACGGAGTCATCACAGGGCTGGCGGTTTATTTTATTTTTTTCGACTTCCTGTGGAAACATATCAATCCTCTGGTCACGTTGTACGCGCCTGATCAGCAGCTTCAACTGGGGCATGCGCTGTGGGGTCTGGTGCTGGCCCGGTCTCCGAGGTATTCGCGGAGGATTGCGGAATCGATAACCGATGTTGCGCCGGAAAGGGCGCAGATTCCTGAACTTCCGGAAGCGGTTCAGGAAGTGAGTAGCGGCGAAGCGATCCGGTAGAGCGGTTGATCCCGCAGCATTTCCTTCGAAAAGGAACGGGGAGCGCTGGACTCTTCGAGAACGCAGTTTCTCCCGCCGCCGCGACCATCGACACGCACTCCATCGATCGAACGCGTGATCCGGTAAGCCGTGCGCGCGCCGTAGTGCTGGGCGGCCGCCTCCATGGAGAATGGCGATTCCATGACGAAGTGGAGACCGCCGTCCGGGCGGATCAGCAGCGCGAAGTCCTGATTCCCGACGGCGGCGCCCGATCTGGCAACGTCGAAAATGCGGTGGGCGTTTTCGAAGAGCGTATCCATTTGTGATCGAGCTTGTGTTTGAGCACAGCACTTATCGGCCTCCTTTCCCCGAACTTTAACGAAAAACATGGGGCGAAATTGCGAACCCTTTGGCTGCGATAATCGTCTTATAGGCATGGAACCGGACGAATCTGTCAGGCGTGCCTACCGAACAACGTTCGGTGAGTACGCGCGCAAACTGGACGAGCTCCAGCGGCTTCTGGACGACCGCGCCGCGGACAAAAATCAACTCGAACCTGCCATTCGCGAAGTGGAAAAAGCTCGCGTGGCTCACAACTCCGCAAGAGATCTTCTCGCCTGTGAACTGCTCGCCGAGGAGGCGGGCGTACATTCATCGGTTGTCACGGCGACGGCCAGAACGAAGACCGCTGCCAGCGCCCGCTAGTTCGCCAGATTAGCCCACCCGCTAAGCCCACCGACAAATGAAAACCCGGCCGGCTCCAAGGCGGAGGCGGCCGGGTTTCGGAAAAGTTCAGCGCAACCTGAAGAGTTCAGCCGGCGTGTTGCAGCCGATACTCGCTCACGATCTGCTCCATTTCGTCTTTCAGATGGAGTTTGAGCTTCTTCAGACGATGCTCTTCCAGTTCCTCTTGCGTACTGAGAGCGTGCTTCGCTTCGAGGGCTTCAACCATCCGTTTGTATTCCGAATGCTGAGCCGCGAGCTCGCGATATTTCTCATTCGTCTGCATCAGGTGCGCTTTGATTTCTGCTTGTGCGTTCTGTTCCATTCGTGGCATCTCTCCTTAGTGGAGTCGCCTCGCCAGATCGGCACCGGAACTCGTGGCCGATACGGCAGGTAGCTTCACTTCATTTGAAGTGCGAACGGATTTTGCCGTTCGTCTAACCAGGACTTTACCATGAAGACTTTTTCATGACAACTGCGTTTACAGTTCCTTGATTGTAATAGCCGGCGCGGCGGCCGACGTCAACCCATCCCTGCTTCCGGTAGAGGGCGATCGCCGGCGAATTCGGCTCCGCGACCTCCAGAAAAATTGTGCCCCGCGCGCGTTCCAGAACGCCAGCGAGGAGCGCCGAACCGACTCCGCGGCGTCGCCACGACGGATCGACCGCAAGATTCAGGACCTCGGCCTCATCCGGCGCGCTTTGCCGCCAGGAGCAGAAGCCGACGTGAACGGAATCGATCAGTGCAACGAGCACCGGAAAGCCGCTGTAGTCGCCCAGCGGCCACTGCGCGGTTTCCGGACAGTGCTGCTGGATGCGGACGATGGCGGGATAGTCGCGCTCCTCTGCGAGCCGGATCACAAGGCTGGCTTTACTGTCTTCGGCGCTCTCCACAGTCATCGTCATGGCGCCATGCAGGCGAAGTTCGCCGCTTCGTCGATACTGCCCGAACCCTTGTACTTCGCGACCTGCGGATACGGGCACAGCGGACGCGTGCGATCCACCTTGCCCGCGGTGGAATGCGAGGCGATCATCTTGTCCGGCGCGACGCTCTTTTCCACCCAGTTCTCCATCGCTGCCGACCTTATCGAACTTGTTCGGCCCTTCCCCGCCCCCGCAATGTCCCATGCCGGGCTCGAGGAACAGGCGGATGGAATCGGCGGTTTTCTTTTCGCCGCCCAGGGTGTCGACCACGCTGCGGTAGTACTGGATGGTCGAGAAGGGCGAGATGTTGGGATCGGCCCAGCCGTGATAGAGCAGGAGCTTTCCCTTGTGCGCGAAGAACGGCTTGAGATTGGGATCGGTCGCGTTCATGACGACGTTCTCGGGCTCGTTGGAGCGGACGTTGTCTTTGTCGAAGTCGAAGGTCTTCCAGTCCCAGTCGGGATTCTTGTAGACGACGTACTTGTATTGATCGAGGATGATGGGCGAGGGGGCGGGTCCGCCGAGTACGGCCCAGCCCAGCTCGGAGCCTGGCGCGAGGGACGGGAACAGCGTCTGGCCGGTGCGGGGATTTTTCGCGTTGGCGTAGATCTTGCGCGCGGCTTCCACCTGCGGGGCGGTGAGGCAGGTCGGGGTGTCGGGACCTTTGCACTCGATCACCTTCGGGTCGAACTTGCACTTCGCGGGATTTTCGATCAGGCCGTCTTTCGCGCCGTCGGTGGCGTCGCACGATTCGATGGCGGCCTGGTGGATGGCGGGATACTTGGCGGGCGGAATGTAAGCGCCCGGGTCCTTGAGTTCGGCGGCCGCGACCCACAAGGCCAGTGCGGTTCGATTGGCGGGTGCGCCGGCGATGATGCCGTCGTAATCGGCGGGGAATTTCTGCGCTTCCTGCAGGCCCTGGCGGCCTCCGGTGGAGCAGCCGTTCCAGTAAGACAGGCGGGGCGCGTCGCCGTAGAAGGCCTGGATGATGGATTTCGATTTCACGGTCATCTCGTGCTCGGAGCGCCAGCCGAAATCGATCAGCTTTTCGGGATGGCCGAGGGCGAAACTGCCGCTGCCGCCGACGTGGCCGGTGTCGGTGGAGCTGGTGGCGTAGCCTCCGCGGAGGGCGTCGGCGAGTTCGGAATAGCTGATGACGCCGGCCCAGCCGCCATTGCCTACGGCCTGGTATTTCTTGTTCCAGTTGGCGGTGGGAAGCCAGACTTCGACTTTGATGTCGGAGTCGGTGGTGGGTTTGAGGGTTGCTTGCACGCGGCAGAAGGCGGGGAGGTCTTTATAGGCGTCGGCTGCTCCGCGGCCTCGTCCGGGATTTCCTGGCTGGGTGAAGGCGCCTGCCGCGACGGTTTGCGCGCTGGTGATGGTGGCGTCGGGGAAGGTCGTGGATGCGAGGCCTTCGCACGATGTATTCGCGGCCGCTGCGGGTATGGTCGCGAGAGTTAAGGCCAGCAGGGATTTCGCGGCGAGATTCATGGGGTAGAGTCCTCCCGCATGAGTATATCGCTGCGCAAAGAGCGCAGAACGCAGATTGTGGACGAGGTCAGGCTGCTAACGCCGGTTGGTTTCGGGGCGCGGTTGCGGCTTGTCGGGCGGTTTTGAGGCGGTTGTCGCGGTCTATGGCGCGGTTGATTTCGGTGTACGAAAAGACGAAGCCATTTTGTTCGGGTTGGTAGGGTAAGCCGTTCATTAGATTCAGTTGGGCCAGGAGCTTGGCTTCTTCGAGGGCTTGGTCGTGCTGTTTTTTGCGCTCGGTTTGCAGCTCTTTCAGGAGCTTCATGTTGCGTTGGAGATTGCGGTTGATGCGCTGTTCGTAAATGCTCAGGCGGTCGAAGGCGGCGGCTTGGGTTTGGAAGGTTTCGGCGTCGGCGAGCGCGATCCGGGCTTCGCGGCGTTCGTGCTGATGGCCGAGCGCGAACATGTTGTTCTCAATTGCGCGGGCGCGGTTGAGACGCCAGCTGTCTTCGGCGATGGATTGCGCCAGCTGTTCTTCCTAGGCGTTTCGGGATTGAAGCTTTGGATGAGTTCGTTGCAGAAGGCGTCGTGGGCTTCGCGATCCTCGGTTGGCAGGAGGTTGATGTGGCCCGTCAGGCCGTGGCGGAGATTGTTCCGGCTGGAGTTCGATTTGCCTTCGATGGTTCTGGGGCCGGTTGATTTCTGCGCGTTCCGACGATTTGCTTCGAGCTGTTTTTCTGAAACCATAAGTTCCCTTCCTGGCGAATAGTAGAACAGACGGAAAGGGGTTGAATGGCGTTTTTCCCGTAAACGATTGAAAACAGGCTTTCGATTTCGCTAAAAAAGCTGAACTGGCGGGAAAGCGCATTTGATGTTTGATGTGTTAGCATCAATTATGCGCACCACGCTCGAAATTGCCGACGATGTTCTGCAGGCCGCCAGGGAGCGTGCACGCAGAGAGGGGAAGACGATGGGCGCCGTGCTTTCCGATCTCGCGCGCCTCGCACTCACGGCTCATCTTGAGACTCGTCCCGGCGGAGAACGAAAGCCGGCTCGGGGATTCCAGCCGTTCCCCAGCCGCGGCGGGGTCGTGACGAACGATCTCATCGACCATCTCCGCGAAGATGACGCTTACTGATGCGGGCGTTGCTTGACGTTAACGTCCTGATAGCGCTGCTCGATTCCGATCATTCTCTGCACGTCCCGGCAACCGACTGGTTCAACAGCAACTCGCATAAGGGCTGGGCGTCGTGCCCGATCACCCAGAACGGCTGTGTTCGTATCATGTCCAGCCCGGGATATCCCGGCGCGCTGCCTGTGCGGGCTGTGGTCGAACGGTTGGCAATGGCGAGTAAGACGCGGCATCACGAATTCTGGCCGGACGATGTCAGCCTGCTGGATCCCGAGTTGCTCGACCCGTCGCGAATTCACGGGCCACGCCAGATTACCGATCTCTACCTGTTGGCGCTGGCCGTACAACATCGGGGCAGTTTTGTGACATTCGACCGCCTGATCTCGACGGACGCGATGAAACGGGCGGCTAAGAGTCACCTGGTCCGTTTGTAGAATCGGGTCGCGGCGTTCGGCAATATTAATGAAGCTATGAAGTTCCGCGTTGTGCTTGACCCAGAGGCTGGGGCTTTCTCCGCCGTCTGCCCGGAACTGCCTGGCTGTGCATCGGCGGGCGATACAGAGGAAGAGGCAAAGCAAAACATCAAAGAGGCCATCGAACTCTACCTTGCGCCATCGGACGTTAAGCTTTCGCGCGATGCCAGACTGGATGAAGTAACGGTTGGGTAACCGAGGCACGCCTCGCCTTACTGCCGCTCAGGTCAGGACGGTTCCGAAACGACACGGATTCGGGCTCCTCGGGCAATCGGGGGGGCCATCAAAAGTGGCGGAGCGAGACCACCTCGAAACAGGTGATTGTTGCGCAGCATGCGGCAAGGTGTGGCCTTTGGGCACCATGCGTTCAATCATTGCGGGAAGTGGTCTGCCGCTGAGGGAATGGCGGAAAATGAAGTGCGTGATTCAATCTCCGACATGCCGACGACGCGCTCATGTGACACGTCCTCGAACCGGACTTATAGCCCGAATCGAAGGGGCGGGCGTTTTACGGCTCTGAGACGAACGGCTTTGCAAAGCCGACTTCCCAGCACGAAATCGCCGACAATGGGCTTTGCGCGACGTGTTTTCAAACGCGTTAGGGCGCTATGTTGAGCATCGCGTCGATTGCCTGAATTGCGTGTTTAATATCGTATCCTGTCAGGATTCCCGAGTTCACGAGCACGTTGGTGTCAAGTTGTTGGCCATTTACGAGCACTTTTGCCGTGTCATTTCTGAACCCCTGAACCACAACCAATAAACGGTACGCATGGGCCGTGAAGTCCCAATAGACGATCGGACCGCCTGAGAAACCCGGATTGTTGAACCCATCGATGTACAACGTCACTGCGTCGGGCTTCGTAGCGTTGATGGCGGAAATGGTGCCACGCTTCATGAACGGCAGCGACTGATCACCCATCCTGCTGGTCATGGCGGTATCGCCGAATGGAAAGCCGAGAAACCATACCTGCTGACCCAAGGTGGGCCCTTCGTTTCCCGACGAGGGCGCAATCAGAAAAGGGTGTTCGGCCTTCTCACCAGTTTCAAGCACCGCAATGTCCACATCTGGGTTCGACGGCAGTATCTTTCGCACGGCTTCATAATCTTGCCACGCATCCTTTATCCATAATTGGAATTTCGGCCGGTCAGGCAACGCCGCCGCTACGTGCCGCGCCGTTACGAAAAAGAGCTTACCTTTGTGATCGAGCATAAACATCGTGCCGGTCGAGTTTCCGACCTTGATCAACAGCGTGCGTTGAAGAATCTCGCCGGCACGGCGTCCTGCGCGATAATTCTCGCCGCAAATGCTCCCAATAACAAGACAATTAAAGCCACGTAGGCAACCCGATTGTTAAGAAGCATCTGGATTTTTGATTGTCTCATTCATCCAGGTATCTCCCAGGGGCTTGGGAGCAACCGTCACTCGAGCGCCTGAAGACCCGGCGTTCGTGGAGATTGCTCGCCATAAGTCGGGCTGTGGCCGGCCGCGCGGTTCTGCCTTAAACACCGCCGCGGCCCCCGAACGGCGTTGTGGGAAACGACGGTTCCACTCCACTCAAAAACGAAACCATCGAACTGATGATTGGCCGTTACATGCTCCAGTTCTTCATCGGATAAACAATAATCCGAGAAGCCGTCCTGGTTCAAGGGACATCGTCGTAGATGTCGCGCCGGTGAAGAACTCCCGCGCCTCCGAGATGCCAGACTGGCAATTCCGGAGTTGGCCCGGTGGGGTGAGCGGCCGTCAACCATTCGCTCATCAGCCTCTTGAGCAACGTTTCCACGAAAATGCCTTGCCTTCGGGCTTCGCCGGTTGTGCGCGCTTCGGTTTCGCGTGAACCTTCGATGCTCATCGGGTCGCTTCTTAATTCAGAGTACCCAGCAGGGTACCGGAAAGGGCGACGCCTTAGCAGCCCGTGGTAATAGTCACTCGCCTCACGGCGGACCCGGACTTCGAAAAGAACAACGCATTTAGAGGCGCTACAACGCAGTCCTGGGGCCTCCCTGAAGGCTTAGGTATCCCCGATTTCCGGGACGGCAACGGGATTTCGATCTCGACTGACTATTACCACGGGCTGTTAGGTGTCCGTCGGCAGTTTCACCCGGGCGTGCCGGTGGTGAGTTCGAAGTATTCTCTTCCCGCTTCAGTCGGAACCGGGTCACCAGCGGCGATGCGGTCTTCCATGTAGAGATCTGCAGCCTCGCGGATGTTCCACGTCACTTCCTCACGAGTGTTGCCCTGGGACACACACCCGGGTAGTGCCGGCACCATGGCGACGTATCCGCCGTCTGCCTGCTGCTCGAGGACAACTGTATAGCGCATGGATCAACTCTCTACGAACCCGTTTGTTTGAGCCACACGCCGAAATATGAGTTCTGATGACCAGCGTCTGATTCAATTGGAAGCCACTCCCTGGGCTTGCCAAATACAGCAACGATCGTGTCACGGAGGGCCTCAGCGTCTTCCAGGCGTTGATTTGAGAAGTAGAGAATACGCTGACGGCGGGCGTTTTGATCCGGTTCGGCGTAGGCTATCCAGCCCTTGGCATCGAGTGCGTGGACGGCGTCCAAAGCTTTACCTGAGTCCGCGTTGCCCTGATAGTGGATCGTCACCTTTTTTAAAGGCGCCAGAGCGTCTACGAATTCGTGTTCGCGCTTCTCCCGCTCTGGTTGCGGGCTGCGGCTTTGAATGACCTGCAAGATTTTCTGCTTCAGGCCCAGGTCGGGTAACGCCGTCGCGATCTCGGTTCCCAGATCCCGTTCTTCCTGAGTCTGGAACAAATCACGTTTCTCCAATAAGAGCTCTGCGATGTGCTCGTTGGCGTCTAAATCGTCTTTCCTCTCGTCGTGCAGGGTCTTGCGCGCATCAGTGGCGTTTTTCAGTTTCGTGTCCTGGTAGGTGTAGTAGGCGATGCTCAATTGCCCCGCCGTAATCACGGTCGCTAAAATTGCGATAAGGGTCTGAATACCCATACCCCTGTTCTCGTCTGGCATTCCGCGGCCTCCCAGGGGCGTGAACTTCAAAATGGCAGGTCCGATTGTACAACGGGATCGTCTCGGCGAAGACGTTCTGAAAAGCCCGCCTGGCGGTAACGCCCAAGCCATCAAACTGCTCGTTCACAGTTAGCGGCGTACGCGCACGAAACGGAGCGGGGCGTTGAAGCCGCGCAGGATTGCCTGGTCCCAGTGGAGCGTGCGGCCGTCGAGGGCGGCGTTCGTTGCGGGATCGTCCAGCATGACGCCTGAGACGACCACTTCGCCAGCGGCGCACTGGTGCTCGAGCCGGGCGGCGATGTTTACGGTGGCGCCGAAGTAATCGAGCACGCCCGCGGCTGTTACCGCGATGCAGGCGCCGGAGTGAATGCCGAGCTTGAGCGCGATCGCGCCGGCGCGATTGGCGGAGTTGAAGGCGGCGACGTCGTCCTGAATGGCGAGGGCGGCGCGCACCGCGTCATCGGAGTGGGAAAAGGCGGCCATGACGGCATCGCCGACCGTCTTGACGATGAAGCCGTTGTGACGTTGAACGCGCTCGGAAAGAAAAGCGAAGTGGTCGCGTACGAGGTTGTAGGCGGTGGCGTCGCCGAGGGAATCGTAGAGGCCGGTCGAGCCGACGAGGTCGGTGAAGAGGATGGTGATGCGGCCGATTTCGGCGTCGTCGCCGGGGCGCAGAAGTTGTTCCGGGCAGAGGCGGCGGAAGACCGGCATGGCAATCACGCGATCGCCGGTGAGGGCGTCGGCAATCCAGTTCCGGTCTTCGATGACGAAGTAGAGCGGGCGATCGGTTTCGTTGCGGATTGCCAGTTGCGTTGCCACTGCTCGCGGGTTCGAGCCGGATTTCACTGCCGTGCGCGATCACGGAGGGCGTGGCGTCCTCGGCCGCGAGGTCGGCATCGGCCTCGCCACCCGCTTCGACGGTGCGAAAGCGGTAGGGCCCGGGTTCCAGAGTCACGTCGTACATCCTGCTGGAGCGCGCGGCGACTTCGGCCTGAAATTTTACGTGAGGCGCAGAGCCCGGTCCGAGCAGGCAGAACTCGCCTTCGGGCAGCGGGCGAAGCCAGGATGCGGGGCGGAATGTGAGTTCGACGTTGCTCGAGAAATTGCGCTGGTAATCGATATTGCAGGAAGAGCAGTGGGCGCCTTCGGGGAGGTCGTGCAAGTTAGCGACGCGGGATTTGGCGCCGCGACAGCGGGGACAGAGGAGATCCCAGCCCATGACGAGAATGCCGCGATGGGCCGCGGCGAGGAAGAGTTCGACGACGTGGTCCGGGGAAGCGTTCCAGCGGCGTGCAAGTTCGAGGGGGCGCATGCCGCGCAGCGAAACCGTCGGGGCGCGATTGAGAAACTGGACGAGATTCGGGGTCAGAGTGTGCGAAGCCAGGTCCGCGGCGAGGGCGTTAAGGCGCGCGGCGGCTTCCGGTTTTATCCAATCTTCGTTGCTTCTGCTTTCTTCGCCCTCGCGGACCAGTTGCTCGATTGCGGCGAGGATCTTCGCGCATTCGCGGTCGAGCAGGCCGAGGGTTTTGGCGATGAATCCGAACAGACCGGAGGTTTCAGCATCCACGGCGAACACCAGCCGGCACCCGTCGCCTTCGGGCCGGAGTTCGGTCGAGACTTCCATGCGGTGCATGGGCCCGGTTTCGAACTCACGCACGATGGTCCACTGGCGGTTCTCGCGCCACTCGCCGTAGCCTTCCTGCCAGCGCATCGACAGAGGGCCGATATTGCTACGGGCGAAACGGCGGACACGGCCTTGTGGGTCAACACGCTCCTCAACAGTGTACGGTTTGAGGCCAGCGAGCTCGTTGAAGCGAGCGGTGTCAGAGGCAAACGGCCAGACGGTCTCGGGCGGTTGGGAGAAGAAGCGCTCCTGACGATAGTGATAGTCAGCCGAGGTAGGCATGGCTGCGTCGATATTGAATCGCCAGGATGGTGGTGGCGGCGAGAAGCACGCCGGCGCCGGTGATGTGGGCGGTTCGGGAGAGTCCCAGGGCGAGTCCGCCTTCGATTTCGAGCATGCGGATCACGAGAGCGGCGGCGCCCATGGCGACCTGAAACAGCACGACTGCGATGTTGAGATTGGCAATGCCTCGCAGCGCGATGGCCTCCGGATAGCGCTGGTTTATATACATGCAGAAGATGAGAAGAGCGCCTGCTACGAGCATGGCGGCAGCGATGTGAGGAGCGACACCTGATTCTTTGTGGCGGTAACCCACGCCATAGAAGATGGCGAGGAGCACTAGTGCGGGGAGGGCGAAGATACGAAGGGGTCCGGCGCTTTCCTCACGCGCGCCTTTGGGGAGCGCTACAGCCGCCCAGGCGAGCGTCGTGAAGAGAATGGGCGAGACGGCGGCGTGGAGTCGCGGCGCGCCCGGTATGGTCTCAAGCAGCGCCGCGATGAGGGCGAAGAATCCCGGCAGACGCAGTTCCGGATGCATGGCGGAACGGATCAGCAGACCGACGATCAGGTAGATCAGGGCGAAGCCGGCGGCGATGTGGGCCCATTCGATGAGGGAGGCGGGTCCGCGCGTGTTTACTACGAACGTTCCGCTGATCATGGGCGCGAGGGCGAAGCGCAGGACGAACACGGCGTAACGTTTCATCAGGTAAGTGCCACGGTCATCTCGTTAACGCCCGATTATACCGGCTGGTTATAGCTTTTCCTGTGGCCTTTCCTGCAACCCATCGCGAAACCGGTTCATCCGTGAATTGATGACTGGGAGAATGCAATCAATGACCGCGTTTCCGCACAAAACATCTTTAGCCGTTCTCCTGGCTCGCGTTTGCGGCGATGGCGCAGGTTCCACCGCCTCCGCAGGCCGTGCCGAACGGGCCGGCTCCCGTACTGCAGGAGCAGCCGCAGATTTCGTTCAGCGGAAGCGTGGCAACGGGCACGGTGAGCGCGACTGCCACTGGCGCTCTCGCTGCGCGATGCCATTCAGCGCGGGCTGCGCTACAACCTGGGAATACTTACAAGCCGGGACATCGCGGATACCGTGAAGGCGGAGCGGCGCAGGACTCTCAGCACTCTGCTGCCGAATGTATCCGTAGGCGCGACGCAGACATCGCAACAGATCGACCTCGCGGCGTTTGGCTTCAACCTGCCGGGCATCCCGAGGATCGTGCGGGCCGTTCGGAGTTCAGAATGTGCGCGGCTTCGTGGAGCAGACGGTGTACGATCGAACGTCGCTGAAGAACCTGAAATCGGCGACCGAAAGCCAGAAGGCCGCGGAGTTGACGGCGGAGGACGCACGCAACCTGGTGGTGCAGGCTGTGAGCAACGCGTATCTCGCGGTGATCACGGATTCGGCCAGAGTGGATGCGATTCAGGCGGAACTTGCGACCGCGCAGGCGCTCTACGATCGCGCGGTGGACCAGAAGCAGGCGGGCACCGTGGCTGGGATCGACGTGCTGCGCGCCGATGTGCAGCGGCAAAGCGAGCAGCAGCGATTGCTGGCGCAGAAGAACCAGGTGGAGAAGGACAAGCTGACACTGGCGCGGGCGATCGGTTTGCCTGCAGGACAGCAGTTCGGTGTGACCGACACGCTGCCGTTTACTCCGCTGGCGAATTCGCTCGACGATTTATTGAAGCAGGCGTTTGAGCACCGCGCGGATTTTCGCGCTGCGCAGGCGAACGTGCGCGCGGCGGAGTTTGCGATTGATGCGGCGCGGTCGGAGCATTACTGGCCGACGGTTGTGGTGCAGGCCGATTACGGCGACATCGGGCAGACGTTTGCGAACTCGCATGGGACCTACAGCGTTCTGGCGGGAGTGCGAGTGCCGATCTATGCGGGAGGGAGGACGCGCAGCGATATCGAACAGGCCGAGGCCGTGCTGCGCGACAAGAAGAATATGGTGGAGGATCTGCGCGGGCGCATCGATTATGAAGTGCGGAATGCGCTGCTCGATCTGCAATCGGCGGCGGACCAGGTGGCGGTGTCGAAGAACAACGTGGATCTTGCGACCGAGACGCTGATGCAGGCGCGCGACCGTTTCGCGGCGGGCGTGACGGACAACATCGAGGCAGTGCAGGCGCAGCAATTACTGGCGGCGGCGAATGAGAATTACATCGGGAGTCTGAATGCGCACAATAGCGCAAAGATCGCACTGGCGACGGCGCTGGGTGTGGCGGAGGAAGGCGTTCCGCAGTACTTGAATCTGAAGCCGTAGACTCGCGTGTGAACAGGTAAAATCTCTGCTCCGGGTGCCGTAAGAATTTCCGAGGGCGGTGCCGCGCGAAAAAACAGCCAGAAAAACGCCGTTTTTTGTGGCCTAAACACTGTTTTCCGTTACTCTCGCCGATGGACTTCGACGTGCCTCCTTGGGCTTCGCGAACCCCGGTGACTAAACACTTCCTCCGGGAAACCAAGTGAGAGGAGAAAACGATGGATATGCGTCGAATTCCGGTGTTGATTACGCTGGCGGCGGGCTTTTCAGCCCTGGCTCTCGCCGAGAGCTGGTCGGGAAATCTGCTGGATGCCAGCTGTTACGAGAAGCAGAAGGCCGCGGCATCCTGCGAGGCCACGGCCTCGACGACGGCGTTTGCGCTGGACGTGTCTGGCAAGGTATACAAACTGGACGGGTCCGGCAACACGAAAGCGTCGGCGGCATTGAAGAATCGCGCCGACCGGGCTGAGCCGGGCAAAACACAGTCCCCGATTGTGATGGCGAAAGTTGACGGGACTGACAAAGGCGGGACGATCGCGGTAGAAAACATAGACGTTCAATAGCCGTGAGCCGGATGGCGATGTGTGAGGCATTCGCCATCCGGCCTTTTTCGCCCGTTTTCGGGTGGTCAGAAAACGCACCAGAGTGATGCTATGCTCAAGTTGTGCGGTTCTGCACCTCCCGCCTGATCGTCAACGCAGTTGCGTTCGTTTCGCTGCTATCGCCCGTTTTGTGCGGAGCTGCCGAACTTACCGTAAACCCCTCCGTCACCCCGGCGCAACGCTATCTCAATGACAAGCTTTCGCTTTGGCAGAAACGGCTCAAGCTGGAAGACTGGACTGTCACGGTGATCACGTCGCAGCGGGACGGTTTGAGAACCGGAACGCTGGGTAACATCCGCTGGGATCCTGAGAAGAAGACCGCAGTGATCCGCGTGCTGGATTTATCCAACTACGCGGACTACCAGGCGTCCTCCGATGCAATCCTGCGGGACATGGAATTTACCGTGGTGCACGAACTGATTCACCTGGAGTTCTGTGCGTCGACGCGGGCCGATCAATCGAGCCGCGCCGACGAAGAGACCGCGGTGAACCATATCGCCGAAGCTCTGCTGCAACTCGACCGTCGAGATTAGAGCATTCTCGCAATTGCCGTGCACCGCTCCAGCACTATCGCGGTGCGGAAACGAGGCACTGTGCTCAGTCAGAGCTTCTGTAAGCCCGGCTTGTAGGATTTCAGCAGATTGTGCGCGAGGGCGAGATCGAGCGTGAAGCCGCCGTCAATGTCTATCCCCTGCCCGACATGAATGAACAGAGGCGGCGGTGGCAGTTGCGGCACGATGTCCCAGCGGTTGACGACCCGGTAACATACGGGGATGGTAGCGTCGAAAATGTTCTTGAAAGTGGCATCGCCCACGCGCGGCCCGGCGAATGTGTAGAGCTGAGAGACGAGCGGCGGCACGGCGTTCTTTCCGAAGTCGATCGCGGCAAGCAAGGCGATGGCGCCGCCGAGACTGTGGCCGGTGATCCACATGGACGAGGCATTCACTTTGGCGGCGTCTACTCCGCCGATGACGCTGTTGCGGATCGTCTGATACACGGCATCGAACCCCTGGTGAACCAGACCGGCGACCGGAATGTCAGGAAAAGGTACCGCGAGCGAGTCGAAATCCTTCAGCCAGTCTTCCGGCGTTTCGGTTCCACGGAAGGAGACGATCACGGTTTGCGTGGTGTCGTTGCGGCCTACAAAACCCATGATCGGATTGTTGGCAACCATGGCGCGGACCATGCGCTGGTGGGGAAGCGGAACGGCGGCCATTACCTGGGCGGTTCGCTGGGGATCGGCCGCGATGATCGACTTGATCGCGTAGCCGGGAGGCATGAGTGGAGCTTGTTTGGCGGCGACATCGTAAGCGGCCTCGGCGAAAGGCAGCATGAATTCGAGGGCGAAGGCGGGATCGAAAGGTGGCATTGTCGGGCTCCATCGGTCGTACTGCTGAGTCTATCGGCTTTTGCGGAGGCACTGACGAAATTTTATGACTTCTGCTGTAGAATTGTCGGAACGTGAAACCACAGGTGCGCGCCGATCAGGTCGGCAGTCTGCTGCGTCCGCCCGAACTTCTCGCCGCGAGGGCTGAGTGCAATGAGGGTCGCCTTTCCCTGGAAGAACTCCGCGCGGCTGAGGACAAGGCGATTCGCGATGCTCTGCGGCATCAGCGCGATACGGGCATAGATGTCTACACTGACGGCGAAATGCGCCGCAGTTCGTGGCTCGGCGATATGGCCGAGGCGGTAGTTGGGTTTGTTCCCGAGAGCGTGACACTGGATTGGAAAGGGCCTGGCGGGAAAAGCGAGGCGAGTGCCGCTCAGGTGGCGGGCGGCAAGCTGCGTAAACGGAGAAAGCTGACAGGCCATGAGCTGCGGTTCCTCAAAACGTCGCTTGAGTGGCCTTTCAAGATCACGGTGCCGGCTGCCTCCAACTTCATGGTGAGCAGTTATAAGGAACACATCTCCGATAAGTTCTATCCGCGCCGTGAGGATTTGCTCGCCGACCTCGTGGACATCATTCAGGACGAAGTCGCATGGCTGCAGGCGGAGGGCGTTCCTTACATCCAGTTCGATGCGCCTTTTTATTCTTTCTACTTCGACCCGCTGCAGCGCGAGCGACTCCGCGCGGCAGGCCGGGATGCGGACCGTGAACTGGAATTCGCGGTTGCGGCCGACAATGCGGTTCTTCGCGGCATCCCGCGCGATAACGTTACGCTGGCGGTCCATATTTGCCGCGGGAATAACCGCAGCCGATGGTATACCGAGGGGACTTATGACGCCATCGCGGAAAGATTGTTCGGTTCGCTGGACGTCGATACCTTTCTGCTGGAATACGATACGGAGCGGTCCGGTGGTTTTGAGCCGCTGCGTCTCGTTCCCCGGGGCAAGATGGTTGTGCTGGGGTTAGTGACTTCCAAAGAGCCGTAGATGGAAACTCAGGACGAACTGCGGCGGCGGATCGATGAAGCCGCAAAGTACATTCCGATCGAGAACCTGGCGATCAGTACGCAATGTGGATTTGCATCCACGGCGCCGGGCAATTTACTCACGATGGACCAGCAGTGGCGCAAGCTTGCGCTTGTTGCGGAGACGGCGCGCAAGGTTTGGGGGAGTTTAAGGCTTAAGAGGCGAAACGAGAGTGGTGATTCGAACGGTGTTAAGGGAGCGTGCGCAAGCCTTCTGTAAGTTCGATCGAAGTGCCCCAGGGATCTGTGATGAACGCGCTTCCGATATTGCCCATATCCGGAAGCTTGCGATAAGGCTCGGTAAGCTTGATTCCTTTGGCTTGCAGCTTCTGCAGGAATTCCGGCAGGTTCTTTCACTTCGAACCCGACGTGATCGATGGCGCGGCCTTTCGTGCCTACCAGCTTCTCGTTCGGCAGCCAGCTGAAGAAATTCAGCATGTATCCGACACCGGGCAAATCGGCGCCAATGAAGTAATCGGTCTGGCCCGGGCGAAGCGTCGCATCGAGCGCCTTCATATACCATTGCTGCATCTCGACGAACTGCTTGTTCACGAAGTGAACATGGTGGTGCATGATCGGTGGAGCATTTGGCGCATCATTGGTAACAAGCTCAACCTTCACTCCGTCCGGGCCGACAAGGTAAGAGAACTTACCATAGTTACCCGCCGTGGGAGGGGCGGCCGTTTCGCCAGGTCCTGGCTCGCGTCCCACGGTCAAACCATAACCATTCGCGACAACTTTCGTTGTCATCTTAGGAACATCGGGTACCGCGAAACCGATGTGATCGAGCGTCGTGCCTCTCGTCGGGCCGGTAGGCACCTGCTGGTGCAGGAAGAGGAAAACGCCGGGGAACTGGATCACGTCCACTTTCGCGGAGCCGAACTTGATGGCTGTACCGCCGAGAGTATCCACCCAGAACTTCTTATGCGCTTCGACGCTGGTCACGTTGAGGTGATAGTGGCCAACCACAACCGGAGCGTCTTTGTTCAGGATCTGCGCGCGACGCCAGCGATGCCAGCCCGAAAATGAGACAAGTAAGTCGCCTCATGGGATTACTTCTTGAGTTCGTTATAGACGATTTCCGAAAGACTCGAGAATGCGGGGCCGCCGCGCCCGCCGCCGGCCGGGGCCGCGAGGTGGCGTATCGCCAACTGCCGCTTTGATCTCATCGAGCGACTTGCCCTCTTTGACACAGGGCTACGATCTTCGCCCGCTTTTCGGAAGTCGTCTTCAGCCGCGTCTCGATATCGGCCTTCGTCTGGAGGTCGCCATGGCCCGGCACAAACTGGTCGGCGTTGAGTTTGACGATCCCCTGCACCGTCTTGACCCAGCCTTCGGAGTTGCCGCCCTTTTCGGGATGGATGATCGGATCGGGCCGATTCGCGGCGATAATATCGCCCGTGAATACGATCTTCTCGGCGGGTAAGTAGATGATCAGGTCGCCGCTGGTATGCGCGGGCCCCCAGTGGTAGAACTCGAACTTCACGCCATCGAGCGTCGCGTTTCTTTCTCTTTGGTCACGAGTTGCGTGGGCAGACGGTCGGCCGGTGGAGCGCTGCGCCCGCCAGCCTTCAGCGCCGCTTCCTGCTCCTTCTTGTTGTTCTCCTGCGCGATGATTGTCAGGCCAGTGGGGAAGGCAGCCAGACCGTTGACGTGGTCGCCGTCGCTATGGGTAAGGATCACGTGCGTGATGGGCTTGGGAGTGATCTTCGCCACTTCGTCGATCACCATCTTTCCCTGTGCGGGAGTGGTCTTGGCGTCGATGATAATAACGCCGTTGTTACCGACAATCACGCCGGTATTTCCGCCGCCGCCTTCCAGCCAGTAGACGTTTGGCTTGAGTTGATGCGGCATCAGGTTCTGCGCCGGAGGCGCTTGCGCCAACATTACGCTCGCTGCGGCAATCGCCGCCAATCCGAATTTCATAACAGTCGACATTGGTTTCTCCCGGCCAGACCGCTCCCTCGCGGTCGCGGCTCGGAAACGAGGTGCGGTTAGCGAGCCGTGCGCGTCAGATTGTTGCGACAACGCTCTGTGCATTTCGGGGTCATTATGTCACCGTTGGGCCGGAATTGCACGCGAAGTTGATATACTCGGTGGCCGCTGGAGGCTGATGTGAGAACTGCACGAATGACGCTGGGATTGATCGCGATTGGCATGGCGGCATTGGGCGTGGTTGTGGGCGCGGCACACGCTGCTGTACCGCCGGATATCGCGAAGGAGCTCATCAATATCGGGCGCGGCGTTTGCGTTCCCGAGACGGCCTCGATCTATCGGCCGCTGCAGCCCAACCCGCCTTACACGGGCGTCAACATTGTTCGCGATGTTTCCTTCGGACCCGATCCGAAGAACGTTCTCGACGTGTTCTCGGCGATCAAAGGCGGCAAGTCGCGCCCCGTGCTGATCTATGTCTCCGGCGGCGCCGGCAACAAGCTGCAGGGCGGACCCAATGGCGATGTCTTCTACGACAACGTGATGATGTGGGCAACGAAGAATGGTATGGTCGGCGTCAACATGCAGCGCCGCCCCGGCACGGCGTGGGACGATCCCGCCAAAGACATCAGCCTGATCATCCAATGGGTCAACAAGAACATCGCGATGTACAAGGGCAACCCGAAGCGCGTGTTTATCTGGTCGCAATCGGCCGGCAATGTCCCGCTCAGCACTTACGTCGGGCATCCTGAGTTTTACGGTCCTGAAGGGATCGGCGTCAAAGGCGCGATCTTCATGTCGCCTCCGGCCTTCAATATTCTGCCCGTGACGCCGCCTCCCGTTCCGCCGGGCGGTGGCGGATTCGGAGCTTGCGGACAACCCAACGGCGGTCCTGCTCCGGCACCGGCGGCGGGTCGTGGACGCGGCGGGCCCGGCGGGCCCGGCGGCGGTGCGGGCCGAGGCGGCGGGCGCGGCAGAGGTGAGCAACCGGATGCCGCCACGCAACTGGCGCGATCGAATCTGCCAGGTCTTATCAACGCGAAGATTCCTTTCATGGTCTCGGTGGCGGAACTCGATCCGCCGAACATCATCGGTTTTGCCGAGACACTCAGAGATCAACTGACAAAGGGCGGGCACGCTCCCACCTATGTTGTCTACAAGGATCACAGCCACATCTCCGAAGTGATGTCGCCCGATACCGCCGATACCAGCGTCACGGGCCCCATCCTGAAATGGATCAAGAGCGTGAAGTGACGCGCGCTGCGCGGATTGGTTGTACTCTACTGATCATGTCCCTGACGCTGCTGGGCGCGGGCCGCGACTACGGCCGCTCGATGGTGATTGCCCGGCAGGGTATCGCCGCCACCAGCCAGGTTCTTGCCTCGCAGACCGGGGCGCAGATTCTGGCCCGCGGCGGTTCCGCGATTGACGCGGCTATTGCAGCCAACGCAGTGCTCGCCGTCACCGAACCCATGAAGAATGGCATCGGTGGCGACCTCTTTGTTCTCTATCGCGACGCCGCCACGGGCACTCTCACAGGACTCAACGCCTCCGGCTCAGCGCCGCAGGCTCTCTCGCCGGCCTTCCTTACCAAGCGCGGCGATAAGACTATGCCGCAGGAGGGCATTCACAGCGTCACCGTTCCGGGCGCGGTCGAGGGTTGGGCTAAGATCCACCAGCGCTTCGGCAAGCTGCCGTGGAAGGATCTTTTTCAGGACGCGATCGCTTACGCCGAAAACGGCTTTCCGGTTGCCGAGGGCGTCGCCGAAACCTGGAACGAAGCGCCGAACGTCGAAGAAGGTTCACACGAACGCGGAGTCTGTTCGCGTCTTCCTTCCCGGCGGCAAGCCGCCGCATGAAGGCGATCTCTTTCGTAATCCCGACATGGCGCGGGCTTTCCGGCTGATCGCGGAAAAGGGCCCCGATGCCTTCTACAAGGGCGAAATCGCCAGCGCCATTCTGAAGACATCGGAGCATCTCGGCGGCACCATGACGGCGCAGGATCTCGCCGCCGTTTCGTCCGAATGGGTGCAGCCGATTTCGACGGATTACCGCGGCTGGCGTGTCTATGAGCTTCCGCCCAACAGCCAGGGCATGGCGGCGCTCGAAATGCTGAACATCATGGAAGTTTCGCCTGCCGCAGTGCAGGGGCCGCACAGCCCGGAAGAAATGCATAAGCGCATCGAAGCCATGAAGCTCGCCTATGCCGATGTGCGCCGCTACAACGCCGACCCGCACACTTACGACGCGCCAGTCAAACAGCTCTTATCGAAAGACTACGCGCGCAAACGTTTTGCGCTTATCGATCCCGAAAAAGCCAACTGCGAAGTGCCCGCCGGACAGCCGGTCACTGGTGACACTACTTATCTGACTGTAGTCGATCGCGACGGCAACATCGCCAGCTGGATTCAGAGCGTGTTCGCTGAGTTCGGTTCCGGCATTACGGTCGAAGGCATGGGCTTTATTCTGCAGAACCGCGGTGGTGGGTTCACGCTTGAGGCGGGGCATCCGAACGTGCTCGCCGGCGGCAAGCGGCCGTTTCACACCATCATTCCCGCCTTGATGGAGCGCGGGCACGAAGCATATCGGTTTCGGCATCATGGGCGGAGCGAATCAACCGCTGGCGCACGCGCAGTTTGTATCGAACATTGTCGATTACGGGATGAACGTGCAGGCCGCGCTCGAAGCCCCGCGTTTCACGAAGAGGAACTCTACAGGATGCGATGTCTCGATCGAATCCCGCGTGCCCGCGCGGACTCTGCAGCAGCTATCGGAACGAGGGCACCAGATTGCGATTCGGCGGGAATACACGCAGGAGATGGGACGCGGTCAGGCCATTCTGCATGATGCGGCAACGGGTATTAATTACGCGGCTTCTGACCCGCGGGCCGATGGGTCGGCGGTTCCGGAATCGCCGGTACCGCCGGCTCCGAAGAAGTGACTAACGCTAAGCTGCATCAAGTGGCCTACCGCCGCCGCTCCGATACGAAAGCACAGGCCGAAGCCCGTGCCAGCGCATCCTGCCAAACCCGTGAACTCGCAAAATGTAGAATCCGATGCCGACGGGTCACGGACCTGTGCTATCGAGGATCGCTTACAGGCCCGATTCAGCATCGATTTTCTTCACTCGTGTAACCCGCCATTGGGCGCGTGGTCTCTCACGACGCCTGGGCACATCCTGCGCATCCGGTTCCGTCCCGAGAAGAGCACGGAGTCGCTGGTAGGCCGCACGTCGCACCAGTGCTTCCAGACCTGAACGAACCGTGTCGGTGTCGGTCTTCGCTCCACAAGCCGCCTTCGCCTCACGCAGTAGCTTCTCATCGATGTTGAGAGTCTTCTTCATCTATTTCCCCACCATGTGTTCCGGATCTTTGTTGTTCTCGGTGCACACATATTCTCCGACCTCATCGCTGGTATCGAGATCGGCGGCGCGCTTGATGATCCATGGCTTCGCATAAGTCGCCGGATCGTCAATCGTGAACTCGATCTCCAGATGCCCCAGATCAGGTCGTCGAAAGCGCTCGATGACGTGCATCTTCTCCGTGTGCGGATGGCCCTGCGCAGTGAGCCATGACCGGTCGTCGAAACCCACGGTATCGATCACCAGGGTGTCGCCCTCCCAATGGCCGATCGAATGGCCCATCCACTTGGGATCCATGTCTTTGGGATGGCTACGTCCGTCCAGAAACACCTGCCGATGGCTGGGAATATCGTCCTCAAACAACATGACCAGAAGCTTGGCCGTTTGTACCAGCCGGAACGGAAACAATGCCCCGGCATTGGTGATGCCACGAGGCAGGCAATGCGCGCCAGGAGCGTCCTTCGAGTTGTTCTCAGCCCGTTGCTTGAGCAGTGCCGCGGCCCATGGCAGAGGCTCCGGCGTGCCCGGATCGACCGGCCGCTGCGCATACCAGACTCCCGAGAGATCGGGCTTGCCATCACTGGTGCGCGGAGTCGGGCCGGTGGGCGCCTTATGCGGACTCATGAGTTGAATCCGGAATTCGCGCCCGTCTCCCAGCGTTCCGAACTGATAATCGACCAGCTGCACATCGACGCGCATTGTCTTCGAAGCCGCAACGCTGATGTTCTGCCGCACGAATGGATTGAATCCCAAGGGCGCGACAGACAGATCGTAAGTGCCGGGCGGCAACTGCACGAGATTATAAGTCGCCGGTCGATGAAGTCGTCGTTTTCACAACCGCATTCGTAGTCTTGTTCGTGACCTGCACCGGCGCATTCGCGACCGCTACGCCATCCACATCGAGAACGGTACCCGCGATCGTTCCGCCGCTCTGCGCGAAGGCCGCTATGGCCAATAAGCTAAGGAAGCTGAGCCGGCGCATTCACGTGTACCAGATCGATGTTGTTCTCCTGGCAAATATATTCCAGGAGTTCTTCGCCAGGCTGCAGCCGGGCTTTGCCCGGTCGTAGTGAAAGGTTTGGCATAAGCTCCGGGATCGTCGATCGTAACTTCAATGGTCATGTTGCCGAGATCGGTTCTCGTATAGCGCTCGACCGTGTGCAGCTTCTCCGTATGCGGATGCCCCAGATAATCGAACCAGAACTTATCGTTGAAGCCGACCGTATCGACAACCAGCGTGTCTTTCTCCCAGTGGCCGATGGAGTGCCCGTACCATGTCGGATCCGGATCGTCCGGATGCTTACCCGTCATGAAGATCTGCCGGAAGCTGTGTATGTTGCCCTCATAGAGAATGAACATGTGAGTGGCCGCGCCATCGGCGGGAGTGCGCACGATCCGCCAGGGATAGGGAGCGCCGCGTGGAACACCGAACGGCAGGCAATTCGCCTGCGGATCGTCCTGCGATTTGCGCGACTTCATCAGCTTCTCCGCCCACGGCAGCATGACCACTTCCTCGCCGGGCTTGAGTCCCTTCGAAATGTCGCCCGAGTTGCTGCCGCCGCCTTGCCACACTCCGGTGAAATCGGGCGTCCCATCCGGCAATCGCGGCGTCGGACCCGAGGGTGTTGCCGGACCCCGCCCGCGTCCCCGTCCCGCAGGGGCTTGCGCAAATACTGTGATCGCGATCGCGAAGCAGAAAACCAGACGCCTGATCATTTTGCAGGCTCGTCAGGAGCGGCCATGAAGGTCAACACCGTCCCGTTTGCCAGCGTGACGGTCGTAAGGCTGGCGGTGTTCGTGCCGTCCTTGGCCTGCGACGCGACGGCAACCACGACATCGCCTTCCTTCAGCGAAGTCCTCTTCCAGCCATTGCGCACCAGCATATTGGGACTGGCCAATTCCAGATTCCAGTTCGCAACTTTGCCGTCGGCGCCCTTAACGTCCATATAGAAGTGCGCGTGGGGGTTCATCCATTCGAATTTGGTTACCACTCCATTGAGTTCGACCTTCTTCGTCGTATCGTACTCAGCCGCGAACGAATGATGCGCGAGCGCCGGGAATGCCGTCAGCAGCAGGCCGGCGCTTATCAGAACAGTGCCGAGCGGAGCGTTCAGCGTAAGCGGCTTCTTTCGTAACAGGAACAGCATTTACATATCATATGTTGAATTTTCGTCCTTCGGACGGGGCATACTGGATGTATGGAAACGCTCTATTGGATCCCCGTTCTGATCTTTGTGTTTGTGGCTCTCGGCACCATCCTCGGCAGCTTCTTCACCGTGAACACCGCGCAGGTCGCGATAGTCACGCGCTTCGGCCGCTTCCTCCGCGTCGCGGAGCCCGGTCTCAACTGGAAATTTCCCTGGTTTGACACCGTCACCGGCTCAATGAGCCTGCGAGTCAACGAGCCTGCGAGTCAACCAGATCACGCTGACCGTCGAGACGAAGACCCGCGACAACGTCTTTGTCACCATCCCCATTTCGGTGCAGAATCGCGTTCGTCCCGAGAAGGTCTACGACGCGTTCTACAAGCTCTCCGACCCCACGGCGCAGATCAAGTCCTATGTCGAGCAGGTCATCCTCGGGCCATGTTCCCGGCATGACGCTCGACGACGTGTTCGCCAGCCAGGCCAGCATCGCGGCCGCGGTGAAGCATGAACTCGATAACGACATGGCCGGCTTCGGATACGAGATCGTCAACGTGCTGGTGACCGATATCGTTCCCGACCAGAAGGTGAAATCCGCCATGAACGACATCAACGCGGCGCAGCGGGAGCAGGTCGCCGCCACCGCCCGCGGCGAAGCCGAGAAGATTCTGGTGGTCAAGAAGGCCGAAGCCGAAGCGGAGAGCAAGGCGCTGCAGGGCCAGGGCATCGCGAATCAAAGGAAGGCCATCATCGAAGGGCTTGCAGGTTTCGATCGAGCAGTTCCAGAAGGTCGTCGAAGGCGCGTCCGCGAAGGAAGTGATGCAACTGGTGATGGTCACGCAGTATTTCGACACGCTGAAATCGATCGGCGAAAGCGACCGTACCAACACCCTGTTTCTTTCGCACTCGCCAGGCACGGTGGGACAGATCGGCGATCAGATCTTACAGTCGATGCTGGCGGCGGGACGCGCGAGCGGCAATGACGCGCCTGAAGTGGCCAAAGCCGCCGGCGCGTGATATAAAGACGCCTGAGATCAAAGCATCTAAGATCGACCGGAGATGAGAATGTTCAGATTCCTCATGCCGGCTCTGCTGGCAATACCCGCTTTCGCGCAAGCGCCGGCAGCGCCCGCTCCAACGCCGATCCGTTATCCACCTGGCTCCGCGGCGCCTGGAACGGCAATCGCAACAACATCATGCGGTCCGCCGAAAAGATGCCGGAAGAGAATTACAACGAGCGGCCCGGCCCGCAGCAGGAAGTGCGGACATTCGGCCAGCAACTGGGGCATCTCGCCAACTTCAACTACCTGTGGTGCTCGCAGGCCAAAGGAGAGAAGAATCCGAACGCCGGAACCAATCTCGAAAAGCTCACCGCCAAGGCTGAATTCATCAAAGCTCTCACCGGCGCTTTCTCGTATTGCGAGGGCGTCTATGGAGCGCTGACCGACGCCTCCGGTACTGAGATGGTCGACATCACGCAGGAGAACGGCCGCCAGACCCGCAACCTGCGGATGGCGCTGCTGATCCTGAATTACGGCCATAACAATGAGATCTACGGCAGCGTGGTGACGTCGATGCGGATCAAGGGAATTGTTCCGCCGGCTTCGGAACCGCGTCCACGGCCCACTCCCTGACGAATCAAGAAACACCGCTTACTGGCGTGCCCGGCTCTGTAGATTCAGTTCGTTACGGGGCCGCGACCGCGAAGGAGCGGTTTTTGCCGGTCGGTTCGTTCTCCTCGCTTCCGATGGCCTGCGTGAGTTCCTCCGCGACCTCGTGCGCGTAGATCAGGAAGTGATGCCCGGCCAGGAGAATCATCGAGCCCATCCAGAGCTTTGCGGGATTGTTGATGTAGTTGCGCATGATGCGGCCGAGGAATTTCCAATACGCCCCCCGGTAGGAAGACTTCACGCCCTGCGTCCACATGGATTGGGCGAGAAGGCGAAGGTTGTAGGACATCGGCAGATCCGGCGGTTTCTGCGTTGGTTTCGTTTGCCAGAGCTGTAGCGAACGCCAGGCGCGCTGGAAATAGGCTTCGGGCGTATAGAGGTCGAACAGCAGCCCGCTGAGCCCGTTCAGCAGCGTGTCGAGCGGCATCACGGTGCGGAAGTTGGGCGCGCTGAAATTCGACGTCCCTTCGCTGTCTTCGAAGAGCCGCCCTTCCTTTTTCATGCGGTCATAGAGAGGCGTTGTCGGCGGAGCCTGCAGCATTCCCGCCATGGCCCAGGTGATGCCTGCCTTTTCGATGAACTCGCGCTGACGCTCAAAGATGGTTTCGTCGTCCGAGTCGAACCCGACGATGAAACCGCCCAGCACCCAAAGCCCGCTTTCCTGAATGATCCGGATCTGTTCGAGATTGTCTTTGCGCAGATTCTGAAATTTCTTCGTCGATTTCAGCGCTTCAGCGGACGGCGATTCGATGCCGAGGAAGACGTACATGAAGTTCGCCTCGACCATCGCGGCCATGAGTTCGGGGCGGTCTGCCAGATCGACCGAGGCCTCGGTGTAGAACGAAAACACACGGCCGTTGCGGCTTCCCCATTCGCGCCAGTTCTTTGGATAGTTGCAGCGCGTTTTTCGAATTGCCGATGAAGTTGTCGTCGACGATAAACACCTCGTTGCGCCAGCCCAGCGCGCGCAGAGTGTCCAGTTCGGAAATCAGCTGCGCAGGCGATTTCACGCGCGGCTTGCGCCCGTAGATCGTGATGATGTCGCAGAACTCGCACTGGAACGGGCATCCGCGCGAGAACTGGACGGGCATCGATGTGTACATATCCCGCCGCAGCAGATCGAAGCGCGGAATGGGGCTGTGCGACATGTCCGGCTTATCGTCAACCCGATAGATGGCGCGCGCGGTACCCTTTTCCAGGTCGCTCGCGATGGCCGCGAAGACTTCCTCCGCTTCGCCCACCAGCACATGATCGGCGAAATCCTGCAGACGCTCGGGCTCGCTCGACGCCCACGGTCCGCCGATGAACGTGCGCTTTCCCAAGTCGCGCGCACGGGCGAGAACTGCCAGCGTGTCCACGCGCTGCGCGTGCATCGAGCTGACCATCACCAGATCGGCCCACTGATAGTCTTCGTCGCGGATTTCATCGAACGCATGGTCGAGCAGCCGCAGCGACCAGGACGGCGGGCAGAGCGCCGCCACCGTGATCAATCCCAGAGGTGGAGTCATCGCCGCTTCGGGCAGCATTCGCAGCACGCCCTCGAAGCCCCAGAACGACGGCGGAAACTTCGGCCAGATCAGCAGAACCTTGAGGTTCGAGCCGAGCGCCGGAAACAGATCGCGCATCCGCTCGTCAGCCAGGATTGAGAACAAGGGCATTACGCCATTCTCTACCTTTGCGCGGGTGTGCCACGCCGCCTCACGCCCGCGGTATTACGATGGCTGCTTCCATGAGACACCGGCTGATTCTATGCATGACGGCGGCCCTCACGGCATCGGCACTGCACGCACAACCTCCCGCTGCTCCGCAGACGCCGAAGCCTGCGCCTCGTCTCGCCAACGGTCGCGTGGACTTCACCGGAGTCTGGCGGCCCGGCGATATTTTCCTGATCGAAGATATTTCTCTGGGGCTGAAGAAAGGCGACACCATTTCTCTGACGCCCGCCGGCGGAAGAGGCCATGAAGAAGCACTTGTCGAAAGACGATCCGGAGACGAACTGCCTTCCGACCGGCGTCCCGCGCCATGCGCCTTATCCGTGGAAGATCATCGAATCTCCACCGTATGTTTACTTCCTGTTCGAAGGAAACATCCACAGCTACCGGCAGATTTTCATGGATGGCCGGAAGCACCCGGCGGACCTGAATCCCACGCTGGTACGGGCATTCCGTCGGCCACTGGGAAAGCGACACTCTCGTGGTGGATACGGTTGGCTTCAACGATCTGTTCTGGTTCGACTTCGTGGGCCACCCGCACACCGAGCGCCTCCATACGATCGAACGCTACACACGGCCCGATCTCAATACGCTGCGCGAAGAAGTCACCATCGACGATCCCGGCGCATATACGAAGCCGTTCACCATTCAGGCGTCGCACCGGCTGCTGCCGGGCGATGAGCTGATGGAGTATATCTGCCAGGAGAACAACCGCGACGTGAGGCACCTGGTCGGCCCGGCAGGACGGCCGTGAAAGGTTAGATTCCCATTGCCTTCGCGTAGGCCTGCCGAACCTCATCCGGCTGCCCCGCCTGAAACGGATATTCGCCTTCGTACTGCTTGCCGAGGACCGGATGCCGCAGAAATTCCGCGCGGCTGAGGCTCTCCGTCAAGAAACGGCGTTCGGCCACCGGCAATCGCACGCACACGTTGGCGGCGGGATCGCGAATGATCCCCTTCGGATCCTCGCCCCTCTCGATCGCCGCCAGATCGTCGAGGAATCGCTGGCGCATCAGAATGACGCCCTTGTCGCCCGTTCCCAGGTGCTCCTGCGAGCGATCGGCAACAGTTCCCTGCCCGATCCACGCGACGAAATCCTGGTTCATCACATGGCTGGAGATCCAGCGGCCCGCTTCATCTTTCACCGGCCCATGCCACGCCGGAATCCGCTCCTGCACGTAGGGCTCCTGCTCGCGCGGAACTCTTGTGAACGACCACGTCACGCTCAAAGTATTTTCGTCATCCACCGGCACACGCCACTCGAAGTGATCGCCCGGAAAAAGCGCATTCGGCCAGAGGCAGACACGCCCGGTGGTCCACATCGAATCGGACTCCTTCATCCCCTCGCGCAGCCGCCGATAGACGTAGCCGTAATCGAACTCTTCGAACTCGAGCTTCAGGTGACGCGGCGAGTACGGGCCCGCTTTATCCGCCAGGCGCATGCTCCAGTTCATGTGCATCCACTCGAAGTGCAGCGGGTCGATCGAGTTTTCCTGGCACTGCAGCCAGTTGCACGGCACATCCGCGAAGACGATCTGGACGAAGCCGTTGGTCCATGAGAACGGCTCCCAATCGGGAACCAGCGGCGCGGGCTGCGGCCCCAGATAGGCCCAGAGCAATCCAGCCTTGGCTTCGACCGGATAGGCCTTGATGTGGATCTTGTCTTTGAAACGCGCCTGCGGATTGGCGATGTCTTCCCAGGGCTGCTCGGTGCACCGGCCCGACTCGTTGAACAGCCAGCCGTGATAGCTGCAGCGCAAGTCCGCATTGCTCGACGAAGCCGTAGGAGAGATCGGCGCGGCGGTGAGGGCAGTGGCGGTCGACCAGCCCGAACGCGCCGCTGAGATCCTTATAGAGAGTGAGATCCTCGCCCATCAGGCGGACGGGTTTGATGGCAACCTTGTCGAACTCGGAGACCGCCGCGATGGGCATCCAGTAGCGCCGCAGCAACTGGCCCATGCGGGTGTTCGCGCCGACCTCCGTGAGCAGCCGATTCGTTGCCTGGTCGAGCATTCACAGGCCAGTATATTCGCTCAACTGCCACTTCGTGCGCGTGTAAGCGATCCGGAAACCTTTGCGTTCCGCATTGCGCTGGGATTCGCTGCCCGCCGCGGCCACCATCATCGCGAGGTCGCAGCCCTGCTCGAAGGCGTAGCGCATACGTTCGTGAAGCAGCGCCGATTGCAGACCGCGGCGGCGCAATTCGGGAACCGTAGCCGATCCGCCGAACAGCGCGACACCGTCATGGATGCCGAGCACTCCGGCGGCACCGGGCTCGCCATCGATCTCCGCGAGGAAGCAGGGGCTGTCCTTTCGTGCCGCTGCGATGGCGCCGAATCCGCGAATCGTCTCGAGCATTTCCGGATATTCGGACGACCAGCCGCGGGCGCTGATATCCGCCCACAGGTCTCTTTCATTCTCACCGATCACACGCGCCCTGATGCTCCCGGACGTTTCATCCACAGGCCGTCTCAACCGAACGATACAAGACGCTGCTGATCTCGATCGGCTTGTACTTACGGGCGCAGAGCAGATCCATCGCGGCGACTCCCGCGAGCGGACTCACTTCATGCACGGCCGCCGTGCCCCGGTCGAAAAAGAAGCGCTCGATCTGGTCCAGCGAGGGGGCATTGAGCTCTTCGAAAAGACCAAGGCCGAAACTCTGCGTGACCGGGGAATCGACGCCATTGAAGACTGCCAACGCCCCTGCGCATTCGATCCATTCGGCGCCGCTTTCGGGATGCAGTTCCCGCTGCGCCTCGGCGAAACTGACGCACGCCCGGCCCTCCGCGCGCTCCAGACGTCTCGCCAGACCAAGGTCAGAAAACAACATGGGTTTCATTATGACGTGCGGTCAGGGCGACTGGTAAACTGGACTTCCACAAGATGAAGGTCGGCGTCATCGTTTTTCCCGGCAGCAATTGCGACCACGACGCGTGGTACGCGATCAACGAGAACCTGCACGGACGCGCCGAATTCATCTGGCACCAGTCTTCGAATCTCAGCGACGTGGATGCCGTGCTGCTCCCCGGAGGCTTCTCGTACGGCGATTACCTGCGCTGCGGCGCCATCGCGCGCTTCTCGCCCGTGATGAGCGCGGTGAAGAAGTTCGCAGCCGATGGCGGCCTGGTCCTCGGAGTCTGCAACGGCTTCCAGATTCTGGTTGAAGCGGGGCTTCTGCCGGGCGCTCTGCTGCGCAATCAGGACCTCAAGTTCATCTGCCGCGAACTCAGACTGCGGACGGAAACAACCAACTCGCCGTTCACCTCGAAGCTCGAAAAGGGCCAGGAGCTGCGCCTGCCGATCGCGCACGGCGAAGGCCGTTACTTCGCCGACGAACGCACGCTCGATGAACTCGAAGCGGAAGACCGCGTGACGTTCCGCTATATCGATAATCCGAACGGTTCCACGCGCGCCATCGCGGGCATTCTGAATCGCGAGCGCAACGTGATGGGCATGATGCCGCATCCGGAGCGCGCGTGCGATCCGTTGATGGGGTCCACATCCGGGCTGGGTATTTTTGAGTCGATGCTGTCCGCGATCCCCGCTCTCACAAGATGACCATCACACCCGAGCTGGTGGAGCAGCATCAGCTCACACCCGCGGAATATCAGAAGATCGTCTCCCTGCTGGGGCGCGAACCGAGTTATACCGAGCTCGGCGTCTTCAGCGTGATGTGGAGCGAGCATTGTTCCTACAAGAGCTCGCGCATCCATTTGAAGAAGCTTCCCACGCAGGGCAAGTATGTTGTGCAGGGGCCGGGCGAGAACGCGGGGATTATCGGAATCGGCGGCGGCTGGGTGATCGCGTTCAAGATCGAATCGCACAATCATCCGAGCTACATCGAACCGTTTCAGGGCGCGGCGACAGGCGTCGGCGGAATCCTGCGCGACATTTTCACCATGGGCGCGCGTCCCATCGCCGTGATGGATTCGCTTCGCTTCGGCCGCTGACGATCCGATAATGGCGCGCGCAACCGCCGAATTCTTGACCGGCGTAGTGAGCGGCATCGCGCATTACGGAAACTGCTTCGGCGTGCCGACCGTCGGCGGCGAGTGCGTCTTCGAAGACTGCTATTCGGCGAATCCGCTGGTGAATGTTTTTGCGCTGGGCGTTTGCAAAGAGAACGAGATTTTCTACGCGCGCGCTTCGGGCATCGGCAACCCGGTGATCTATGTCGGCGCGAAGACCGGGCGCGACGGCATCCACGGGGCATCCATGGCGAGCGCGGAGTTCACCGAAGAATCGAAACAGAAGCGCCCGAACGTGCAGGTGGGCGATCCGTTCCTGGAAAAGCTGCTGCTCGAAGCCTGCATCGAAGCCATGAAGACCGGCGCGATCGTCGCCATTCAGGACATGGGCGCGGCGGGATTGACCTCGTCATCGTGCGAGATGGGAAGCCGCGGCGGCGTCGGGGATCGACATCGATCTGGACCGCGTTCCGCAGCGCGAATCCGGCATGACCGCATACGAAATGCTGCTTTCCGAATCGCAGGAGCGCATGCTGATCGTCGCGGAAAATGGCCGTGAAGAACGAAGTCTTCGACGTCTTCCGCAAGTGGGGACTCGACGCGGTCACCATCGGCGTGGTGACTCCGGATGGGAACCTGCGCATCCGGCATCATGGCGAAGTCGTGGCGGAGATTCCGAACCCGGCTCTGGCCGATGAAGCGCCGAAGTATAACCGTCCGCATGGCGTGAAACCGCATCGCAAGGCGCCGATGGGGCCTCCGGATCACATCCCCGCCTCGAAGGATCTGAATGCGGATCTGCTGCGGCTTCTGGCCTCGCCCGACATCTGTTCCAAGCGCTGGATCTGGGAGCAGTACGACTACACGGTCCGCACCAACACGATCGTGGGACCGGGCTCGGACGCGGCTGTTGTGCGCGTGAAGGAGACCGGCACTTCGATCGCGATGTCGCTCGATGGCAACGGGCGTTACTGCTATCTCGATCCGCGCGAAGGCGCGAAACTGGCGGTCGCCGAATGCTGCCGCAACCTCGCGACCGCGGGTGCGGTGCCGGTCGCGGCGACGAACAATCTGAACTTCGGCAATCCGGAGCGGCCCGAGATCATGGCGCAATTGGTGGAAGCGATCGAAGGCATCGCGGAAGCCTGTGCGTTCTTCGAGACGCCGATCACGGGCGGCAATGTCAGTCTCTACAACGAAACGCTGGGCGAGGGGATTTATCCTACGCCCGGTGCTGGGAATCATCGGGCTGATGAAGACCGCGATCCCCGCACCCGTGCAGTTCACGAAGACCGGCGCACACATCCTCCTGCTGGGAGGATTGGGGGAAAACCATGCGCTGCGTTTCGGCAGCAGCGAATACGCCAAGGTCATCCTCGGCCAGCTTTGGGGCCTTCCGCCGCAGCTCGATATGGCTTACGAGAAGCGCGTGCACGAGTGCGTCCGCGAGATTCTAGGCGCGGGTCTGGCGGAATCAGCGCACGATTTGAGCGATGGCGGCCTGGCTGTGGCGCTGAGCGAATGCTGCACCGCCGAAATCGGCGCGCGCGTGGATATCACGCCCGCGGAACGGATCGATTTCGCGCTCTTCGGCGAGGCTCCGTCGCGTATCATCCTGACATCTCAGGGCCCGGATCGCGTCCGCGAAATTGCCTTGCGGTTTGACGTGGCTTGCCCGACGATCGGCGTTACAATGAAAGAGCGGTTACAGATCGGAAACGAAACCAGCATGTGGATCGATATCGCCACTACCGATCTGAAGCAATCGTTCGAAAACAGCCTTCGTCAGTTACTCCACACCGTTTGATCAGAAAAACCGATGACAGACAAATTTCACGAAGAGTGCGGTGTCGCTGCAATTTATGGCCACCCCGAAGCGTCGAAGTTAGCCTACTTATCGCTGTATGCGCTGCAGCATCGCGGCCAGGAGAGCGCGGGGATTTCCACCAGCGACGGCGAGTTGATCCACACCAAGAAATCGATGGGGCATGTCGCGGATATTTTCACCGTGCCCGTGCTTGCGGAATTGCCTGGAGCGCTTGCGATCGGGCACACCCGTTATTCCACGACCGGCGATACGGTGGAACGCAATGCGCAGCCGTTTTCCGTGCACTGCAACAAAGGCCGGATCGCGGTCGCGCACAACGGCAACATCACGAATGCGGCTGAGCTGAAGAGGGATCTCGAAGCGCGCGGCTCGATCTTCCAGGCCTCGAGCGATACCGAAGTGATTCTGCATCTCGTGGCGCATTCGCGTGAAAAGACCCTGGCTGGCGCGCTTCGCGAAGCGCTGCTGCAGCTCGAAGGCGCGTTTTCCCTGGTGTTTCTGGCCGAGGATCGGATCATTGTCGCGCGCGATCCGCAGGGATTCCGGCCGCTCGCGATGGGGCAACTCGAAGTCAGCGGCGGCGGCAAGCCGGCCTATGTGTTCGCTTCGGAAACGTGCGCTTTCGATCTGATCAACGCGGTCTACATGGGCGATGTGCAGCCCGGCGAGATGGTGATCGTGGGGCCCGAAGGCGTGACCCGCGAGCGCTATGCGCCGCAGCGTCCTCTTTCGCAGTGCGTGTTCGAGCACGTCTATTTTTCGCGTCCCGATTCGATTGTGTTCGGGCGCGCGGTGCAGGAATCGCGCGAGAATCTGGGGCGTTTCCTCGCCATTGAGTCTCCGGCCGATGCCGACATCGTGGTGCCGGTGCCCGATTCCGGCAATGCGGCCGCGCTGGGTTATTCCGCGGAGTCCGGGCTTCCCTACCGGCAGGCGCTGATCCGCAATCACTACGTGGGGCGGACGTTTATCGAGCCGTCACAGGCCATCCGCGATTTCGGCGTGAAGCTGAAACTGAACCCGGTGCGCAGTCTGCTCGAAGGCAAGCGCGTGATTCTGGTGGACGATTCCATCGTGCGCGGGACCACCAGCCGCAAGATTGTGCGCATGGTGCGGCAAGCGGGCGCGCGCGAAGTGCACATGCGAATTTCGTGCCCGCCCACAGTTTCGCCGTGTTTCTACGGCGTGGATACGCCGAACAAGAGTGAGTTGATCGCGGCGAACAGTTCGATCGAAGAGATTCGCCGCTTTATCGAAGCCGATTCGCTGGCTTATCTTTCCATGAACTCGTTGCAGAAGTCTGTCGCGGATACGCGCGGCGAGTACTGCTACGCGTGTTACACGGGGAACTATCCGACGGACTTCGTGAACATCGATCAACTGGTGCGAGCAGGGAAGAAAGCGGGGAGCTAGAGCGTTTTCGCTATTTAATGTGCACCGCTTGCTCACGCGCGAGGCTCTGTTACAGTACCTCCTTTCCGAGCCGCGACAGCGATGGAGCGGGTGTACAGTGATCGCGAAAATGCCTTGGCCTCAGGCCGCGACGTCCACGTACGTCACCGATGAACTTGGCTCCGGGATATCTTCACCGATCTCACGCATAACGCGTAGATGATCAGTCAAAGCCTCGCGAAGATTGCTTGCCGTTTCTTCCTCGGTATCACCGACGGCGCAGCAGCCCGGCACATCAGGCGACCACGCGGAAAAACCAGTGTTTGACCGCTCGATCACGATCGAATAACGTTTCGCGCTCATTTCAACCCCGCCTTCTTCAATATATCGTTAAGAGTGCCCGGGGCAAGCTCCTTTCCATCATTACCGGGCACCGTAATAAGAATCGGCCTGTGGGGGTGTCTGAAATGCCGATGGCTTCCCCGCGAACGAATCTCCTGCCACCCGGCGTCACGAAGCATCTTCACAACCTCACGAACCTTCATCGGCATCAAGACGGCAGTGCCAGAATCCGGGAAACTGCTCAGGAATACCCGCAAGGCGGGAGGAATTGCCCCAACCGATCAACGCAGCGCGTAGTTCAAACCCATGATCGCCTGGAACGAATTCTTCTTGAAGTCCGGAGGCGGGTCCAGCAGATAGTTATCGATCACTCCGAGCGAGAAGCTGGCTCGCTTGTACACGGGGAACGTCAAAGCCGCGTTTCCGGAAGCAGTAAATGCGTTGCTGTCCGTCCACGCGGGCGCGACGATAAGCTGCTGCGAGAATTTGATACCGCGACGGAATACGCGCGTGAAATCCTCTTCAAACAGGGAGCCCAGCGTGCTTCGGTCGACCGACGCAATCTGGAATTCCTGACGGACATAAGACATTCCGGCTTTCAGATCGAGGGTTTCGTTCGCGCGCTTGATGACGCTCCAGCCGAGACCGCCTGCATAGGTCTGTTGCAGATTCAGACCTTGCGAAAAATTGTGATCGAACGAGGCCTGCGCGAAGACGAAGAGCGAGGGCCGGAGGTATTCGTCGCGCTCGACGTCCCCGTGGTAGATCTCCGTCTTGACAGTCGGCGTATTCGGGCTGTTCCACCGTGCCGTAGGAAAAGCTGAAATCGGCAATCGTCCGGTTTCGTCTGCGCAGCCAGTCCTCATCGGGAACGGTACGGATCAGGTTGATCGCCGTGGTGAACGAACGGCTCTCCTGCGTGGCCTGAACGATCGACGCGCCCGCCGTAACGCCGCCGCCCCAGTCGGAAAAGAAGCTCGGGTTCTTATGCACGGCGTTCTCAAAACTGGTTTGCTCGATAACGTGGTCGGCGTCCGCCACATTGACAGTCCGGGCTGGCCCGGTTGCAGTGGTGATGGTGATTTTCTGATCCGCCACTTCCATGGCTCCCTGCGGGATGCTCGAAACATCAGCGTTCTTCTTCAGTTCGACATTCTTTGGAATGACGGCAAATTTCTCCGCCGTATGCAGTTCCTTGACCTTACTCCAGTCGACGGTGACCGAGCCCAGCACATCGCTCTTGAACTTGACCGACGAGCCGTTCGATTGTTCGAAGTGCCCCACCAGGCGCTCGCCATCGGTCAACAGCAGGACGTCCGGCTCCGGTTTTGCGGCCTGAGCGGATAACAGCTGCGCAGCCAGCAATCCCGCCACACAAAGCATGGGGTAACGGATAGGCATGGTCACCATTCTAATTGTTGTTTGCATTAAACTGATCCTGATGAAGGATGAAGGAGACAAAGCAATGGGTGTACTAAAAGTGGTGTGTTTTGCATTCGCAGCACTGAGCATGATCGGCAGCGCGTTCGCGCAGGCCCCGACCGATTACAGCAAAGTCGAGATCAAAACGGATAAAATCGCGCCGAACTTCTACGTGTTGAACGGATCGGGCGGAGCCATCGGCGTACTCGCAGGCCCGGACGGCGTGCTCATGGTGGATAGCCAGTTCGCGCCCCTCACCGGCAAGATTGTCGCCGCGGTCAAACAGATAACGAACGAACCCATCCGCTTCCTGATCAACACTCACGTGCATGGCGACCACACGGGCGGCAACGAGAACCTGGCCAAAATGGGCACCGTGATTTTCGCGCGCGAAGAACTGCGCAACCGCCTGGCTCACCCGGCGCCCGCCGCCAATGGCACTCCGGGAACGCCCGCGCCAACCGCCGCTCTGCCGGTAATCACCTACAGCAGCCCGCTTACGTTCCACATGGATGGCGAGGATGTGCAGGCGATCCCCATCCCGAAAGCGCACACAGACGGCGACACGCTGGTCTATTTCCCCAACAACAACGTGATCATGATCGGCGACTATGTGCGCACGATCCAATACCCCAACATCGATCGCGCCAATGGCGGATCGCTCAACGGCATGCTGGCCGGCATCGACGCCGCGATCAAACTCTGCAACGCGCAGACGAAGGTAGTGCCGGGACACGGTGACGTCACGGATCGCACCGGACTCATCAATCACCGCGACATGATCATCGCGATCCGCGACAAGATCGCGCCGCTGGTAGCGCAGGGCAAGACACTGCAGGAAGTCGTGGCCGCCAAACCAACGGCTGATTTCGATGCGAAGGTTCCGCAATCGAACACTACGATTGAACGCTTCGTGACTCAGGTGTACGCCGAACTCAAAGCGGGCAAGTAGTCGTCTACCGGCGATTTTGGACTGGTCCGGGCCGTCGAACGGCCCTCACCTTCCCACTTGTTCCTCCGCCGCAAAAGAATTGATCGCGGCCATCGCATTCCAGGCCCGTCACGCCGGCGCCCGGCCGGCATATCGAGCTGCTCCAGCACCTCGCCCGTCCGAGGATCCATTCGCCTCAGATCGCTTTCGTCGCCTTCCCAAGTGCCGTGCCAAAGCTCTCCATCGACCCAGGTGACCCCGGTGACGAAGCGGTTGCACTCGATGGTGCGAAGAATCGCCCCGGTCTCGGGATCGATCTGATGGATCTTGCGGTCGCGATACTGGCCCACCCACAGCGTGCCTTCGGCCCAGGCGAGTCCGGAGTCGCGGCCGCCGCCGGGTGACGGGATCGTCGCAAGCACCTGGCCGGTTTCCGGATCGATCTTCCGGATACGATCCTCGGCGATCTGAAACAGGTGCCGGCCGTCGAAAGCCGTTCCGGCGTGCGCGGGGACATCGATCGAACGGAGTGTCTTGCCGCTCGACGGATCGAGAGCGTTCAGCTTGTCTCCGGAGGCAAACCAGACTTGCCGGCCGTCATAAGTGACGCCATGCACTTTCTCAGTCCCCGGAAAGGGTCCGTATTCGCGAACGATTTCGGCCGCATGATGACGATTCATGCCTCCATCCTAGTCATCTCGGCAGCAGGAGACGGGGAGTAACAATGTCGTCGTGAATCCCGGCACCGGCGGAGTCATCCAGCGGCGGGCCCGGGCGCGGCCGAACGCCTGCACTCTGCCCGCGGCCGCGAGCGAATCGAGTGCCCGCTGCACGGTGCGCTGGCTGGTACCCAGTGCCAGCGCCAGCGCCGAGCTCGACCAGGATTCACCGTCGGTGAGAAAGGCAAGCACCGCCCCATGCTCCATCAACCCAGGCTCATCTTCGACAGGCCGCGCGAGTACGACGACCTCGCGTGCGCGGCACGGCGCCAGTAGAAAACCGCTGCCTGGTCGCGCTTACCGTGGCGAGTGTCCGAAGCATTCTGCGCAGCCGCCCGATTTCGACACGCAACCGCGCGCGGTGCGATTCGTCCGCGAGTTTCGCTCCGAATGCGCGCGCAAGCAGGACATCCCGCGGAACGTCTCCCGGCCATGCCTCGCCCAGCG
This sequence comes from Terriglobia bacterium, assembly GCA_963809655.1. Taxonomy (GTDB): domain Bacteria; phylum Acidobacteriota; class Terriglobia; order Bryobacterales; family Bryobacteraceae; genus BOG-234. The sequence goes on along the minus strand of CAWEKQ010000040.1, from coordinate 25,814 downwards.
CGCGTGCGAGTTCGAACAACACCGGACGGCTTGCGAGCGACACCTCCTTGCCCGCGGCACGCACGACGTAACGGCACGCATCCACGACGAGCGCTTTGGAGGCCTGCAGCGCCTCGACATCCTCCAGCAGCAGGGTCCGCTCTGCGCCGTTGGCGATCAGGCGCGCGGCAGGCGTGGTCAGCACCAGGGACGCTCTTTCCACCTCGGCCGTGAGCGCGGGGATATCGGCCTGGCTCGCAGCGAGCCTGGCGCGGGCGAGCGCGTCGCGCGCCGGCCTGGTTTGGAGGCGCCGCAGCGCGATCCCGGCAGCCACCAACTCGTGGACCGCCTTCAACACGGGCGGAAGGTTCGTCGGGTCGAGCTGCGCGAGCGTGTGCTCGGCCTCATCGAGGCGGCTGATCAGCACGAGGCGCCGCACCTCGAGGTACCGCGCGTGCGCGGCGTTGAGCCGGTCGCCATGCGCTTCGAGTGTTGCGCGAGCCGCTTCGAGCGACTTCACCGGCCAGCTCAGATCGCGCGAGGCGAGCGCGATCTCGGCTTCGGCGACCAGGCACCTCGCGCGAGCTACAGCCTCTCTCGGACTGAAGGCGCGAGCGGCACTCCGCAAGAGAGCCTTGGCCCGGACCAGATCGCCAAGCTGCGCCATCGCAATGCCGCGAAGCGCCAGTGCGGGCGCGTCATCGCGCAGGGAAACCCGTTTTAACGCGCCGAGCGGATCGCCGGCGGCCAGCGCGCGCGCCGCGGCCGTGATCAGCGAGTCCATCATCGCAGGCTCTGGAATCCCGCCACACTTGTCACTCCCGGCATTTCAGCATTCCGGGCTAAGTTTATCTCGAGAGCACCAAGTGCCCGTTTCAGAGGAGCAAAATTATGTGCCCGGTATGCATCGCAAGCACAGCGGTAATGGTCGCCGGAGCCGGATCCACGGGAGGAATTCTGGCGGTCTGCATCGGCAAGTTCAGAAAAGTTTTCAAGCGAATCTTTTCAGAAAAGCAAAGGAGAAATAAGATGACAATAACCAAAGAGAGAGACAAGGAACACGGGAAGGGCATCTCGCGATGAACACACCCCCGATCGTGTCGCAGCAGGAGTGGGAGGCTGCGCGCCAGCAGCTCCTCGTGAAGGAGAAGGCCTTGACCCGCTCCCGTGACGCGCTGGCCGCCGAACGCCGGCGGATGCCCTGGCTGGCTGTGGACAAGGAAGTACGAGTTCGACGGACCCAGGGGCAAGGTAAGCCTGCTCGATTTGTTCGAGGGCCGCCGTCAATTGATCGTCTATCGCGCCTTCTTCGAGCCCGGCGTGTTCGGCTGGCCCGAGCACGCCTGCCGCGGCTGCTCCCTCGGCGCCGATCAGGTCGCCCACCTGGCCCATCTGAACGCCCGCGACACCACCCTCGCCTACGCCTCACGCGCGCCGCAGGCGGACATCGCGCGTCTCAAGGCGCGGATGGGCTGGGAGATGCCGTGGTACACCATCACCGACAGCTTCGACGCAGACTTCGGCGTCGATCAATGGCACGGACACAACGTGTTCTTCCGCGACGGCGAGCGGGTGTTCCGCACATACTTCATCAACAACCGCGGCGACGAGGCGATGGGGACCACCTGGAGCTACCTTGACATCACCCCGCTCGGCCGTCAGGAGACTTGGGAGGACTCGCCAGAGGGTTACCCTCAGACCCCGCCGTACAAGTGGTGGAACTGGCACGACAACTACGAGACGAGGCGCTCGCCTGACCCGAAGTGGGTCAAGGTGTCCGACGTGGGAGAAGCCGCCTTCCGAAAGCGCGACGCAAACGGAAAAGCAGGCTGATCAGCGGTCGCCGCCCTCGCGGTTGCCGCCATACATGTGTTTGACGTCGCGATTGTTGTCCTGGCAGACGTATTCGTAGAGCTCTTCGGTGGGCTGCCACTGGATCAGCCATCCGCCGGTCCACGTCGCGGTGTAAGCGCCGGGATCGTCGATGGTCGCTTCGTATTTCAGCGTGTTGTAATCCGTGCGCGTGAAACGTTCGATCAGATGAAGCTTATCCGTGTAAGGAATTCCTTCGCGCGTAAGCCAGAACTTCTCGTTGAAGCCGACCGTATCGATCACCAGCGAATCGCCCTCGAAGTGGCCCACCGAGTGGCCGGCGAAAGTGGGATCGAGGTCTTTCGGATGCGGACGGCCATCCATATAAATGGTGCGCCAGGTGTGCGGTCCGCCGACGCCCACGATGATGATGCGCTTCTGCTCGGGCAGGTCGAGAAACTCCATGCCATAGGGCGTGTGGAACATGCGCGGCCCGCCCGAAGGCTTGCAGCGCACGTGCGGATCGTCCTTCGTGGTGGTCGCCTGGCGGTATTCGTAGACGGCGCGCGCCCAGGGCTGGAACGGCACGTCGGCGATCTTCAGGTTGGTGGGCAGATTCATCCGGGGGTTATCGAGGCCCTTGGGATTCGTGGCCAGCGTGGAGCCCGCGTTGCCTTCCCACACGCCTTTCTCGCCGGGTAAAGGACCCAGATTGACGCGGCCATCGGGCAGGTGCGGAGTGGGGCGGGCAGGTGGCCTGGGACCGCGGCCGCGTCCCGTTCCCGCGAGACGGCCGGCGCTCAGATTGATATTGGGATCGGGTCCCGCGGCTGGCTGTTGGGGAGCCTGCGCCAGCAGTGGAACGGCTGCGAGAACTGCGAGTGAAGCGGTGAGTCGCATCAGGGTATCTGGCTTTCGCTCGAAGCGCCGCCGAGTTTCTTGCCCGTGCTCGCCATCGTCACCGATCGCGCGTTGCCCTGATTGCTGCCATCCTTGGCGAGAGATCCATCGACAATCACTTCGTCGCCGACCTTCATCGTGTTCTTCGTCCATCCGGCGCGCTGCAGCCCTTGCGGCGGCCCCATCTCAAAGCCCCAGTTCGTGACCTTGCCCGCCTGGTCTTCCACATCGATGTAGAAGTAGACGTGCGGGTTCATCCAGTCAACCTTCGTCACGACGCCTTTCAGCGTCACCGGCTTTTTGGCGTCGTATTCAGCCGAGAAAGAATGATGCGCCATCATCGGCACCGACGCGGCCAGCAAAACGAAAGCGGCAGCCAATAAGCGAGTGGTCCTGTTTCTCATCGATTACTTCTCCGTGTGTTCCTGATCTCTGTTATATTCGTCGCAAAAATATTCTTCGATTTCCTGGTTGGGCACCCATTGAAGCATCAGGCTGCCCGACCATGGCCTGGTGTATGCGCCGGGATCGGTAACCTGCACCTCATATTTTAATGTGTTGAAGTCGGGCCGCGAAATCCGCTCCGTAAGATGAAGAGTCTCGGTATGCGGCAGGCCGCCGTTCGCAAACCAGAATCGCTCGTTGAAACCGATGCTGTCGATCACCAGCGTGTCGCCTTCCCACTTGCCGACGGAATCGCCATAGTAGGTGGGAATCACGTCGTCCGGCTGGTGGGCCCGGCCATCGAGATTGATCAGACGCCAGTTGCGATTGCCGCCGCCGGACATCACAAATATCCGTTTGCGCTCGGGCTCCTCGACGATCTGAATCCCGTTGGCAGTCTGGAACTGGCGCGGGCCCCCGGGCGGAAGGCAACTGGCCATGGGATCGTCTTTCAGAAGATTGCGCTGACGGTATTCGTAGAGGCCCTTGGCCCACGGCTGGAACGGGGCGACCTTGCCCGCGTCCGCGATATTCAAGAGGAGGCCGTCGGGGTTCATGCGGACATTAGCGCCAGCTTCGAACAGATTCGACCCCGGGACGCTGGCCCAGTAGCCGGTCTCGCCCGGCACAAAGCCCAGGCGCGGGTGTCCATCCGGCCAGCGCGGAGTTGGTTTCGACGCCTGTTTCGCCAGAGGCATTGCGGCGGGAATCGCAGAGAGCTTCTTGCCGGTCGACAGAGTCAGTTGCTTGCCGCCGATCGCCTTGCTGTTGTCCCTCGCAGCGGATCCCTCGACCGTCACCGAATCGCCGACATTGACCGAATCCTTCGTCCAGCCGTCTCTCTTGAGTTCGACGCGGCTGGGAAGTTCGACCTCCCAGTTCGTGACATCGCCATTCGCCGAGGTCGACGTCGACAAAGACCAACACGTGCGGATTGGTCCAGTCGAATTTAGTCACGACACCCTTGAGGGTCACCGGCTTCTTATCGTCATAAGCGGCGGCCATTGAATGGTGCGCGAACACGACGGCGCGCTCGCGGCCAGCAGTAGAAAGCTGAAAAGGCAGGTCCTCATACGTTACTGATTCTCGGGCCCGAAGTTCCGGGCGAGGTAGTCGACGACCAGGGTAACCTCATCATCTGTTAACGGAACTCCTTCGGAAAGCATGCCCGCGATGGTCTGCCGCCACTCTTCGCTGGTGAGTCTCTGACTCTTCACGCGGTCGAGCGTGTGGCAGGCAGTGCAGGCCTCGAGAACAAGCTGGCGCGCCTTGTCGTTCATCGGTTCGCGGCGCGGAAAACGCTCCCGCGAAAGAGACTGCGCACAAGAAGGATGACCGACACTTTTCGCAACATCGTCGCTAATCCCGGGTAATCTTGAAATCGCCCTTCACCCCGCCCTGCGTCCACGTGCCCGTGATGGTCCGGTTGTAGGAACCGATGTTGTCGAGCTTGCCGTCCGCCGAGATGTGAACCAGTTTTCCCGACGCGTCCTTCGTGTCGCCTTCAAAATGGACGGTCCACTTTTCCGCGTCCAGCGTGGCGGCAGTGATGGGCCCGCCCTTCGGACCGGGGTTGATGGTACCCGACGATGTTCTTCGTATCCCACTTCATGAACATCACGATGCGTGCCTGCTGGCCCGCGGCGGGGCTCCATTCGCCGTGCCAGGTGCCGGTCAGCGGATGGCCTTCCTGACCAACGGCCGCGACAGCCGGAACATGCGACGGCCAGAGCAATGCCAGTATTTTTCGTCGATGAATCATCAGGCAGTTCGCAGTATATAGCACCAATTACTTCGGCCAGACCACGCCCTGATCCACTTTCGTCACCGGGCCCAGTCCCTTGTAAACGAACTTCTGGACACGCTGCCCGCGGTAGGTCTCGGTCGTGTAGATGTTGCCTTTCGAATCGGTCGCGATGCTGTGTACGCCGTAGAACTCGCCGGGCTGGCGGCCGCCGTCGCCAAAGCTGGTGAGCACCTCGAGCGAGTCGCGATCGATGATGTGCACTTTGTCGTTCTCGCCATCGGCGAGATAAATGTACTTCTGCTGCGCATCCTTCGAGAACGCGATATCCCACACGGATCCGGAACCCAGCGTCTGCTTGTTGATGAACTTTTCCTTGATGAAAGTCCCATCCGGTTTGAACACCTGAATGCGATCGTTCACGCGGTCGCAGACATAGAGCAGGTTGTCGTGCGAAAGCTCGGCGCAATGCACCGGATTGCGGAACTGCTGCGGCGGCGGATCATCCGGCTTGTAACGCCCGTGATCGATGTCGTCCGGCTTGTGCCCGTAGGCGCCCCAATGCCGTTTGTACTTGCCGGTCTCCGCGTCGAAAACGATCACGCGATGATTGCCGTAGCCATCGGCGACATACAACTCATTGGTCTTCGGGTCGACAAACATCTTGGCGGGCTTCCGGAGATTCGCCATGTCGTTGCTGCCTTTGCTCTTGCCCGGTTTGCCGATCTGCATCAGGAATTTTCCGTCCTGCGTGAACTTCAGCACCATGTTGTCGTTGAAACTCTGGAAGCCCGCGGGAAGGCGCCCACCGGCGGGTTCTTCATCGCCGCCGTTGACCGCGCCACGTCCGCTCTCCGGACCGCTGCCATTTCCGCCGATCCACACGTTGCCTTTGTAATCGACCGTGATGCCGTGGTTCGAATCCGGCCAGTCGTAACCCTTGCCCGGCCCGCCCCAGTGGCCGATCAGATTGCCGGCCTGATCGTATTCCAGCACCGGCGGCGCGGGAGCGCAGCATTGCGCGGTGGGAGGATTTGTGGTCGCGTGTTGTTCCCCGGCTTCGAGCGATCCGGCGCGGTGAATGATCCAGACATGGTCCTGCGCGTCGACCGAAACGCCGATGGTCTGGCCAATGATCCAGTGATTCGGCAGCGGCTTCGGCCAGAGCGGATCGACTTCGAATCGCGGCGCCTGCACCGCCGCAGCCTCGACAACGGACCTCTTCTCAAGCAAACGCGAGCCCACCCCAAGCGCGACGATCGAGCGCAAGAAACGCCGCGCCGCGAAAGAAATTGTGCCTCATGACTCGACACTATATACGATTTTCCGCCGCAGCGCCGCACTTTACTCGCCTGCCCCGAGGGTTATAGAATCGGCATGTCGGAACTCATATGAACAACCATGTAGTCATACTCGCCGCCGCCGCCCTGGCGCTCATCGGATCAGCCGCCGGACAGGCTTCGGAAATCCCGCGCATGCCCGACGGCAAGCCGAATTTCAACGGTATCTGGGACCATCCGTACGTCCCCGATGTGTCGAAGGACGGGAAGGATCAGAAGGGCGCGGGCGCACTACCCTTCACGCCCGCCGGAGCGGACAACTTCAAGAACTACGATGTCTCGAAGTTCGACTACACCGGGCCATTGCCTGCCCTTCGGGTTGATGCGTTCCATGAATGTGGGCGGGTATCCGATTCAGGTCATGCAGTACGGCAGATTACATCGCGATTGCTTTTCGAGCAAAGCAACTGGTTTCACGTCGTCGCCATGGCGCGCGATCATCCGAAGCCCCTCGATCCGACCTGGTTTGGCGACTCAGTCGGCAAGTGGGACGGAGATACCCTCGTCATCGACACCATCGGCTTCAACGGCAAGACGAGGCTCGACACGGTCGGGCACCCGCACTCCGATCAGATGCATATCGTGGAACGCCTGCAAGCTGACCGACGCCGATCACATCGCGTACGAAGTCACGGTCGACGATCCGAAGATGTACTCGAAGCCCTGGAAGAACGTGCGGACCTTCTGGCGCATGAAGCCCGGCCAGGAACTGATTGAGTATTCCTGCGAAGAGAATAACCGCGATCTCAACCAGGGTCACATCAAGTAAGCGGTTCACAGCAATTTCAATCCGGCGACCTTCGCGAACCTTTGAAAACCTTTGTCGCGCGTGAGCAGCGGACCGTGTGATCGAGGCACGATTGGGCATCAGCGTTTCCGCCAGCCGGGCATGCGTATCCGCGTGCACGATCAGCCCGAAGTTTCCCGCGCGTGCCCAATGGCCATCGCTTGTCGACACGGCGGCTCGCAATGGCCAATCAGTTTTTCAGCCGCGACAGCAAGGCAGGATCGCTCAATAACTCGCGACAACCACAGGCGCGAGAATCACTGCCGACGCGCAAGGCTTGTCAGAAATCAACATCGCTGCCCTGTCGCCCGAGGTAGGCGATCACGCGGTTCGTAGTCCCGGAGATCTAATCCCGCCGAAGCTGCGTTCGACGTCGATCGATAGTTTCACTTTGCCACGAAGGCGGCGCATCCCCTCAAAGGAATGAACGGCTGCCATGGCCTCGAGCCCTTCGCGAATGGTATGAGTGATTCCCTTGCCCGTTGCCATGGTTGCCCGCTCGAGCAGGTCCGCGGGCAATACGACGGTTACTTTCTTCAGATCCTTCATGCCATACTCATAGCGCCAGCATCACGGCAGAGCAAACACCACCAGCGATTCCCCGCCTCTGCGATCGGGATCCGTAACGCCAGCGCCGCCATTCGCCGCGGTAACCGCGACGTACTGCTTGCCATCCTTGCCCTGAAACGTCATCGGCACCGCAATGGCGCTGTAGTCGAGTTTCGTCTCCCACAGCTCTTTACCGGTCTTCGAATCGATGGCGCGGAAGCGCTTGTCGTTGGTCGCGCCGATGAAGACCAGACCGCCCGCGGTCACGATCGGGCCGCCGAAGCCGATGCGCCCCGTGTTCTTCTTGCCTTCGGGCAACTCATCGGTGACGCCCAGCCTGATCTGCCACGCGAAATCCCCGGTCGCCGCGTTGACCGCGGTCAGCCTGCCCCATGGTGGTTTCTGGCAGGGCCAGCTTTGCGCCCCGAGAGTCAGCCCGTTCGCATCCTTCTTCAGCGCCCAGAACTTCGAGTTGAACGGATTGCCCAGAATGCTGGCCTGCTGATAAGGAACCTTCGCCGTATCCGGCTCCTTCTGAATCCATCCGATGCTTCCGTATTCATTGGTGAAAGCGAAAACGTACCCCAGCTTCGGATCGGACGCCGTGCCGCCCCAGTTCACGCCGCCGATCGGCCCGGGGAAGATCACATTCGAAACCGGCGGTGCGCCCGGAGCGCGATACGCATAGGGCGTAAACGGACCTTCGTTATGCGCCCCACCGCTCTTCTCCACCAGATCGCGGCACGCGGCGGCGTGTTCCGCAGTGGTGTCATCGGCCGTCACCAGATCCTCGATCTTGAAACTCATGCGCCCGAAAGGCGGCGGCTTCACCGGGAATCCCCTGCGTGGCCGAAAGCTGCTCGCCGGGCACCTGGCTCTTCGGAACCGGCGTCTCCTTCACCCCGAAGACCGGCTCGCCCGTCACGCGGTTCAGGATGTACATGTAACCCACCTTGCCCGTCTGCGCGAGGATCGGCGTCTTCTTCCCGTTGATCGTCACATCCATCAGGCCGGGCGCGGGAGGCAAATCGAAATCCCACACATCGTGATGGACGGCCTGAAAATACCACTTCATCTTTCCGGTATTCACGTCGAGCGCGACAACGGAATTGCCGTACAGGTCATTTCCCTTGCGATCGCCGCCGTAGAAATCGCTGGCCGGGCTGCCGAAGGTGGTGTAAAGCGTGTCGCGCTCGGCATCGATGGTCATCTGGAATCCCCAGTTGTTCACGCCGGTGCGATCCTTCCAGCTATCCGTCTCCCAGCTTTCGTTGCCGGGTTCACCCGCGCGCGGCACGGAGTGGAACTCCCAGACCTTCGCGCCGGTGCGGGCATCGTAGGCGCGCGTATCGCCCGGCAGCCCGGGGCCATTGATCTCCGGAACGTTGGCGCCGACAAACAGCATGTTCTTGTAAACGGTCGGCGGCGCAGTGTAGGGGATGACGATATCGACCTGCCCTTCCTTGCCGAAACCCGGGTCGATCTTGCCCGTGTTTGCGTTCAGCCCCGTCATCATGTGTCCGCTCGTGAAGATGATGCGCGGCGGATTGTTCTGGTCGCCCGGCCAGTAAGTCACGCCGCGATTGCCCGGCGATCCCTGAGGCAGTTCATAGCGCCAAAGCTCCTTGCCGGATGCGGCATCGAGTGCCACAACCCGTCCGGCGGCCGGAAGATACATCACGCCGTTGACGACGATCGGAGTGGCTTCCGAACCACTGGCCCGCGGCGTGCCGGGGCGAGTCGAATCGGACTTCAGCGCGTAAGACCACGCCTGCTTCAGCTTCGCCACGTTCTTCGTGTTGATCTGCGTCAGAGGGGAATAGCGCGTGCCGGCCGGATCGCGATTGTACATAGGCCAGTCGGCCCCGGACTTCGCGCCGCCGGCCTGCGCGAATAGACAGGGCATCGTCAGCGACAAGACGAGCAGCGAGCAACATGATTTTCATTCGCGCTCTTCCATTGTATGGCACTCACCCGGCAAAAGCCCGGCCTTCTCCTTCTGGAAGAAAGCCGGGCTGATCAAGCTGAAGCTTGACGAAGGTTCGGTTCAGAAGCTGTACTTCAGTGCGAACTGTATAACCCGCGGGTCCACCGTGGACGTCGTGGTGATCTGCCCGAAACTCGCCGGGGTCGACACCGCAAGAGTCCCCGGGTTGGAGAACTGCGGGTGATTGAAGAAGTTGAAGAACTCCGCCCGGAATTGAACGCGTGTGCCTTTCCCTGATCCGCGTGGTCTTAATCAGCGAACGTCGAAGTTGAACTGGCCCGGTCCGAGCAGAATGCCAATTCCGGCGTTGCCATAGCCCGTGCCGTTTCCGATCTGCGGCAGATCCGCGGTACAGAAGGCGCTCGCGTTGATGTAGCCGGGACCGCCGCTCGCGCCGCCCAGCCGCGATTCCACGCCGCCCGGAGTAACTGCCGGATGCATAGGTCGCCCCGGGACACATCTGGGCACGGGAAGTGGTCACGCCGAATATCGACCCGCCTCCGCCGTCAGTGATCGTTAGCGGCGTTCCGTTCTGGATCGTGGTCACACCGGAGACATTCCATCCGTTCAGCAGATATCCCGCCGCGCCGTCGTGCCTGCCGAACGGCAGATCGTAGGCATAGTTGATGATCAGACGCTGCGGGCGGCTGAAGCCAACCGGGCCGTACTGTTGAGCCAGGTTGGTCGGATCGCCGCTGTTTGCGGCACTGCCGGTTAAATCTCCCAAGTCCTTGCTCCACGTATATGCGGCCTGCATGGTGAAGCCGTGGGAGAACTGCTTGCGGACCGTAACCTGAAGGCTGTTGTAATTCGACCTGCCATCGAACGCGGTGCCGGTCAAGCCGCCTGAGATGTAACCGAGATCCTGCACGCGGGCCTGAATGTTTTGCGGTGGTGCTTGTTGTGATGCCGTTGATCGGATTGCTGGCGCTTGCCAGCCCCGCAACGTTGTATTCGTGGTAAGTGTCCACCAGGTTGATGCCGCTCGATCCGACATAACCCACTTCCAGTATCCAGGTGGGCGCGAACTGGTACTGGACGTTCAGATTGTACTGGCGAACGAGCGGCGTGTGGATACTAGGGTCGAGAAACGCCTGATCCAGACCTGAGCCGGTGAGAGTCACCGTGATTGAACCAGCGCGGCGGGAAACTGAGCGGCGTGGTTGGATAAGGACTCACGTTGCTGAAAGTATTTGTCGCACCCGGATAGTCCAGCGTGATCGAGTAAGGATAACCCTGTTCCAGACCGTGTACGAACCGGTCTCCCGCGATGCGGTCGTAGAAAAGACCGGCGCCGCCGCGTATCACCAGTTTTCCGTTCGTCCTTCGGCTGCCACGCAAAGCCGATGCGCGGCGCGAAGTTGCTCAGCGGAGGATGGCCCGATATCGGCGTGCCGTTGTTATTGATCTGAACGCCGGCGGGCACGGCGGACGCGCCGTAGTGCGCGACAAAATTGTTGGGCACCACGTATCCAATGAACCAGCGGTGCTCGAGGCCGCTGCGGCCGCCGAGGTGGGCACAGCCACGCCGTTCATGAGATCGGGCCAGACATTGGTGAGGTTGCCGTACTTATCGTTGTAGGTGCCGTCGAATTCCCACCGCACGCCCAGATTGATCGTAAGCCGCGAGTTCACTTTCCAATCGTCCTGGACGAAGGTGCTGTAATTGTGCTCGCCATAGTTGTGAATGATACCGGTCGGTCCGCTGCGCACACAGAACAGGCAGGACGTGATGTCGCCAAACGCCGATCCGGTGGTATTGCCTGGGTTCGCCGGGCTACAAGCCGGATTGGATGGATCACAGCCTCCGCGTCCGATAAGCCAGTCAGCGAAAGACCCATAGAACAGGAACCCACGTTCCAGACCCATGAAGGAAATAGGCCAGCGTGTTCCTTCAACCTCGAAGCCCGCGCGAATCGTATGCCTTCCGTGCGACCACGAGATCTGATCCGCAATCTGCAATTGATTCGTAGGACTTACGCTCGGGGCAAGGGTTCCGAACATATTGAACGCACCGCCGATGATGGTGACGGGTAATTCGTTTTCCGTCGGAACAATGGGCGTCTGTCCGACGCCCTGAGGCGTTCCCGGCGTGGTATCGCTGCCGATCGCTTCGTTGCGCTGCCCCGATAGGCGCGCCTCATTAACCAGGTTATTCGTGACAATGGTAACTAATTTCAGGCTGGTGTTGGTATTGGCGTAGTAGTTACTCTCCGGCGTGCCAGCGAGGTTGCCATTCAAAGGACCGAGCTGGGGATCCATCGTGTAAAAGTACTTGGCGGAAAACGTGTTCTTACTGCTGACCAGCCAGTCCATATTCACCACCAGATTGTGTTCGTGGAATACAGCTGGTGCGGTAAGAAAGACGTTCTGAAAAGGCGTGCCGGTGTTGGTAGGAATGTAATAAGCGCCGCCGGGCAGCTTGAGATTCAGCATCGCCATCGAGACCGGACTGATATTCGAGCCGTCACACGCCACCTGCATTTGCCCAAAGCCTGCGAAGAGGGTGTTGAACTTCGGATTGCCCGGGTTGTTCGCGGGGCAGTTGGCTGCCCCCAAAGCAGCTTGCCAGGCCGGCGTGTAGCGATCGCCGGCTGGTACCGGAGGCTCGAAAAATGAACTGGAGCCGGAGGGCGCGATGCCATTGAGTTCACGCGTTTCCTGATAGGAGCCAAAGATGAATATCTTGTTCTTCTTGATCGGGCCGCCGAAATCGCCGCCGAACTGATTCTCGGTTAACTTCTGCTGCACACCCCCGCCCGAGCGGTTATCGAAGAAGGAATTCGCATTCAAATCCGCGTTGCGCAGGAACTCAAACAATCCGCCATGGAACTGCATTGGTCCCGGTCTTGGTAACTACGTTGACGTTGGCGCCGGGATTCCTTCCGTAACTTGCATCGTAAGTGGAAGTCTGAATCTTGAATTCCTGAACCGCGTCCGGATTCGGGATCCCGATGCCCGCATAGATGCCGGAATCGTTGGAACTGCCGCTGTTGGCGCTGTTGTTGATCGCGACTCCGTCCATCTGATAATTGTTCTGGCCGGGGTCCGCCCCGTTCACGCTGTAGTCCTGCGTACCCTTGCCGAACTGTGTCGCGTTGTTGACGCCACCGCTCACGCCCGCGGAAAGGCCGACAATCTGCGTGTAGTTGCGGCTGCTGAGCGGCAACTCGACGACCGCCTTCGAATCCACCACCGTTCCGAGCGTGGAACTCTGCGTCTGTAAAGCTTCTGTCGTAGCTGCGACAGTAATCTGATCGGACTGCGCGCCGACTTCGAGTGTCCGGTCCACTTCAGGTGTTTCGGTGACGTTCAACGTGACCGAGGCAACTTCCGAAGTCTTGAATCCGTTTGCGGCGAAACGCAACCCGGTAATCGCCGGGCTGCAATAGATTAAACCGGTAGGCGCCATCGCTGCCGGTGGTCGCCGTTCGCACCTGGCCGGTAGTGATCGACGTAACCGTGACCGTTACGCTCGGGATGGAAGCGCCCGAAGGGTCCTTCACAACCCCCGCCAGGCCTGAAGTTCCCGCAGATTGTGCCAGGAGCGATGGGGCGATTGCCAGCAGGAGCGAGGCAACCGCCAATTGAATGCATTTTGGGCTACACGATCTCATATGCCACCCCGTCTAAGATTTCAAAGCCGCCGGGCGTACCTGTGCTGCTTTGCACAGTGTCTGGCTGGCCGCCAATTTACAGCGCAAAATAGAAACTTACGTGAACTTACACCAGAAATCGAGTCTATGATATAGTCCATCCAACAGGCGGTCAAAACCGCGTCAATTTTAGAGGTGTTTACATGCAAGCCCAGGTCGTTCAGAACTCGTTCGGACCTTTTTATCTCGACACCGAGGCGCCGCGGCTTTTGCGCGACAAGGGGGAAGTGGAACTAAGACCCCAGGCGCTGCATGCCCTGCGGATTCTGCTGCAAAACAGCGGACGCTGCGTGGACTACGAAGGTATGATCCGGGAAGCCTGGCACGGCATCTCGGTTTCCCGGCACACTGTCGCCGTCACTGTCGGTGAAGTAAAGAAGGCACTCCGTGAGTACGGTTCCTGGATCAGCTATCATCCCAAGTTCGGTTATCGTCTCAATGTGCCGAAGTCGGAGGATCTGATCCGGAACGGCTGGCATTGCTGGCAGCGCCACACACTCGAAGGATTTGAGAACGGCCTTGCGTGGTTCGAAGAGGCCGCGCGCGATCACAGCACCGATTTCCGGGCGTTCGAAGGAATTTCGCGCTGCTATCTGATGCTGGGGACCTTCTCGATGCGGCCGCCGCTTCAGATGTATCCGGCTTTTCTCGAAGCGCACGCCCACGCCGTGTCGCTGATCGGCCTTACACCCGAGCTTCGGGCCGACCGCGCGCAGGGGCTGAACATGTTCGAGCGCAAATTCGCCCTGGCGGAATGCGAGTTGCTTCAGGCAAAACGGGAAAATCCCGGAGAAGTCCGCGTTCACATACGTCTCGCCGTGCTGTATGCGGTGATGAAGCGTTTCGATGAGGCTCTCCATTGCCTGAACGAGGCGTATGACGCCGATGCGCTCTGGCCCATACTGCCCTGTGCCGAGATCATGATTCGATCCTTCCGCGGGGAATACGATCGCGCGGTCGCCTGCGGCAAGAAAGCGCTCGACTTGCATCCCTACCTCCCTATGGGCCGGTCGCATTACGCACAGGCGCTCGAATTGGCCGGCCGTCTGGAAGAAGCGCTGGCCGAATACCGGCGTGCCTGCATCATGTCGCCGGACATGCCGCGGTTGCGCGCGGAGGAAGGGCGTTGTCTCGCCCTGATCGGACATAAGACTGAGGCCTCGGCCGTTCTCGCTGAACTGCAACTGCTGCGCGAGAAGGTGTACGTGGACGCCTATTACGTGGCGCTGCTGCAGGACGCTCTCGGCAACCAGAACGAAGCGATGGGCGAACTGGAGCGGGCAGCTGAAGAAAACTCCTGCTGCATGTTCCTGATCGACGTGGATCCAAGAATGTATTCTTTGAGCGGCGCTCCGGGCTACGCGCGCCTCCGCACCAAGGTATACCGGGACGTTGACGCCGGCGTCAGCGTGCCAGCCTTACAGATAGCGCCGCAGGAACATACGGCCGTCACCTCGCCAAGCACGCGGAAGGATTCCACCCAGCGGCATCGGGTTGCTTCTTGAAATCCGTGCTCGTAACAAAAGGCTCCTCGAGATACTGCGGGTCTTTCACGATCGTCGTCACGTGGAACCAGGTGTCGCCGTTCGGCTCCTTCGAGAGATCGTAATACTCGTTCACCACCGCATTGGCACTGTAAGGAGCGCCATTCTTGCGCAGATATCCGGGGCGGAGCTGCGTAGTAACCACTTCGAGCGAGCGCCCGTGCGTACCTTCCCGCACCGCACCCAGCCCCGCCAGAGGAAGGCCCGACCCGCGCACCGGCCGCTCCCAGTTGGCTGCCGAATAGCCCTGCCATGAGGGTTTCGCGCCCTCCGGCGGCTTGCCCTCGAAATGGAACAGGCGCGTCTGCGTTCCCGCATCGGTTTCCACCTTCAGCGTGTTGTCGTCCTGCCACGTGATGTGCACCCGTCCGGGCACGCGCATGATGGCAGGCGCGCCGTACGACCGGCATTGTTCGCCCGCCGCCTCGTCTTTCGCGGGGTCCCAATCGTTGCCCAGTTTGCGCCCGGCCGGAGTCAGGGGAATGCTGGCGAAATCGCCCTTGATCGGCGTGACCATGCGCCAGCGCCAGTCCTCGGTCACCACTGAAACCCAGTAACCGGTGAAATCGGCCGGAGCCGCAGCTTTCGGGTTCTTCGGAGGCTGCGGCGGGCCGCCGCGACCGCCCTGAGCATACAGGGAGACAGCCATTGCGAAACAAAGAATAATTCGCATTACTTGGCCCCCAGGCTCTTGTACACTGCTTCGACAAAGCGGTCGCCAGCGCCCGCCCCCGTGCCGTATTGCGTGTCGTAATCGAGCGTCGGTTTTGCCGCCTTGACCTGGTCGAGCGTCTTTCCCTTTTTAATCAGATCCTGAATGCGGTCGCGAATGATAGTGACCATGTCGCGATACTCCACGACATCGGCCTCTTCGCAAAGCCTGCCATGCCCCGGGATCACGTAGGTGCCGCCCTCCTGATATTTCGCCGGCACCGTCAGATCGATGATGTGATTCAGCGCGTCGATTTCGCCCTGCACGCTTCCGCCCCGGGCCAGATCGAGGAACGGATAGCTGTTCGGCGTGAAAATATCGCCCGCGCTGATTACATCCGAGCGGCGGAAGAAGACGACGCTGTCGCCATCGGTATGCGCAGCGGGCATGTGATAAACCACCACCGCCTCGTTGTTGAAGAAGAAATCCTTCGTCGGATTGAAGTACTCATCGTTGGGCCAGTCCGTCTCCGGAGCCGCGGTCTTGCCGGCGGCGTCGCGCACGCTCATGCGATTGAGCACGTGATCGTTGGCGACAATGCGCGGCACCGCCCCACCGCCGCCGAGCTTTGCCAGCGCCGCGTTTCCGCCGGTGTGGTCGGTATGCATGTGCGTATTGATGATCCAGCGGATCGGCATGTCGGAAAGCGTGCGGATCGCCGCCATGATCTTCGGCGCCATCTGCGCATACGAGGTATCGACCAGCAGCACGCCGTCTTTACCCACCTGAAGTGTGATGTTGCCGCCCGCGCCCACCAGCATGTAGACGTTGCCCTGAACCGGCAGAACATGTACCTCGACGTTGTCGAAATCCTGCGGCTGCTGAGCATGAAGCAAGTGCGGCGCAGACTGCGAAGAGCGGGAAGAGCCTCTTCATTTGGAATCCACGTTGCAATTGAATAGCGTCGTACACGTGCAGTAGCGTTCGCACTTCGCCGGTGGATGGTAGTTGCCGATGATCTTCGATCGGTATTCCGGATAAAGCGTCTCGGCGCCGCCGCGAATCGCCTCTTCGGGCAATCCATACCAGTGCGCGAACTCGGTGAGAAACTGATTCGTGCCCGGCAGATGATGCGGCACGGTGCCCGTGGGTTTGGGAACCTCCGGCGCATACTCGCATCCGAAGACGCCGATCGCCTGGCCCGGATCGAGAAACCAGTTGTCGCTTCGCACTAGCGGCTCGGTGAGAAACACTGGATCGTCAATCACCGTGACCACAGTCAGATAATCGCCATGCTTCATCCAATGCTCGGTCAGCGTGGCTTTATCGCTGCGCGGAACGCCGTTTCGCCGGATGTAATTCGTCTTCAAATGCGTGGTTGTGATGGTGAGCATGTTGCCCTCCCACACGCCGGTCGAGAAGCCCTGCCACGTGTGATCGGCATACTCGGGCGGATGCGGGCGGCCATCCATATAGATGGTGCGCTCGCTGTCCCATGCCAGCAGGTGAGTATGAAAAGCGACGAGCTTCTGCGTGGCGGTATCGTACTCCCGCCAGATGCGCAGGTTTCCCAGGCCGCGCATGGAGTAATCGGCGCCGTGCGGCCGGCACTGGTATTCGGGCACGACGGAGATGCGATCGGCATCGTAACTATCCGCTCTCAGGCGCGCCGCGGCATTGATGGGAAGCTCGGTGTAATCGCCTAATTCGGGACCCGGCAATCGCTCAGGGCCGTCCTCATGATAGAGAGGAGCCCACTCGCCCGAGAAATCGACCTGCGCGAACGCGGGCGCGCTCCCGATCGCAAACAGTAAGCAGACAAGGGCGCGCCGTTGCACAATCGCCATAGCAGAATCGACGATTACGATATCACGTCTTTTTGCGGTGCCTCGCTCCTTCTGCCCGAAACTTTGACCGCAAATATAAAGAGGATCTGAATCTCCGTAAGCCCGTTCGCCAGGATGATCGGAATGGAATTCCGAAGCAATCCGTAAACGAACCAGAGCCCGACGCCCGTTCCGAACAGCACAAGCATCGTCCACGAGAGACCATCGCCTCCCTTGCGCCAGGTGCGGATCGCCTGGGGAGCGAAGGAGATTGTTGTCAGGATCCCAGCCACCGTTCCAATCACTTCCGTGATAAGCCCGCTCATAGGTTCTATTTTGCCTTCTTGCGCCGCGCCAGCAGAAGCCGTCCGATAAACTGAAATTTCATATGCCACAGATTGACGTTCCGCTCGTCCAGGGGCGGTTTGGCGCCACGTCGCGCCCGGACACCTGGTGGGTCCAGCCGTTGGCCGTTTTCCTCGGCTTTGCTGCCTTCATCGTTTACTCCACATGGGCAGCTTTTCAGGGTGACTTCTACCGCTTTGGTCCTTACATTTCGCCCATGTATTCGCCGGAACTCTTCGGCTCGCCACAGGCCTGGTTCGGTCCAAAACCGGACTGGTTTCCAGCATTCCTGCCCTTCTCCGCCGCGTTCCTGATTCTGTGGGCGCCGGGTGGTTTCCGGGTCACTTGTTACTACTACCGCGGCGCCTATTACAAGGCCTTCTGGGCCGATCCGCCCAACTGTGCGGTAGGCGAGCCGCGCAAGACTTACCTGGGCGAGCGCTCGTTTCCACTGATTATTCAGAATGTGCATCGCTACTTTATGTACATCGCGGTGATCTTCATCGGATTGCTCGCGAAAGACGCGTGGGACGGCTTCGCGGGCTGGCCCGATGGCTTTCACGTGAATGTCGGCTCGCTGGTTCTCACCATGAACGTCGTCCTGCTCGGAAGCTACACCTTTGGATGCCATTCCCTGCGGCATCTTATCGGCGGCTTCAAAGACGTGATTTCCAAATCACCCGTACGGAAGAAAGCCTACGACTGCGTAAGCTGCCTCAATGCGCGCCACATGCGGTTCGCCTGGTTCAGTCTGTTCTGGGTTGGTTTCACCGATCTCTACGTGCGCATGTGCGCGATGGGCATCTGGACGGACTGGAGAATCTTCTAATAATGGCCGAATATCAGAGGTTCGATTACGACGTGCTGGTGATCGGCGCCGGCGGCGCGGGCTTGCGCGCGGCCATCGAAGCATCGAGCGCCGGCGTCAAAGTCGGGCTGATCTGCAAATCGCTGCTGGGTAAAGCCCACACGGTAATGGCGGAAGGCGGCATGGCCGCGGCCATGGGCAACGTCGACGACCGCGATAACTGGCGCGTGCATTTCTCCGACACCATGCGCGGCGGGCAATATCTGAACAACCCCCGCATGGCGGAATTGCATGCCAAACAGGCGCCCGAACGCGTGCATGAGCTCGAAGCCTGGGGCGCGATTTTCGATCGCACCAAAGACGGCAAGATTCTCCAGCGGAACTTCGGCGGCCATCGCTATCCGCGCCTCGCGCACACGGGCGATCGCACGGGTCTCGAAATGATCCGCACGCTGCAGGATCACGGCATCCACCTCGGAATCGATGTGCACATGGAGCACACGATTCTCGAGTTGCTGACCGATGCCGGCCGCGTCACCGGCGCGTTCGGCTACGATCGCGAGCGCGGGCGATTCAAATTGTTCTCCGCCAAAGCCATCGTGCTGGGCACAGGCGGCATCGGGCGCGCTTTCAAGATCACCAGCAACAGTTGGGAATACACGGGCGACGGGCAATCGCTCGCTTATCGCGCGGGCGCCGCGCTCATGGATATGGAATTCGTGCAGTTCCATCCCACCGGGATGGTCTGGCCTCCGAGCGTAAAAGGCATTCTGGTTACCGAGGGTGTGTACATAAACGCGGGGTTTAGGTGCAACAGGTAGAAATATTGGAGGCAACGGGTGATGCTCCTCCAATTCCACTGGCTAGTAATTCATTGATGCAACAATATTATGACAACGTAAGATAAAAGGGATGACGAATATTATTGCTGTCTAGCGGGGTGCTCTTATTGTTGAACACAAAGAACAACCGATTCCTATGCGACCACCTGTGCTGAATATATACATCGTATAACAAAGAGTAGAACCGTTAAGGTCACTATCAACGTAGTCAGATAATGATAAATTCAGTGTAAATGATCCCTGTGGTGTTATCCTATTTGGTGTTAGAGTTACCTTGTGTGGAGGAAATTATCGAATCTGGTGTTTCCATGAGCCCGATTCATAGTCTCGAGTTTGCCAAATCCGGATATTTGGTCAAACAAGTATGCAAATAAGCACGTTATGGCAGCCATAAGGAAAGTAAATGCAATTAACAGTATTACACTTCGCGTATGATGATATGAGAATTCATTATTGTGTTTCGTTGTTCTCTTCATTGTGAGTACATTATCAAATTGTACAACAAACAATTTAAGATATATCATTTTAGTCTAAAGGTATAACATTTTGACAGAATTTTCTTACAAATCTGTAAACCTTGGCTTTAGTTCTAGGTTTATCTTGACCTAAAGTGCGATAATTATCGTATAGCTCACGGTCCTATAGGTATGTTTTATAGCCAGATAAGTATTGCTCACTTCAAGCGAGTCCTGCCCGCGACTCCCCAATTTAGGTAACACAAGTAAGTAAATATCATAGATTCTTATATTATAGAAGAAAATAATGATATAGTCCGGTTTTATATAAACTAAAGGACAAATCCCATAAGTGATACGCGTCATCATCTTTATTATAGAATCATTCATAACATATGTTAATGAATACAAAAACAAATGTTGCTTTCAGCATCGTAGCTATTGCAGCAGTAATAGTACTGTTTGCATCAGGTCCATTAGCAGCAACCCAAGCACAAGCCTTTGGCGGCTTCCACCGTGGCTTTGGCTTCCACCGTGGCTTTGGCTTCCACCGCTTCGGCTTCGGCGGCTTCGACCGTGGCTTCGGTGGCTTCGGTGGCTTCGGTGGCTTCGGCGGTTTCGGCGGCTGTGGTTGTTGTTAATACACACAAGAAGGGAAACAACAAGGGTCAAGAATTTCTCCTCATTTTTTTGTTGGCAATTTGAGCCGGATGTAATCATGATGGTACAGAGCATTAACCTGAGAACCTAAATCTTCTATCTACGGCTAGTTGACTCTTTGCATGACCTTAAGCAATCATCAGAAAATGACACTTTACGATTTTTTAGCTTCAATGGTTTTGGTTGTCTTTTGCTTTCTTTAGTTGGTTCATAAAAAAAGGGGTTGGTTAGCGGTTGTGATGGTTGTGCTGGAAATGATGAAAACCGCTGCCGTGATTGTGGTAATGGAAGTTGCCGTGGTGATGATGAAGTACATCCCCACCAAAGTAGTGCGAGAGTGGTGAAGGGTAGCTAATGCCGGAATCTCGTTCGCAAAATCCACTTCCACATAGGTTGGCTCGCTAATGCTTGTCGGTTTACAACTATAGGCCACGAGGCAAATAATAATACGACTGCTGCCAATAGCAGTGCCCAATGTCATAGTTGTCTTGTCTGTATGAAACATCTCTACTACCATATTATGGACTTTATATTATTTATATTCCGTTCATATATTAGAGCGCTCTTGCGGGTTGTTTCTGGAGACAAAGACAATTGGAAGATCTCTTTGAGAAAGTAAAGTTAGCTGAGACAACATACATCTATTTGAAAAAGATGTATAATAAGCTATATGAGATCTTGAGGGAGGTTGGAGTTGAGGATGAAAGTTAGAAGTGAAGAAAGAAAATGTAGTAGATGTGGAAGAAGTAAAACTTTGGTGAAGGGTCAGACTGAACGCTGGTATGGCGGGCCATTGTGTTGTAGGTGTTATGGAGCAATATACCGAGAGAAACATCGTGATATAAATCGAATTTGGCGTGCAAAAAATGCAGATTATGTAAGAGAACGTCAAAAAAAGTGGCGCGATAACCATCCAGGGTATTATCGAGAATGGCGTGTATCCCATCCGGATTATTCTAAGAGGAAGACAAAACAATGATGAGATTTCTACATCCTTATTCCATCTTCAAAAGACATGCCGCTTTTCCAAACGTCTCTGTATACGACGACGTGAAGGAAATTGTGAGAAGAGCACTAGATGCTGAAGAGAATTTTAATTTATTATTTTGTGGCGTGCCAGCTTCAGGATGTGGACACCTGAAGGAGAACGTCCAATAGCCTTGGGCTATAATAACTACCTTAGTAATTTCGTTTCCTTTGCCTCTCTTCAACGTATTTCTTTACAGCAGCACCTATCAGTCGTCCTACATCCTCATCGATGTTAAGAGCCTTAGCTATATCATTGGACTTCATATTTACTAACCGTTCAATTGTAAAACCACGACTAATTAGCAGGTTTTTTAAGCAGTTGGTATGTCAAGCTGATTAATAATTTCCCGATCCAATTCCCTACTCGAATTTAACTGCCCGTAAAAATTATGGCTGATGCCAATGTCGAAGATGTATGATGCTGTAGACATTAAGAAAAAGAAAATTCTATGGCTTGAAATAACGTCTGAAGAAGTACATGACGGTAGAATTTTAATGAAATTAGTTGATAATGTCCGCTAAAATACCCATGTAAAAAGAATGATTGGTGAATGGATCCTACGATAGTAATGCTAATTCCCATATTTGTTACTTAGCAAGCACCAATGGTTATGCTGGTATCCGTAGTCGCCGTCATCCAGGGATTGGTATAATAATAACAAGACACGTAAGGGATTAGAGGAGATTTACGAAGTTGTGGGGAGCAGACGATTACCAGATTCAACAGCTGAAGAATATGATAATATGGAATTGGAATCAAGAGGGAAAAAGCAGGCAATTGATACTTTGGCATCTTATCGTAAAAGGCACTACCAGCTTTAACAGAAATTGCCTCGGCAATGTGGTGGGATAGCGCAATTAAGATATATACCTTGGATAAAATCAGGCAAATCAACGAGAGCAATATATAATTTCAGCAGAAAAGTGTAGCCCATGTAGGTAACCAAAATTCGTATCTCCAGTCTAGTTAATACAACAGTTAAGTAACAGATTCTTGCATTCAGCTAGATTGTGATTTTCTGGTTTAACGGGATATTTGGACACAATTCTAGATATACGCCAATTGATTTTAAAATCGATTCAAAAAGTTAATAGTGCGAAAGTTTATTCTCAAACCATAGTGCCTGAGACTGTTGAATATTAGTAAAGACATAATGGAAAAGATTTCTTGCATTGACTGGCAAAGGGTAACAGAAGAAATGAATGAAAAAGGATATGCATTGGTGTTACGTCTCTTACCTGGTCAATATTGCGAAGAACTTATCAACAAATATGACAACTCCGATCTCTATCGCAAGACCATTACTATGGAAAGGCATAGTTTTGGATTAGGCGAGTACAAATATTTCAAATACCCCTTACCCGATCTAATTGAGATAGTCAGAAAAGAGATTTACCTAAAACTTGCACCGGTTGCAAATACATGGATGAAGGCGTTAAACATAGAAAGACAATTTCCTAGTCAGTTTGATGAATTTCAAAGGCTTTGCCATGACAATAATCAAACAAAGCCCACAGTTCTTATTTTAAAATATGGAAAGGGAGGGTATAATACATTACACCAGGATTTATATGGAGACATCAATTAAATGGTTCTAGTTACTTACTTTGTATTTGGTTTAAGAAAATCATATCTCACCTTTTATCCAATAGCTAACCCATCCTGATTGTGGAAGAAAATGATGCGCAGATACACGACCAGAATTTACTAACATATTTCTTACATCCATCGGAAATGGTAGTATGTCAGGGGATGAACATTCGCGGGGCATTTGCGAATGCTGTCAACCCTGATGTAAAGAATTGTCGAAAGCTCATGACGGCTGCCCCTTGTCTTTCGTGCGTTTAACTATGAGCCTCCCGGGTAAGACGAGGTGAACAAGCCAGCAAGCCTCGTCCAACTGGAAGGTAGTGCCTATTCGATAACGGGTTTGTTGCAACAGTGTTATCCAACATGAAATAAAAGAGATGACGAATAATCTCGCTCTCTTAGGGAGCGCTCTTATTGTATAACCGAAAGGAGTAGAAAGTTCCACCACAAAAACGTCGCAACGTTCTATTGACATCTTCAGTCTTCCATATGAAATAAAGACTATAACCAACTTTTTTTATATCTTTCCATATCACCAGCAAAAAATAATTCCTTCAGTATAAGAAATAGTTTTGGAATTGCGTTTGATCCTGTTATTGGCAACTATGAGAAACGGAAAATGGTGAACTACACCCAATAGTATACAGACAGCCTTTACTATATTCTATAATTCAGATGGAAAAATTAAAGATATTATGTTTTCGGATATGCTAATTTCTACCTTTTTGCCCAAAATATCCTCAGAAAGTTCTGATACCAGAGTTTTGACATAGAGGGACCATTTGATTCCCATGTCATGTTGAATATTGAATAGATACGACTGATTTCTGTATACTATGTTATGCTCCATCCAGGATACTGTCAGCCAAGTTCGCAGGACCTCGACAAAATCTCGAATATTGTGGCTTTCTTTCATGATTGTTAATATATTTTTGAAATATTCTTTCTCAATCTTTTGAGCCAAATTTGTTATTTGTTCATTTGTAAGCTGGTTTATCACTTCCTTTAAGAAAGGTTTTGTCATTGGCAGGAGTCCTACCTTTCTTTCATCTCGTTCCCATTGTATATGGTTAGAGAAAATTTTAGTAACAAATGCATTGAGGCTTACTTTCTCCAATTCTGCATCTCTTCTTAATTCATCTATAAGTGCAGACGATAATAGAAAGGCAATAGTCTCAGTCTTTGTTTTCTTAGGATCAGCAGACGTTTCACTGCTGGCTCCATTAGTCATCTAATATTTGGATCATTGCTTGCATTTAAAAGATTGTTGTTATTGTGGTTCTGTTTCATTGCTTTTAATAGATATTTTATACGTATAATTGAAATTTATAGTCAGTGCTCGCCATCATGAAAACTGATACTCAAATATGAGTACTGAAGGAAAGACAGTCATGAATGAACGCAATACATTGTAATACATCGAAAACCTACGGGTAATATACTATCATCTTCCATTAAGTATCTGAGTTGATTTGACTCTTGGCAGTCCTGATTACCTGCTATGGATAATATTAGCCTTCTTATAGGAATAGCATTACTTTGATGCTGGGATAATACATTCACTGAAACGTTTACTTAAGTTAGAAAATATAGGCGGAGGTAGAAGCGATCAAAGATCAACTAGAAGATTATTAGTAGTATCTTCAGAATTACAAGGGCCATCACCATTTAGGCAGGCTGTGATCTGGACGACTGTTTGGATATCCCTCGCAGGGGTATTTGCTCTAATGATTTTTCTCAGTATGGGATACAATAAAACCCTGGAATTCATTTCGGCATATGCCATTGAAAAAGGACTTAGTGTCGATAACATGTTTGTATTTTTGCTCATATTCTCTTCACTCGGAATCCCGCACAATTATCAGCACAAGATCCTCATGAGTGGGATTCTTGGTCCTGTTAAGTCTGTAAATCACTACTAATCTAGCTGGAGTATCCCTGCTTGAAAGACCTATCATTGGATGGTATACATCTTTGGTGGCCTGCTTGTATTCAGCGGGCTAAAGATGCTTTTACAAAAGAAAGAAAAAGTGATAGACGTGGAGAAAAACATCATCTTCAAGATAATGAAGAAATTAGTCCCCCCTATTTTCTTTGTATTGAACGGTAGCAGGTTATTCTCGCGTATAGATGGAGTTTTGTATGCTACACCTATGCTTATTTCACTTATAATTATCGAAATGACCGACCTTGTCTTTGCATTAGATTCAATCCCCGCCGTACTATCAATAACCACTAATTCATTCATAGTAATAACTTCCAATATTTTTGCGATATTGGGTTTGAGGAGTATGTACCTTCTTCTTGGGAATATGATGAATAGGTTCTACTATTTGAAAGATGAATTAGCTTAATATTGTTCTTTGTTGGAGCTAAAATGTTGTTTTCAGAATCTTTTAACATTCCTATAATGTTATCAATAGGAATAATATTTACCAATACTATCTGTTTTAACAATAATATTATCTTTTATCAAAACACGAAAACCCTCGAATTATACAAAGGAATACTATACTATATAACAGAATTACGCATAGTAGTCTACTCGTAATCTTAGAACTATAATTTGAGATCATTTGATGCTTTCAGCTAAACAACTGCACTATGCTACTACAATTCAACCGTGAAGACCAGCTATTGATGGGGTTACCGATGGATTAATGGAAGGAAACTATGAATTTGTTTTATTTCCATGCTAATTTCAGTCAATGAAATATTTGCACATTCGATGGTTAGGAAATATGGCAAATGTCGCTGTTATGTGAATCCACTGCTAATCTATGGTTAAAGACATATCAAGCATTTGAGAGATGCAGATTTGGCGTTAAACTGGCAAATCCTTTGAAAACATACTCTTGACGCTA
>CAWEKQ010000039.1:0-443700 GCA_963809655.1 Terriglobia bacterium | reverse complement strand
GGGAGTTCGGGATTCTCCACAATCGAGGGAGGACCCAAAAGGTACTAAAACCCGATGTCGAAAACTACCTATCCGAGTTTCTTTTGTCAGACTCGACGTACTAAGCATCTGATCGCCTACTACGTCAAGACAGAGAGGGTGCAATCGTGAAGGAGGGCAACAACGGCCACGCGAACAGCGCTGAACGAATGGGTAAAGACGCTGCCGGGGCCATGGCATGGCGCGATGGAAGCGACCATATCGGCCACTGGATTTACCGAGCATCTGAAGCCGCATGCCGCAAAGCTCGAGATCGGGCGCGCGGCGCGCATGAAAGCAATCTGCGCGGGGAAAAAAAGAGCGACAAGATCGATGCCGCGCCATTGCGGACCTGCTGCGGTGCAACCTGTTTCCGTCCTGTTCGTAATTTCGCCGGAACTGGGCGCGTTACGGCAGCAGTTACGGTTCCAGCACTGCTAGTGGAAGAAACCGTGATGCTTCAAGAACAAGACGGCGGGATTGCTGATGGGGGCCGGGGTGGAATACGAACGACGCCGTCTGCGCGGGAAACGCTATTTCGAGAGCCTGGTGAAGGACAACGAGTGGATGCGGCCAGGAACTGCGGCCGCTGCTCAGTCGATCGGCCCAGATGACGACGCTGCAGGCCATGAACCGGCGGCTGAAGGGTATGCTGGCACGTCATCCTGCCTGGAGGAGCGAGTGAAAGCGTATGCCGATTGACGAAGTCGGGACAGTGACGGCGTCGGGCTGCGGCACTGCGAACAGCCACGCCGGAGCGTTTTCCTTCGATCAAACATGCCATGAGTTATTGCGGGCTGACCAGCGCGCTGCGCGAATCGGCCGGCCGGCGGAAGCGCGGGCCGCTTTCCAAACAACGCAACGCGTATCTGCAGAGCGCGCTGATCGAAACTGCGAAACTGGCGCCGATGTACAACGAGAAGCTGAAAGAAGTGCATCGTAAAGCGATTGCAAAAGGCGGACATCGCAATCGGGCGACGCTGGCGGTGGCGCGCAAACTGGTGGCTTATCTGATGGCGGCCGACCGGGCTTTCTTCGCCGGCCAGCGTGAAGCCGCCGGCGAACATATAGAGGCGGCCTGAGCGTGCGTTTTTTCAGGCATGCAGATCTATCCGAGTGAATCAGTTCTCTTGCCGGTGAAGCGGAGGCGAGCACTGGTGGCGACCAACTCGCTGAGGAATAGCCGGCCAGACTCATCCGGGTGAGGCGCTTCGGCGTTTGACTCGCACAATGGCGCAGCCGTTGTGAACAGGTTCCCTCCAGACCCCGCGGAGCCGCGACTCGGCAAACAGTCCGCTGTTATGCCGCCGTTTTCACTGTTTTGGGGCTGGAGGGTTTAGCTACGACTCAATCTTCCGTGACGTGTTCCCCGGGACACGATCCGGCAAATGAATGTCTGGTGACCGGCCTGTTCCGGATCCCTTCGGCAAAGATCAAAAACGCTGTTCGGTGCTGCGACCACTAACCTGTTCTGGTCTTCCTCACGGAAGCCCCGGGAATTTTGCGTCTTCGCTTGACATTTACCTCCCATGAAAGTCGCGGCTCAGAATCGGCGTGTTGTTGTCACGGTTCCTATCAGCGCGGCGGCGGCGATAAGCGCGCAGAGCAGGACGAACCAGTCTCCGTAGCGCGTGTAGAAAGTCAGATCGCTGCGATAGCGGTAGGGGAAGCGCGCGGCGAGCTCGGAGTATTCTTCGGTGGTGCGGACGACGCGGCCGGCGGGGTCGATGGCGGCGGTGATGCCGTTGTCTGTGGCGCGAAGAATCCAGCGGGCGTTTTCGGCGGCGCGCATGCGCACGATCTGCAGGTGCTGGTAGCGAGCCTGGCT
Organism: Terriglobia bacterium; assembly: GCA_963809655.1. Lineage (GTDB taxonomy): Bacteria > Acidobacteriota > Terriglobia > Bryobacterales > Bryobacteraceae > BOG-234. The sequence goes on along the minus strand of CAWEKQ010000039.1, from coordinate 441,854 downwards.
TTTGCCGAACCAGCTGTCGTTCGAGATGTTGAAGAGAACCTCGGCGCCGGACGCGGCGAATTTCCGGATGTAGCTCGGGAAGACGGATTCGTAGCAGATGAAGACGCCTTCGCGATGCGAACCGAGCGCGGATACGACGACGCGGTTTCCGGCGGCGAAATCGCCGGCCTCGGAGGAGACTTTGCGGGTGACGAGTCCGAAGGGCCAGGGGACGAATTCGCCGAAGGGTACGAGATTCACTTTGTCGTAGCGGCTGACGGTGCGGCCGTTCGAATCCACGAGCAGGGCGGAGTTCAACGGGGCGCCGGTTGGCGTGTGGGCGACGATTCCGGTGAGCACCGCGGCATGAGTCGATTTCGCGACGGAGGCGGCGAGGTCAAGGAAGCCGGGATCCGTGTCGTAGAAGGGCGCGGGCGCTTCGGGCCAGACGATGATGTCGGCCTGTGGCGTGTGGCCGAGAGCCGCGCCGATCGAGAGTAAGTTCAATTGCTGTTCGGTGCTGTGCAGGAGGTTGTCGGTCCATTCGGTTTCGTCGTCGATGTTGGGTTGGACGAGAACCGCTGAGGCGTCGCCGCGCTCCGGGGCGGGCGGCGCTGGCAGCAGGAACAGCGCGGGCAGGAGGAGCAGCCAGAGAATCTGCAGGCGAGGGCGGCGGAGGATCAGCGATGCGATGGCGGCGGCGAGGAGCGCGAAGACGAAGGAGAGTCCCCAGACGCCGGTGATGGGTGCGAGGCGGAGCGGGATCGACATGTCGCTGCCCGCGTTGCCGAGATTGAGCCATTCGAAGCCGGTGTATGAGTGGGTCCATTCGATTGCGACCCAGAGTGCGGCGATGGCGGGGATGGCGAAGCGCGATTTGAAGAGCGTGCCGGCGAGCGTTGCGAAGACACCCATCTGGACCGCTTTGGCCAGGCAGAAGAGGACGAAGAGCAGCCAGGCCACCACGCCGTTTACACCGGCGTGATGGGCGAGGGTCCACTGAATCCAGTTGCAGAGGCCGAACCAGTAGGCGACGCCGGTTAAGTAGCCGAGGGCGAAGCGCCTTTTCCAAATTGGTTCGCGCGCGCAGGCAATGAGCAGCGGCGTGAGCGCAAAGGGCGCCAGCCAGACAAGGCTGAAGCGCGGGAACAGGAGAACCAGTAACGCGGAGGATGCGAAGGCAAGAATCGCGTTCAGGATCACATTTCGAGCTTACCGTTGTAAACCATGTCCTTCAGGCGGAACTTGATCTTGACGGTCGACGTGCCCAGTTTCGTGGAGAATTCGACTTCCTTGTCGTCAACGGTGTAAGGCATCGAGCGTGGGAAGGAAATCAGTACATCCATTGACACGGCGGATTTTCCGACCTGGATCGAGGCTGCCTTGACCGCGCCTTTTTCTTTCGTAGTGAGGAAGGTTACCTCGCTGAGAGTCTTCGCGACGTCATCAGGCTTGCCTCGCAGGAACTGCTGCAAGGGACCGGAAAGGACAATTTCGTATACAGGCTGTTCTTTCTCGAGATACTTTTTGGCGTCCTCGGATTGGCCTGCTTCGGCGCCGTACTTCAGACGCACGAAAGCCTGCCGGATCGGCATGGCAGATTGCCAGCGAACGATAACCTCGGGCTCGCGGATGCCGGGAATGGGTGCATCCGCGCCGCCGCCACCGCCCTGCGGTCCCCCGCCTCGTCCGCCACCACCCCCACTGCCCTGGCCATGTCCGGTTTCCGGCGTGGTAATCTGGGCGCCCATAGACACACTGGCCGTATGCGCCCAAGGCGAATTACGTCATCATTTTCTGGAGGTCTTTATCGGTCCATTCGGTGTATGGCTTTTGCCAGAAGTCGGCTGCCATCAGGCAGAAGACGAATAAGAACAGGAGTCCGAGCGATTTTTTTCATTTCAGCAAGCTCTGGTTTGAGAGTATATCAACTGATGCTACATGAATACGCATTCGAAACGGCCGCGTCCGCCATTCGTTTTGGCGCGGGCGCGACCCGCGAAGTGGGCGCGGACCTGGCGGAGATGGGTGCGAAGCACGTGCTGGTTTTCACCGATCCGAACCTGCGCAATCTGCCGCCAGTGATTACGGCGCTTGAGTCGCTTGAGGCGAACAAGGTGCGGTATACGGTTTTCGATCGGGTGCGGGTGGAACCTACGGATGAGTCGCTGCAGGCCGCGATTCAGTTTGCGTCTGCGGGCGATTACGATGCGTTTGTCGCTATCGGCGGCGGGTCGACGATCGACACGGCGAAGGCGGCGAACCTTTATAGCTGCTGGCCGGCGGATTTTCTGGATTACGTGAATCCGCCGATCGGGAAGGGGAAGCCGGTGCCGGGTGCGGTGAAGCCGTTGATTGCGATTCCCACGACGGCGGGCACGGGCAGTGAGACGACGGGCGTTTCGATTTTCGATTACAAGCCGCTGCGCGCGAAGACGGGGATTGCGCACCGGCGGTTGAAGCCGATGCTGGGCATTGTGGATCCGGAGAATACGCGCACGCTGCCGCCGGCGGTGGCGGCTGCATCGGGGTCTGGATGTGCTGTGCCATGCGGTGGAATCGTGGACGGCGCTGCCGTTCGGCGAACGCCCGCGGCCGGAGCGGCCGATTCTGCGTCCGGCGTATCAGGGCTCGAATCCGATCAGCGATTTGTGGAGCATGGAGGCGCTCAGGCTGACTGCGCAGTATCTGCGGCGGGCGGTGGCTGATCCGTCGGACGATGAGGCGCGGGGGGCGATGATGCTGGCGGCTTCCTATGCGGGGATCGGGTTTGGGAATGCGGGAGTGCATCTGCCGCATGGGATGTCGTATCCGGTGGCGGGACTGGTGAAAGGCTTTCGCGCGCCGGGTTATGAGGCGGTGGATCACGCGATGATCCCGCATGGCGTCTCGGTGATCGTGAATGCTCCGGCGGTGTTCCGGTTCACGGGAGCGTCGCGGCCCGACCGGCATCTGAAAGCGGCGGAGGTGCTGGGCGCAGATGTGTCGCGGGCACAGGACGCGGACGCGGGTAAGATTCTGGCCGATTGCATCATCGGGATCATGCAGGATTTGAAGATTCCGAACGGGTTGCGGGCGATGGGGTATGAAACGTCGGACATTCCGGCGCTGGTGGAAGGGACGCTGCCGCAGCATCGGGTGACGAAGCTTTCGCCGCGCGCGGCGGGGCCGGAGGAACTGGCGGGATTGTTCGAAAGCGCGATGGTGAACTGGTGAGGATGGCACGAATGCTTCCGGTGCGGCAGCGTTTAACGCGCCGGAAACTGGAAGACATTCCCGGCGCAGTGCGGCGGGAGATCGCGTCGGTCGACTGGAACCTGGCGCCGGGCGTCGCGGATTGCGATTGGCGTGGGTAGCCGGGGCATTTTGAATCTGGCGGAGATCGTGCGCGCGACGGTGGATGCGTTTCGATCGGCGGGATTCCGTCCGTTTGTCTTTCCCGCGATGGGTAGCCACGGCGCTGCGACGGCTGCGGGACAGGCGAAGGTGCTGGCGCATTACGGCGTGGATGCGGAGCGGATGGGATGTCCGGTTGAGAGCAGCTTCGATGTGATCTCGCCGGGACGGACCGCGGAAGGCATCGAGACGTTCGCGGGGAAAGATGCGTGGGAGAGCGACGGGATTTTCCTGATCAACCGGGTGAAGTGGCACACCAGTTTTGAGGGATCGATCGAGAGCGGTGTGTCGAAGATGCTGGCGATCGGGCTGGGGAAGATTGAAGCGGCGCGCACTTGCCACGGGCATGCGCGGTCGCTCGGGATGACGAATGTGATCCGGTCGGTCGCGGCGCGGTTGATTGAGACCGGGAAGATTCTGGGTGGGCTCGCGGTGCTGGAAGATGCTTGCCACGATACCGCGCAGGTGACGGCGCTAGTGGCGGCGGACATGATCGAACGGGAAGCGGAGTTGTTGTGCCTGACGAAGTCGTGGATGGGGAAGATACCGGTTCCGGCGCTCGACATTCTGATCGTGGATGAGATCGGGAAGAATATCAGCGGGACGGGGATGGACTTGAAGGTAGTCAATCGAGGCGTTCACGGGCAATACAATCTATGGCCGAACACGCCCTCAGTGCAGCGGATTTTCATCCGCAGCCTCTCTGAGTTGAGCTACGGGAACGGCGTGGGGATCGGGCTGGCGGATGTGATTCACGACCGCGTGCTGGACCGGATTGACGTGAATGCGGGCCGGATCAACGCGATGACTTCGGGATCGCTGGCGGCAGTGCGTACGCCGCTGCATTTCGCGTCGGACCGGGAATGCATGGAATTGCTGATGGCCACGGTGGGAAAGTTCGACGACGCGGAAATCACGATCGGGCGGATTCGGAATACGCTGGAACTGGGAACGGTTTGGTTGAGCGAAAATCTGGGCGAAGAGATCGCGAAGAATCCGATGCTTGAGGTTGCCGGGCCCGCGGTCGAGCCCGACTTCGATGAGCACGGTAATTTCGTGGCTTAAGGACCGCTCCCTCTCGATTGCGATCGCGGTCGCGGCTCGGAGACGGGATACGGCTACTGCAGCAGAGTGCTGAAAACGGCCTTTCGTTACCGCTTGCTGACGCGCGCGGCTCAGTAATCCGTTCGGAATCAGCGCCCACCTTTTTAGGTGTGGGCGGTGAGGAGATCGAGCATGTCGCTGGCGTGCTCCTCTTCGTTGACCAGAATGCCTTCGAGCATCACGCGAGTGGCGGGATCTTTGTCGCCGAAGTAGCGAATGAGTTCGCGATAGTGTTCGCAGGCGATCCGCTCGGCGACCAGGTTTTCCTTGATCATTTCGACCAGATTTTTGCCTACTGTGTACTGTGAGGCAGACCGCGCTGGCAAGCCCTTCGGGATTGAAATCCGGGCGTGCCGCCGAGTTGATTGATGCGCTCGGCCACCTCTCTCATGTGGCCTTGTTCCTCTTTGGCGTGCTCATCGAATTCGTCCTTCACGCCTTCGCTCGAGATGCCGGTGGCGGCAACCGCGTTCATCGTATACCGTAGAACGCAGACAATTTCGGTAGCCAGCACGGCCTGAAGGATCTCGATTACCTGTTTTACGTCGCCCTGGTAATCGGGCGTCAGAGGGCCCTTCTCAATACTTGCGCGGGCACGGGAGCGCAACTTTTTTACATCGCTGAGGAAGGGCTTGGCGTCTTTCATACAGCCATCTTAGAGGTTTCAAGGGTGCGAGCCAAGGATTGAAGTATGAAGAAGGAACGTTTTACATTTCCCCGGCCCGCACGCTGAAACGATTCGATGCGCTGCGACACTTGTAAAACATGGAGGTAACGATCAATGCGTTTGAAGGCAATGCACGTACTCCGCATGGCCATTCAGGCCGTCGACAGGGTTCTGAATGCGAATCTTCCGATGACTAATATCTGGGCGATCGGTATCCACGCATAACCAAATGCGATAACCGCAGAACAGAACCTCTCGTATGGGATTGCGCCCTGGTGCGCTCACCGCAGGTTTGAGAACCAGTAAGGCACCCACGCCGCCGCGAGTACAACGTCGGTGAGGTAGGCGCGCCGGTTGTGCGGCTCGCGCCACGCGTGGCAGGCGGACAACAGTCCGAAGATGCCGAAGACGAAGACTGAAATCACGAACCAGGAGTGGAATAGCGGAAGCACTGCGAAGGGCAACCTGCCGCGCGACATGCGTCCAATCGCCATGACGGCCAGGGTGGCGGCGATGAGAACACGAAATGCGACGCGGGCCATGGCTTGCCTTCCAGCTTACCTTTTCGACTCTCTTTCGACCTGTGGAGAGTGAGAAAATCGGTTTCGCATCGATGTTTCTGCTGATCGCCATCGCGCTGCTCTCATCAATCGGATCTGGCCGCGGGCGCTCAGGAAAAAGGCCAGCCGTTCCGGCTTGAACCTGGTGACTACCGCTGGCAAAAGATCACGATTCGCCAAACGCCGTCCCAGGTGGATTGCCATTTCGAAGTGCTCAGCGGCGATCCCAGTGTTCATCTGGAACTGCTTCCGCTGAGCGAGTTCCGCCAGTTCGACAGGGGCGAGGAACACGACACACTGGTGATAACGCCGGACGGCCGCAGCGGAGACTTCCGCCGCATCATCGACGTAAGCGGCGACTATGCCGTCGTGGTGGTGAACGGAAAGCGCGCACCGCCCGCGACCGTTTCGTTCGAGGTGCGGACCAGCGTGAATCCGAAAGCCGGCCGATACTGCGCGAACGCTGTCGCCGCAGAGGCGGCTCACCGTCATCCTCATCAGCTTCGCCTTTTTCTTTGTGACCGTGACGTGGTCGGCGCGAAAACTGCTTCGCGCGATGCGGCCTTCGTAACGGGATTCTCACGTTCCCGGCGCTATCATGAGGTTGTTGGCCGCACTGGACGCGCATCATCATGGATAGTGTTGAAGCGCCGCCGAAGCGGCGGAAGATGCCGCAGTGGCTGGTCCCGGCTGCTCGGCTATACCATCTCCGCTGGTTCACTGGTCTGGGCCTTTTCCAAATTCCCCTACAGGGAGCTCGGCGACCACATCCGCACGCTGGACTGGCGCTGGGTCTGGCTCGCGGTCGCCTTCGAGATAGCCGTCTATTTCTTCGACGCGTGGCGGTGGCAGAAGCTGCTGGCGCCAGTCAAAGAGCCGTCGTTCGGACTGTGCCTGCAGTCGGTCTTTGTCGGTCTGTTCGCGAACGACGTGCTGCCGGCGAAGGCGGGCGAGCTGATCCGCTGCTTCCTGCTTTCGTATGAAACCGGAATCCCGCTGTCTCTGGCGTTCACGTCGCAGATCATCCTGCGCCTCATGGATGGCGTGTGGATTGTTCTGCTGTATCTCATGGTCACGCTTGCAGATCGGCACCCATCCGGTGGTGCGGGACGTGATGTGGTTCTTCGGAATCGGCGTGGTGGTGGTGGCGGCTCTGGCGTTGTTCATCTTGTTCCGGCGGCACCATGCGCGCCGCTTTTTCAAGAACTCCACCTGGGCGGGGCGGTTTGTGCATCTGCTCGACGAACTTCACCGGCTGGGCGCACTGGCGCGCGCTGCGCACCGCGATGCTGATCAGCGCCCTCTACTGGCTGACGCAAACGCTGGCGATCTGGGCTTTGACGCGCGCCGACCGGTTCGATCTGGGAGTCAGCGCGGCGGCTTTCCTGCTGGTGGTCAAAGCCGTGGTGACGCTGATACCCAATGCTCCGGCGAGTATGGGAGCCTACCAGGCGGCGGCAATGTACGGTCTGGGGCTGCTGCTGGTGGAGCACGCCAACGCGCAGATTTTTGCCGAGATCATGTTCTGGTTCCTGAGCCTGCCGGTCGCGATCGGCGGCGCACTGGCGGTTGCGTTTACGGGCGTGGACATCACCGCTTTACATCGCCGCGCCGCAGCTCATAAGGCCGAGGTCAGACGGAAGGAATCGTGATTCGCTGTTTGATCACCGATGGGACTGCGTCCGCGAATGAATCGCGGTGGATCGAACATAAGGCGGCGTGGCTTGCCGAGGGAATTGAGCTGATGCAGATCCGCGAGCGTGATCTGTCCGCGCGGCAACTGGCGGATCTTACGCGAAAGGTTCTGCGGCTACCGAATCCGCATGGCACGAAGAATCCTGATCAACGACCGTGCTGATATTGCGATAGCCTGCGGCGCCCACGGCGTTCACCTGCGTGACGGGTCCGTTTGGCCGGAAGTTTTTTGCACGCCTCCGCTCAAGCACATTCCTTGTGAGTGTTGCTTGTCACAGTGTTGCGGACGCGGGAAAAACGCGAGGCGCGGATTACATCATCCTCGCGCCGATTTTCAGACCACTATCGAAGACTGATTCGAGACCGGCGCTGGGCGTAGTCGGCAATTACAGAACTCGCCGGCAGTTACCCAAACGCCGGTGCTGGCGTTAGGCGGAATCACCACCGGAAACGCCCGCCTCTGTATGGAAGCGGGCGCCGCCGGCGTGGCTGGAATCAGTTATTTCAATGGCCTGCCGAGCGTTGCCGATCGGCCTTCTGCTCGGCTTTCTGTTCTTCCTTGAGCGCCTTTGCCCATTCATCGGCCTGTTTCGAGGCTTCATCCCGGGCGATGCCGTAGCGTTCCTGGATCATTCCCACGAGTTCGTCTTTCCTGCCGGCGGCCCTTCTCGAAATCGCTGTCGGTGAGCTTTACCCCACTTCTGACGGGCCTGCCCGGCAAATTGCTTCCAGTTGCCTTCGATTCTGTCCCAATTCATTTTGTGGAACCTCCGCTGATTGCATGCATGATTCATGCCAACAGCGAATGTGCGTGCGCGTACACGGCCTGCGTGAGGCCAGCGAGGTTGTAGCCACCTTCCAGAATGGAGATCAAACGCCCGTGCGCGTGTTTGTCGGCAATTCCGCGCATGACTGTGGTGAGTTCCGAGAAGTCTCCGTCGGTCAGCAAGAAGCCGCCGAGCGGGTCGCCTTTGCGCGAATCGAATCCGGCGGAGATCAGCAGCAGATCGGGCTTGAACTCGTCCATCTTTGCGGCGAAGCGGGCATGGAACACGCCGAGGATCTCGTCCTTCCCCGCGCCCGCCGGGAACGGGCAGTTCAGCGTGCAACCTTTGCCCGCGCCTTCACCGGTTTCGCGGGCATCTCCGGTGCCCGGATACCACGGCGACTGGTGGGTGCTGAAGAAAAAGACCGAGCCGTCCTGGTAGAAAATATCCTGCGTGCCGTTGCCGTGATGGACGTCCCAATCGGCGATTGCGACGCGTTCGACGCCGTATTTGTGCTGGGCATAGCGCGCGGCGATCGCGATGTTGTTGAACAGGCAGAAGCCCATGCCTCGCGCGGCCGAGGCGTGATGGCCGGGCGGACGCACGATGCAGAAGGCGTTGTTCGCTTTGCCCTCCATGACGAGATCGACTGCGTTCAGGCAGGTTCCGGCGGCGTCGCAGCGCAACGTCGAACGAGCGGCGGTTGATGTCGGTATCGCCGGTGCTGAGGGCGTGAGCGCCGCTGTCGACGTCGCGCCTGGCGGTCGCGATGTAGGGGCGGGTGTGGCAGAGTGCGAGTTCGTCCACGGTGGCGGACCGCGGCGCGGTGTGCGTCAGCGAACGGTTGCCGAGGCCTTTAATTGCGGCATCCCAGCGGGCGGGTTGTTCGGGATGGCCGGGGCCAGGGTCGTGTTCCTTCGCGATCGGATCGGCGAGGAATGCGGTCGCTCATGTAGCCGCCGCTGCCGCCTTGCGTAAGGCTTCGATGCGCGGGAGCCGGCTTTTCGGGGAATCGAGGCTGAAGGATCGGGCGTCGCCGAGATCGTCGCGCACGAAAGCTTCCATGTTGTGGATGGCTTTTTCCAGGGCTTTATCGGCTGAACCGCCGAACAGTGCCCAGGCGATCGTGCCGGTGGCAGTATCGAATTCCCATCGGCCGATGAGCTGTCCGCGATCGAGAATCGCGTGGCCGGGAAGATCCGGAATCATCGTCGCTTTTCAAAATGTCGAGGCTGCTGACCAGCGCGTATTGTGGGCGCCTGGGCGCTTGGAATTTCACGAACGCTTCGTGATCTTCCGGCAGCAGCAGCGCACTTTCGCCGATGTCGACGAGATGCAATGGTTCGATGGCATCCTTCGCCGCTCTCACTCCGAGTCCGGAAAAGGTCTGAAAATCGGGAGAGAGGAACGGGGCCAATCCAACTGAAATACCGGCGCGCGAGATCGGTGAAGGATCCGCTGACATTGCACTTCCACGCTGCGTAGCGATATCGCTGTTGATCGATGCGGCCGTTTACGGGAATCCGGCGGATCTCGCCCGCGGATTGCAGCAGACCGAGCGCGACGGGAAGTGTGGTGGTCAGGCCTTTCTTCGCGCCATCGGGTCCGAGGTTTCGCGCTGCGTTACCGACCTTCGTTCGTAGCGCTTCGGGCTCGAGCGGACCACCGGCCAGCGCTTTCACCACGGCTGCGCGGAGTTTCGCGATCTCTTTATCCGTAACGCCGAGTTTGCGGGCGACCTTGAGTTCGTCATCCGCAAATGGCACGCCTGCCGCGAGGGCGAGCGGATAATCGGCTGCGGGAACGACGTAGGTGCAGCCGCGCACTGCTGGCAATTCGTGGATTTCGACATCCGCGAGGGCGGCATCGATTTCGATACGCCGTAGTCCGGCGCGCGCGAAGAGCGTCAGGTAAGGAGCGGCGCCGCCGATCGACCGCGCCCACCCGGTGCGCATGAGAACCTCGGCTGCTGTCCGGCCGAGCGAGGCTGCCATCAAGGCCCTGTTTTTGCCATCGCCAGGCGCGCAGTTTGGTGGTGAACGCCGGGGAATCCATATGAAATGGATTGTACGTCGAAAATCTTCACTTTGGAGTTGCAGGCAGTTCAAGAAGTGTCTGTTTCGCTTTGCTCATGGTGAACTTCGGGCCGTGGGAGTGGATGGCATGGCGCACGATATCAGCGTGACAAGAAGCTTTCCGGTTGGAGTGACCGGGTTCCGCCGTCCGGGAACTGCGTATCTCCGTATGTCTCGCCCGCGACGACGGTCATTTGCGTCAGACTGTTCTTGTCGCGGAGATAAAAGTTTGCGCCGCCTTTCGGGTTGGTCAATAACATGATCTCCTGATCATCCTCCGAGTCGAGCGTGATAAAGGCCGCTCCTGACGCGTAGGGAAGTGACATAGCTTCCTCTCTCGTTGCCGCTGGGGTCTGAGATCAGCAGACCAGAAACGGCTACATCCCGCTTCTGCGCCTAAACTAACAGCCTGTGGCAAAAGTAAAAAAGCACCGCTTACTTGCGTGCGCGGCTCGTAGATTCAGCAGGTTACCGAGCCGCGACCGCGAGGAAGCGGTTTCTGCCACAGGCTGCTAAGCGAAGGCGCTCATGCCCGCTGGAGTCTTCAACGACCAGGCCACGTACATGAAGTACGCCATCCCTGTCGGCAACTGATTGTGCTGCGACGGGAGCAGGGTTTCGCGAAGACAGCTACGAGAAGGCCCAGGATCGACGCAAAGGGTGTCGCGACAAGGATTCGTTGTGCGCAATACCCGCGGCGCAAGCGTAGGCCCTCCGCAACCGCGGGGGGTATAGCGGCTACACGTTTGAGCGAATTCGGGGATGGCAGAATTTGTCGGGGGTTCGACGACAGCCCTTGGCTTACGTAATTCCTTCAGGCCACATTTCCCTACCGCCTTAGAGAAAGTTCGAAAATGGATGCCTTCCGTCTTCTGCAGGCGGTCAGGATGCGGGAGAGATTGGCGGCCGACGGACTGCCTTTTGGCCCAAGCATACGCATCAGGCTTTTGGCCGGAATCTGTGTCTGTTTTGCGAGATCCTGAAATCCTACGGTCGCGTTGACGTAATCGCGCAGAACCGATTTGCCCACTGCCAGATCGCCGTTGATGACGCACTCGACGGCCTCGCGCAGAAGGGCCTGGCGAAAATCCGTCTCGCTTTGCGCGCGGGCCCGGATGGTTTCTTTGAAGTCATGAGTCAGTGGCATTATTGAATCTCCTGTTTCTTTCGCCTGGCACCACCGTCCAACAGAATCACGAGGCGGTCGCGCGACTGTAGTCACATTGTGCGGGCGAAAACGAACGCGGCTGAAGTCGCTGAAGCGTAGCCCACTTATTTCCTGGACATACGCCAGTCATTGAGCGAAGGGCTTGTTTCCGTGCTCGTCAACGCTTCTTACCGCTCCTTTACTGTTTGAATGCGTAGGTAGAGGGGAGTTCGGGATTCTCCACAATCGAGGGAGGAGCCCGAGGGTTCCTCAAACCCGATTGTGGAGAAACTACCTATGCGAGTTTATTTTGTCGGACTGGACGTACATAAGCAACTGATCGCCTTCTGCGTTAAGACAGCAGAGGGTGCAATCGTGAAGGAGGGCAGCATTCCGGCCACGCGAACGGCGCTGAACGAATGGGTAAAGACGCTGCCGGGGCCATGGCATGGCGCGATGGAAGCGACCATATTCAGCCGCTGGATTTACGAGCATCTGAAGCCGCATGCCGCAAAGCTCGAGATGGGGCACGCGGCGCGCATGAAAGCAATCTGCGCGGGGAAGAAAAAGAGCGACAAGATCGATGCGCGCACCATTGCGGACCTCCTGCGGTGCAACCTGTTTCCGTCCTGTTTCGTAATTTCGCCGGAATTGGGCGCGTTACGGCAGCAGTTGCGATTCCGGCGCCTGCTGGTGGAAGAAACCGTGATGTTCAAGAACAAGACGGCGGGATTGCTGATGGGGGCCGGGGTGGAATACGAACGACGCCGTCTGCACGGCAAACGCTATTTCGAGAGCCTGGTGAAGGACAACGAGTGGATCGGCCAGGAACTGCGGCCACTGCTGGAGTTCAATCGCGCCCAGATGACGACCCTGCAGGCCATGGACCGGCGGCTGAAGGGTATGCTGGCGCGTCATCCTGCTCTGGAGGAGCGAGTGAAAGCGTTATGCCGGATTGACGGAGTGGGGACAGTGACGGCGTTGGGCTGGGCACTGGAAGCAGCCACGCCGGAGCGTTTTCCTTCGATCAAACATGCCATGAGTTATTGCGGGCTGACCAGCGCGCTGCGCGAATCGGCCGGCCAGCAGAAGCGCGGGCCGCTTTCCAAACAACGCAACGCGTATCTGCAGAGCGCGCTGATCGAAACTGCGAAACTGGCGCCGATGTACAACGAGAAGCTGAAAGAAGTGCATCGTAAAGCGATTGCAAAAGGCGGACATCGCAATCGGGCGACGCTGGCGGTGGCGCGCAAACTGGTGGCTTATCTGATGGCGGCCGACCGGGCTTTCTTCGCCGGCCAGCGTGAAGCCGCCGGCGAACATATAGAGGCGGCCTGAGCGTGCGTTTTTTCAGGCATGCAGATCTATCCGAGTGAATCAGTTCTCTTGCCGGTGAAGCGGAGGCGAGCTCTTGACCCTGGGCGAGGAAGCATGGTCACTTTATCCTGGATAAGTAGCCCATTTCCTCTTTGCTTCTGGTCCACCAACTCGCGGAGGAATAGCCGGCCAGACTCATCCGGGTGAAGCGCTTCGGCGTTTGACTCGCACAATGGCGCAGCCGTTGTGAACAGGTTCCCTCCAGACCCCGCGGAGCCGCGACTCGGCAAACAGGCTCCTGTTATGCCGCCGTTTTTACTGTTTTAGGGCTGGAGGGTTTAGCTACGACTCAATCTTCCGTGACGTTGTTCCCCCCGGGACACGATCCGGCAAATGAATGTCTGGTGACCGGCCTGTTCCGGATCCCTTCGGCAAAGATCAAAAACGCTGTTCGGTGCTGCGACCACTAACCTGTTCTGGTCTTCCTCACGGAAGCCCCGGGAATTTTGCGTCTTCGCTTGCTTGACATTTACCTACCATGAAAGTCGCGGCTCAGAAGGGGGGGCTGATTCCGAATTGGTTACTCAGCCGCGCGCGTCAGCAGTTGTTTAGACAGGCGGAAGTCCGCCCTGTCGTATAGGGGCTTTGGGCTTGGCAGGCGCGCCCTTGAAATCCAAGGCTACATCGACCACGTGCGTTTCGGCGTTGATGGATTGCCTGGCCTTCGTATCGCCGAGGTTGTCGAAGTAACCGTCCTCTTTGACCTTGCTCAGGAAATAATCTCCATAGCCCTGCGGGAACGAATCGCCTGTTTTCAGGCTCCACAGTTTGCGGATCGCGGCTTCGCCATCGAGCCCCAGGCCGTTCACTATCAATGTGCCGAATGTATAGGCCGGCCCGGCTTCCACGACGAGGAAGAATTCGACGGTCTTGTTTTCGTCGTTGACGCTCCGATCGGTGGTCACCTCGGCATCGAGAAAACCCTGATGCCGCATGGAATCCTGCACGCGCACCGCAGCCTGTCTGACTTCGTCGAAATTCGCCACCGTCATCTTCGGGATCTTTGCCGATTTCAAAATGCGCGCGCTCTCCTCCGGAGACTTGCCTGCAACTGCTACCCGCGCCAGTTTGTATTCGGAGCCCTCGTCGATAGTTACCTTGACGTCAACGCCGGTCACGTCCGCGGACGGCGTCGACGTCATCTTCGGATAGGTGACGCGCATGTACCCCTTGGCCTCGTAAAGCGGGCTGATCTGGCTTTCCAGCAATGCGCGGAAGCCTTCTTCGCTGTACGGCTGGCCGAACGCCACTTCGTTGATCTTGTTGTGCAGCGTGATGGCGTCGATGACTTTGCTGCCTTCAAACGTCACATAGGCCACCGCAGGCAGGCCCCGTATGGGCGTGAAGTCGATCACCATATGGTCGGGAGAGATTGCGGTCACCTTGCCGGCGACTTTTTCGGGATGGCCCCGGACCTCGAGATACTGTTCGACATCATTGACGGCGCGCTGCAGCACCTGTTTCGTTGCGGCCATCTTTGCACCGGTGAACAGAGGATCCTTCGTTTTCAGATACGCCGTGATATCGGCTGTGGAGACAGGCAGCGCGTCGACGCGGATGGGATAGAACATCGTCACTTCCTGCACATCGAAAGTGATCTCATAGCCGCCGGTAGCGGAGGGTCTGTATTTGTAACTGACGCTGTCGAAATACCCGCTGGCGATCAGGCGATCGCGGGCGGCGTCGAAGATGGCGGCGTTGCCGATATCGCCGCGCTTCAGGCCGGAGGCCTGGATGATGGCGGCGGCCGGAATCCGATTGCCCTCAACCGTAATCGAATCAACGGGGAAGTCGCGCGGCGGCGATGCGCGGTGTTCTGCGCCTCGCAGCGGTAACAAAACCCCCGCGAACAGCAATAAAACAAACGAGATGCGCGCCATTTCTCTTTCCAGAGTATACAGACGCGCCATGTAGAATGGAGTTACGTGACATACGATTTGATTGTGATTGGCAGCGGTCCAGGCGGCTATTCGGCCGCCGTACGCGCGGGCCAGTACGGCTTGAAAACCGCGATTATTGAAAAAGATGCGAAGCTCGGGGGCACCTGCCTCCATGTGGGCTGCATTCCGACCAAGGCCCTGCTTCACACGGCGGAATTATGGAGTTTCGCGAACCACTCCGCCGACGAGGGCATCACGATTGAAAAGCCCGTTCTGAATTACCCGAAGGTGATCGAGCGGAAAAACGGCATCGTGCAGAAACACGCCAAGGGCGTCGAGTTTCTGATGAAGAAGAACAAAGTCGAGTGGATTCCCGGCTTCGGCACGATCAAGGGCCGGCAGGGGGATGTACTCAAGGTCGAAGTCAAAGGCGACAAGGGCATCCAGACGCTCGAGACGAAGAACATCCTGATTGCCACCGGTTCAGAGGCTCGGATGCTGCCCGGGTTGAAGCCCGATCCGGAGTTCATCCTCACCAACATTGAAGTTCTGAACCTGACGCAGGTGCCGAAGTCGCTGATGATCATCGGGGCGGGCGCGGTGGGCGTCGAGTTTGCGTCGATGTTCCAGCGCTTTGGAACGAAAGTCAGCCTGTTCGAGATGCTGCCGCGCATCGTGCCTGTCGAGGACGAAGAGGTCTCGAAGGAACTCGAGAAGGTGTTCAAGAAAGCCGGCATTCGCGTCGAGACCGGCGCGAAGTGCGACAACGTGGTCAAAACGGGCACGAGCGTGAAGATGAAGGTCACGCTTTCCAGCGGAAAAGTGGAGGATGTCGAGGCCGAAAAGCTTCTCGTTGCGGTCGGCCGGGCGCCCAACACGGCTTCGATCGGACTGGAGAATACGAAGGTCGAAGTGGATCGCGGATTCATCAAGGTCGATCCGTATCAGCAAACCGCGGAGCCGGGCGTTTATGCGATCGGCGATGTGGTGGCGGGAACCCCGCAACTGGCGCATGTCGCGTCGATGCAGGGGATGGTGGCCGTGGCGAAAATGGCAGGCAAACCTGCGACTCCCATCAAGCGCAATCGTATTCCGGGCGCGACCTACACGGAGCCGGGAATCGGCAGCGTGGGGTTGACCGAAGCGCAGGCGAAGGCCGCCGGTTACAAAGTGAAGGTGGGCAAATTCCCCTTCGCGGCGAACAGCAAGGCGACGATCCTGGGCTCGCACGACGGCTTCGTGAAAGTGGTTGCGGACGAACAATACGGCGAGATTCTGGGCGTGCACATTATCGGCCCGCAGGCTTACGAACTCATCTCGGAAGCGGTGGCGGCGATGGAAGCCGAAGCCACGGTGGACACGATGATGCACACGATTCATGCGCATCCGACGATCTATGAAGCGGTCGGCGAGGCGTTCAACAACGTGTACGGTCTCGCGATCAACACCTAGAATGAACCGGCAATGCATCGTTCGCGATCTCGGGCGCATGAGGTATGCCGATGCGCTTGCGATTCAGCACGAGATCGCAGGAGAGCGCAAGCAGGGGCTGGGCGCCGATCACCTGCTGTTCGTCGAGCATCCGCATGTGGTGACGCTGGGCCGCGACGGGAATGAAACGAATGTTCTGGCGTCGAAAGAAGCGCTGCGCCGCGCGGGTATTGAACTTTACGAGAGCGATCGCGGCGGCGATGTCACATATCACGGGCCCGGGCAGATTGTGGCGTATCCGATCATGGATTTGCGGGAGTGGAAGCGCGATGTGGGCGCGTTTGTCCGTGGGATCGAACAGGTTTTGATCGATGCGCTGGCGGGCTTCGGGATTGATGCGCGGCGTATCGCGAAGTTGACCGGAGTGTGGGTGGGAGACGATGCTGACGCCGCCAAGATTGCGGCCATCGGCGTTCATTTGAGCCGCTGGGTTTCGACGCACGGGTTTGCGTTGAATGTTTCGACCGACCTTCGATATTTCAGTCACATTGTGCCGTGCGGTCTTACGAAGCCGGTGACGTCGATGGCGGCGCTCGGTGTGCGGGTTGACGTCGAGGCAGTGAAGAGCGCGCTCGCGCAGTGCTTCGGACAGGTTTTCGATTTTGAAATGCAGGCCGAGCCTGCGCTGAGTTTTGCGCACTCACGGTGCGTTTAGGAGATCAGATGACAGACGTCGTGATGCCCCAGATGGGCGAAAGCATCGTCGAGGGAACCTTGACGAAATGGCTCAAGAAGACCGGCGACAAGGTCGAGCGCGATGAGCCGCTGTTTGAAATTTCGACGGACAAGGTCGATACCGAGATCCCCTCGCCTGCTGCCGGTACGCTGGGGGAATTGCTGGTGCAGGAAGGCCAGACGGTGCAGGTAAACGCGATTGTTGCCCGGATCAATGAGGGCGGTTCGGCGCCAGCTGCGTCTGCACTGGCTGCTGCGACGCCCGCGCCTGCGGCCGCTGCGCCGGCGCCTCCTGCTGCTGCGGCACCTCCGCCATCTCCGCCTGCGGCTGCCGCTCCACCAGCTCCCACGCCACCCGCCGCTCCACCGGCTGCAGCGGTGAAAGAGGCGACGGGACCGCTATCACCGCTGGTGCGAAGGATCGCGCGCGAGAAGGGCATCGATCTCGCGAAAGTGACCGGCACGGGCGCCGGCGGACGCATCACCAAAGAAGATCTGGAAGCTTATTCGGCGCAGTCCCGCGGCACAGCCAGCCCCTGCGGCTCAACCGCCCGCAGCTCCAGCGGCGGCAGCCCCGGTTTTAACCGGGCAAGCTCAGCCCACCGCCAAAACCCGCATCGAGCCGATGAGCAATATGCGGATCAAGATCGCCGAACACATGGTGATGAGCAAGCGCGTTTCGGCGCATGTGACCACCGTGCATCGCGTCGACATGACGCGTGTGGCGAAGATGCGCGCGAAGCACAAAGACGATTTTGCGGCGCGTCACGGCATGTCGCTGACGTTTCTTCCGTTCGTGGTCCGGGCCGCAACGGAAGCGCTGCGCGCTTTCCCGATCGTCAATGCTTCGATCGACGGCACCAATATCATCTATCACAACGAGATCAACATGGGGATCGCGGTGGCGCTGGAAAACGGCCTCATCGTGCCGGTGATCCGCAACGCCGATGAGAAGAATGTGCTCGGGCTGCAGCGATCGATCGTGGATCTGGCCGCGCGCGCGCGTGCGCGGCAGCTGAAGCCCGACGAAATCCAGGGCGGCACGTTCTCGATCACCAACTTCGGCAGCTTCGGCAGCGTGTTCGCGACGCCGGTGATCAATCAGCCGCAGGTAGCGATTCTCGGCGTGGGTGCGGTGGAGAAGGTCCCGGTGGTGATCGACGACGCCATCGCGATTCGTTCGCAGTGTTTCCTCGCGCTGACGTTCGATCACCGGTTGATCGACGGCGCGCTGGGCGATCAGTTCACGGGTAAAGTGAAATCGGTGCTGGAGAGCTGGTCGGAAGACGTTTTGTAGAACTTAATTCATGTTCGGCCGCTCCAGAACCTTCGCGTGGCTGGCGCTGCTCGTTGTCAGCAGCAGCGTGGCATCTGCCAGTAACGACTTCCTGTTGGCGCGAAATCGCGTCGGCAGACTTGCCAGCGGGATGTCCGAAAACGCGATCTACAAGATCTATCCCAGGCGCATCACCCGGAAAGTGGATCTCCAGCTTGAGGGTGCACCGACGCCCGCTGTTCAGATATTCCTTTCGAAGAATCATCGGAAGCCGTCTCTCGTGATTCGATTGACCGGCCCGGAGGCGACGATCGGCGGTATCGACGTAACGGATTCCCAATTCAAGACGGCTGCGGGCATAGGCGTAGGCTCGTCTCTCGGCCAGCTTCGGCGCGCGCAGAGACGCCTGTCATTCGTGAGTGGGGAAGGGGCCGATGGAGCGACGGCGCCGGATCTCGGTATCACGTTCGACCTCTTGATCGACAGAGCGGTCGAGGCGCGCCTGTTCGAGCCCAGGAGTCCGGATCAGGATCCGGACTTACTCTCGATCATTCCGGACGACACCAGAATCAATGCCGTTTGGGTTTACTGGACGCCGAACCCATCGGAAAGTCGATAGCTGATCGAGGGCAGGTCAGGCGCCGAGGTGGCGCACGCGTCTGAGCAGATCGCGCTGCGGACGTCCCGCGATCGTGGTGGCCCAGCCTGTCACGTTCGGGCGCGCCCCGAAAAGGACGATTACGATACCGTCCCGATCCGTTGCCGGTTGTACTCCGCCGTCAACTTTCCAGCCTCTCGCGCCGCCGCGGGTGAGCGCGGCCGACGGCGCCCGCAGTTCCTGGGCACCCTGCGCACGCAGACGCCGAGCCTCGGCTCTGCAGCGTTCATAGGTGTCGAAGCCGCCCGTCGATATTCGTTGCGGGAGGTCGGGTTCCATGGGATGAATGTTGTCCGGTACGTCGACAGCCCATAGTGCGCGCCGGACGTTCTCGAGTTCCGCCTCCCTGGTGATTCCTTCATGCCGAAGGAATTCGGCCCAGGCGCCGTCCGGGGTATCCGCCAGGTACTGGGCTGGTCCCTCGTGCGGACCATGCCAACGCGCGGCAGGCTGCTCGGTGCTTTCCCAAAGGAACGGGAATCGCGGGTCGACGTGGCGAAAAAGAATCATACTGCGGGCGATGCAGTCAGCGCTCGCGCAAGTTCCCGTACCTGCGCAGGGCCTGGCTCGTCCGGACTCCAATCACCTTTCAGAAGTTCCGCGGGTGCACGGTCGTCAAGCTGGGCGCGCTTTCGGTCGAACCATTGGCGTACGCCCATCTCGTTGTAGGCTCCGCTCAGGTCGCCTGCGACCATACTGAGAAAGTGGAGCCGGGCCGCGATACGGTCCGGCGTGGTGCGCGCTGCGCCCTGGTAACGGCGGAGGCTGGCTGGAGAAATCCCCACCAGGCGGCCGAGCAGATCCATTCCCAGCATGCCGCTCAGGCGCTTCCATTCATATTTCGGGGCAGGGGATTCCTCCAGGGCGGTGTTCAATTGTTGCAACAGATGGGTCAGCGCCTGCTTGTTGTCCGTCAGGTACGCGCCTGCGACTGCGTGAATGGTTCTGCCGATCCCCGCCCTCTGCATGTGTTTCAACATACTCTGAAGCGCCAGAAGATCAAGTGTTTCGATCCGTTCCTTTGGCGGCAGCAGCCCCATTGCGTCGGCTCTTCCCAGTGCTGCCACGGCCTGGTATGCGAGTTGTGAGTTAAGGAATGGACCACTGCTGGAAGTGATTTGGATCATGATGGCTATCCATATGATACCCGTTTGAAGTCCGGATGTCACTCGAACGCTATCGCTTCGGTTTCGCGGCGAGGTCTTCCAGTTCGGGCAGCCTGATCGTTCGCCGATTCTCTGCGAATACCAGCGCGTCGCCGGATGTCTCGATTGCGCCAGTCGCGAACGGCATACCCCTGTTCGCAAGCAAGTTCAGATTGTTGTCTTTCGCGATGAATTCGAGCCAGCGTCCGGGCAGGAAGGACGCGCGAAATTTCGCGCTCTCGATCAGCGAAAAGCCACCTGTGGAAAACGCAACCGCGCCCGCCGTGGGATAAACGGCAAACTGAATAGGCTCCGTGCTCGTGGCCGCTCCGGTTACGATCACCGACCCCGCATGAAGACCAGGGATCGCATCCTTCGCGAACACGCGGAACGACACATCGCGCGAGGTCGAGGCGCCCACTACCACTTCCAGCTTCGCGGGTGAAAATTCCAGACCATCGACCTTTGGCTCCAGTTGAAACGTGCGGATCTCGGGCGCATTATTCCGCACCGCGATCATGAGATCGCGCCCTGCTCGCTGGTTCACCGAAAGGGTCGCCGGAAACAGCGGCAGCGCGGAGTTCGCCGCCAGATGCACGTCGATCGCATCCGGGAAATGGAGCGTGACGGGTAGCAGCAACTCCGGGCGGGCATGGCTCATCCGCATGCCGTCGGCCTCAATCGCGAGGTCGGCGTGATCTCCGTGGACGGCGGTTCCCGGAACCTTGATCTCATAGATCAGGCCGAGCGGTTCCTTCCCGGCTTGCTGGCTGGAGGGAAATTCCGGCGCCAGACGCAGCCGCGACCGCTCGGCGATCGCCTCCGACGAGAATTGCGCCGTCAGGCGATTGGTTTCGCCGATCATCAGGACGCGCGCGCTGTCGAAGAACGCGGTAGCGTCGGGAGGCTCAATGGCGATGCCGATGCGCATGCGCTTGCCCGGGCCCGTGCCGGCGGGGATTTTCAATCGCGCGCGCTGCGTGTGCTCGTCCCAATCGAATTCGGTGGGCCTGCCGCCGGCCACCAGCGGCCCCGAAGGTTCTCGCGAAAGCTGCAGGACAACCTCCCCAGCGGAAGGCGCGGCGAACTCCATGGCCAGAATTCCGTTTTCATATTCCATGGCCGTCATTTCGACGGTCGCGTAAACCAGATGGTCGGCGTTCCCGAACGCGCTGCAGTCCTTGCATAACGGACCCGCAGTGAGAGGTACGTTGACCGGCAGCCAGAGCGCATCGCGTGCGGGTACGGTGACTCCTTTGATGCCGATCTCCTGCTTCGCCGCGGGATAGAAGACTCTGATTTCACCTGTCCACGAGCTCGCGGATTTGTTCACGACCGAGATGACGGAGGCTCCGTTGTCGGCTGCGAACTGGCGGACGGTGGGCGTGGGGCCGGCTTGCGCGACGACCGCAATGCGCGGGATAGTGACGCCCGCGCCGGGCAGTGCGTGCAGCGACGGGAACGTCGCGCTCCAGTACGCAGCGAGCTGGGCGCTTCGCCTGAGAGGAATGGTCGCGGGCTTCTCCTCCCCCGAGAAACTGACTGCACCCGGGCGATAGCCGGCAGCGCCGAGGGTTTCCTCCACGTCGGTCCAGAGCAGCGCACCGGCACCGGAAATCAGAAGCTCGCGCGAGCGTGTGACCGCGGCGGTAGAGAGGGCGGAAATGCGCGTGGGAGGTCCCGGCAACGGGTCGGTCAGCGGGCCGCCGTGGGCGCGGGTGAGCGGCTGCAGATCGTCCGGCACAGGGCCTTCGAGATCGGCTTCCATACCGAGGCGGCGGATAATGCGAAGGACTTCGTCGCGCGGCGTAACATCCAGTGAAGGCGGCAGGCTTACATGCAGGATGCCGATGTTCTTGAGCCATACGAGCTCGCGCTCCCAGAGCGGTTTCGGATAAGACTCCCAGGGAAACTCGACGGATTCCACCCACGCGGGTGCAAGCGCAGCCGAAGCGAGGATGAGGATGGCAGCCCGAATCATGATTCGGCGGGCGCGAACCTGGTTTGCGCATGCGGAAATCCTCGACGTTCGGCATTTTGATTACCCGGCACATTTCAAATAGACGCGAGCGCGCCCGCGGACCGATACGGTCACTTAGCGTGGTCCGGTAATCAACCGGGGCGCCAGCCTTTCGCTCGTAGATCGCGTAGCCCGCTTCGGGATCGATCAGATTCGTAGTCGCGATCAACGGCTTCCGGTTATTGCATCGCGAGGTGATGATTGCGGTTACGGTGTCTTCAGCCCAGTCGGTGACGCGGCGCGCTCCGAGGTCGTCGAGCAGCACCACCTCGGTTTCCATGGCAACCTTGTAGGCCTCCTTATCGGTCGAGTTCGATGCGGCATCGTAGCCGGAGCGAATGCGGTCGAGCAGGTTCTGGTAATCGAAGAACAGGCCTTCGAAGCCTTTCGCCATGATGGCGCGGAACGCGGCTACGGCGAGATGTGTCTTGCCGGTGCCCGGTTCGCCCATGAGCAGCAGGCCCGGCTTCTTCGTGTTCGGGAAGTCGCGCGCATAACCGCGCACGGCGAGATAGACCTCGGTCAGTTCGCGGTATCCGATGGGATTATCGCGCGACAGCAGGAAGTTCTCAAACGATGCGTTGGCGTAGAGCGGCGGCAGCGCGGCTCCCGCCTCCAGCCGTTCCGCGCGCCCCACGGCGATGCAGTCGCAACGGACGGCGCCGGAGACTTCTTCGCGCTCAACGATCTGATAGCCGGTTCCGTTGCACTTGGGGCAGACTTCTACTGCGGGCATGGTTCGTATACATTATCGCCTCTCGGCGGACTCCGGACAGGTCCCGTTCAGAAATGCTTCCAGCGAAGTCCTGGCGCGACACGTGCGAAATCCGTGTCAGTCGTCACCAATGATCAACTCGCGCGCGCGAACGCGCAATCCTCCGCGAACGCTATCTGGCATGCGGCGTGTGCCAGGCCGTCTCTTCGCGGTGGGCATACGCTTAAGCGCTCCGACCCGGCATCGAGCGCGGTGGAGAATCGCCTCGAAATGTTGATGGTTGCCCGCACAATTTGAACTGAATCGAGCAGACATGCATGAGAAATCACCGAATGATGCATTGGCCATCGCCTTTTTTGATACCCGAAACAAATGCCGATCTTACGGGTATAATGTCCCAGGACGGACCTCATTTAGCGCCAATGGCCGAGGTTCCGAACCAGGGAGCACTATGGTTTCTACACGTTTGTTTGCAGGCGCATGCCTTCTTATTTCTCTTGCTGTTTCCATACAGCCCGCGGCTGCTGACACATATCAGGTCATCCTCCGGGGCACGGTGGTGATGAAGGATGGCACCCCCCCGCCGAAATCGGTGGGAATTCAGCGCATCTGCAGCGATTCGTATGGTGACGTGCCGGGCCCGATCACGGACAAGAAGGGCAAATTCACCTGGCGCATGGACGTCGACAACACACGGACCCGCGTCTGCCGGCTGGAAGCGACGATGCCCGGATATGTGTCGACAGCCATCGATATCTCCGACCTCAACGGCTTCATCGATAGCGCCAAGACGCTTCCCCCGCTCGTATTGAGCCTCGGAGGCGCGGACCCGCGGACGATCTCCGAAAAGGAGGACGATGTCCCTGCAGCGGCCCGGCAGGCGTGGAAAGGGCTGGTGAAAGCTCTCAAGGTGAGTGATCTCGACACGCTCATCGCTCAGGCCAAACTGGTGACCGCGGCGGCTCCGAAGTTCGCCCGTGGCTGGCACACTCTCGGGATTGCCTACGAAGTGCAGGGAAAACCCGCTGAAGCGAAGGAAGCATACGAACACTCGGTCGAGCTGGATCCGAAGGCGGTGCTCTCCTGGGTGACGCTTTCACGTATCGACGTTCTGGCGTAAAGACTGGGAGGGAGCGCTCAAGGCCACCGAAAACGTACACAGACTCGACACGAAGAAAATGTATTCCGAGGTGTACCTGCATCAGGCCGTAGCGCAGTATGAACTGGGTCAGCTGGATGCCGCCGAAGCAAGCGTGAAGCAGTTGCTCAAGGAGTCTCCGAACGAAAGAAAATCCCGTGGAGAGTTCGTGCTGGGAGTAATACTAGCGGCTAAACACGACGACGCAGGCGCCAAAGAGCACATCACCAAGTACCTCGCGCTCAATCCAGCTCCGGCTGACCTCGATCAGATCAAGGCTTACGTACAAATGCTCGGGACTCCCCAGGCCGGGACGCTTAAGCCGACGCTCGAATACTGAGAGCCGCTCCCGCAGTCGCGGCTCGGTAACTCGACCTCGGTTCCGAGCGGTGTCAGAATCCTGACGCTAGAGGCTTTAAGCGTTCGTCTTGCCGCGCGCGACGAAGTTCAGCGAAGCGGAATTCATGCAATAACGGAGCCCGGTCGGTTTCGGGCCGTCGTCGAATACGTGGCCGAGGTGGGCGTCGCAGCGCACGCAGCTTACTTTCGTGCGTACGCTCCCAAAGCTGCGGTCCGTCTGTTCCACCACGTTTTCTTTCGCGATGGGCTGATAGAAGCTGGGCCAGCCGGTGCCGGATTCGAACTTGGTCTTCGAATCGAACAGCGTCGTGTTGCAGCAGATGCAGTGGTAGAGGCCATCGGCGTGGTTGAAGGCGTACTTGCCGGTGCCCGCGCGTTCGGTGCCTTCCTTACGCGTGACCTCGAATGCCATCGCTCGGCGCTCGCGAGCTGCTTCTTCCAGTCGGCATCCGATTTGACGACCTTGTCGACTTCCGTGACTCCGGTCTTATTCCCGTTGGCGTCGAAATCGACGACGCGAACCTTACCGCCGCGCGGCGCGTCTTTGGCCGCAAACAGCGAATAAGCCCCGGCGCCGCCAGCCAGGGTCATCAGGAAACTGCGGCGATAAACAGAATTTGCTGAACATCTTTATCTGATCTCCTTGACATAGAGTTCCGGATATTTCGATTGAAATTCCCGCAATAGCGGAATGTCAACACCACGGATATAACCCTGGTTCAAGCGCCGCACTGCTGGCGCGGGTTCGTATCGCACGCCACCACCTGATCCAGGTAATGCTGGTGATAGCCGCTCCGCCGGATAGAACTCCGTCAGCGGAACCACCTGGGTCACGATCGCGTGCTCCCGGCCAAGTTCTTTTCACGTGGGCCGCATTCAACTGCTTGATATATTGCTCGGCGATGTTCTTCTGCTCGTCATTCGGGTAGAAGATCGAGGAACGGTACTGCGGTGCCGACATCGTAGTGCTGCCTGTTGAGCGTGGTGGGGTCGTGCGCAGCCGAGAAGTAGACCTTCAGCAACTCGCCATAACTGATCTTTGAAGGATCGTAGGTGACCTTGATCGACTCGGCGTGATTGGTGTCGCCGTCTTCAAACCGATGTCGTAGTGGGCGGTGTCCTTCTTCCCGCCGGCATATCCGACCACCGTGTTCGTCACGCCCTTCATGTGCTCATAGACGCCCTGCATGCCCCAAAAGCAGCCACCGGCGAGCACAATCGATGCCGTGCCCTGCGCGGGAGCGCTCGCTTTGGGCGGGTCGGGGAAACTCGCGGCCATGGCCAGCGTCATTCCACCCACGGCGATCACCGCCGCCACGCTCAATATTCCTTTTCGCATTCGACCTCCATATTACGTCCACACATTATGATACGCCCAATCCAGGCGAAAGGTTATGCGGCTGGGTTATCCGGTTGGGCTGCACTGCTGGAGAGATCGCGAATTTCCTCCATCTGCCGCCAGTACCGTTCCAATTAGTAGCGGCCTTCGCGTGATGCAGGCGATTCTTCTTCGTTGTTTTCTCCACGTCGCGCGCCGGTCCGAGTCAAGCCAGAACGACCATCGGATGGTAGACGTTCGGCATGGCGATGTGGCCGATGGCCACCAGACGGCCATCCGGGCCGATCGCCTTGACGTGCGGGGCTCCGGTATTCACGCGGAATGGAGAGACGTTGAAGTCACGTCCCTGACGGATGTGGGTGACGGCTATATCGTCGACAAACACGGTCGGGAACTCCGGGAGCAGATCCTGCGTGGCAACCAGCGCTTCCGCCAGTCGGCCTTCATTCTTCAAACGCTGCAGTTGCTCCAGAGTCGACGCCTGCGCGATCCGGAACGGGCCCGAGCGGGTGCGCACAAGCGAATCGATATGGGCCCCGCAGCCGAGCGAGAGTCCGACCTGGTGCGCGATGCTCCTGACGTACGTGCCGGCCGAGCAGCGAACCCGCAGCCGAGCCTGAGTGCCTTCGACGCCGAGCAAGCTTAGTTCGTAAATCGAGACGGGCACCGGTGCGAGATCGACCGCGATGTTCTTCCGCGCGAGCTTATAAGCCGGTACGCCGTTGATTTTTTTCGCCGAAACCGGCGGCGGAGTCTGTTCGATCTCGCCGCGCATCGGAACCAGACATGCTTCAATCTGATCGGCAGTGATATTCGGTGTTGTGTCCGGACCGCAGGGTTCGCCGGCGCGGTCATAGGTCGAAGTGGCGAACCCGAAGCGCACCACAGCCTCGTATTCTTTCTCGGAGCCGTCCCAGAACCGGGCGAGTCGGGTGGCTTGCCCGATCATGAGCGGCAGGACGCCGGTCGCGATGGGGTCGAGCGTGCCCAGATGCCCAACGCGGCGGGTGCCTGCAATTCCCCGCACCTTGCTCACGACATCGTGCGAAGTCCACTGCTCGGGCTTGTCGACAACGATTACACCGTCCAGATTCAACGTGGCGACACTCACTTCTGTTGTTCCAGTTCCTCGATCGCTTTGAGGACCACAGCCCCAATGATGTCGAAACTGTGCGGGTCGAGTTTGTCCATTGTGTCCTGTGGAGTGTGCCAGAACGTACTCTGCGAATCGAAATCAATCATGTCGACCGACCGGACGCCAGCCTTGATGAACGGCATGTGATCGTCTTCGATGCCGCCTCCGTGGCGGGGAAACGAACTTGTGTAACCCAGCGAATCCGCCACGTCCCAGACGGTCTTGCGGAGGGACGGCGTCGAGTTCTCGTCCCAGACAAGATGCAGGTTCTTGTCGCCGGTCATGTCTACGTTGATCAGAGCTTTCAAGCGGCGGTTGGTTCCGTCTGCGCTCCATTTGGCGGCGAGGTGGCGGCTTCCATACAGGCTGTCAGTATCGGTCCATTCGTGGATCGCTTCTTCGCCGTCGAAAAAGACCAGGTAAACATCGTCGACGCGCGTTGCCCCCTGCAGTGCGGCTGCAAGTTCGAGCAGCATTCCGGTGGAAGAACCGCCGTCGTTCGCTCCCACAAAACCGGCCATTTTCTTGGTGTCGTAGTGGCCTGTTATGGCGATGGCGCGACCGCTCTTCCCGGGGAACTTCGCAATAATATTTTCCATCGGGAGCGGGCCGTCAGGCGTCTGTGCAGTAAAGGGATCGGATAAGATCTCGCAGCCTCGTTTCGCCAACTGCTCCTTAATCAGCGCGCGCAGTCTGGTGATCGCGGGCGACCCGTCCGGACGCGGACCCAGGGTAACGGCTTGGCGCGTGAATGAGAATGCTTCCGCGCCGCTGAAGTTCCTGGCCTGAGAGCTGAGAGCGAGGGTCAGACTCAGCGCGAATAAATACAGTGAACGCTTCATAAAGGAGGTGGCCTGATTTAAGGGTACCTGAATTGCCTCAGCACATTTCGGAATCCACGCTAACTTTAGATAGCACAATAACTTGGGATGTGGATATGCGATATCATACAGGGAAAGATTTGCCTTTGACCGGCATCGGCGCGCAACTTCAACAGCAGCGAATTGGCTTCGACCTGACTCTTGAAGACGTCGCGCGCGAGACAAGAATCACATCCCGCTACCTTGAAGCCATCGAGGCGGAGGACTTCGAAATCCTGCCGAGCCTGATCTTCACGCGCAATTTCGTACGGCAATTCGCGCTGTATCTGAGACTGGATCCCGAGCCGCTGCTGGCTCAATTGCCCACGCAGGACGAGGCTACGGTGAAATTACCCGACCCTCCCGCGGCGATCCCGCTCGGCATACGAGCGCGGCCGTCAGATCCACGCTGCACTGACTGCCGCCATGTGGCTATTGGTGGCCGGAGGCGCAGGCGCGGCGTATTTCCACTTCAACAATTCCATAAGTACGAGCGCCTCGAGCCTCAATTCCTTCACTTCGAGCCTTTCTGACAACCTCGCGTCCGCCCCTGAAAAGCCCGTCGTGACACCGGGCGCATCGGCACAAACCACCTCTGCACAAAGCGCCCCGCCACAAACGCAGCCCGCGAGGTCTGCGGTTCTGCATCCGGTGCAGGTTGTCATTACCGCGCACGACGCCGCATGGGTACAGATGACCGTCGATGGCAAGATTGCCTTTACCGGCATTCTGAAGACCGACGAGATCAAAGAGATTGACGGCGGACGAGCAAGTGAAACTGATCGCCGGAAACGCGGGCGCCTTGACCATTCTGCTGAACGGAAAAACGCTCGAACCCCTGGGACCTGTCGGGCAAGTACGCGTGGTCAGGCTGACGGCGGAAGGTCCGCAGTTCCTCGCGAGATCCCCGCAGCCCGCGCCCGATCCGCTCTAGCCGCGCGGCGCCTGTTGCGCAGCGCTTCCCGCCTCTCGGCCAGCAGAACCTGTCTTCTCTCTCTTTCGGCGATCAGCAACTCCTGCCTCCGCCTTTGCTTGGTCCGGATATCGACCTTGCGCCAGAATTTGTTGAAGTAGGAAACCGCCGACCAGAGCGAGAAGAAAACCACCACGTAAAGGGACAGCCTGGCCCATTTCAACACCCACGCATGATGAATGCTCGACCATGAGCAGCGAGATGGCGAGCACCTGGGAAACCGTCTTTGTCTTTCCCAGTTCGCTCGCTTTGATGGTGTAGCCTTCCACGGCGGCGATGCTGCGCAGCCCGGAGACCGCGAATTCCCGCCCTACCAGAAGCACCACCAGCCACCCGGGAACCACGCGTTCCTGGACGAGGGAAATCAAGGCGGCGGACACCAGGAGCTTGTCCGCGATCGGGTCGAGCAACGTCCCGATCGTGGTTACCTGCTGCCAGCGCCGCGCGAGATAACCATCGAGCATGTCAGTCGCGGCCGCTACCCAGAAAATGATCAGTGCCACAACATCATTTGTGATGACAGCGCCGTTCCAATGGAGTATGATTCTTTCCTGGACCAGCACCGCGACGAGGAGCGGCACGAAGAAAATCCTCGCGATGGTGAGGGTATTCGGAAGATTCATCCTCTTCCCCCGAGCTGTGGAAATCGCCTGCGGAATCGCTGCGGACCCGGAAATTTTCGGGGCTCGCGCTTGCTTTTCCACGCGCCGCGTGTTAAACCTTTCGCGCTGAATTGTTTAAGGGAATTGCTGCGTGCCGGTTCAAAGCCGTGGAACACGTGCAGGAACAACGGTTTGCGGACTTCCGCAATCACTTGTGAACAGTGTTTTCCACAGAGCGACGTGGAATTCCTGACGACGTAACGCCGCAGGCGCCGGCGAAGCGACTCGGGAGCGTCGACCTCCATCAGGCATAAGTTCCCATCATAATCCTCCGCGCGCACTCTGCCGCATTGATGCAGCAGCGCAATTGCGGCTCCGTCACGAAGCGGTATCCGAAATTGTACAGTTTCCACACTGTCGAAGGGAACCACCTCGTCAATCCGATCGAGCAATTTCGTGAGACCTTCGCCGGTGAGTCCGCTCACCAGGGCTATCGGCGTCAAGGGATTTTGTCCTGCGTCTGCCAGTAAACGCGCACCGAGCACGCGGGCGTTGTACTCGAAACCGCCACCTTCTGCAAGGCGATCGGCCTTGTTCAGCACGAGGATCTGCGGCGTGGCCGATGCCCCGATCTCGCCGAGCACCCGGAACACTTCCGCCACATGCTGCGCCGCTTGTTCGGAAGATGCGTCGACCACATGCAGAATCAGAGCGGCGTCGGCGACCTCTTCGAGCGTGGCGCGGAAGGCCTCAATCAGCGTAGTGGGCAGGTTGCGGACGAATCCCACGGTGTCGCTCAACAGCACGCGCCGCCGCGAGGGAAGCGTGACGGAGCGCGTGGTGGGGTCGAGCGTGGCGAACATGCGCGCATCGGCGAGCACGGTCGCGGCCGTAATCCGGTTGAACAACGTGGATTTGCCGGCATTGGTGTAACCTGCCATCGAGACGGTAGGGATGGGGACGGCACCGCGCTTCTCGCGATGCAGCGCGCGGCCCGTGCGCACGCGTTCGAGATCGGTCTCCAGCTTCTTGATTCGTGTGGCGATGCGCCGGCGGTCCGTTTCCAGTTTCGTTTCGCCGGGACCGCGCGTGCCGATGCCGCCGCCGAGCCGCGAGAGGGAAGTCCCTTGGCCAGAGAGCCGCGGCAGCATGTATTTCAGTTGCGCCAGTTCCACCTGAAGACGCCCTTCGGCGGTGCGCGCGCGCCGCGCGAAGATATCGAGGATCAATTGCGTGCGGTCGATGACTTTGATGCCGGTGGCGCTTTCGAGATTGCGCTGCTGCGTGGGAGTGAGTTCGTGATCGACGATCAGAACGTCGGCATGGAGCGCGTCGGCGAGTTCCTTCAGTTCCTCGACCTTGCCGTGCCCGAGCAGCGTGGCAGCATCCGCCACAGGGCGCACCTGAAAAACCTCGGCTCGCAATTTCCGCACCGGCGCTAGCGGCAAGTTCGGCAAGCTCGCGAAAGGATTCGGACGCAGCCGCGGATGCTGCGCCCCGGCGTTTCTCAAAGCCTGCAAGGATCGCCCGTTCGGGAGACTGCTCAAGTGAGATCGTTGCGCTAACCCTGAACTGGTTACAACCCTGGACCAGCTCTAACCTTCAGTGTGCTGCGGGACTGCACCCGCTGCCTGTGCCATCGGGGCTCCAGACGCCGGATGGCTCGTACTGTGACTCGACGCGTGCTGCTGAATCGCTCTGGTGGTGACGACCGTCGAGATGGCGTGCTTGAAGATCAGCTGTTCCTGGTTGTTGGTTTCAAGGACAAGAGAATACTTGTCAAAGCTCTTGATTCGCCCCGAAAGTTTGACGCCGCTCAAAAGGTAAATCGTGACCAGGCCTTTTTCTTTGCGCGCATTATTGAGAAAACTGTCCTGGATGTTTTGCGCTGGTTTATCCATCTTTGTTAGTCCCGGATTTCAGGCCCCTCGGAAATTTTGATCGAAGCAAGTGAGGAGCCGTTAGCAATTGTAACGCAAGCCTCAATGTGTTTTCTGTTACATATGACTGAAATATAACGAACGTTAACATCCCTCCGCTTATACTCCGGTAAGTGGCTACATACGCGCGATTCGAAACTGGCGACAGGAAGTGTTATGGAGTGACCCGAAACGCGGGCATTATTGAAGAACTTCGGGGCGGATTTCCGGACAGCCCTCAACCTGCCGGGCGCCAGTTTGCCTCGAACGAGGTCAGGCTTCTCGCGCCGTGCGAGCCTCATACAATTTTCGCGGTTGGCCAGAACTATTTGAGCCACCTGGGGGAGCGCAAGGTGCCTTCGAAGCCGGAGATCTTTTACAAGCCGGTTTCAGCGCTCCAGGATCCCGACGGGCCGATCGTCATCCCGGAAGATGCCGAAGACGTTCATTTCGAAGGTGAACTGGTGGTAGTGATCGGCAAGACCGTCCGCAACGCCTCGCGAGAGGAAGCGTCCGCTGCCGTGTTCGGCGTAACCTGCGGCAACGATGTGAGCGACCGGAACTGGCAGCGGGGGCCGGGCAGGGACGTGCAATACTGGCGCGCCAAAGGCTGTGACACCTTCGCGCCTCTGGGTCCGGTGATCATCACCGGACTGGATTATTCGAATCTCTTGTTGACCACAAGGGTCAACGGCGGAATTGCGCAGCAGCAGCGAACGAGCGATTTTATTTTTGATGTGCCCACGGTGATCTGCTTCATCAGCCGCTACGTGACTCTCACCCCGGGCGATCTGATTTATACCGGCACACCGGGAAATACGCGACGTATGGAGCCAGGTGATGTGGTGGAAGTTGAGATCGAAGGTATCGGCACGCTACGAAATCCCGTGACCGGGTAGTAGCTCTTGCCCGCAAGGCCACAGGCTAAATTGGGGAGCGGACAATCGTGGCTGGCAATCGTGGCCGCTGCCGTCTTTCAGGCGGCTGGACTGGCTGAAAAGCCAGTCCGCGGGCAGGATTGCCCGCCCCACTTCTTTGCGGCATCCCCGAAAGCGTTACGTGGTCGCGGAATTCCACTGATCCGAGAGCAGGCGCGCGTACTCCTCGGAGGCATAAATCTCGAACTGGTAGCGCCTGGCGTCGAGCGGCGTGAAGGCCTTCAGGTGCTGAAAACAGATGAAGGCATGATCCGCGAAACGATGATAGTTTCGCAGGAAAATCGGCGACAGAGTTTCCGCCGACGGCGGGTCGCTGAACAGGCTGTGTATTCCGATGGCGCGCGAAAATACAGCCCGCCGGTCCGTCACTCCCCACATTTCGAGCTTCCGCTTCACCGCATCGGGTGGCTCCTCTACCACCAGCGCCGCGAAGTTCTGTTCCACAATCTGTCCATCCGCGCCCTGACCCGCACTCGATTGTTCGACACACTGCCGAAGCCAGCGGAAAATGTCTTTGCCAAGAAAGACCAGCATGCGAACTTCCTGATATCTTCCGGCGAGCATACGGCGATAGAGAACCGAATCCTCTTCGTCCGAACCGAACTCCCTGCAGGGAGAACGAGGCTCGAACTCCCTCCAATGAGTCGCCGGTGTCTGCCGCCCCGTTGAACGGATGCAGGATCAGCGGCGGTAGCTGTGAAATTTCATTCATCCTGAGTATTCATCGGTCGGGTCAGAGGAAAACTGTACAATTTCCTACCATTAGCGCCGCTCTGTAAGCAGTACTTTCGCCTTCACGCTGGCGTCCCCGCGCAGTACTTCCACTTCCACTTCGTCCCCCGGCTTGTGCGCTCGCAGCGCATAAGTGAAATCGTACAGGTTCTGAATCGGATCCGCGCCGAACCGTATCAGAATGTCACCCGCCTTGAGACCTGCCTTGCCAGCGGGCGATTCAGGCGTGATATCGGCAAACCGCACGCCGCGCGGCGGCTCGGCAAAGTCCGGAATGCTTCCGAAATAGGGGCCATAACCGCCGCTTCCCGCGGAACCCGACAACTGGCCCGCATGCGGGTTGTTCTCCTTTTCCTCAACGCGCACGAATTGAGGCCGCTCGGGCTGAGTGTCCAGGCGATCGCCGATATCGGCCACGAGCTGCAGGACCTCGACCGCATCGGGGGCGTCGATCTTGTCCCACGTGTCGCTCGGCTTGTGATAATCGCCGTGCAGTCCGGAGAAAAAGAAAAGTACCGGCACCTGTTTGGTTGTGAACTCAGTGTGATCGCTCGACCCGTATCCGCTGTTGTCGGAATAGTCGACGTGCAGCTTCGGGAAGCGGGGCGTAATCGCATCCAGATCTCTGCGCAGCGTGGTGCCCGTGCCTGCCCCTCCGACGAACAGCTTGCCATCGCGCACGCGCCCGATCATATCCATATTGATCATCGCCACCGCTTTGTCGAGCGGCAACTCCGGATGGTTGACATAGAAGCTCGATCCGAGCAGCCCCAGTTCTTCACCCGCGTAAGTCATGAACAGAATGCCCCGCTTCGGTTTGGGTAAAGCCGAAAAATGGCGCGCCAGCTCGATCACCCCAGCCGTCCCCGATGCATTGTCGTCGGCGCCCGGATGAACTGTGCCAGTAAGCGAGGGCGCGAGCGAATAGGGGCCGCCGAGGCCCAGGTGATCGTAGTGCGCGCCAATAATCAGATATTCGTCCGATTCACCCGGCAGATAACCCAGGACGTTATGCACCGTTTTCACGACGCGCTCCACGTCGATGTTCTCCCGTACTTCAACACCCTTGAATACGAACGAGCGCGGTTTGACGTCAGCATCGATGCCCTTTTCGATCTCCATCAGGTCCTTGCCCGCAGCCCGGAACCACGGCTCGACGGTCTGTTCTTTCACCTGCACGAACAGAATGCCCGCATCCGTGGGGCCTGCGTCTTTGCCGAACGCTTCCAGTTCCTCGGCGGTAGTCTTGTGGTTGATGCGGTCGTTTACCACAATGACTCCCGCCGCGCCATGCCGGCGCGCGTTGGCGGCCTTGCTGTAGTACTGCGAGTGATCGGTATAGATCTTGCCGTCGAATACGCTCTTCTCGTCGTACTCCTGCGGCTCATGCGCGAGTACGAGAACGAACTTGCCCTTTACGTCGATCCCCGCGTAGTCGTCGTAGTTGTATTCGGGCGCCGTGATTCCGTATCCGGCAAAGACTACTCCTGCGGAAGCTTTTCCGTGCGCCGAGAAGCTGAACGGCACGAAATCCTTGTTGAACTGAAGCGACTGCTGCTCGCCCGCGACCGAAAAATCGAGCCGATTCCCCTTGCCCGGCTTCGCGCTGGTGGTGACCTCGAAGGCCTGCAGATAACTCTTGCCATCGACCTCTTTCAAGCCATCCGCCTTGAACTGGGCGGCGATGTACTGCGCCGCTTTTTCCAGCTCCGGCGATCCGCTCTCGCGTCCGCGCATCTCCGGCGAGGCGAGGTATTTGATGTGGCTCAGGTAACGGTCCGGGTCGAATGCGGCGTCGCCCGCGGTCGCCGCAAAAACACTGCCAGCAAGGCTGACGATGATGCCGCCGATTACCGTTCTGATGGTCATTTTGGTATCAATCCAACCGGGTTGTTATTCGGCGCCGCAACTCCCGGCATCGGTAGCTGGATACTGCAGCCGCAGTCTTCGCCCGCGTTCTTCGCCGTCTTCTGATATTCGATCTCGAAATCGATCACGCGCTTCAGATCGGCCCACTGCACCGTGCCCACCATGCGCCTGCCGTTGACGAACATCGTGGGAGTGGAATTGATCTCGAGATCTTTACCCGCGTTCCTGGTTCGCGTCACTTCTTCTTCGGTGGCGCCCGTCTCAATGCACTTCGAAAGCTGATCGGCGTCGATTCCCTTGCCTTTGGCGAACTCAAGTGTCTTCTCCTTGAGGTTGTCAGGCGTGATCTGTTCCTGATTCTCGAAAATCCAGTCATGGAACTCCCAGAAAGCGCTTGCGTTCTGGTGGAAAATGCAGCGGCCGATCATGGCCGCCGGCTTCGCCCAGGGATGCAGCGATTCCAGCGGGAAATCCAGATAGTAGAGACGCACTTCCTTCGGATAAGCCTTCAGCAGTTCGTCGCGAAGCATCTTCGCCTGCTGCCGGCAGTACGGACATTCGAAATCGCTGAACTCGACCAGCACGACCGGCGCGCCCGGGGTTCCGATACTCGGCTGATAATCGGTCTTGAGCTTGTCGAGGTCTGTCTTGAACGGATTCTGCGCGATGTCGAACACGGTGCCGCGAATGATCTTCTGGCCGTCCTTCGAAATGTAGAACGTCTCTTCCTGGCTGGCCTCGCCCTGCGAGCCGCGGATCTGCACCTTGTAAAAACCGGGCATCGGGCCGGGCTGCGGATCGCCGACCGTGACTTCGATGGGCGGCGGCCAGACGAACAGGTGCCTGATATACGCTTCCACCTTCGGCTTGTCGATCGTCGGTTTATCGGCACTCCTTCGGCCCCGACTGTGCGAAGAGCCCCCATTGGGCCAGGATCGCGGCGGCGGCAAGGAAGATCGTGAGTTTACGGAGCATTTGAAATTCGATTCGCTTTCGTTGAAAGGAGTTGCCAGTAACGTCCTGGGCGGGAGGACGCTGCCGTTATTATAACGATTTCCGCGCTGCGCAAACGGGCGGCTGAGGGACTGGCAGCCCCCTTCCGTAAATTGTTTGTAAAACTACCATTTTTCGTAACTTGGCGGCGGCTTCATCCGTCAGAGCCGGATAGGCAAAGTGCTGCGTGTCTCGCAAAGCACGCGGAACGTTGGGTGAACTTTACTTGTGATAAAATCCAAGCATTCGAAGTCGCATTCCAAATCCGGGAACGGAACCATGCGGTACTACCGTCAACGGAAGGAAGGCGGCAAGGTGACAATTAAGCTCTTTGCGAGACCGGTCGACTGCGATGCCTGAAGTCCTCCTCCCCACGATAGAAACGACACTGCCGCACACGACGCCAAAGGCGAAGTGAAGATGCAGACGGATATCAACGACCATCTGAATCGGCTCTTCGCGGCCGATAAGGCCGAGATTCCGTGGTGGATATCGCTTTACGAGAATATCCGCGACGTGGTCAAGCCGGAGAAGCTTCCGCCGCTTGAAATCACTTCAAAGCCGGTCGCGGTAAAGAGCATCTGGGGCCTGTACAAGAACGATCCCAAGTCGTGGGGGATGTCGGTCGCGATTCAGGGAGCGATCGTTGCCATACTGCTGATCGGGTTCACCAGCACGACGGTACAGAAGAAGATCAAAGAGAATCTCAATCTCATCGATCCGAACATTCCGAATTACATCCCACCGAAGAAGGCAGCTGCGCAGGGCGGCGGTGGTGGTGGCGCACGGGAAATCAAGCCGGTTTCGAAGGGGGCTCCTCCCAAGTCAAAGGCGTTCATCACGCCACCGCATGATTGTGGAGCGGCGCGCGGTGCTGACGGTTGATCCTTCGGTTGATGCGCCTGTGGTCGCGAGCACCGCGCCTCTGGGCGACATGCTGGGCAAGCTTGTGAACGGCTCCAACGGATCGGGCTTCGGCGGCGGCATGGGCAGCGGCAGCGGCGGCGGCATCGGATCGGGCAAAGGCGGCGGTCTCGGCCCCGGTGAAGGCGGCGGCGTTGGCGGCGGAGTTTTCAAGGTTGGCGGCGGTGTGAGTGCGCCGGCGGTGATCTTCAAGGTTGACCCTGAGTATTCCGAAGAAGCGCGTAAGGCGAAGTACAGCGGCGCGGTAATGCTTGCGATCGTTGTGGACGCGGAAGGCCGCGCGAAAGATATTCATGTGGTCAAGAGCCTCGGCATGGGTCTCGACGAGAAAGCCATCGAGGCAGTCGAGAAGTGGAAGTTCAAGCCGGGCATGAAGGGTGGCCAGGCCGTTGCCGTCAAGGCCACCATCGAAGTTAATTTCCGCTTGCTGTAGCGGAGGTTAGCTAGCCGGCCTGCGTTGCCGGATCCAGTAACTCACTCACTCTTTCCGGGCTCAAGCCGCTCTGCTCGATTGCGGTTTCCCGTACCGTCCGCGCAGTCAGATACGCATTCTTGACCAGCATCGCGGCATTCTCATATCCGATCTCCGGAGCCAGCGCAGTCCCCATCGCCAGCGATTGTTCGACGAACCCCGACGCGCGGTCACGATCGACTTCCAGCCCGGCAATCAGGTGGTGCGCAAAATTCCGCGTGGCGGCCGCGAGCAGTTGGACCGATTCAATCAGGTCATAAGCCATCACCGGCATCATCACGTTCAGCTCGAAGTTGCCCGCTGCCCCGCACCACGCGATGGTCGCGTCATACCCGATCACCTGCGCGCAAACCATCAGCAGGCTTTCGGCAATCACCGGATTCACTTTCCCCGGCATGATGCTCGACCCCGGCTGCACCGCCGGCAGTTTCAATTCCCCGATGCCGCAGCGCGGGCCCGAACCCATCCAGCGAATATCGTTCGCGATTTTCGTCAGGGCAACTGCACAGGTTTTCAACGCTCCGCTGAGGAATACCACCGCGTCCTTTGATGCCTGCGCCTCGAAGTGGTTCTTCGCTTCGACGAACGGACAGCCCGTAACCCGCGCGATCTCCGCTATCGTTTCGGCGGCAAAACCTGCGGGAGCGTTGAGGCCGGTCCCCACAGCGGTGCCGCCCAGTGGCAACTCATACATGCCTTCGAGCGCGCTTGAAATTCGCGCGATGGCGTTCTTCGCCTGCTGCGCGTAGCCGCCGAATTCCTGGCCCAGGCGCATCGGAACAGCATCCTGAAGATGCGTACGCCCGATCTTGATCACGTCATGAAACTCGCGCGACTTGCGGCTCAGTTCCCGGTCGAGAAGATCGAGCGCGGAGAGTAGTTTATGCGTCACGGTTTCCACCGCAGCGATGTGCAGGGCCGACGGAAAGACATCGTTGCTCGATTGCCCCCGGTTCACGTCGTCATTGGGATGCACGTCTTCCCCGGTCGCCCTCGCCGCCAGGTGCGCGATCACTTCATTCGCGTTCATGTTGGTCGAAGTGCCGCTGCCGGTCTGAAAAACGTCCACCACGAACTGCGCATCGTGATGGCCCTCCGCCACTTCCTTCGCCGCCTGTTCGATGGCGAAGGCTACAGGGAGCTTGACCCACCCGTGCACTCCGTTTACATGTGCCGCCGCGGCCTTGACGATTCCCAAAGCGCGGATGAACGGGCGCTGCAGCCGCAACCCGCCGATGGGGAAATTCTCCACCGCCCGCGCAGTCTGCGCGCCGTACAGCGCCGCAACGGGAACGGCCATCGCCCCCATACTGTCGTGCTCGACCCTCGTCTTGTGATTCAAACTCGCTCCTTCGGGCAGCGCCATGTTCGTGTTCTCCTGTAATTGAGACTATGCACGCCAATCGCCTGATTCAAGAGAAAAGTCCGTATCTTCTCCAGCACGCGCACAATCCCGTCGATTGGTACCCGTGGGGCGATGAAGCGTTCGAAAAAGCACGCCGCGAAGATAAGCCCATTTTCCTTTCGATCGGCTATTCGACGTGCCACTGGTGCCATGTGATGGAGCGCGAGTCGTTCGAGAATGAAGCCATCGCGGAGTTGGTGAACCGCTGGTTCGTGCCCATCAAAGTGGATCGCGAAGAGAGGCCCGATATCGACCGCATCTACATGAACTACGTGCAGTCGACAACGGGCGGCGGTGGCTGGCCCATGTCGGTATGGCTCACGCCGGAACTCAAGCCCTTCGTCGGCGGAACCTACTTCCCGCCCGAAAACCGTTACGGGCGCGCCGGATTTCCGCTCATCCTCGAGCGCATCGCGCAGGCCTGGAAAACCGAGCGGTCGAAGATCGAAGAGAACAGCAACGGCATCATGGAGCAGCTTGCGCCTGCAGGCCGGCTGCCGCGGAAACGGGCGCCGATCATCTGGAAATTTCGGCTGCGGATACGGCGTTCAATCAGTTCCGCCGCTCCTTCGATTCGAAGCTGGGCGGATTCGGCTCCGCGCCAAAGTTCCCCCGGCCCTCGGTGCATAATTTTCTGCTGCGTTATTGGAAGCGGACCGGCCGAGACGACGCGCGCGACATGGTGGTTGAGACGCTTCTCGCCATGGAGAAGGCGGCATGCACGATCAACTGGGCGGCGGATTCCATCGCTATTCGGTGGATGAATCCTGGTTCGTGCCGCACTTCGAAAAGATGCTCTACGATCAGGCGCAGCTGGTGATTTCGTATCTCGAAGCGTTTCAGATTACGCAGGAAGAGACGCTGGCCAAAGCCGCCCGGCGCACGCTCGATTATGTGATGCGCGACATGACTGCGCCCGAGGGCGGATTCTATTCCGCCGAGGATGCGGATAGCGTCGCTTCTCGTTACGGAGAGATGCGGCCCACCCCGGCGAAAAGAGCGAAGGCGCGTTCTATATCTGGACGATGCAGGAGGTTGTGGATCTCCTCGGCCCGGAGCGCGCAGTTCGATTTGCCGAAGCGTACGGAATGGAACCCGACGGCAATGTTTCGAACGATCCGCATCATGAGTTCACCGGGAAGAACATCCTGTTCCAGGCGCAGGCCTTTCGAGGATTCAGGCGCGGAGAAGATTCTGTTCGAGGCCCGAGCGAAACGGCCGCGCCCGCATCTTGACGACAAGATCCTGACCGCGTGGAACGGTCTCATGATTTCGGCCTTCGCGAAGGGTGCGGCGATATCTGGATTCGGCAAAATACGCGCAGGCCGCGCGAGCGCGCCGCGGACTTCGTGCTGTCGACCCTCCGCCGCGAGGATGGAACGCTGCTGCGCCGCTACCGCGCCGGCGACGCCGCGATCGCAGGCATGCTCGACGACTACGCGTTCCTCGCCCAGGGATTGATCGATCTCTACGAGACCACGTTTGCCTTCAAGTACCTCGAAGCGGCCATCGCGATCACCGGAAAACAGCGCGAGCTTCTGGAAGCGGAAGCCGGCGGCTTCTACTCCTCCGCCCACGAAGACGCGTCGCGCCTGATGCGCATCAGGGACGATTACGATGGCGCGGAGCCTTCGGGAAACTCAGTTGCGCTGCTCAACCTGCTGCGGCTGCACCGCATCACCGGGCGCGTGGATTTCGAAACATCCGCGCGCAAATTGATCGCTGCGTTCCATGGGAAACTCACCGCGATGCCTTATGGATTGCCGCAGATGCTTGCCGCCTGCGAATTCGATTGGGCTCCGCAGAGAGAGATCGTGGTGGCCGGCGAAGCGCCCAGACTCCTGTGGAAGAACTTCGATCCGAACCGGATCCTGCTGCACGCCGGCCCCGAAATGGCGGGCTATCAACCAGCCACCGCGGCGATGACGGGCGCTGGCGTGTACGTTTGCGAAAACTTCACCTGCCACGCCCCCGCGGTGACCGAGCAGGAGCTGGCGGCCGTGCTCGGCACGCTGAGAGCATTGGCACCGCGCCTATCCTCGGGACGGAGCGACGACCTCGTACGGCCGCATCATTTCGTTGTCCTCATGCTCGAGGATGTGGCAGTGCCAGACATAACGGCCCGTGTAGCCCTCGAACTTCACCATGATCCGCGTATTCGCGCCGGGCGTGGTTCTCACCGTATCTTTCCAGCCCTCTTCACCCGGCTCGGGCCCCACGGCGTCCCCGGTATAAACGACTTTTTTGTCGTAAATCCGCGCGTCGACGTCGATCGGGCGACGGTCCAGTATGCGGAACCGGACCAGATGCAGATGGATGGGATGTGCGTCGTCCGTCAGGTTCAGCAGTTCCCAGATCTCGGTCGTGCCCAGCACCGGCTTTTCCGAAACAGGGTCGTGCCAGCGCTTTCCATCCAGCAGGTGGACCAGCGGATCGGCGAGCACGTTGTCGACCTCTTCGAGTGTCAGTTGGCGAGTCCGGATTGCGTCGGTCTCCGCGATTTCGCGGAATGGAGCGAAGCGCCGGAGGCAGCGCGCTCGGGTCTTCCACGCGATCGGACGCCACGCGAAACTGCATGAGCGGGGCGAAAAGATTGTTCAGCAAAATCCGCTGGCCGCGGTGCTCCGCGAAATCCACCACGACGTCGGCGCGCTCGCCTGGCGAGATCGCGAGGCGGGGCACCGCTACCGGCGCGGGCAGGAGACCCTGGTCCGACCCGATCTGCTGAAACGGCTGGTCGTTGCCGAGCGACAGAAAATAGAACCGCGAATTGGCGGCGTTCAGTATGCGGAACCGGTATTTGCGCGGCTGTACATCAAGGTAAGGCAACAGCTTTCCGTTGATGAGCGTGGCGTTTCCGGTGTACTCCGGTATCCAGGGGGCGTTGGGAAACTGGCTGACGGGATAGTAGATTTGCCCGTCGGTGCCGATCAGGCGGTCCATCAGCACGAGCGGAATTTCATACTCGCCCTTCGGAAGATTCAGCGCGTCTTCGAAGGAATCGCGGATCACGTAGAGGCCCGCCATGCCGGCGCAAATGTTGAGCCGGTTAATACCCATCGCGTGGTCGTGATACCAGAGCATCGCGGCGTCCTGGTTGTTCGGATAGTGGTACGTGGCCGACTTGCCCGGCGCATACCAGGCCTCGGGCCAGCCGTCGCTCTCCGGCGGGACTCTCCCGCCGTGAACATGCACGACCGTACGCGACTCCGGAACGCCTTTTTCGGCGCCCATAAGATTGTGGTCGATGGGGAGAAAATGCTTCGCGGGCAGCTGATTCGGCCATTCGACTTGAATTTCCTCGCCGCTGCGAGCTTCGATAGTGGGTCCGGGCATGCTGTTTCCGTAGCCCCAGAAGCGGGTTGGCGGGACGTCCCGGTGAATCTTCGAGTAGAACTCCCCGATAGGAATCCGATAGAAGGGAACCTGCTCCTTCCGCGAATGGCTGAGGCGCTGGCCGAACGGCTTTGCGACTTCGGGACGAGGAAGGGGATCCACGTACGGCGTCATGCGTTCGGGATCGATCAGGGGCGGGGCCGGCTTCATCTTCGGCAGATGCACCATCTGCGCCGTCCCAAAACGAGCGGCGGCGGTCGCGAGACCGCCGCCGATTAAAAGCTTACGTCGTGTAATTGTGATACCTCTCGTTCAGCAGTTTACTGCGGGAGTCCGGTTACCGTCGAGAGAATCGGCTTGTTCGTGTTCGGAGGCGGCCCATTCGGGTTGGCTGAAGTCAAACATCCCCGTGATGGGATTGGCAATGGTATCGAACGATCCCCCGCCGATTCTTCCCAGATTCCAGTTGTCCTCGATAAACTTCAAAATCGAAGTCTGGATGGTGAAGCGTATGGTCGATGAAGTTAGCCTTGGCCCAGGGAGAAATGACCAACAGAGGCGTCCGGACGCCGGGGCTGCAGCGGCCATTCACCGGCAGGCCGCCCGA
Organism: Terriglobia bacterium; assembly: GCA_963809655.1. Lineage (GTDB taxonomy): Bacteria > Acidobacteriota > Terriglobia > Bryobacterales > Bryobacteraceae > BOG-234. Next base: position 399,625 of record CAWEKQ010000039.1, on the reverse strand, counting down.
ATTCGGCCCGGAGAGCACGGGAGTGGTTCCCTGCGTTCCGCAGGCATTCGTCCCGGAGATGGTATCCGAAGTCGAAAATGAGCCGTTGATGATCGGCGCCCTGCTGGTGGTCATACCAGCCGTCGGAATCGTCATAGGCGATGATCACCGCGGTGGTGTTCCAGAAGGCCGACTGTTCGAGCGAGTTCACTACCTTCACGATAAAGGCCTGTTCATCCAGCGGATTCGAGTTGCCGGGATGCGCATCCTGATAAGACTGGGCTTTCAGGAAAGTCACGGTCGGCAGATTCCCCACCGCCAGCGCGTCGAAGAAATCGTGGATGTCGTACTGATGATTCGCGGGGTCGCCGGCGAAGCCGACGGTCGCCGGACTGGTCGGGCGCGTGTGAGCCGTGTTTCGCGTGCTGGCGTAGTACTGGAACGGCGCGTGGTGCTCCACGTAGTCGCCCTCAGTCAATCCCGTGATCGGCGAGACGGTGCTGCGGTGGCAGCCAGTCGTCCCGTTCGGATTGACCATACTCAGGTCGAAGCCCCCGGTAAACCAGCCCCAGGTGAGCCCCGCGGTGTTGAGCAGATCCCCGACGTTCAATCCGCTCATCTGGACCTGGAATCCGGATGAACAGGTGTCACCCAAGGGCTCGGCATCGCCAATCATGGTCATACCGCCCTGCCCATCCGCAATTGCGTTGCCGGATGGACCGTTCAGCGTAGCGGCGAATCCGTTCGTCTGGCCCGAGATCAGGTTGATCGCGCCCGGAGTGGAAGGTCCGAAATTCGAATTGTACGAGTTATCGCTGAGCGCGAAGTTCTGCGCATAGTTCCACAGCGCGGTAACCGTGTTGCCGTCGTAATAACCCATGACGATGCCCTTCGTAGTGACTACGGCGGGGGACAGCACCGACATGTTGGCCGAGGTGCCGGCCGAACCAGTCCTCAACGGAAAGAGATCCATCGCGCCGAGATCGAACGAGTTCTGTTCCGGCGTGTAGCTGTGGCCCTGGCTGGGTGTCAAAGCCTGGGTGCGATTGAGGCGGAACGGATTCGCCGCGCCCGTCGTGTTCAGTGGGTTGAGGTTGGGATTGTTGGTCAGAAGCGTCGGGTTCGTTTGGTAGTTGTTTGCCGATGGCGTACCCGGAAGCGCGGTAAACCGCGGCTGGCCGGGAGGGTTAGCCGCCTTCGGATAGGTGCCGAAGTAGTGATCGAACGATATGTTCTCGCCGAAGATAACGACTACATGCTGAATCGGCGTTGTGGGCGTCGTGGGATTTGTGGACGTCGTGGTTTGGGCTCCGGCGATGAACGGGTTCATGGCCAGTCCGAAGGTCAAAGTCACACTGGTGCAGCTTGCAAGAAAGGATCGCATGTTTTCCGTTTTCTCCTGATCGACTGGGTTAGTGAGAGAAACTGCTCAGGCGCGCTTACGCAGTCGCCGGCCAGCGAAGATCGCCGCGCCCGCGGACAGAAGCAGAAGTGTGGACGGCTCGGGCGTGGCCGCCTGCACATCGTCGATCGCCAGGCCGGAAAAGCTCGGGTTGGAGACGGACTGGGTGATCGTGAAGCCGAAAAGCTCGGCGATTGTATCCGTGACGTAGTAGTAGCCATTTCCGGGATTCCCCCCGGTTTCGGTAATCGTGATGACATCCGGCGCACCCAAGGCAACGCCGCCCGCACCCAAAGCCTGCAGAGAGATGGTGACGGGGTCGGAGTCCGAGATTCCAACGCCGAAAGCGGTTTGCGCCGACGGGCTGTTGTCACGGTGATGCTTGCAGATCCCGCGGCGCTATTGTCAAACAACTCATTCGGGCGCGGTCTGCGCACTGAACGGGATTGCGTAGAGGCCATCCGGACTGGAGATTGTTACGCCCGAGAAAGTAGTTCCGGAGTAATTCGTGCAACTGGACGGCGGGAATGTCGGGCATGAAGCCAGACTGTCGAAGTTAATCAAGACCCCGCCCAGATTCGGTAAAGCGGGCGTGTTGGGCAGCGAAGAGTCGTCGGCCGGCGTTCCCGTGAACCAAACGGGCCCTGCTTGCATGAGCAGCGGCATCATCAGAAACAATGGAATGTAAAGCAGCGGTCTGATCGTCAAAGTAATATCCTCCGTAAACTTTATGAGGCTACCAACTCTATATTTCATTTACATAACTATCCCGTGCCAAGTTTAGCAACTGGCGGTGCAAAGCTTCGTGCCGGCACCCTCAAGTTCGGTTAACCGGCTTTGCGCGACCTCCACAAGACATATTTGTAGCGTATTTGTCATCTGGTTCTAATGGAGTAGTTAGACATAAGGTTTAAGGTAGTGTTTGCTCTGTTTTTAACCGCACAGAACAACATGAGGAGAAATGCGCCAACTACTTTCGATCCCAGTCAGTATCCTTCTCGCCCTGAACCCGGTCTGGTCCAGCGTGGCAGCGGCCCAGACCCCGACGCCTGTGACGCCCATCCAGCATGTAGTGGTAATTTTCGGGGAGAATAATTCTTTCGATCATTATTTCGGCATCTATCCGAAGGCGACTAATCCTCCGGGGCAGCCCCGCTTTGTTGCGCTACCGAACACACCCACGGTCAATGGCTTCAGCCCGGGCTTGCTGACGAATAACCCGAATCTGAATCCGGCGAATGGGGCGGGCGCATCGAACCCGTTCCGGTTGAATCGTACCCAGGCCCTCACCGCGGACCAGAATCACAATTACGGGCCGGAACAAGCGTCTTTCGACCATGGTTTGATGGACCTGTTCCCGCTGAATACAGGCACGGCCGGCACGTCGAGCCAGCATGTCGGTGCTCACCCCGGCGGTCGTCACTACGAAGGGCCTGGTGATGGGCTACTACGATGGCAACACGGTCACCGCGTCTGTGGGAATATGCACAGAACTTCGCGTTGAACGATAACTCCTATGGCACTCAGTTCGGGCCTTCAACGCCGGGCGCCGTCAATCTGATCTCGGGTCAGACCAACGGAATCAATCAGGCCACCGTTGTGAACGCGAACGCCGCCGACGAGGTAGCAGACGGACAAGGCGGTTTCACGCTGAACGGCGACGCCGACCCTCTGAATGACGTTTGTTCGGGCTCGACCAAAATGCAGATGAACTTCTCCTCGAACAACACGAACGTGGGCAATCTGCTCAACACCGCCGGACTTTCCTGGGGCTGGTTCCAGGGCGGCTTCGATCTGCGCGGTCGTCAATCCGAACGGGACGACGAACTGCAACCGGAGCACGGTATCGCCGATCACCGGACTGACGGAAGCGGATTACGTGCCGCACCACGAGCCGTTTCAGTTCTACGCCAGCACGGCCAACGCCAGCCACACACGCCCGACGAGTCTGGCGTCTATCGGCGTGGCAGGTGACGCTGGCAACCATCAATACGATATTCACGACTTTTTCGATGCGCTGACCGCGGGAAACCTGGCCAATGTCAGTTACCTCAAAGCGCAGTCCTACCAAAACGGCCATGCCGGCAATTCGAATCCGCTGGACGAACAGGCGTTTGTCGTGAAAGTGGTCAATTCGCTGATGCAATCGCCCTTCTGGAGCACCACTGCGGTGATCATCGCCTATGACGATTCCGACGGATGGTACGACCATCAGATGGGGCCGATCGTGAACGGTTCCTTCACAACCCTGGATGCGCTTACCGGCGCCGGCGCCTGTGGTACTTCGGGCACGACGCCACAGCTTGCCTGGGCCGAATTCGGGCGCCCTTCCCGTGAACGGCCGATGCGGCTACGGAGTACGGCAGCCGCTATTAGTAATTTCTCCCTGGGCGAAGCCGAACTACGTCGATCACACAATTACCGATCAGACTTCGATTCTTCGCTTCATTGAAGACAACTGGAGCCTGGGAAAAATCGGCGGCGGCTCGCTCGACGCGCTGGCAAATCCGATCAACAGCATGTTCAACTTTACGCAGCCTGACGCCGCAGAATACGAACCTGCCGATTCTGTCGCCCATCACCGGGCTGCCGTGACAAGCTAATCTTGAGCAAGCAGTAATCTCAAGCGAGAGAAGCCTGATTGGCTTCTCTCGTTTTTTAGTTCGTATAGAACGGAGTCTGGCTATAAAGCGGCGTGATTTTCTTGTAAGAAGCGGATTGCTTTCCGCGCTGGCAGTGCGGGGCAAGTCTCAGATGCGGCATCATGCGCCGGATCTGTCGGGGCTGTCGCTGAGTCCGGCTGCGTTGACGAAGTATGTTGGATGCGCTGCCGGTTCCGGAACCGGCGCGGCCCCTGCGCAAAGGGCATTACCGCGTTACGATGCGCGAGTTCCAGGCGAAGATCCATCGTGATCTTGCGCCCACCACGTTTTGGGGCTACGAGGGCGCTTCGCCTGGTCCTACGTTCGAGGCCCGCTCCGGCGAGCCGATTACCGTGGAATGGGTAAACAACCTTCCCGCGAAGCACCTGCTGCCGGTCGACCATGCGGTGCACGGCGCCGAAGAGAATGTTCCCGAGGTGCGCACAGTGGTCCATCTGCACGGAGCGAAGGTGCCCCCTGAAAGCGACGGCAATCCGGAGCGATGGTTTGTGCCGGGCCAATCGAAAACCTCTGTGTATCCGAATCGCCAGGACGCAGCAGGGCTCTTTTACCACGACCACGCCATGGGAATCACACGGCTGAATGCCGTGGCGGGGCTGTTCGGGCAGTTCCTGATTCGCGACGCGTTCGAAGATTCTCTGCACTTGCCCGCCGGCCCATATGAGATACCGCTCTGCATTTATGACCGGCTGTTTCAGCTCAACGGGCAACTCCAATACCCCAGGGTATGGACGGACGACTACACCGGCAACGCCTTACTGCTGAACGGAAAACTCTTTCCGTTCCTGGCGGCGGAGCCGCGAGCCTACCGCTTTCGTCTGTTGAACTGCTCGAACGGCAACTTCTTCTCGCTATCGTTCTCAAAGGACGGCCTGAGTCTCGTGGCAGGCAGCGAGCCGTTCCACGATGATTGGCTCGGATCAGGGATTCCTGGCAGCCCTCCTCGAAATGAAGAGGCTCGCACTTACACCCGGCGAGCGGGCGGATGTCGTGATGGACTTCAGCCCCTACGCGGGCAAGACTATCTACCTGAAGAACTCGAATTTTCCAATCATGCAGATCCGCGTGTCGGCCGGCGAGTCGGGGAAGGCCTTCTCGATGCCCGCGAAGCTTCGCAGCATTGAGCGTACGCCGGAAAGCACCGCTATAAAGACACGCGAACTGACCCTGATCGACTACATGGATGCGAAGGGCATGGCCACTCACATGTTGTTGAACGGCGCTCATTATTCGATGCCGGTGACGGAGAACCCGGCATTGAATTCAACCGAGATCTGGACGCTGATCAACCTTACGCAGGAACCTCATCCGATCCATCTTCATCTGGTGCGCTTCCAGATCCTGGACCGGAGACCTTTCGATCCTGCGGCTTACATGAAAACCGGCAAGCTGATTTATACGGGACCGGCGATTCCGCCCGAAGCCGCACGAAGCCGGGTGGAAAGACACCGTGCGGGCGGACATGGTTCATGCCACCCGCATCATCGTCAAATTCGAAGGTTATAAGGGCCGCTATGTCTGGCATTGCCACGTGCTGGAGCACGAGGACAACGAGATGATGCGGCCCTATGAAGTCGTTTAGGCGCTTGTCAAAAATTGCGCCAGGCCAACTGCGCGGTTTTGCAAGGCAGCGGGCACTTCAGCGCGTTTTTCAACAGCCTGCCTGAGCACCAGTCTGGCAACTGGTGGCTGCGATCTCGCCGGTCGAGTCGTTGAGAATCAACTGACGGGCTGCGGAATTCGGTGTGTCGGTGAAGTCGAAGAGACCGTTTAGCGTACCCGCCAGCGCGTCGAAAGATTGATTGCCGAGACGGCCCAGGCTCCAGTTGTCTTCGATGAAGCGCAGGACGGAAGTGGTGTCTGTAATCGCGTGATCGACGTAATTCTGCTTTGTGTACGGGCTGATCGCTAACAGGGGAAGGCGGCTTCCATAACCGCAGCGATTGAGATAAGCGCCCGCCTGCGGCGTGCCGCAACGGAGTGTCGATCCGGCAAGTGTGTCATTAGTGCTGTTAGATTGATTCACAATCGGCGGCATCACGTGGTCATACCAGCCATCGGAATCGTCATAGGTTATAAAGATGGCCATTTGATTCCAGAAAGGCGATTGCTGCAGTTGGTTGATGGTGTCCACCAGAAACGTTTGCTCCTGCAGGGGATCGGACTTGGAGGGATGTCCGGTCTCCGTTGAAGCAGCTTTCAGGAAAGTCACCGCGGGCAAGTTGTTGGCGGCCAGGGCGCTCTGGAAATCCACCAGGGAGTAGTTATGATTCGCCTGATCAGCTGAGGTGCCGATAGCCGCAGCGGAGCTGGGGGCAAGATGATGCTGGTTCGAAGTGGACGCATAATACTGGAACGGCGCGTAGTGACTGTTATAGGTTTGACCGCTCGGAGTGGTGCTGCATTGTGTGCTGTTGATGGGTGTTGAACCGCCGGATTCCGGGAAGTCGCCGTAGAACCAGCCCCAGGTGATTCCGGTCGTATTCATCAGATCGCCGATGTTCTGGCTGGTCATCGTCACGAGCGTGCTCGGCGCAACGACACAATCGTCGATACCGGCCTCCACGTTGGCTATGATGCTGCCGTTCACAACTTTGCCGGCGACATTGCCGGTGGTCGTGTGCGTTTGTCCGGCTATCAGGTTCTGGTGGCCCTCTTCGGTGACGCCGAACTCGGTATCGAAGAAGTTGTCGCTCATGGCGAAATGCTGCGCGTAGTTCCAAAGCGCCGTGACGGTATTGCCGTCGTAATAACCCATGATCAGATCGGTGAGGCAGGGAGTGGGGGGGCCCGTCGCCTTGCTGGCGTTTGCCGGAAAAAGATTCACGGCGCCCGAATTATAGGCGTTCTGCTCATCAGTGTAGGCATTCGTGTTATCGCAGGTAACCGCTTGCGAGCGATCCAGACGGAAAGGCGCGACGGCACTGAAATTGTTCAGGAGCGGTGTAAGGCCGTTGACCGAGGGCGTGTTCGGAAGCGCCGTAAAGACAGGCTCCCCGGCGGGATTGGTCGCCACCGGATAAGTTCCGAAGTAATGATCGAAGGAATTGTTTTCCTGGAAGATCACAACAACGTATTTGATGGGCGTCGTCGTGGGCGGGGGCGCCGCCACCGAAAGAATGGCGAGGAAGGACGCGGTGACCAGCAGACCGGCGGTCCTGCAAAAGGGTTTCAGCATTTTAAGAGCGCTCCTGAGGCCGTGTGCACGCACAGAAATAGACGATACGATCCCGGTTACAGAGGAATGAATATCGGAAAGCGGCCTCAGTTCTCGGACGCCTGAGCCCTCAGTCCCTGAGCGTGTAATTCACATCGACCGTGGTCGTGACCTCCACAGGCTCACCATTCAAAAGCGTAGTGCTGTAGACCCACTGGCTCACTGCTTCGACAGCCGACTTCACCAATTCCTGCGGGCCAGAGATCACGGAAACATCCTTCACCTTGCCATCCACCGCAATGTCGACGTTCAACCGGACTATGCCCTGAATCCGCGCCGCCTTGGCATCCGGTGGGTACACCGGAGCCGGCTTCGAAACGAGCTTGCTTGCCTGCACGTTCCCGCCGAGAACCACCTTCTGCGGTTCCGGCGCGGCCGTGAGCGGGATTGCTCCGGTGACGAACCAGCACGCAGCGGCCATTATCCCCAATCCCGTGGCCAACGCCGATAAAGACTTTGCCTTTGACATCCTTGCCTCCTTACAGTAGACAATACACTCGTTTTCTCAAATGACACCAGCGCGGACAGCGTCGAGTCCCAGCAGGCTCATACTAATTATTTAGTACTAATGAATGCCGATGTCAAGAGCAATGTTAAGATGGGGTTTTATCTCACCCGAAAAGCTTTTATCTCAAACAAAGGAGAACCGAATGGAGCGCACAGGAGCGACTACGCTGATGGGAAACCCCATGACACTGGTGGGGCCGGAGTTGAAGGTCGGGGACAAAGCCCCTGAATTCACCGCTCTCGACAATGGATTGAAGCCGGTGCATCTGAGCGATACCGGTCACAAAACGCGGATCTTCAGCGTGGTTCCCTCGCTCGATACCCCGGTGTGCGACGCCCAGACCAAGCGCTTCAACGAAGAAGCGGGCAAGCTGAGCGACGTGGACATCTACACCGTCAGCATGGATCTGCCGTTCGCCCAGAAGCGCTTCTGCAACTCCTTCGCGCTGGATAAGGTGAAGATGCTCTCCGATCACAAGGATGCATCGTTCGGTTCATCCTACGGCACGCTGATCAAGGAACTGCGCATTCTGAGCCGCGCCATATTTGTGGTCGGCGCCGATGACAAGCTCAAATACGTGGAATACGTTCCCGAAGTGTCCCAGCATCCTAACTACGAAGCCGCTCTGGCCGCGGTCCGGAGCTGAGGTGAGCGCCGGCGATTGAGTCGCCGGCAGGATCGGATGTCTAATTCGTCCGTAGAAGAAAACAGTTTGTCGATCCTGCGGACGCTTTCGTCGTTGCGTCAAAGCAGGCTTGTGCACGGTGGCCTGATCGTGGGCGGCGGCATCCTGCTCGGGAACATCACCGGCTTCTTCCGTTCCGCGGTAACCGCATACCTGCTCGGCACCCACGCGCGCGCCGACGCATTGGCCGTGGCGCTCGGGCCGCTCGACAACCTGAATTCCATCATCGTCAACACCATGCTGTTCGCGTTCGTGCCGATGCTGATGCTGCGGCACGAAGGCGAGCGCGTTGCATTGTTTGCGCGCTCCGCGCGCGTGTTTTCCGTGGTATTGCTGGTCTTTGCGGGCGCCACGGTTCTTTTTGCGCCGCAAGTGGTAGCGGGTCTCGGCCCCGGTCTTGCGGCGCCCGAGCGAGCGCAAGCTGTCCAGTTATTGCGCTTCCTCGCCCCCGCCACCTGGTTCGCGGGATGCGCCGGTATCTTCTCGGCTCTGCTCTACACGGAGCGCCGCTTCCTCGTGCCTGCGCTCTATCAAACCTGCCTGAACGGAGGCACCATCGCCGGCGCGCTACTGTTGCGAAGCTGGATGGGCATCAATGGCTTCGCCATCGGCTACACCGCGGGAGCTGCTCTGCAGATGACTGCTCACGTGGTGGTTCAGCCGGAGTTTGCGCAACCGCGCTCCCCGGTCACCGCTCGCTTTCCCGCTCGCCGAAGTTCTCTCGAAACCCGGCATGTTTCTCGCCTACGCCGCCCTCATCGCCGGAAACCTGCTCGTCACGCGCATTTTCGCCACGCACGCAGGTCCTGGAATGGCCGCGGCGTTCGACTACTGCATCCGGTGCGTCAACGTCGTGATCGCCTATCTGGTGTATCCGGTGGCGTCCTCGCTCGTGCCGGAAATTGCGCGCCTGCGCGGGGCCAATCAAACGTCGAAGGCCTATTCGCTGATCGACCGCAGCATCCTGCTGATGACCATCGCGGCCGTGGCTTCCTGCGCGTTCGGCGTGTTGTTGAGGACTCCCGTGATCGCGATTCTTTTCGAGCGCGGTAATTTCACTCCCGAATCCACGCGGCTCGTTGCGGGGGTATTCATGGGATTTGCTCCGAGCGTGATCGGCTGGGCGCTCCTCGACCTGATCGCGCGTTGTTTCTTCGCGCTCGACCGGCAACGGCTGCCCCTGATCGCCGCGTTCATCCCCGTGACGCTGAATTTCGTAGTCTCTTCCGTGCTGCTTGCGCGGGGAAGGCTGATGGACCCCGCCATGCTCGGTCTGGGGGCATCCATCGGATTTCTGGCGGGCTTCGCGGTGCTGTTTACAATGACCCATTTGCGGCGCAGCACCGCGAAGCTCGAACCTTCGTTTGTCGAAGTAAAGTAACGCCGAATAATGCCCGGATGGGTTACGCCTTGGCCGCGGCCGCCATCTGTGCCGCGTATGCACGCATCCGTTCGCCGGTCACCCGCACCTTCTCGATGCCAACCTGCGGACCGAGACAAACCTGCTCCAGATTCTTCAACATGGTTGGCCCCATCATTCCACGCAGATCCGCGAGGAATGGTTCCACTTTGGCGAAGGTGATGATGTGCTCGCCGTTCGAGTCATTGAAAATGGTTGCGTCGATTGCGCCGTTCACAACAAAGGAGCAGGCCATTTCCCAATATGACGTCGTCATGCGGATATACGCGCCGTTGGGACCCATCACGCCTGCCATGTATTCCTGGGCGGAAGTCGGATGGAATGTAAACATGAAATTGCGCGCCTGGCGCATGGTGTCCTCGCGGCGCAGTTCATAGAGCTTCAGGATCAGATTTGCGCTGTCTACTGCTGTTGACATGATTTGGTAACTTCCTCTTTCGTGGAGTATGTTTTGCTGCTGTGACTTCGATACGATGCCGCGCCCGGTCAACCGGATTCGGATCTGTATGCTTCAATTTATCAGGTGATCGGCAACCCTCCCTCGCTCGCGGCATTCTTCGAAATCTGGCGTCGCCATCCTGGCAGGTTCCTCGGTGACTTAACGTACAAAGCCGCGGGGGACTCTGGCGGTCGCTTTTGCTGATCGCCTGCGCGCGGAAGGCGTCGCCCATGGCGAGCGCGTTCTCTTCTGGAGCGAGAATCGCCCGGAGTGGGTGGTAGCGCTCTGGGGATGCCTGCTAGAAGGCGTGATCGCGGTGCCCGTCGATTTTCGTTCTTCGGCGAAAGTGGTGGAGCGCATCGCGGCTATCGTCAGCGCGAAGGCCCTTCTCATCGGTGACGACCTTAAGCCACCAGCAGGACTCGCGTGCCCCGTCTGGCCGATGGCGGTTCGAGTCACCGCAGCACGGGCGCGGTCGTTTCCTCCCGCCGCCCCCGGCGACACTGCCGAGATCCTTTTCACCTCCGGCGCCACCGGCGATCCCAAAGGCGTCATCATCACCCACGGCAACATCCTCGCCAACCTCAAACCCATCGACGAAGGAATTTCGAAATACCGCAGATACATGGGGCCCTTCGCGCCCATACGCTTCCTGAATCTGCTCCCGCTCAGCCATATGTTCGGGCAGACGATGGCCGCGTTCATCCCGCCGATCATCGCGGGCGAAGTGTTCTTCATGCCGACCTACGGCCCGCGCGACGTAGCCCGTTTGATCCATCGCCGCCGCGTCTCGGTTCTGGTCTGTGTTCCACAGATGCTGGAACTGCTGCGCGATTACATCGTTGCATGCGGTTCCCGCAGCCGATGCCCGGGCGCGCAGCGGAAAGTGGTACCGGAAGTGGTGGCAATACCGGCGCGTTCACCGGTGCTTCGGCTGGAAATTCTGGAGCTTCGTGGTGGGCGCCGCTCCGCTCGATCCGACGCTCGAAGAGTTTTGGGGCAAGCTGGGCTACGTCGTGATCCAGGGCTATGGCCTGACCGAAACGGCCCCTGTCGCGACCCTGAATCATCCGTTAGATTCGCGCAAGGGCACGGTGGGAAAACCGATCGCAGGGGTGGAAATCCGCATCGCGCCGGATGGCGAGGTTCTGTTGCGCGGCGAGAACATCACGCCTGGCTACTTCGGCGAAGTTGGCAGTGGTGAAGGTGTCATTCGTGATCCCGAAGGTTGGTTGCACACCGGCGATGTGGGCGAACTCGACGCCGACAAGCGCCTCAGAATCCTCGGCCGCAAGAAAGAAATGATCATTTCTCCCGACGGCTTGAACGTGTTCCCCGAAGATGTAGAGCGCGTGCTGAATACCGTCGAGGGTGTGCGTGAATCGGCGGTCGTCGCCGCGAAGCAGGGCGCGCGCGAGCAGGTGCATGCGGTGCTCGTGCTCGCGCCGGGGGGCAAAGGCGACGCGGCGATCACCGAGGCGAATCGCCAGCTCGAACCTTACCAGCGCATTCGTAGTTTCTCCATCTGGCCGCAGCCCGCGCTGCCCCGCACATCCGGGACGAACAAGCTGAAACGCGTTGAGATCGCGGGTGGAATACCGAGTCCCACAGAAAGCCCGCTCGCGGACGTGATCGGAAAGTTCTCCAGCGGCCGTCAGGTGGACGCCAACACGCCGCTTGACGATCTCGCATTGAGTTCACTCGACCGCATCCAATTAATGATGGAACTCGAGCAGCGTACCGGAACCGCGATCGACGAGGCGCAGTTTGCCGCAGCGAAAACGATAGGCGATCTAACGCACGTCAAACCAGGAGTCGACGAAACTTTCGAATTCTCCGAATGGAATCGCGGCAAGCCTGCGCGATGGCTGCGGCGTGTCGCGCTGCCGGCCCTGATTCTGCCGCTGGCGCGCATCTTCGCATGGATCAAAGTCGAAGGGCTCGAAAACCTGCACGGTCTCGAATCGCCCGTCATCTTCGCGTCGAATCACCAGAGCCATTTCGATGTGCCTGCGATATTCGCGGCGCTCCCCGCGAAGTGGCGATACCGGACCGCTCCCGCGATGGCGAAGGAATTCTTCGCCGCTCACTTCCATCCCGAGGCCTTCCCGGTGCGCAACCGTATCACCAGCGGACTGAACTATGTGCTTTCCTCGCTGGTCTTCAATGCGTTCCCGCTTCCCCAGCGCGAAGCCGGCACGCGCGAAGCGCTGCGATATGCGGGCAACCTTGCCGCGGATGGGACATCGATTCTCATCTTCCCCGAGGGCAAGCGCACCGCCGCCGGCGAAATCCTCCCTTTTCAGCCGGGCGTGGGCATGCTGGCTTCCCGGCTGCATCTGGCCGTCATACCAGTGCGGCTCGAGGGGCTGGAACGCGTCCTGCACAAGTCCGCAAAGTTCCCGACACCCGGGCGGGCGCGTGTGAAATTCGGCCCGCCGCTCCAACTTCACGGCGACGATTACACCGCCCTCGCGAAGCAAATCGAAGCGGCTGTCCGCGCGTTAGAATAAAACAGAGCGTCACCAAAATGTTTTCTGTAGTACTTGTCGTCGGATTTGCCGCCGTCGTTGTCCTCAACCTGCTGCTTCTGTCGCGCCTCCGCTCGGATCTCCATTCAAATGCGGCGTTCGAAGCCCGCCTCCGCGACGACATGGCGCGCGCGCAGCAGCGGCAGAGCGAAGACAGCCGCGCGCTGCGCGAGGAAATCGCGGCCGGCATCCAGCGTTTCGCCGGGCAGAATGAGCAGCGCAGCGAATCGCTCCGCTCGGCCATGACGCAACAACTCGAATCCATCCGCGGAGTGGTCGATCAGCGCCTGCTCGCCATCCAGACCGATAACGCGGCGAAGCTCGAACAGATGCGCCAGACGGTCGACGAGAAACTGCAGACCACGCTCGAAGCGCGGCTCGGCGAATCGTTTCGTCTGGTGAGCGAGCGGCTTGAGCAGGTGCACAAAGGCCTCGGCGAAATGCAGAATCTCGCGTCCGGGGTGGGCGATCTCAAGCGCGTGCTCAGCAACGTCACGACGCGCGGTGCGTGGGGCGAGGTGCAACTGGAAAACCTGCTCGCCCAGATCCTCGCGCCGGAGCAGTACGAACGCAACGTTTCCACCACCGGCACCGCCGAGCGCGTGGAATTCGCCATCAAGCTGCCGGGCCAGGACATCGACCCGGTCTGGCTTCCCGTTGACGCGAAGTTCCCCATGGAAACCTATCAGCGGCTCGCGATGGCGGCGGAACGCGGTGACGCCGAAGCCGTCGAAGTCAGCGCACGCGAACTCGAATCTGTCGTGCGGGCCTGCGCGAAAACCTTCAGCGGAAAATATCTCGCGCCGCCCCGCACCACCGATTTCGGCATTCTCTTTCTCGCCACCGAAGGTCTCTACGCCGAAGCATTGCGCCGGCCGGGCCTCGCCGAATCGCTGCAGGCCGATTTTCGCGTGGTGATCGCCGGTCCCACAACGTTTGCGGCGCTTCTGAACAGCCTCCAGATGGGCTTCCGCACGCTGGCGATCCAGCAGCGTTCGAGCGAAGTATGGAAGCTGCTCGGCGACGTGAAGTCGCAGTTTGGCAAATACTCGCAGGTGCTTTCCACCATTCGCAAGCGCCTCGAGCAGGCCACGCAAACGGTGGACGATGCGGCCATCCGCACCCGCGCCATCGAACGTCAGTTGAAGAAAGTGGAAACGACCGACGAGGCCGAAGCGGCCCCCATGCTCCATCTGATCGCCGTCAATGATCGATCGACTGTGACTACAATGGTTGGCTGAGGAATCGCATGAATCGTCGGACGGCAATCAATTCAGCTGTAATCGCAGCGGCCGCGGCCGCCACTGCAGGCATCGCCAGCGCGGCAGACGCCGAGATCGAAGTCTTTGTCGATCACTGGAAGAAATCGAAGGACTTCACGCTCAAGGTCGCCCAAGCCATGCCTGCCGAGAACTACGATTACAAGCCTTTCGCCGACGCGCGCCCGTTCGGCGGCGAACTGCAGCATCTCGGTCAGGCCGAAGGCTTCTATCTCGGCATGCTCGGCAAAGGCCGCGCTCCTGCGGCGCCTTCAAAAGACATCACCAAGGACGCGACCATCAAGTACCTCACCGCGGTCTACGACTGGGCCATTGGCGTGGTGGGCCAGTTGACCACGGCAGACCTCACCAAGACCTTCTCGCCCGGACGAGGCCCATCCATGACGGGCCTCGATGTGCTTTATCAGGCCATGATCCACACCGCCCACACGCGCGGCTACGGCGAGATGTATCTCCGCAACAAGGGCGTTGTGCCGCCCGAATACGCCGTCTGATTACTTGCCGAACTCAAGCTTCGTGTTCGATCCGCGCCAGATCGATGGTCTGGATGTTGTCCATGCCGTTCTGATTGCTGGTTTCGACCGAAGTCTGGCCGAACTTGTGGTCCGCATTCTCGATCTTCACGGGGACGGTGAATAGACTTCGAGCTCTGCGCTTCCGTGAAGATAGCCTGAGTGCCGTCGACCTTGAGTTTGTACTCGCCGGCCTTCAGTTCCGTGTTGCCGGCCATGGCGGGTGCGCCCAGAATAACGTCAAACGACTTGGCGCTCGCAATGCCCAGGCTCGACAGAGTCAGCGCTCCAACGATAAGTAGAGATCTTGTGGTCATGTGTTTAAAACTCCTTCTATCCCGTAAGACGGAAGGAAGCGCTGATCGTTTCCGTCGTCACTGTAAGGATGTGTCAGGCTGAAATCGTGCGAACAAGCCCGATTTATCCGCTCTCTGACGTAACCTTTTCGCCTGTCACAAAAATCACGCGGGCGGTGTTATAGAGACGTGGATGTGCAAAACGAAGCCGTGCAGAACGAAGCTGTCGTTGACGTGAGTGGCGATGTAAGTTTCGGTCGCGCCGCGCTCGACCTCGAAACGGTCTTTCACGCCCACTATGTGCGGATCGCCCGCGCGATCGCGGGAATCGTAAAAGACCCCGCGCGCGCCGAGGAACTTGCAGTCGAGGTGTTTCTGAAGTGGGAGCGAACTCCCGCGGCGCAGCGTGAAGGCTCCGAAGGTTGGTTGTACCGGACAGCCGTACGAATGGCCCTGAACGATCTTCGGCGTACGACGCGCCGCAACAGATACGAGAACCTGTTCGCGTTCATGACATTTGCCGGGCATCGCGCGATCGCCCGTCGAAGAGGCCTTCGCCGCGCAGGAGAACGAACAGAGGGTTCGTCTGGTCCTGAGCGTCATTCAACCGCGCCAGGCCGAGTTGCTCCTGCTGCGTGGCAACGGCCTCACATACGAAGAACTGGCCTCGGCGCTCGACTTGAATCCGGCTTCGATCGGTACTCTTCTCAGCCGCGCGCTTGCAGCATTTCGCAAGGAGTTCATTCAACGATATGGAACAGAGCGATATGAATAACACGGATACCGATCGGATCATCGCCGAGCGTTTCGGAAGCCTTGGCGCGAATTCCGCCGTGGCAACCGAACCTCAGCGCCGGCCTTGCGCGTCTCAATGAACAGCGAGCGGCGCGCAGAGGGCGCACGCGCGGGCGGGCGTTGCTCGCCTCCGGCATTGCGGCCGCATGCCTTCCGATCATGGCGTTTCCGGTAACGCGCGCATTTGCCGCACACTGCGTGTCGGCGTGTGTAACCGGCACCAGCGCCGTGCGCCAGTTTCTGCTCGGAAGCGTCCCGGGGCCGCCGGCCAGCACAACTTACGTGAAACCGGAAGACCGGAGAATGGCGCCGGACTTTGCTCTTGAACGATGCGCTCGGGCCAGCCGGTCAGGCTGTCGGACTTTCGCGGCAAGGTGGTCCTGCTCAATTTCTGGGCCACGTGGTGCGCCCCGTGCGAGCAGGAGATTCCCTGGTTCATCGCCTTTCAGCAGTTCGAAGCAGGCTCTCGGTTTCTCCGTCCTCGGCGTTTCCATGGACGATGGCGGATGGGCTGCGGTCAAGCCTTACATCGACGCCCACCACGTGAATTACACCGTGACGATCGGCAATGAAAAGATCGCGGCATTGTTTGCGCGGCCCGCATCTCTCGCTGCCGCTCACACTCATCATCGACAGATCCGGCCGGATCGCGGCCATCCACGCCGGATTATGCAGCAGGACGGAATATGAGGCCGATATCGACGCAGTTCTCAACGAAAGGTAATCCATGACAACACTACGCAGGATTCTCATCGCAGGCGCCTTGCTTCTCCCCTCCACTTCGCTGTGGGGACTCACGGCCAGGATCACCATGTCCGACGGGACCATCCGGACGGCCACGTTCGAAGGCGTGGGATGCTCGTCAAGTATCTGTTCCCGGATTGCCATCAAAGGCAAAGCCAACGGCACGCCCGTCACCACCCGGCTCGATTCGATCGCGGCGATCAGGGACGCCACGGCGGACAGTGCTCTGCTGGTTCTGAAGGACGGAACCACGCGCCGGCTCACACTGGTAAACGATTTCCGGGTTATCTATCTCGACAATCGATCGGGTAGCAGGCGCAAGAGGAGAAACTCGACCTCGCCCGGACCCGATCGGTTGAGTTTATCGCCACACCGAAATGAACGCGGCGCTTTCCCTTCGGCAATTTCGAAGCTCACCGGTCAGTTCCGTCTCCACCCATCGAAGACAGACGATGCCGCGGTCCCGGTCATCAGAATCTGATTCAAAGAGCGCCTTCCACGCACATACGCGATCAAGGATCGTCGCGCCGCACAAGTCCCTGCTGCGCAGATGTTTTCGAATATAAGAATTAGGTGCATCCGGCAACGATGTGATTTCGTATTCGACAGGTGATGGTCGATTCTCGAAACGTACTCATTACAGGCGCCACGGCTACATGGGCAGCCGCCTCGCCGCCCGCCTCATCGCGCGCGGCCACCAAGTGTCGGGCATCGCAAGGGAAACATCCACGGCGCAAACTGCCGCCCGGCTGCGAGCCCATCATTGCCAATGTGCTCGATGCCGAAACATGGAAACGGCACGTCCGCCCCGATCACACCATCGTTCATCTCGTCGGCACACCGCACCCCAGCCCGGCGAAGGCGCGCGAATTCGTTGAGATCGATCTTCGCTCCGTGAAAGAAGCCGTTGCGGCCGCTCGGTTCGCCGGAGTGCAGCACTTCGTTTACGTGAGCGTCGCGCACCCTGCGCCGGCCATGCGGGCCTACATTGAAGTGCGCACCCAATGCGAGGCGATCATTCGCGAGGCCGGTCTTGCAGGCCACCATCCTGCGGCCCTGGTACGTTCTCGGACCCGGGCACAGGTGGCCCATCGCCTTGATCCCGTTCTACAAGATCGCCGAACTCATACCCGCCTCGGCCGAAAGCGCCCGCCGCCTGGGACTCGTCCGATCGACGACATGCTGGCCGCTCTGGTCGATGCGGTGGAACATCCGCCTTCGGACACCCGCATCCTCGACGTGCCCGCGATCCGCGCCTGCGGTCGCGTAAAGTAAGGGAAAGCGATTCCCATGGCCGCTAAAGTGAACCGGATCACGGTGGACCTGACCGGGTACCCCAACCTCGTCGTGATCTATCTCGGCATGCGTGTAAACTCCCTGCGCGGCCTCGCCACGCTCTTCGGATTCGGGCCGAGAATCAAAGCGTCCGTGGATGCGAAGCCCGACGGCCTGCTGCTCCACGAAAACTTCGTCTTTTCGCTTTTCCCGCCGCATTTCGGGAATGCGCCAGTACTGGCGCGATTTCGAATCGCTCGAAATCTGGTCGCGTTCGATGCCCCATCAGGGGTGGTGGCAGAAGTTCGTTCGCGATTCGGGCGGGACCGGGTTCTGGCACGAGACCTACTTCATGCGCGGTGGCATGGAAGCGATCTACGACGATATGCCGGTGCCGTCGGGTCTGGCGCAGTTCGCGCCGAGGCAGCCGGCCGTGGGCGCAATGTTCTCCGCGCGCAAGCGCGCCCGGCTCGGCGGCGAACCGCCGCTACCCGCGCCAGTGCCGGAAGAGAATCGCGGACGCGCGATGACTATAGTCGGGTGACCATAGTATTATTAAACCGTGGAAACGATTAACATAGCCCGTTTCAAAGCGACCTGCCTCGCCCTGCTGGACCAGGTCGAGAGGACTGGCCAGCCAATCCGCGTCACCAGGCGCGGCAAGCCCCTCGTCCAGGTCTCGCCCGTCGCGCCCGTCGGAAAGCGACGCATCATGGGGTGCATGGAGGGCACAGCGAAGATTGTGGGTGACATTGAGTCTCCCGCTGTTGCCGCGTCTGACTGGGAAGCCCTTCGTTCGTGAATATACTTCTCGATACGCAGATTTGGCTTTGGGCTTTCCTCGAAAAGAAGCGAATCAAGAAGCGTCTCACCGCGATTCTCGAAGATCCGGAGAATCAGCTGTTTCTATCGTCAGTCAGCGTTTGGGAGGCGCTGATGCTTTTTGAAGAAGGCAAGATTGAAATCGCCGCTGACCCGGGCGTTTGGGTTCGCCGGACGCTCGCCCACGGCTTCGTGGCGGAAGCCCCACTGACGCACGAAATTGCTCTGCACAGCCGCCTCATCGATCTCCCTCACAAGGACCCTGCCGATCGGTTCATCGCGGCGACCGCGCTGGTCAATGGCCTTACTCTCGCTACCTCAGATAAGCATTTGCTAGGCTTTCGGAGCATTCCGACTCTGCCGAATCATTGACATAGCGCGCCGCACCTCGCAACCTGAGCGACAATAAAAGACGGTCCGAACAACTCCCACTCCCGATACGTACTCAAAATCATGGCGAACACAACCAGTTCCACTCTCGAACAGATTCACGCGCTCCTGGCCGCCAAACGCTACGCCGTCACTGAGGCAGGCGACAGCATGCTCCGCATTCAGGAGGTTGACAGCGGAATCGCCCTGCAGGCCGTCCTCGAAGGCGAGATCCTGTTTCTCTCCCTGGTCTGCATGTCGGTGCCCGCGGCGCGCATCACTCCCGCCCTCATGCGCAAGATGCTGGCATCCGATAACGGCATTTCCACCTCGCATTTCCAGCTCTACGAGACCGGCGACGGCAACATCGCCATCACTCTGAATAACTTCTGCAAGCTGCAGGAACTGGGGCCGGACGATGAGGATGACATCCTCTCCTGCGTCAGTTTTCTGCTCGCGGATGTGGTGCACGCGAAACAATTGATCGGCGCCGACCTGCAATAGCCCAATAACAAAAAGAGGAGACCATGTCATTCTTTTCAGACATTTTCAATCGCGCCGGCCGCGTTGCCCGCGGGCAGGCCAACCAGGGGATGAGCGCCATCGAGGACGCCACCTTCGAGACCACCGTCCGCCAGACCGTGGCCGACATGAAAACGGAATTGAATAACGTAGTGCGCTCGTCGGCCATGGCCATGAGCAACTACAATCAGCTCGACGCCGAATATCAGAAGTACGTCAAGCAGTCGCAGGAATGGAAGGATCGCGCAGGTCAGGCGCTCGACGCGGGCAACGAAGACCTCGCGAAGAAGGCCCTCGCCAAGAAGGCCGAGAGCGACAAGCAGATCGCATCCCTGCAGACCGCCATCGATTCCGCCCGGAAGGCCAGCGACTCCCTGAAGAACCAGGTCACGGAACTGAAACACAAGATCGAGGAAGGCGAGCGCACCGCCACCACGCTGGTGGCACGCAAGAACGCGGCCATGGCGCAGCGTAAGGTTTCGGAAGCGCTGGCCGGAGTAGGCAAGGCCGATAACGCCTTCGCGACGCTGTCGAGCTTCGAACAATCCGTGGCGAAGGAAGAAGCGACGGCGCAGGCCTTCGATCAGCTTGCGAACGCCGGGAAAGATAACGATCTCGAAGCCGAATTCGCCCAACTGCAGGGCCATTCCGTGGATGCGGAGCTCGAAGCGCTCAAGCGCGAGCGCGCCACCACGGTCACCATGCAGAGAGAATTGCCCGCAGCCGGCGGCCACTAGCGTCATTTGGGGGGCAGGCAATTCTGGCTGGGACTGGCTTTCCAGCCAGTCCAGCCGCCTGAAAGGCGGCAGCGACCAGGATTGGCCCCCCACAAAACAGCTGTAAAGAATTAGCCGAGACTGGAGTCAAATGTTTTTCGATCGCAAACCGGCACACCCTGAGCCCCAGGTAGATCTCGCCAACCTGAAGATCACCGACGCGCACGTCAAGGACGCGCTATCTGTAAACGGAGCAGCCGAAGACTTCAGCGATCTCGATTTCACCGTCGATCGTCGCGAGTGGTACGAAGCCGGCAGCAATCGATGGATGGTGCTCAGCGGCACCTGGCGCGATCGCCGCGTGTTTCTCGAGATCCACAACGAAGACACCACCGAAGTTCTCGGCAACTTCGACGGACGCAAAATCACACTCGACGAGCTCGGCCTGAGCGAGGCCGACATGGGCGAGATCGACTCGCGCCAGAACCCGGCGGATTTCATCGATTTCGAAGGCAAGTTCTGGCTCTACCGCTTCAGCCGCGAGATGGGCGTCTTCAGCGACGGCGCCTCGACGGGTCGCGGTTTCTACTGCTGGCAGTTCCGCGAACAGGACGGCAAACGTTACCTGAGTGTTCGCAAGTTCGAAGGGGAGCCGTTCGCCGCCTCCATCTGGGTCAGTGTTGAACCAACGGATATAACGGTCTTCAGAGGGGCCTGAAAATGAAACGCTATCTGGTTGTCGGCGCTCTGACCGCGTGTTCGCTTTTACTCGCTGCGTGCGCCGGTCTGCCGCGTTCGCTGCGCAACGAAATCGCGCAGGAAAAGGAAAGGTTGCAGCAGGCTGAGCGGCAATTGAAGCACTCGGAAGAAACTGTGCGCGACAATATTGCGCACTCTCCGGACCTTTTCAAAGGCACGCCGGTCGTTTCCGCATGGCCTGCGAAGCTGCAGTCCGCGCGAGGCGCTCTCGATCGCGCCAACAGCGATCTCCAGCAACTCGACAAATTCTCCGGCCGCGATCAGGATCGCGCAGAGCGGCTCCTTCGCGACGAACGCAGCCTGCGTGAATCGGCGTTGCGCGATTCCGAAGCCGTAGAGGAAGACGCGAACAAATGGCTCGACTTCCAGAAGAACGTCCCGCATTACCTCGCCGAAATGCAGCGAGAGTACGATCAGGTTCGCGCTGCCGACCTCGACCCGGTTACGCAAACCGTGACCAAAGCCGAGCAGGACTGGCCTGCGAAGAAGGCCGTTCTCGATAGCCGACTCGCAACACTGCGCCAATCATCCGAAGCCGCCGAGACGCAGTGGCGCACCACTGAGGCCGCCAGAGAGGACGCCATGGCCGGCAAGGCAACCGGCACTGAAATCGCAACCCTGATCCAGGCCAACGAAACGCTCGCCGCCGACGCGCGCAATCTGACCATCGGCGCAAAGGAGCTCAAAGCCCAATCCGCCCAGCTCTACGACGCATGGGACAAAATTCTCGTCGATCTCGACACCTCGCATCATGGCTTCGACACCGTTTACAGCGAGAAGATCAAGACTGTTCACACCCGCGTTGGCAACAAGCCGGGCGAGATCACGAGCGACGAACGCTGGGTGGATGTATCGCCCGCCGCCTACCGCGCCGTCGATAACGATCTCGGGATGGCTATCGCCCACAAAGACGCTGGTCTGTTCGATTCAGAAGCGCAAACCACGGCGCAGCCGCCGGGATTCGCCTACATCGCGCCGCCGTCGCAGGGCTCGAATCAATACGGCTACTGGACCCATTCGGGTGGCCAGAGTGTCTGGACCTTCCTGCCCCAGTACCTCATCATGCGCGAGTTGCTGTGGGGGCATAATTATCAGCCGATCTACATCAATGAGTACAACGGCTACTCGACCGCGTTGCGGTCGGGGCGCACTTACTACGGCAATGAGACGCCTGCCAGCCCGCCGAAATATGGCAGCCGCGGCACATTCACTCAGCAGCGCTACGCAGGCAGCCGGTATGTGCAGTCGGGCGGATTCAAGGGTTCGGCATACTCTTCGAACCGGACTGCCGAGCCGTATTCGGCCCAGAAGTCGTTTCGGCCCGAGCCAAACGAGAGCCCCGAAGGAAAGAGATTTGGATCGAACAGCGCCGGCAAGCGGTTCGGTTCGGGCAGCGCCGGCAAGGGATTCGGGTCCGGACCGCGCAGCATGCCTCGCATGCCCGGAAAGAGCTTCGGCCGCCGCCGCTAACCGTAGCGCGCGAGCTTTCTCATTACCAGACACCCCATCGGGAAGGGTCTGCTCGTTGATTCTCACATCGCAGTTGCCCCTGATCCGGTGAAACGAATAGATCGGTGACCCGTCCGTCCAAACCTTCCTCGAAACGGGCTGGATCAAAGAAGTCCCGGGACGCGAAACCGATCAGCGCCGCCGCGGGCCAGCGCTTCCTGATGAACGCCACTCTCGACGAAGAAGCGGGAACTCCGATCGCCGCTGTCGTCAACTGGCAGAGTGCGCTCAAATAGATTTTGCGAAACTGCTATACTCCCGCCCATGAGGAACTCGATATCGGTCCCCATGCGACTCGGCCTGATTTGCATCGCGCTCGTGTTTCCGCTCGCGGTCAGTCCGCAGCAGGGAACGGTAACGCCACGGGTGGTCGAAGCGGCCAACGAGTTCCTCGCTACGCTGAGCGCGCCTGAGAAGGCAAAGGTCACATTTGGTTTCACGAGCAGCCAGCGGACCGGCTGGTCGAACCTGCCCAGCGGAATTTTTCAGCGGAACGGTCTGCGCTTCGGAGACCTGACGCAACAGCAGAGAGACGCCGCGCTTCATCTCGTCGCCGCCGCACTCAGCCGCGATGGCTACAGGAAAGTCACCGACATTATGAACGGCGATGAAGTTCTGAAGAGCACCGGCGGCGGCCAGACCGGTGGCCGGCAGGGCGGACGTGGTCCCGGCGGACCCGGCCCAGGTGGACGCGGCCCAGGTGGTCCCGGCGGCGGTGGCGGCGTCCGCTTCGGACGCGACGAATATTACATCGCGCTTCTCGGCAATCCATCCACCGCCACTCCCTGGATGATTCAATTCGGCGGCCATCATCTCGCAATCAACGTGACTGTGGTCGGCCCAGCGAACGTGATGACGCCGAGCCTGCCCGCGGCGCAGCCAGCGAAGTACACACTGAACGGACAGACCATCCGTCCCCTGGGCCATGAAAATGACAAGGGCTTCGCCCTGATCAACGCGCTGAACGCGGCGCAACTGAAGCGCGCTGTCCTCAACTATGAAGTAAACGATCTGGTGCTTGGGCCGGGTGCCGATGGAAAAGTGATTCAGCCGGAGGGCATCCCCGCATCCGAACTCGACGCGGATCAGCAGGCGATTTTGCTCGATATCGTGCACGAGTGGGTCGGAATCCTGAATGACGAAGCAGCCGGCGCGAAGATGGCCGAGATCAAAGCGAACCTGCCGCGCACCTGGTTCGCATGGAGCGGGACAACGAAGAACGGCGGCCTCGCCTACTATCGCGTGCAGGGGCCGACTGTCATCATCGAGTACGCGCCTCAGCAGGGCGACCTTGACCACATCCATACCATCTATCGCGACCCGACTAACGATTACGGCGCGAAGCTTGTCAGGCAATGAATGTTGCGAGCCTTCTCCTCCCCGGCCTGGCTCTCGCCATTCTTCCGCCCGCGAGCGCGCATCGCCTCGATGAATACCTTCAGGCCACGCGCCTCTCGATCGATCTCGACCGCATTGATGTAGAGATGGATTTGACTGCAGGTGAGGCCATGGCATCGCAAGTCTTTTCCTGGATCGATACCAATCGCGATGGGGAAATCTCGAAGGCCGAGGGCGAGGCTTATGCGCGGCAGGTGTTCGGCTCCGTCGGGCTCCTGGCCGATGGAAAAGCCGTGCCGCTTACGCTAACCGAAGCTCACTTCCCTGACTTGCACGAGATGAGCCAGGGCATGGGAGTCATCCAGTTGCGGGGCTTCGGGCACATGCCATCTGCCGGAGCTGGACGTCACGAGATTTCCTTCCGCAACAATCACCGGCCCGAATCCAGTGTCTACCTGGTCAACGCGCTGGTCCCCACGAACCCTCGAATACAGATTGCGGACCAGCAGCGCGATCACGCACAGCACACGCTGTCGGTGTCTTACAATGTTGCGTCCAGCCCACCGCCGCTGCGAAGCTTCGCGCTGATCGCCGGGCTTGTACTGGCGGCCCGCTGGTATTTGCGGAAGCGGCGCGTCCGGTTATGAACCAACTGCCCCGGCGCAGACCGACGATCGAAAACCCGGCCCGCAGCCCTCAGGAAGATCGCGGCGGGCTCAGGAGTGGACGATGGCGGAACCGCAAGACGCTGAACTCGGCGCTGACGCCTGTCTGTTCCGCCACATCATTCCGGACGCACGAGAATAGCTCGCAATCCTGAGGTTGCCGCAAGGTAATGCCCGTCGTTCCCATCGGAAACGCCCCGACCATCGAAGGAGTTCGACATGGCGATGACTTCCCGGGCGGCACCGAGAGGAGGAGGCCGAGTTGCGCGCACTGTTCGAAAATCAGGCTTTAATTCACCTCGGTCACGGCCATCTGTATGATGACCGGCCTGATCGAAGGTAAATCAGTGTGATCAGACACAATAGTGATAAGCTTTAGGCGATAATCGATGCAAAATCGCGTCTCGCTCGCCCTCGTCCCTGCCCTCATCACACTTTCCAGCATCGCCGCTTTCGGTCAGACCACGGGGCCGCGAGCCTCCACTCGCGTGAATGGCAAACCGAACATGACGGGTCTCTGGCAGACGCTTGGCACGGCGGACTGGGACATTCAGGATCACGCCTCGCAGGCCGGGCCATTTTACCAGTTGGGCGCGATTGGAGCGGAACCTCCGGGCCAGAGCATCGTGGAAGGCAACGAGATTCCGTATCTCCCCGAAGCCCTCGCACAAAAGAAGAAGAACTACGTAAACCGCTACAAGGAAGACCCGGTCATCAAGTGCTACATGCCTGGCGTGCCGCGCGCGGCGTATGTTCCTTTCCCGTTCGAGATCATACAATCGCCGAAAGACATTCTGATCGCTTACGAGTTCGCTTCCACCAATCGTCTGATCAATATGGGTAAGCCCGAAGAAGCGGTCACCGATACCTGGATGGGCACTTCGAACGGTCACTGGGAAGGCGATACGCTGGTGGTTGACGTCACCGGGTTCAACGGTATGGCATGGTTCGACCGCGCGGGAAATTTCGCCAGCGATAGCCTGCATGTGGTTGAGCGTTATTCCATGCTCGACGCCAACACGCTGAATTACGAAGCGACTATCACGGATCCGAAGACGTTCAGCCGCCCGTGGAAAGTGAGCCTGCCGCTCTACCGCCATCGTGAGAAGAATGCCCGGCTGCTCGAGTTCAAATGCGTGGAATATGCGGAACAGTTGATTTACGGGCCGCTGCTGTATCAGCCTGGCAACAAGAAGTAAGAGGAAACATCGAATGAGCAAACGAATCTTCGCATTGATGTCGGCGGTGGTCGTCGCGGGCGTCGCGATTGTGGCTGTCGCCACCGGCCAGACCAGCAAGTCGGCGGCGATTCCCAAAACGCCGTGGGGTGATCCCGACCTGCAGGGTCCGTGGACCAGCGACGATACGTGGGGTGTTCCGTTCGAACGGCCCGCCAATTTCGGAACCCGTGCGTCCCTGACCGAAGATGAGTTGAAGGCCCGCGAGAAGCAGGTCGAGGCATCGAAGCAGCGCATCGAGCATCCGAGTGACGACCAGCATTCGCCCGCGAAGCGCCAACTGGATGCCGAGAAGAACGGCACGCCGGTTCCTGAGCCTGCGCCGGCAGGGCGTGACGGCGGACGTGGCGGGCGCGGGCCCAGCGTCGATGCGGCGCCGGTTCCTGGACAGTTCGGTGAGTACGCCCGCAGAGCTTCGAAGCAAACCTCTCAGGTGATCGACCCGCCCAACGGTCGCATCCCCGAATTAACGGCTGAAGGCAAGGCACGACAGGCCGCTATGCGCGGCAGAGGTAGGGGCGGCGGCAGCCCCGATTCATGGGAAGACTGGAGCATTTATGATCGCTGCATCACGCGTGGCGTGGCAGGCTCCATCATTCCGGTGATCTACGGCAACGGCCTCGAAATCGTTCAGGCGCCCGGATATGTGGCGATTCGTTACGAGATGGTGCACGATACCCGCATCATTCCGCTCGATGGCCGCGCTCATCTTTCGAAAGATGTTCACACCTATATGGGCGATCCCGTCGGCCACTGGGAAGGCAACACGCTGGTTGTCGAGACGACGAATCTCAACGACAAAATGGGCGTCGGCCCGAACGGCGGCGGACTTCCCTACAGCGAAGATACGGTACTCACGGAGCGCTTTACGCGCATGCCTGGAAACGTCATCAACTATGAGCTGACGGTTAACGATCCGAAGACTTACACGGCTCCATGGAAGGTTGCGTTCCCCATCACTCAGGAGCCCGGTTATAAAGTGTTTGAGTACGCATGCCATGAAGGCAACATGTCTCTGCGGAACGCTTTGCTTGCCAATCGCGCGGAGAAAGAAAAGGCAGCAGCGGCAGGTAAGTAGAGTGTGTGAAGGAGACAGATCATCATGAGAGCAAGAATTTCCATCGCAATCGCGGCCTTCGGATTTCTCGCGGCCGCCGTCCCTTCCTGGGCGCATCATGCCTTCGCGGCTGAGTTCGACGTGAACAAACCGCTGCAGTTGAAGGGCACCGTGACGAAAATGGAATGGATCAATCCGCATGCCTGGATCCATATCGATGTGAAGGGCTCCGACGGCAAGACCGCGGAATGGATGATCGAAGCGGGTGCACCCAACGGACTGCTGCGCCGCGGGTTCACCAAAGCGTCGCTGCCCGCCGGGACGGAAGTCGTGGTCGAAGGCTGGCAGGCGAAGGACGGCTCCAACCGCGCCAACGGCAGCAACATCACGCTGCCCGATGGTAAGAAGTTGTTTGTCGGATCATCCGGCACCGGCGCGCCGTTCGAGAAAGACGGCAAGCAGTAATCGGAAGTTCCTGTAAGAGCCCGTCTCCTTTTAGCGCCAGCGCAATATGGTCCGCGTTCGCGCACCATTCCGTGGGCGCCGATTTCGACGTTTCCAGATCTTTAGATTCTGCGGCACTCCGAGCCACGGTTGATTCGGCAAGACTGTGGTTGTTCGCTATCGCTTGCATCTCGAGGCAGCAGAATGCGGCCTCCATCTTCGCGCCCAGTTGGCTGTTCGCAGAACTGCAGCGTTCCGGAGGCGGCAAACATTGCCCGCTATTTCAGCCGCTCAAGGGATATGGACTATTACCACGGGCTAGATATCCGGCGTCAGCGAGTGCAGCGGCTCGACAGTTTGGCTCCATAATTGCCTCGGTAGCTCCGAGTGTATGCATAAATGGTTTGCGGCAGTCGGAGCAGTTGTTATTACGTTCTCGGTCGGTACGGCAAGCGGCCAACCTTTCCAACGCAAGGCCAGCTTGGTCGGAGGCGGCAGCCCGGACCGAGGTAAGTGCACGATCGAGGTTTTAGTTGACGGCGCGGCAGAGGTAGAAATTCACGGCGACAACGCTACGCTGCGGAACCTTGCTGGGCAGCCTCCGCAATGGCGCCGATTTGAATGCACAAGTGCGATGCCGGGCAATCCTCCAAACTTCCGCTTTACTGGCTTGAATGGGCGTGGTAGCCAGGAACTCGTGCGTGGACCGCAAAACGGGGGAAGCGCAGTTGTACGGATTCAAGATCCTGACGGGGGTCCTGGGGGTACACTTTCGATCTGACGTGGGGTGCCGGTGATCGTCAGACCTACTCCAACACTCCCGATCGCGGATATGCCCCTGAGGATCGCGGCGCTTATCAGCCTCAACCTCCTCCTCGCGACCGCGGGTTCGATGGTCGGGACCGGCGCGGCAGCCCGCGCTATACAACCGAGCAAGCGGTGCGGGTCTGCCAGGATGCTGTCAGGCAGCAGGCCTACAATCGTTTTCACAGTGCGAAAATCGCTTTTCGAAACACCGCTTTAGACGACAAGCCGGGACGCCAGGACTGGCTGACAGGTCTCCTTGACATCCGGCGCAGCTACGACCGCGATGAGACCTACAGTTTCTCCTGCTCGGTCGACTTTAACACTGGTGATGTGCCCTCCGCACAAATCGACCCGGTCGCCCGAGACCACTACATGCCGGGCTATGGCGATGCCAGTGCGTCTTCAAGCAGGGTAGCGATGGAGTCCTGTGAGAGATCCGTAGAGGACAACCTCCGTCAGAAAGGGTACCAGCAACATCGATTTTCCGTCCATCAATGTGGATGATCGCCCCGGAAGGAGCGACTGGATAGTAGGGACCGCCAGAGCGGACGTCCGATATCGATCGGATTCATTCAGTTTTTCCTGCTCTGTAGACCTTCGAAATGGAGATGTACGATCGGTTGATGTGCGGGGCGTTAGGGTACGCTGATTTTCGCAGATTGATTTACTCCGGCTGCAGCGCAGGGCGCTCTGGCATACGCCGAAGCGCCGGAACTGGTTCGCTGTGGCCTCTTCCGGCACGACGCGCCCGGGTCCCGACTCGCTGAGGTCCGGTGCGCTGTGCTCATCATCGATGCAAAAAACGACCGCGCGGCCCGCTGGTACGCCAGTTACGGCGCTTTACCTTTTAGTAACAAGCCTCGGACGCTGGTAGGGTCGCCAGCCAGCTTCGCCGCCAGCCTTGACTATTAGATCTCGATCATCCCCGTGCTGTCGCCAAGCTTATCCATATGGATGCCGGACTTATCCAGCACGCTCAACAACATATTCGACATCGGCGTCCGCTCCGGGAACTTCATATGCCGCCCACCCTTGAGGCGGCCCGACGCGCCACCAATCAAAATCAACGGCAGCGGGAAATGGTTATGCTCATTCGAATTGCTCATCGAGCTGCCATACAGAATCATCGAATGATCGAGCAGCGTCCCGTCGCCATCCGGCGTGGTTTTCAGTTTCTCAATGAAGTACGCCAGCAGCGTGACGTGATAGTTATTGATCTTCGCGAGCTTCGCGATCGTCGCCGGATTATTCCCGTGATGTGAAGTCGCATGATGTGGCTCGGGCACGCCGATCTGCGGGAAAGTCCGCTGGCTCAGATCGCGCGCCAGCATGAACGTCGAGATGCGCGTAATATCCGCCTGATAAGCGAGCGCCTGCAGATCGAACATCAGCTTTGCATGTTCCTCGAACGATTCCGGCACGCCGATCGGCGTCTCCGGCGTCGTCAACCCCGGCTCGGACGCCTGCTTTTCCGCCTTCTGAATCCGCCGCTCGATCTCGCGCACGTTGTCGAGGTAATCGGAAACCCGCGCCCGGTCCTGCGCGCCCAGACCCTTCTGCAGACGGCTCGTCTCCTGCGTCACCGAATCGAGGATGCTGCGGTCTTCCCGCTTATGCGCCAGCCGTTCCGCGTCGCTGCCGCCGTCGCCAAACAGCCGCTCGAACACCTCGCGCGGATTGATCTCCATCGGCAGCGGCGTGTTCGGCGATTTCCACGCAATCGAATTCATGTAGGCGCACGCGTAGCCCACATCGCAAACACCAACCAACCCGGTGTCTTCAATGCCCAGTTCGAGCGACGGCAGCGGTGTGTCCTGCCCGATCTTCTCCGCCGCGATCTGATCGATCGTCATGCCCGCCTGAATATCCTCGCCCTCGGTGCGCTTGGGATGCACGCCGCTCAGGTAAGACGGAGCGCAGCGCGAGTGATCGCCGCCGCCGTCGCCCTGCGATTCCGCCGCGATGTCCGCCAGGCCGCTGATGATCGTCAGCCTGTCCCGGTACGCTTCAAGCGGGCTCAGGATCGGCGTCATTTCGTATCCTGTGCCCTCAGCCGCCGGAGTCCACTTATCCATCACCGCCCCGTGAGGCACATAGATAAAACCCAGCCGTGACTTCGGATTCGCAGCGGTTGCAGCCAGCGCGGTCATCGAAGGGATCATCGAATCGAGCAGCGGCAGTGCGACCGACGCGCCGATCACGCTGCGCAGAAACGTCCGCCGCGGCAGGTGCTTCTTAGTGATGAATGACATTGGCAGCTCTTTCTCCCCCGTCTTCCGACCTTCTCATTTGGAACGGCACGCTCTTTACGACACCCAGAATAAGCGATGAAAACCGATAGTCATTGCGCTGTGCGTCGTGCACGATAGCGCGAACCGCCGGCATATCGTAATATTCCACGCCGCGCCCCAGTGCATATGTCAACAGCTTCGTTGTCATGGTCCCGACGAAAACGTTCGGGCGGCTCAACAGCGCATTGCGAAGATCCACCACGCCGCTCACCTTCGTGCCGTCAGCCAGCACACCGCTGGCGTCGATCTTCGCGCCATCTTCGCCCAGCGTTCTCCACGCCCCGACGCCGTCGAAATTATCCAGCGCAAATCCCAGCGGATCGAGCACCTTGTGGCATCCAGCGCAGGCCGGGTCGGCCCGATGCTGTTCCATTCTTTCGCGCACCGTTGGCTCTTTCGCGCCCGCGCCCGGCGGATTCTCCTTCAGCGGCGGCACGCCGGCCGGGGGAGGATTAGGCGGAGTCCCCAGCACATTCTCAAGCAGCCACTTACCCCGCTGCACCGGCGAAGTGCGCGTCGCAACCGAAGTCACCGTCAGGATGCTCCCCTGCCCCAGCAGCCCGCGCCGCGCATCGTCGGTAACGGTGATTCGCCGAAACTGGCTGCCGTCGATATTCGGAATTCCGTAGTGCCGCGCAAGGCGATCGTTCACAAACGTGTAATTCGCATTCAGCAGATCGAGCACGTTGTGATCTTCGTGCATGATGCTTCCGAAGAACAACTCGGTCTCTTTCTTGAACGCGGTTCGCAGATTGTCGTCGAAGTTGGGAAACTCTTCCAGATCCGGCGCCACAGCGCGCAGGTTCCGCAGATAGAGCCACTGCCCGGCGAAATTATCCACCAGCGCCTGCGAGCGCGGGTCCGCCAGCATGCGCCGCACCTGCTGTTCCAGCACCGCGGGATTCCGCAACTTTCCCTGGCTCGCGAGCGCGTTCAATTCGTCGTCGGGAATGCTGCTCCAGAGGAAGAACGAAAGCCGCGACGCCAGATCCGGATCGCTGATGCGATAGTTCGTGTCGGGAGCGGTATTCGCCGGGTCGCGCTCAAACCGGAACAGAAACTGCGGACTCGCCAGCATTCGCCGCAGCGCCATCTCGACTCCGCTCTCGAATGTGCCCGCATTACGCCCCTCCTGATAAAAGCCGAGCAGCGTTTCCATATCGGCATCATTCACTGGTTCGCGGTAAGCCCGCTTCGCCAGCGTCGAAATGATCTTCCGCGCGCAAGGCATTTCTTCCGCCGCGCTCGCCGGATGGCACGCAAAAATCCTCCGGCGACTGGGCGTATCACCCGAGCCTTTCGCATCGAATGGGCCGCCAATGCTCACGCTCAGCACGTGCGGCAATCCACGCGGATCGGACGGATCGAACGTGCTGCGCTCCAGCGGTTCGAGCAAATCTTCCACCGGCCCGAAGCTCTTCTTCAGGAACGCCGCCGTCACCGTCTGCGGACCCGCCTCCACGAACACGCGCGCTTCCAGACTATCCGGCGGTTGCGACATGCTGAGCTTCGTCGCCGCCGCGGGATCGAAGCCGTCTTTCGCGACTTTCACATTCGCGTTCGGATCGACCTTCGGCTTCGGATTAATAATGATAGACTTCACCAGCGCGCCGTTCAGCGCCACCTCGAGCGTTTCATCCTGCGAGTTGCCGCCGAACAGCAGATCGACGGTCGACTTCAGCATCTTGACCTTGATCACATACTCGCCGTCGAGTGGAAAATTGTGATGGATCAAAACCCCGCCGCGTGTGCCGAGCGGAAGGCCCTCGATGTGGTCGTCCTGCGAAATATCGGATCGCACGCGGTACGTTGCAACGATCGGCGCCGTTGCCGGATCGCCCACCGCCAGACGGCTGATCTTCGCCGCCGCCGAGACGTAGCGTTCCTGGAGCGCGGGCGACAATCCAAGCACGCTCGCGACGTTGTCGAAGCCGAAGCTCGAATCGTCAGCCGGAAGGAACTCCGACGAATCGACGTTGAGCGCAAGCAGGTCGCGGATCGCGTTGGCGTATTCGGCGCGGTTGAGGCGATGAAGCGCGGGCCGGCCGGGATTGGGTTTGAGCGCCGCCGCTTTATCGACGGATGTCTCGAGCCACATGGCAAAGGCGTCCATCTTCGCTTTATCCGGCCGCGGCATGCCGAGCGGAGGCATCGCACCGGTGCGCAGCTTTTTGATCACCTTCTCCCACATCTCGGCCTGCGACGCAACGTTGTTGAAGTCGGCTTTATCGAGCGCAAGTCCGCCGATCTTCGCCTTCGAGTTATGGCAGCCGGTACAATACTGATTCACCATTGCCGCCGGCGGAGCGGACGTGTCGGCTGCAAGGGCGCCGACGGTCAGGATTGCGATCAAAAAGGCTCGTGGAATCAACGTTTCCATCATATCCTTCGAGCCCTTCCGAAGCGGTCAAATTTGAGGCCAGGGCATGTGCCTCACAGAGATAAGTAACGCCTGAGCGCTACCGAAAGATTGTGAGAGATCTCATATTTGACCTCAAATTGCTCTTCAGCGGGCATTGTGCCCAAGCCAGACTCCCCTGTATTAACCGGCGATGCCTTCAGGAAGCTGATCGAGAGCCTGCTTAAGGTTCCTTATAAGGCGTTGCGCGAGCCAACTCAGGACAAACCGCTGACCGCCGTGACCACGGATGGTCAGTCTGCGTCGTCAACTCGTTTGGCTGCGAGCTGATTCGGCGAGATCCCGGAAAGATCGAACGCTTTGCCGAGCCGTTTCATCATCAGCCACGCCGATTTCTGGGTGATGCCGATTCGTCGCGCGACCTCATATGAGCTGATTGCGCGATTGCGCTCGGTGATCAACCACAATGCCGTCAGCCATTGGCCCGGGCTGATGCGACTATCTTCCATGAACGTACCCGACCGGACGCTGAACTGTGCCTGGGGATGCCTGTTTCTGCATTCCCACAACTTCCGGCCGGCGAGCCAGGCGACATTCGCGCTTCCGCACTGCGGACATTTGATTTCGCCGTCGGGCCAGCGCCGGTAGATCAGATATCGGAGGCAATATGCTGGATCTGAAAACAACGAAATTGCATCCTCCGTAGATTGCGGATCCCGCGGCCCGTCAGTTTCTGCACGGTCCGCCCAGAGCGCCGGTTCAGGCTTCACGGTCAAGGGACCAGCAATCTGATCGCCGGGCGGTAAAATTTACGTCTCCAAGAAAATTACGCTGATTTATGTATGTTACAACCACGATGTAAGGGTTATGTAACCAGTTGGAAAACAGAGACTTGTGCTTACAGGCACGAATGCTATCCAGAGATGGTAAAAAATAATACATCGGAAGTTATTACCCCTCTTGTTTGCGGCCTTGAGATTGCTAAGAATGGAATCCTAGAGAGTGAACCACTCCAGGTCCGCTCCAATCCCAGGAGGAATTTTAGTTCAATGAATCACGTAAAGTTTGTAGTTGCCGCGATCGCTTCGATGGTTGTCGCCTTTCCCATGTGTCTCTCCGCCAACACCATAACCGGTGGAATCCATTTCAGCGGAGACGTTACCATCTCAACCTCTGGAGGAAACGGGCTGTTGACGTTTGATTTTCTGCCACCCCCCAACAATGCGTTTACCTTCTCCGTCGATAACGGCACCGGGTTCTTTGCCGGTCTTAGTGGTTTTGGTGACGAGTCGGCTTTCGGGGCCGCTAGCGCGCCCGTTAACACCATGGTCAATATTCCCGAACTTACCTTTAGCAATACGCCCGACACCTTCGTGTTGACCGAGGTATTTGCGGGAGTTGACAGTCCATTGGGTTGCAGTGATGTGGTAGCTAATGCCGCCAACGGTAACACGTGCACGCCCCCGGGAACTCCCTTCAATCTGCAGGACATCGCGCCCAACGGCCAGAATTCGAGCGCGACGTTCGTAGTCCAGGGATATGTCCTGGATGGTGGCACCCAGAACCCGGCGATGATCACATTCACGGCCGCGAGTACCGGCAAAAGCTTCGAACAGATTTTGAATGACCAGGCGAACGGAAAAGCCGATGTCATCACTTTCGGCGCGCAACTTCAAACCACCGGCACTATTGCGCAAACTCCTGAGCCGGGAACCACCTCTCTCATGCTCGGCGCCGGATTACTGCTGGCGGGCGGCATGTTCCGCCGAAAAAAGACTCAATAGAAGTCTGCTGCCTCAACAAAGGCATTCGCGTACGGGGGCCGTTCGGAGGCGGCTCCCGTTTTTTTCTTGCTCGAGGGAGCGGCTAGCCAAGACCTTCGACTACCGATGCCGCCCGTTCCACTCCACCCGCTTCGCCGATTTCATCCGCAGCCGACTGCGCGCGCTCCCGATACGAAGCGTCCCGAAGGACACGCAGGATACCTTCTCTTATGCTGACAGGCGTGAGCCGGGAGGGCGCGATCGATAGTCCCGCGCCGCTGGCTTCCAGACGCGCCGCAATGGCGGGCTGCTCATAGGTAATCGGCATCGCAATCAGCGGAACTGAAGCAGCCAGAGAATCGAGGACCGTATTCAGCCCTGCATGCGTCAGAGTCAAAGCCGCGCGTTTCAGTACTTCCCGTTGCGGTACAAATGGAATCGCCACAGGCCGTCCGGCTAGCGCTGCGACATCGGTCTGGCCAAGGCCGCCATTGTGCGCGATCACTAGTTGAACGTCGAGCGGAGCGCAGGCCTCCGCCATTCTGGCGAAGATCTCGCGCTTGCCGTGCTGCAGGGTGCCGAGCGATGCGTAGATCAACGGTCTGCCATCAAGTTCCTGCCAGGGGAAGGGCGCCGGCTGCAAACCTGGCCGCCGCAGAGGCCCGGCATAAGTGAAACCGCGCGGCAGGCTTTCTCGCGGAAAGTCGAATCCACGCGTCAACTGACTGATTTGCGCCAGTGTCGAGAAGGAGTCATCTGCGCTGCGAAGCGAGGCGAGGCCCCACCGCTTGCGCCAACTGGCAACCACCTGCATCACCGGCGTCATGAGCCGGTCGTGAATTGCATACCCTGCGGAATTTCTTGCACGCCCCCATCTGCTCCTGGTGTGTTTCCAACCGGTGAAAGGCGGCGGCATATAGGCTTCCCGATTGAGCGCCAGCGCGTTACATATCGTCACGAAAGGAATCCCCAGATGATCGGCGACCGCCGCTCCCGCCGGCTCCATCTGATCCACCAGCAGCCGGTCAATACCTCGCGCTTCCAGCATGGCCGGGGCGTCCCGGCAAATCATTTCGGTGGTGCGGCGGACGGCGTCGATCGTGAATCTGAGTGCGCCCAGCCCCTTGCGCCGGCCGAGTTCCGCCAGTGATCGCCCAAGCGATTCCGGCGGATGATCGCTTTCCCCCAACGCCGCGAATTCCAGTCCCTCTTCCAACGCGCGCCCTCGCACATCCTCCATGTGGAGCAGCGTCACGCGATGTCCTCGCGCGATCAGTTCGCGGCCCAGCGCACCGAACGGGTGAAGGTGCCCGGCGACCGGCGGCGTGATAATCCCGTAGTGCATATCATGCGCTCGCGCGCCGCACCCGCGTATGACGTGTCGGTGAACGCAGCGCGCCCTCGATAATGTCGGCGCCCTTCTCCGCACCGCCGGCGCGCTTGATCGATTCCCCGATCGTGGCCGCCTTCTGCCGGAAGCGGGGCTCTTCCAGCACGCGCGTGATCGCCGCTCTCAATCTCTCCACATTCATAGCTCGCGGCGGAATCACCTCGCCGGTTCCGGACCGCGCGATCCTTGCTGCGATCGCCGGCTGATCGTGAGCCAGAGGGACGGCGACCATCGGCACGCCGAACAGCAGCGATTGCATCACGGTGTTGAGACCCGCGTGAGTAATCGTCAGCGTCGCTCTTGCCAGCAGATCCAACTGCGGCGCGTACTGGACCACAATCGGAGAGCCTTCGAGATTGCTCAATGCAGCTGCATGGTTGCCGCCGGCCGCGATTATCACTTGCACATTCATTCCGGCGCATGCACGGGCAATTACGCGGAAGTAGTTGCTACCCGGATCCTGCAGCGTTCCGAGCGACGCATAAACCAGCGGCTTCCCGTTCAGCTTCTCCCAGGGAAAGGGATATTTCAGGCCCTCTTCGTCGACCAGCGGCCCCAGATAATGGAAGCTTGCGGGAAGTGTTCTCCTGGGAAAATCAAAATCCGGCGTCAACTGGCAGAGTTGCGCGTGAGGAGAAAATGTATCGTCCGGAGTGCGAATGGGGGGCAGTCCCCACCCGGTTCGATAATGATTCAACGTGCGATTCACCGGCGCGATCAGCCAGTCGGCCACAGCCGTCCCGGCGCGATTGCGCCCGCGGGCCAGCATGCTGTCGCGCCATGCCCATCCGAAAAACGGGGGTGGAATCGACGGTTCGCGATTGAGCGGCAGACTGGGACATACGCTGATGAAAGGCAGCTTCAGGCTCTCAGCCACGCTGGCCGCCGCCGGTTCATTCTGATCCGCCAACACCATGTCCACCTCTGAGCGCCGAAGTGCACCTGGAAGTTCCCGGCACAGAAGGTCCGAAAGACGGCGGGAACACTCGACGGCGAAGCGCACCGAAGCGAGGCCCTTCAGGTCCACCATTGAGGCGAGCGTCTCGGCCATTTCTCGCCCCTCCGTATCTCCCACGGGATGAAAGTCGAGGCCCTCCCTGCGCGCCATTTCGCGGAGCGGCGGAATTTGAAACAAAGTAACGCGGTGGCCCCGGCGCTGCAGATTGCGCCCCAGCACCGCGAAAGGATTGATGTGCCCCGGGGTTGGTGGACAGACAATGGCAAGATGCGCCGCCATATTGAGATAACGCTTACGCCTCTCGTCGCAGCCCGGCGCGGACCAGCGTTCTCAGCGAGTTCCACAGACCTTTACTCCGGACTGCGTAAATCGTGGCCTCTGGCGGCAAGTGAGCGGTGAGGCGGCGATATGCTTTGCCCAGGTTGTGGTACGGAATGCCGGGGAAATAATGATGCAGCGCATGAAATCGCAATCCCACCGGTGCCCAGAGCACTCCCCATCGCGGAGCCGGCGTGTCGACGGAGTCCCGCAGCTGATCTTCACGGCTCAATGGGTCGCCATCGCTGCGATAGGCGTGTGCGCCCAGCGTACGCAGTGAATTAATCAGGCTGATTGACGCGGAAACCGCATACCAGAGGACAAAAAATCGCAGCGGAAGGGAAACAATCATTGCCACCCAGACAACAAGGATACCGGCGCTCTGGCGATGAACCATTCGCACCCCTCGGGAGTCACTTCGCGGCGATAACGCACATTCATGCTAAGCGACGAAAAGTGAACGATAAGCCATCTGTCGAACTGAGGCACAAGAAACGCAACCGGCGCGAGCACAAGAAAGCGCACTGCGAATGCCACCGGAAGCAGCAGACTCTGGGCGGCGAAAACCGCCGTCATGCGGGCTGAGCGTGCGAAGGGGAGATACTCCGGATCGTTCTCGGTGCCGTAGGTACTCAGGCGATGGTGGTTGGAATGAACACCCGCATATACGAGCGAGGGCAGAAGCAGCGGGAAACCCATCGTCAGGTTCCAGACCGCTTCGAATCCCGGCAGACTGCGTCGCGACTGATGGCTGATCTCATGAATGAAGCAAAGTGCGCGGTAAAGAGCCAGCACCGCCACGATCGTCGGCGCCAGGACGTGCCATCCCGATACCAGGACCGCAAGCGCAAGGACACTCCAGCCGATCAGTTGCAGAGAGGAGAAAATCCAGCCAGTAAATCTCAGGCCTCGGCTTCTGGAGATCCCGGACCAGGTCGATCATACGCGAGGAACGTACCTTCCTGGCGCGAGCACATCGTTGGGGTCCAAAGCCGTGCGAATACTCCTGAGGAGGCCGCCGTAAGCGTTGTCCGCAGCGGGTGCGGCCAAAACGGGCAAAGCCGGCATCGCCAGCCGGTACGAATAATACCCCTCGCGCTCGAGTTCCGTCTGCAGTGCCAGATAACACTTCATCGCGCTTTCGTCTTCACCGGGTTTCTCGCGATCGTAGGTGATCGACACGACGCAGGCGATCGAGCGCTCGGTCAGGAGAGTGATCGAAATCATGGGCTCAAAGCCGTGCGAGAGAAGATTGCGCTCGACGATTCCCGCAAGCCGTTCCGCGTGCGTACCTTCCATCGGAGCAACGGGCGCTGTCCAGATCAAACCGCAGCCGTCGCGGTCCGGATCCGGATCCTCGGGTACGGGCATCGACTTGCGCCAGTACGCGCTTCCCAGAGGTTGCTGCGTCGGAATACCCCGCAACAGCCCGTAGACCGGCTTGACCAGTTCCAGCGTTTTCGTGAGATCGAGGCCCGTGGCCATTCGATAGAGTCCCGTGAATCTCGCAGCCAGCTTCAGAACACGATCGTCCAGAAACTGGAGTTTGCTTACCGCCCCGCGCAGGGCCTTCCGGAGCATCCGGCGCGCTTCTGCAACCTGCCCGCGTGTGCCGTAAAGAGCGCCCGAACCGCTCCATTTCGTGAACTTCAGTTCACGGCGCAATTCCTTCATTCGCTCCGGCCGCAGCGGCGCGCTTTCTCCGGTGGGAAATTGTTGTATTCCCGCGAGAACCTTGTAATCGTTCGCGATGTGGACGGCGCTGCGCAGCGTTCCGTCCATACGCAGCGGTCGTAGCGCATCGATAATTGCGGCCAGCCCGTCCTCGCGGTCCGACTGGAAGAAGAAGGCTTGGAAATACTCCGGTTCAGGCATCAGCCAGATCGTCATCTCCGTCACGATCCCGAAGTTCGATTGCGAAAAGAGCCCTTCGAGACTTGGCCCGGCACCCCATCGGTAGACCTGCCCCGCGCGCGCCGCAGGCAAGCCGGCAAACCCGGTTCGAATCGTTTCCCCGTTCGCAAGCACAACTTCCAGCGCGCAGACCTGGGCGAAATGATCGCCGTAAGGCGTATGGCCGAAACCCCGCTCCATCGCGTTTCCGATCAGGCTGCAATCCGGGCTCGACCCCGTCGCGTCCATCCAGAGTTTCGATTTCCGGCTGGTCAGGAAATGGTGGAGATCTCTTTGCGTAACCCCTGGCTGCACGGTCACGAAGCCCAGCCGCTCGTTGAAATCCACGATCTCCCTGATCCTCCCGAGGTCAACCAGCGCACATCCGCTCACCACCGGAACACGCGATCCGTAGCCCCAGTTTCTGCCGCTGCTGACCGGATAAACAGGAACACCGTAGCGATTCGCGACGCGCATGATTCCAGAAACCTGTTCGCGGTTCGCGGGCCGCAAAATGACAGGAATCGTCTGGTGTGTCCGGAACGTCGCCGTCTCCGCCCGTTCAGTTTGCGTCTGGTCGCAAATCACGGAATCCGCACCTAATGCATCTCGCCACTCCCAAACCGCGTCAGTCAACAAGCTACTTCAGATTCAAATAACGGAAACGGTTGAGGCAACCATTGTCTGTGCCGATCCTCACGCGGCGGCTCGGAACAGAAGACTGGAGCAGTAGCCACCTGCTCGCGAAGTTCGTCCAGCATGTCCCGATATTTTGCATTGGGTTCGCGGGAATCAAACCGGAGCACTTCCATCTTGCAGCGATAGCGGTGATCGTAGTAGGCAGGTAGTTCCGCTCCCTCGCACGAAAGCGGTTTGCCGCCCAGCCTGCGCAGAATTCCGGCGGACTTATTGCGTTCTGTGGCCGTCGTGATCGCGAGCGCGCCGCCCACAAGCTGAGACCACGCGTAGATGGCAAGCACTGTTTTCAGCGCCCAGAACGTGCCCCGGATCTCCTTCGCCAGCGCCCATCCGCCCACTTCCACATAACAGAATCCCGCTCGCCATGCGGCCGCGAGTTCGGCGTCAACCGACTCACGAAACTTCATTCCCCATTCCTCTGACTCCGCGATGGGCGCCTGGCGAACCGAAAGTTGTCCCCAGGAAACGGGTCCGGCATGGCGCCGAAAACGTGTACATCCGATAACACGCCCCATCGGGCCGAGCATGACCAGATGCCAGCTCCGGGAATCGGCGGCTTGGACATGGCGGCCCTTCGGGTCCAGGTCTTGTGGCTGGATTGCTCCATCCGCCAGATAGATCCGGCCCCGCAAGCGCTGTGTTTCTGCAATAAGATGCGAATGGACTTCGCGCGAAACCGTCAGATCGCCACGAAACTGGCCAAGCGGTTCGTTGACTGGCGCCAGTAGTGCCAGCGAACATTGGTGGCGCGCACGATTGTCCCAGGAAAACATCTATATGAACCCAAATAATATACTTGACGCAGGGAGTCTTACGAGTTACGTTTGAAATATCTCGTTTTTAATTTTTGAACTTGTTTGATTGTACACGGAGGGTACCAGTACTGCAATAGTTATTGAGTGTATTTTTAAACACAAATAGTTAACAAGAATAAGTTCCCGCGGAAACTCGATTGCTCACGCTGGGGTTCTCACTTTCCGCCAGAAGGCGCCTCGGACGCGTTTTGCAGTCCCCCAGCCCAAGATTGGCCACCGCAGTTGAGTTGGCTGAGCATTGATGCGTTACAATCGAACCGAAATGCAGCTTCACCTGTTGTCCGGCTGTCTCCTTGCGCTCATCTCAGTTGCGGTGTTGAATGCAGCCGATACTCGCCTCGCTGATGCCGCCATGGCCGCGGACAACACCGCAATGCGATCGCTTCTCAACCAGAAGGTGGATGTGAACATCGCGCAGGCCGACGGCACCACCGCGCTCCATTGGGCGGCCCGGCATGACGATCTCGAAATTGCCAATCTGCTGATTCGCGCCGGCGCGAATGTCAAAGCCGCCAATCGATTCGGCGTCACCCCGCTCGCCCTGGCCTGCACGAATGGCAATGCCGCCATAGTCGAAGCTTTACTCAAAGGTGGCGACGACCCGAACGCAGTAGTATCCGTTGCCGGCGATACCGCGCTCATGCTCGCCTCGCGCACGGGCAAAACCGAAGCCATCGCCGTGCTGCTCAACCACGGCGCGGATGTCAACAAGACCAACGCCGATGGCCAGACTCCCCTGATGTGGGCCGCCGCAGCGAAGAACGCCGCGGCTGTTCAGCTCCTCGTCGATCACAAAGCGGACTTGAACGCGAAGACAAACAAGGCGCCTCCGCCGAAGCCGATGGATACCATCTTCTCTGCTCCATATCCCGTCGGCGGCATGACCGCGTTGATCTTCGCCGCGCGGCAGAACGATCGCGAATCCGCAAAGATCCTGCTGGACGCGGGCGCCGATATCAAAGAGACCGCGGCGGATGGCACCGGCCCGCTCATGATCGCGATCATGAATGGGCATTATGCACTCGCCGGCTACCTGCTCGACAAAGGAGCCGACCCGAACGCAGCCGACACCAAAGGCCGTGCGGCATTGTATGCTGCGGTCGATATGCGCAATCTGGAATGGTCTACCCGGCCTTCCCCTCCCGAGAAAGACAGCCTGAACGATCTCGATCTCATCAAGGCGCTACTCGATCATGGCGCCAACTCGAATCAGCGCCTCACGAAAAAGATCCCCCTGCGCGGCCAGCCCGCTTTCGACGGCCGCTGGGCGAACATGACAGGCGCCACGCCGATCTGGCGTGCGGCGCAGTCTGACGACGTCACGGTGATGCGTCTCCTCAAGGAACACGGCGCCGATCCCATGATCCCTGCCAACGATCACACCACCACTTTGATGGTTGCCGCAGGCGTAGGCTGGTCGGAAGGCCAGAGCCACGGCTCGGCGGATGAAGCCCCCGAAGCCATCAAGCTCTGCCTCGAATGGGGCGGCGACGTGAACGCCGCGAACGACGTCGGCTACACTGCTCTGCACGGCGCGGCATTCCGCGGCGCGAACGAAGTGGTCAAGCTGCTCGTCGAAAAAGGCGCGCGCATGGATGTGAAAAACCAGGAAGGCCGCATCCCCGTCAACATGGCGGAAGGCATGCACATCGGCCCGGGCGGCTGGGTGGAGCATGACGACACCGTGGCGCTGATGCGTAAGCTGATGGCCGCGCACAATCCCTCCGCCGCGAAGTAACTTACCGGCACATGAATGGCACATCATTCTGAGCCGCGACCGCAAGGGAGCGGTACGCCGGAAACCAACTAATGCGCCGCGAGTCCTGGTCGCCCTGGATTCGCTATCCTTGCGCTCGCTCTCGTCTATGGCATTGGCGTGCCCGTGATGAAGCTCCTCGACAAGTCCGGCGTATTTCTGCGCGCGGCGGCTAAAGGCAGAGGCACGTCGTCCCTATCGGCAACTTCGGCGATTACAAAGCCACGCCGCACGACGTCTTCGCCTGCGTCTACTTCAAAAGCGGAACCAACTGGCTGATGCAGATCACGACCCAGATCACCCGCCGCGGCCGCGCCGAGTTCGGTCACATCCACGACCTCGTGCCGTGGCCCGATGCGCACGATCCCACCTACGCCGTGCCTCTATCCGACGACAAGGCATGGCACGAATTCGCCCACCGGTTTGCGTGTCATCAAGACCCACCTCAAGCTCGATGAGGTGCCGTTCTCACCGGAGTCCCGCTACATCTGCGTCGTTCGCGATCCCAAGGATGTGTGCGTCTCCAGTTACCATTTCATCCGAAACATCGGGATGGGGCCCATGACTCACTCCGATCGAAACCTGGATCGGATACAGTTTCACGCCGGCGTTTCCCTACTGCAAATGGGCCGACCATCTGAACAGCTATTGGCAGGTGCGCCACCATGAGAACGTTCTTTTCATGACCTACGAAGAGATGAAGAAGGACCTGCCGGAAACCGTTCGGAAGATCGCCGCTTTCCTTAAGATCGAGCTGACTCCGGATGAGTTCGCCGAGGTGGTCAGGAAGTCAGGCTTCGCATACATGAAGCAGATCGAAAAGAAGTTCGAAACCGGCATGATCATGCCCTGGTCGAAGCCCGAAGGAGCGATGGTGCGGCGCGGCGAGCGCGGTGTTTCGAACGAATTACTCACGCCCGAACAGCAATGGCGCATCGACGAATACTGGCGCGGCGAGTTGAAGCGGCTCGGCTGCGACTTCCCTTACGACGAAGCCTTCGGGCTGAAATAAAATTAGTCGGCCACTAACGTGCTAGATCGAACATGAGGAACATTGTGCGAAAACTTTTATTATCAGCGTTATTCGCGGTTGCAGTTGGAACCGGCGTCGTCAAGCAGCAGAGGTAGTGGTCAGAATCGCGCCACCGAGAGCCGTTGTCGAGCACCGCTCAGTGCCGCCCGAGTCGGGATCATGTCTGGATAGCCGGATACCATCGCTGGGATGGAAATGCCTATGCCTGGCAGGCAGGCCGATGGGAAGCGCCGCCTCGTCCGCATGCAGTGTGGGTTGCTCCCCGCTGGCAGCACCGCCGTGACGGATACGTAATGGTCGAAGG
Source organism: Terriglobia bacterium (assembly GCA_963809655.1). Lineage (GTDB taxonomy): Bacteria > Acidobacteriota > Terriglobia > Bryobacterales > Bryobacteraceae > BOG-234. The sequence goes on along the minus strand of CAWEKQ010000039.1, from coordinate 356,054 downwards.
CCACTGGCGCTAGGTTAATAGCGTATATCGATAATCTGCCGCGAAAGAAATCGCGACACATCGATCGTGAACGTGGCGCTCGTACCCGCGAGCGCCGTCCTCGCCATCTCCGCGAATTCATCCGGCGTGAACGCGCGCCGGATGGATTGCCTTCCATCCACCGCCGCCTCGCGCCCGATCAGCGGACAAAGAAACACCGTGAACAACACGAACGGCAACCGGTGCCGGATCAGATCGTGAATGATGAATCGCCTGCATGACCGCCCCACGTTCCGAATCAACGCGATATTCTGCTCCGGCGTCAGATGATGCGCCACGAGCGAACACACCGCAACGTCAGCCTCCGGCAGGCGTGCAGTAACTGCATCGGCCGCAATGATCGGAACCTTCGCGTGATCCGGCGGCTTCAGATCGATGCCGGTCACCTCGACACCCATGCGCTCCCGCAGATACTCCAGCAACGCCCCGCCGCCACACCCGATATCGATCACGCGCCGCACAGGCTGATCATCCTATCACGAATAAACCGCTCGATCGTAGGAAACGTCCCCAGGCACTTGTTGACGAAGTTGAGATCGCGATGGAATTTATCGAGAACCGGCCCGGTGATCTCCGGCGAATCCATCAGCTCCGGTTCGAGCGACCGAATCACGACGGTCACTTGCCCCGCGCCAGCCCAAGCGCGCGAATCCGCTTATGCAAATTCGTCCGCTCCATCCCCAGCGCCCGCGCCGCGCTCGAAACATTCCATCCGGCCTCTTCGAGCGCCCTCAGAACATGCTCGCGCTCAGCCGACTCCCGCGCTTCCTGCACGCTCGACCGCGCGCCGTTATCCCGCTGCGGCAGCCGCAACTCAAGCGGAATCGCCGCCGCACTCAGCACATCGTCATGCGAAAGAATCGCCATGCGCTCCACCGCATTGCGCAATTCCCGCGCGTTGCCTGGCCACTTGCAGCCCTCGAGCGCTTCCCAGACCTCCGGATCGAAACTCTTCCGCCGGAAACCATTGCGCACGCAGAAATCTTCCAGAAAATACTCCGCCATCGGCCGAATATCCTGCGGACGCTCGCGCAGCGCAGGCACGCGAATCGGCACCACGCTCACGCGATAGTAAAGATCCTCGCGAAATTTCCCCTGCGCCACCATCGCCGAAAGATCGCGATTCGTCGCCGAGACCACGCGCACCGTCACCCGGATCACCTGCTCGCCGCCCACGCGATGAAACTCGCCCTCCTGCAAAACCCGCAGCAACTTCGCCTGCGAATTCGCATGCAGGTCGCCGATCTCGTCGAGGAACAGCGTCCCGCCATCCGCCAGTTCGAACTTCCCGCGGCGCATCGAAGTAGCGCCCGTGAACGAGCCCTTTTCATGCCCGAACAACTCGCTCTCGATCAGCTCCCCCGGAATCGCCGCGCAATTCACCTTCACGAACGCGCCCGACGCGAACGGGCTCGCCTCATGGATATGCGCCGCGAGCAACTCCTTGCCCGTGCCCGATTCGCCCACCAGCAACACCCGCGCATCCGACCGCGCCGCCATCCCCGCCTGCTCCACCGCACGCAGAAACGCCGGACTCGCCCCGATCATCTTCGATCCCGGACCCACCGCCTCTCGCAGCCGCCGATTCTCCAGCTTCAAGCTTCCCTGCTCGAGCGCGTTCTTCACCGCGACCATCACGCGATCCCGCCCCAGCGGCTTTTCCAGAAAATCGAAAGCGCCCGCGCGCGTGGCTTCCACCGCATCCGCGATCGTCGCGTGTCCGGAGATCATCACGATCGGCGCCGTGATGTCGCTCGCCTGCAACTCGCGCAGCAGATCGATACCGCTCGCGTCCGGCAGCCGCACATCCATCAGAAACAGATCGATGCGAGTCCGGTCCGGGAACGCGCGCAACTCCGCGGCCGAGCCGATGGCGTTCACCTGATACCCCTCGCGTTCCAGAATCATCCGGAGCGAGCGGCCGATGTTCTCTTCGTCGTCAATTACGAGGATGCGCCGGGATGGCATACGTTTCTGTGTGGGCCACGCCGGCAGGAAGCAATACGCGGAATCCGGCGCCGCCGAGTTCTCCCGCGATCAGCAGGATGTCGCCGCCCGAGAGCAGCGCGCTCTTGCGCGCGATCGAAAGCCCCAGCCCCATGCCGCGCTTCTTGAACGAAATGGTGGGCTGGAAGAGCGACGTTCGCGCCAGTTCGCTCAGGCCGGGTCCGGAATCGTGCACTTCGATCGCGATGCGATCCTCGATCGGGTGCACGCGGGCCAGAATCTGGCCGCCATCGCCCGCCGCCTCCGCCGCGTTCTCCAGCAGGTTCACCAGAATACCCTTCACCAGATCCTGATCCGCCAGCGCACTGGGCGTGTTCTCGGCAACCTCGATCGCATACCGCACTTCCGGATGCGCCGATTTCAGGAACGCAATCCGCTCCTCCACAATCTGGTGCAGATCCAGCTGCTCAGGGCAGATCGGCGGCTCGGACGAAAACTCCGAAAACGCCCGGATGCGCCGCTCCAGCGACTCAATCTCATCCACCACAATCCCCGCCGCCTGCTCCAGGAAAACCCGGTCGCGCTCCTGCCCGCGCGCCACCATCTCCTCCACCGTGAGCCGGATCGGCGTCAGCGAATTCTTCACTTCGTGCGCGGTCTTGCGCGCCAGCACCTGCCAGCTCGCAAGCTGCGTCAGATTGACCAGCCGGTCGCGGCTTTGTTCCAGATGCGCCGCCGTGCGATTGAACGCCTCGGTGGCGAGGCCAATCTCATCGGTTCGTTCATTCGGCACACGAATGCGGAAATTCCCGCCGGCGAGCGTCTTCAGCGCTTCCGTCAGTTTCACGATAGGCCGGCTGAAGCGCGTCGCCACCAGCCACACCAGCGCCAGCGCGGAGAGCCAGATCGCCGCGGCGAGCAGATCCCACGTCAGGAAGAAGCCGCGCCGCAGACCGCTCATATTGCCGACCGTGCGCCGGGCTTCGCGGTACTGGCCCGAGATGTCAACCATCCGGATATCCAGCGGACGCTCCCACGCCTTGATTCCCTGCGGCGTCTTCAGCAGATAGAGCAGCGTATTGCCGCCGTCTCCGATCAGCGAAAACTGCTCGGTGTCGTCGCTCGCCAGAAAGTCCTTCGCGGCATCGGGCGCAGGCCACCGGGGCAACCTGCCCCGCCAGCGCATCCGTCTTCAGCTGCGCCTTGGCCTGTTCGTAATATTCATGGCCGGTTTTCTGCAGCGAAAGCGAAAGCTCGGAAAGCTGATCCACCGGAGACAAGCCGCAGACTGCGGTCGAGCAGCAGCGTCGTGAGCCAGACCGTCGCGCCCAGCGGCACCAGCGTCGCGGCGATGAAAACCAGCGCCAGCCGCGTCCTCAGGCTCACCCGCGCGTCCCCTTGACTTCGCTTCGCTTGAGGTCGTCGAGCCGGTAAGGTCCGCTGCTTTTCTGCCACCTCGGCTGCGCGCTGCGGCCGGGGCGTCCCAGCCGCTCGACCAGCCCGAGGAGACTGATACCGGCGTCGTCGATAATCCGCGGCTCGTCTCTCGGATCCTCCACACTGCAGATCGAGATTGACGTAAAACGGCCGGTCGGCCGGGCAGTTCGGAACGGTCGATCCCCAGGTTATCGAGACACCAGAGCTCCGCCGCCTGTGCCGTGAGATGCGATTGCGAGCGCCGCGAGTTCTTGCCGATCTTCGTAACGGAAAACTTCTCTTCGATGATGTCGTAGCTCAGAGCGAACTGCGCCAGGGACTGCGGCGATGGGCGTGAGCGAAGTGGGCGTGCTGGTGATGGTCACCCGGCCGATAAACGCCACCGAACCGCCATCCTTCAGCCGATTCAGCGGCTTACCCTGCAGGAAATCGATGTGAGGCAGTGAGACGCGGAGGTAGTCGCCGTCCAGATGAACGGCAAGGTCCTGCGCCCGCAGGTTCCCACAAAGCACCCGCCGCAAAGCATGTGGCGGAGAGCAGAATAGTCGCGAACGGAATTCTGCTTCCTCAATAGTTCATGCCCGCCATGAACACGGGTTCGACTCGCCCGTTCCGAATCGGAAATGCCGTGGTCAATACAAAGATACCCTGTTTATAACCAAAGCCAACGGAGTGCCTCAGAACAACCGGGACACCCGCCTGCCGCCCGACCTTGCCAGACCGACCCCGCATCGTAGAAAGCCTCCACCGTACCCTCGCCGATCCGGTACCCATAGCTCATTTCGTTGTGGACGATGCGGCTGGCGCCCAGCGGATCGATCTGGAAACGATCCCAGCCCGGCAGCGCCGTGCTGGTTCCGAGCACGAACCGGTCGAAAAGCGGCGCATCGCCGGAAACCGCCCCTGCGGTGAACGCGTCCGAAGCCACATGCCGGCCCGATCTGCGCTTCGTATTTGAACGAAATGATGTGCCGCGCATAGGCGTAGGTGGAACCGAGCGCCCGCGTCGCCACGCGCAGGCTGTATTTAGCTTCCACGTGCTGCTGAAGCGGACCGCCTTCGATCTTATGTCCATAACGCACTTCGAGCGTGCCGGCATTCGCCGAACGGTTGCCCGCACCGGGAGACTCCGACTTCCATGCCCTCGAAACTGGCGCCCACCGATACCGTCAGCGGGCTCGCCACCGCGAAGGTGAGTTGCGGCGCGACATTCCACCGCGAGCGGTAGAGGTCGCGACTGCGATGCGCACTGCGTCCCGCGTCGCGGTATCCCATTGCTCGCGGTAATCCTCGATCGCGACGCTGGCGTGCAACCGGTCCGTGCCCAGCGCCGCACTGTCGAACCGCGCCGTCAGGCCGCTGAAGCGCTCGATCAGATCGTCTCCATTGGTGACCGCGCCCACCGTGACCCTGTTCCCGCGAAACCCGATCTGGCGTCGAGCTCACCCGTGGCTCTCTCCTGGCTGGTGAAGAAGAGCTTCGGAACGGTCACCTCGAAGGCGATCCCGCTCCCGACCACGTCGAAATCGACCTTGACCATCTCGGGCTCAGTGCCCTTGAGCAGGCGCTCCGTGACGCTCCGGAAATGCAACTCCCGGCGGATTTCCGCAGCCAGATCCGCCAGCGCCGCCATATCGCACTTCTGCCCGATCAGCGCCGTCAACCGGCTACGAAGACTCGGCGGCAGTTTCGCCGGCTCCATCCGATCGAGTTCCACACCCCCGAGAGAGATGCTTTCGATGGAATAGCGCTGATTGACGTTGGTTGCCGGCGACATCGCGGACGAAAGCCTGCCCGGCGGCAAGGGAGGAAACGGTGCCCACTAGAGCGGTGGTTAGAAGGATCGCGCCCGAATAATGTGCGAAGCGAACCGGCATTGGGAAGCCGGTGGCACGCTTGTGACCGACCGCTAAATTATTGATTCCATGGATTAAATAGCAGCATTCCCTGTGGTGTGGAACGCACAGGTGTGCGAAGGCTGACGTTACCGGGCCGCGTCCACAACGGAGCGGCTTGCTGCAGAGTGGTTAAGTTCTAGAGGACCTTGGCCAATTCCGTGGCAAAAGCGCTCTTCGGTTCATGCTCGCGCTTTCTTCCGCCGCGGCGCTCGGCGACAGGCCGATGGTTGGTAGTGCCGTTGGTTCGTTGCTCCGGTTTGACTGTGCCGACGGCCGGCCCGGCAACCTTCACAGCGCCTTTGGAAGGCTGTGCAGGGTTGGCCCGCAGGATTTTATCCTCGAGCGGAGCACGGTCGAAGCGGCGAATAATCGCCTGCATCTCGTCTCCCGTTGGCGCCTCGACAAACGCGAATCCTTTGGATTCCTGCGTCTCGTGATTCCGGATTACTTTAACAGAGTCCGCGACAAGGTCTTCGGCGGCCAACCATTGTTTGATGTCGTCCGCAGTGACCCATATGGGTAAATTACCCAAAAAGACAGTAAAGCTCATTCAGTTGCTAAATTCACTCCGTGGTTTGAAATAGGTGGCAGGTCAAGAGGAGGGAACCCGATCTCTTGCTTGTCCATGATAACAGACCGATTTGCGTGGTGCAATGTTACTCTACTTTGAGCAATTTTAACGAGCCCGATCTTAAGACCGGAAAGCTGGTATCCAGCCGCCGAATGAACTCGTCCACGTCCCCGCGCCCGATGTTCATCGGCGGCGAAAGACGCAGAACGTTGCCGTAAAGTCCGCCCCGGCCCACCATAATTCCGTTCTCCCGCGCCTTCTCCATCACACAGAGCGTCGCCGCGCTCGCCGGAGCCTTCGTTACCCGATCCTCCACCAGCTCGATCGCGAGCAGCAGCCCCATCCCCCGCACATCGCCGATGATCGCGTGTTTGTCCTTTAGTTCGAGCAACTTGCCCTTCAGGTACGCCCCCACGTCCTCGGTATTCTGCAGCAGATTCTGCTCCTCGATGTAGTCGATCACCGCCTTCGCAGCGGTCGTCACCACGGGATTCCCGCCGAACGTCGAAATCGTCACGCCCTTCATCGCGTCGGCCACCTCCGGGCGCGCGATCGTCACGCCGATCGGCAGCCCGTTCCCCAGCCCCTTGGCGCTGGTGATGATATCCGGCTGGACGCCCCAATGCTCGATCCCGAACCACTTCCCGCCGGTCCGTCCCCAGGCCGTCTGCACCTCGTCCGCGATAAAAATTCCGCCGTACTTCCGCACAATTTCCGTGACGATCCTGAAATATTCCTTCGGCGGCGTGATAAATCCGCCCACGCCCTGGATCGGCTCGGCGATCAGCGCCGCCACCCGCCCCGAAGTGGTCGTCCTGATCACCTGCTCGATATCCTGCGCGCACTTCACCTCGCACGACGGATATTCCAGCCCGAACGGACACCGATAGCAGTACGCGTTCACCGCATGGACCACCCCCGCCTGCGGAGGCCCGAGCTTCCACGTGGCTTGCCCCGTCAAACCCATCGTCGCCGAGGAGCGCCCGTGATAGGAATGCCGCAGCGCAATCACCTCGGTCGACCCCGTGTAAGCAGCGCGCCGCGAGAATCGCGGTTTCGTTGGCCTCGGTGCCGCTGTTGGTGAAGAACGATTTCCGCAGCCCGCTCCCCGCCGGCGTAATCGACGCCAGTTTCTTCGCCAGCGCAACCTGGGGCTCATTCGGAAACACCGTCGAGACGTGTTCCAGCCGGTCGATCTGCGCGTGGACCTTCTTGTTCACCTGGTCATTGCAGTGCCCCACGCTGACCGTAACAATCCCGCCGAAGAAATCGAGGTACTGTTTTCCGTCCGCATCCCACACGTATTGATCCTTCGCGTGCGAGATCACAAGCGGCTCTTTGAAATAGTGAAAAACCGCCGGAAACAGGAATTCCTTCTGCGCGAGCAGAATCTCTTGTTTGTTCATCTCAGCTCCGTTAGGACGACTCCCGCTTTAATCGATCACCTTCATTGTGAACCTGGCCGCTGCCCTTATGCCCTCGAGGACGAAATGTGTCATCCCGCCCGATCCGATCGCCGCGACTTTCAGATCCTCAAAACACGCATTCACGGCCGTTACTAAAGCCTGCCCGAACGCGACATCGTGGCAGTCATTTGCTTGGGCGCATAGGACATGTTCACAAATTCTGCGCCACCACGTGCCTTCTGGCCCCGGGCGTGGCGCTCCGCGAGAACCAGCGCGGTGGCGCCGGGAACTCCGCCGTCGCTGCCGTCACCCGCCCCGCATCCTCACGCCGAATTGCGGTCGAGGCTAGTTAATACTCATACTGACGAAAATGAGCTTGAAGAGTGCAGTTTGTTTCGCGATCGTCGGGACAGCGATGTGGACCGTTCTGGCCGCGGTGAATCTGGTCCGCACGATTTCAGGTGTGGCAGGCGGATTCATCCCGGCGATCACACTTCTGACGACGCTGATCCTATTCGTGACGGCGCTGAGTTTGTTGGTGTTCTTTATCGTGTTTTGCAGATCAGCGCGGTGAATGAGGTGTCACAATTTTAGATACCGCCCAGGGTAGCAGCCAGTAAATCAATGCTATAAGCAGGCCAGCAAGTGCCCACTTGAAGCCGTACGTCACCACTGGTTTTTCAATCTGCGGCGAAAACGATCTGCAGATTTCTTCAGCCAGCATCTGGGAAGTAAAAAGGGCCTTGCTCTATCATTCCGTCGGGATTCCAGAACCACCAGGAGCCATCGCTATGCGGGTGAATCGTGGTGACAGGGCGACGAGCCTTGCCACTGAGATGAGGCGACAGGCAATAGGAGTCGATCGCCATTACTGCACGTCGTCTTTGAACGAAAAAATCGGATTGATATCGACCGGAATGTTCGTGGTCGCGGCCAGCGCCGATTTCAGTTCCGCGGGCATGCGGTCGTACTTCGTAAACCAGGCCTCGACCCGCGCCCGGTCCCCGGTGGCTTCCATTTCGAGAAGTTCCTTCGCCAGCGACGCGAGCCCGCCGGAAATCCGGTTGAGGTCGATCGAGTAGCGTCCGCCCGAATAGTTAAGAGCGTGCTGTTCGCTGAGGTAACTGAACTCCATCATTTCGGCCCTGCCGTGCGCTTCGCCCGTGCCGAACCGCAGAGTACGGAAGATTCCCGCGACATACGACGCATAATATTCCTCCAGCCGTTCCTTCGGGAGCGCGCCGTGATCCACCAGCCATTTCAGGCCGAACATCCCGACGACATCGGCCTTCGCTTCTTCAAGCCCCGAGTAAGCTGGGCCGATTGCTTCCCGTATGTCCACCTGCTTGCCGTTGCGATGAGCGAAATCGGGCCCAAGCTCATGCGAAATCTCGTGCATCAGCGTGGTGGAAAGATATCCTTCCGCCGAGGCTTTGGCCGCCTGTGCGGGTTGCATCAACTGCCTCGCGATCGGAAGCACAACGTAAGTGACGCGCGCGTCCATGAAGTTCTTGAAGAAGATCTTCTTCGTCCCTTTCTCCTGATGGATGCGCGGATCGTTGGGGAGATTGTCGGCCACGGCCTGGTAGCCATGGCGCAGATCGCCCGCGCGATACGGGGCATCCATCACCTCCATGGGCGTCAGGTGGCCGCGTTTCGAAGGCCGCGCGGAAGCATCGATCGGCAGCGCATCCTGGATATCCGGCACATACTTCTGATACACCGCGAGACGGCGGCTCTCCTCTTCATTGCGCACCAGAACCGACGCGCCGAATGATGTCTTCACGCCCAGCAGATCGTCGAGATAAGTTTCGTAAGGCGCAAAGATGACGTCGAACTTCGGGTCCTTCAACTCCAGCCAGGCAAGATCGCTCTTGTAATAGTCGCTGGATCAGAAGAGCGTCGGCGCGCAAGCGCAGGAAATTTGCGAATTGCGGATCAGGGCTAAGCGCCGCGGCATCGCGCAACGCCTGCGCCATAGGCACAAGCTGCGCCTTGTATTCATCCTGATAACGGACGCCGATCAACCGGTTGTCGCGCGATTTCACAACCGTATACGGATCGTAGATCGCCGCTTTGTCTTCGGGATGCTGCTTTACGTATTGCTCGATGCGATCGCGCGTGAGATCGTGCGGATATAGTTCATGTCCCGGAGGCATCGGAGGCGCACCCGCGAACGGGCGATTCTCATCGATCAGATCCCAGCGGCCGCCCATGATGGTCAGCAGCGTCTTCAGCGCCGGATCGTTGGTGCTCTTGTAGAGTTTGAGCCCATCGAGATCGCTCTGCCGCCAGTAAACGTCATCGAGCAGGCGGCAAGCCTCCACCAGCTTGTCGACCATTTTCCGCTCGCCGTCCGTCAGCCCGGCCGTGTGGAACGGCATATCGACGTTCTTCCACTTAGCGAGGCGTGACGCGATGCTCGGCGTCTGGGCGCTCGCCAGGCCGACGCATAAGAGCAGAGGAAGCAGCCGGAAGCTCATGGAGAAATTCTCTCACTCGCGGCGGTTGAAATGGTCAAAGCCCATCGGCGGCAGCGGCGCGCCGTCAAATCGAACCTCTCCGGCAACGCCCCGCTCCACCCTGCCGATTCGCGTCAACGGGATTCCCTCAAACTCCGCAGGCACTTTCATTCCGCCCCGAACCGTGAACAGCAGTTCGTACTCTTCGCCTCCATGAAGCGACTGTTCGAGGCTCGCGCCCGGAAACCGCGGAGGCGCGCCGATCTCCGCACTCACACCCGACGCCAGGCAGATCCGCCGCAAATCGAGCGAGAGTCCGTCGCTGATATCGATCGCCGAAGTGGCCCGCAGCTTCTCGCGCAGGAATTGCCCCAAAGCGAGACGCGGTTCCGGATACACATGCCGCTTCCGCGCTTTGCCTTTCATCGTCGCCAGCCCAAGCGCCGATCCGCCCAGCGTGCCCGACACATAAACATCGTCGCCCGCACGCGCGCCATCGCGCCGCAAAGCCGTCCCGCGCGGAACGGCCCCGCACACCATGACATCGCAGGCCAGCTTTTCGCCCTGTGCGAGATCGCCGCCCGCGAGGACCGTTCCCGTCGCAGCAGCCAGCGCCAGAAGGCCATCGAAAAACTGATCCACCCATTTCGCGATTCGCCCACACCGGAACGCAAAGCGAAACCAGGCAGAATCGCGGCGCGCCGCCCATCGCCGCGATATCGCTCAGGCTGCGCACCAGCGCCTTTCGCCCCGCCTCCGCCGCCTTGTGCGTTTCGCGAAGGAAATGCACGCCTTCGAGGAACAGATCGGTGGTGAACAAAAGGTCGTCCGCCGAACCCCGCGGCCGGTAGATGGCGCAATCGTCACCGATGCCCAGAACCACCGGCGATCCGGCCGGAATTACCGCCGCCTTACGAAGGCGTTCGGTGATGGCTCTTTCGTCGCGCAAGTCGAATGCTACCACCGGCATGCAAACGCTTGAAATTACACAATTCGCTGTGCGATACTGCGGACGCAGTAGACAAATGCGGTTGGATTCGGCAGTTGGCAAAGGAGCTACGGACCACGGGTTTTATCCCGCCGGTCGCGTGGCTTTTTTCCTTTTGGGGCCCGCTCCGCGGGTTCAGCGCAATTTTCAGGAGAAAGTCTGTGATGGAAAAAGGAACAGTGAAATGGTTCAACGCTGCGAAAGGCTACGGCTTTATCCAGCGGTCCACCGGGGACGACGTGTTCGTCCATTTTTCGGCGATTCAGTCATCGGGCTATCGCTCTCTCGATGAAGGGTCGCAGGTGGAATTCGAGGTCAAGCAGGGCCCCAAAGGGCTGCAAGCGGAGAATGTTATCCGCGCGTAGAAACCTTTAAATCACGACCCGATCACGAGCCCCGGACAGGCTCTGCCGTTCGGGGCTTCGTGTTTTCCGCGACTCGCTCCGCCCGGCCCACCAAATGCTGCAGCCGGTCGAAGTACAGATAAACCACCGGCGTCGTATAGAGCGTCAGCATCTGGCTCACGATCAGCCCGCCGATAATCGTGATTCCCAGCGGCCGCCGCAGTTCCGATCCCGTGCCCGTTCCGAGCGCCAGCGGCAGCGCGCCCAGCATCGCCGCCATGGTGGTCATCAGGATCGGACGGAAGCGCAGCATGCAGGCCTCGTAGATCGAATCGCGCGAACTCTTGCCCTCGTTGCGCTCGGCGGCGAGCGCGAAATCGATCATCATGATGGCGTTCTTCTTCACGATGCCGATCAGCAGGATGATTCCGATCATGGCGATGATGCTCAGATCGGTGTGGGTGATGCAGCAGCGCCAGCAGCGCGCCCACCCCGGCCGAGGGAAGCGTGGAGAGAATCGTGATCGGGTGGATGCAGCTTTCGTAGAGGATCCCGAGCACCAGGTAGACCGTGACCAGCGCCGCCGCGATCAGCATCGGCTCGCTGGCGAGCGAATCCTGATAGGCCTGCGCGGTTCCGGCGAACAGCGTCTGGATGGTTGGCGGAAGGCCGATCGTGGCGGCCGCCGCGTTCGATCTGCATTCACCGCATCGCCGAGCGACGCGCGGCGCAAGATTGAACGAAATCGTGACCGCGGGAAAAAGGCCCTGATGGGTCACCGTCAGCGGCGCGGTCGCGGGCGCGTATGCGCGAGCGCGCTCAGCGGAACCTGCTGCGCCGCCGGGCGAGCTGCACGTAAATCTGGCTGCAGGAACTGCGGATTCTGCCAGAACTCCGGCGCCGCCTCCATCACCACGTGATACTGGTTCAGCGACGTGTACATGGTCGAGACCTGGCGCTGGCCGAAGGCGTCGTAGAGCGTGTTGTCGATCAGTTGCGGCGAGATGCCGAAGCGCGCGGCGGTCGCGCGGTCGTAGTGACCATCGCCTGCAGTCCGTGGTTCTGCTGATCGCTGTTCGACGTCGGCGATGATGCGGATTCGTCTGCATCTTCGCCAGCATCTGCGGCGAGTAGGTGATCAGATCCTGCAGATTGTCGCCCTGCATGGTGAACTGATACTGCGCGTTGCTCGACCGGCCGCCGACGCGCAGATCCTGCGAGGCCTGCAGGAAGAGACGTCGCGCCCGGCAACCTTCGCCAGCTTCGGGCGCAGCCGCGCGATGATTTCGTGCGCCGTCGCCTTGCGCTCGGCGAGCGGCTTCAGTGAGATGAACAGCTCGCGCGCGTGTTCGGCGCCGCCGGTGAAGCCCAGTGCATCGGTATACGCCGCGGGTCGCGCCTGACGATATTGATCATCTGCAGCAGAATCTGGTTCATGGCCTGGAACGACGTGTCCTGGTCGGCCTGAATCGAGGCCCTGAATGCGGCCGTTATCCTGCTGCGGGAAAAATCCTTTGGGAACGTGGATGAACAGGCAGATCGTTCAGCGCGATGGTGGCCAGCAGCACCAGCAGCGTGATCGCGCGGATGGCGCAGCACGACGTTGAGCGTGCGGCCATACGTATCGACAACCCAGGTGAAGAAGCGCTCGCTCGTCCGGTACAGCCGGCCGTGCTCTTTGCTCCTTCTGCAGCAGGTGCGCGCACATCATGGGCGTGGCCGTGAGCGAGATGACCATCGAGACCACGATGGCCACCGAAAGCGTCACGGCAAACTCGCGGAACAGACGGCCGACGATGCCGCCCATCAGCAGCAGCGGAATGAACACCGCGATCAGCGAGATGCTGATGGTGAGCACCGTGAAGCCGATTTCCGGCGCGCCTTTCAGCGCCGCCTCGAACGGGGCCATGCCCTGCTCCAGATAGCGCGTGATGTTCTCGATCACCACGATCGCGTCGTCCACCACGAAGCCGGTCGAGATGGTCAGCGCCATCAGCGACAGATTGTCGAGGCTGTAGCCCAGCAGGTACATCACGCCGAACGTTCCGATCAGCGACACCGGAACGGCCACGCTGGGAATGAAGGTGGTGCGGACGTTCCGCAGAAAGAAGAACACCACCAGGATCACCAGGACCACCGAGATCGACCAGCGTGCTCTCGACATCCTGCACCGAAGCGCGGATGGTGACGGTCTGATCCATGGCCACCGTCAGCTTGATCGACTGGGGAATCGCGGCGCTCGAGTTGCGGCAGAGCGGCGCGGATGCGGTCCACCGTGTCGATGATGTTGGCGCCGGGCTGGCGGAAGATGATCACCAGCACGGAGGGCTTGCCGTTCAGGTAGCCGGCGTTGCGAATATCTTCCACGGAATCGACCGCGTCGCCGACGTCGGAGACGCGCACGGCGGCGCCGTTGCGATACGCGACGACCAGCGGCGCGTAATCGATGGCCTTGAAGATCTGATCGTTGGCGCCGACCTCCCACATGTGCGAGCCGTCGGAAAAATGCCCTTTCGGGACGTTGGCGTTGGCGCCGCCGAGAGCGGTGCGCACCTGCTTCAAGCCGATGCCGTACTTGTTCAGCGCCGTCGGATTCAGTTCGACCCGCACGCCGGGCAGCGCGCTGCCGCCCACGGTCACCTGGCCGACGCCGCTGATCTGCGACAGCTTCTGCGCCATGATCGTCGACGCGGCGTCGTACATCTGCCCTTTGGTGAGCACGTCGAGGTCAGCGCCAGCATGAAGATCGGCGAATCGGCCGGATTCACTTTGCGGTAGGTGGGATTGCTGGGCAGATTCGCCGGCAGGTAGCCGCGCGCGGCGTTGATGGCGGCCTGCACGTCGCGCGCGGCGGCGTCGATGTCGCGATTGAGATCGAACTGCAGCGTGATGCTGGTCGAGCCGAGGCTGCTCGACGAAGTCATCTCGGTGACCGCCGCGATGCGGCCGAACTGCCGTTCGAGCGGCGTCGCCACCGACGACGCCATCGTCTCCGGACTCGCGCCCGGCAGCGATGCGGACACCGAGATGGTGGGGAAATCCACCTGCGGCAGCGGCGATACCGGAAGCAGGCGGAACGCGACGGCGCCCGCCAGCGCGATCGCGACAGTCAGCAGCGTGGTCGCGACGGGCTTGCGGATGAATGGTTCGGAGATATTCATGGCCGCTCGACAGTCACCCGCGGGCGCGGGCTGCGGCGAGGTTCCTGGCTTCGGCTTCTTCGCGGGAGCTTCCTGATGCCCATGCGAGAAGCGCGCCGCCAGCCGGTCGAACAACAGATAGATCACCGGCGTCGTGTAGAGCGTCAGCAACTGGCTGAGGATCAGTCCGCCGACGATCGTGATGCCGAGCGGCCGGCGCAGCTCCGAGCCGGTGCCGGAGCCGAGCGCCAGCGGCAATCCGCCCAGCAGCGCCGCCATGGTGGTCATCATGATGGGGCGGAAGCGCAGCAGGCAGGCCTGATAAATCGCGTCCTCCGGTTTCATGCCGTCGCTGCGCTCCGCCTCCAGCGCGAAATCGATCATCATGATGCGCGTTCTTCTTCACGATGCCGATCAGCAGCACGATGCCGATCAGCGCAATGACGCTGAAATCGTTCCCGGTGATGATGAGAGCGAGCAGCGCGCCGACGCCCGCCGAGGGCAGCGTCGAGAGAATCGTGATCGGGTGGATGTAGCTCTCGTACAGCACGCCCAGCACGATGTAGACCGTGACCAGAGCGGCCAGAATCAGCATCGGCTCGTTGGCCAGCGAGCTTTGAAACGCCGCCGCCGTGCCCTGAAACGCGGCCTGAATGCTGGCCGGCATGCCGAGGCTCGTCCTTCGCCTTGTTCACCGCCGTCAATGGCGTCGCCGAGCGAAGCGCCGGGCGCCAGATTGAACGAGAGCGTAATCACCGGGAACTGGCCCTGGTGGTTGACGGTGATCGGAACCGAAGTCGTCTGGAGGTGCGTGAACGCGCTCAGCGGCACCTGGCCGCCGTTGGGAAACGCGGTCGACGATTGCACCGGGCCCGATTGAAACGGCGATGCGGGCGCAGTCGCCGAAGTTCCGCCGGCAACTACGCTCGAGCCGGCGGCAGCGCTGAAGACGACGATGGCCCGAAGACGTGGTTGCCGACGATCCCCCGGACACCAGTCCCGATCCCCCGCCGCCCGCCATCCCGGAGCGGATGTAAAGGTCGCGCAGGTTGAGCGGCCTTTGACCGAAGTCCGGCTGCACTTCCAGCACCACGTGATACTGGTTCAACTGCGTGAACATGGTCGACACCTGGCGCTGGCCGTAGGCGTCGTAAAGCGTCTGGTCGATCGTCGACGGCGTGATGCCCAGCCGCGAAGCGGTTTCGCGATCGAACACCAGCTTCGCCTGAAGGCCCTGCGTTTGCTGATCGCTCGCGACATCGCTCAGCTCCGGCAGTTGCTGCAGCTTGGCCAGCATTTTCGGCGCGAAGGTGTTCAGCTCGTCCGCGTTCGGATCTTCGAGCGTGTACTGAAACTGGGTGCGGCTCACGCGATCGTCGACGGTCAGATCCTGCACCGGCTGCATGAACAGCGTGATGCCGGAGATCTTCGCCAGGTCCGGTTGCAGGCGCCGAATCACGTCGCGTGGCGCTGATATTGCGCTGGCTGAGAGGCTTCAGATTGATCTGAATGCGTCCGCTGTTCAGCGTGGTGTTGGTGCCATCGATTCCGATGAACGAAGACAGACTTTCGACCGCCGGATCTTTCAGAAGCGTCTTGGCGAGCTCCTGCTGCAGCCGCGACATCTCGCCGAAGGAAATGGACTGCGCGGCTTCCGACACGCCCTGAATCACGCCGGTATCCTGAATCGGGAAAAAGCCTTTGGGAATTTCGTAATAGAGAAAGACGGTGAGCAGCAGTGTCGCCACCGCGACCAGAAGCGTGATGGTCTGGAAGCGCAGCACGAACTTGAGCGTCTTGCCGTAAAACGCGATCACCGATTCGAAGGCCCGCTCCGATGCCTTGAACAGCCGCCCCTGCTCGGATTCCGGCGTATGCTTCAACAGCCGCGCGCACATCATCGGCGTCAGCGTCAGCGAAACCACGGCGGAAACCAGGATCGTCACGCTCAGCGTCACCGCGAATTCGCGGAAGAGCCGGCCCACGATGTCGCCCATGAACAACAGCGGGATCAGCACGGCAATCAGCGAGATCGTCAGCGAGATGATGGTGAAGCCGATCTGCGCCGAGCCCTTCAGCGCCGCATCCATCGGCTTCTTGCCTTCTTCGATGTAGCGGGTGATGTTCTCGATCATCACGATGGCATCGTCCACCACGAAGCCGGTCGAAATGGTCAGCGCCATCAGCGTCAGATTGTTCAGGCTGTAGCCCAGCAGGTACATCACGCCGAACGTGCCGACCAGCGAGAGCGGCACCGCGACGCTCGGGAATGATGGTTGCGCGCAACGTTGCGCAGGAACAGAAAAATCACCATCACCACCAGCCCGATCGTCAGCATCAGTTCGAATTCGACGTCCTTCACCGAGGCGCGGATCGTGGTGGTGCGGTCGGTCAGGATGCTCACCTTCACCGAAGCCGGCAGCGTGGAGGTGAGCTGCGGCAACAGTTTCTGAATCTGGTCCACCACCGAGATGATGTTCGCGCCGGGCTGCCGCTGGATGTTCACGATGACGGCCGGAACCTCGTTCATCCACGCGGCCTGGCGGATGTTCTCGATGTCGTCCTTGACCGTTGCCACGTCCGTCAGCTTGACGGGCGCGCCGTTCTTGTAGGCGATCACCAGGCCCGAATAATCGTTGCTCGAAAGCAACTGGTCGTTCGCGCCGATCTGATACGACTGGTGCGGGCCGTCGAAATTCCCTTTGGCCTGATTCACATTGGCGGCGACGAGCGCGGTGCGCAGGTCTTCCAGATTCAGGCCGTAGGAAGACAGCTGCGTGGGATTCGCCTGAATCCGCACGGCCGGCTTCTGGCCGCCGCTGATGCTCACCAGACCGACGCCGGGCAATTGCGAAATCTTCGGCGCCAGCCGGGTATCGGCCAGATCCTCCACTTGCGAAAGCGGCATCTCATTCGACGTCAGCGCCAGCGTCAGGATCGGCGTGTCGGCGGGATTCGTCTTTGTATAGATCGGCGGCACCGGCAGATCCGCCGGCAGATACGTCCCCGAAGCATTGATCGATTGCTGCACTTCCTGCTCGGCGACATCGATGTCGAGGCTGAGCGAGAACTGCAGCGTGATGACCGAGCTGCCATCGGAGCTGGTGGAGGTCATCTGCTGCAGCCCGGGAACCTGGCCGAACTGCCGCTCGAGCGGCGCGGTCACGGAAGACGCCATCACATCCGGGCTCGCGCCCGGGTAGAACGTCATGACCTGAATGATCGGATAATCCACCTCCGGCAACGCCGAAACCGGCAACTGGCGGTAGGCGACGATCCCCGCGAGCAGGATCCCGACCATCAGCAGCGAGGTCGCCACCGGCCGCAGAATGAATGTGCGTGACGGGCTCATCAGGTCATTTACCCGCCGGATTCATCGTCGCGATGACTTTGCTGCCTTCCTGCAATTTATCCACGCCGGTCATCACCACCTTGTCTCCGGGCATGAGTCCCGAAGTGATCTCGGATTGATCGCCTTCCGTAGTCCCCAAAGTCACGTTGCGAACAGTCACGGTGCTGTCCGGCTTGATCAGATAGACATACGTATTGTTGGTGTTGCGCTGGATCGCAGCGGATTCAAGCAGCGTCACCCCTGTCTTTTCCTGCTGCAGCAGATGCGCATTGACGAACTGATTCGGAAAAAGTTCCCGGTTCTCGTTCGGAAATATTGCGCGCAGTTTCAACGTGCCGGTAGTCTGGTCGATCTGGTTATCCAGCGTCGACAGAGTGCCCGTAGCGATCTTTTTCTGGTTCTCGCGGTCCCAGGCATCCACCGTTAGTTTCGCGCCGCCGCGCATCTTCTGCAGAATGGGCGGCAGTTGATCTTCACCGATCGGGAAGATGACGCTGATCGGCTGGATCTGCGTGATCACCAGCATCCCGTTCGAGTCGCTCGCATGAACGATATTCCCCGGATCGACCAGCCGCAAGCCGACGATTCCCGTGATGGGCGCCGTGATGTGGCAGTACGTGACATTGAGCTCGGCGGCCTTCAGCAAACCCTGATCGTTGGTAACGGTGCCTTCGTACTGCGTGACAAGAGCGTGCTGCGTGGCGAGTTGCTGCTCCGGAACCGCGTCCTGCGCAACCAGTGTTGTGTAGCGGGTCAGGTCGACACGTGCGTTCGCCAGTAATGCCTGATCACGAGTAAGTTGTCCTGTCGTCTGGATCACGACCGCTTCATACGGGCGTGGATCGATTTCGACGAGAGGATCGCCCTGCTGCACCAGATCGCCTTCTTTGAAAAGTACCTTCATCAACTGCCCGTCAACCCGGCTCTTGACCGTTACGGTGTAGATGGGAGTAATGGCTCCCAGCCCGGTTACGTAAACACCGATATTTCCCTTCACCGCCTGCACTGCGACTACCGGAGTAGCGACAGGCGCGCCGCCTCTGCCGCCTTTCGCGGACTTTCCTTTTGACGCCGCAGTCGATCCGTTCCCGCGGAAAAGGAAAAATGCGAGTAGCGCCAGGAGTATCAGCACCAGCGCGTAGATCCACCATCTTCGGCGCGACGCTGGTTTCGCGGGCGGCGGCTCGGACGTAGCTTTTGGCGGCTCGGGCGTGCTCTTTGGAGGCTCGGGAATGCTACCAGGGGGCGGGGAAAGAAGGGCTTGAGGTTGCTCGGGGGCTGCAATCTCGGCGGGCGGGTTGTTCATTGATTCGCAACCGGTCGAGCTTGCAACCCGGGGGCCAACTGGCAAAGCTCCTGCTGACTGGGGCGCATCACTCCGCGGCGCCGTTACCGGGCGACGGTATTTTTAATGACAAGTACTATTGGTTGGGAGCGTTGGGTTCGAGGTAGAGCTTAACGCGGTTGCTCTCTTCGCCATTCATTACGAGTCGGAACTCGCTGGCGCCGCGATTGACGATTGAAGGCACCTGCAACTCAACCAGGTAGTAGCCCACATAGCCCGGCGCGAGCGAAGCGCGTTTCACCTCAACCGGGCGTCCGTCCAGAAACGCCGTCACGTTGCCGATCACGTTATAAGGCGTGTCGAGCGGAGCGGGAACTCCGGTCCGCCATTCGGGTGTCACCTTGCCCAGACCCGTTGCCAGAATCTGCACGGTTGAACCGGCGTAGACCGCGACCTTCGGATCCAGCACGAGGCCGCTCTCCGCGTCGAGAACCAGCGGTGATCCATCCGAATCGACAAAGATCGCCGGCGCGGCATCTTTCACGGTGAGAGGAACGGTCCAGCGATCGCTCGCCCCTTCCAGCGCAAGCGAAAATGTGCCGGCCGAGGCTTCAAAAGGCACCTGGACCTGCGAACTCTGATCTGACGCTGCCAGCACAGGATACGAAGCGGCCTGATTTCTCACCGTCTGGACTCGCGCCCCGAGAACGCTGACCAGCGAGCCGGGTGCCGCGGCGCGTTCGGTCAGATCCGCTCCGCTGACAAGCTTCACCGACCGCAGCCGGTGCGGCGCGGCGGTTTCGAATACGCCATAGCCATCGAGCGCGACGATCAACGAGTTGTCCACTGTCAGCGCGACGTCCCACGCGGGAGCGACTGGCAACGCGCGAGCTACCGACGTCCAGTTGGAAGCCGCGGCCCCGGCATCGTTCAGTGACAGGCTGCCGCTGAAGACGCCGCCATCCGTGGCCACGTAAACCACGCCGGCAGCCCGGTCCGCCGCGATTCCATGAATCTGTCCCGGGGGCAAAGCGCCCGTCACCTGGTCCCAGAACAGGCCACCATTTACGGTTCGAAAGAGGCGTGGACCAGCAGCCGCCAACGCGACGTCCGGGCGTTCGCCATCCACCCAGATCCGTGCAACCGCGCTTCCAAGAGGTCCGCCCGGATTTTCGTTCCAAGTCTTGCCGCCGTCACGGGAAACCAGCAAATGCCCGTCGGCGGTACCGGCATAAGCGATGCCTGCCGACTCCCCACCCCCGATCGCAGCCGCGCTCACATCGGCGTGGATGCTCGCGCCGAATCGAAGCCGGAGCGCCACTTCCGGGTCGCTGCCCTGCACCGGGCTCCACCCGCCGGGGCCTGCTTCCACAAGCGTCCCGTCGGCGAGCAGAACCATTCGATGGCCCAGCCATTTTCGAACCGTCAGATTGGGAAGATCTTCGTTCAAACCCTGCCAAGTCAGGCCGCCATCGAGCGACCGCCAGACCCCGAACTGATTCGCCGCGGAAATCTCCTGCGGATTGGCGGGCGAAATCGCCAGCGAACTGAAGCCGCCGCCGATCACCGAGCGGCTGTTGAATCCGGTCAGATTCACCCAGGTCCGGCCGTTGTCTTCCGAAGTGTAGAGATTTTGCGATCCCATCGCAAAGAGATGGCCAGAGGCAGCCTGGACCTTTGCGGCCGCCTCCGGCAGCGAAAGGGGCGATCCGGCGTTAGTGAAACCGGCAGCGGGAGCAGTCGCAGTCGTACTCAAGCGCCAATGGACGAAATCGGTGGTCTCGAATATGCGCCCGGATACCGTCTGGGCCAGTAGGGCGCTCGATCCAGCCGCATACCAGGTCGCGGAGACAGGCCCGGACGCGGGTTCGGCAAGGGCCTCATTGATCGTCGTACCGGCAATGCGCTTCCATGCCTGGGTCGGCTGGCTTCGCGTAGTTTGCCCCGCTGCGGGGAGCGTTAACAGCCAACCCGCCGCGAGGATGCCAATGCGCGCGATTAGTATCCTATAGTGCACTTATGTATCCGCGAGACACACCAACGTGTCTCAATTCTACCCCAGCAGTGCAACATCGCAATATGGAAAGTGCTGATTCCGCGCAAGTTGCTCAATTAATTTTCCTGGATTTCGACTTTCCTTTGCATCTTGAGTGCTATTCTGGTCCTGATTCTTGTCAAACGCACGTAAACACACACGTGTCTTCATTACACTGGCCGCCATTTTCGTTGCCGCCAATGCGAGTATCCTTGCTCAAACGCCCGGAATTGACCCGGCCAGCGGCGCCGCCAGGCTGGTTTCTTTTACCGGTCAGATTTCTGTCCAGCGCGGCGACCTTTGGGCGTTGAATCAGGGAGATCTGGTCAAGCCGGGAGAAATGATCGTCACCGGCGCCGATGGTTACGGCGTCTTCCAGATCGCCGATGGCAGCCAGTTCGAGGTTTTTCCGAAATCCCACGTCGTTTTTCGCGCCAACCGAGGCGACTGGCGCGACCTCCTTGAGGTATGGCTGGGCAAGATCCGAGTGCAGATTGAGCATCCTGGCGGCCTCCCGAACAACAATAAAGTGCGGACCCCGACGGCGGTGATTTCCGTTCGCGGCACGATCTTCGACGTGGAAGTCGACCCGCAGGATTCGACAACTTTGGTGATCGACGAAGAAGGTTCCGTTTCCGTTCAACATCTTTTGAAACCAGGCGACGCGAGGATCCTGAGCGCGGGCGAATACATACGAATCTATAAGGATGAGCCGCTCGCGAAAAAGGTCGTTGACAAGGGATCGGTCATTCAGCGCGCGATGAGGGCTGCGTCCGACGCCTTCTATCAGGCGGCGTTGAACGCCGCCCGCGGCGCTCCCACGGTTGCCCGCTCGGGCGGTCCGGCCACCACTACCCTGCCCGGCGATCAGAAGAACGGCAACGGTCCGCCGCCCACACCTCCTCCACCCGCCCCGCCGCCGCTCCCAACTCACTAATCGGCTGGCATCTTGCCCCGCTTGCGCTCGGACCCTTTACGGTGAGAGCCTTGAAGCAAATGCGACCCTCTCTCGCGACGGTGTTTCTGGTTTGTTTAATGTGCTGCGCCGTGTTCGCTCAGCCAGCCAGCGCTCAGCAGTCGACGCCGGACCCGGACGTCGTGGCAGCCTTCACCGGTGTCGCCGCGCACGCCGCCCGCATCGAACCGATGCTGCAGCAACTCAAGCCGAACGACTGGGTGGCGAAAGGCGCTCCCGATACCTATGTGACGCAGTTCAACTCGGCGATCGAACAGATTCACGTCATCCAGAGCGAGATGTCGGCGCTCGCCCAGCATCCCGAGCAGATGACCGAAAGCATCAAGGCTCTGTTCCGCGTGCAGTCTTCTCACCGCACGTTGATTTCGCTCATGGAGGGCCTGCGCCGCTGGCAGAATCCCGCACTCGCCGAACTGATCGAATCCGTTGCGGCCGAAGACCAGACCGATCTCGACCATCTGGAGCAATACGTGCTGCAGTTGGCGATTGAGAAGGATCAGCAGTATGCCGTCGTCGACAGCGAAGCGCAGCGTTGCCGTGCCACCCTGTCGCGGCAGCCAGCCGAAAATCCGAAAACGAATAAACGAACCCAATGATAACCACCATGCCCTTTGTGTGCAGCATCTGCGAAGAACAATCCACCCGAATCTGCGTGAAGTGCACCAAGGATACCTGCGCTAATCACCTTTGCGAAAAGTGCGCGGCATGCAGCGACTGCTGCGATTGCGAAGTTCGTCTTCAGGAAGATCTGGCTGGCCCGCACGAACCGGCGCCTCACCCGCATCCCATGCCCGATCCCGATGACGATCCGGAACCGGAACCAGAGCCGATCCCCGGTCTTCCCGCTTGACATTATATCCGCAACGGATGTACCGTAGCGGATATAGTTATGCAGCCGCTTCCGCTCACCGCACCTGTCTTCCATATTCTGGTCGCTCTCTCCGACGGGGAGCGGCACGGTTACGCCATCATGCAGGATGTCGCTTGGCAGACCGGCGACGCCCTTCAACTGGGACCCGGCACCCTCTACGGATGCCTGAAGCGGATGCTTGCCGCGGGTCTTGTCGAGGAATCGGACGAGCGGCCTGATCCTGATCTCGACGACAGCCGGCGCCGCTACTACAGAATGACCGCGCTCGGCCGGCGAAGCCGCAAGAGCGGAGGCCGAGCGCCTCGAAAATGCGGTGACGGCAGCCCGGTCCCGCAGGCTTCTCGGACGGTGCCGCATGACACCCGATTCCGTTCTGATCCGCTGCCTTTCGCGTCTCTACTCCGTTCTGCTTTACGCCTGGCCGCGCGAATTTCGTCTCGCCTACGGCGGCGAAATTAAGCAGATGTTTCGCGACCGCTGCCGACACGTCGAGCGGGACAAAATGTTGCATTTCGCCGTAATGACAGGAGCCGATTGGATGAGCACAACGTTTCGGGAACACCTCTCGGCCGCGCGAAAGCCGGTTGCCCGCGGCTCCATAGCCGAATGGTCGATGACGATCCTGATCTACCTCTTCGCCACCACCACGCTGGTCCAGGCATACGTGATCCCCACCGGTTCGATGGAAGGCAATCTCCGCGTCGGCGACCATATGCTGGTCGACAAACTGACCTGGGCGAAGCCGATGCCGGGCGCCAGCCATCTGCTGCCGTATCGCGATATCGAGCGGGGTGACATCGTCGCTTTCAAATATCCCGAAGACACTCATCAGACCTTCGTGAAGCGCGTGATCGGCCTGCCGGGCGATCGCATCCATATGGTGAATCAACAGGTCTATCGCAATGGCAGCCGCCTGATCGAGCCGTATACGCAGCACATCGGCGCCCGGCCCCGATACCTATCGCGATGACTTTCCGACGCAGCCGGAAATGCTGACCACGCCGAAGGGCCGCGACATGTTCGCGCATCACATCGCCCATGGCGATGTCATCGTTCCCCGGGATACGCTATTCGTTCTCGGCGACAATCGCGACAATTCGCTCGACAGCCGCTACTGGGGTTTCGTCCCGCGTGACTATGTCGTCGGCAAGCCGGTGGTCATTTACTGGTCCTACGACGCCCCGACCGAAGATCTGGAAAACTGGAACGCGCACCACCTGATCGACGTGGCGGTGCACTTCTTCACCAAAGACGCGGTGGAACCGAATGTTCCTCGTCCCGCGATCGCAGCAGGCGGAAGAGGTTCGGGTCAACTGATGCCGCACCTCGTTTACACTCTTTTGTTCGCGATTCTGATCGCCGCGGTCGAAGCGCTGCTGGGCAAACGAACATCGCGCGAGCGGATTCACCGCGCAGCGTATATGTTCACGTCCTCCATGGTCGCGGTCGTAGCAGGCGGTTGGATCATGTTCCTGATCCACGGCTGAGTTTTCAGTCGTCGATTCTCGCCTTATCGATCGCCTCACGAAGCTCCGCGCAGCGTGGCTCAAACCCTTCCCGCTGTGGCACAGTCATACGAAGCAAACGGGCTTCAACATCCTTCAACATATCCTCCGCCCGCCGCAGCAGTTGTTCCGCAACCTCCCGGTTCGGTTCATTTTCGGCCATGCCGACGAAATTGAACGCGACTTCGAAATCCGCAAAGATCAGTTCGCGCGGAACCCGCTCGCCGATACCGGAAGTGTCGCGTTGAGGCATTCAGGTAGTCTTTGCCGCGTCGCGTTTCTTCTGGCGCTCGGCGGTTGTCGAGTACCCGCGGTCGCGGTCGATATCCATGCACGTGCGCGGTAACCGAAGCCAGACCCTTCAGCCCAGGCAAAGCCGCGGTGAATTTATCCACCTCATCGCCCAAAATCTGCGAAGCCCGTAACCGCACGGCCGCCGTGCGCCCGGGCGTATCATTTCCCGCCGAGAGAGTGACATGCAGGAACCGCTTCGCCGGATCCCCAGACACATGCGCGTAATACAACGGCACGATCGCATGCTTAAGGTTGCTCAGGTTGATAATCGGGACCAGCGGATCGCCCGGAGCGCTCCCCGGCTTCTCCATGCGCAGCCCGGCCACAACCTGCACCAGATGATCCAGCAGTTTCTTCGCATCGAAGCCCGTCGCGGTTTTGAAATCCTCGCGCAGCCATTCCTCGGCGACTTCCAGTCTCAAGTGCGGCATCAGGACTCCCGAAATTCGTACAGCTTGCGCGGATTCTCCACCAGGATTTGATTTAACACCGTCGGATCCTTGTGCGCAACCGGCCAGATCCAATGGTTCGCGATATCACCATCATTGGGCATCTTGTTCGGCGGATCGCCCCGCCCGGTCAGGATGACGGTATTCATGTTGGGGCGAGGCCGGTCCGTACCGCTAACCACGCGCCTGGGGAAATGCTTAATCAACGCATGCGCAAAAGGTATGGCGACACCCCAGTCTTCGGGCCGCGCGGAGCGTGTATAACGATCGGGCGAAGTCACTTTCCAGTAGATATCGCTTCTGCTCGCGCCCAGTTCCAGCAGGCGCTGGAAGTAAGTGTTCTTCTCGACCTGAACACTCACATCCGGCCGGCCCATATGATCGATCAACACGGGCGTAGGCAATCCCCTGATCAGCGGCTCCATGATCTCGAAGGTCTGCGGCAGAAAATACAGGTCGGTATGCCACCCGAAAGGCTGCACCTTTCGAGCGATGCGCAGGATAACATCCGCGGGCGTCGTTTCGCTCGCGATATGAGGCAGGAAAGCGAAACGCACGCCGCGCACTCCGGCCGTGTGCAAGCGTTTCAATTCTTCCGTCGAGATATCTTCCGTGACGCTCGCGACACCGGCCGCGCGCCCTTCCATGTGTTCGAGCGCATCGACCACAACGCTGTTATCGGTACCATGACACGTTGCCTGGACCACCACAAATCCCCAGAACCCCATGCGATCGACCAGAATTTCTTTCTGCTCCTGCCATGTGGCCGCGAACGGCTTGTATTGCGCCGAGGCCGCCAGTGGAAACCGGTCGAACGGCCCGATTACGTGCATGTGAGCGTCAATCGCTCGCGCCGGTATGGCGAATTGCAGAGGATGAGGATTGTGGTCCTGCTCAACGTATTCGGTGCTCACTGCCTATCAGCATACGCTGCTGCAATTGCTCCCGATAACTCCGGCTGACCTTCAGCTTCGTGCCGTCATTCAGAGCCACTTCGTACTCCCCGTTCGAGTCCAATCTGAGTTCCCGCACCCGCGTGATATTCACGATCGAAGACCGATGCGAGCGGCAAAACCTCTTTGGATCCAGGTCCCGCTCAAGGTCGCTCATGCTGCGGCGGATGAGGTGCGTTCGCGCCCCCACGCGCATGCAGGCGTAATAGTTGGCCGCCTTGATCCAATCGATTTCCGCTGTTTGAAGGAAGACAACACGGCCGGCGCTCTTGACGATGAGCCGCTCGATTCCCGGGAGTTCGGCCTCGCATTGCTGCAACGCGCTTTCGCCCGCGCCAGGGTGCGGAAAAAATGCGCATCATCGAAAGGCTTGAGCAGGAAATCGAGTGCCTCCACCTTGAACGCCTGGATCGCATACTTGTCGTAGGCTGTCACGAATACTACGGCGCCCGGCCCGTCACCGCCGAGGCTTTCCAGAACGTCGAAGCCATCGCATCCCGGCATCTGCACGTCGAGGAAGAGAAGACTCGATTTGCTCGCCCGCACAGCCTCGATCGCCTGCGTGCCCGAGCCGCACTCGCCGACGATCGAGATCTCGGGATCGCGAGCGAGCAGCATCGCAATGTTCGCGCGCGCCAAGGACTCGTCATCCACGATCAGAGTTCGAATCACGACCGATTCTCGTAAGGCACGGTAATTAGCGTCTCCACGCCGATCGATTCATGATTGCGAATCTCCAACGCGCTCGCGATGCTGTAGATCGTGCGCGCGTCCGCGCGTATTTCGATGCCGACTCCCGCGCTCCCGACGGCCCCTGCGAGCGTCAGCACGCCGCCGCGTTCCGACACGCGCACGCGGATACTGCCGCCTTCCTCGCGCTGTTCGATGCCGTGCCGGATGGCATTCTCGATCAGAGGCTGCGGAATCAGGCTCGGAACTATCGCGCCGTCGAGTTTGACTGGCACTTCGATCGTCGCGGTCAGGCGGTCGACGAAGCGAATCGGCTGGAGCTCGATACGCCTGGACGTGGACGGGCAAGGCACTCGCGTTCCATCTGGACTCCCGGGCGGCAATCGACGTCGAGCGGACGCAGGGGCCAATCTTCTCATCTCCGGCGAAGCGGATGGCGTTTGGTCGTCATCATCCATGGCGGATGGCGTCCGGGCGCGGCTAAAGAAAGCGCACTTCACCCACAACTTTGCCAACCTGAAGTACCCTCAGGCGGGACATGCCTCCGGACGCCCTGAGATCGTTCCCGCCTGGGAAGGGCTAGGCCAGAATCCCCTGACTGGCCGCGAGGTCGATTTAGGCGGCACACCCAAGGGCAACGCCGAATCCACGCTGGACGCCATTCCGAAGGTCCTCGCCTTTCTCAAAGAGAGTCTTCAGTGACTCTCGTTCAAGTCCACGCCTTCCCAACGCGCGACGACGGCCGTGGCAAGACAATTCCCGAGCATGTTCACCGACGTTCTCGCCATGTCCATCAACGTGTCGACGCCGAGGATAACCGCAACGCCCTCCAGCGGCAGATTGAAAGTAGCGAGCGTACCCGCGAGGATCACGAGAGAAGCGCGCGGCACTCCCGCGACACCTTTGCTGGTCAGCATGAGCGTCAGCATCATCACAAGCTGAGTGCCGAACGGAACATGCACTCCCGCAGCCTGCGCGACGAACATCGACGCGAGCGCAAGGTAGAGAGTGGAGCCATCCAGATTGAAGCTGTACCCGGTGGGCAGCACGAACGCAACGATGTGCTTGGGCACCCCGAATGTTTCCATGTTTTCCAGCGCCACAGGCAGCGCGGCTTCGCTCGATGCGGTCGAAAACGCCAGCAGGAACGGCTCGCGGGCGTAGTGCAGGAAACGCCGCAGCGGGATCCTCGCGATGGCCGTCACGGAGCCCAGCACCACCACCACAAAAAACACTTCAGCGACGTACAGCGTCACGACCAGCGTGCCCAAGTTCTTCAGCACTCCGATCCCGCGTTCCCCGATGGTCGCGGCCATTGCGCCAAAAACTCCGAACGGTGCGAACAGCATCACGTAGTTCGTGTACTTGAACATGATTTCCGAGAGCGACTCGCAGAACTGAACGACCGGGCGGGCTTTGGCGCCGACCGTTGCGCAGGCAGCGCCGAAAATAAACGCGAAGACCACGATCTGCAGCACCTCGCCCTTCGCCATGGAATCGATGACGCTGGTGGGAAACGTGTGCTCGAGAATCTGCGACAGGCTCGTGGTGGTTTGCGCAACCGCGGTTGTCGAGCCTTTCTGCAATTGAACCCCCACGCCGGGCTTGACCAGGTTCACCGCGCCCAGACCGATGAAGAGCGCGATGGTGGTTACAACCTCGAAGTAGAGAATCGCCTTGCCGCCGATGCGGCCCATGGTCTTGATGTTGCCCGCACCCGCAATACCGGAAACCAGGGTGCCGAAGAGCAGCGGCGCAATGATCGACTTGATCAGGCGAAGGAAAATCGTCCCGAGAATTGCGGACGCCTTAGCGGGCCCGGGAAAGACGGCGCCGAACGCAACGCCGGCCACCAGCCCGATGATGATCCATGTGGTGAGGGATACCCGCTTCACGTATCACTGAATATTACAATCGCCCTATGATCCGGATCTCTACTCTCGTTCTTGCCGCGCTCGCAGTTGCCGCCGTCGGAGCCCAAACCGTCGGTGCCCAAACAAAGCTCGATTTGAAAGTGCACACGGGAAAAGGGCAGAACGGATACGACGTGAACTCCACGATGATCTCCGGCGAGAAGGACATGCTGGTGATCGATCCGCAGTTCAGTCTCATCGAGGCCCACCGGCTGGCTGCCGAGATCCTCGAGTCGCGCAAGAATCTGACAAGCATCTACGTGACTCACCCTCACCCCGATCATTTCTTCGGACTGGCAGTGCTCAAGCAGGCGTTCCCGTCGGCGAAGATCGTAGCGCTCCCCGCCACGGCGAACGCAATCAAAAACGCCTGGCCCACGCGGCAGAAGTTCTGGTTCCCGACATACGGCAACACGATTCCAGGGCCCGATCCGGTCATCCCCGAAGAACTGACAACGCCCGCACTCACGCTGGAAGGCGAGACATTCCCGATCACCGGCGGCGTGCAGGGCGATGGCCCAGGGAACAGCTTCGTCTACATTCCCTCGCTGAAAGCAGTCGTCGCCGGCGATACGGTCTTCGATCGTGTTTACTTCGGCGTGCCGAAAGACAAGGCCCGCGAAGACTGGATGAAGACGCTGGATCAGATCACAGCCTTGAATCCGGCGATTCTTGTCCCGGGCCACGAGGGATCGGGTGCAAAGCATGACTTGTCGGCAATTGCGTTCATGAAGAAGTACATCGCCGATTGGGACAAGAACGTCGCGTCGTCGAAGGACACCGCCGAAATGAAGTCGAAAGTACTCAAGCAATACCCGGGTCTGGGGATGGAGTTTACGCTGAACGACCGCGTCGCCGCGTTCTTTCCCGACGCCCGCAAAGAAATAGTGGGGCAGACTTAAGTCCGCCGTTCGTTCGCACAATAGGTCAGGCTCGCGTCAGCGCCAATTCGAGACCGATCAGATCTTCGCGAATATCGATCGGCCCAAATCGCGTTTGCGCCAGGAGTTTCTGGAACTCCTCTTTGGTGTACGCGCGCTTGAGCAGCATGAATCGGAAAGTCAGCCGGGTGACCATCGCACTGATCGCCCCGAGGTGCATCGCCTGAACGGCCTGTGTGATCGATTGCATCGACGCATCTCGCCGCAGATCGATGATCAGAGCGCGACCGCCGGGCTTGAGTACGCGATACATCTCCTTCAGAGCCGGCAGCGGCTCTGTGAAGTTCTTGAACGCAGCGCGGCACAGCAGGAAGTCGAATGATTCAGCAGCGAACGGCATGTGAGCGGCATCGCCTTGGCGGAAGTCGACGGCAACCCCGGCCTCCGCCGGCGTTGGCCCGGGCGATTTCGACGAGGGTGCGGCTGATATCGAGTCCCGTCACGCGATAAGCGCCCAGCTTCGCCAATTCGATTGCAAAGTAGCCCGGTCCGGGCGCCACTTCGAGAACGCTGGCGCCCGCAGGGATCTGCCCTGCCGCCCGACGGGCCAGAGACTTGAATTCGTCGAGCGACTTGTGAGTCAGCGATGCGTACCAGCGGGCCGTAAAACCCTCCATCCCCATTCCTTTGTACGCCTTTTCAGAAACCTTGTGATTCATGCAGCCATCCTTTGAATTGGAGCGTAACAGCGGATTGCGGCGCGCTCCAGCACGAATCGGCGAACACCGAATGAGCACCGGCGGATGACCGTCACCAAAGCTGAAAATAAATGTGCGCCTCTGCCCAATCAATAACTTACGAGCAATTTTTGATGGCCGGGCATCTGGTTCCTGAACTGTCTGCTACCGTGCAATCGAGAACCGGAACGTACCCATGATGTTTCCGGTCGCTGCTGCTAATTCTCGAGACCCTGGCAGCACAGTCTCAAACAATGGGCGGCAGGCGCTCCCGTTATTGGTGCGGCCCCGGTATCAGCCGGGAAACCAAACTGGCCGCGGTCCGACGGTTTACCGGGCAGCGGGGCGCCCCGACTTTTCGTATCGAACGAAAGAGCGGTACCGAAGCGTGCACGGACGGTACCTACGACACCCGTACCAGGCAGACGCAGTATAATGAAGTAAATCTATTCAAAGGATTCGAGGTATCTGATTTGTCCCTCCGCACATTTCTGCGTTTTTTCGCCCACGTCCAGCTGCTTCCCATTCTCGAAAGCGGTGAAGAAACGCTGGTCGGCGGCCAGGCCGTCATGGAAGGCGTGATGATGCGCGCCCCTCACAGCTATTGCGTCTCGGTGCGGAAGCCCTCCGGCGAAATCGTCAGCGAGGAAATGCCGGTCGAGCGCGTGTCCGAAAAGTATCCGTGGATGAAGTACCCGATGCTGCGCGGGCTGGGCACGCTGGGTCAGGCGATGTCGCTCGGCATGAAGGCGCTGAAGTTCTCGGCCAACGCGGCTCTCGACGACGGCGTCCGAAAAGCCCGCCGAAGTAACCGGTTGGATGACCACCGTCCAGATCATTTTTTCCGTCGTTTTCTTCCTCGTCGTTTACAAACTCATTCCCCTCAAACTCACCGAATATCTCAGCAACTGGAAGCCGGTGCTGAAAGGCCAGATCGCGTTCAACGCGGTCGATGGCCTGATCCGTCTCGCGATCTTCGTCGGCTTCCTGTTCGTTCTCTCGCGGTCGAAAGACATCCGGCGCGTCTTCGAATATCACGGCGCGGAGCACAAGGTCGTGTTCAACTTCGAATCCGGCAAGCCGGTCAACGTCGAGAACGCGCAGAAGTTCGTGACCTGGCATCCGCGCTGCGGCACGAGCTTCATGTTCGTGATCATGGTGATGTCGATGATCGTTTACATGATCGTTCCGGCGCCCACGTTCGCGGCGAAACTGGCCGAGCGGATTATCTTCCTGCCGATCATCGCGGGCCTGAGCTACGAACTGATCCGCTTCGCCGCCAAGCGCCGCGGTTCGTTCCTCGCGCTGCTGACGGCTCCCGGGCTTGTGGATGCAGCGCATCACGACCAAGCCGCCGGCCGATGAGCAGGCCGAAGTCGCGATCCACGCGCTCGAAGGCGCGATGGCGCTCGAAGCGAAGCAGGGCGGCGAGCTGGTCATCGCCTGAGCCATGGAATACGCCAGCAAACTCGACCAGCTCGAAAAGCATTTCGAGGAACTCACCGCGCAGATGGCCGACCCCGCCGTCATCAGCGACGGCGAGCAGTATCGCAAAATCTCGAAAGCGCACAGCGACCTTTCCGATGTCGTGGCGAAGTACCGCGACTACCGCGAAGCGTCCGACCAGCTGGCGCAGGCCAAGGCGATGCTGGACGAGTCCGATCCCGATCTGCGCGAGCTGGCCGAGCTGGAGGTCGAGCGGCTCGAGCCTGCCATCGCGCAGATCGAAGAGGACCTCAAGATTCTGCTGCTGCCCAAAGACCCGCTCGACGAGAAGGACGTGGTGCTCGAAATCCGCGCCGGCACGGGCGGCGACGAAGCCAGCTCTGTTCGCGGCCGAAATCTTCCGCATGTACTCGCGCTTCGCGGAAACGCAGCGCTGGAAAGTGGAAGTCACGTCGAGCAGCGAATCGGCCGTGGGCGGGCTGAAGGAAGTCATCGCGCTGGTCAGCGGCGAACAAGGTCTACAGCAAGCTGAAGTACGAGAGCGGCGTGCATCGCGTGCAGCGCGTGCCGGCGACCGAGCAGCAGGGGCGCGTGCACACGTCCGCGATCACGGTAGCGGTGCTGCCGGAAGCGGACGAAGTGGAAGTCAAGGTCGAAGCGAAGGACATCCGCATCGATACGTTTTGTTCGTCGGGCCCGGGCGGGCAGTCCGTGAACACCACTTACTCGGCGGTGCGCATCACGCACCTTCCCACCGGCCTGATCGTCTCCTGCCAGGACGAAAAATCGCAGATCAAGAACCGCGCGAAGGCCATGCGCGTGCTGCGTTCGCGGCTGTATGAGCTGGAGCTCGAAAAGCAGCAGGCGGCGATCGGCGCGGAACGGCGCACCATGGTGGGCACCGGCGACCGCAGCGAAAAGATCCGCACCTACAATTTCCCGCAGAACCGCGTGACCGACCATCGCATCGGCCTCACGCTGCATCAGCTCGATCTCGTGATGGAAGGCAAGCTCGACGCGATCGTCGACGCGCTGAGCGCACACTACCAGGCCGAGAAACTTCAAAAAGAAGGCGCCGCGGCTTAGATTACTTCGCCGATGACTATCCGCACGGCCCTGGCGCAAGGATCGGAACTCCTCGGGCGCGAAGGGATAGTGCATCCGCGCCTTACCGCGGAAGTTCTTGCTCGGCCACGCCGTCCACTGCGATCGCGCTTACTTCTACGCGCATCCCGAACAGGAATTGCGCGAAGTCGAATGGCTCCACTACGGACGCTATCTCGACGAGCGCATGAAGGGGAAGCCGACCCAATACATCACAAAGGTTCAGGAGTTTTACGGCCGCGAGTTCCGGGTCACGCGCGATGTTCTGATCCCGCGTCCCGAGACTGAGCTTCTGGTTGAAGTTGCGCTATGCCGGAAGCGAAGCGGAGTAGTGATCGATATCGGCACCGGCTCCGGGGCGATCGCGATCACGCTTTCGCTTGAACTCAAGCGCCGGGTTATCGCTACCGATCTTTCCTCCGAAGCGCTCGCAGGTCGCGAAGGCGAATGCCGCGAAGCTGGGAGCCGACGTCGAGTTCATCGAAGGCGATCTCTTCAAATGCATCGCCGATGGCGTTGCGGATATGGTGGTCTCGAATCCTCCCTATGTGGCTCTGGCCGATCGCGCGACGCTGCAGCGCGAAGTGCGCGATTGGGAGCCGTCGCTCGCGCTCTTCGGCGGCCAGAACGGGCTCTGTGTTTACGAGCGTCTGATCCCGGAGGCCTGGCGCGTCCTGAAGCCGGGTGGCACGCTTGCGCTCGAACTCGGCGCCGGACAATCCGAAGCCGTCTCCGCGCTCGCGTCCGGCTGGAGCAATGTACACTTGTTCCCCGACCTCGCCGGAATCCCG
This sequence comes from Terriglobia bacterium, assembly GCA_963809655.1. Lineage (GTDB taxonomy): Bacteria > Acidobacteriota > Terriglobia > Bryobacterales > Bryobacteraceae > BOG-234. Next base: position 322,540 of record CAWEKQ010000039.1, on the reverse strand, counting down.
CGCGTGCTGGTTTGTGAAAAGCCGGTCTGTGAAAAACCGCTTCTGAAAAACAATGATCCGCACCGTCTTCCACGTCGACATGGATGCGTTCTTCGTATCCGTGGAAGAGCTCTTCGACCCTTCGCTCAAGGGCAAAGCGGTGGTGGTCGGCGGGAAGAGCGACGAGCGCGGTGTGGTTTCCGCGGCATCCTACGAAGCCCGTAAGTTCGGCGTTCATTCCGCGCTGCCTCTGCGCACCGCTTACAAGCTTTGCCCGCACGCGATCTTCGTCGAAGGGCATCCGGAGCGCTATCGCGAATATTCGGGGCGCGTCTTCGAGATTCTGAAACGCTTCTCGCCGCTCGTCGAGATGGCTTCGATCGACGAAGCCTATCTCGATATGACCGGGACCGAGCGGCTGCACGGTCCGGCTCTCCGCGCCGCGCATCTGCTGCATGAAGCGGTGAAGAAGGAGACGCTGCTGAACTGCTCGATCGGAATCGCGTCATCGCGCCTGGTCGCGAAGATCTCCTCCGATCAGGCCAAGCCCAACGGCATCCTGCATGTTCTGCCAGGTGTGGAAGCGCGCTTTCTCGCGCCGCTCGAAGTGCGCAAGATTCCCGGCGTGGGCAAAGTGACGGAGAAGAATCTGCACGAGCTCGGCATCCGACGGATCGGCGATCTGGCCGTGCTTGAGGATCACGTTCTCGAATCGCGCTTCGGGAAATGGGGACTGGCGCTCGCCGGCAAAGCCCAGGGCTCGACGCGGGCGGCTGGTTCGATGGCGAAATCGGCGAGCGCGGCGATCCGAAATCCATCAGCCACGAGCACACCTTCAACACCGATACGAAGGACGCGGACCAGCTCGAAGCCACGCTCACGCACCTCGCGGAGAAGGTGGGGCGCCGGCTGCGCGAGCACGGTCTGCACGCCCGCACCATTCAGCTGAAGCTGCGCTATTCCGATTTCTCGACGATCACGCGGGCGCATACGTTTGCGTCCCCGACGCAGCTCGATATCGACCTGATCGAGCATTCCCGAAAGCTGCTGCGGGCCAACTGGACGAGGAGCCGCGCGATTCGTTTGCTCGGCGTGCAGACGTCGGGCTTCGAACACGATCAGGGGCAGCTCGATCTGATGGATGGCGGGCGCGCAGAGCGCTGGCGCCAGGCACTCGAGGCCGCCGACAAACTGCGCGACCGGTATGGCGAATCGGCAGTCGCGCTCGGTTCGGGCATGCGCGGCAGCTATCGCGAACGCGTGCAGGAGAATCCGGCAGCTCTGCCCGGTAAAGAGCCGCGGAAGAAAGAGGCGCGCAAAAAAGGCGATTGACACCGGGCTTCACGTAATGTTAATTTATGCGCATTGTGTTTATTTTTAAGCATGAGTGAAAACGAAACCAGTCTGAGCCGGCGCGAGCGGCAGATCATGGACATCATCTTCACGCTGGGCCGCGCGAGCGGTCCGGAGATTCAGGAACGCTTGCCGGACCAGCCCAGCTATTCGGGCGTCCGCACGATCCTGCGTGTGCTGGAGCGCAAGGGCCACATCCGGCACGTTGAAGAAGGGATGCGCTACGTGTATCTGCCGGTGGTGGCGCGGGAGAAAGCGAAACAATCGGCGATCGCCAGGCTGGTGAGCCACGTTTTTCGAAGGTTCGGCCAAGGCTGCGGCAGCCGCGTTCCTCGATCCCGGTACGGCGAATCTCTCGAAAGAAGATCTCAAAGAACTGGAACGCGCAATCCGCAAGGCGCGTAAGGAGAAAACGTCATGATTATGCTGATCAAAGTCACGCTGCTTTTCCTCGCGGGGCTGTTTGCCTTACTGGCCGCGCGGCGCGCGACCGCCGGCATGCGGCACCTGCTGTGTGTTTGCACGCTGGCCGGGTCTTTGATTCTGCCCTTGGCGGTGCTATTGCCAACGAAGACGATCGCGTTCCGGCTGACTTCGATCAATGCCGCGGTAGCCAGATCGCAGGCGATCGGCAGATCGGCGCTGTGGCCATCCGCACATGTGCTTCCTGCTGTGTGGGCGATTGGCACAGCGCTGTTGCTGTTGCGGCTCGGGATCGGCTATTGGCGGATCCACCGCGCGATTCGCTCCGCCGAGCCAGTTGCGCCGGGCATGTATGCGGGCGATGTCACTGTACCGATCGCCACCGGCCTGTTGCGGCCCGTGGTACTGATGCCTCGCGCCGCCGCGGAATGGCCGGAATGGCAGAGGGCGGCCGCGGTACGGCATGAGCGTGCACATATCGAACGCGGCGATCTGACGGCGAACTTCATTGCGCATGTGGCGTGCGCGGCTTACTGGTTTCATCCACTTGTATGGTTCTTCTCCGCGGCGCTGCGCCGCGAGCAGGAAACGGCATGCGATGATGCCGTGCTTCACTCCGGCTTCGAACCTGCGGCATACGCCGAGGCTCTTCTGGCGGTGGCACAAAACTCCACTCCAACTCTACTTCCGACTACGGGATGTGCCATGACTACTCAAATCGACGTGAAAAGCAGAATCATGCGCCTGCTGGACCGCAGCATCGCGCGAACCACCTCGCCCGCAACCCTTCGTTATACCGCGATCGCCTTCGCCGGCCTCGTGTTGGCAATCGCAATACCGGTAATGGCCCAGGAGCCTTACAGAGTCGGGGGTGACGTGAGTGCGCCCAGCGTGGCGCAGAAAGTCGATCCGCAGTATACCGAAGAGGCGCGGAAGGCTAAGATTTCGGGTCAGGTGGTGCTCTCGATGACCGTGGGAGTGGATGGCATGGCGCACGACATCAGCGTGACAAGAAGCCTCGATTCGGGGTTGGATCTGAAGGCGGTGGAAGCGGTTCAACAGTGGCATTTCAATCCGGGCAAGCTGAAGGGCGAGCCGGTGCCGGTGAAGGCCACCATCGAGATCAATTTCCGGTTGGAGTGACCGGGTTCCTCTCCGTGAGATGCTGAAATCTCATGAGAGAGCCGGAAGAAATAGAAGCCGAACTGGTTGAGATCAGCGCACTGGCGGATGACGAAACGAAATTCAATTCCATCATTTCCTGGTGTGCTACTCACCCGGACGAGATACCATTCGCGATTCACGTGCTGATGGGCGGAAAAGCGAAGGCAGATAGCACTCCACGCTGACTGGCAGCGCATCTCCGTAGTGGCCGGTACCACCCGCCCGAGGAAGTAGTTAACTGTGCACTGGAAACACTTGCCGGACGGAACCACCGACGACGCCCACCCGGACGATGACCCCCGCTGAGGTTGTAGCCGATATTCGCGAGCTGCGTCGACGTGTGACGCTCGACGGTCTCCACATTAAGGATCTGATTAAGGACGGGCGCAGACCGTGATGCCGGTTTCGCTGCCGATGTGTCGGCGACGCTCCCATGGTGATCGGTTTGACGGAGGCGTCGCACTGGCCGCGCGAATGGACGCGACTTCGAAATCAAGCGGCGCGGGCGTTTGCGCGAGACGAAGTCCGATGATGGACCACGTGGCCAATATAACCACCCTGAATCCGGTCACCCGCGGAAACCCGTTCAGCCGCGATTTCCATTTTGCAACCCGCCGTGAGGTGGGTATACGGCCAAACGCCGGAAATATTTGGAGATGTAGTGCTTGAGATAGCACGGCCTGGCGTTGTAGGATCGCTTCAGTGCGGAGGAGCGATGGCACTGGATGATTTGATTGAGAAAGTCGGAAAAACTCGGGCGGCGAGTGCCGTTGACGCGGCCCTGAAAGCTCGCTTTATCGAACACCCGATGGATTCGATGAAGGAGATGGGTGCCCGCTTTCCTCCCGGAGTCGTGCTTGAGGTGGACCCGGGACCTGACGGCGGTCCGGTTGAGGCAGTCTTGCGGTTTCCACTCCTGCCAGAAGGTGAGTTGAGCGATGAGATGCTGGAAACCGTTAGCGGCGGGAGTTACGGCGGGCGATGGTCAAGCTCCGGGGGCTGGGGTTTCTATAATTTCGCCTGAGGTTGCCGCTAACCTCTCGCTAACCCGCGTGTCTGAATGACGTGCGCGTTGACTTTTGAAGTCGCGACAGTGAAGCCGGTCCGCCCGATCAGGCGGGGGCGCAGACATGTTCGCCATGGCCGGGAAGGTTGATGGCGATGACGGCAAGTTTGAAGGATCTGGTCGAGTTCGCGTATCATGTGCAGCAATTCCAGGTGTCTGCCGACAAGGCTGTATGGATTCGACCGCATTGCGGTGCAAGCCCTGTTGAGAGACTGCTTCCCACTCACGGTACATCGCGAGACGAAAAGCCGCTATGGACCAGACCGGGCTCAATGGCTTTTACGAATTCACGCCGCAATACGATTGTGATCGACAGCGCGGGAAGGCCAGCTATGGCAGGGCGAACGCGACGATATAGTCATTCGCGTTGACCGCCACGTACTGCTTGCCGTTCTTGCCAATGTAGGTGATGGGGTTGGCCTGGGCCTGGGCCATCAGCTTCGTCTCCCACAGCAGTTTACCCGTCCTGGACTCATAGACGTGGAAGCGTGAGTCGTAGCTCGCACCAATGAAGAGAACGCCGCCGGCCGTTGCCACCGATCCGCCCTTGTTGAACGAGCCGGTATTCATGACGCCTTTGGCTTCGAGCTCATCCACTCTGCCGAAGGGAATGCGCCATGCGACGTCGCCCGTTGCCAGATTGACGGCGCTGAGTTCTCCCCATGGCGGAGCTTCGCAGGGCCATCCGGTTTCGGGATTCGCAAACGCACTGACGCGGCGGTCGCCCATCTGGATGCCGATTCGGGCGTACATGCTGGGATCGACATTCTGACCGAGCCCATCCTTCGCTCCGGGCCGCGGTGTGGGCTTCCCCATGTATCCGATGGCGCCGTCGTTCTTGACGTTCTGGAACATGTAGCCGAGCTGCGGGTCAACGGAAACACCGCTCCAACTGCCGCCGCCATCGGCGCCAGGGAAGACGACGGTGGGCTTCGAACCCATTGGTGTGTAAGGCCCGTCATTGTGCGCGCCGCCGTTCGCGTCCCAGAGCGTTTCGCAGTATTTCTGCTGCTCGGGCGTCACTTTGGCGAGCTGGTCACGCGTGATGCTGAAGCGAGTCAGCGGCGGAGTTTTCACGGGAAAAGGCTGCGTGGGGGAATACCATTCGCCGGGCATATCGCCTTTGGGAACGGGGCGCTCCTCGACCGGGAGAAGCGGTTTTCCTGTCGCGCGATCAAGCACGAACACCAAACCGGTCTTGCCGGTTTCGACAATCGCTGGGATGGTCTTTCCGTTGATTTTGACATCCACGAGCGAGGGCGTACCGGGCTCATCGTAATCCCAGATGTCGTGATGGGTGGTCTGGAAATACCATTTCAGCTTGCCGGTGAGGGCGTCGAGCGCGACAAGCGTGTTGCCGAAGAGGTTCGCGCCGGGGCGGTCGCCGCCATAGAGATCGGTCGCCGGAGAATCGAAGCACATGTAGACGATGCCGGTCTTCGTGTCGACCGAGCCGGTGGTCCAGGCATTGGCGCCGGAGCGCTCCTGCCAGCCGTCGTTGAGCCAGGTTTCGTGGCCGGTTTCGCCGGGGCGAGGCAATGGAATGGAAGGTCCAGAGCAGTTTGCCGGTGCGAACGTCGAAGCCGCGGGCATCGCCGGGAGGGCCGAGGCTGGGCGCGTCCTGCGTATGCGAACCGGTGACGACTACGTTCTTGTAGACGACGGCCGCGCCGGAAAGCCCGTAGTGCGAGTTTGGGTATTTCGCCTGATCCTTCATGCCGGCCTTGAGATCGAGCTCGCCGTTATTCCCGAAGCCAGGAATGGCCATGCCGGTTTTGACGTCGACGGCGACGAGGAAACCGTCACCGGTGCCGAAGAGGATACGAGCGGGATTGTCCTTGTCGCCCGGCCAGTACGCGATGCCGCGCGCGGGACGGCCCGTGTGGCTGTGTTTGAAGGTCCAGATGACTTTGCCGGTTTCGGGTTCGAGCGCCACGAGAGACTCGTGCGGCGTTGCGACATACATCACGCCGTCGATGACGAGCGGCGTTGTCTGGCTCTGCCCTCCCCCGCGACCGGGTCTGGCCGTGGCGGGGGCGGGGGCGGGCCGGCTATCGAAGGTCCAGGCCTGGGTCAGCTTCGAGGCATTGGTGGTGTTGATCTGCGAGAGGGAGGAGTAGCGGGCACTGCCAGGGTCGCCGCCGTAGGCTTGCCAGTCCGTTTGGGCATAGAGGGCAGGGACGATCAGGGCGGACAGCAGGAGCGATTTGATTGTGGCCATAGAAGCCACTTAGCTTATCTCAAAACGCCGACGGCTTCGGCGCCGGTCATCTGCGCGAAATGGCAGGTTGTGGCGAGGGATGGGTCGCTGAGCACGATTTGAAGTTTGGAAAGACGCGCTTTCCACCATGCGGCGCGCTTCGCGTGCAGATATTCTGTGGCGCTTGTGAGATGGTTTGCGTTCCACCTATCCAGATTGGTCTGGAACACAGCGTCTGAGCTTGCGATCATCTGGTCGACCGTCGCGTCGAGTCTGTTGGATTCCGCCAGCTTGCACTGCTCCCTGGGGATTGCCTGTGCGTACACCTGCGGTGTTACCGTAAGAGCGCGAGCAATCGCCGCCCGTCCAGCGGCTGTTTTGCCGGCTTGCACGCTGCTCTTCCACGACTCTTCGCTTATACTGTGGCTCGCCACCATTTGACGGTACACATCGTCGGGAGCCATCCCCTGTCGTAAACTGCCGACAGGGCATTGACGATGACGGCTGTCCGATCGCGCAACTCGGCAGTTTCCTTGACCGGGTCACCGATGATCATGTGCCGTAACGCTTCATCGAGGTCTTGCTGGGTGGGGACAATCCCAAAATCGATTACTGCCTGCGCTTGTGCTTCAAACGCCGCCACACCATGCGGGCCGTCGCATTTTTCGTCCTGAATCTTCGCGGCGACCGCCATCTCGTCGGGCGTTCCGTCGGGCGCGAGTTTGCCGTCGCAGCGGAGGGCGCGAATAGCCATGGCCTTCGTAACGTTGAACACTCTTGCGGGTATGGGTCTTCCGTTGATGGTGCCCAAAGGCTTGGGAGTGTCCTTGTTCTGGCCACAAGCCGTCGTGCTCGCTATGAGTATGACCAGGAGAAACCGGTTCAACATTCTCATCGCTGTGCCATCCGATGAACTCCCACACTTGGAAGGAGCACGCGGCGGGCAAATGCATCCGGCGCTGCAAATTGCGAATCTCCGAGCGCCGCGGGGAGCTTATTGATGAGAGACTGCTTCATGGCCTCATCCTGAACTCGAAGCCCGGTCATCTGCCCATTCGGAGGCAATGCGGCATTCACGGCCACTGCGGCTTGTCGTGCCTTCAAGATCTGACCCCTTTGCCGGGTATATGCCTTGTGAGCGGCGAGAGACTCGGCAGCTATGGACACAAGGGAGTTATATTCCTGGTTGATAACCCGATCTCATCGCGTTTCATCTTGCGGGCTTTGGCGGCGTCGATAACCCCCAAGGCGTCATCACGGTCGAAAATCTGCTTAACAACAATCACCTGTGAGAACAATGTCTGGCAAAGGAGCCGGTCAGGGACGGGCTTGGCCGATGGCGTCTGCGCCGCTGCGACGGTTTTCTCATGCTGCTCTCTGTGGGGCCGCCATGATTGGCCACCCCACAAAAGGGCAGTAGCGAATTTATCTGAGACCGGAGACTATCGTCGCGACGTCTGATTCTCCGCCAGCAACTTCTCCACCTTCGCGACGAATTCGTCCTTCTCCTGCTTGTACAACTCACCGCTTCCCGGGCTGGGGAAACCGGCATGCGCACCGCGCACAACGCCATCTCGTCCCACGAAGAACGTGGTTGGCCAGGCATCCCAATTGACCGCTTGCGTCAGCTTCTCTTTGGCGGAATCCGTTTCACCACCCAGCAGCACCGTGTACTTGATCCCATACTCTTTGATGAATGCCTTGAGCCGCGTCGGATTCTTCAACTGATCCGCTTCCTCGAACGACAGAGCGACGATCTCGAGCCCCTGGCCATGATACTTCTCGTGCATGGTTTCAAGGAATGGCGCCTCATCATGGCAGTTCGGGCACCAGCTGCCCGTGATCACAACCAGAACCACCTTGCCGCGAAAACGCTGGTCGGTATTCGAAATCACGTGGCCATTGAGGTCCGGGAAACTAAAGGGAAACGGCTTGGTCGGATCCTTCACCGTGGTGTGCAGATTCGCATCCGTGGGCGCGGGCAAGCCTTCGGCGCGCGCCTCCGCAGGACGCACCGCCTTCATCTCGCTGAACCCATGCAGACCGCTCAGGCTGACGTCCATCGTGCCATCGCTCGCAGGCTTCAAAATCAACAGCGCCGGGCGCGAACCGGAGAAATGGCTCAGCACAAACTTGCCCTCTTTGAAGCTGCCGGTCAGCGTCCCGGTATCGCCGTCCACCCGGAGAACCGCGCCGGAAATCTCCGTGCCGGATTGCCGCAGAATCATCCGCCAGGTCTTCTCGCCTTTGCTGCTTGCCACGCCTTCGAGGTCCCACTGACCGGAGACAGAAGGGGCTGAACCTCCCGACGCCGCGGGCTTCCCCGTCGCGCGCGTTGCCTTCACCTTGTACATTTTCTTCAGGATCGGTCCGTATTCGCCCTCAATCACTCCGTTCTTCACGGTGGCAGTCAGCTTCGCCAGATAGCTGTCGAAGTCCAGCTCCAGAGCGCCATTTTCCAGCTTCCCGCCGTTGGAAATTTCCTTGTCATCGCCATTGAAAAACCAGCCTTTGACGTTGGCGCCCTCGCCCGAGATCCCCATCTTGAACGGAATTTCCGTGTCGTTGAAGTTGATGGTGGCGTCCCACATTCCGGCGATCGACTGAGCTCGCGCGGCTGTTGAAATCAGCAGCGGTGCGGCCACAAAAAGCGTAGCGATTAACAATTTGCACATTTTGATAGAGAATAGGGTGTTGAGTATGCCAAGTCAATCCCCTGTCAGACTTCTGCTCTTCGCCAGGCGTAGCCTTCCTCACCGCATCGCTGCCTGTATTCGCCCATCATTCTTTCGCCGCGGAATACGACGAGAGCAAACCAGTCAAAGTCACTGGTGTCGTGACGAAAGTCGAATGGCTGAACCCCCACATCTGGTTTTACGTCGACGTGAAAGACGATACCGGCAAGGTGGTGAACTGGGCGTTCTCCGGCGGCGCGCCCGGCCAGCTCATGCGCCGCGGCGTCACCAAAGATCACATCCAGCCCGGCATGACGGTCACCATCGACGGATTCCGCGCCAAGGACGGCACGGAGAATGGCTTTGGCCGCAGCGTTACCCTGCCCGACGGCACCAACGTGTTCACCGGCAATCCGGAAGGAGCGAAGAAATGACTCCTCGCCATGCCAGACTCTTTGCAGGACTCGCGCTGGCCGCCGCGGTCCTCGTCGCACAGGACCCGAAGTCCCTTCCGCGCACCGCCGATGGCAAGCCCGATTTCAGCGGAATCTACGAATGGCCCAAGACGAACGAGGGTGAGAAATGCGCCTGCTCCGCCACCATTTTCAACAAAGCGAAATTTCCGCCGCTCAAGCCCGGCGGTGAACCGTTGTATGAACCTCGCACCGGCGATCCCCGGCACGACGAACCTCGCGATTTTTGTCTCCCCGCGGGATTTCCTTCCGGAATGCTTTCCGCCAACGCGGTTCGCTTCGTGCAGAACAAGACTTTCCTCGTGATGGCGCACGAATTCCAGGCCATGACCCGCCTGATTCCGCTCGACGGGCGTCCGCATCGCAAAGGTCTCGAACCGAGCTTCTACGGCGATCCCACCGGCCACTGGGAAGGCGACACGCTCGTCGTCGAAACCAACGGCTTCAAACGCTGGGGGCTCGACGACTACTTCTACACGAATCCGAAAGAGTACCGGATGCACAGCGACGCACTGGTAACCACCGAACGCATCAGCCGGAAGGATGCGAACACGCTCGCGTACCAGCTGACGATCGACGATCCGAAGATCTTCACCAGACCCTTCTCGCAGGACTTCACCATGGCCCTGCACCCGGACTGGGAACCGCAGGGAATCTTCGAATACGTCTGCGAAGAGAACAACCGCTGCCCCGGCGGCAAGTGCGGCAAGTAAGACCGGTTGCCGACGTTTCCGAGCCGCGACCGCAAGGGAGCGGTCCTGGCATTCACCGCAGCCTGATGTTTCGCACCGTAACGACGAACTGAAAACCCACCAGCACCAGAAATCCGACGGCCCAGATCTCAACAGATCCCGAGCCAACAGGCCGCCCAACCAGCGAAATGATGCCGCCGATCAACCCGATCAGGAACCACCCCGTCAGCAGGACCAGCAATGGCACGCGTCGTCCATATTGCTCGTAGCCAGCGGAGCGGCATATCGTTGCGCACCTTCGCGGTTATGGGATACAAAGCCAGCACCGATTGACCCAGTTCCGTCGCACGCACGTAATTGAGGAGCGTGCCCGACTCAAGAAACCGTTCGCCGGTCGCAATGACACTGACGGATTGCCGATCGCTAGTGAACTGTCCACGAAATAACTAGACAGCCACTTTCTTCCTTTTTGTGCGTTTCGGACTGGTGCAGCCGGGTTGGATCTGCTCCAGGGTTCGGCGGCAGCGGGAGAGTTTCTCCTGGATCGATTCGACAGTGGCGGTCCAAACGAACGGCTGGGGGCTTTCATTCCAGGCATTGAGGAAAGCAGCGATCGAGGACTGGAGATCGGCGACGCTCAGAAACACGCCGCGCTTAATGGCTTTATTGTCGAGGTGGCCGAACCATCGCTCGACAAGATTCATCCAACTGGAACTGGTGGGCACGAAATGAGGCACAAACCGCGGATGACGCTTCAACCACTGCTTCACCTTCTCGTGCTTGTGGGTGCCGTAGTTGTCCATAATCAGATGCAGCGGAACATCCCCCGGAAACTCTCGATCGAGGCGGCGCAGGAATTTCAGAAACTCCTGATGTCGGTGTCGCTGATGGCATTCGCCGACAACCTTGCCCTGTAGCGTCTCCAGTGCCGCGAACAGGGTCGTCGTTCCGTTGCGTTTGTAGTCGTGGGTCATGGTCCCGCAACGCCCCTTTTTGATCGGCAACCCCGGCTGAGTGCGATCCAGAGCTTGTATTTGGCTCTTTTCGTCCACGCAGAGCACGATGGCCTGTTGAGGAGGATTTAGGTAAAGGCCCACCACATCGGTCATCTTCTCCAGGAACTTCGGATCGCGCGACAGCTTGAACGTTTCCGTGCGATGTGGCTGCAAATTGTGAGCGCGCCAGATATTGTTCACGGTGGATTTACTGACGCCTTGTTGTTCGGCCAGCGTCCGGCAACTCCAGTGCGTCATCCCTTCTGGTTTGGTTTGAAGGGTCGCCTCCACGATGGCGGCAATCTTGTCCATTTCATAGGCGGTTTTCGTCCCCGGCCGGGAGCAATGTCCCACAGGCCATCCAGCCCTGATTCGACAAAGCGCTTCCGCCAGAGGATCACCGTATTACGATTTACCGAAAGTCGCCTGGCGATTGCGGAATCGGCCTCTCCTTCCGCGGCGCCGACGACAATCCGACAGCGCAGGGCCACCTGCTGCGGGGTGCCATGCGCTGCGATCCACTCCTGTATCTTCTGTCGCTCCACCGGTGAAAGCGCAACGGAATCACCCATAACCGAGGTTAAAATTAACCCTAGTACTCTGTCTAGTTATTTGTTGGACACAACACTAGCAGGAACCACCGTCGCGGCAGCCGCAAGCGTCTGGACGGCTTCCATTCGCGCCGCCACGTCAACCGCTCGAACAGATGGTTCACTTCCCCGCGAATCGGAGCCAACCCCGCTTCCGCGTGCGCAAGCTGCGCGGCATGCTCGGGATGCAGTTTCACCATCTCCGCAATCGCCGACAATGCCCCGTGGATATCGTGCGTCCCCACAGCCGCCACCGCCGTGCGCAGCAGACCTGCGAACATTTCCGGACTGTGCCCATTGCGCGCATGTTCAAGCCGGCCCAGCAGATCCGTGACGTGCGGGCTGGCAAGATCCTGCAGTGAATGCGAAACGCCATCTTCGGCGCGGCCCGGCGTCGGTACCCGGGCAAGTTCCGGTAACGTTTTGACAAACGTTTCCGGCTGGCTGAGGGACCCTGCCCCCGCCGCCGCGACTTGCATCACTCCATTCCAGCACAAGAAAGCGACGGGAACCGACGCTCAGTTCTCGCGCGGAATTCGCTCAGCGTGATCGACAACCAGAATCTCGCGGACCGCCTTCGCCGGTTCCAGCTTCAGTCCCAGTTGTTCCTGCACAGCCGCGAAAATATCGAGCGGCGCCGCCTCCGTCGCATTGCTATTCGTTTGCGCAGCGAGCGGGCTGAACGTCACAGCACAGAAGTAACGCTCCGCCAGGCCGGTCTTGTCTATAACCGGTCTGCCGGCCGGCGGCGTTAATGTGTTCGCGAGTTGGGACATAGTCATCGGACCGATGATCATTGAGGCTACCCCGTTGCGAGGTGGGGTCGGCGGCATATGGGAAGGGTCAACCACGGAAATCTTCAAGCCATCCTTAGCGACGACCAGATCGTAAACAGGCATCTCCTTGTTTTCGCGATGCACAGTCAGCTGAAATCGCTCCTTCAGTAACGATTGAAGCATCGGCATCAGGTCACTATCCGGAACGCCATCCGGCGATTTCGCGGCAAGATCAAACCGGTCTGAGTCCAGCCAGCCCGGACCGCTGATTTGCACTGCATTGAGGTCATATGCGACTTGCAGAAACCGCCTCAACGTGGCATTTTCGGCGGACAATCTGCCGTTTGTAAGCCGCGGGCCGTCCGAAGCGCCGCTACCACTTCGGTTCACCTTCACAGTGGCCACCTCAAACGCAGGCGATTGTGCCCGAAGGGCCGAGCCAATGGTCACAATGACGACGATTACAGTTGCACTTGCTCGCATGGCAATTTCACCCCTTGCGACATTTAGACGCCCCGGCGACACAGGCCGTGCAGAGGGAAATAACCTTCGGCGGCCGCCCATACAAGATATCCTCATCAGGTATGAACCGGAGAGCGATCTTCCTTCAGCTGATTCTGTTCGCGACAAGCGCCGCCCTGGCAGCGCAGAACCAATCCGAACCGAAATTCGAAGTCGCCTCCGTAAAGCCCGCCGGGCCGCAGCATGACGGGCCTTATGTTTACCGCGACGATCCCGAACACATAACCTACGAGCGGATCATCCTGCTGAGCCTGATTCAGCGCGCTTACTTCTCACCCACGGCCGGGTCTCATCACACACTGGACTTCGACCAGATAATCGGGCCTGCCTGGCTGGGTACGCAGTTTTACTCCATCGACGCAAAGCTGCCTCCCGGCACCGCGAAAGAACAGCTTATTCTTATGTGGCGGGATCTCCTCACCCAGCGCTTTCATCTGAAAGTCCACTTCGCCACCAAGGAATTCACTGTGTATGAACTCACGGTCGGCAAGAACGGTCCGAAGTTCAAAAAGTCAGGCGAGGAACCGCAGACGCAACAACCGGGCTTTCCTGTGCCTCCCCCAGGCGCTAAACGTGCCATGTCGTTCGCCCTCCCGCGAAATATCCGCCAGACCTTTCGAGGGGCGTCGATCGGGGATCTCGTCGATCAACTCCGGTGGCCCCTGAGCGAGCAGAGCGGCCAGGCGTACGCCAATACCACCACCTTGGGCAAGGTGATCGATAAGACAGGACTCGACGGTTCCTACGACTTCACTTTTGAGTATGCCGGCACACCGTCGCCGGGGGGCGCCCATCCACCGCCTCTGCCCGATGGTCAAGCCGACACGGCCCCCTACCTCTTCGACGCTCTGCAAGCTCAGCTCGGCTTGAAGCTCGAGGAGAAAAAGGAACGCCAAAACATCACCCAAAAAAGCAAAACTGGATGTGCTCGTCATCGACCACGTCGATAGAGTTCCCACGGAAAACTGATTTCGGCTCGACACGGTGGATGCGCGGAGCGCGCTGTAAATAAAGGATCAGGTAACCCGTCCGCCATGCGGGCCGTTACAATCAGTGCAATGCACGGCGGCCACTTTCTGATCCCCCTACTCGCCGCTCTCTCTGCCCTCGCGCAAACTCCCGGTACTACAAAGAACGCCCTCGACATGGAGTTCGTCAAAGATCGCCCCCGGGGAATTCACGATGGGCTGCTCCACCAGCGACAACGATTGCACCGATGATGAAAAACCCGCGCATCGCGTCCAGATCACAAAGGCCTTCGAGATCGGCAAGTACGAAGTAACCCAGTCTCAATGGCGGTCGGTGATGGGATCGAATCCCTCCACCATTAAAGGTGACGACCATCCCGTCGAAACCGTGTCGCGGGACGACGCACGCGACTTTCTCGCCCGCCTCACCGCGCGGAATGATGGCTACCGCTATCGCCTGCCGACCGAAGCCGAATGGGAGTACGCGGCAAGGGCGGGTACCACAACCGCGCAGCCCGCGCCGCTCGATGAAATCGCCTGGTACGACGCCGATTCCGAAGATGAATCGCACCCGGTCGGCCGCAAGAAGCCCAACGCGTGGGGCCTCTACGATATGTTCGGCAACGTACGGGAATGGGTTGAAGATCTCTTTGCGCGCGACTTCTATGCCAACAGCCCGCTCGCCGATCCCACCGGGCCCCAGACGGGCAATCCACGCAGGGCAATTTCGGCAGAGGCCGCGTGCGGCAACTCCCCGTGGTGCGGGGCGGCGCATGGGATAACCCGGCGAACTTCGTACGCGCCTCGGCGCGGTATCACTACTATGGGCCCACTCTGAGACTGAGCGACATCGGATTTCGCGCCGCCCGCGATCCGGTGAAGTGAGGAGGTTTTATGAAGACGCAAAAGCCTCTCGGCGATGGCTCTGGCAATCGGTTTACTATGGGCCGCGCTTCCCGCCTCGGCCCATCACTCCTTCCAGGCCGAGTACGACCAGTCCAAACCCCTCACGCTCGTCGGAAAGGTCACTAAGGTCGTGACGGAAAACCCTCACGGCTGGATCTACCTCGACGCCCCCAACGCGCAGGGCCGGATCGTGAACTGGGCCCTGGAACTGCCCGGCGCCCAATGTCCTGCGGCGGAACGGCTTTGACCGCAGTATCTACGAGACCCTGATGACCTCCGGCGAAGAGGTCACCGTCACCGCCTATGCCGCAAAAGACGGCTCCAAACACGCCTGGGCCGGCGGCCTTACCAGATCCGGCGGACAAACCGTCATTCCTCTGGGTGGAATTCCTCCCACAGGGACGAGGTCGCGGCGGACCACCTCGCCCCCAATAACCCGTGCCGCAGGCCGCCGGTGCGATATGCTTCAGATATTAAACTCGGCCCTAAGGCTGGTTTGAAGTGCGAATGAGCGAGGTTCCATGAGTTTCCGCGAACAACTTCACGCATACATTGCGCAACTGGAACAACGTCTGCGCTGGAGCACCTTGCTGCGCGGCGTCGCCATCCTCACCGGCAGCGCTCTGGTGGCGACGCTGGTGCTGGTCACCATCGCCAACGCGCTCGCCTTTTCGCAAGGAAGCGTGACCGCCGCGCGCTTCGCACTCATCCTGATTCTGGCCGTCGCCGCCGCCGCCGGACTGGCCCTGCCGTTGCGCCGCCTGACCCGCCGCCGCGCCGTGGAACCGCCGAAGCCGCCTTCCCGCAATTCGCAGCAGCGCCTCACCACCTTCGCCGAGCGCGACGGTCAAGATCCCTTTATTGAACTCCTGGCCGGCGACACGCTCGACGTCGCGCAATCCGCCGAGCCCAAGCAAATCGTCACCGACCGCCGCCTCTGGAGTTCGCTCGCCGCCAGCGTCGGCGCCTTCGCCGATCCTGATCTGGATGATCGCCGCCGGACCCGGTTTTCTCGGTTACGGCGCGTCGCTGCTGTGGACCGGTCCGCACACCGGCAAGCCCGCGCTCTACGATCTGCGCGTGACTCCCGGCGACGCCGTCGTGCGCCGCCACGCCGACCAGTTGGTTTCCGCGCTTCCCACCGGCTGCAATCGCCCAGCGTCAAGTTGTATGCGCGCTTTCAGAGTTCGGCCAAGTGGGAAGAGATTGCGATGCAGCACAGGCGGCCGGCAAGTTTCGCGGGCGGCTATCAGTTTCTATTTGCGGGCCTGCCGGAGAACGTCGAATACTACGTCACCGCCGGCGCGATGACGTCGAAGCACTTCAACATTCACGTCACCGATCTGCCCGCGGTGAAGCAGATTCGCGTCACCTATCATTACCCCGCCTGGACCGGCATGCCGTCCGAGATCGAAGAGCGCGGCGGCGATCTGCGCGCCGTCGTCGGCACCGAAGCCGAGCTCGAAGTCTCCACCGACCGTCCGCTTGCAGGGCGGCCAGATCCAGCTCGACAGCGGACAGAAGATTCAGCTCACCGGCGGCCAGAACAACGTCTATCACGGCACCGTCAAGATGGATCAGGACGGCGTCTATCACGTCGCCGGCGTCGACGAGGGCCAGCCGGTTCGCGTCAGCGAGGATTTTTTCATCGAGGCGCGCAAGGCCAATCCGCCGCAGATTTCGCTGGTGCGGCCCGGCCGCGGCGATTATCATGCCAGCCCGATCGAAGAGGTGACGATCGCGGCCAAGGCCACCGACGAATATCGCGCTCAACGGCGTCACGCTGCATTATTCGGTCAACGGCGGCCCCGAGACCGCGGTGGATCTGCTGAAGCAAAAAGGCGGGAAGGAAGCCGACGGCTCGACCACCATTTCGCTGGAGAGTTTCAAGCTGGTTCCCGGCGATCTGGTCAGCGTCTACGCCACCGCGAAGGACGCCAACGCCGAAGCCCACACCGACATGATGTTCATCCAGGCCGACCCGTTCGAGCGCGAGTTTTCGCAATCGCAGCAGGGCGGCGGCGGAGGAGGTGGGGGCGGCGGCCAGGGTAACGATCCCGCGCAGATCTCGCAGCGCGAGAAGGAAATCATCTCCGCAGACCTTCAAACAGCAGGCGGACAAGAACGCGACCGCGCAGCAGGCCGCCGACATCTCGAAGCTGCTGTCGCAATCGCAAGCCACTTTGCACGATCAGGCCGTCACGCTTTCCGGCCGCTTGCAGGCGCGCGAGCTGACCGACGAAGTGCAGGCCATCAGCGACTTCCAGAAAGACATGATCGCCGCGTCGGAAGCGATGAGCCCGGCCGCGCAGCAATTGCAGCAGCAGAAGTGGAAGGACGCCATTCCCGAACGAGCAGAAGGCTCTGCAATTCCTGCTGCGCGCCGAAGCCACGTTCCGGCAGATTCAGGTTGCGTTCGGAGGGCAGGGCGGCGGTGGAGGCGGTGGTGGCGGCGCGGCGCGCGATCTGGCCGCGCTCTTCGATCTCGAACTCGATACCGAGAAGAATCAGTACGAGACGCGGCAAGGCCGCAGCGTCCACGGAAGAGCAGAAGGCGCAGGAGATCGACGACGCGCTGAAGAAGCTCGACGAACTGGCCAAGCGCGAGGAGGATCTCGCCCAGCAGCAGCGCAACGGCACCCAGACCGCCGAACAGAAGTGGCAGCAGGAAATGTTGCAGCGCGAAGCGGAGCAGCTTCAGCGGCAGATGGAGCAGCAGCTCGCGCAGAACAGCCAGCAGCAGGGCCAGCAGAGCGGCCAGCAAGGGCAACAAGGCCAGCAGGGCAAGCAAGGACAACAGGGTCAGCAAAGCGCTTCGGCTCAAGGCGGCGGCCAGCAGGCCAGGGCGAGCGGAGATCATCAGCATCCGCAGCAGCAGGCCGCCGACAGCCGTCAGCAAGCCGCGCAACAGGCGCTCGACCGCTTGCGCCAGGCCAACGAAGACATGAGGCGCGCCGCTTCGCAGAATGCCAGTGCGGCCGATTCCCGCCGCGCCGCCGACCGCTTGCGCGAAGCCACCGACCTCTGGGCGGAGCGCAGCAGCAGGACGCCGCCGGCCGTCTCAACTCGATGGCGCAGACTGCCGATCAACTCGCCGCGCGCCAGAAGCAGCAGGCCGATCACGTGCGCGACCTGATCGCCCAGCAGAATGCGCCGCGCGCGCCGGGCCAGCCGGCGCCACGAGGGCCTTCCGCGCAGGAAATCGACAAGATGGTGAACGATCGCCAACAGGTGAGCGACGACCTGGCGCACCTCACCCAGCAACTGCGCGACGCGGCGCGCGAACTCGCGCCCACGCAGCCGGCGGCTTCCGGCAAGTTGCGGAGCGCGCTCGAAGGCATGGACGAAAACGATCTCGGCACGCGCATGCAGCGCAGCTCGGATTGGCTGCGCAGCGGCCAGTTTTCCGATCCGCTCGAAACCGCCCTCACCAACGATCTGCAAAAGCTGGGCCAGCAGGTGGGCGACGCGGCCGCGCTCTGGGAAGCGCTGAGCGTCCTTCGGAAGATGCGAACTCAACCGCGCCATGGATGATCTCGCGGCTGCGCGATCAGCTCAACAGTCTGGGCGGGCGGGCCGCGCCGGACAGCAGCCGGGACAGCAACCGGCCAGCAGGGCCAGGGCGGACAAAACGGCAAACGCCAGACCGATGCGCTCGCCCGCAACGGCCAGCAAGGACAAGGTCAGCAAGGCCAGGGTCACAAGGCCAGGGTCAGCAGGGCCAAGGCCAACAGGGACAAGGCCAAGGCAGGGACAAGGCCAGCAGGGCCAAGGCGGACAAGGCGGTCAGGCAGCGGCCAGGACGGCCAGGCGCGGCCAGATCGGCGACCGCATCGCCGGTATCATACGGCAGGGCGGTGGCGGGACCAACAACTCGGGCGATCGCGGGCCTATGAATGATGGCGTCGATCCCGGCAACACACGCACCGCCGGGTCAGGCCGTCGCGCCGCGACCAGGGCCCGAACCCGGCCGATACGCAGCAGCAGATCGATCAGGGCTTGAACCTGCTCACCCAGGTCAGGAGCGCGGTGCAGGATAGTCCCGAGGCGAAGCAGCAGTTGCAGTCGCTCATCGATCAGATGCGCAATCTGGATCCCAAACGTTTCCCGCGGATCCCGGGCTGGTCGAGCAGATGCACCAGCAACTCGTCAGCGAAGTGGATGCGCTGGAACTGCAACTGCGCCGCCAGCTCGACGAAAACCAGGGCGGCACGATCCGCAACACGGATCCGACCAAGGTCCCGGCCGGCTATCAGGACTCGGTCGCGGAATACTATCGCAAACTATCCGGCGCGGCGCATTGATGCGAATCGCGCTCCTGATGCGCTGTTACTGATCACGTGCGCGCACGCCCAGTGGCTCACTTATCCAACGCCGGGCACGCCGCGCCTGAAGGATGGCAAGCCGAACCTCACCGCGCCGGCGCCGCGCGTGCATGGCAAGCCCGATCTTTCCGGAATCTGGGAACCGGAAAGCACGCCGCGCAAAATCCTGGCCAACATGTTCCCACCGGGAGTGGGGCTATTGCCGGGCGGTGTAAACGGGCTCGGGGAAGACGACCCGCAGAAATACTTCCTGAACATCCTGGCCGATTTCAAGTTCGGCGAGGAACCGCTCACACCGGCCGCAGCGGCCGTTGTTCCAGAAGAATCTTCAGGGCACGCCCAAAGCTCTCGACGCTGTGCCAGCCTCCCGCGGTGCCGGGCAACGACATGGTTCCGGCGCCGTTCAAGATCATTCAGAACCCGGGCCTGACGCTGTTCCTCTATGAACCGGATGCGGTCTTCCGTCAGATCTATACCGATGGCCGGAAGCATCCCGTCGACCCGCAGCCCAGCTGGATGGGCTACTCGATTGGCCGCTGGGAAGGCGACTGGTTCGTCGTCGATGTGACGGGATTCAACGATCGCAGCCCGCTCGACGCCATGGGCCATTTTCACAGCGACGCCATGAAAGTCACCGAGCGTTTTCACCGCCGCGACTTCGGCCACATGGATGTCCGCATCACGCTCGACGACGCCAAAACATTCACCCGGCCGGTGACGGTCGAATTCACTGACGTCCTTCTTCCGGATACGGACGTTTTCGAATCTTTCTGCTCTGAGGGCGAGCAGGATCTGGCTCACTTGCCGCGAAGTAGCGCGCGCCTTCTTCTTCGGGATCTTGCCGATCCGCGGATCCCGCGCCGCAGATCAACTCACACGCGCGCACCGCTGACTCCTCAAAGTCCGGCGCATCGACCGGAAGAACCTGCCAGCTTGTTACCGGTGTTCCGAACAGTTGAATCGAACGCATATTCGGGAACTCGCCGCGCAGGCTTTCATGGTGCGTCTGCGGTAGTGGCGAGCCAGACACCCGTTATCCGCCGGGTGATTTGGGGCTGTCGTGCAGGATGAGAACGAACTTCGGTCCGATGTATACCGCGAAGCCGCTGAAAAATCTCCGAACAGTCGGCGCGAGCGGCGTCAGCGCTTCAACCACGAACTCGTAGGGAACTTTCATCTGCCCGATCCCACCAGATAATCCCAGTGAGCGGCGCTTTCGCCGACGACGGCGTTCACATCATCCGCGCGAAGCAGTCTTCTGGAAACAAGACTCTCCGCGGCCGCCCGAATCTTATCGAGATAATCCTCACGGCCCGTGTAGCGTTCTGCGACTGACAGACGGCTGTCGCCCGCGGCCTTGCGATCCGCGGCAGTCAACGGGAACGGAATGAAACTGCCCACGAGGCCGCCGAGGTAACCGAGGTTCGGGTGAACCGGAACCAAATAATTCCAGCCGGTGAAAGTGCCGAGCGGAACGGCCACCTCGGGGATCAGAATGCCACCCGCATCGATCCCGTCACGATTCACCTGCGGGACCAGAATCGCATACGCGGCGCCCAGTTTGGGTGGATCAATCGAGATGATTCCCTTTGACGCAAAATCGGGCCCGTAATCCATCCGCCAGTTGCCCGGCATCCACGCCGGGAAATTCCGCGCCGGGGATCTTCGGAAATGTCACGCGTTCGCGCGCCACCAGATCGCGCCCGAGATGAGGATAAACCGAATCCGGCGGCTTCGTACCCTTCGCGGCCCAATCGTCGAGATCGAGAAGAAGGGCGCGGAACTCCATGCCCGAGCTGGCAAAGTTCAGAAGGTTGGAATACGACTGGCGCGTGGGAGGAAATCCTCCGTATGCATGCGGCGCGCCCGCGAAAAAATACAGACGCGATGCCGCGTTGAACGGAAGCTCCCGCGCACCGTCGACAGTAGTGTAGGTCAACGAGCCCGCACGCGCCCAGTATTCAGTCGAGCTGAATGTGTAGAAAATCTTTGGCACCGTGTGCGATTCTTCCGCCGCGCGCAGCAGGCCATCGTCTGCGAAAGGAAACAGATCCACCGGCCGAAGATCGCTCAGCACGGAGTTGCCCGCCTGCCCGGGCATGGCGTATCGATGATCGAAACTGCCGCGGCCCGCGCCGGCGCTCGCGATGAACAGGCCATCGAACGCTTGCCTGCCGCGTTCATCGGCGTTGAAACCGCGGTAGAGGAAGTCGCGCAGGAAACGGGCGCTTTGCGAATAGCCGTAGCCGATAACGCGCGACAGCGTTTCGGGATGATCGCGCACCGGTGACGGCACGCCGCCGAATTTGAGCCACGACGAAAAATCGCGCACCGCAGCTTCGCCGAGACCCGCAAGCGGCGGGTTCACGCCCTCGTAAGTCAGTTCGTAGATCCGGCCCGGCTCGAAACCATCGCGATAGACGATGGCGCAGGGATCGGCGAATTGCCATGCGGTGTGGGCGATCGCGTGCGGCGCCTCATCGAAGCGGTCCCTGACGGTAAGCTGCGCAGCGGCCTGGGGCGTGTCCGCCGCGCAGTAAGAGCCGAACGGTTCAATCGCGCGTAATGGCTGCCGGCGGAACCCACGATGATCGATTCGCGGACCATGCTGCTGACAGAGGCCGCAGGCGCATCCAGCCGTATCGCGCCCTCGGGCAAATCGAATTGCCAACCAAGCCAGGCCGCCGTGAAACCCTGCTCGAAGAGGAATGCGTCAGCGAGAGAAGTCGCGTCGAGATTCATCAGATCGAACGCTGCGCCGCGAGTGGTCGAGAAGAACATTCCGTTCGCTTGCGTGACACCGCGATTCGGAATCTCCAGCAACACCGATCCCCGCGATCGCGCCGGATCGTGCGGACGCACGATAACAAAGTCGCTGGAAAATTCGACCCGGCCTTCGGCGTTTCGCGGGGCAAGCGCGATGTCGGTGATGCGGCGATTGGCAGGGCTCGCGGGATCGACCGCAAAGTGGATGCGACCCTGCAGCCGGTCATAAGCTCCAGCCTTGCCGAGGGACCGGCCGCCCAGCCAGGGCTTAATGCTGTTAACTTGCACGCTCGTCACTTCGGCCTGGAGCGGCAGGGTTAGCAGAGGAAGGCCCAGCAGGAAGAAAGTCGCGATCCGCATCTCGCTTCATGGTATTGGAAAATGCCATCCAACGGGGTATTCTCATGCGGCGATCTGCGCTTTATAATCCCCCGCGTATGCGCGGCCGTCACGACCGCCGTCCGCACCACCTTCGTCGATCCCTGGATGAAGCGCGCTTCCTTCACCCAAAAGTCGGAAGGCGACGCCTGGTTCATGGTCGCGCCCTGCCCGAACGAAAAAGGCATGGCCGTCCCCGCCATGCGAATCGCCAGCCTCGCCAGCGAATTGAAGCATCCCTTGCGCTCCGAAATCAGGGGCGCCGCGAAAAAAATCAGCAAACAAACGGTCTCGACGACGTCTTTCTCGCCATCGGCATGATGAAGGCCATCGACAAGTAGTGTGCTGTCGTGGGGGCAGACTTCTGCGGCGGATTTTAATCCGCCGTCTGGAGTCTCTACATTTCTGGAGAGACTCTCTCCCCGTTTTGCATTATGCCCGTGGGGCAGGCCATCGTTTTGTGTTTGCCTGCCAGGCGTATTCCGCAGAGACGTACTCTATGACCGCATCACGAGATCACCGATTACGCGCGCACGGGTCCCGGTAGTCACGCCAGCCACGCGTCGCTCAAATCGTTGAGAATGCTCTTGGGTCCGGGGAGACGGCCCGCGGCTTCTACTCCCTTTTACGCGTGGGTCACAATGCCCAACCACGTCCACGCGGTCTTCCAGCCAAAGGCCGCTGTGCCGAGCACTATGCGCTGGCTCAAGGGACGGACCGGCCCGGCTGCCAACCGTGTCCTCGGTCGCACAGGCTTACCCATGTGGCAGTGAAGGCCGGTCCGGTCGCAGCCGCTGAGCAATAGCCCTGGCCCGGTACACGGTTCAGGGCAGACGACACAACCCGATCGTCCACCCCACGTGACTCCTGAAAAGGTAGAAACTCCAGGCGGCGGATTTTAATTCCCCGTTCGTTGGCAACACGAGAACCCCCAAAACGAGGCGGACTGTTATAACCTACGCGACATGGGTGTTGCCTTGAAATGCGTTGCCTTGAAAACCGGATTGGTTCTTGCCCTGTGCACTGCGGGCACGGCCGCTGCCCAGTACACCGCGGCCCAGGCCTCCGCCGGGAGCGCCGCATACCAAACCAATTGCGCATCGTGCCATGCGCCCGACCTCTCCGGCCGCGAAGGCCCGCAACTCGCCGGTTCCAATTTCATCCGGCAGTGGGGCGACAAAACCGCCGGTGAACTGATCAATTTCATCCGTGCGACCATGCCTCCAGGCGCGGGCGGTTCGCTTCCGGACCAGACCTATACCAACGTCGCCGCGTTCATCCTCGATGCCAACAGCGCGCGGCCAGGCGCGCAGGCGCTCACAACCACCTCGGCAGTATCCATTCGGAGCGTGGCGACCGGAGTGCGCGCCGCACTTCCCGCTCCCGCCGTGCCCGCACAAGCCCCGGCCGTTGAAGCGCCGCGCGGAATCACCGTGGCAGGCGAAGTAAAGAACTTCGTCCCCGTGACCGACGCGATGCTGCGCAATCCCGATCCCGCCGACTGGCTCATGATCCGCCGCGATTACAAAGCCAGCTATTACAGCCCGCTCAACCAGATCACCGCGAAGAACGTCAACGAACTCCACCTCGTATGGAGCTGGGCCATGCAGGAAGGCGCAAGCAACGGCAACCAGCCCGCGCCGATCGTCCACAACGGCATCCTGTACGTCAACAACACGGGCATGGCGCTGCAGGCCCTCGACGCGAAGACCGGCGAGCTGATCTGGGAAAACCGCTACGGCTCGAACCCCACCGCACCGGCCATGCGCGGCATCTCCATCTACGACGACAAGATCTTCGTGAACACCGGCGACGCCCATCTGATGGCCTTCGACGCGCGCAACGGCAAAGTCATCTGGGACACCACCATGGGCGATCGCTCCAAAGGCGACTACCAGAACAGCAGCGGACCTCTCGCCGTGAAAGGCCGCCTCATCTCCGGTCTCGGCCGCGATTCCTGTGCGACGTATCGCGAAGAGAAGTGCTTCATCGGCGCCTATGACGCGAAGACCGGCAAGGAAGCCTGGCGTTTTCGCACCGTCGCGCTCGAAGGCGAACCGGGCGGCGATACATGGGGCACGCTCTCGAACATCTTCCGCGCGGGCGTGGAGTCATGGATCACCGGCAGCTTCGATCCCGACCTGAATCTCATCTACTGGGGAACCGCGCAGGCCAAGCCGTGGATGCGCGCCAGTCGCGGCTCGGGAAGCGGCGCCACAGCATATGCGAACTCCACCCTCGCGCTCAATGCCGATACCGGCAAGCTGGCCTGGTATCACAACCTTGCACCGGGCGAGACGCTCGATCTTGACGAGGTTTTCGAACGCGTGCTGGTTGACGATAACGGCCAGAACCTGGTCTTCAGCGCAGGCAAAGCAGGCATCCTCTGGAAGCTCGACCGCAAAACCGGAAAATATCTCGGCCACAAGGAAATGGTCTTCCAGAATGTCTACGACTCAATCGATCCGAGGCACCGGAACGCCGCACTATCGCAACGATATCGTCGAGCAGCGCGTCGGAGAGCCGGTGACAGCATGTCCTTCGACCGAAGGCGGCAAGAACTGGCCGTCGATGACTTACTATCAACCGGGCAACCGCTTGATTATCCCGCTGAGCCAGAGCTGCCTCGAGATGACCGCGCAGGCGATCGATAAAGTCGCGGGCGGCGGCAGCGGCAACGGCGCGCAGCGGCGCTTCTATGAAATGCCCGGCACCCACGGCAACATCGGCAAGCTCGCCGCGTATGATGTGCGCACGATGCGCGAAATCTGGAAGTACGAGCAGCGCGCCCCGTTCCTTACCGGTGTGATTTCGACGGCGGGAGGCGTGGCCTTCGTCGGCGATCTGGATCGTATGTTCCGCGCCTTCGATGCCGCGACAGGCAAAATCCTCTGGGAGACGCGCTTGCCCGCTGCCGTCCAGGGCTTCCCGCTGACGTTCAGCGTGGGCGGCAAACAGTATCTCGCAGTAACGACGAGCAACGGCGGCGGGAGCCCGCGCAACGTCCCCGGCGTTGTCGCGCCCGATCTGCATTATCCGGCGACGGGTAACGCGTTGTACGTCTTCGCGCTACCTGACCACCGCTGACGCGCACCGCGCTCTAACCATAACTCGTTTCCGAGCCGCGACCGCGAGGGAGCGGTGTGCAGCCGAACAACGCCGGCTTCCATTCGGAAAGCGCCGGGTATACTCTTTTGCCATGCTTACCGGCATATCAAGAAGAGCCGCGATCCTCACCGCCGTCGCTTTATCCGCGTCGCTGCACGCGCAGGACGCAGACGATCCCATCCTCGGCACCTGGAAACTGAATCTTTCGAAGTCGAAATACATTCCCGGTCCCGCGCCCCGCAGTCAGACGCGTGTCTACCGGCGCACATCCAACGGCATTTTCGTAACGATTGAGACCGTCGATTCCAAAGGGCAAAAGCAGCCCACGATCGAGTTCGAGGAGAAGTACGACGGCAAGGATTACCCCATCAAAGGCAGCGCCATCGGGGACGCACTTGTGCTGAAGCGCATCAACAACTATCTCTCCGAGGCCATCATGAAACACGGAGGAATGGTGGTGGCGACCACCCGCCGAATCATCACTGACAATGGCAAGACGCTGATGCTGATCTATCAGGAAACGGACTTTGAGCGGCCCGTTGACAACATCATTGTGTATGACCGTCAGTAGCCTTGGCTCGGGCGGGCGACAGCGGCAACCGGCGCGCGCGCTCGATCTCCGACTCGCCGAAATTGTCGCTGATTCCGTCAGCGATGTCGCTTTCGTGTTGGCCCTCGTCCTCTTGTCCTGTGACTGGCGCGGAACTCCCCGCGGCTCGCACCAGAGGTTTCGGTTCCTTCAATCGAACGACTTCGCCCATAATTGTTCCGTACTCGATCATGAGCCTTAGCGGCACGCGGATTCAAGGCCTTAGATGCGCGCGAAGTACTATCGGGTACTGAGAATCGGCCCGTTGTAGTTAAATAGGGGGCATGCGTCGTAACATCCGAGTTCGTTTCGCACGGGTTTGCATCACCATGGCCGCGGCCTGCCTGTGCGCGCAGGCCCAGTGGCTGAACAACCCCACTCCCGGGGCTCCCGCGCACGCCCGATGGCCAGGTGAACATGACCGGCCCGGCGCCCCGCGTAAACGGCAAGCCCGACCTTTCCGGAATCTGGCAGGCCGAGGCGGAACCGCGCGCTCCCGGCGGCTTGTACGGCCTGGGCGAATCGCCCAACTCGAAATACTTCCGCGACATTCTGTCCGACTTCAAGCCCGGCGAAGAACCGCTCACACCGCTGGGCGCGGAACTGTTGAAGCAGCACGGCGCCGCGGGCCCATACGGCAATCCCAGCATGAACTGCCTACCCGATGGCGTGCCTCACGCCGACCTGCTGCCCGAGCCGTTCAAGATCATTCAAACGCCCCGCGAACTGCTGATGCTCTACGAAGTGGAGACCATCTTCCGCCAGATCTTTACCGACGGTCGGAAACATCCCGCCGATCCTGCGCCCTCGTGGCTCGGCTATTCGGTGGGCCGATGGGACGGCGACACGCTGGTGATCGACACCAAAGGATTCAACGACCGCAGCTGGCTCGACGCGCGCGGCCACGGGCACAGCGAAGAGATGCGCGTCGAGGAGCGCTTCCAGCGCCGCGATTTCGGCCATCTGGATGTGGCCGTGACGCTCGAAGACCCGAAGGTCTTCACCAAACCGTTCACCATTCACTTCACCGAACGGCTGCTGCCGGACACCGACGTGTTCGAGCACATCTGCGCCGAAGACGAAAAGGACGCCGCCCACACCGCCAAAGCCGCGCGATAACGGTCACTTTTTGTGCCGGTGCACCTGCGGCACGCCAAGCTTCTCCACGGTTTCGCCGGCGAAATCAAACTCAATCAGCACTGCGGGCTCGTCGCCCACCACCCATCCTTCGTGCCCCGGCTCGACAGCGACAAACTGTGGCGCTTTGTATTCCACCACGCAGCCATCCGCAAAACGAACGTTGATCTGACCGCGCGCCATGAAGCCCACATGCGCATGCTGGCAGAGGTCGGACCCCACCACCTTGCTCAAGTCCGCCGCGAAATTGAATCCCGGCTGATAGATCATCCGCTTCACACGGACGTTTCCGGTCCGCGCGATATCGACCTGCACTCCGCCCACATCGCGGTGCTCGTCGGCTTCCATCGGAGCGAGAAGTGCATCGGTAACACTCATGGTTGTTCCTCCAGTTTGTTCTCAGGCGAAGCGCTTAAACGCGAGACGATACGCCGGGCCCGGTTCAACGGGCCGTCCACGTGAATGCCCATCGGGGCAACGTCGGGGAGGCGTGCCCAGTTGGCATACTGCGCCTCAATCACCACGCGATCCTCATCGAAAGTGAGTGACGTATCGCGGTGGATCTTTTCGGCCATGCCCGGGCGATCGGGATTCCGGTTGGAAGAGATCGTCCAGAAATAGAAACTGGTCGATTCCGTCTCCGGCGTAATGCCGTGGAAGCCGCGCATATGGAACCCGCCGCGCGCGGGATCATCCAGACTTCCGGTGCCCGCATCGATGCCGCCAGTCCAGATCAGAAAGTGGCTGACGCGAAATTCGATATCCTGCCAGCGATCGATACGGCCCGCGAACGGCCACGCTTCGACGATAGGTCGGCGGCGGCTCTGAATCGCGCAAGTGCCGAACGACGCGCACCCAGTCTGGCCCATCCGTGACAGGTCATCTCCGGCTTGAAGTGAATGCTCGCGTTACCGCCGATAGTGCGCGTGTGCACGTAGCCGAGATGGCTCAGGTCGAGCAGGTTGTCGTGAATCAGCTGCCACGGCGCTTTGTAGTGATAGACGTCGCCTTTGAACTGGTAACCCGGATCATCGTGCCACGGATGCGCTGGCGCCTCGCACGTCGGCTTGTGACTCGGGCGTGCTGCCCATCCAGATCCACACGATCTGGTTGCGTTCCTGCAGCGGATACGCGCGGACACATGCCATTTTCGGAATCTGCGACTGGCCGGGGATTTCGATGCAACGCCCATCAGGCGCAAACAGCAGCCCGTGATAACCGCAGCGGATCGCCGCGCCTTCAATGTGACCGCACGAAAGCGGGAGATGGCGATGGCAGCAGCGATCTTCAAGTGCTGCACACGATCGCCACCCGCACGGAACAGCACCACCGGATGCCCCAACAGAGTTCGCGCGACAGGCTTATCCTGAAACTCCCAGGCGAAACCGGCGACGTACCATCTGTCGAGCGGGAACATTCAGGCGGACCCGCAGATGCGCACGAATCTCGGCCATCTCGACCGCGCTGCCGAGCACGAGCGGCGTTCGCTGATGGATATCGTGCGGCTCGATTTCCAGAACGCGCCCCCGTCCCGTTGGTCGCAACGCCTCCGGCCTGCTCGGCGATAAACGCGATCGGATTGGCCTCGTAAAGCAGACGCAGCTTGCCCTCGGGATGGCTGCTCGTCGGCGGATACAGAAAGATGCCGCCCTTCAGCAGCGTGCGATGGAAGTCCGCCACCAGCGAGCCGATGTAGCGCGAGCTGTAGGTCTGCCCGAGCTCGCCCGACCGCAGACGTTCCAGATACGCGCGATATGAATCCGGAAAGCTGCGCTCATTGGCTTCGTTGACGGAGTAATAGCTGCCCTGGCTCGGCATTCGCATGTTCTCGTGGCTGAGCACGTATGCGCCGACCGCGGGATCGAGCGTGAAGCCGAACACGCCGTGGCCCGCGGTGTAAACGAACATCGTCGACGATCCGTAGACCACGTATCCCGCAGCTACCTGCTTCAAGCCAGGCTGCAGAACCGCGGCGGCTGGCGCTTCGTCGCCCGGCGCGACGCCGGAATATCGAAAAGATCGTCCCCACGCTCACGTTGACATCGATGTTCGAAGAGCCATCGAGCGGGTCGAAGATCACGATGTACTTGCCCGTGTCCGAGTCGCGGTCGAAGGTGACCGGCTCCTCGTTTTCTTCCGACACCAGCATGGCGACCGCATCGCGGATACCCAGGCAGTGAATCAGCGCCTGATTGGCGAAGACGTCGAGCTTCTGCTGCTGCTCGCCCTGCACATTGGTCAGACCCGCGGCGCCCAGAATATCGCTGAGCCCGGCGCGCCGCACTCTCGACTCGATCATCTTGGTGGCCAGCGTGATGCCGGAAAGCAGCCACGAGAGCGTTCCGCCCGCGCCGGGCGAATGGACCTGCTGCTGCTGCATGATGTGCTGCTGCACAGTCACGATCAGCTGTTTATCGGACAGCGTTTTTGAAGACATTGTTTCCGAGCCGCGACGTTTCCGAGCCGCGACAGTGACGGAGCGGTTATCTGCCGGGCCCGCCGCCACGGCCGCCGCGCGCCGGACGCGGAGGCAGCGTGCCGCCTTCGGCAAGAGTCTTCATGTTCTCGAGCGCCCGCTGGAACGTGGCCGCCTTCTGCGTCTTATCCCGGTCGCGCGCCGCGTCGTCGGCCAGCATCGAGTTGTCGTACACCAGCGTGTAAACCAGCTTCGACGTGGTCGCACTCACCGGCCGCGCTTCGAGCGTGCCGTGATAGAGGTTGTAAGGGACGTTCGCCTTCACGGTCTGGGTATAGGTGTAGGAGAGCTCCGTCTTGCCCACCAGCACCTCGCCTCCGATGGAGCGCACGGTGCCGAATTCGCCATCCTTGCCCGAGGTGAGCGTGCACGGGACCTGCAGCCATTCGCCGATATCGCAGTACTTGCCGACACGCGCCCATACTTCGGCCGCGGGCTTGTTCACCGTGATCTCGAGCGGAATCGAAACGTAGGTCGGACTGGCGACCACAGGGCTGACCGGAGTGCCCGGCGCCGGCGGTGCGGGGGCGCGGGCGGACCTTGAGCGATCGCGAGACTCGTGAAACAGATGATGCCAATGACGATATTGCCGATATTGTTTCGCATTGGCACAATCTTTTCACAGCGACGCCGGGGAATCAACTGCTCGAGGCAGGAGTGGCACAGGCTTCAGCCTGTCGGGTTTTGCCGCTGTCAGGCGACGCGCGCTTTTTTCAGCACAACCTCCGACTTTTCGCGAATCTCTTTAGCCGATTCGTACGGGTCGCCGTTCTGCAGCGCCGGAAGAAACAGCTCGACCGAAAGCGAGCCGTTATAGCCTTTCTCCGCCAGTTTCCGCAGAATGTGCACGAGCGGGGAAACACCATCGCCAGGAATCAATCGCGATGTGTTGTCGTAGAGTTCCTTGGGCACATCGGCCACGTCCTGAAAATGCGCGTGCGCCAATTCGCCGTGCTGCAGAAGGTCGAGATCTTCGAACTTACTCAGTCCCGACCAGAAGTGGAAGAAGTCCATCATCGGGCGCACGTTGGGATGGTTCGCCTCGCGGATCACTTTGAGCGCCGAGGTCAGCGTCGCCAGATGTGTGGACGTCCGCGCGAATTCGATCATGGCCGTGATGTTGTATTGTTTCGCGATGTCGCCGCCTTCGCGGATACAGCCCGGTGTGGCTTTGAAGTCGTCCATCGTGACCTTGCGGTTGGTGACCGACGGGCAATAAAGCCTCGGCACGCCGATCGTGGAGAACTGCTCGCAGCGTTTCTTCCACGTTTCGAGGGAGGCCGCGCGCGCCGGACCGGGAATCCACATATCGGGCAGCACAGCCTGGCTCGAAACCGCATTAAGGCCGAGATCCTTGATCACGCGACCGGCGGCCGCGATACGTGTCCGTCTTCAGAAAGCCATCGAGCGCGGAATCGGCCAGTTCGACATTCTTGATGCCCGCCTTAGCCCAGCCTTCAAGGGATTTCTGATAGCCCGCCGCGCGCGACGTCCCCTGATGCATGCACAACGTCATCTTCGCGCTAGCAGCGGCTTTGGCTACGCCCGCCACGACAGCGCCGGCAAGAGGAGCAGCAAGTACGGCTCGACGAGAAATCATACGGTCTACTATATCGCCAACCGCTGCGTTGTTCGGGAACTCAATTCGGTGCTAATCTACACGTGCTGGACTGAGTCCGAGTAGACGCAGCAAAGCCCCAACCTTTAGTCAGCCACGAACTGGGTAAGAAAGGAATTCTGCGGTGAGTAAGAAGCGGAAGGATCCGAAGCCGAATGAGACCGACTCGTCCTCTGTCGATTCCGTCTCACACGGCAACTTGGAAAAGACCGAGCCCAGGGTGACAAGCAACGAGACAGGAACGGCTACCGGCTCTCACAAAGGACCACCCGCCGAGGACGTCACTTCAAAACTCGATAATGCCGCCGAAGAGTATATTCTGAAGCGCGAATCTGATGGACGGTATCAAATCGTCGGTCGCCGCCCGCGAAAACCAAGATAGCCCGCGTTTTAAGAACATCGAACTGAAAGGAAAGCCATGGCCAAACGTAAGACGTCTAAACCCGATCATGACCTCGTTGTTTCATCGCCAACACTCTACCCAGGGCCCCTCGGCAAGGCGCAGTTCAAGCTTAAGGAGGGGAAAAAAGGTTCGGCCGGCACTGGGGGCTTTCGGCCAAAGAATGCCGAATTGACTCCACTGATACTCCCCGCATCCTATGTTGATCCGACCGATAAATATGTTCTGGTCGAGGAACCGGACAAACGCTTTCGACTTGTCCGTACGGCAGTCGAAGGCAGAGTTAAATTGCTTTCGCGGACCCTCGCCGGGAATCCTGCGGACAACCGCGTCCGAGTCACCAATACGACAGCGTGGCCCAATTCGGTCCATGGTCACGTAATCATCACCTACCCGGATGGGAAACAGTACATCGGCAGTGGCACGATGGTCAACAAGCATCACGTTCTTACCGCCGGCCACGTTGTCTTCTCAACGGCCAACGGTGGCTGGGCGACATCCGTTCAATTTAACGCCGCCCAGAACGACGCTGCAGTGCCTTTTGGATCGGCATTCGCCACTTATTTATTCTCATTCAAGGGCTGGACAGACAGCCAATTGCGGGACTACGACACCGGCATGTTGATTCTCGACCGCGACCTCGGAAACCAGACCGGATGGATGGGACTCATCACGACGGATGATGGTAATCTCGCGAATCATCAGATCACAGTGGCCGGCTACCCGGGCGATAAAGGCGGCCAGCAACTCTGGTCAGCGACGGCTCCCATCGGCAGCGTTGCTGATCATCAAATCGGTTACAACGCCTATACCAAGGGCGGCGACAGCGGCGCAGGTGTTTACGGTGTTTGGGCTGGCTTCAGCCTGGAGCACGTGTGCGCCGACCATGTCGCAGGCCCGAACGGCATACCCAACACGGGTAGCCGAATCGCGCGTGACAAGTTCGACCGCATCGTCAATGAGTGGTTCCCAAAATAATCGCGCTCATCGGCAAGACCAGCGCAATTAACGAAACTACCGTTTTTTCGATTTCCGTTTCACCTGCTCGACAATCGAGAACTGAAGCTTGCGCTCCAGCGGATCCGCCCGGTCGAGCAACACCCGCACGCGGTCGCCGATCGAGAATTCGCGCCGCGTCCGCTGGCCGATGATCTTGCGCACGTTCTCATGAAACGCGTAATGATCGCCGGGCAGCGTATCGATCGGCACCAGCCCTTCGACAAACAGATCCGCCAACTCCACGAACAGCCCATAGCGCGCAGTGCTGATGATCAGCCCATCGAACTCCTCGCCGACGCGGCTCTCCATGAACTTCGCCTTCTTCCACTCCACCAGTTCGCGCTCCGCATCGGCGGCGCGGCGCTCGGTGAGCGAGCATTCATCGGCAATCGACTTCAACTCACCTTCGTTCGAGTAAGTCTGATGGTCAAGCGAAGCCGTCAGCAGCCGGTGCACGATGAGATCCGGATACCGCCGGATCGGCGACGTGAAGTGCGTGTAATGCGTCGCGGCCAGCGCGAAATGGCCGATGTTCTCCTCGCTGTAGCGCGCCTGTCTCAGCGATCGCAGCATCAGATAGCTCAGGATGCGCTCTTCCGGCTTGCCTTCGATCTTCGCCACCAGCTTCTGATACGCCTTCGACGAAAGCTTGATCTCCTGCGGCAGCACCACGTCCTTGTAAACCTTGCGCCCCTCGGCTTTCCGCTCCTTGTACCGATGCCGCGCAACCGGAATCGCGCCGACGCCGAGCGAGTATCCGAACTGCGCCGGCAATCTCTTCGAACTCCATCACGCGCTTCGGGTCGGGCGGCTCGTGGACCCGATAAATCGCGGCGTGCCCGGTCTGTTCCAGATGCGCCGCAACGGCTTCATTCGCGGCCAGCATGAACTCTTCAATGATGCGATTGGCAATATTGCGCGGGCTGCGCCCGATGCCGGTCATCACGCCGGTCTCGTCGAATTCGATCAGCGGCTCCGGCAGATCGAAATCGATCGAGCCGCGCTTGTAGCGCTTGTGCTGCAGAATCTCCGCGAACTCGCGCATCAGCTCGAACCGCTCGACCAGCGGCGCGTAACGGTCGCGCTGCGCCGGCGTCGCCTTCCAGCAGCAGATGCACGTTGGTGTAAGTCATGCGCTCCGCGCTGCGAATCACGCCGCGGCAGAACTCGAACTTCAGCGGCTCACCCGTGCGGTCGAACTCGATGAGCGCGGAAAGCACCAGGCGGTCGGCATTGCGGCACCAGCGAGCAGATGTTCGTCGAAAGCTCGAACGGCAGCATCGGCACGGCGCGATCGGGAAAGTAGACGCTGGTGCCGCGCAGCCGCGCTTCGGTATCGATCGCGCTGCCCGGCGTGACGTAGTGGCTGACGTCCGCGATATGCACCTGCAGCGCGTAGTGGCCGTTCGGCAGCTTGTCAACCAGCACCGCATCGTCGAAATCGCGCGCCGTCTCGCCGTCGATCGTCACGATCGGCAGATCGCGGAAATCCCGCCGTCCGCGCATTTCCCCGCTCGTGATGAGTGACGGAATCGACTGCGCTTCGTCAATCACATCTGAGGGGAAGCGATTCGGCAGATGATGCTTGCGAATAATGATCTCGACGTCGATACCGAAATCGTCGGGCGAGCCGAGAATCTCGATCACGCGGCCAACCGGCGGGCCCTTCCGATCGCCGTAATCGAGCACCTCCGCGTTGACGATCATGCCGTCCATCTGGCTGATGTCCGATATCTCGATCGCCTTCGGCCCGATGCGGTCGGTCTGATCGGCGGGCGGCGGGATCGCCATGTCTTCGGCGATCTCGATCCACTCCGTCAGGCGTTCGTCGTGAGGCGCGACGAACATCCCGCGGCGATTGATGCGGAACTGGCCCACCACAGTGGGATGCGCGCGCTTGCAGCACCTTGACGATCTCGCCTTCGGAGCGGCCATTGGGCCCGGAGTGCGTGATGCGGCCGATGGCGCGGTCTCCATTCATCGCGCCGCGCGTATTGTCGCGGCCGATGTAGAGGTCGCCCTGCACGCCGGGAATAGGGCGGTCGGGAACGAGGAAACCGTATCCATCGCGGTGGATGCTGACGCGCCCGGCGACGAACTCCCGGCTCTTCGATGCGGCGACGTAATGCTGATTGGGGAGTTGGATCAGATCGCCGCGCCCGGTGAGACGGTCGACGGCGGCTTCGATCGAGGCGCGGTCATCGCCTTTGACACGCAGTTCCCGGAAGAGATGTTTGAGGCTGGTTTTCCCATGCGGCTGCTTTACGATGTGTTCGAGCAGCGCGGAGTCCTTCATGTCTATTAATAGTAAAGGCTGCTTTATCTCCAGAGGCCGATTTCCCATGAGCCACTCCACTGGCATAATATAGAGGCGATGCGTTTTCTACTCGTTTTACTACCTGCTTTAGTGTTGACGGCCCAGGCTCAGCGGAGCGTCAGTGAAGAAAGTGTCGGACACCAAGACCGCCGCGCCCGCCGTTTCAAAGGAGGGCGTTGCGAGCTACAAGGTGTCGGGCTCTCCGTCCGCTCCGATGACGATCGAGCTCTATACCGATTACGAGTGCCCGGCCTGCCGCAATTTCTTCCTGAACACACTGCCCGAGCTGAACGAAGGATTTTGTGGCGACCGGCAAGGCCCGCCTGATCCACCGCGACTTCCGGATTCAGTCGCACAAATATACGAAGATCGCCACGCGCTATGCGAATGCGTCCGGACAGATCGGCAAGTTTGACATCGTCACCCAGCAGCTGTTTCAGACCCAGACCTGATTGGGCGCAGAACGGGAACGTGGACGGAGTTGTAGCGAAGGTGCTGTCACCCGCGGAGATGGAGAAGGTTCGCGACCTGGTGAAGAACGATACTCATCTCGATGATTCCGTGACTGCGCGACGAAACGATGGCCACGAACGAGGACCACCTGACCGAAACCCCCACCATGGTGATCGTCGTGAAGGGCAAGCGCGAATCGTTCGGCCTGGGCGGGATGTCGTATCCCATCCTGAAGCAGTATCTGACTCAGAAACTCGCCCAATGAAACGCTGGCTGCTGATTCTGGGCCGCCTGATCATCGCCGGGATCTTTCTCTACGCGGGCTACGAGAAGGCCCGCGAGCCGTGGATTAAGTTTGCGGTGTCGGTCGACGAGTTCAAGGCGGTTCCCGACAGCTGGGTGCAGCCCATCGCGCGAATTCTGCCCTGGGGTGAGATCGCGCTCGCGATCGCATTGATCACCCCGATTCTGACGCGCTGGTTTGCGCTGATCGCAACCCTGCTGCTCACGCTGTTTCTGGGAGTGGGAATCCGTGCGTACGCGCTGGGGCTGACCGTCGATTGCGGATGCTTTGGCGCGGGGCACAGCGGCGGCATCGATGCGGCGTGGTTCGCCGAGCATGTGGCGATGCTGGCACTGGGGCTGGCGGTCACTATCGGCGCGTTCCTGATGGCGCGCCCGCGGACGCATGGCCTGGCTGGTACGCGACTCGAACGCGCATATCCGAGTAAACTGATTTGCAGTATGAGTAAACTACCTGCACTGATTGCGCTTGCCGCCTTCGTTGTCGCGGCTCCGGCTTCGGAGCGCAGATTCCACGCAAGGCGCCTGAGTTTGTATTCCATATGGTGGGCGGCCCTGAGCAGCTGCTGAGCTCGTATAAGGGCAAGACCATCGCGCTGGCCTTCATGTACACCACGTGTGTCCATTGTCAGAAAGTCGCGGGGACGCTCACAAAGGTTCAGGAGGAGTACAAGGCGAAGGGCGTTCAGGTGCTCGGTGCGGTCTTTGATGACGGCGCCTCCTCGCGCGCTGTCGAATTTCATCAGAAGTTCGCGCCCGAATTTTCCCGTCGGATATTCCGAGAAACGAGCCGTGCTCGAGTTTCTCGGGCTGCCGCCGGACGACCCGTATTTCGTGCCGATTCTGGTGTTCATCGATAAGCACGGCATGATCCGGTCGCAATACATCGGCGACGAAACGTTCCTGTCGCATCAGGAAACGAACATCCGCGCCGAGCTCGACAAATACCTCAAGAGCACGGCCCCTGCCACCACATCGACCGCCGCTTCGAAGAAGACGCCGAAGTCATAATCGGCGGCGTATGCTGAACCTGCACGCGGTGCGGCTGGCGATTCCGCAGGACGCGAACATCGTTCTCGGGCAGAGCCATTTCATCAAGACCGTCGAGGATTTGTACGAAGCGATGGTCGGTTCCGCGCCAGGGGTGAAGTTCGGCATCGCGTTCAATGAAGCCTCCGGCCCGTGCCTGACGCGCGCCGACGGCAATGACCCGGAACTGCAGGAGGCTGCGATTGAAATGGCAACGTCGGTGGCAGCGGGCCATTTCTTTGCGGTGGTGATGCGCGATGCATTCCCCATCAACGCGCTGAAGGCGATTCAATCGACGCAGGAAGTCTGCAACATCTTCTGCGCCACGGCGAATCCGGTGGAAGTGATCGTGGCGGAGACGGAGCAGGGCCGCGGCGTGATGGGCGTGATTGACGGGAGTTCGCCGAAGGGTGTGGAATCCGCCGAACACGCGAAGGACCGGCGCGAGTTCCTGCGCAAAATCGGATACAAACGATGAACCGGCGAACCGCTTTGAAGCGGGCTGCGGCGTTCCTTGCCGCTAGCGGGCTTCGTGCAGCGGAACAAGCTCCGGTGAGTCAGGTGATGACTACGCTCAGCACCTACATGAGCGGGGCTGCCGATCGCGCGCTTCCTGCTGAAGTCATCGAGGCGACAAAGCATCACATTCTCGACACGTTTGCCGCGATGATCTCGGGCGCCGACCTGCCTCCCGGGCGGATCGCGCTCCAGTTTGCGCGCGCTCAGACCGGCGAACGCACTGCGACCGTGGCCGGTTCGGACATCCTTTGCGGCCCGATCGAAGCGGCGCTGGCGAACGGAATGCTGGCTCATTCCGACGAGACAGACGACTCTCACGCGCCCTCACAATCACACCCGGGCTGCGCCGTCGTGCCCGCCGCGCTCGCTGCCGGCGAGCAGTTCGGGATCGACGGGAACCGCTTTCTGCGCGCGGTTGCGCTGGGTTACGACATCGGGCCGCGCGTCACGATGACTCTCGGCGGCCTGCCTTATCAGATGGAGACGCATCGCAGCTCGCACAGCATCGCGGAGGATTTCGGCGCCGCGGCGGCAGCGGGATGCGCGGCGGCGCTCAACGCCCATCAGATGCGCTGGCTGCTGGATTACGCCGCGCAGCAGGCATCCGGCATCGCGGCGTGGGAGCGCGATACGGAACACGTGGAGAAGTCGCTCGTGTTCGCGGGATTGCCTGCACGCAATGGCGTTACGGCGGCGCTGCTGATTCAACTCGGTGGCAGCGGCGTCGAAGATATCCTGTCGGGGCCGGATAACTTCCTGATGGCATTTGCGCCCAAAGCCGATCCCGCGAAGCTGATCGAGAAGCTGGGCGAGCGCTTCGAAATCACCCGCACCAACATCAAGAAGTGGACGGTCGGATCGCCGATTCAGGCGCCGCTCGATGCGCTCGAGATCCTGCTGAAGAAGCGGCCTTTCGAGGCGGACCAGGTCCGCAAGGTGACCGTGCGCGTGGCCACCAGCGAAGCCAATACGGTGAATAACCGCGACATGCCCGATATCTGCCTGCAGCACATGGTCGCGGTGATGATCATGGATAAGACTGCCTCGTTCCGGGCGGCGCATGACAAAGCGCGCATGCAGGATCCGGCGGTGCTGCGGTTGCGGGCGAAGGTCGACCTAGTGCCGGATGCGGAACTCGAGCGGTTGTATCCGAAGCGCATCGCCATCGTCGAAGTGACGCTGGCCGACGGCAGCCAGCTTACCCAACGCGTCGATGCCGTGCGGGGAACATCGGACAATCCCATGACGCGCGAAGAGGTTGTAGCGAAGTGCCGGGAACTGGTGCCCGAAGAGCGCGAAGCTGATCGAAACCGTGCTGGCGCTTGAGAGCGTGAAGAACGTGCGCGACCTTCGGCCGCTGTTGCAAACTTAGTCGGTGCCCGGCTCAAAACGATATCCGATATCGCGAATCGTTTGTATGTATGCGGGCTCAATCTTGGCGCGCAGCGTGGCCACGCAACGATCGATACTGCGCGACGTCACGATGATCGAGTGTCCCCAGACGGCGTTCAGGATGTCGTTGCGGGCCAGAGCGCAGCCGCGCCGCGAAACGAAGTAGGCGAGCAGGCGGAATTCCTTGGGCGTCACCTCCACCTCGCGGCCGTTGCGAAACAGCGTGTGCGACATCAGATTGAGCTCGAAATCGCCGAAGCGATACACCTCCGCCTGCTTCGCTTTGGTCCTGCGCAGGAATGCGTTCACGCGGGCGATCAGTTCGCCGATGCGGAAAGGTTTGGCGATATAGTCGTCGGCGCCGAGGTTGAGGCCGAGGATGATGTCTTCCTCCTGGCCCTTCGCGGTGAGCATCAGGATCGGCGTCTCGATGCCGCGCTCGCGAACCGTGCGGCAGACCTCGTAGCCGTTCACGCGCGGGAGCATGATGTCGAGCAGGATCAGGTCGGGGTTCTTTTCGAGCGCGAGGTCGATGCCGGTGGCGCCGTCCTGCGCGGTCAGCACGTCAAACCCTTTGGACACGAAGGTGTCTTTGAGACCGCGCACCAGGGCCGGTTCATCTTCGATGATCAGGATGCGACCGCCAGTCATACCGGAAGGCATAGGCTGAACGTGCTTCCTGCGCCCACCTGGCTCGCCACGCGCACTGATCCACCGTGCGCGCGCGCGATGGATTCCACGATGGTCAAGCCCAGGCCGCAGCCGCCGGTCTCGCGCGCCAGGCGCGCATCGACCTGATAGAAGCGGCGGAAGATCCGCTTCTGTTCGCGCGCGGCAATGCCGATGCCGTTGTCTTCGACCGCGAACACCACTTGTCCTGCCTCTCGCGTCGCACGCAGACAGATGCGTTTCTCGGAGCGGGTGTATTTCCAGGCATTGTCCAGAAGGTTGACGAGCGCAGTCAGCAGCGCGTCCGGATCGGCGTGAATGGCGGGCAAGCCGGGCTCTACATCTACTGTGAAATCGATTAAACGTTCGCGCATAACACCCGCGGCGGAAGCGACGATATCGACCGGTTCGATGCGCTCGAACTCAAACCGCTGGCGGTTCCGTTCGATGCGGGAGAAGGTGAGGAAGTTCTCCACGAGGCGTGTGAGGCGCAGATTCTCGCCCGCCACGAGTTGAAGGTATTCGCGCGTCTTCTTCGGCTCGAACTCGGCATCCGCGAGCAGCGAATCCACCAGCAGCCGCATCGACGACAGAGGCGTCTTGAGTTCGTGTGAGACGGCTGCGACGAGATCCGTCTTCAGGCGCGCAAGGCGCATCTGTTTCCGGAACGACTGGCCTACGAACAGACCCGTAATCGCCATCGCGCCGATGACCAGGTATCCCGCCCACAGATATGACGCCATGCGGCTGCGCGCAGCATTTTCGAGGAGGCGCGGATCGATGATGGAGATCGAGATCTGCCAGCCGGGAAGCATCGCGCCCGCGGCAATCGCGTCTTCGCCTGAGGGCGCGCCGGGTGGGACGATGGTGAACTTCACGCCTTTGTTGCCGTCGTCGAGGATTCCGTGCATCGCGGCTAAGACACGATCGGTCCGATAGATCGCCCCCGACAGGTTCCACAGCCCCGGAACGCGAGTGGGCTGCAGGCCCGAAGTATTCGCGCGTGAGCCGTCAGCTTCGAGGAATTGCGCGGCGAGACGTTCCGCGTCGTACGTCGGAAATGCGGTATTGCGGTCGATCGCGCGGACTTCATCCATCAGGAACAGGCGCTGTGCGGCCGGCATTCTGGTGGTGTCGTAATCGTTCAACATCGCGATGAGACGACGCAGCACCACGGGCTCGCCGGACATCGCGAGGTTGCAGCAAGTGCAGCGCGAGCAGTTGTTCGTCCGCTGCGATCAGGCGGCCCTGAAGATCAGTGGCTTTCGCAAGCCGGCCCCGGCTGAAATATTCGTCGATCGCTTTGATTGCCGCCTCCTTATCACCCGTCAGCAGGCGTATCTGCGCCTGCGCTGCGCGAGCAGCCGTGGATGTATCGGCGCCCGACTTCGCGATAGCGGCCAGACGGTCGGGCCTTTCCTTCCGAGTGGCCGCGGGATCTGCCATCGGGGTAGCGGCCTGAGCGGGATAGTGCGCAAAGATGAACGAATCAGCCAGCCCGGCGCGGACGTTGCGCGCGAAGTCCGCGGCGCCGCCTTTGCCGGCGGACCGCTGAAGGGCAGTTGCGCGAGCCTGCCAATAAGCATCCGCTCTATCGCGCATAAACCTCAGCTGTCCTCGATACGCTT
This sequence comes from Terriglobia bacterium, assembly GCA_963809655.1. Taxonomy (GTDB): domain Bacteria; phylum Acidobacteriota; class Terriglobia; order Bryobacterales; family Bryobacteraceae; genus BOG-234. Next base: position 281,652 of record CAWEKQ010000039.1, on the reverse strand, counting down.
CGGCGACACTCTGTCTCGCCGCATCTGCCTGGGCCCGTGCCGCGTCTCTCATGAACCACAGAACGCACGTAGTGGGCGCGATCACGCCCACTACGAGAAACAGCAATGGAAGCAAGGTGCCGCCGAGTCTGGTCTGGAATCGCACGACGCTATTTGGGGATTTCCGCGCGGTCAAAGAGCTTGCGCCCATCGGCCCGGGTGATGGTTAAGGCGCTGGCTGCAATGGTGCCGTCGGGCAAGGTCTGGCTGCCCGCCGCAAGGTTCCCGGTGACGGTGACCTCGTCTCCCGGGCTCAGGCTGGCCCTGGTCATTCCTGTCTGACTAATGCATTCGGAGAGGCCATCAGAAATGTGTATCGCCTGCCGCTGCCGTCCTTCGGGTCAACCGAGACAGTGGCGTTGGGATTGACCCATTCCACTCTGAACACCGCCGCACCCGTTACGGTCACCGGGCTGGCGGGATCGAATGACATTGCGCCAAGGCCAGTCGGCGGGGACGACGCGGTAGCCGTAAAAGTCATGCTGCGCCCGCCACCCCTTCCACCGCCGGCCAACGCCTGTTGCTCAGCCGCCAGGCGGTCGAGCTGGACTATCGCATCGCGCAGCTTCTCGCGTGCCTGCGCTTGCTGTTCCGGCGAGCCGGTTCCTACCGCGGCCGCTTGCTGAGCCTTAAGGGCCTGGAGCTCGGCCTTTGCGCGGTCGAGCTCTTCCGCGGAGCCGGGCGTCCGCGCGAAGAAGAACGTGTTGGCTCGCGCTTGCGTCGCGAGGCTGCTCACCAGCTTGTCGTAGTCAGCATAGTTTCGAGCGAGGTTGGAAAACTCCTGAGCGCCGTTCGGTAAATCCCCCTTTTGTAGCAGGCTCTGCGCGAGCCGGTATTGCGCCTGCGCGGCGACATCGCGCGGCGAAGAACCTGAGTTTACGATCTGGTGGTAGATGGCGATTGCGCCATCGAGGTCGCCCGCAGTTTCCTGATCGAAGATGCCTTTTTGCAGCAGCTCAGCGGCCGTCTGCGCGCTCAGCTGAAAGGCCATCAGCATGAGCGCCAGGATGCGATGAGTCTTCATAAGCCGAGAGTACAGATCGGATGTTACCGAATTGTTACCCCGGTGTCTTTTTCTATGTACGCGGCCGCTCATTTCCCAAGCAGGCGTAAGGCGGCGGCGGTCACGTTTTCCGGTGTGAAGCCGAGGTTCTTCATGATCTCCTCGCCGGGCGCGGATGCGCCGTAGCGATCGATGGCGATGATGACTCCTTCGCTCACCCAGCGGTGCCAGCCCTGCGAGGCGCCCGCCTCAACCGAAACGCGCTTCTTCAACGCGGGGGGCAGCACACGGTCGCGGTAGGCCTCATCCTGCGCTTCGAAGAGATTCCAACTCGGCATACTGACCACCCGAGCCCGGACACCTTGCGCGGCCAGAGTCTCCTGCGCCTTCACGCAGAGCGAGACTTCCGAGCCGGTGCCGATGAGAATCACCTCGGGATCGCCGCCAGCGGATTCGGACAGGATGTAAGCGCCGCGCGCTGCGCCAGGTTCCTGCGCGCGGGCACGATCGAGGTGCGGAAGGTTTTGCCTCGAAAGCGCGAACAGCGTCGGGCCGTCGTGTTCGATCGCGTAGGCCCATGCTTCCGCGGTCTCGGTGGCATCGGCGGGGCGCATCACGGTCAGCCCCGGTATCGCGCGCAAGCCGGCAAGCTGCTCGACTGGCTCATGAGTCGGACCGTCCTCGCCTACGCCGATGCTGTCGTGCGTGAAGACGTAGAACGCCTTCAGCTTGCTCAGCGCACCGAGGCGGATCGAGGGCTTCATGTAGTCCGAGAACACAAGGAACGTCGCGCTGAAAGGAAGCACGCCGCCATGCGCCGCCATTCCGTTTACCGCAGCGCCCATGGCATGTTCGCGCACACCGAAGGCGACGTTGCGTCCGCCGTAATCCCACTCGCCGCCAACCGCGCCCTGCGTGCCTGGCCCTGCGGCTTCGGACGGCTGGAAATCGCCCATGCCTTTGAGGGCGGTGTTGGTGGAGGGGTTTAAGTCCGCCGAGCCGCCGATGAGGTTGGGGATGCGTTTTGCGAGTGCGTTCATCACCTCACCGCCGGCTGCGCGCGTCGCGATGGCCTTGTCGGAAGGCTTCCATTTGGGAGGTCGGCGGCCCAGTCCTGCGGGAGTTTTCCAGCGATCAGACGCTCGAGCTCGGCGGCTTCTTTCGGGAACTCTTTGCGATAGGCTTCGAACTTCCCGCTCCATGCCAGCTGCGCCGCAGCTCCCGCCGGAAGCGCCTTGCGGAAGTGATCGACGGCGGCCTGCGGCAGGTAGAACTTATCCATCGTCGGCCAGCCGAGGGCCTTCTTGGTGGCTTGTAATTCTTCTTCGCCCAAGGGGCTGCCGTGCGAGCCGAACGTGTCCTGCTTCTTCGGGCTGCCGTAGCCGATGTGGGTATGGACCAGAATCAGCGACGGTCGCGAGGTTTCCTTTTGCGCAGCTTCGATTGCGCGCGCCACGTCGGCGGTGTTGTTGCCGTCGGCGACGGTCTGGGTATGCCAGCCGTAGGCGTTGAATCGCGCCGCAACATCCTCGGTGAAAGTCAGGTTGGTCGCGCCCGCGAGAGAGATGTGGTTCTGATCGTAGAGGTAAATCAGCTTGCCGAGCTGCAGGTGACCCGCGAGAGATGCCGCTTCGCTGGTGATGCCTTCCATCAGATCGCCATCGCCGCAGATCGCGTAAGTGTAGTGATCGATGATACGGTGGCCGGGCCGGTTGAAGCGCGCGGCGAGCCAGGCTTCGGCGATCGCCATGCCGACGCCATTCGAGAAGCCCTGGCCCAGCGGCCCTGTCGATACTTCGACACCAGGCGTGTGGCCACGCTCGGGATGCCCGGGCGTCTTGCTTCCCCACTGGCGGAAGCGTTTCAATTCATCCAGTGGAAGATCGTAGCCGGTGAGGTGCAGCAGGCTGTAGAGCAGCATCGAACCGTGTCCGGCGGAGAGCACGAAGCGATCGCGGTCGAACCAGTGCGGATCGGCCGGGTTGAACTTCAGGAAGCGCGTCCAGAGGGTGTAGGCCATCGCCGCGGTGCCCATCGGCATGCCGGGATGCCCGGAGTTGGCCTGCTGCACGGCGTCGGCCGAGAGAATGCGGATGGTGTTGATGCAGAGATCTTCGAGTTCCTGATCCATTTTGTGTCCTTTCGTGGCTCTGCGTTTCCCATGCACCGCTCCCTCGCGGTCGCGGCTCAGAACCCAGTTTAGCGGGGCGGTAAACCGGGAGCCTTGGCGAAGCCTTCTTCGCTCAGAACGCGTTTTCCGTCGCGGGCAACCATGAAATAGCCGTCTTCGGACTTACCGGAGAATTCATCCGTGCCGCCATCCGCGAAATCGACCTGCTTCCACTTTCCGCGCAGGACCTGCCGGTACGCCGCGAGATACTGCGACGCCGCATCCTCATCGCTCCATTCGGAAACATAGAGCAGCATGCGGCGATGGTCCGGTTTCGATTCATCGATCCGGTAGCTGGCGCCTTTGAGTTTCGGCCCCAGCTGTTCGGCAAGGTCGGCCCCCGCGTATTGCTCGATCAGAATACGCGTCTCCAACTCGCCCATGATTCCCGTGATGAAGGGTTTCGTGTGTTTGAGCGGCTTGGGCAAATCCGGAACCTGCAGGTCGACATTTTCGAAATATCGCATTGGGTGCATGATTTGCGCGCTCGAAACCGGAGGTTTCTGAAAAACCTGCGAAAAGGCCTGGGCGCCGTCATGCAGAAAAACCGCCTGCTGAAACCGGCCGCCCTCCGAATACGGAAAAATCAACGTTTTCCGCAGGTAGAGAGGTGCTTTATTGAACACCGGATAGTCGGCATCCGGAGTGTCCAGGTCGGTGTTCAAGTATTGGCGGGCGGTGTCTTCGTCCGCTAGAGTTCTTCCCGCCCGGCGCGCTGCGACTTCCACCATCAGCCAGGAGGCCTGCCCTTCCACCACAGCCTGCCGCGCGAGTGACGCCTCACTGTCATCGCCGGCCTTCGCCAGAAACTGTTTGATCGAAAAATTCTGATCCGCAAGCGCGTGGGCGAGTTCGTGAATGAGCGCGACGTCGCGCATGTTTACGGTGGCCCAATCGGAAATGAAAAGCTTTTTCCGTTTGAAATCGTAAAAGGCCGCGGCCTGCTCGGTCAGAAGATCGATGGTGGTCTTCCGCAGATCGAACTCAGCCGGGGCAAAACCGAACTTCTTCAGCGTAGCCTCTTCGGCGCGAATCTCATCCGGCTTTACCGACTCGCGGATCTGCTCCTGCACGTATTTGTTCACTTCATCGCGAGTGATCAGCGCGAACGGCAGTTGTTTGCGGATGCGAAATCCAGTGATGCCGGAGAGTTCCCGGAGGATGGAATTGATTTCCTGCGCTGTCGGGAAGCTTCGATGCAACCGGGGCTGCCGCGGACGACTGCCAGCCTCCGCACGACAGGACGAGTAAAACAAAGACCGGGTATCGCAACTTCAACGCCGCCTTCACGCCCCGAAGCATCTATTGAAATAGTCCCATGGGCGTCATCGCCGACCGGTGCGCCACGTTACAATAAACCAGATCGGGGAAAATTCACCGATCGGAATTCACGGAGCAAAAATTGGCAGACGATAAGCTTTATAAAGCGGAATACGTTGGCAGCGGCACCTTCATCATCAGCAAGCCGCAGCGCAAGAAAACCAAGCAGCGGCAGACGAAATTGAAGAACCTCAAGCGCGGATCCCGCAAATAGCTATCTTGCTGCGGTGTATCGCCATCGCTTTCAGGCACACGGCCAGAATCGCCCGCTGAATTACCCACGCGGTTCCGAGGCTTCCGGCCAGCGTCGCGCTCACGATCAAACTCTTCCATCTTTCCGTCACCTCTATTCGTGGCACTGCACGGCTCGGGCCATAACGTCAGCGCCGGTGTCAGGCGGCGCGGGCGATGGGGGATTGGTGTGGTGCCGCAGGCTTTGACGACGGCATTGCGGCCAGTCTGCGGCCTTCAGGCGGTTGTCGCGGTCGATGGCGCGGTTGATTTCGGCGGGTGAAAAGACGAAGCCATTTTTCTCCGGTTCGTAAGGTAAGCCATTCATTAGATTGAGTTGGGCCAGGAGCTTGGCTTCTTCCATGGCCTGGTCGTGCTGCGCTTTGCGCTCGGCCTGGAGCTCTTTGAGGAGCTTCATGTTGCGCTGGAGATTGCGGTTGATGCGCTGTTCGTAAATGCTCAGGAGGTTGAAGGCGGCGGCCTGGGTCAGGAAAGTTTTGGCGTCGGCGAGTGCGATTTGGGCTTCGCGGCGTTCCTGTTGGTGGCCCAGGGCGAACATGTTGTTCTCGATTGGCACGGGCCCGGTTGAGACGCCAGCTGTCTTCCGCGATGGAGTTGGCAAGCTGCCGTTCCATGGGCGTTTCGGGATTGAAGCTGTCGATGAGTTCGTTGCAGAAGGCGTCGTGTGCTTCGCGGTCCTCAGTTGGCAGGAGGCTGATGTGGCCGGTCAGGCCGTGACGTAGATTGTTCCGGCTGGAGTTGGATTTGCCTTCGGCGGTTTTCGGACCGGTGGATTTCTGTGCGTTGCGCCGATTTGCTTCGAGTTGTTTTTCTGAGACCATAGTTCCCTTCCTGGATGTAAATAGAGCACGTGGAAACCAAGCCCCGGCGCGGTTTGGTTGCAAGCTATTGAAAACAGGCCTGCGATGTTTTAAAAAATTTGTGACCGAAAAGAGAAGGTCTCCCTTCGTGCAAAGTTATCGAGTTTTTCCGGCGTCTGCAGAGCCGAGCAGGGTGACTGGAATCTTTCGTGCTTCCTACCCCGTTGCGTTCGATTCGGCGGACGTTGAAGCAAAACGCACCGCCATGATCTCGGGTAACTGAGAGATCGTCTATCACGAGCACATCCGGCTGGAGCCCTATATTCGGGGACCGATGCCTTTCATCGTGCGACGGTGCGCAACGCAAAGATTGATGACTTACGAGGTGGGCGACAGAACTTTAACAGTGGGTATAGACCTGCTGGTGTCCAACACCGACGGCAGCTGCCAACTGGGCAAACCTCGGGAACGCTTGCGATACGTTTTTGCTCTCTTCCAAAAATTCCATACCGCTCACGAGGTGTTATCGAGGCCCTTGTCTGAGATTGAAATGTTGCTCAGTACAGATTCGCAGAAAGCCTAAGAATGACAGGGCTTCGAATCCACTGAAGGTTATCGCTCGCAGAAGACTTAGATGCTTTTGTAATATCAGCGTGGACTTGATGGCCCACCGGCGGGGCTCCCGTTCTTTTTATCCCACCGGCGTCCATAGAAGCCAGTTGAAGGGGTCGCGGATCATACGTACCGAATTTTTGATATTATACGTAGATGGCAAAACTCACTTTGAGTGTGGACAATCGCGTGGTTTCGCGCGCAAAGCAATACGCGAAACTGCGAGGAGTCTCCGTATCGGAGATGGTTGAAGCCTATCTTGGTGCGGTTGCCGAGCCGAGTTCTCCCGCCGCAGGCGCTGCTCCGATTCTGCGTTCGGTGCGGGGAGTTCTCAAGAATGCGGATATCGACGCGTACCGGAAGCATCTGGCAGCGAAATATCGATGAAGAGAATCCTCTTCGATACCAATGTCGTCCTCGACGTGCTGCTCGATCGGCAACCTTACGTAGAGGCAAGCGCGGCGGCCTGGGCTGCTGTCGAGACAGGCATCTCGGAAGGGATGCTGGCTGCTCACGCCGTGACGACAATTCACTACCTCGTCCGAAAAGAGAAGGGTAATGTGAGGGCCAGGCGGATCATCTCGGCGATCCTGAGAGTCTTTGGTGTAGCCGCCGTCGATGGTGCGGTCATTCAGGAGGCACTGCAATTGCCGTTTTCCGACTTTGAGGATGCGGTGACGGCGGCCGCCGGGCGATTGGCGGGTTGTGAGTACATTGTGACGCGAGATCCGAAAGGATTTCGCGGATCTCCGGTCCGCTGCCTTACGCCAGAAGCGTTAATGCCGCTTTTAGACAAGCGATGAGCCGAAGGGTCAAGCTGTTGTTGGGCGGGGGCGCGGCCACTGGTGCGTGTCGCAGCGATCACAAGAGTCTCTACGAAGCTGCAATTGAGAACGGTTTCACCGATGTAGCGCGCCAGATCCAGAGCCGTCGCGGCGGAATAACCCGTAACGCCAGTGTCTGGAGTTGGCAGCGTTACCAGATCACGCGCACGGGATAAGGCTCAAACGCCCGATCGGACGTGACGGTCGCGAGTCCGCCCATTATCGCCTGTGCGATCAGCATACGGTCAAAGGGGTCTCTGTGGAACAGTTGGAGTTTTTCAACTGCAAGCGCGCGGCCTTTTCCGTCAGTGGAAGACTCGCAATTCCTGAATCCCTGCGAACCGCCGGAAACAGAGTCGAGGGGTGCGATGGCAAGGATATTCCTCCCTGCGCGCACTTCCGGCGATCTCCCGGGCGGACACTGCGCCCAAGTAAACTTCGTTTGCGGCGTCCATGATGTGGGCGCATAGGCTGAGTTCACCTTAACGTAAATGCTGCCGGTCTGTGCAGGGTGGCGGCCTTGCGATCAGACGCTCATACCCTGAGTATGAAACACTCAGGGTATGGGTAAGCGTCTTCAAGTGCTGATTCCAGACGCGGAAATGGCAGATATTCAACGTTTGGCCCGGCGTGAGCATGTGACGGTGGGGAGTGGGTTCGCCGAACGCTTCGCGAGGCACGGGCGGGACGGCCGGCACATCAACCCGAGACGAAGCTGAAGTCAATTCGCCGTGCCGCGGAGTATTCTTTTCCAACGGCTGAAATCGACCAAATGCTGCGCGAGTTTGAACGGGGGTACGAGGGCTGATATTTATCGATTCCAACATCCCGATGTACCTGATCAGCGCCGCGCATCCCCACAAAGCGGAAGCGCAGATCATTCTGAAGCGCCTGATCGCGGCGGGACAGCGTCTGGTGACGGACGCCGAGGTCCTGCAGGAGATACTTCACCGATACACGGCGATCTCGCGGCGCGAGGCCATCGGGCCGGCGCTTCAAGTGACGCTGGATCTGGTTGATGAAGTAATCCCGATCGAAAAGGGAGAAGTGCTGCGAGCCGCCGAGATCGCGCAGCATCCGGCGTTGATGTCTGCGCGGGATGCTGTTCACATCGCGGTCATGGAGCGGCATGGGATCCGATCGATCCTGAGCTTCGACGCCGATTTTGATCGCTGGACCGGTCTACAGCGAATTCATCAGGTTTGACCGGTTTGCCCACGTGCGGCACGCTTGTGTGTTACAAGGGGACACGTGGATTGTGTCGTCACGCTGGATGTGGGGAGTTCGTCGGCGCGGACGCTTGTTTTTTCGCTCGAAGGACGGCTGATCGAAGGGCTTCGGTTCGCAGGTCACCTACCGGGCGCGCACGACTGCGGATGGCGGGTGGGAGATCGACGCGGATGAACTGACGGCCATTGCGGCGCGCGCGCTCGGCGACATCTGCGGGCAGATCCGCGGCAAAAGCGTGAAGCCGGTGGCGGTGGCGGTCGACACGTTCTGGCACAGCCTGGTAGGGGTGGATGCGGGCGGCAAGCCTACGACGGCGGTCCTGCATCCCTTCGATACGCGCAGCGCGGGCGCCGCGAAAGAACTTGCCGCGCGTGTCGACAATGCGGCGCAGCACAGGCGCACGGGGTGCGTGATTCATCCGAGCTATCCGCCGGCGAAATTACTCTGGCTGGCGGAAACGCAGCCGGAGGCATTCAAGAAAACATCGCGGTGGATGAGTGCGGGCGAGTATTTGTTCCTGAAGTTTTTCGGCAAGGCGGCGGCTTCGACATCGATGGTTTCGGCGAGCGGCCTGTGGGATCAGAATGCGAACGATTACGACGCGGAGATCCTGGGCGCGCTGCCGGTTTCGCGCAGGCAATTCGCGGCGGCTGACGAATTCGACCAGACCTGCACCGGCGATGTGGAATGGCCAGAACTGAGGGGCATCCCATGGTTTCCGGCGCTGGGGGACGGGGCGTGCGACAACGTCGGCAGCGGATGTACGCGGCGGGAACGCTTCGCGCTGATGGTGGGCACGAGCGGCGCGATGCGGGCGGTGGCGGAGACGGAGAAGATCGAAATTCCGGACGGGCTGTTTTGCTACCGGGTGGACCGCAAACGGTTTGTGCTGGGCGGGGCGCTTTCGAATGGGGGCGCGGTCTACGCGTGGATGAAGCGGACGCTGCGTTTGCCCGAGAGCGATGAAGAGATCGAGAAGCAACTGGCGGCGATGGCGCCGGGGATGCACGGTCTGAATGTGCTGCCGCTTTTCGCGGGCGAGCGATCGACGGGATGGCGGGACGATGCGCGGGCGGCGATCACGGGGCTGAGCGCGAATACATCGCCGATCGAGATTCTGCACGCGGCGCTCGCATCGGTGGCGCTGCGGTTTTGCAATGTGTACGAGATTATGAAGGCGTCGCTGGGGGAGCCGCGGGAGGTGGTGGCATCCGGCAGCGCGCTGCTGCACTCGCGGGTCTGGACGCAGATGATGGCGGATGCGCTGGAGCATCCGATCACGTCGTGTGTGGCGCGGGAGGCGACGTCGCGGGGCGCGGCGCTGGTGGCGCTGGAGCGCATCGGGGCTATCGCCGACATCCATAGCGCCGCGGCGCAGTACGGCGACGTGGTTCCGGTGAATGCGGCGAACGCGGATCTCTATAAGATTGCGCTGGCGCGGCAGCGCGAACTCTACGGGAAAATATTCGAGGTCAGGCATGTCTGAAGCGAGTCATCTGAACGCCCATATGCGCATTCGCGCTGCGAAAATCAAGCTGCTGCTGATGGATGTGGACGGCGTGATGACGAACGGCAAGCTTTACCATCTGCCGGACGACGAAGGCAACATGATCGAGACGAAGGGCTTCGATTCGCAGGACGGGATTGCGCTGCAGTGGATGCAGTGGAAGGGGCTGCACACGGGCGTCATCAGCGGGCGGGAGTCGTTGGGGACGATGGAACGCGCGCGGCAGTTGAAGATGAATTACGTGTTCCAGGGGCACATCGAGAAGGTGCCGATTCTAGAGCAGATCATGCGGGAAGGGAACTTCGAGGCGGAGGAAGTTGCCTACATGGGCGACGATTTCACGGATCTGGTGGTGATGCGGCGCGTCGGGCTGGCGATCGCGGTGGCGAATGCGCGGCCGGAAGTGAAGCGCGAGGCGCACTATGTGACGCAGGCCTCGGGCGGGAATGGGGCGGTGCGGGAAGTGGTCGAGATGATTCTGGAGGCGTGGGGTTTCTGGGGGGAGATCCTGGATAAGTACGAAGTTCACCGGCACGCTTCGCACTAGTTCGTTACCGCTCATTCACATTCGCGGTTCAGTTGACAATAAGGCGAACAAAAGGCGAAAATAAAACACATGTTGTTCGGCGATGTGGTTCTCCCAACCAACACCCCGGGCCTGGTCGGAATCGCAAAGCTCGCGGCTGAGAGCGAGGTGCTGGAGAGCAAGACGAGTTGTCCGGTACTTCGAGATTCAATCGAAGAGCCTGTTGAATCGGACCCGGCCCGGCATGCCGTTCGAATGGAGCCTGAATCCTTACCGGGGCTGTGAATTCGGGTGCCGGTATTGCTATGCGCGCTATACGCACGAGTTCATGGAATTGCGTGAGAGCGTGGAGTTCGAAGACAAGATCTATGCGAAATCGGGGATCGCGGAGATTCTGCGGCGCGAGTTGAAGCGAATGGATGGCTCTGGCGGGATCGCGATCGGGACTGCGACCGATCCGTATCAGCCGGCCGAGCGGCGATTCAAACGCACGCAGGCGGCGCTCGAAGTGTTCACGGAGCAGAGTGGGTTCGGGCTCTCGATTACCACGAAATCGAACCTGGTCACGCGGGACATTCCGTTGCTGCGAGAGATCGCGAAACGGAACAGCGTAAGCGTGAACGTGACGATTACAACGCTCGATGCGGGGCTCGCACGGCTGCTCGAACCGCGCGCGCCGCGTCCGGAACTGCGGTTGAAAGCGGTGAAGGCGCTTGCCGATGCCGGTATCCCGGTGGGAGTCTTTCCGAATCCGATCATGCCGCTGATTACCGATCAGGAAGCGCGGCTCGACCGGCTGGCGAAGGCGGCTCGCGATCATGGGGCGACTTACTTCGGAGGCGGCGTGCTTTTTCTGATGCCGTGTTCGCGGAAAGTCTTCTTCCCGTTTGTCGAAAAGCACTTTCCGCACCTGCTGCGCCGATACCAGGAGCGGTATGAACGCGACGCCTATTTGAAGGGGCCATATCGCGAGATCGTACGGGAGCGGATTTCCGGAATTCGGGAGAAGTACGGGCTGAAATCCGGCCCGCCCGCACGGGAAATTCCAGATTCGGAAGAGGCGCCGAGATCCTTGTTCGACGGCCCTCAAAATGTCAGCCGAGTGAAGCCCATTTAACAGAACGGTAACCTTCGATTCCCTTACAATGAGTGTTTCCCCAGCAGGAGTTTCCTTGCTCATCACAAATGGAAGGCAGGAAGTGTATGCGGCTCAACATCGTTAAATCCGGCGGTAAATCCGGTGTCGCCAGGTTCGGTTTCGCGGCGAGTATTTTCGTTGCGGTGGCGGGCCTGTGCCTCGCGCAGTCGGCGGGCGGCGTGGCTGGTCTTTCCGGAGTCGTGAAGGATCCGTCCGGGGCGAGCGTCCCCGATGCGAAAGTGGTGATCTCGAGTAACTCGCAAGGTGTGTTGCGGACGCTCAACACCAACGGCGATGGAATATTTTCCGCGCCCGCGCTCAATCCGGGCCCTGGTTATAAAGTCTCGGTCACAGCAGCGGGATTTGCGCAGTACGACGCGACCGATATCGTTCTGCAGGTGGGCCAGGACCTGAATCTGACCATCGCGATGGCAGTGGGACAGACGGCAACATCCGTCGAAGTGTCGGCGGCGGCGCAACTCATCAACGATACGAAATCCGACGTTTCCCAGGTGGTCGGCACACGCGAGATTATGGAGTTGCCCCTCAACGGACGCCGCGTAGATTCGTTCGTTCTCAACACACCAGGAGTCACGAACGACGGCACGTTCGGACTGCTGACGTTCCGCGGCGTGGAAGGCAATAATTCGTTCCTGCTGGACGGCAACGACAACACGGAACAGTTTTACAACGAGAACGCCGGCAGAACGAGGATCTATTCGCAGCTTTCCGCCGATGCGGTCCAGGAGTTTCAGGTGGTGTCATCCAATGTGTCGGCGGAGTACGGCCGCGCCATGGGCGGCGTGGTGAATACGGTCACGAAGAGCGGTTCGAATGAAATGCATGGCGGCGGCTTTTATTTCCTGCGCAGCACCGGATTCGACGCGCGTGATCCCTATTCCACGTTCAACCCGTCGGATCGCCGCTGGGAGGCGGGAGCGACGCTGGGCGGCGCGATCGTCAAAAACAAGCTCTTCTATTTTTTGAGCACCGATAATACGCGGCGCAATTTTCCGATCGTGGACAGCGATTGTCAAGGCCGGCTTTGTCGATACCGCCAATCAGGTCTGGATCGGATGCGGATTGCCGGCGACCCCGGCTCAGTGCTCGGCCATCAACGGCTTGTTGCCCCGTTTCTTCGGTACGACTCCCCGCACAGCGATGAACGACCTCTACTTCGGGAGGCTCGACTATCATCTGAATGATCGGAATACATTCAGCGTCAGCTTCAATTTCCTGCGCTGGCTGACGCCCAACGGCATCCAGTCCGCGCTTTCTTCGACGAGCGGCGCGGGCATCAACAGCAACGGAGACGATTCGGCGATTGTGCGTAACGGTAAAGTTGCCTGGACCTCGGTCATCTCGCAGCACGCTGGTGAATTCATTCCGGTACGGATTGGACACGGATCGCCAGGCGGACACTTTCGATCCGGCGGACCTGGCCCCGGGGCTCGGCTACCTTTCCGTTACCGTGGCCGGTGTTCAAGTGGGCAATGGAGTGAATTACATTCCGCGGGTTCAACCGATGGAGACCCGCAACGAATGGGACGACGACATCACGTGGGTGCACGGCAGACACACCGTTAAGGCCGGCGCGAGCTACGAGCATGTCAGCGAGAACGTCAACAACATCGCCAACCGCTTTGGATCTTACACATTTGCGACCCCAACCCTTTTCGCGCTGGACTACAGCGGCAACACGGCCGGGTCGAGGGATTATAGCAACTTCTCCCAGACATTCGGCAATCCTCAGGTTAACTACCTGATGCAGGATGTGTCGTTTTATCTGCAGGATCAATGGAAAGCGACCGACCGCCTGACAGTTACGCTCGGCGCGCGTTATGAATACTCGATCGCGCCGCCTCCGGCTACACTCAACCCCTTGTTCCCGCAGACCGGGAACCCGATTCACACCGGCCCTCTCGATCTGATGCCGCGGATCGGACTCGCCTATCGAGTCAACAACAAGACTGTAGTGCGCGCGGGCGTGGGCACGTACTTTGCGCGTCTGGTGGGCGGCATGGTAAGTAACGTTTACACCGGTAACGGCTTGTTTCAGTCGTCGCTGAGCCTCTCCACTGCAGCTCAGATTGCGACCGGACCCGTGTTCCCGAATGGCTTGCCGAGCGGGCCGCCTCCGGGCTCGTCGGTTCTGGACGTTCTGGCGCCCAAGCTGAAAACTCCTTATTCCGAACAGGCCTCGGTCGCCGTGGAACGCCAGATCGGAAAGGATATGGTGTTGACGGTTTCGGGTATCTTCAGCCGCGGTGTGAATCTCTGGGGCACGACGGACATCAACGCCCACGCGCCGAGCGGATCATTCACTTACACGATCGACGACGCGAACGGAAACGCGGTTGGCTCGTACACGACACCGGTTTACACAACTCCGCGACCCAACCCGAACTTCTCCGCCATCTACCAGATCGGCAACGGCGTGAGCAGTTGGTACGACGGATTGGCGGTCACATTCGAAAAGCGATTTTCGCACGGGTTTCAGTCGCTGGCGTCTTATACCTGGTCGCATGAGATCGATGACGGCCAGGGCAGTTCGACCAACGCGGTGTTCGGATTCAGTACTACGCCCTGGACGTACAACGGAAACTACGGTTTTGACAAAGGCAGCGGATTAATCGATCAGCGTCACCGGTTCACTTATGAATTCGTCTGGGCGCCGACATTCATGCACTCCAACAACTGGGTCGCGAAGTATCTGGTGAACAACTGGCAGCTTTCCAGCATCACGACCCTTGCCAGCGGCCGGCCCACGGGTAGCGAAACAATAAAGATGAATGATACGCCGGTCCCGGGCATGTTGTATTCCGCCAGCGAATTCAACGGATTCAACGGGAACTTCCGCGTGCCGTTCGTGCCGCTGGACAGTTTGTACACTCCGTGGATCCAGCAGGAAAACCTTCGGGTGACTAAGAATATTCCGCTCTGGCGAGAAAGCTGGAAGCTTAGTCTGAACGCCGAGGTGTTCAATATCGCCAACAACTGGTCGCCGACCAGCCTCGCGACACAAGCCTACACGGAAGCGAAAGGGGTGCTGACTTACACTCCGAACGCCTTCGGATTCGGTCTTGGCGATGGTGGTTTCCCGGACGGGACCCAGGCCCGACGGCTGCAGATCAGCGCGCGGCTTACGTTCTGATCGGGGGCGGCTGACTGCCGTCGCGGGGCTGGTTTCGATCAGGCCACGATTCGATCAGGCCACGATAGGTTGTCGATGAGGCGCGTGGATCCGAGCCACATCGCCGCGGCTATGAGTACCGGCCCTGTGATGCGTTCGACGGGGGTCATGGTGTCGGGATCGGTGATTTCGAAGTATTCGAGGCGGGCTTCGGGGTGCGGCGCGAAGATGGCGTGCGCTGCATTGCGGAGGAACTCCGTTGACCGTTCACCGTGATCGATTGCGCTGACCGCTGACCGCAGCGCGCGCGATAACAAGGGCGCTACAGCACGCTGTTCCGGAGTCAGGTGTTTATTGCGGGAACTGAGTGCAAGGCCGTCTTCTTCGCGGACGGTGGCGACCGGCACGATGGATACAGGGACGTTGAGGTCAGTAACCATACGGCGGATCACGGCGAGTTGCTGCGCGTCTTTCTCTCCGAAGTAGGCGCGGTGGGGTTGCACGATGTTCAGGAGTTTCAGAACTACGGTGGCGACTCCACGGAAATGTCCGGGGCGGTGCGCGCCGCAGAGGTGAGCGGTCAGGGCCGGGAGGTCTACGAAGGTGAGGGATTCTTCGCTATACATCTCCTGGGCAGTTGGAGCGAAGACCAGGTCGACGCCGCAGCTGTCACAGACGCGCAGATCTTCTTCCATCGTGCGTGGATAATTTTCCAGATCTTCTTTGCAGTCGAACTGGGTGGGGTTGACGAAGATGGTCGCGACTACGAGATCATTTTCGCGGCGCGCGGTTTTGAGCAGGCTGGCGTGGCCGCGGTGCAGCGCTCCCATGGTGGGGACCAGGCCGATAGAGGGAGCGCCGCGCAGACACTTGCGCAGCGCCGCGATTTCCGAATAGACCTCAGGCATCAGGAAACGCGCCCGAGCGAACTTCTGCCGAAAAAGATTTCACCGCTTCGGAGATGGCTTGTGCGACATCGGCGTACTGCTTCGCGAAGGGCGGCTTCGCAGCGCCGCTCAAGCCCAGGAGGTCGTGTGTGACCAGCACCTGTCCGTCGCAATTCGGGCCGGAGCCGATGCCGATGATCGGAATGCGCAGCTTGTTCGTGACGTCGCAGGCAACGGAGCGTGGCACGCATTCGATCACGATGGCGAACGCTCCGGCATTTTCCAATGCGACGGCGTCGTTCACTAGTTGGCGATGTGCTTCGGGACTGGTCGCCTGCCGGCGGAATCCGCCCTGCTGATGCACGGACTGCGGCAGGAGTCCGAGGTGCCCCATCACGGGGATGCCTGCGGAAACGATGCGCTCGACCGTGGCTGCGGCCGGACCTCCGCCTTCGAGTTTCACGGCCGATGCGCCGCCCGATTGCATGAGACGGCCCGCGTTCCGCAGGGCCTGCGTGATTCCGATCTGATAACTGAGGAACGGCAGGTCGGCCACGATCAAGGCTTCGGGCGCGCCGGCGCGAACGGCGCGAGTGTGGCGAACCATGTCGCTCATCGTGACCGGAAGAGTGGTGTCGTAACCGAGTTCGACCATGCCGACCGAATCGCCTACGAGCAGGATGTCGACGCCGCCATCGGCTGCGAGCAGCCGGGCCATCCACGCATCGTAGGCGGTTAGCATTACGATCTTTTCGCCGCGGGCTTTCTTCGCCTGGATGTCGGAAATGCGGATCATGTGGCCTGCTCCAGGAGATTCGCAAGTTCGTTCGCCATGGCTGGCGACAAGGCCGCAATGGGAATCGTGCGGAGACCTGCCGTCACGTAGAGCCGTCTCGTTTCCGGTGATGCAGCTTTCAGGGCTTCGAGATGCGTGGTTATTGTCCCGATGTCTCCGCGGCGGATCGGCCCGGTTAAGGCGGCTTCGGGACCGCGCAACAGGATATTCTCTGTCGTCGTTCGCAGAATGGGAGCGAGAGCGCTCTGCGCCTCAATCCGGTTTATGCCTGCGATTTCCATCAATTCCAGCGCAGCGTCCACAAGCGTCACCTGATAATTACACGCCATAACGGCCGCTGCATGGTAGAGTCCCCAGCGCTGGGGATCGATGGCGAGGATGTTCCCGCCGAGAAGGCTCACCAGTTCTCGCGCCCAAGCAATTGCGCGCTCGTCTCCGGCCACAGCGTAGGTCGCGCCGGGCAGGGTTTCGATACCGCGTTCGGCGGAGGGCACGGTCTGGAGGGGATGCAGGACTCCGATCGAATTGCCGGCGGCCCGGAGGATCGCAAGTGCTTCAGGTCCGGCTGCGGCGCTGGTGTGGACAATAGTCGAATCGCGGAGTCCCGGCGGCAGCCAGTTCGGCCGCCACCTGGGGAATGGAATCGTCGCTCACAGCGATCAGGATGTGGTCCGCCTGGTGAGGTAGCTGGCTGATGGCGCCGCGCCCGGCCACCGCGGCGATCCGGACGCCGGACCGCGAAAGCAGCGCGGCGAGGGCGTTGGCGATCCGGCCAGTTCCGGCGATTGCGATGGGTTGGTCGGGCATTCCTCAATGTGAAGATGCGGACACGGCGAAAGTCGTCGCCAGTTTCATAACCGGACGTGTTTCGCTATTCATTCGCCTTATTTTCTACTAATAGTGGCTATCTGCAGCCATCTCCGCATTTTGTAGTACATGCGTAACCTACACAAATTCCAACACTTGTTTCAAGAAGGGACTTGCAACGCGAACTGAGTCGTGACACAATCTGTAGTGCGTGGCTGTGGCCAAAAGTGGATACTAAGTGGAGCAAACCGATTCAGCGCCGAATATCCTCGAGATGCCGCGCGGCCGGTTTCCCGGACGCCTCGATGACAAAGCGCGACTCAAAGTTCCCACAGCTTTTGCACAGTTTTTCAACAGCCTTCCGGAGCGTAAATTGTTTCTGACCAGTCTGGACCGCACAACGGCATCATTGTATCCGATTGCGGAATGGCGGGTAAATGAAAAGTTCTTTGACAGCTATCATGCCGATCCGGACGCGGCGGCGCTCATCCTCTTTAATGCGCATGATCTCGGCGGCGATGTGGAAATGGACAGCCAGAACCGGATCACGGTTCATCCGGATCTGCGGCGGGAGCTGGGCCTCGAGAACACCGAGTTGCACCTGATCCCGGCCAAGGGCCATGTGGATATTTTGACGGACGCGCAGTATCAGGAGATGCGGCGGAAGTCTGCGGCATCGACCACCGATGCGCTGCGGGCGATGAAAACGGCGGGGCTCCGTTGATGAATGGCAGAACATTTTCCGGTGATGCTCGCGGAGTCGCTGGAGTATCTGGCGGTGAAGCCGGACGGACGATATCTCGACTGTACGGCCGGGCTTGCGGGGCATACGAAAGCGATCGCAGCGCTGCTGACGCAGGGCGGAAGCTTGATCGCGAACGATCGGGACGCGGAGTCGCTCGAGATGGCGCGGACGAACGCGGCGGAATTTGCGGACCGGATCGAGTTTCAGCACGGCAGCTTTTCGGAACTGGCCGAACGGAATCTGGACGGATTGATTGCGGATCTGGGCGTGAGCCGGTTTCAACTGACCAGCCCGGAGCGCGGATTTTCATTTCAGGCAGAAGGGCCTTTGGATATGCGCCTCGACCAGAGTCAGGGCGTGACCGCGGCCGAACTGCTGAACCACAGTGCCGAAAAGGCAATCGCCGACTGGCTTCACCAGCTCGGCGAAGAAAGGAGAGCGCGGAAGATAGCCGGAGCAATCGTTCGAGCGCGGCCCATTCGGAGCACACTGCACCTGGCGGGTGTAGTGGAACGGGCCGCACCTCGAACGGGACCTTTGCATCCCGCGACTCGCACTTTCATGGCATTGAGAATGGTGGTCAATCGCGAGCAGGAAGAGCTCGACGCGCTGCTGAAGGCCGCGCCGCGCATGGTGAAACCGGGAGGCCGGATCGTCATCATCTCTTTCATGTCGCTCGAAGACCGCAAAGTAAAAGAGAGTTTCCGGGAACTGAAGCGTACCGGCCAGGCTTTGATTCTTACAAAGAAGCCGATCACGCCCAGTGAGCAGGAAGTCCGGATGAACCCGCCGTCGCGCAGCGCAAAACTGCGGGCGGTGGAAATGCTAAACGCCCAGGAAATTTCAGACAAACGGTAAAGAGGACGAAGAAAAGCCATGGCCACGCTGGCAACATTTTTCCGGGAAGCATCTTCCCGCCAAACGGGCGAAAGACACACCTCACGCACAGCGCGTGCGGGGGAGGCGAGCGAATCGATTCGTGCGCAGGCTCGTGCACAGGCGGACCCGTTCCGGCTGCGCGCGCTGCCGAATGACGACATCTACTTCTAC
Source organism: Terriglobia bacterium (assembly GCA_963809655.1). Classification (GTDB taxonomy): domain Bacteria; phylum Acidobacteriota; class Terriglobia; order Bryobacterales; family Bryobacteraceae; genus BOG-234. Next base: position 262,813 of record CAWEKQ010000039.1, on the reverse strand, counting down.
TCGAAGAAGATCGACAACCAGCGGTTGGTACGGCAGGCCGATCCGGAGGCGCGCGGCGAGTGCTGGTCGGCGGTGGGGGCGGCGGGCGTGCTGCTCATGCTGGGCGCGAGCATCATCGCGCCGCACGTGGGATCGATTCTTGCCGGCTACAAGCTGGAATCGTTGAAGCAGGAGCGGCAAACGCTCGTCGATCAGAAGCGCGACCTGGAAGTGAAGGAAGCGGGACTGCTGAGTCCTGAGCGTCTGAACGGCCTGGCGCGGGCGCGCAGTCTCGACGAGCCCGGCTTCGGATCAGGTGATTCATCTCGATACGGGCACGGGAGCGGGTACTGTCGACGCTCGTCTCGCTCCGTCACCGGCCGTCGCGCCAGCAAACGGTCAGTAAGGAGCGTGCCGCCGTGGACATCGGGGGATGGGTTGCGCGTGCACATGAGCGTATTGCGCACGCCGGGCAATCGCCTGTGCGGCGCAGTTCCGCGGTCAACAGGCTAACGGGGCTGGGAGTGATCCTCCTGCTGTGGGGTGCGGCGATCTTCGGAAAGCTGATCTCGCTGCAGGTGGTGGAGCACGCGAAGTACGCGGCGATCGCGCGCTCGCAGCAGGAGCATCGGATCGACATCCCGGCGCCGCGGGGATCGATCTTCGACCGCAACGGGCAGCCGCTCGCGATCAGCGTTCCCGTGTCATCCGTTTCGGTGAATCCTCAGCAGATTGAGAATATTCGCGTGGCGACCGAGGTTCTCGGCAACACCCTGAATCTCGATCAGCGGGTGCTCGAGAGCCGTCTCGAATGGGCGCGCCAGAATCACAAAGGCTTTCTTTGGGTGAAACGGCGGATCGACCCCTTCGAAACCGACCGGCTGAAGGAGATGCACCTCGACTGGGTGACGTTCCATACGGAAAGCCAGCGCCATTATCCGAAAGGCGAGACGGCGGCGCACGTTCTGGGCGCTGTCTATAAGGATGAAGAGGGCGCGGCCGGTATCGAGCGGACGCTTGATCCGGTGCTGAAAGGCCGCAACGGTTCCGAGCGTCTCGTGATGGATGTGCGGCATCAGGGCCTCGATTCGCACATCGATTCGGAGGCGCAGGCGGGCGTGCCGCTGACGCTCACGATCGACGAGAGAATGCAGTACGTCGCCGAGCAGGAATTGAAGGCGGGCGTGGAAGCGAAGCATGCGCGCAGCGGCACGGCGATCGTGATGAATCCGTATACGGGCGAGATTCTCGCGCTGGCGAATTATCCGACGTACGATCCCAACAAACCGCCGCAGCCGGGCGAAGATGCGCGGATCGCGGTTCGATCTGGGGGCGTCGACTCCGTTTGAGCCGGGGTCGGTGTTCAAGGTCGTGACGCTCAGCGCGGCGCTCGAAACCACTAATCTTCGTCCTGACTCGCTCATTCCGACAGGTAACGGAATCCTGGTTCTGCCTGGCCGTGTGATTCACGAATCGCACGGCGGATACGGCACCATCACGATGGCGCAGGTGCTGGAGAAATCGAGCAACATCGGCGCGATCATGATCGGCAGCCACGTGGGCCGGGAAAATATGTATGAGTACGCGCGGCGGCTGGGGTTCGGGCAGAGGGTGGGGCTGCCGGTGCCGGCGAATCGGCCGGGAAGCTGAGAACGCTCGAACAAGTGGGGCACGACTTCGCTCGCGTCGGTATCGATGGGCCAGGAAGTGAGCGTTACGTCGGTGCAACTGGTGCGGCTGGGCGCCGTGATCGCCAACGGCGGAATGCTGGTGAAGCCGCGGCTGATTCTGAAGCGCGGCGATAAGGCTGAGCCGGTGGAACCGCCGGTGCGGGTGTTGAAGCCGGAAACCGCCATTACGATGAAGAGCATGATGGAGGGCGTGGTGCTGCGCGGCACGGGACGCGTGCATGCGCGCCTCGATGGCTACACGTCGGCCGGAAAGACGGGCACGGCGCAAATCTTCGATTCGGTCACGCATCACTACACGCATAACTACAACGCGTCGTTCCTGGGCTTCGCGCCGGTGACGAATCCGGCACTGGTGGTGCTGGTGACGGTGCACAATACAGTCGGGCGAAAACGGCCAGGGTGCGGATGCGGCCGCGCCGGTCTGGACGAAGATCATGACCGAAGCGCTGCGCATGCTGGATGTGCCGAAGGATATTCCTGAACAGGAGATGGTGGCGAAGAAGCCGGTCGAAGGTGAAGCCCGGTGAGTTCGATGATGTGGCGATAGCCGGTCTGGACGGTAGCAGCATCATGGAAGAAGAAGATCCGGCCGTGCGGGAATTGCTGGCCGCGCAATTGAAGCCGGTGAAGGATCCGGATGAGATTCCGGCCGCGGGGGCTGCGCTCCGGTGTGAGGCGAAGACTGTCGCCGCGTGCCAGGAAGCCGACCGTTCCGGACTTTCGGGGAAAGACGATGCGGTCGGTGGTGGAGGAATCCGCCGCGAACGGAATTGACGTAATGATTGAAGGCAGCGGTGTGGCGCGGGCGCAAGTGCCGCTGCCGGGGAGTCCGCTGCGGCGGGGCGAACAGATCAGGATCGTATTCACGCGATGACTGTGAGCGAGGTGCTGGCGGGAGTTCCGTTGCTGACGGAGTTGCCGCTCCCGCTCGCTCAAACGCAGGTTCAGGGCATCGATTACGATTCGCGGCGCGTGGCCCCGGGGTTTCTGTTCTTCGCGTTTCCGGGCTGCGCGGGTGGACGGGCGCGAGTTTGCCGCGCAGGCGGTGACGCGCGGGGCGATGGCGATCGTGAGCGAACTGCCCGCTCCGGCCGGGGTTGCCGCTCCGTGGCTGCAGGTGGCGCACGGCCGGCACGCGCTTGCGCTGGCGTCGAAGACCTTCTACGGCAAGCTCGACGAAAAGATTCCGCTGATCGGGATCACGGGCACGAACGGCAAGACGACCACGAGTTATCTGGTCGATTCGATTCTGCGGACGGCCGGGAAGACCACGATGCTGGCGGGAACGATCGAGTATCATCTGGGCTCGAAGGTTCTGCCGGCCGCGAACACCACGCCCGAATCGCTCGATCTGCACCGGATGCTGGCGGAACTGGACGCGCTGGCCCGAGGTGCGAATTCGAAGGCGGCGACGATGGAAGTTTCGTCGCATGCGCTTTCGCTGGGGCGCGTTTACGGCATGCAGTTTCAAACCGCCGTCTTCACCAATCTCACGCAGGACCACCTCGATTTCCATCACACGATGGAAGATTATTTCGCGGCGAAGCGATTGCTGTTTACGGGCTCGGGCGGGCCGCCGCCGCGTTTTTCCGTGATCAATCGGGACGACGAGTGGGGAAAGAAACTGGCGGCGCCGGGAACCACGTCGGAAGTGCTGTTGTACGGGCTGGGCAGTGAGGCGATGGTGCGCGCGCGGCACATCCATTCCGGTCTGAACGGACTTCGCTTCGATGTTACGTTCGACAAGCTGCGGTTCGAGATCAACTCGCCGTCTGATCGGGAAGGTGAACGTGTATAACATCCTCGCGGCGTGCTGCGCGGGGATGACGTTCCAGCTTCCGCCGGAAACGATTGCGCGCGGGATTGAGGCATGCGCGGGTGTGCCGGGGCGCTTCGAGCGTGTGGATGAAGGGCAGCCGTTCGCGGTGGTGGTGGATTATTCGCATACCGAAGACGCGCTGCGGAATGCGATCTCGGTTGCGCGCACGTTGAATGCGAAGCGCGTGATTACGCTGTTCGGATGCGGCGGCGACAGGGACCGCGCGAAGCGTCCGTTGATGGGCCAGGCGGCGGGGGAGTTGAGCGATCTGGTGGTTCTTACGAGCGACAATCCGCGTTCCGAGGAGCCGCTGCAGATCATGAACGACGCGCTGGTGGGTTTGCGGCGCACGAATACGCGAACGATTGTGGAGCCCGATCGCGCGGCGGCGATCCGGAAAGCGATCGAAGAGGCGCACGCGGGCGATGTGGTGATTCTGGCGGGCAAGGGTCACGAGACGTACCAGATCTTCCGCGACCGGACCATTCATTTCGACGATCGTGAAGTGGCGCGCGAGGCGCTGCGGAGTTTCGGCTTCGGGAATCGCGGATCGGAGGCGAGCGGGTTCATGACGCTTTCCATTACGGCGATTGCCGAAATGGTGGGGGCGGCGATTCCGCGCCATGACGATGAGACCGTGTCGGGGTGGAGCATCGACAGCCGCACGACGAATCCGGGCGATTGCTTTTTCGCGCTGCGCGGGCCGAAGAACGATGGCCACGATTACGTGGAGAACGTCGTCGAGAAGGGCGCGGCGGTGGCTGTGGTGGAGCGGCCTGTTGACGACGCGAAGATCCTGCAGCTTGTGGTGCCGGATGCTCTTGCCGCGATGCAGCAACTTGGCGCGCAAGGCGCGAGAGCGCTGGGGCGGGACCGTGGTCGGCGTAACGGGCAGCGCGGGGAAGACCACGACGAAAGACGCCATCGCGAGCCTGCTGAGCGTTGAGTTTCGAACCGGCCGCACGATCGGCAATTACAACAATCATTTCGGCGTGCCGCTTTCCATCCTGCGGCTGCCCGACGACTGCCGCGCGGCGGTGATCGAAATGGGCATGAATCATGCGGAGGAGATTCGCGCGCTGGCGCATATCGCCGAGCCGCAGATCGGCGTCGTGACGAACGTCGGCTGGGCGCATGCGGAATTTTTCGAGGACGGCATCGAGGGTGTGGCGCGCGCCAAACGCGAACTGATCGAAGAGCTGCCGCCGACAGGGGATTGCCGTGCTGAACGCGGACGATCCGCGTGTGCGGGATTTCAAAGCGATCCACCCGGGCCGCTCGATTCTGTTTGGCTTCGCGGATGACGCCGAAGTGCGCGCGGAAGAGCTTGCAGATGTGCCCGGACGGCGCGCACTTCCGCTGCCTCGGCGTGGATTTCGAATCGCCGCTCGCGGGCCGGCACGGAGTGAGCAACGTGCTCGCGGCGATCGCGGTGGCGCATGCGATGGGTATCGCGCCGGAAAGACTGATCGAGGCCGTCAGGAAACTCGCCGTGGGAAAGATGCGCGGCGAACGTCTCGAACGCAACGGCGTCACCATCATCAACGACAGCTATAACGCAAACCCCGAAGCCATGCGCTCCATGCTGGAAGTGCTTCGGGGAACGCCCGCACGCCGCAGAATTGCCGTGCTGGGCGAAATGCTCGAGCTTGGCCGCGAGGCCGGGACCCTGCACCGCGGCATAGGACAATTCGCCGCGGAGCAGGGAATTCATGCCGTTATTGGCATACGCGGCGCTGCCCGCTACATGGTCGAAGGGGCTATGGAAACGGGATTGTCGGACAGCGCCGCGTTATTTTTCGAATCGTCGGAAGAGGCGGGAGAGTTTCTGAAGAGCTATGTGCGGCCGGGGGATGCGGTGCTGTTCAAAGGCTCGCGCGGCGTGGAAGTGGAGAAGGCGCTGGAGCGGGCCTTCGGGGAAGTGAAAGCATAAGTACATGCTCTACTGGCTTCTCTACGGACAGCTCTATCCGGCCGTGCGGCCGTTCCGCGTATTCGGGTTCGTGACGTCGCGGACCCTGTTCGCGAGCCTGACATCGCTGTTCCTGTGCATTCTGCTCGGGCCCTGGCTGATCCGGAAGCTGCGCGAGTTTCAGATTGGCCAGCATATCCGCGAAGACGGTCCGAAGTCGCATCAGAAGAAGGCGGGGACGCCGACCATGGGCGGAGTGCTGATCGTGATCAGCATTCTGGTGCCGACGCTGCTCTGGGCCGATCTGCGCCACCTCTATGTATGGATCGCGATCTTCGCGCTGCTGGCGTTCGGCGTATATCGGATTCGTCGACGATTACGCGAAAGTGATGAACAAGCGCAATCTCGGTCTGACGGCGAAGCAGAAGTTCGGTCTGCAGATGGCTGTGGCGGCGGTGATCACGGGCGTGCTCGCGACCATGCAGTACTACGGCACCTACACGACAACGCTGAACGTGCCGTTCATCAAAATGATTCATACCGATCTGCTGATTCATTCGCTGATGGACAACCCGTATACGTATGCGCTGGGTTTCGCGCTGTTCTATTTCTTTGTGGTGTTTGTGGTGGTGGGGTCGAGCAATGCCGTGAATATCACGGATGGCCTGGATGGGCTGGCGATCGGGCTGATGGTGATTTCGGCGGGCGCGTTGACGATCCTCGCGTATACGAGCGGGAATCGCGAGCTGGCGCATTACCTGCAGCTGGAGAGAAATCCGCGCACGGAGGAGCTGACGATTTTCTGCGGGTCCATGACGGGCGCGAGCCTCGGGTTCCTCTGGTGGAATGCGCATCCGGCGGATATTTTCATGGGCGATGTCGGGTCTCTTGCTCTTGGTGGGGCGATGGGCGTGGTCGCGGTGTTGATCAAGCAGGAAATCCTCTTGATCTTCATCGCGGGCATGTTTGTTGTGGAGCTGATGAGCGTGATCCTGCAGGTGGGGAGTTACAAGCTGCGGAAGAAGCGAATTTTCAAGATGGCGCCGATTCACCATCATTTCGAGGCGCTGGGATGGCAGGAGTCGAAGATCATTGCGCGGTTCTGGATTGCGGGGCTGGTGATGGCGTTGTTCGCGCTGACGACGTTGAAACTGCGATGAAAATCGAGGGCATGAGAGCGTTGGTGGTCGGGATGGAGAAATCCGGGCCGCGCTGCATTCGAGTTCCTGCATGCGCGCGGGGCCGAGGTGATCGCGACCGATCTGCGGCCGCATGGTGTGGCGAATTTCCGGCTGCAGACGGATGAGCTGTTCGACGAAGACTGGGATTTGATCGTGCCGTCGCCCGGTGTGCCGCTCGATCTGCCGGCCATCGCGCGTGCGAAGGAGCGCGGGGTGAACGTCATCGGAGAAGTGGAGCTTGCCGCGCCGTATTTGCTGGGGCCGGTGATCGGAATCACCGGAACGAACGGAAAGACGACGACGACATCGCTGGTGGGTCACATTCTGCAGAGCTCGCGAACGCCTGTGCAGGTGGGCGGAAACATCGGCACGCCGGTGATCGCGATGACGGAGACGTCGCGGGCGGATCAGTGGAACGTTCTCGAGCTTTCGAGCTTTCAGCTGGAGACCATTCGCGAGTTTCGCGCCGATATCGGGATCTGCCTGAATGTCACGCAGAATCATCTGGACCGGCACCACACTTTCGAGAACTACGCGGCGGCGAAGGGGAATCTGTTTCGCACGCAGCAGGCCGGCGATTACGCGGTGCTGAATTCCGACGATGAGGTCTGCCGGTCGTTCGCGGAGCTGACCCGCGCGCAGACGGTATGGTTCAGCGGGCGCAATATCGGTGAGCTGATGCCGCCTGCGGATGTTCCGATCCCGGGGATGCATAACGCGGAGAACGTGATGGCTGCGGCGGCGGCGGCAGAGATCGCGGGCGTGGCGAAGAGCGCCATCGTGGCCGCGGTGAAGACCTTCAAAGCGGTTGAGCACCGGCTGGAGTTTGTGGCAGAGATCGACGGCGTGCGTTTTTACAACGATTCCAAAGCAACCAGCGTGGACGCCACCATGAAGGCGCTCGAATCTTTTGCGGGCGGACTCTGGGTGATCCTCGGCGGCAAGGATAAGGGAAGCGATTACACGGTGCTGCGCGATCTGCTGCGGCGGAAGGCGCGGGCGGCGCTGTTGATCGGGGCGGCTGCCGGGAAAATCGCATCGCAGCTCGAAGGCGCGGTGCGTCTGGTGGAATCGGAGACGCTCGAATGCGCCGTCGCGGAGGCGTGGAAAAACGCGCAGCCCGGCGACACGGTGCTGCTCGCTCCGGCGTGCGCGAGCTTCGATCAGTTTCAGAGCTACGAACATCGCGGGCGAGTTTTTAAAGATCTGGTGAACGGGTTACGGAATCATGGCGCAACGGCTTAAGACGGATTGGATTCTCTTCACGACGGTGGTCCTCATGGTGCTCTTCGGCGCCCTGATGATCTACAGCGCGTCATCCGTGGTGGCCGATATCAAGATGGGGAAGAGTTACTATTTCGCGCTGCGGCAGCTGATCTGGATCGCGGTCGCGATTCCGCTGATGATGTTCATGAAGCGGCTGAACTACCGGAAACTGCAGACGCCCGCCGTGGCGTTCACGGCCATGGGTCTGGTGATGATCCTGCTTGCGGTGGTTTATCTCGCCGATCCGCAACAGCATCGCTGGATTCGTATCGGGCACGGGGGGTTGCAACTGCAGCCTTCGGAGTTCACCAAACCTGCCCTGGCGCTGTTTCTGGCGTATTTCATCGCCCTGCGTTCGCGGGCCATCAACAGCCGCTTCACGCTGCTGCCGGCGATTCTTGCGGTGGGTTTCATCACGGTGTCGGTGGCGCTGGCCGACCTCGGGACGGCGATCGTGCTGGGCGCAACGGCGGCCGCTGTCTTCATCGTGGCCGGGCTGGAGCGGCGCTACATCCTGATCACGTGTCGTGATCGCGGTTGTGGGTGGCGCGGCGTTCATTGCGGCGAAGCCGTACCGGTCTGGTGCGTGTGATCCGCTATGTCGATCCCGGAATGAAGCTGGTCGACAAGTTCGACAAGAGCGGCTGGATCCGCGCGCAGATGAAGAAGTCGATTACGGCGAAAGATACGAACTATCAGGCGGAGCAGGCGAAGATCGCGGTGGGGTCGGGCGGGCCGATGGGGCGTCGGGCTGATGCAGGGGCAGGCAGAAGCTTTTCTATTTGCCGGAGGCGCACACGGATACGATCTACGCGGTCGTCGGCGAGGAGTTCGGGCTGTTCGGTTCGGTGGCCGTCCTGATTGGTTTCGTCATCATCCTGTGGCGCGGTATTCGGGCGACGGTGCTGATCCCCGATGAATTCGGCAGATATCTCGCGCTGGGCATCACGACCATGCTGGTGATCCAGGCGTTTTTCAATATGACCGTGGTGCTGGGGATGATGCCGACGAAAGGCATTCCGCTGCCCATGATCAGTTTCGGCGGCAGTTCACTGCTGGTGACGCTGGCCTCGCTCGGGATTCTGTTGAATCTCTCGGAGCATGCGGGGTGAATGGACTAGACAGGCGCCTCTGTTCGTGATGGCCGGCGGGGGCACCGGCGGGCATGTCATCCCGGCGATCGCGGTGGCGCGCGAGGTTTGCCGGATGGGGTATCGGGTTTTGTTTGTCGGGACCGAGCGCGGTGTGGAGAACCGTCTGGTTCCGGCAGCGGGGTTTCGAGCTCGAAAAGATTCGCGTGGGCGGAATCAAGAATCTGGGGATCGCGACGCGCGTTTCGAGCGCGTGGCGGCTGGTGGCGGAAACGCTGGGTCAGATGGCGCGCTTCTCCGAGTGGAAGCCGGCGGCCGTGTTCAGTATGGGCGGTTACGTCGCCGGTCCGCCGGTGCTTGCGGCGCTGCTGCGCGGCGTTCCGGTGGTGGTGATGGAACCGAACGCGGTGCCGGGATTCACCAACCGGCATATCGCGCGATGGGTGAAGCGGGCGCTGATCAGCTTCGAAGAGACGGCGCGATTTTTCCCGAAGGGCCGAACGGAGTTGACCGGACTTCCGGTGCGCGAGGAATTTTTCGCAGTTAAGAAAAAGACTGAGGGCGAGTTTACGGTGCTGATTACCGGCGGCAGTCAGGGATCGCGAACGCTCAACGAAGCGGCGCGGCAGAGCTGGCCGCTGTTTCGCGAGGCCGGGCTGCCGGTGCGATTCATTCATCAGACCGGAGCGCCGATGTATGACGCGATTGCGGCCGAGTTTCGCGAGAGCGGACTCGCGGGCGAGGTCGCGCCGTTCATTGCAGACATGGCGGGTGCGTTCGCAGAGGCCGATCTGGTGATCTGCCGGTCGGGTGCGGGTGCGGTGTCGGAACTGGCCGCGGCGGGGAAGCCTTCGGTGCTGATCCCGTTTCCATTCGCCGCCGATCAGCACCAGTTGAAGAATGCCGAGGCGTTTGAGCGCGCGGGCGCGGCGCGCATGTCGGTCGATCGGGATTGGAACGGACAGCGGATGTTCGAGATCGTACGCGAACTGTCGCGAGGACACGAGCGCGGCTGGCTGCGATGGGAGAATGCGCGCGAAAGCTGGCGCAGGCACGGTGCGGCGCGCAGGGCGGCGGAAATTCTGGTGCAATCGGGCGATCAAGAAGTTGACAGACTGTCTTGCGCCCGAAACAATAAGATATTAGAATGTTTTTTTCACGGCAACATTTTCACTTCGCGGGAATCGGCGGGATCGGGATGAGCGGTATCGCCGAAGTGTTGCTGAACCTCGGGTACACGATCTCAGGATCGGACCTCAGGTTATCTCCCACCACGGAACGTCTCGCCAGTCTCGGCGCAACCATTTACGAAGGCCACAACGCGGAAAATGTGGCCGGAGCCAAGGCGCTGGTGGTGAGCTCGGCGGTTGAGGAATCGAATCCGGAAGTGCAGGAGGCGCGCCGGCTGCAGATTCCGGTGATCCCGCGCGGCGAGTTGCTGGCCGAGCTGATGCGCCTGAAATACGGCATCGCGGTGGCGGGCAGTCACGGGAAAACGACAACCACTTCGATGGTGGCGACGATCCTGAGCCACGCGGGTGTGGACCCCACGGTTGTGGTCGGCGGCAAAGTCGCGGCCATGGGCGGCTCGAACGCGCGCGTGGGCAAGAGCGATTTTCTGGTGGTGGAAGCGGATGAAAGCGATGGATCGTTTCTGAAGCTCTCGCCGATCTTCGCCATCGTGACCAACATCGATCGCGAGCATCTGGATCACTACGCGGACATCGGCGTGATTCGCACGGCGTTCACGGAGTTCGTGAACAAAGTGCCGTTCTACGGCGCGGCGATGCTGTGTCTGGACGACGAGAACGTGCAGAGCATCCTGCCGGACGTGAAGCGGCGCACCATCACCTACGGGCGCAACTCGCAGGCCGACTATCAGCCGGCGACGCAGGAGAGCGCAAACTTCCACAGCCGATTCAGCCTCCGCTCGCGGACCGCGGACTTGGGCGAATTCCATTTGAATATCCCGGGCGAACACAACGTGCTCAATGCGACGGCGGCGATCGCGGTTGCGATGGAGCTGCATGTCGAGCCGGACGTGATCCGCGAAGGTCTGGGAAAGTTCACCGGCGTGGGGCGCCGTTTCGAGTTGCGCGGAACCGCGAGGGGCGTCGCGGTGGTGGACGACTACGGGCATCATCCGACGGAGATTCGCGCTACGCTCGCGGCCGCGCAGATCGTGCTGCCAGGGCCGCATGCATGTTCTCTTTCAGCCGCACCGCTATACGCGCACCCTGCATCTGCTGGACGATTTCGCGCGCGCGTTTCATCAGGCGGATCGGGTGCTGGTGCTGGATATCTACGGCGCGTCGGAGAAGCCGATCGCTGGGGTTACCGCGGAAGCGCTGGTCGAGCGCATGCGGCAGTTCGGCCATCGCGGCGCGGAATATGCGGGTTCGAATGCCGCCGGGGTTGAGATGATCGTTGACGGCGTGGAGCCGGGGGACATGATTCTGACGCTCGGCGCGGGCAGCGTTTCACAGCTGGGCGACAAGATTCTGGAGAGGTTGAACTGATGCCGCAGCCGAGTGGCTGCGCCGCCATGAAGTCAGCCGTGGCTGGTCCAAAGACTAACCGGGATAGAAGACTGATGCCCAGGCCGCTCGCACCACCAAAACCGAAGATGACATGGCGCCGCGCCGCGCGCCTGTTTGTCTGGGCGCTGGCCCTGCAGGACTCGCGTTGGGCGCGAGAAGCGTGAATTCGTTCCTGCTGCGCGATCCCCACTTCGAACTGGAATGCCCCGCCGGCGAGACGGCGCCCTGTGCGAACCTCGAAATCCACGGTGCGGTTTACGCCAGCCGCGCGCGCATCGAATCTGTCTTCGCAAACGACTTCGGCGCAAGCGTGTTTCATATTCCGCTCGCGGAGCGGCGCAGACGTCTGCTGGCAGTCGATTGGGTCAATTCGGCGTCGGTATCGCGGGTATGGCCCAGCCGCATTGTCGTCACGATCACGGAGCGCACGCCGGCGGCGTTCGCAAAACTGCCCGTTGCGCGAAGTTCCCGCTTCCGGTTTTCGCTGATCGATAAGGATGGAGTGCTGCTGGCCATTCCGCCGCGCGTGCGATTCCATCTGCCGGTTGTGAGCGGGGTAACCGAAGAGCAGAGCGAGGCCGACCGCAGCGTGCGCGTGAAAGCCGCGCAACATCTGCTCGACGATTTAGGTCCGCAGGCGAAGGACGTATCCGAGATCAATGCTTCGAACACCATGGACATGCGCGTGATTACCGAAACCGGCGGTCACGCGGTCGAGCTCTGGATGGGCGATCAGCACTACCGTTCGCGGTACATGCACTTCATCGAGCACTACGACGAGATCCGCAAACACTCCGATCAGGCAACGGTTTTCGATCTGCGCCTCGACGACAGAATACTGGCTAAATAATGAGCGACAAATTTATTTTCGCGACGGGACTCGACGCCGGCAGCACCTTCACCCGTTGCGTCATCGCGCTGCTGGAAGGCGAACGGCTGCGCATCCTGGGGTACGGGTCGGTGCCTTCCGAGGGCTGGTCGAAGAGCCGCATTTCGGACCAGCAGGCGGTGTCGGCTTGCGTGCTGGCGGCCGTCGAAGAAGCGGAAGCGATGGCGCAGACCACCATCGAAACGGTCGTGGCCGGGATGGGCGGGCTCACCGCGCGCGGGGCGAACAGCCGGGGCCGTATGGACCTCGGGCGGCCGCGCGAAATCGAACAGCGCGACATCAATCGCTCGATGGAACGCGCGCTGCGCATCCAGCTGACTGAAGATCGCATGGTGCTGCAGATGCTTCCGCAGGACTTCGTGATCGACGATCAGCCGGGTTTTCATGATCCGCGCAAGATGCAGGCGTCGGTGATTGAAGCGAACGCGCATCTGATCACGATTTCGGCGCAGGAACACAACAATCTGCTGGGCGCGATCAATGGCGCGCATCTTGCCGTGGACGAAACCATCTTCGAGGCGATCGCCGGCTGCTACGCGGCGGTGCTGCCGGAGGACCGGCGCGAAGGCGTGGCGCATCGTCGATATCGGGGCGCACTCGACGGAACTGGTCTGCTACTACGGGGAATCCGCGCAGATGGCGACATCGCTGCGCATCTGCGGCGACCATTTTTCGCGCGACCTGGCGCACGCTTTGCGGATTCCGCTGGAATCGGCCGCTATCGTAAAGCACGAGTTCGGAGGCGCGGTTTCGCACGGGACCGCCGGCGCACAGCATAGTCGAACTGCCGATGGCGGGACTCTCGCCGACCGAGGGTATGGGCCGTGAAGCCTCGCGGAAGACTCATCAACGAGATCCTGGAATCGCGCGCGGTGGAGCTGTTCGAGATGGTGCACGCGGAACTGGCGCGCGTGGGGATGCAGCGGGCGATCTCGAGCGGCCTCGTGATTTCGGGCGGCGGGGCGCTGCTGCCGGGAATCTGCGACGTTGCCGAAAAAGTTCTGCAATGCCCGGCGCGCATCGGGCTGGCGCAGGGTTTTCAGGATTGGCCGGAGGAGTTGAACGATCCGGCGTGGACCACGGCAGGCGGCCTCGCGATGTATGCGGCGAGACTGCGCAGCCAGGTGGATCTCGAGCGGCAGTCGGTCGGAATGCTGGGAAGAATTCTGCGTTAGGAGGAGATGCAAAATGGACGACCTTAAATACGAACTTCAGGAAGAGACGCGCAAGGGAGCGCGCATTAAGGTGATCGGTATCGGCGGCGGCGGATCGAACGCCGTCGGCCGCATGTATGAAGAGGGGCTCGACGGCGTCGAGTTCTACGTGATGAACACCGATGCGCAGGCGCTGGAGGCGTCCAAGGTTCCGAATAAGGTGCAGATCGGCGCCAAGGTCACGAACGGGCTGGGCGCCGGCTCGGATCCGCTGGTCGGGCGTCAGGCGGCACTCGAGGACACGGAGCGTATTCTCAGTATTCTCGAAGGCGCGGATCTGGTGTTCCTCACCGCCGGGTTGGGCGGCGGCACGGGCGCGGGGGCATCGCCCGTGGTCGCGACGCTGGCGAAGGAACTCGACGCGCTCACGATCGCGATCGTCACCAAGCCGTTTTCGTTTGAAGGCGGCAAGCGGATGCAGCAGGCTGAGCGCAGCGTGAATGATCTTGCGGCGTCGGTCGACATTCTGACGACCATTCCCAACGATCGCCTGCTTGCCATCTCGTCGAAGGGCACGAGCATGGCGCAGGCGTTCAAACTGGCCGACGACATTCTGCGTCAGGCAGTGCAGGGGATCAGCGAAATCATTCTGAAGCCGGGTCTGATCAATCTCGATTTCTCCGATATCAAGGCCGCGATCTCGGGGATGGGCCATGCGCTGATCGGCAACGCGGTGGCGAGAGGCCCGAACGCCGCGGCGGATGCGGCGCGGGCTGCGATCAATTCACCGCTTCTCGAAGACACGAAGATCAAGGGCGCGCGGCAGGTGCTGATGAATATCACGGGCTCGCCGGATATCGGGCTGCACGACGTGAACGAAGCCTGCTCGGTGATCCGCGAAGCGGCGGACACCGGAGATCTGCAGCTGAACTTCGGCGTGATCGCGAACGAGGCGATGGGTGATTCGGTGAAGGTGACTGTGATCGCCACCGGGTTCGTGAGACCGGAAGAAAAGGAAGCCAGGGAAGTCCGGCGGGAATTGGCGATTGAGCCGAAGCCGGTTTCGCAGTTTTTTACGGAGCGGTCTGCGGAGCCTGCGAGTGTTCCGGCGGTGCGTGAACCTGTTGTTGAACCGCTCCCTGTGGCAGCTGCGCCGGTATTCGAAGAAGAGTTGGATGTTCCCGCGTATCTGCGCCAGGGCAAGCTGCTGAATTAGCAACCGCTCCCTCACGGTCGCGGCTCTGTAAGGGACGGAGAATACTGAGCCGCGAACGTGACAACCAACCACCGCCGACTCGCGATTACGGTCCAAGGGTTGCTGAGCCGCGCGCGTGAGCAAGCGGAAACGATAAGGTGCGCTACATCAACGAGCCGGGGCGCAGAACCTTTTCCGCGGTTTTTGGCGGTGGAGGCAGCGCGGCCGGTGTGAGCTGCAGCTGTTCGAGGATTCCGCAGCGCGCCAACTCGAACCGGTTGCGCACGCCCAGTTTGTGGAACAGGCGGAAAAGGTAGATCTTCACCGTGCCTTCAGTGATGCCCATCTCGCCCGCGATCTGTTTGTTTCGCAGTCCCTGACGTAGCAACGCGACAATTTCCCGCTCGCGCGGAGTGAGGGAAACTTTGCGCCGGGGCTGAGCGCCATCCCGGGCGGCGCCGAATCCAATTTGCAATTCGCCCGCGACCACCTTCCGCAGCGAATCCACCAGCTGATCGGGCGAGCGTTGCGCTGCACAATTCCGCGGACGCCGTATTCGAGCGTCTTGAACATGAGTTCGAGCGGCAGCGCGTCAGCCCACAGAACCACCGGACATCCGGGGACGCACTCATGCATCTCACCCAGACTGGTGAACGTCAGGCCCGCAGTGATATCGAGCAGAATGGCGTCTGGCCTCCCGCGTCTCTGGCTCGGCCCCGGAGCGAAGGACGCCAGCGAATTCGCTCGCCTGGCAGCGGCCTACGATCTCAAATCCATGATCCAGCAGTACGTGTTCGAAGCCAACCAATAGAACGGGCTGGTCGCTCAACAGAAAAACCTTAGGCACTTCTTGTCCTCCGCGTACAGACTAACGAGTGATTCAGACAGTCGGGCGTGCTTTGGCGCCACTGTTCTTTATACCCGCCGCCGTGACCGGTCGGGACGACATATCGCCTGCCGTCTCTTCCGGACGGCTCGATGGCTGTTTTTTTACCGAATCTCCGGGGCCCCGGGGAACCCTGCGTGTTCGGAATTCGTACTTATCGATTCTCATTGCGGCCTGACCGTTCAGATTCCGCACGATCCTGCCTTCCGCCACCAGTTTCAGCGGGACCTGATTCTCCAGACGGGCCGGCCAATCCACCGAAACCTGGAGCAATTGCCCAGGCTGCAGCGCTTCCTCCGTCGCAAACAACACGCCCTTGCTGCTGATGTTCAGCGTCTCGCTGGTTGCCACACCGGACAAAAAAGGATGCTCGAGCGCCTGATAGCTGACCGCGAGGCGGCAGCGGAAACCGGGCATTCGTACGGCGATCGGCTCCGCCGGTCTTGCTGCTCGTTGCTTCTTCAGCCCCGTTCTTCAACGCCCCCGCGACCGCCCGCCGCAGTTTCGCTGAATCTTCCAGATCTTCGTAGCAGACGAAATCGTGCGCACCCTTGCGCACCGCATTCACCGCCGTATCCCGATCCGCGGTGTGACAAAGCACAATCACCGGGGTTTGCGGCGCCTGCTGTTTCAGGTGGCGTACTGTGGCAAGCCCCTGGCCATCGGGCAGGAACAAGTCCGAAATGATCAGATCGAACGCGCGTTCCTGGATGTTTCGCAGCCCGTCGAAAAGTGCGTCAACGCACACCCATTCGATTTTCCCGTCGTAGCCTTCTTCGAGAGAGGTTGTGATCTGCCTGGCAGGGCGCTCTTCGGTTCGAATAAAGAGAATCGAGTAGTCATGCATGGGCAATAACCAGCTTAACCTTTCACCGCACTGCCTGTATCTACCACTGCAAGTCCGGATGCATATGTCACGGCAAAAGAGTGCAAGCCGGGGGCCACGGCGCTCGCGAAATATCCCGTATCGAATCAGACGCTTGCGCGCCTGATAGCCGAAGTTATCGTGACAATGTGTCTTGGGCCCGAGGCATTCGGTGACAATCGCGCCCGCGCGGATAAGCTTCACTCATGCCGCTTTCTTCCCGGGGGCGGGGTGTCGCACCGGGCTTCACGATGCGGGCGGCCATTTTCGTAACCGCGCGGCCGAACGACGTCTCGGCGGGAAATTCGAAGCGATCCCTGGGAAGCTTGTCGAGTGCCGCATCGTCGGGGACGAGCCCGAAGACCGGCATCTCGAACATCTGCTGGATACTTTCCACCCAGAAATCCTGCGGGCTGCTCAGATTCCGGTTGAGGATGATCTTTACCCGGCTCTTGTCGAAGCCGCGATTGGAGAGCGTTTGCAGCACGGACCGCGTCTGATAGAGCGCGAGCACGTCGGGGGCTGTCACGATAAAAAGTTCGTCGGTATTCTGCAAAACGGTCCAGCCCGCGGGATTGAGGTGCCTGCCGAGATCGGCGAAAACCCAGGTGTACTGGCGGCTGATAAAGCGAAAGAGGCTCTCCACCCTCCATTGTTCGGGAAGCCCGGGCTGGGTTTCGGCGCCCGCGCCTTCCGCCGGCGAGGGCAGGAGATCGACGCCCGGCGCGACCGAGCGTGACGAACTCGCGCCAGGAACCGTGACTCAAACGGCGCACGGCTTCAAAGGCGTCTCCGGCGTTGTTCCGGCGCGTGCAATCCGGCTGCCGCGTCGGCTCGGAAGACGCGTGCGCGCCCGGCGACTGATAATCGAGATCGGCCACCAGGATGCGCGACGACGGCGCGGCGAGGTGCATCGCTACGCTAAGGTGGCAGGCGATGCTGGTGGCGCCGCACCCGCCTTTCGGCGCCAGCACGCCCACGATTTTTCCCGGCTCGACGGTTGCGGACTGGCGCGATTCGAGCAGCGTGGCGAGCCGGTCGAGCGCTTCATAAATGGACGGCTTCACCGGCATGCTGACGAATTCGCTTGCGCCCGCGCGGAGTGCGGAAATCATCTCGGCAGGCTCGGCAACCGGATGAACGGCGATGATGAGCGGTTTCAACTCGCCGCGCCGCACATCAGCCATCCACTCCGCCGCGGGTTTCGATGCACGGGCGAGTTCGACGAAGAGAATATCGGGCTTTAACCGTTCCACCGCGCTCGCAATGTCGAACGATGGAGACCCCGCGGGCAGTTCGAAAACCGGCGCAGTTCCCGCGGACGCGACGGCGCTCGTGATCTCGACAGCCAGCTCCGCGGTCTCCAGCACGAGGCCGATTTTCCACGTAAACTCCGGCCTGTGAGAGAGATCGAGTGGTGAGAGGTTAAATGCCATCCAATGCGATGCGGGGGTATTTGCCTGGGTTTTATTGCTGGGTTTCTTCCGCTCCCATTAGTAACATCTGCAGTTCATGCCGCCAAGACTAACCTTCGCCGTGTAACCTCGGAATGTAAACCATCTCATCGGAATCAATTAGCACGGTCACTTGACCCATATGTACCCCGCGGGCCCCCACGCCGGATCGATTGTCGCCCAGCGCAATTCGTAAGCTCCCGCGGCGAGGCCGGGAACCACGACGTTCACCTGATAGACCCCTACCAGGCCAGGCACGAGTCCGGCGAATGTGACGTTCGCGAACACCGGACCAATGCTCACCGCAGGGAATGATGTTATGGCCGGCGGGTTCAATGGTGCGGCGGCTCCATCGGCCACAGTCGGAGTGGTTGCGCCCAATCCGAATCCATAGGTTTCGAGGATTTCACCAGGCGACGCGGGGTTCTTGATGTCGGCCGGAATTGCGGTTCCCGCATGGAATGCTGCTGCAAGCGGATTCAGGTTCAGGCCAATCGAGCCGATATAAGTACTAACGGCTGCGGCGCTTCGGGCGACCGTTGCCGATTGTGTGACCGTAGCCCCATCGGCAAAACCCACCGTCACGGTCGCCGCACCGGTCGAAAAACTCTGCGGAAGAATCGCGTTGATCTGAAACGGAGTGACGGCTTGCACCGGTACAACGATTCCGTTTACTGCGACCGTGACGCCCGCGAGCGTTGTGAGAAATGGTGTCGTCGGTGCCGTTACCAGGGAATCCGCGTTCTCGAAGCTGGATCCGTAAATCGTAAAATAAGACCCCGGCGAGAGCGGCAGGGAATAACCGGGCGCGCTGCCGAGTCCCACGATCCCGGCGGCGTTGATTGAGTGCGGGGCGAACACCGGATGGGCGTTTCCGCCATTCGCATCAGCGATCCAGACAGCGGTCCGCTGCCCGCCGCCCTGACCCACACTGTAGAGCATCTTTGAACCGTCGGCGGCAAGCAGGACATCGACGGCCGGAAGATACCTCTCAGGGATTGACGCTCCGCTGCACGTGCGAACCTGATTGTTCTGCAGGAAAGCGATCGCGGAGCCGTCAGCTGACATCGTAAGACCGCCCGGGAAGAGGAACGCACCTCCCGCGGGAGGGCACGCCCCTGGTGTAACAACGAGCGTTCCGACCGGGAATGCATTGACCGGACCACCAGTCGTCGGTCGTATTGTGGCGTAAGCATAGTGGCTTCCATCGGAACTGATGATGGGATCCACAAAGTTCGGGTTGACATTAGCCGGCGACGGCACCAGTGTGGTGAGCCCCGTGCCATCGAGGCCAATGGTATCCACTTCTTCACACGGCGTGGTGCATCCCCGGTTCAAAAAGATCAGCCTCCCATCGGTTGTCGTGATGTTCGGCGAGTTGGAGATCACCGCCGCGTTGAAGCCGAGCGTCTGGACCCCGGAACCGTCGAAACGTCCCACATTGATCTGCTGAACGCGGCTGATTCCCGGCAACCCGCTGTCGAATTGCCACACCAGATCGGCGCCGTCCTGGGAGAAGCTCAGGGCAGACAGGCATAATGCCTTGGGGCAGTTTTGCGGGGTCATCGCGATCAAGCGGTCCGTGCCCGAGCCGATGTCAAATCCATGCACCTCCTGAGCGCCGCCAGCGGTTAGCATTGCGATCCAGGCGGCGCGCGTTCCGTCAGGCGAGAGGGCTACCGCGGTCGCGCCGGGGGCGGCGCCGAATGCGGTGAGTTTCCGAAGCTGCGAGCCATCGGACTTTACCAGATAGACGTCCGTTGTGTTGCTTGCTGTCCCATCGGGTGCGACGTTCGAACCCACAATGATGTTCGCGAGGGTGCGGTCCGCGGCTGGCTGAAGGAGGATGCCCTGCGCGCTCGCCACGGCCGGGATAGCAATGACAGCAAAGAACCTTATAAACTGGATAGCCGATGACACCGACCAGATCCCTGCTTGCAATCGCGCTTTGTGCATTGCCGCTCCTTGGAGCAGATGCCGCGCCAAACGCCCGGCAGATTTTCGACCGCCAGCTAAGCAATACCGAACGCGAGGTTGTCGGGCTGACGGAAGCTATGCCCGCCGATAAGTTGAACTTTGCTCCAACGAACGGTCTTTTTACCGGCGTGCGCACATTCGCATTGCAGGCCCGGCACATTTCCTACGAAATTAACTGCGTGGCCAGCGCGCTGCTCGGGGAGCCGATTCCGAGCCAGGAGCATGATAACGGGCCCGACACGCTCACGACGAAAGATCAGATCGTGCAATACATGAAAGATGCGTTCGTCCATGCGCATCGTGCGGTCGCGACGGTGACCAACGACAACCTGCTGGAGTTGACTACGGACCCGTTCAACCCCAAAGGCAAGAGCACGCGCGTCGCATCCGTGGCCATTTTCTCGTGGCACACATATGATCACTACGGACAGATGGTCGAATACCTGCGCATGAATGGCATCAAACCGCCCGCCAGCCGGTAGCTTTCTTTGACACAAGCGTCGTTTGAGACAATTGCCATGTGATCCAGTACCGCAGACTGGCGGCTCTATTGATCGGAGTGTGGCTCGGCGCCGGAGTGCTCGCGGATGTCGCTGTCACCCAGAATTTTCAAGCCGTCGATCGCTTCCTGCAGGCTCCGGGGAGCGTGAGTACTTCCGCCGCGCTAAACGCAGTGGGCCGGGACAAAGAGCGATTTATACTCAGGCGCAATGCGGGCGAAGAGAATAACTGGATCTTCCTCAACTGGGAGCGTGTGGAGCTTGCGCTCGGGGGCCTGCTCTTCCTGCTGCTGCTATTCGGCGAAAGGCCGCAGAAACTGCTGATCGTAGTGTCCGCCGCGATGTTTCTGATCGTTCTGGGCGAACATTTCTACCTTACGCCGCTGATCACCGACCTCGGGCGCAGGGTGGATGATCTGCCTGCTGCCGATCCCGAGGTGAAGACGTTTTGGGTGCTGCACGGTTTCTACTCCGGCTTCGACATTCTGAAGCTGCTTCTAGGGCTCGCCTTCGCAGTGCGGCTGGCGATCAAGCGCAAGCCCGACCAGGACCACTTTGTCAAGGAATACGCTGCGTCGATGCCGGTAGAGAGAAAAGTCACGCGTGGATAATCGCCGCATGTGCCCGAACTGTCGGGCGTTCATCACCACGAGCGACCGCACCTGCCCGTACTGCAGCGTGCAGGTTGGCCCGCGCGCCATCGACAGGCGGGAGCCGGGCGAGATCCTCGGCGGCCTGATCCCGCAGGCGCACTTCACCACGATTCTGATTCTCGTGATCAACTTCGGGTATTTCATTCTCAGCCTGGTACTTTCCGGCTCGATGACGGAGTTGGATAACGGGGCACTCAACGCCCTGGGGTGGAAGTTCCGGGTTTTTCAGACGGGCCAATACTGGCGTCTCGTGACAGCGGGCTTCATGCACGGCGGCTGGCTCCACATTCTGATGAACAGCTGGGTGCTCTACGATCTGGGTGCGCAGGTGGAACAGTTCTATGGAACGCCGCGGTTTCTGGTGTTCTATTTCGCGGGGTCGGTCGGCGGATTCTATTTAAGCGCCGAGCTGAGTCCGCGGACGCCGTCGCTCGGCGCCTCGGCCGCGCTCATGGGATTGATCGGCGCGATGATCGCCTTCGGGGTCGCCAACCGGTCGGCGCACGGGCGCGCGGTCAGGAGCGCCTATGGCCGCTGGGTCGTTTACATCATCGCCTTCGGATTGATTCCCGGTTTCAACGTCGACAACTGGGCGCACATCGGCGGACTGGCCGCGGGATTTGTCGTCGGCTATGCAGCCGGAACTCCGGTACGCTCCAATGCCGCCCGCGAAGGGATGTGGCGCGTACTGGCCGCCGTATGCCTTTTGTTAACAGCCTGGAGTTTCTTCGAAGTTTATCGAAACTTTCCGCCCGCAAATCAGTTAAGATAATCACAAATGCGCTACATGGTTCTCGCCCTTGCCCTTTGCTTCGCGTTGCCCTCGGCTCCGGCCATGGCAGCGAATAAGCCCGTGAAACATAAGGTCAAAAAGGTCAAGCACTTCAAGCCGAAAAAAGTGAAGCACCACGCGAATTAGTGGTATTTCCGGTCATTTCGGCGCCGCTCCCTCTCACGGTCACGACTCGGAATCGCTTGTGGTTTTGCTGAGCCGCAAATGTGAATGAGCGGTAACGGAATCGCCTGTTAGTGGAGAATCTGCACGAACTCCCCCGTTGACGCGTCCACCAGCACGGAAAAACTGCTCTGTCCGGCGCTCTCTCCCCAAATCACCCGCCACATCGGCTCGTTCCCTTTTTCGATCGCCAGCGTGTAAGTAATCGGAATGTTCGGATTCTTGCTGTTGTAATCTTCGCCATGTTTCAGCGCGGTCTCCCACACGACATCCGTGTCGAACTTTGCCGCTTCCAGCAGGAACGGCTTTCCGCCGCCCGACCACGCCTGAGGGGCATCGGGAAAGATACCCTGATGCAGTGTCACGCTCGCTTCATAGACCGAGAACGTAGATCGTTCGGCTCTGCGCCAACGCCCGGGATACAAACACAACCTGCCACGCGGCCGCTTTGCCGGGCTGCGACTTTACTTCCCGAATGTCGATGCTCGTGTAATGGAGAATCTGAAGGTCCTGCGCCCAGGTCCTCGCCGAAGTGTACATCTGATAAAGGGCATGCAGCCCGGTGACCGGTTCGGGTGCCTTCTCCGGTGCTTTCTTTTCCGGCGCCGAAGAGCACGCAGGCAGTATGAGTGCGGGTGCGAGCGCGAAAAGCTCGCGACGATTAATCATGCTCAAGTGTATCCGCCGTCTGATCGCGGCGAACGGCATGCGATACTGAACGATTCCGTCCCCCTCGTATGCTCGATCAAAATCCTCTGGAAATTGTCAGCGCCCATAGCCCCGATTCCGACGACGCGTTCATGTTTTACGGGCTGGCGACGAGAAAGGTTCGCTCGTCGCGAGTCACGTTTCGCCACGTGCTCTCGGACATCGAGACGCTGAACCGCAAGGCGGTCGAGGGCGTGTACGATCTCAGCGCCATTTCGTATCACGCCTATCCGTACGTAGTCGACAAGTATGTACTGATGGCCAGCGGATCGAGCGTGGGAGACGGGTACGGCCCCATGGTGGTCGCGCTGCATCCGATGGAGCCGGAAGAGATCAAGGGCAAGAAGATCGCGATCCCCGGCACGATGACCACGGCCTATCTTTCGCTGAAGATTTTCGAACCCGATTTCGAAGCGGTGATCGTTCCGTTCGACAAGATTCTCGAAACTGTGACGAACGGCGGCGCCGACGCCGGGCTGATCATTCATGAAGCCCAGTTGACCTACAACAAGACGGGATTCCACCGCGTGCTCGATATGGGCCGATGGTGGAAAGACAAGTACGGACTGCCGCTGCCGCTCGGCTGCAACGTTCTGCTGCGTTCGCTGCCGGACGACGTGAAAAGCGAATGCTGCCGCATGATGCGTGACAGCATTCAATACGCGCTCGACAATCACGCCGAGGCGCTCGAATACGCTTTGCAGTTTGCGCGCGATATGGAGCCGCGGCTGGCGGAGAAATTCGTCGGGATGTATGTCAACCACTACACAGTCGATGCCGGCGACGTAATTCCGAAGGCCGCGCAGAAACTGCTGGATCTGGGCCACGAGGTTGGCCTGATTCCGAATCGTGTCGAAGTCGAATTCGTGCGTTAACGATCTCATTATTGCCGCGGCGCAATCGATCTCCGCGCCGGGCGATAGCCCACGGAATCTTGATCGACATCTGCGCTTCGCAGCCGTCGCGGCGGAGCACGGTGTCCAGTTGCTGGTCTTTCCCGAATTATCCTTGACAGGCTACGAACTGTCGCTCGCGCGTGCGAATGCGATCGAAGCCAGGAGTGCGCCACTCGACTCGTTGCGGCGCATCGCGGAACGCACTCGCATGACCGTGGTGGTTGGCGCGCCGGTGCTCGGGGCATCAGGACGAATTGCTCATCGGGGCTCTGGTCTTCGGCGCCGATGGTTCGGTTTCGATTCACACGAAAGAGTACCTTCACCCGGGCGAAGAAGCCGTCTTCAACGCTGGCTCAGGCGGACCCGTGCTGCAAATCGAAGACGCAACAGTAGCGCTCGCGATCTGCGCTGATACGACGCATCCGGAACACGCCGCACGCGCGGCGGCGCGGGGAGCGAGCGTCTACGCCGCAGGTGTTTTGATCACCGAAAGCGGCTACGGTCCGGACACTGCAGCAGTTAATCGCATATGCCCGGGAGCACCGAATGGCTGTCCTGATGGCGAACCATGGCGGCGCCACCGGCGGTTGGGAACCAGCAGGGAAGAGCGCCATCTGGTCGGACGAGGGCAGCATTGTCGCCGCAGCGAGCGGCCTCGGCGACGTGTTGATTATCGGCAGAAAGCAAGGGGGCGTTTGGGACGGTGCCGCGCTCCCTGTCGTTTAACGACCGGGACCGGAACCGCCTCTTCCCGCCGCGGGCGGTGGCGAATTGAAATGATCCGCCATCTGATTCGGGCGAAAACCGAATGTGGCAGCGGCGGGATCTTCCGGCAGCATCGTCGACTCCCAGTTTTCGTAATCCTGTACCAGCCGGCTGTAAACATCCGGCTGCCGGTTCTTGAGATTCGCGCGTTCCAGCGGATCGGCCACGACGTTGAACAGGAATGTGTTCTCGTTGATCTTCAGCCATTTCATATCGCCTTCGCGCACAGCGCGCTGCGCTTTGTCGCGGAAGCGCCAGAAGAGCTTTCGGGATACGGGCGGAGCATTCTGAGTGAGCGCCGGAAGCAGATTCATGCCGTCCGGCGGGAAGGCCGGATCGGGCTGTGTGCCGGCGGCGGCGAGAAGCGTGGGCATCCAATCCATCGAGATGGCAACCTGTTCGGTGGTGCTCCCGGCTTTGATGTGTCCTGGCCAGCGCACGATGGCGGGAATGCGCAGGCCGCCTTCGAGGAGCTCGGATTTCCTGCCCGTGAAGGGCCAGGTCATGGAGAAGCGCTCACCGCCGTTATCGCTGGTGAAAATGACGATGGTATTCTGCGCGAGCCCGGTGCTTGCCAGCGTGTCGAGCACGCGGCCGATCTGGACATCCATCTCCTTCACCATGCGGCCGTAGGTCGCGATCGTGCCTGCATCGTAATCGGAGAGCGTTCTGAGCCGCTGCGATTCCGCTTCATCCCCGGGACCTTCCCAGGGCCAGTGAGGGCGCGTTGAAGTGGAGGCTGATCAGAAAAGGGTCTTTCGCTTTGGCGTAGGCGTTGATGGAAGCGACGGCCTGATCGCCGAGCAGATCAGTCAGTAGCCGCTCTTCTCGATTTTGACGTCGCCGTCCCAGAGATCGCCTGTGTTGGAACTGGCGTTCCCGGATTTGTGGGTGAAGTAGTCGACACCGCCGCTGCGGATGCCCCAGAAATGGTCGTAACCGCTCTTGAGCGGTCCGTAGTCGGGAAGAAAGCCGAGATGCCACTTGCCGATTAAGGTGGTGCCGTACCCCGCCTTCTTCAGCAGCGACGGCAGCGTGGGGACTTCGGGCGGCAGACCGGCTTTGTGCGCGGCGCCGACAGGTTCTTCGAGGCCCACCGCCAGCCGGTACTGATAACGGCCGGTGATGAGCGCGGTGCGAGTCGCGGAGCACACCGCTGAATTCGCGTAGGCCTGCATGAACTTCATGCCTTCGGCGGCGAGGCGATCGATGTTCGGCGTACTGTAGTCGGTGCGGCCGTAGCACGAGGCATCGGCATAGCCGAAGTCGTCCGCCACGATGAAGACCACGTTGGGCTTGGGATCGGCCGCGCGCACGAGACGGGCGCCCGCAAGGGTTGCTACAGTAGCGGCCAGCACCTGGCGTCGCGATGGCGGAGACGATTTGGTCACGCTGGGCATAATACAACAGGGTACACACTGGTTCAGAATGACGACAGTATGACCACAGATCCCGCCTATCCGGCGGCGCGAGCGGCTGCCCTGCGCGTTCATTCTCAATTCGGACAACATCCCGACGTGGCCACCATCGAGGCGATCATCGACGTGGCGTTCTGGGCGAGCCTGCGCCGTGAAGAGACGTACACGCCGCGCATCTCTCTCGCGTTCGTCGAGCCATCGCAGCTCAATATGCCGCTGATGTTCGAAAGACCGGTCCCGCTGGCTTCGCAGCCGTTGACCAGGCTTGGGCCGGCAGTGGAGCGCCCGGGAGTTCATCTCTGCGTGCGGCGCAGGCAAGGCGAACTGGAGGTCTGGGGAGCGGCCCGCCATCTGCCTCAGTCGTGCTTTGTGCTGGAGGTCGTGGCGCCGGGCCTGCTCGTCCTCAAGAACAGCCGCGGCGGCGAATCGGGGAAATTTTTCAACGTCGCGGTGTTGCAGGGTGACGAGGTCAAGGTGATCGACCAGCGCGCGGCCGCAGTGGAGGACTGTCCGGATCTGCTTACGTCGCTGCTGGGGCTTCAGGAGGATGCCGATTCGCCGGATTCCGTGAACGTCCTGATCCAGCTTGCCGTCTCGATGCGCGCGCATGGGCGGGGCGGATCGCTATTGGTCGTACCGTCGATCCCGCGACTCCCGATTCGGAAACCTGGCGGCATTCCGTTCTGCAACCGATCACGTATTCGGTCGCGCCTCCGTTCCGCGCGCTGGTGGAATTGATGCGGGAAGACCCAGCGGAAAGATCGCGCCGCCGCTGGCAGGAATCGTTGCATCGTTTGATCGAGGGCATCGGCGGATTGACTGCGGTGGATGGAGCGACCATCATCACGGATCAGTACGAAGTGCTGGCCTTCGGGGCCAAGATCGTGCGGCGGCCCGGCTGGGAACAGGTGAGTAGCGTGGTGGTCACCGAGCCGATCGAAGGAACCTCTGCGATCACTGCGGAGCCGGGCCAGCTGGGCGGCACGCGGCATCTTTCCGCCGCACAATTCGCGCACGACCAGCGGAGACGCAATCGCGCTGGTGGCATCGCAGGACGGGCGGTTCACGGTCTTTGGCTGGTCGCCGTGCGAGCTGATGGTGCATGCCCGCCGGATCGAGACACTGCTGCTTTGATGTACGCCGCTTCCTCTCGGAAGCGGGCGGAAAGGTGTATACTGACCGTCCAGGAAGGTCGGAGATATCGTCATGCGGACTACTGCAATTCTCTGTTTTCTGGGCGGTTTACTGCGGTTTTCCAAGTTGGACGCGTTCCTTTACGCACAAAAAAGCGATGAGATCGCAGGCGTGGTCGCGAGCGCCAAAGGACCCGAAGCCGGCGTCTGGGTGATCGCCGAAACCACCGACCTGCCGACGCGCTACATCAAGGAAGTGGTCACCGACGATCGGGGCGCGTATCTGATTCCCGACCTGCCCGAGGCGAACTACACGGTCTGGGCGCGCGGCTACGGCCTGGTGGATTCGCCGAAGGTGCAGACGCGCCCCGGCAAGAAGGTCGATCTGAAGCCGACCGTCGCGCCGGATGAGAAGACCGCCGCGCAATTCTATCCCGGGAACTACTGGTACGCGATGCTCAAGGTTCCCGAGAAGAACGAATTTCCGGGCACGGGCCCGAAGGGCAACGGCATTTCGCCGAACGTCAAGACGCCAGGGACAGTGGATTCACCTGATCAAGACCGATAGCTGCGAATCCTGCCACCAGCTCGGCAACGAATACACGCGGACGATTCCGGCGCTGTTCAAGAACCTCGATTCGCCCGCGCAGGCATGGGCGCGGCGCGTGCAATCCGGGCCAGGCGGGCAACGCGATGATGGGCGGGCTGGGCCAGCTGGGCCTCGAGCGCGCGACGGCCGAGTTCGGCGATTGGACCACTCGCATCGCGCAAGGCGAACTGCCCGCCGAAGCGCCGCCGCGCCCGCAGGGCATGGAGCGCAACGTCGTGATCACGCAGTGGGACTGGGCCGATCCGAAAGCCTATCTGCACGACGAAATCTCGACCGACAAGCGCAATCCGACGGTCAACGCCAACGGCCTGATCTACGGATCGCCGGAAGAAAGCCGCGATTATCTGCCGGTGCTCGATCCGGTGCACAACACGATCAGCCAGGTGAAGATTCCGTATCGCGATGCGAACACGCCGGGCCAGCCGAAGCCGCTGCAAGCCGTCGGCGTTCTGGGGCGACGAAGCGATCTGGGACAGCCACACCACGGTTCACAATCCGATGTTCGACGAGAAGGGACGCCTGTGGTACACGTCGCGGATTCGCGCGAACGCCAATCCGGCGTTCTGCAAAGCAGGATCGAACCTGCTTTCGGCGAAGCTCACGCCGCTCGACGACCTCGGGCCGCCAACTGGCGGTGTACGATCCGGCGACGAAGCAGACCGCGATGATCGACACCTGCTTCGGCACGCATCATCTGCTGTTCGCCGAGGACGCCAACAATACGCTGTGGACCAGCAGCGGCGGTGGCGGCGGCGTGGTGGGCTGGCTCAACACGAAGATGTGGGACCAGACGCACGACGAGCAGAAGTCGCAGGGCTGGACGGCGCTGGTGCTCGACACCAACGGCAACGGCAAGCGCGACGCCTATCGTCGATGCCGAACAGAAGGTTGTGACCGCGCCGAGCGGCGAGAGTCTGGGAACTTCGTCGCGCTCAATCGGCACGGTGGATCCGACTACGGACACGCGCCTCAACGCCGCGTTCTACGGGGTCGGCGATTGGCGCGGACGGAATGGTCTGGGGCAGCGTGCTCGGCTTCCCGGGCGGAATCGTGCGGCTGAATCCGGGCTCGAATCCGCCGGAGACGGCGCTGGCGGAATATTACGAGGTGCCGTGGAACAATCCGAAGGCGCCGGTGTCGGGCTTTTCGCCGCGCGGCATGGATATCGATCGCAACAACGTGGTCGTGGGTGGCGCTGGGCAGCGGGCATCTCGCCAGCTTCGACCGGCGCAAGTGCAAAGGTCCGCTGAACGGCCCGAAGGCGACCGGGCAGCACTGTCCGGAAGGCTGGACGCTCTATCCGACGCCGGGACCGAACTTCAAGAACGTGAAGGATTCGGGCAGCGCCGATTCGCATTACTACGACTGGGTGGATCAGTTCGACACGCTGGGCCTCGGCAAGAACACGCCGATCGTCACGGGCAACTCGTCCGATTCGCTGATCGCGCTGGTGAACGGGAAGTTCGTGGTGATGCGCGTGCCGTATCCGCTGGGCTTCTTCGCCAAGGGGATGGACGGGCGCATCGACGATCCGAAGGCCGGCTGGAAAGGCAAGGGCGTCTGGACCACGTGGGGCACCCGCACGCCGTTCCACAGCGAGACGGGCAAGGGGACCATGCCCAAGGTGGTGCACTTCCAGATTCGGCCCAATCCGCTGGCGGATTAGCGAAATCCGCCGGCACGTTGGCTATTGATCTGCTCAGGTCGTCCTGCCGTCGGCACCGGGTTAGTTTCACGTCTTTGAAGACGTAAATTGTCTTGCCGGAGCCGACATCGATGATCGTCTTCGTTTGCCCGAGGGCCGCCGTCGCCTGAGCGATGGTCATGCCCTTGGAAATGGTGGTCGGCTCCGCAACCGGCGGAGGCGGCGTTGCGACCGGAGCCGTTGGTCAGATAAACGCAACGAAAACAAAAAAACAAAGCCAGAGGACTATCCCCGGACAAAACATCTATCGGTTTTCTTCGCCGCTCTCGTCGCCGAATTTGATTCGTGTGTCGGTACCGAACTCCACAATCCGATACGCGCTGTACTCCGCTTCATTCGTTGTGTCGCCCTGCTTCATCCGGAAACGCACCCGGCTGTGCGCGGGCAGATTGAGTTCGCGCCCCGCTATATCGAACGAGCCGAAATCGACCGTCACCTCGGCCCCGATGTACTCCGATTCGCGCGGAATCCCGATGCACTGAATCTCCACCCACGCGAGCGCGCCCGTCGCCGCATCGGCAGATAGCAGCCCTTTGAACGAGACGCGCACCGAACCCGTCACCTCGGTCAGCAGAAATCCTTCCGGCATCGCCACCTGGAACGCATAAAGCGACACCGCCCGGCCCTTGGCCCTGCCCGCACGCACCCAGCGCAGCCCCGCATCCGACTGCGGATCGACGAGCGCCGCGAGAAACCCAGTGCTCGCGCCGAGCGATGCGTCTTTCAGTTGCTCCCGCCAATCGGACGCGGTGCGCTTTTTGTCCGGCTCATAATACTTTCCGCCGAGCAGGCCCAGTGTCTGCACCGAATAAAGCTTGTACTGGTGAGTGTCGCAGCTGTCTTCGCGCGTTTCCGTGCTTTGGACGCCGGCCATCCGGATCGTCTGCCGCGTCCTCTCGGTGCAGGTGATTCCCGGCAACTGGTCAAGATAAGTGCGGATCCTGTTCCGCATTCCGGCGATCTCCGTCGCCGTGCCCCATTCATGGATGCGCTCCGGGGCAGTTTGTGCCGAGGCCGCAGCAGCTACCACAGCGAATAACCAACCCGCGCGCATTTATTTCCCCGCGGCCCCGTGTCTCACTGGTTCTTATTACCCTCGAACTCAATCGTTGCGTCGGCGCTGAACTTGCGATAGTTCGTGTATTCGGCGACGTACCACGCCATACCTTTCCTCATCTGATAATGCAGGTCATAGTGCGCCGGAAGAATGGACTCTTGGCCGGCCACCTGCTCGGGTTTGTAGTCCAGCGTGAGGGCTGCGTTGACGTATTCGGAGTTATTGGGAATGTCCTGAGGGCCGATCTTCATTTCGATGCGAACGACCGTGAGGGTTTCGGCGTCAGCGTAAACCAATCCCTGGTAGGGCACCTGTATCCTTTGTTTGGTTTCGGTGAGAATGTATCCTTTCGATTGAGGAACATGGTAGGAAAAAACATAAACCGGGCGGCGATCCAGCGTCGTCGGGCGGCTCCCATTTAAGGTTGGCAGATGTCTGAGGATCAAAAATGACTTCGAGGATGGTTCCGAATTCGCCGCGGGAAGGAGTGCCGCGCTGCTGTTCGGGGCCATCGGCAGCCACCGGTTGGCCGTTAAGGCTCAGGACCCTGCGAGTCTCGCGGTTATCCACGAAGCTGATCTGTTCTTCGATGAGATCCAGGCTCGTGCCCAACTGGCCAAGTACTGTACCCTGCTGGATCATCTGCCGGGTCCGTTGAGTACAGATGTAATTGGGCAATTCCTTCGTGTAGCTTAAGGCGTGGTCGCGGACCTTCTCGATGACGGCCGTTTGCTCGCTGGGAGTTGAGGCGCGCTTTGGATTGCCAGTCTGGCCGAAAGCAATTCCGATCCAGAACACCAACGAAATCAAAATCGTAATTCGCTTCACGCTTTACCTCCTGCTTAGCGGAATAGTAAGTGATCCCGCTGCTCCGCTGGTTCGGTCCTGCACCACAACGCGAACGGCTCCGGCACTTTCGCTTGCTTCGACGGTCTGACTTGTGTCGATACCTTTTTCCAGGAACGCAGCGAATTGATCGTCCGGAATGGCGATCTTCAGGGTATTTGTAACAACCTTCCCCGCCCCCTCGACGTGGAAAGAGACATCGATTCCACCCGCGTACTTCGCATCTTCATGTGTCAACTGCAGGTCGCGAACGTTTACGTTCGCCTTGATCTGCCATAACACAGGATTCGACTCATCCGGAGATGCCGCCGCGGAAAGTTCTACCTGCAGACTGTCGGCGACGTCCGCGAGCAACTGCTGCAATGCGGGGCGATCATTCGCGCTGGCCGCGGGCGAAGCAAGGTAATTTTGCCGGTAGCGAAGGGCAATGTCCGGTTTCGACACCGCGACTCTGAGGGTGCGCCGGACTCCGTCGCGATCTTCCTGTGCGGGATAGAAGCCCAGTGTGTACCTGGATTCGCCGTCGTCGGCAGCCGCCTGAATCAGCTTCTCAATGCCGTTGTCATTGGCGAACATCAGGCCTCCCGTCATGCCTGACAACAAGCCCATCGTGTCGGCGCCGAAGGGCCCAGGGAATCGCCCTTCGCCGATCATTAGAGCCTGTATTTGTTCCTGGGTGTGCACGCCGCCGTACTCGGCATTGGCTATGGAAGTCTGCCCCGCGAGTGCGCCAGCCACGCCGCGCGGATCGACGGCGTAGAGTGCGACGCCGCCGTCGTTCAGCTTACGAGCGGTCTCCAGCATGTCCGGTGTGAAATCCAGATAATTCCAGTGAAGCGGGAATGCGGGACTGATCCAGATCAGACTCTTGCGCCCGGGCACGTTTGCCAGATGGCGTGCTGCCCGCTCCAATACCTGTCTGGTGTCGATCTCGCGCATTCTTATGAGAAGCGCGGTAAACTCACCGGCCGCGGCATGACCGCCATTGCCTTGTAATCCGCTAACGTCCGGGGAGCCCTGCCCACGTTGTCGCGTGGATAATAGCCCACGACCGCCATTGCTTTCTAATCCGCTTATGTCCGGGGAGCGGAAGTCCGGGTCCTGGAATTTGAGACTGCCGGCGGCGCGGCTCAGCAGTTCGCTGTCGCTGGTAATTTCCTGGACGACCTTCAGCGAACCGTCTCTCCCGAAGGTGTAAATGCCAGTCCTGTCCTGCGGACCGCGGGTAGCGATGAACTTTGCGATGCGCTGGATGGCGAAGGCCTGTTCGGGCGGGGGCGTGTTTCTCTGATCCAGAAACACGACAACCGCATTGCCCTGCCCGTCCGCGCGTTCCTCACGGTTCGAGACTTCGCCTGCGAGAAGCGGGGCGTCCCCCACGGCGGGAGGAGGCGCAATCCGGCCCGATTGGACGGAGAAAAACGCGATCTTCTGCGGTTTGCCGTTGTCGAGCAGAGTGAAATCGTCTTTGGTCAGTCCGGTCGCAGGCGCACCATTGCTTCGGGCGACCACGTCCACCTCGACAAGTCTGGTTCCGGCGCGGAAAGTCGGTGAGGACGTATCCTGCTGAGCACCGGCTATCGCCGCCACAAAAATCGGAAGGACTGCAGCGCGCATCACTTCATCCCTCGGCGGAATTCTTTCCCTATTGCACTGACCGTGTGGAGCGCGACGTCGGCGAGACGGATGCCGAAAAAGAAGGGCCGATGTTCCGCGTTCGCCAGGCGACGGTCTCGCCTACGGCGTTCGCGTCGCCTTATCCCTGGATGACCGCACTCCGATCGCGGCGCAGGAGGCAGCGGAGTAGATTGGGCCTTCACCATTGGTCGGATGTTCGTTCTTAAATGTCCTGATGATTTTTCCATCGATCAGCGCCGCCCCGGACGCACCGGGAGGCGCAAAATCAAAACGCAGAAGTGGTTGTAACGAATTACCCGGAATGTCACGGTTTGCCGTCATGCAGAAACCGTACGCGCCAACAGGGCGGGAATCCGCGTTCCGGACTCGATTGTCGATACCCGATGCTCCTTCGGGGGCCGATCGGGCCAGAGCCACATCGCTCTGCACAATCGCTTGCAGCGAATACGAATCCGCAGGAAATCGTGCGGGGAATGTCCGGCTGTGCGCAACTGCAGTAACACATGTCCAGAACGAAGCCGCTGTCAGCAAGCTGGCAACAAACAGCAGAGCCGGGTTCAGCGATCGTTCCGTCAGAAGCTGAAACGAAGGGCCGCCGTTTACGGGATTGGCCACCAGGATTCGCGTTGCCGGGGCCTTGCTGTATTCGCGGGGCAGGGATATGGCGAGATCCACCAGCAGATCAAGCCAAAGACGCAACCCGCAAAGAAATCCTTTTTCATCACGAGCGCGATCAAGAACCAGACGCAACGCTTCGTCACCGTATGCGCGACGGAAATGGTTCGGATAGAGCTTTAACAGAAGGCTGTAGAGCTTCTCAGACATCTGCCCCTCGCAATATGCGTTTTGCCCGGGCAACTCGGAGCGTCTGGGCGAGCGATTCTACCTCCGCTCGAACGACCTTGAGACCTGCGGGCGTCAGGCGGTAATAACGACGCCGCTCTGCACTATCCTTCGTGCCGGAGTGCCGGAGCTATCTTCGAGCTCCTCGATAAGACTCGCCTCCAGCAGTGTTCGAAGCGAGCCATACAACGTCCCGGGCCCCAATCGCACTCGGCCACATGTCTGTTGCTCAACTTGCCGCATGATGGCGTAACCGTGAAGATCTTCACCTGCGAGTGCCAGAAGAATGTTAAAGGCCGCAGAAGGCAGTGGATCCAGCTTTCGTCTGGGCATAACGAATAACGATATATCGATAAACGATTATCAGATGCTGCTGCTTTCCTTGTCAAGCCCGATTAGTCTGCACGACCCGGCTGTCGCGGAATCGCCTCAGGTTTGGGCACGAACCCGTTCGATGCCGCCAGGAAGTTGTCACTCTTTCAGGACATTGTCCTGTATGGTTAACTATCGCCGGCTGAACGACTTCCGTTGCGAATCCGTGCTGGCAGACGGCCCCGAAATGTATTATGCTCATTAACTGACCGGAGCAGAATTTTATGGCCTACAAACTGAACGTGAACGGGCAGTCTTTTACGGTAGACGCGGCAGCCGACACACCACTCCTGTGGGTGCTTCGCGACATCCTGAATCTTAAGGGCACCAAGTATGGCTGCGGGATCGGCCAGTGCCGCGCGTGCACCGTGCATCTGGACGGCAAAGCCGGCCCCTCCTGCCAGACGCAGATTTCCCAGGTGGGAACGAAAGCCATCACGACCATTGAAGGGCTTTCCGCCGACGGTACGCATCCCGTCCAGGTTGCCTGGATGGACGTTGACGTTGCGCAGTGCGGATACTGCCAGGCTGGCCAGATGATGTCCGCCGCGGCTCTGCTCGCGAAGACTCCGCATCCGACGGACAAAGATATCGATTCCGCCATGAACGGTAATCTGTGCCGCTGCGGTACGTACCTGCGTATCCGCGAGGCGATCCATAAAGCCGCTTCGCTGCCCGCCAGCGCGTCGGCCAAAGCCGTACAGACAGCCGCGAAGTAATAAGGAGATCCCGAGATGACATCCAATCGTCGTTCATTTCTCAAAGTAAGCGCATTAGGCACCGGCGGCGTGATGCTCAGCCTGTATCTGCCCGAGGCATCGGCCCAGCAGGGGCGTGGCGGTCCGCCGCAACCTCCTCCCGATCCGCACACCTATATAAAGGTGGCGCCGGACGGAACGGTCACCATCATCGCAAAGAACCCCGAAACCGGTCAGGGCATCAAAACGATGCTCCCGATGCTCATCGCCGACGAACTCGACGTCGACTGGAAGAACGTCAAGATCGAGCAGGCGGATTTCGACGACCGGAAGTATGCCGGTCAGATCGCGGGCGGCAGCACGGCGACTCCGACGAACTTCACGCCGATGCGCCAGGCGGGCGCGGCCGGGCGTATGTTGTTCATCACGGCGGCGGCACAAACCTGGAATGTTCCGGAATCGGAGATCTGACCACGGGTTCCGGCCGTGTGACGCATAAGGCATCCGGCAAATCGCTCGGTTACGGCGAACTGGCCGCGAAGGTCGCCACCCTGCCGATGCCTGAACTGACCAACGTCAAGATGAAGGACCCGGCGGATTACAAGATTATCGGGAAGGCCAAGGTGACGCAGTACGATCTGCACAATATCGTCACCGGTAAGCCGATCTTCGGTATCGACATGCAACTCCCCGGCATGCTCTATGCCGTGTACGAAAAGTGCGGCGTGCTCGGCGGTAAAGTGATGCCAGCTCAAACGTCGAAGACATCAAGAAGATGCCGGGCGTCAAATTCGCATTTGTCGTGGATCGCGACGAGGTCATGGCGGCGGCAACTACGCCGACCTGACCAAAATCGACACCGTGGTGATTCCTGGTGAGCCGGGCCTCGAGAGCGGCATCGCGATCGTGGCGGATACCTGGTGGCAGGCGCAGTCGGCACGCAAGAAGCTCCAGGTCACCTGGGACGAAGGCTCGCGCGCAAGTTTGAACAGTGTCGATGCCGCGGCAAACGCGGATAAGATGAGCAAACAGCCGCCGCAGAGAACCATCCGCGCGGATGGCGACGTGGAAGCGGCGCTCAAGAGTGCGGCCAAAGTGGTCGAAGGGGCGTATTCGTATCCGCACATCTCGCACGCGGATCTCGAACCGCAGAACTGCACCGCCTCGTTCAAAGACGGCAAGTGCGAAGTGTGGAGCAACAGCCAGATCCCGGGCAACGCCCGCAATCTCGCTGCGCAGGTAACTGGCCTCAAGAACACCGACGTGACTCTTCACATGGTGCGCGGCGGCGGCGGCTTCGGCCGGCGTTTGATGAACGACTACGCGGCGGAGGCGGCGTACATCGCGAAGGAAGCCGGCGTTCCGGTGAAGCTTCTCTGGTCCCGCGAAGACGATATGGCGCACGATTATTATCGTTCGGGCGGCTGGCAGTATCTGAAGGGTGGCGTGGACGCTTCCGGAAACCTGGTGGCGTGGCATAACCACTTCGTCGGTTACGGCGAGAACACGGCCACCGCAATCAACTTCGTCAGTTCCAGCGCGATGGGCGCGACGGAGTTCCCGCAGCGTTTTGTGCCGAATTACACTCTGGCTGGCTCGGCTCAGCCGCTGGGTGTCAAGACGGGCGCTCTGCGCGCTCCGGGCAGCAACGCGTTCGCATTCGTCGTCCAGTCGTTCATCGACGAACTGGCGCACGCGGCGGGCAAAGATCCGGTGGAATTCCGCATGGCGATGCTGAATACTCCTCCGCCTGCGGCGGCTCCTGGCGGTCGAGGCGGTCCGCCTCCCGGCATGAACGCCGATCGTATGAAAGGCGTGCTGCAACTGGTTGCCGAAAAGTCGGGCTGGGGCAAGACCAAACTTCCCAAAGGCACCGCGATGGGTGTGGCCTTCCATTTCAGCCACCAGGGCTACTTTGCCGAGGTTGCCGAAGTGAAAGTCGACGCGGCGAAGAAGATCAAGGTCAACAAGATCTGGATGGCGTGCGACGTGGGACACACGATCATCAACCCGAGCGGCGCGGACAATATCTGTCAGGGCGCGATGATCGACGGCCTGAGCGCCATGATGCACCAGGAAATCACTATAGTTAAGGGCAAGGTTTTCGAAACCAACTTCCACCAGCACGGGATCATGCGGCTCGCACAGTCGCCGCCAGTGATTGAGGTTCACTACCTGAAATCGAACTTCCCGCCGACCGGTCTCGGTGAGCCCGCCATGCCTCCGGTTCTGCCTGCTGTTGCGAATGCGATTTTCGCAGCTTCGGGCGTCCGTATTCGGTCTCTGCCGTTGAAGAACAGCGGATACAGCTGGGCGTAAAATTGAATCATCGGTAAACCATCGGGCTCGCCGACTGAGGTTGGCGAGCCCGTTTTCTTTTTATGCGATCGACGTTTGCGCTGGCTGTTTCCCTTCTGCTTCCCTTTGCGCTCCCGGCTCAGGATGAGCGCCGCGTTTCATCCCCAAACGGTCAGGTCGAGTTCCGGATTCTCGTCGCGCAGCTGAACGACGGCGGGCTGGCCCAGCTTGCTTATCAGGTTTACTACCGCGGAAAACCGGCCCTCGATCTTTCGTGGATGGGCCTCGATATCTATAATCAGCAACCGCTGCTCGGCGAGAAACCGGGGCTCACGCACTGGTCTGCGGATACGACGAGCTCAGGGCTTTACCACTCGATGCTCCTCGAATACATACAGGATGGAACAGTTGGCAGGCGCATCAACGTTGAGGTCCGCGCTTATGACGACGGTGTGGCGTTTCGCTATCTCATTCCGCGAGTTACTCCCGCTCTACGACATCCCGATTCACGACGAGGGCACCGGGTTTTCGATCGTGGGCGCCGATGCGGTGGCCCACACCGCGATAAACACACCGTTCGACCTGCCCGTTTGTCACCGCGACGCCCGATCCTGAGCTGGGTTGCCATCACGGAGATCCCGATTCCGAACTTTCCGCGGATGCACCTGATCCATGCGGGAGGCACCGACCTGATGAGCCGTCTCGCTCCCGGCAAGGACGATCCGCTTATCGCGTATCAGGGCGTCACGCCGCTCACTTGCCCGTGGCGGCTGATCATTTTCGGCTTCGACAAAGAGCATCTCGCGCAATCGATCACGTTTCGTGATATGAATCACTGATATGAAATCTGCCGTACTCCTCGCGCTATTCCTGGCGCAATCCTCTTTCAGCGACGATGGCGGCCACCTGCTGAGCGTTGACCACTACGTCCGCGTTCATTCCACCGTCCCCTCCATCAACGGCCAACTCACGCAGGTCTACGTGCGCGAGGTGGTGCGTGCCGGTACCGCGCTGCGTGAAGGAGCGCTCGGGGATCGCGTCGTGCTGTTCGTGCACGGAGCAGGCACGCCTGCCGAAGTCTCCTTCGACGTGCCCTATCAGGATTACAGCTGGATGGGTTATCTCGCCCGCGCCGGCTACGACGTCTTCGCGATGGATATGACGGGCTACGGCCGTTCGACCCGGCCCGCGACGATGAACGACCCCTGCAACCTCTCGAACGCCGACCAGCTCAAGTTCGTCCCGGGATTGATCGCCGCGCCCTGTCCGCCGTCGTACGCGCAACAGGCCACCACCATTGCGTCCGACTGGAACGATATCGGCGCTGTGGTCGATCATCTTCTCACGCTGCGCCACGTCCAGCGGGTCAACATGATCGCCTGGTCGCTCGGAGGCCCGCGGGCCGGCGGCTACGCGGCGCAGCATCCGGAAAAGGTGCGCAGCCTGGTTCTTCTTGCCCCGGCCTACAACCGCAACGCCGCGGCCAACCCCCCTGCGCAGGTTCCGGCCAACGGCGCGGCGATGACCACGCAATCGCACGACGAGTTCGCAGCGAACTGGGACCGGCAGGTCGGATGCCCTGGCCAGTACGATCCAGCCGCGAGCGATTCCGTCTGGTCCGCCATGATCGACTCCGATCCCGTTGGTGCCACCTGGGGCACGGGCGTGCGCAGAGCTCCAGCCGTGACGAACTGGGGTTGGACAACGGCGGCGGTGGCGAAGATGAACGTGCCGGTTCTGGCGGTCTCCGGCGCGCATGACAAACAGGTGCCGCCCGACCGCGTGCGCGAACTCTACGCCGATCTCGGATCGAAACAGAAGGTGTTCATCGACCTCGCCTGCTCATCGCACAATGCCATGTGGGAGAAAAATCATCTGCTGCTGTTCGGCGCATCGCTCGAATGGCTGAACAAGGGCACGGTCAACGGTTCGGAGCAAGGAATGCTGAAACTCGGCTACTAACCCGGGCATCTCACGTTCCATGAGACCGCAGCGGGCCTGGTTTATGGTCGCCAGCGTTATTCTTGCGCTCTTGTTCGTTTCTTCCGCCTTCGGAGATGTGATCTTCAGCCGCCGCGTCTACAGAGAGCACGGCGCGAGCTACCAGCAGATCTGGACGTGGAATCCGACGGACGGCGTTCTGAAGCAGCTGACGCACTCGCTTCGGGATCACTACCATCCTGCATGCGACGGCCGGATAGTCAAATTCACTCGGCGACGGTGAAGCTGTGGAGCTTTGAATCCCGCGACAGGCGAGGAACGAACCATCGGCCCTGCGCCGGAACCGAAAGGAAGACCGGATTCGCGGACGCCGAATTGTGATCAGTTCGCGAAAGCTGGGAGAACTCGAAGCCTGCGGCAACGAGGAGACTCTGGTGGTGTCGCGGTCGGGCAAGCAGATCGGCCGGTTCCAGATCGAGGTCAACGCTTGCCCGATAGAATAACCGCGGCACGATCGGCAAGTGCGAAACCCCGATCCGCTCCCTCGACTGGACCCAGGACGGCAAATGGCTGCTGATCGGCGAGGAAGGTCTCAATGACGGCAGTGGCCAGCGGCAGGACGACTATTACCTGGTCAATCTTGCCACGATGAAGCTCAGCACGGTCGCGAGCGCCTACACGGCGTTCTGGCTGCCCGGCCGCGATCAAATCGTATACGTCACCCCGCAGGATCTGGCGCCACTTCCGGGCGCACAGCGGAAACACAACGTTTGGGTGCAGCAACTCATGTTTTTCGATCCGGTCAAAGGGACGACCACAGCCATCACGTCCGGCCTTACCAACAACGTGGACCCTTCCTGGTGCGAAGTCGTCCGATAACCGCTGGTTAAGGGATTTTCACCGCGCCTCCGCAGCGCGAGTAGC
Organism: Terriglobia bacterium; assembly: GCA_963809655.1. Taxonomy (GTDB): domain Bacteria; phylum Acidobacteriota; class Terriglobia; order Bryobacterales; family Bryobacteraceae; genus BOG-234. The sequence continues at coordinate 222,954 of CAWEKQ010000039.1, read as the reverse complement.
CGGCGCGGATCGCCGGTAGCCGGACGTTCCACGCGGGGTGGGCGGGTGACGGATGCGCCTGCAGTGCCGCGAGCGCGGCCGTTACATCCGTGGGCGAAAGATTGCTTTTCGCCAGAATGCAGCCGGCCCATGAATCGGCGCGCATCTCGGGCGTCCAGTTTTTTTCGATCCACACCGCGCCCAGCGCATCGTCGAGCGCGTGGCCGATTTCGTGAGCCATGATCGCCTGAACTCCGGCGTCCCCGTACCGGTCGTAAACGCTGGTGATGAACGTCGGATTGTAGACGATTTTGGCGTGCCCGGCGTCGCTCACCAGCATCACGTTGGACGCGGTGGTATTGCGAAAAAGGATGACCTCAGGGCAGTTCGCCCCGCACACATCCTTGCCCGCCGCGTACGTGCCGCCCACCAGTTGCATGGCGTCCGCCGTCGGATGTTTATCCTCGGAGGCCTTATAGGCCGCTGCGCCCGGTCCGAGCGCGCAGACCACCTGGGCCGCTGCCGCGAGGGGCAGCAGGCACGCAACGAGCAACTGGCGAAAGAACGATTCCGGCAAGACTCCAGCTTACCGATTTTTTTCAGAACGTAAATCGCGCCACGATCTGGCCGCTCCGCGGCGCCGAACCGGTGCCGAGGCTGTTGTACGCTCCCCCGTTTACCCAAGGCACGTACCCGAAGCCAGACGACAGCAGGCCCGAGGTACCGCTCAGGCTGTTGCCATGGCCCGTTGGCGAAGTGGTGAACACCGCTCCGGCCCCGAACGCCGCTCCCGTTGTCGGCAAGGAATAGTACAGGCGGTTGAAAATATTCGTGAATTCCGCACGCACCGCAAGCTTGTACTTCTCCCGAATCGAGAAGCGTTCGCCCGAAGGACATGTTCTCCGCGGGTTGCCGCTGCCATCGGAAGTCGTTGAAGTAAGGCGCCGATGCCCCGAACGTCCCGAACGCCGGTTCCGTCCAGGCCGCCGGATTCAACACCAGTTGCGTGGTGGGATCGAACTTCGAGTTGGGGTCGACTAGAAACAGAGGCTGGCCGGCCACGCGATTCATGAACGTGTAGCCGCCGCCCCAGACAGCGGGGTTGTTGGCAGGTCCGCGCTGCAGGTTCGCGAGCAGATTCTTGGACGAGATCGCCGAAGGCAGAATTTGTCCGCTCCGATAGCTGAGGACTCCGTTGATGGTCCATTCGCGCGCCACCCAGGAGAGCGCCTTCATGGCTGCGTTCGCGCCCCCGATTTTCGGCGTCGTATAGCCGAATGAAATTGTGAGCGTCTGCGGCTGGCTGAAGCCGGAAATCTGCTTGTTCAGCCCGATGTTAAACACATCGTTGATGAGAGGCGCCGAGGGTGTTACGTAAGAGGTGTTGGAGTTCGTGCCGTTGGTCAGTTCCTTCTGCCATGAGTAGGCCACTGCCGCCGTCAGGCCATGCGAGTAGCGCTTGGAGCCTTTGATCTGGAGCGAGTCGTACCAGTTATCTCCCATGGGCGGACCGAGGAACGGCGGGATGCCGTTCCACTGCGGGTAAGGCCGCAAAGCCTGCCCGAGGGTCTGTGTAGACGGAAATCCCGGGTACACGTTGTTGGGATTCGCCAGCAGTGGATAGCGCGCGATGACCGCGGGGTTGTTGATCTGATCGTTGAGCAGCGTCGTATCGCCTGTATTGGTAATGTCGATTCCCTGCGTCGCCCCGTATGCGCGGTTTGCCAGCAGACCCTGCGGTGTAAGCGCGTTATAGTTCAGGCCGGCGAGAAGCGGGCTGGCCCACCACGCGCCACGATTCCCCACATAAGAGACATCCACCACGATGTCTTTCATCAACTCGCGCTGGAAGCCGACGCTCCATTGAAACGTCCGCGGCAGCCGGCCCGCGTTAGGCGCGATCGAGACGAACGGCGAGGAGGGAGGAATCACCCCGGGAGCAGCCGGGAACGGGAACAACGGATTGAAATCCGGCCACGTGACCGGGGTATTTCCGAACCGGTTGCCCGGCGCGTAGGGATTTCCGTCCTTCAACAACCCGGCTGGCGCGCCATAAGCGGGGCTCGAAATGCTGTAGAAGTCTCCGGCGCTGCTGTTCAGCCCGGCCTGGTCTGATGTCGCCGCATAGGCGATCGATCCGCCCGCCCGGAACACGGTCTTCGTGTTGATTTGATAGGCCACTCCCAGATGTGGTCCGATCGCATAGGGGTATGCGGTGGCGTATTCGCATTTGCAGGTAGCCTGGTATTCCACCGTGCCGGGGATCCCGCCGATCTCCGTATTGGGCGCAGTGAAATTGGCGTTTTGCATACGGCCGTATTGTTCTCTCCAGAGATTCGCGTAGTCCCAGCGCAGACCGTAGTCGAAGGTCAGCTTGCGTGTGATCTTCCAGCTGTCCTGAATGTAGAGTCCGAAAGAATGCATGCCCAGCCGCGGGTGGGCAATCTGGGCCAGTGATACACTGCTCGTGTCGCCGAAGAGGAAACTGGCGTATGCGAATCCGCTGCTGGCCGTGTTTGCGAAAGGCTGGCCGTTCTGGATTGGATCGCTGGTCTGCACCGCCGAGAATCCGAACTGTCCGTCAGCCCGGCTGGCGTTTACGCTTTCAATCCCTTCAAACAGCGCCGTGGCGCCGAGCTTGTACGTATGGTTTCCCTTGACATAGGTGGCGTTGACGTTGAACGTCGGCTTCGTATCCCACGCCTTTGGCGTCAGACTGAACGCGACGCCGGTATTCTGCACACCTGGATAGGGCCCGCCGCCGCTGAATCCGCCGTAGAGTCCGCTGACCGCGCCGGCCAGATACGGGAAGTGACTGGGATCGGAGAACGGCAGGCCCTGCGGGAACAGACCGCTCTGGTCATAAGCCGGCGCCGTCTGCGGATTGGAAGTATAGAGCAGTCCCCCGCCGAAATGCAAGCAGCAGCGACGGCGTGACTACATAGTCCAGGTTAACGCGGATCGTCTGCGACAAAGCGTTCTGCGGCTGCAGCGCAGTATAGGCTTGCGTGAAGCCGTTGTTCTGAGGCGAGTAGGTCTTGATGGCCGAATAGTATCCCGACAACTTCAGCTTTTCACTGATCGCCTGATCGATCTTGATCGAGGGAATCGTGGTGTGCCGGAAGTTGGTATAGCCGGGCGCGGTGTAGTTCAGCAAACCAGGCGAATTGGGCTCCGGCATCATGTTTTGAATGATTATCGCGGTCGGATCGATCAGGCTCTGCGGAATCTTGTTATTGGCGTAGGGAGTTCGCACGACGTTGCCGTTCAGAGTAGTGTTCGAATTCGGATCGTAGATCTGATTGAAACAAACCGACTGGCCGGAAACCGTATTGCAGGTCGTCCTCGGAACCGCGCTGAAATCTCCCATCCGCATCGCGTCGGTCGGCACGATCGACTGCGAGTTGCTCGTGAACGAAGACTGGCGGAACTGTTCGAAATTGAAAAAGAAAAACGTCCTGTCGTGGCCGTTGTAGATCTTCGGAATCCTGACCGGGACCGCCCAGCGTGAACCCGTAATCGTTCTGCCGCAGCGGGTTGCGGACGAGTTGCCCCGCTTTGTTCGGGTTGTGAGTGCCGGCATCGGTGAACGGCGCGCCCGCGTTCAGCACTTCGTTCACAAAATAATCGTAGGCGCTGCCATGGTACTGATTCGTGCCGGACTTCATCGTGTAGTTGAAGTACCCGCCACCCGATTGTCCGTACTCGGCGGCGAAGTTGCTGGTCTGGATCGCCACTTCCTGGATGGCATCCACGCCCGCCTGGTTCACCTGGTTCTGCTGTTTGAAGAAACCGTTGGTGGCGTCCTGGCCTTCGATGTTGATTGATTGCGAATTCGAAGGCATACCGTTAATGCGCATCACTGAATCCGTGGTCATCCGTGCGCCGGGAAGCAGTTCCACCGAGGACAGAGGATTCCGCACGTTGCCCAGACTGTTTGCCGACCCGATGCCGGCCGCCGCGCCCGTGAGTGTCAGGATCGGGAGGTCGTTCAGCGTGCTGGTAGAGACGTTCAGGCTGACCTCGCCGCCTTCGGTCTTAAGTTGCTGCGCGACATCGGTGACTGTGACGCTTTCGGTCGCCGCCCCGATTTCGAGCTTCGCGTCGACGCGAGTCGTGCCAGCCACCTCAACCATGAGGCCCGTGCTCACAAACTTCTTGAACCCCGTCACCGAGACCGTGAGGCTGTAGTTGCCCGCGGGCAATTGCGCGATCGTGTAGTTGCCTGTCGAAGAGCCGGCCGCAGGGTAGACAGCCCCGGTGTCGACATTCCTGGCTTCAATTGCCGCGTTGGGGATCACGGCTCCGGCCGGATCCGAAACAGTACCTGTGATTGTACCGCGATCGGACTGAGCGAACGCGGTGAAGGAAATGGCGAGCAGACAGACTGCGGCAGACAGAGATCGCATATCACCCCTCAAACTCGGCAAAATGACTTACACATAAAGGAACCGTTACATTCCTTTACAGACCCTGACCCGGGCAACTCTACACAAGCCTCATGTGGGTGTCAAGCCATTAATCGGGAATTGCGCGAGCCATCGGTTATCGTTTGTATTTTTCAACACCGGGACAAATTAACCAGATGGTCTAAGTCCGGCACATTCTTCATTACTCCGTAAGGAGTCTGTTGCCAAAATAGAGGAATGACGCAAAGCCTGTCCCGCTTCTGGTCGACCAGCATCGATATCGAACGCCTGTGGAATCGCGACAAGACGCTCTGGACTGGCGCGGATGAAGACAAGTGGCTCGGCTGGCTCGATATCGCGGATCGCCAACTCGCACAACGCCAGCGATTCACTGACCTTGCCGCGAGCGTCGAGAGCAAAGGCTACAAGGACGCTGTGCTGCTCGGCATGGGCGGATCGAGTCTTTGTCCGGAAGTGCTGTCGCTGACGTTCGGCCAGCAGCAAGGCTTTCCCCGATTGCACGTTCTGGATTCGACTGACCCCGCGCAGGTCAAAGCCATCGAAACCATCGCCGACCCGAAGACTTCGCTCTACATCGTCTCCAGCAAATCCGGCAGCACCCTCGAACCCAACATCTTCAAGGACTATTTTTTCGATAAGTCCGGACGCGATGGCACGCGCTTCATCGCCATCACCGATCCAGGTTCGAAGATGCAGTCCGTGGCCGAGGAGGAGCACTTCAGTCTGATCTGTTACGGCGACGCGTCGATCGGCGGCCGCTACTCCGCGCTGTCTGATTTCGGAATGGTCGCCGGTGCGGTTGCGGGCATCGACATCCCTCGCTTCCTTGAGCGCGCCGTCCAAATGGAGAAGCTCTGCCGCGAACCGGATCCCGCGAAAAATCCCGGCCTCGGTCTCGGCCTCGCGCTAGGTTCTCTGGCGAAGGGCGGGCGCGACAAAATCACGCTGATCGCCTCGCCCGCGATCTACGATCTGGGCGCCTGGCTCGAGCAGTTGATCGCCGAATCGACGGGCAAGATCGGCCGCGCGCTGATTCCGCTCGCGCTGGAATCGCCAGGAACTCCCGAAGTCTACGGGGCCGACCGGACATTCGTCCACATTCGCTTTACCCCGGAACTCGACGCGGAGCAGGATACAGCCATGGCAGCGCTGGAGCGCGCCGGGCATCCCGTGATCCGCATCGATATGCACGACCGGTACGATCTCGGCGCGGAGTTCTTCCGCTGGGAAATCGCGGTGGCTGTCGCCGGCGCGGTGATCGGAATCAATCCCTTCGATCAGCCCGATGTCGAGGCCAGCAAGATCGCCACGCGCAAATTGACGGACGAATACGAGAAAACCGGCAAGCTTCCCCCGGAGACGCCTATCCTCGAAGCCGATGGCTTCAAGTTTTTCACCGACACGCGAAACGCATCGCAGCTCAAAGGCTCGACCGCAGTCGAACTGCTTCGCTCCCATCTGAACCGTCTGGGCGCCGGTGATTATTTCGCCTTGCTGGCCTACATTCAGAACAATCTCGAGCATCAGGAAGACCTGCAGGAGATGCGTCTCGACGTGCGCGACAAGAAGCGCGTGGCTACCTGCCTGGGCTTCGGACCGCGCTTTCTTCACTCCACTGGTCAGGCCTACAAAGGCGGCCCGAACACCGGCGTATTCCTGCAGGTCACCTGCGACGATGCCGCTGATCTTCCCATTCCCGGCCGCAAATTCACCTTCGGAACGGTAAAGGCGGCGCAGGCGCGAGGGGATTTCGATGTCCTCGCCGAACGCCAGCGCCGCGCCCTGCGCGTCCATCTCCCGGCAGATCTTCGAAGCGGTCTGGCGAAACTTCAATCCGCAATCACGGAGGCACTCAGATAATGCAAATCGGAATGGTTGGTCTCGGCAAGATGGGCGGCAACATGTCGCGTCGGCTGGTTCATGGCGGGCATGAGGTGGTCACGTTCGATCTCGATGCCGCGAAGGTTGCCGAATTCGCGAAGGAAGGCATGAAGGGCGCCACCGATCTCCCCACGTTCGTCGGGCTGCTTCAGAAGCCGCGCGTGGTGTGGCTAATGGTGCCCGCGGGAGATCCGACCGAATCGATGGTCAACAAATTTGCCGCCTTGTTCGAACCCGGCGATATCCTGATCGATGGAGGCAACTCCTATTACAAGGACGATGTACGCCGCGCCGTCGCGCTACGCGAGAAGGGCATTCAGTACGTCGATGCCGGCACCAGCGGCGGCGTCTGGGGAATCGAGCGCGGCTACTGCCTGATGGTGGGCGCGGAGCCGGCGACGTTCAAGCATCTTGAGCCGATTTTCAAAACCCTCGCGCCGGGCACAGGCAATGTTCCAGTTACGGCCGGCCGCAAAACCGAGGGCCGCACCGCACACCTCGGCTACCTGCACTGCGGACCCAATGGCGCCGGCCACTTCGTCAAGATGGTGCACAACGGAATCGAGTACGGTGTGATGCAGGCCTATGGCGAAGGCTTCGACATCATGAAGAATGCCATCTCGAAGGAGTTGCCGGAGGGCCATCGCTACAATCTCGATCTGGGAGAGATCGCCGAACTCTGGCGCCGCGGCAGTGTAGTGAGTTCCTGGCTGCTCGACCTCAGCGCGATTGCGCTCACCGAAGATCCCACGCTCAAACAATACACCGGCTTCGTGCAGGATTCGGGCGAAGGTCGCTGGACCATTCAGGCCGCGCTCGAAGAAGCGGTTCCGGCGGACGTTCTGACCGCCGCGCTTTACGTCCGCTTCCGGTCGCGCCAGGACCACACGTTCGCCGAGAAGATGCTCTCGGCCATGCGTCAGCAATTCGGCGGGCACATCGAACAACACGCGCCTGCCAACCCGGGCCCGAACCAGGCCCAGAACCAGGCAGCGACCGCGGCGAAGAAACCGGCATGACGCCGCCACCCGCAGGACAAGACCAGGGCCGCGTAGCCGATCGCTGCCTCATGGTGATCTTCGGCGCTTCCGGCGACCTTACGTCGCGGAAGTTGCTGCCCGCTCTTTACAACCTCGCCCGCAACAAACTCCTGCCGGAGGAGTTTGCGATTCTCGGTTTCGCCAAAGACCAGATATCGGAAGAGGATTTTCGCAAGCGGACCCAGGAAGACCTCCGTCAATACGCCGGTGCCCCCGCCGACGATTGCCATCTCTGTGACTGGCTCGCCGATCGCGTCTACTACATCACGGGTGATTTCAAAACACCAGCCGATTTCGTCAAACTGAAGGACAAGATTGCCGAACTCGACGCGCGCCACCAGACGCAGGGCAACGCTCTCTACTACCTTGCGACCCTGCCGCAGTTCATCTCGGAAATCATTCGTCAGCTCGGCGAGCAGGGCCTCACTGCGCAGGATCACGGGCACTGGCGCCGCGTCGTCATCGAGAAACCATTCGGCAGCGACCTCGAATCCGCGAAGGCGCTGAATCGGGAAATCGCCACGGTCCTGAAGGAAACGCAGATCTATCGCATCGATCATTATCTGGGTAAGGAGACCGTTCAGAACATCCTGATTTTTCGCTTTGCGAACGGCATTTTCGAACCCGTCTGGAACCGCCGTTATATCGATCATGTGCAGATCACGGTGGCCGAGGAGCTCGGGATCGAAAAGCGCGGCGGCTACTACGAACATGCGGGATGCCTGCGCGATATGGTGCCGAGCCACGTCCTGCAGCTGGTTTCGCTCACCGCCATGGAGCCGCCCATTTCGTTCGACGCGGATGCTGTTCGCGACGAGCAGTCGAAGGTCCTGAATGCGATCCAGCCGATCATGCCCGAAGATGTTCTCACGCGCGCGGTCCGCGGCCAGTACGACGAGGGCACGATCGACAACAATCATGTGGTGGCTTATCGCGCCGAAGAACTGGTCGACCCGCATTCGAACGTCGAAACCTTCGTGGCCCTGAAGCTCCAGCTCGATAACTGGCGCTGGGCGGACGTGCCGTTCTACATCCGGACCGGCAAACGGATGCCGAAGCGCGTCACGCAGATCGCGATCCAGTTCCGCCGCGCGCCCTTCGTTCTTTTCCGCGACACGCCGGTCGACCAGCTCGTGCCGAACCAGCTGGTGATTCACATCCAGCCGGACGAGGGAATCTCGTTGAGCTTCGGCGCCAAAATTCCCGGCGCGCATGTGCGCGTAGGTCAGGTGAAGATGGATTTCCAGTATGCCGACTACTTCGGCAGCGAACCCAGTACCGGCTACGAGCGGCTGCTTTACGACGGCATGATCGGCGACGCGACATTGTTCCAGCGCGCCGACATGGTGGAAGCCGGCTGGAGCGTCGTCGAACCGGTTCTCGATGTCTGGAAAGCCCTGCCGGCCCGCGCCTTCCCGAACTACGAAGCCGGCACGTGGGGGCCGAAGGAAGCTTCCGAGCTGATCACGCGCGACGGCCGCCGCTGGCTCACGGAGTAGAGATCAGAACGGCAATTTGCAGATCCGATTCGCCCATTCATCGGCGCCCGTCGCCAGCCAAACCAGCAGAAGGCTCTCGATGGCGTCGGCAACAGGCGTATGCTGCGAGATCAGAATAATTCCCGGGCTGATGAGAGTATCCGGTAAAACGGCCAAAATGAATGGGCATGGTTTTCAGTTCGTTGGTGACAAGAATTCGAGCTTGTTTGGCGGCAAGTGCGAGGACCTTGTCATCGGGAACGCCTTCCAGGCCTGCCTCGTGAGCGCTCACGAAATCAATCGAGGGCTCGGCCCGCAATGCGCCCGTAACGATCGCGTGGTTCAGGCTTGCATCGGCCAAAAACCTGGGATGCACTATTGTCGGGCCGCGCGTGTCTGGCGGGCGCGCGGTAGTTTTTCACCCAGGTTCAGTGGAACAGGATGCTATCGCGCAAATTCCTCCCAGGCCGCTTCGGTCGACGAGACATAGCGGTCTAATTGCTCGCGGTTGGCAAGGTATTCCGTGATGGCGGCATAAATCTGCTCAAGCGTCAGGCTCGGAAAACTGGTTCTAATGCCCTCTGGAGATTCGCCTTGCCGAAATGCATAGATAATCGACTCAAGCGTGACGCGAGACGAGCTGACATACATTCCCCCGTTTCGCTCTTCGATGTAACTGTGCACGGATATACCTTCCTCGAAGTATAGAGTAACCGCCTGCATTTGCTACGATAGATCTGTTATGGCAATCCCGAATGTAAAACGGTTCCGGCCCTTCTGCCCCACGTGCAATGAAAATTACACGCTGATGGCCGTGCTTCCGAATAACGCGAATGTAGACGCTTTCCTCGCCGACGCCGTGGCGCGCCACGATCACAAGGCTTTCAACGACGCCAAGGCGCAGCAGAACAAAGTCCGCGTCGGTCAGCAGAAGCAGAAGAAAGCCAAGTAATCCGTTTCGGGCTGGCAGAATGGTGGCAAAGGCTTCAGCCTGTGACCGTTGCGCCAGACCATTACCCTTCATGCTTTCAGGCGGGCCCGGAGCGATCGCAGGGCCCGCAGACCTTCCTTCGCCACATCCTGGTCCGTATCCCTGCTCACCTTGTCCAGGTAGGCTATGGACGACTGGTCTCCACTCTCCGAAAGAACGCGCGAGAGGTAGATTTTCTCCTCCTTCGTGCCCGATTCCAGCTGTCCCTGGAGCGCCATCAATACCGGCTTCCGCCGCGCCGCTTCCACCAGATAGGCGTAAGCAATCTCGTGGTAAGACGCCTGATTCAGCGTGTTGATCAGATAGCGGAAAGCCCCGTCATCCGAAAGATCGAGTTTGCCGTCCATCACTACCGCAAACGCGGCGCCCAGCCGCGGGGTCATCTTCTCTTCGTCGTGCCAGGCTTTGTCGAGCGCCGGTTCATCCGCCGGATTTCCGATTCGCCCCAGCCCCTCGACCGCGGCCGTGCGCAGTTTCTCGTCCTTCGCGGTCAGTTCCCGCAGCAGCAGGTCGCGGTCTTTCGCCTCGGGCATCATCGCGATCGCCGCCAGCGCCGAGCGCTCAGCCTTGTTGTTGCGAGGGCTGGCCACGATTCCCCGCAGCACGGGCAGCGCGTCGGTGCTGCGCAGGAGCCCGGCGGTTTCGATCGCAGTGGTCTGCACGCGGTCGTCGAGATCGCGCAGCAGGTAAGTAATCTTCGGTCCCGCCTGCGGATCGCGGATCTTCTGCATAGCCACGAGCGACTCGTACATGATGTTGTTGTCTTTCGACCGCAGCGCGTCGATCAGATCCGGCAGCGCGGCGTCGCCCCGCAGAATCCCGATCGCGCGGCACGCATTGGCGCGCGCATCGAGGCTCGCTCCGCCCCGCGCCAGCTGGCCCAGCGCTGACGATCACATCCGGACGGACGATCACAAACGGATCGATGATCTGATCGTTCGTATCGGTGAACTTCGCCTTGACGGACGCCCCGACTCTCGAGATCGATGAGCTCAAGCCCTGCTTCACGTAACCGGGCAGGTAGTAGTTCACCAGGCCATCCGTGGCGCGGATCTGCACTTCCGCATCGGCGTCCTTCGTGGCGCGGATCAAGCGGATCGATGATTTCCTTGCCGCCGAGCGCAGATTAACTGCTTGACGGTTTCAATCCGCGTATCGGCGCTGGCGCTGTTGAGATACGCCGCAACCTTCGGGACCGCGACCTGACCTTCTTTGGCGACAGCGCGAACGTCTTTGGGCGTTTGCGCGGTGGCATGGCGCTGCAAACTGCGCAGCAGATGACTAAGGGAATCAGCCGGTTCATCTTTTCCAATTATGCCGCGAAAGCCCCTTGCGTCGTAGTAGTGAATCTGTACCCATATTGCAACGTAATTGAAATCAGGCATCGGCATAGTTGACCGGCGCGCTCATCGCGAGCCCGGCTTGCGCCGGTGTCCGGATGATGATCCTCGTCGGCCGTCCGGTAGTGAGCAGCGTCTATCTGAACCACCATGTGATCCCACCAGTTTCTTCTCGAACGACGGGCGCCCATCCGTCAACGGCGTGGACGGCATCGACGTAATGCTCGACTCCGTGCGGGCCTACGGGCCAGACGTTTTTGTTCGGAGGCCTCGACACCATTCAGCGGAACCTCCCGGATGTCCAGGGAGTACACGTTGCGATTGAGGATCGCGTACCTTTCCGGAACGCGGCCGGCCGCCCCGCAGTATCTACAAGTATTGGTTCGCTGGTGCTCGACTCGGGGACCGTCAACGTCACACTCTTCGATGTACAGGCGACCACGATGACTCGCGAAATGTTCACCATGACCGGGCGATCCGCGGTGGGCACCCTATTGGGCAAACCGGTGATCGGCGGCCGCGCGTCCTGGCACGGGAAAGCCGTGGCCATGCCCGCCAGCCTGTTCAAGGCCGTCTACGGCTGCAATTCAGAGGGCTACCCGCTTCTGGAATAGCAGCCGTCATAAAAACCGCTCAGGCCAGGTCGTAGCGATCAAGGTTCATCACCTTGGTCCACGCCGCCGCGAAGTCTTTCACGAACGTCTCCTTCGAGTCGTTGCACGCGTAGACTTCCGCGAGTGCCCGGAGCTGCGAGTTGGAACCGAAGACCAGATCGACGCGAGTGCCTGTCCACTTGACTTCGCCCGTCTTGCGATCGCGCCCCTCATACACGCCTCCGCCCATTGGGCTGCCACTGTCGTATTCATGTCGAGCAGGTTGACGAAGAAATCATTCGTCAGCGTCTCCGGCGTTTTGGTGAAGACGCCGTGTTTGGACTGCCCGGCGTTCGCATTCAGCACGCGCAGGCCGCCGACGAGAACCGTCATCTCCGGGGCAGTCAGGTTCAGCAATTGAGCCCGATCCACCAGCAGTTCTTCCGCCGGTCGTCTCCTGGCCGTCGCGCGACGTAGTTGCGGAACCCGTCCGCAGCAGGTTCCAGTACGGCGAAAGAATGCACATCGGTCTGGTCCTGCGAAGCATCCGTGCGTCCGGCCGAGAAGGGAATCTTCACCTCGTGCCCGGCCTTTTTCGCGGCTTCCTCGATGGCTGCATCGCCGCCCAGAACGATGAGGTCCGCAAGCGAAACCTTCTTCTTGCCGGACTGCGAGTTGAACTCCTTCTGGATCGCCTCCAGTTTCCCGAGCACCTTCGCCAGTTCGGCCGGCTGGTTCACTTCCCAATCTTTTTGCGGAGCAAGCCGAACGCGCGCCCCGTTCGCTCCGCCGCGCTTGTCGGAGCCGCGGAAGGTTGCCGCCGACGCCCAGGCAGTCGAGACCAGCTGGGAGATCGACAGTCCCGATCCGAGGATCTTCTTCTTCAGACCGGCGGCGTCCTGCTCCCCGATCAACTCATGATCCACCGCGGGAACCGGGTCCTGCCAGATCAGCGACTTCCTGCGGAACGAGCTTGCCAAGATAGCGCGAGCGCGGCCCCATGTCGCGATGCGTCAGCTTGTACCACGCCCTGGCGAACGCGTCCGCGAACTCCTGCGGATTGTCGTGGAAGCGCTTCGAGATCGGCCCATAGATCGGATCCATCCTCAGCGAGAGGTCCGTGGTCAGCATGAAGGGCGCATGGCGCTTCTTCGGATCGTGCGCATCGGGAACGGTGCCCGCTCCCGCCCCGTTCTTCGGAGTCCACTGGTGCGCGCCAGCCGGACTCTTCGTGAGCTCCCACTCAAAGCCGAACAGGTTGTCGAAGTAGTTGTTGCTCCACTTCACCGGCGTGGTGGTCCATGCGCCTTCGAGGCCGCTGGTGATTGTGTCGCCGCCCTTGCCGGTCCCGAATTTATTCGTCCAGCCGAGTCCCTGCTCTTCGATCGGTGCGCCCTCAGGTTCGGCGCCGACATATTTGTCCGCATCGGCGGCGCCATGGGTCTTGCCGAACGTGTGCCCGCCGGCAATCAGCGCGACGGTCTCCTCGTCATTCATCGCCATGCGCGCGAACGTTTCGCGGATATCCCGCGCCGCGGCGATTGGATCGGGATTTCCATTGGGCCCTTGCGGATTCACGTAAATCAAACCCATCTGAACGGCGCCGAGAGGATTGTCGAGCTCACGATCGCCCTTGTAGCGCTCGTCCCCCATCCATTTGGACTCAGGCCCCCAGAAAATATCCTCCGAAGGTTCCCAGACGTCCTCGCGGCCGCCGGCAAAACCGAACGTCTTGAAGCCCATCGACTCCAGCGCGACGTTACCGGTCGAGCACCATGAGATCGGCCCAGGAGAGTTTCCGGCCATACTTCTGCTTGATCGGCCACAGCAGCCGGCGCGCTTTGTCGAGGCTCGCATTGTCGGGCCAGCTGTTGAGAGGCGCAAAACGTTGTGTGCCTGCGCCTGCGCCGCCGCGGCCGTCGCCGATACGATACGTGCCGGCGCTATGCCACGCCATGCGAATGAAAAACGGCCCGTAATGGCCATAGTCGGCCGGCCACCATTCCTGCGAATCCGTCATCAAAGCATGAAGATCCTTCACTACCGCATCAAGATCAAGGGTCTTGAACTCTTCCGCATAATTGAAATCCTTGTCCATGGGATCGGACAGTGCGGAGTGCTGATGCAGGATCTTCAGGTTCAGTTGATCAGGCCACCATGCCGGCATTCGTCGGGGCTCCGGCCACGGTGTGCCTGCGCGCGCCGCCGTTGACCGGGCACTTCGTTGGGGTTGCCGAGGTCTGCTCCTGGTGACCGGTAGGAACGGACGCCGCCGTCCCGCTGAGTTCGTTCTCCATCTGTTTATCCTCTTTTCGAAATTAGTTCAAAAAAATTGTTCTCAACGCGCCGCGTGCCGCGGAGCGCACTTTGCTGCAGAGCCCGCGGAAAATGAGTTCGCACTCGCGAAGAATCCGCTTGCCGAGAGATCCCGAGGCCGGTTTGGGCACGTTGTACCACTCCATATCCTCGATATCGCCGCACCGGTCGCAGATGAAATGGTAGTGCCGCATGCCCCTCGCGTCGAATCGCGCAGCGCGGCCCTCGACGGCAACCTCGCGTACCAGACCCGCCTTCACCAGGTCCGACAGATTGTTGTAAATCGTGGCCCTCGAAGACCGCGGATCCGCGCGATTGACAGCTTCGAAAATCTCCGCCGCCGTCGGATGCGTGGGATGTTCCATCAGGAATGCCATCACCGCGTAGCGCTGCGGAGTACACCGCAACCCGCTGTCATCGAGGGACTGCTTAACCGCCTCGGCGTCCATGACCAATTTAGATTATATCTAAGGTGAAATATTGTCAAGACTGCGGTCAGGCGTAGCGCAGCAGCGCCTTGAAACCATAATCCATGTGCTGCTGGATATGGCAATGAAACAACGTCAGCCCCGGCTGATCGGCCGTAAAGTCGACGCTTGCGCGACCGAACGTCGGCACCACCACCGTGTCTTTGATTACGCCCGCCGTGGCCTTGCCGTAAATCTCGGCGATCTCCAACTGGTGCCGATGCAGATGCAGCGGATGCGAATCGTCCGTGCGGTTATGAAACGTCAGCCGGTAGCGCGTGCCCTGCTTCAGCACGAACTCCTGCTCGTGCGGATACTGTTTGCCGTTCACCGTAAAGCTGTTGAATTTCCCGGCGCCGCGCGGCACCTTCTCGAACACCATGTCCAGCTTCTCGGTGGGCGCGGGTCCCGATGGCGCCTTGCCGAAGATCGTGTAATCCCAGCTGGATTTCGGCGCGCGCCACCCACTGCGGCGTCCGCTTCTGGTTGGCGTATTCGATCACGATGCCGAGCCCGCCTTCGCGCACCATATCTTCCGGCGCGCCCATGATCCACACTCCCGGATGGTTCATCTCGACCCAGGCGTCGATGCGCTCGCCCGGGCCCAGCATCAACACATCCACCGCCGCGGGCGTGGGCACGGGATTGCCATCGAGCCCCGTCACGGTGAACTTGTGCCCAGGCAGAGCCAGATGCCGGATCTCGATCGCGCTCGCGTTCAGAAAATGGAACATCACGCGGTCGCCCTGTTTCACGCGGATCGGCTCTCCCGCGCCCAGCGCCTTGTCGTTGATCGAAAAAATATCCGACGCAACCTCCGGCCCCGCCGGCCGCGTATCCATCACCGCGGGCCTTTCCGGCTGCGGCCCGGTGGGATCGAGATCGTCGGTATCCATGACCGTGTTCGTGAAATACGGCTCCCAGTCGCGCAGCGCGAGGTAGTGTTCCTGATCGTAATTGCCAGGATTGTTCGCGCTCCCTCGATGATCATGAACCCGAACATGCCCGTGTAACTGCCGCGATGCAGGTCGTCCATCGACATCGTGTGCGTGTGATACCAGCGCGTGCCCGCCGGCGTGGGCGTGAACTTGTAGCTGCGCTTTCCGTGCGGAGGCACCGCGGGCGTGCCTTCTTCTTCCGAACCATCCACATCGGAAGGAATCAGCAATCCGTGGAAGTGCACATACTCCGGCACGTCCGTCTCATTGACGACGTTGACCGTGACCGGCACGCCTTCCTTCATGCGCAGCCGCGGTCCCGGCGAAATGCCGTTGTAACCGATCGTGCTGAGAATGCGATTCGGCGCAAGTTCCACCGTCACCGGACCGATCTGCAAATTGAATTCGGTCTTCGCCACATCCTGCGAACCGGTCGGCGCGAGAAAGGATTGTGTCTGCTGCCCCACCACCTGACTGCTTGCCGCCGCCACCCCGGCGATCTTGAGAAAGTCGCGTCTTTGCATGTAGAGATGCGGAAAACCCGTCCTTGATGATGTTACCGAATCGCGTTGTGTTCAGGCCAGGCGCTCCCGGTCCGGAGCCGCGAGCCGAAAAGCGATCTGTTATTCCAGCCACGACCTTTAGGTGTCAGGGAAACATAAGCAAAAAGGAAGGTATGAACGAAAAACACACTGCTATACTTTTTGCCAGACTGTTACTCGATAGCGGCTGCTGATCAAAGGCTTCCCATGGGCAGTTTATGAGCACACCCAAGACCAGTCCGATTCTCTTGTATGAGGAAAACCGGGAGCTCCGTGCGCGTATCAGCGAGTTGGAGGAAGAAGTCGGGCTCCTTCGAAGCTCCGCGCTGTCCGCGAAAGCCAGATCTGCGCAGCACGGATTCGAAGTGCAGTATAAGGAGATCTTCGACAACATCTCGGTTTGCATGTTCCTGCTGGATGTTACGTCCGATGGCCGCTTCCGGATCGTGGGCTTCAATCCGGCCGAGCAGGAGGCTGTGGGCCTTACAAACGCCCAGGTAGCCGGCCGGTTTATCGACGAGGTATTCTGCGCGGATCTCGCCGCGAAGGTGACCGCAAATTATCGCCGTTGCCTCGCGGCTGGCGCGCCGATCCGATTCGATGACGCTCTGGACCTGCCGCGCGGGCGCCGCTACTTCCACACGAACCTGATTCCCGTGCGGAATCCTGCCGGACACATATACCGGATCATCGGGGCCTGTATCGAAACGACGGACTTCAAAAGGACGCAGGACGAGGTTCTCGCCCGACAGAAACTGGAGAGCCTCGGGGTTGTCGCCCGCGGCATCGCTCATGACTTCAACAATCTGCTCGGCGGCATTCTGGCTGAAGCGGAACTCGCACAATCGGAAATGGTTCTCGGTGCGGTGCCTCTTCGGGAGGTCGAGACAATCAGGGCCGTCACGATTCGCGCCGCCGAACTGGTTCGTGAGCTTATGGTCTACTCGGGCCAGGATGACGCGAATTTCGAACCCCTCGATGTTTCCCTGCTCGTCAGGGAAATGTTGCAGTTGCTCAAGGTTTCCATCTCGCAAGCACGCCGTCCTGAATTCTTATCTCCCCGAAGACCTTCCCCCTGTGAACGCCAATCCGGCGCAGATTCGGCAGGTAGTGATGAACCTGATCACCAACGCGTCGGAAGCGCTCCAGGACAAGGAAGGAGTGATCTCTATTTCCGTCGATCACATCCGGTCCACGAACTCGTCGCCGCCTGGTGCACCGAACCTCCCCAAAGGCGAGTACCTGCGATTGACGGTGAGCGATACCGGGTGCGGGATGACGGAAGACATCAAAAGCAGGATCTTCGATCCGTTTTTTACGACCAAATTCGCCGGTCGGGGCCTGGGGTTGGCGGGGGTCCTGGGCATTGTTCACAGCCACGGCGGCGCCATCCACGTGGTCAGTGCGCCGGGCAAGGGCTCGCGCTTTGAGATGCTTCTGCCCTGCATTCACCCGCGGGACGGGGACAAGCCCCACACTGGTTCAACCTCGTCCCCCGCTGACGTCTCGGGCGCAGGCGGAACGATTCTGATCGTGGAGGATGAAGAGGTGCTCCGCAGCGCGACATCGAAGATGCTCCGGAAGGCCGGCTTTACCGTGATCGAAGCCGGCGATGGCACAAGCGGCGTGGCTCTATTTGAGGCCAATCGGGAAAAGATCGATGTGGTCTTGCTGGACATGACGCTGCCCGGACTGTCCGGGCGAGAAGTAGTGGAAGAATTGCGCCGGATCCAGCCTGACACCAAAATCGTGCTCACTACCGCCTATTCCCTGGACCTCGCCGTCACCGCGTTCGACGGACAGCATCCCTGGCACTTCATCCGCAAGCCGTATCGGCTCCGGGAGTTGACCGATTTACTGCGAAGTGTCATTGCGGTTACCGCGGATTAGCAGTCTCCTGCAGCCGGCGAGCAGGAATCGCCCCGTGGAAACCGGCACGCGAAAGCCTCAATCGGAGGAGGTTCGGCCAGTAGAAATTGCTATACTTCCGGCAGATGGCGTCAATCACTCTGAGCCTTCCGGACGATCTGGCATCGCAAATCCGCGCACAGCAGCAACAGCTCCCCCGAATCCTGGAATTGGGTCTCCGGGAACTCAATGCGGGCGGTCAATCCGGCTTTGACGGGGCCGCCGACGTGCTGGAACTGCTCGCTGCACTGCCCGCGCCCGAAGAAATTCTCAATCTGCGCCCGTCTTCGCGCCTGTCGGCTCGGCTGACGGAGCTGATCGAGAAGAGCCGCGCCGGTGAAATGACGCCTTCTGACGAAGAAGAGTGGGAGCGATACGAGTATCTGGAACACCTGGTCCGGATGCCAAAAGCAGCAGTGCAATTGAAACTCGCGTCTTCCGCGGGCGATGCCTGACATCGAGCCCTCAGTTCGCAAGTTGGTGCGAATAAGGGCTGCCGGTCCTTGTGAGTATCGCAGTATTTCGGAACGATTCACGCTGGCGGAACACGAGATTGACCACGTGATCGCAGTCAAGCACGGCGGCCGGACAGTGGAAATAATCTGGCCCTGTGTTGCACTGTCTGCAATAGGTTCAAAGGCAGTGACATCGCTTCAATTGATCCCGAAACCGGCCAGCTCACGCCCTTGTTTCATCCACGCCGCGATCGCTGGGATGGGCACTATCGATTCAGCGATGGCGAAATCCTCGCTTTGACAGCGAGGGGACGGGTCACCATCCGCCTTCTCCGAATGAATCCCCCCACGAGAATCAAGGAGCGGCTCCTGCTGCGGTAAGAACGTACTGTTGCCCGCCCTCTGTCGCTCCCTCTTTGCCTCCCCTGCACATGCCGCCACGCTTCTGATACGCTGCTATTACCATCCGAGGAATTATTCATGAAGCTGGTGCGGCCCATCTCAGCCATTACCCTCCCGTTTCTGCTCAGCATCGGGCTGTTCGCGATGCAGCGCGGAGGGTATCGCCAGAGCTATTACGGCGGACCCAATGTGCCTTCCGAGTTCTACTGGAGCCGCCTGCAGTACAACACTCTCTATGGCGGCGGTGGGTTTCGCAGCTACGGTGGCGGCTGGGCGCAGGACTATCCCCGGGCCGACAACGATTGCCTGATCGCCCTGCGCCGCTTGACCCGCATCAATTCCCCTTCGCCCCTGAATGTCGCCGATCTCGATAGCGATCATCTTTTCGACTATCCCTGGATCTACGCCATTAACGTAGAAAGTTGGACCTTCAGCGACGAGGAGGCGAAACGCCTGCACGACTACCTGTTGAAGGGCGGCTTCCTCATGGTGGATCACTTCCACGGCACGCAGGACTGGACTCGTTTCATGGCCGGCATGCGTCAGGTATTGCCCGACGCGCAAGTCGAGGATCTTCCGGACGGCGATGAAATCTACCACGTCCTCTACGACATCAACGAAAAATTTCAGATCCCAGGCGAGCAGTACGTCTCCAGCGGCATAACCTATGAGAAGGATGGCTACGTTCCCAAGTGGAGGGCCATTCGCGACCGGCACGGGCGCATCATGGTGGCCATCTGCCACAACATGCATCTCGGCGATGCCTGGGAGCATGCCGATGAGGCGGAATACCCGGAGAAGTTTTCCGGGCTGGCATTCCGGATCGTACTGAACTACATTACTTACTCGATGACTCACTGAGGCACTTCCCCGGGCACCCCACCAGTTCATGTTCGAGTTCTTTTTCAAATATCCGCGTTCCGTGTATGCACGCGGACAGTTCGCCCTTTTGGGCGCATGGCCCAAATGGATACTCGTACTGCTCATCATCGCCGCCGCCGCTCGGCCTCGCCCTGCTGATCCGTTCCCGCCTCGCGAAAGCCGCACCGCTCATCCAAAGTTGGCGCGCGTGGGTGATCTGGGGCCTGCAGGCGCTGCTCGCCGCGCTGATCCTTGTATTGCTGTGGCAGCCGGCAATCACGGTCTCCGAACTGAAGCCGCAGCAGAACATCATCGCCGTCCTGGTCGACGATTCCCGCAGCATGGCCATCACCGACTCTGATTCCGCCGGCATAACGCGTCAGGCGCAAGCCGTGAAAGCCTTGCAGGATGGCGTCCTCGACAAACTCAATCATTCCTTTCAAACACGTCTCTACCGCGTCGATGCCGTACCCGCCCGCGTCGAGAACCTCAAGGATCTCCAGCCCGGCGCCGCCTCAACCCGCATCGGCGACAGCCTCAAACAGTTGAGCGACGAAACCTCCGACCTGCCCATCGGCGCCGTGGTGCTGCTCAGCGATGGCGATGACAACACGAGCGGCATCAACGCCGATGCCATCAACGCCCTGCGCGCCCGCCACATCCCCGTTCACACCGTGGGCTTCGGACGCGAGCACGCCGTGCATGACGTCGAACTCGAAGACGCAGTCGTCGCTCCCCGCGCCCTCGCCGAATCCCGCATCGCCGCCAAAATCACGCTCCGCCAGCGCGGCTACACTGGCGCCAAGCTCAACCTCACCGTGCGCGACGTTAGTAGCGGCCAGCCAAAGATCCTAACCTCCCGCCAAATCACCCTCGGGGCAGACGGCAACCTCCAGACCGAAACCCTGATGTTCGATATCGGCGGCGCGGGCGCGAAGACGCTCCAGATCACCGCCACGCCACTTTCCGGCGAAGAGAACAACGCCAACAATACCCTCACCCGCGTAGTGAACGTCGGCTCCGAACCGCGCCGCATCCTCTATGTGGAAGGCGAGCCCCGCTGGGAGTACAAATTCATTCGCCAGGCCGAAGAAGATGACCGCATGGTGCAGATTGTCTCCATCGTTCGCACCAGCGAAAACAAAATCTATCGCCAGGGCGTTTCCGATCCCGCCAAAGAACTGGTCAACGGATTTCCCTCCACCCCGGAAGAACTCTTCTCCTACGACGGCATCATCATCGGCTCGGTCGAAGCCGGCTATTTCACGCCCGGGCAACAGCAGTTGATACACGATTTCGTCGATCGCCGCGGCGGTGGTCTGCTGCTCCTTGGTGGTGAGTTCTCCCTCGCCGACGGTGGCTGGGCCGCCTCAAACGTCATCACCGATCTGCTGCCCACCACCCTCCCCACCGAGCCTGGCACCTTCCATCGCGAGCAGGATCCGCGCAATGGCCAGACACACACCACCGCCGAGCTCGCGCCCGATGGCGTCGACAGCATCATCACGCGCGTGGTCGACGACCCCGCCGCCAACGCCGCCAAATGGAAGCAGCTTCCTTACCTCATGGATTACGAAGACCCTGGCGTCGCCAAGCCCGGTGCGCAGGTTCTCGCCAACATGATCACGCCCGAAGGCAAAAAGCTGCCCCTGCTGATCACCGAAAATTTCGGACACGGCCGAACGGCGATCATGGCCACCGGAGGCAGTTGGCGCTGGCAGATGAGTCTGCCCCTCGGCGATACGGCGCACGATCTTTTCTGGCAGCAGCTTCTGCGCTGGGTCTCTTCGGATACTCCCGGCCACGTGGCTGCGTCCGTCCCTGCTCAGATGCTGCTCGATAACGGCGCTCTCACCATCACCGCCGACGTTCGCGACCAGCAATTCAATCCGGCACCCGATGCGAAAGTCGAAGCCCACGTCCTCGGTCCGAGTGGCGTTAGTGCTCTGGTCGAGATGGCGCCAGTGCCCGATAATCCCGGCCAGTTCCAGGCCACGTGGACGGCATCGAAGCCGGGCGCCTACCTGACCGAAGTCACGGCGCAGCGCGCAGGCAAGGAACTCGGCCGCGACGTCCTCACCTTTCAACGCATGGATGGTGTGGCGGAAAACTTCCACACCGAACAGAATCGCGAACTCCTCGATCGGCTCGCCACGCAGACCGGCGGACAATACTGGAAGCCCGCCGACCTCGGCAAGCTCGCCGCCGCCATTCCCTTCTCTGAAGCGGGCGTGACCATGCGAGAAACCCGAGACCTCTGGGACTTGCCGCTCGTCTTCGTGATCCTGCTCCTCCTGCGTTTTTCCGAATGGTGGCTGCGCCGCAAGTGGGGCATCGTCTAGTGGCCCGGCTGCGCCATTCCGTACCCGCGTCCTTACTGAGCCGCGATTGCGAAGGAGCGGTAACGGAATCCTCGAGACAGTCTGGATGGCGGCAGAGGCTTCAGCCTGTGAGGGGTCTGCACTAAATGCTCCAACGCTTCCTCGATCCCTCCGTCCTCGCCAGCATCTCCGGCCTCGAACTGATCGCTAAAACCGTAGTCGATGGCTTCGTCAACGGCCTGCACCGCTCGCCCGACTTCGGCTTCAGCCAGGAGTTCGCCGAATACATCGCCTACAACCCCGGCGACGATCTTCGCCTCGTCGACTGGAACGTCTACGCCCGCAGCGAAAAACTCTATCTGAAACGCTTCCGCGGCGATACCAACAGCTTCCTCACCATCCTGCTCGACGCCAGCAATTCCATGCAGTTCGGCTCCCACCGCGTCAACAAAATGGATTACGCCCGCTATCTCGCCGCGTCGCTTTTCTACCTCGCCATCCACGGCCAGCGCGACGCCGCCGGGCTAATCACCTTCGACGACGAAATCCGCAACTACGTCCGTCCCTCCACCCGTCAGGGCCAGTTGCATCGCCTTCTCGCCGGACTCGAACAGGCCGAAGCCCGCGCCCGCACCGACTTCGCCAAGCCCATGCGCTACTTCCAGGAGTTCCTGAAGCGCCGAGGAATCGTGATCATCGTTTCCGATTTCTGGGAATCGCCCGAAAGCATCGTCCGCACCATCGAGCCCCTGCGCCACAACGGCAACGAAGTGGTGCTCTTTCACGTCCTCGATCCCGAAGATGTGCGCCCGAAAATGAACGGCCCGTCCATCCTCGTCGACATGGAGACAGACCAGGAGATGGAAGTCACGCCCGACTACGGCAAGAAAGAGTATCGCGAAAAAGTCGACGCGCACCTCGCCGATCTCAGCAATCGCGCACAGGGCGCGGGCTTGGGCTACTTCCTGATGATGACCGACCGCCCGCTCGATGGGGCACTGCGCGAATATCTCAATCTCCGCGGAGCGCGTAAATAGATGGGTTTCATCGCACCCTGGTTTCTCGCCGGACTCGCCGCGCTCAGCCTGCCGCTCTACCTTCACCTGCTGAAGAAGCAGACCCGCACGCCCAAGCGCGTAAGCTCGCTAATGTTTTTCGAATCGCGCACGCAGGCTTCAACGCGTCATCGCCGCCTGCGATATTTTCTGCTGCTCTCGCTGCGCCTGCTCGTGCTGCTGCTGCTGATCCTCGCCTTCGCCAATCCCTTCGTCAACCGCGACTCGGCCGCCATCGCCAGCAGCCGACTGGTGCTTCTCGTCGTCGACAACTCCTTCAGCATGCGTGCGGGAACGCGCCTCGAAGATGCCAAAGCCGCCGCCATGGCCGCGCTCTCAGGGAAAGGCGGTGCGCGCGGCCAGGTCGCAACGTTCGGATCGCAATTGCGCCTGATGACTCAGCCCATCGAGGATCAATCCGCCTTGCGCGCCGCTGTCCAATCCATCCAGCCCGGCGATGGTCATGGAACCTTCGGCGAGCTTGCCCGCGCCGTCCGTTCCCTGGCCGAAGCGGTCCACACGCCCATCGAGCTCAACCTCTTCAGCGACATGCAGCGCGGCGATCTCGCTGCCACGTTCACGGACATGTCTCTCCCCGCGAACGTCAAACTCATTCCGCACCCCGTAGTCTCGAAGGCCGAACCCAACTGGACCGTAGAATCCGTGGATGCTCCCGGCCAGGTCTGGGGCAAAGACGCCAAGCCGGTCCACGTACAAGCCGTCATCGCCGGCTACGGTACGCCCGCCGCGCAACGCACCGTGTCTCTTGTCGTCAACGGTAAAACCACGGCCACCAAGCCAGTCACGGTCCCCATAAGCGGACGCGCCACCGTCGACTTCCCGGCGCTCGAAGTGCCCTACGGCTTCAGCCGCTGCGAAGTGAAAATCGATTCCGCCGACGGCTTCCCCGCCGATGACCTCCGCCGCTTCGCAGTCGAGCGTTCCGACCCTCAGAAAGCCCTCCTCATTCACAACTATGGTGAGAATCGCTCGCCCCTCTACATCGGCGCCGCGCTCGCCGCCGCCGCGCAATCGGCCTTCACGATCGAATCGGTCCAGGCGAACGAGGGCGCGGATCGCACGCCCTCCAATTACGCCTTCATCATTCTTTCCGATGTCAGCTCGGTGCCTTCGCTGTTGGAAAATTCGCTCACGCAATACGTGAAGGCCGGCGGCAGCCTCCTCATCGCCGCGGGCACTTCCGCCGGAGGCCGACAGCAGATCCCCATCTTCGGCGCGCACATCATCGAAACGCGTGACTACACGCGCATTCCCGATCGCTACATGGCAGTTGGCTCGACCGACTCCTCCCACCCGGCCGTAGCGAAGGCCGACAACTGGCGCGGTGTGAAATTCTTCTATGCCCTCAATGTCGATCCAGGCGACGCCCGCGTGGTGGTGCGACTCGGCGATCAGACCCCGCTCTTGCTCGAAAAGCGAATCGGCGAAGGCCGCGTCCTGCTACTCACCTCCGGCATCGACAACCTCACCAACGATTTCCCCCTGCATCCCGCTTTCGTCCCTTTCATCGAGCAGACCGCGCGCTATCTGGCGGGCAGCGAACGGCAAGGCGGCGGCCGCCCGGTCGACGCTTACCTCGATCTCCGTAACGCCAAAGGACAAGCACAGGGCGTTGAAGTAACCGATCCCGAAGGCAAGCGCCCACTGACGCTCGGTGAGTCCGCCTCAGCCCAGTCGTTCCAGCTCACCGAGGCCGGGTATTACCATCTGCGCCTCGCCAATGGCCGCCAGGACGAAGTAGGCGTCAACCCCGATCCGAAGGAATCGAACCTCGACATTATCCCGGATGACGTGATGTCCCTATGGAAAGGCAATGGCACCACGCAGTCTTCGCAAGGAACGTCAGCGCCCGCGCCGCCCGCGAAAACACAAGAGAAGCTCTGGTGGTACTTGATGCTGTTCGTACTCTTTTCAGCCGTCGCCGAATCCATCCTCGCCAGCCGCTATCTGGGCACCCAGCGCGAAGACGCATAACAAGCTCACCGTCACTTTCCAACCAACTCACCGAGGCCGGCTACTACCATCTGCGTCTCGCCAACGGCCGCCAGGACGAAGCAGGTGTCAATCCCGATCCGAAGGAATCGAACCTCGACGTCACCCCGGAGGACGTGATGTCCTTGTGGAAGGGCAACGGAAGCACGCAGTCTTCGCAAGGAACGTCAGCGCCTGCCCCGCCCGTTAAAACACAGCAGAAACCCTGGTGGTACGTGATGTTGTTCGTACTTCTCTCAGCCGTCGCCAAATCAATCCTCGCCAGCGGCTACATGGGCACCCGGCGCGAAAACGCGTAACAAGCGCACCGTACGTCACTTTCGGAGCCGCGACCGCAAGGGAGCGGACATTTGCGCGACACTGTAGTGCATGAGGTCCGAAGTATATAGCTGGCGCGTTTCGACCGAGGTCAAAACAAGCCTGGAGCGTGCGGCGCGGAACCGGAAGATCTCGCTCTCGTCTCTGCTGGACACTGCAGCCCGCGAATGGCTGATAAACAACGCCGCCGGAGAAGGTGACGAGAGAAACAGCAGAGCCTTCACAGAGCGGCATCGAAATCCCTCGGCGTTCTGGCTAGCTGCTTTCCGTCGCAAAATGACTAAGCCCGAGCGGTGCCGGCGGAGTTTTTCAGGGCGAGATCGGTGCTGAAACATTAACTATTGACCTTGTTTGCGAGCGGATTTATCCTGGGGCATGACGCGACGCAAACAAGGGCAAAGAGTGCTGTGGGAAGGCATGATCGACGGAAGATGTGCGTGCCCTGTGGGAGCCGTGGATGGTGCAGGCCGACCATCTGCTGGACGACGAAGAACTGATTGACCGCGTTTACGATGCGCAAGGCGAGCGGCACGAGCACAGCGCCACGCGTGGTCGGTCGCAGACGCCTGCCGAGATGGTGCTGCGACTGATGTTGCTCAAGCACGTACGCAACTGGAGCTTCGACGTGCTGGAGCGCGAGGTGCGGATGAACCTGGCCTATCGAGACTTCACGCGGATCGGAATGGGCAAGGTGCCGGATGCGAAGACACTGGCGCGCATCGCGCAGGCACTCGACGGGGAAGTGATCGCGAAACTGCATCGGCGTCTGGTGGCGATGGCGCAAGAAGAGGGCGTGCAGGGCCGTAAGCTGCGGGTCGACACAACGGTGGTGGAGACCAACATTCACTACCCGACCGACTCGAGCCTGCTGGGCGACGGTACGCGGGTGCTGACGCGAACGATGAAGAAAATTGAGCAACCGAGCAGGCAGGCTGAACGCAGGGTGCGCAACCGCACGCGGAGTGTGAGCAAGCGCGTGATTGCGATCGCGACGGCGAGCCGACACGAGGGCCAGAAGGCGAGGAGAAGCGGAAGAAAGCAGTACGAGAGCTGCTTCGTTATCACGGCAGATCCTGAACGACGCCCAGCGCGTGGTGGTTGAGATCAAAGAGATGTCCGCGCGACAAAGCACGGACTGCGCGCTCTGCGCGAACACCTGGCGGAGATGGCGGTCCGGATGCGGCAGGTGATGAAGCAAACCAGGGCTCGTGTCTTCGATGGACTCACGCAGATGCCGGGCAAGATCGTGAGTGTGTTTGAGCCGCACACCGAGATCATTCGCAAGGGCAAGGCCAGCAAGCCGACCGAGTTCGGCAAACTGGTGCAGGTGCAGGAAGCCGAGAACCAGATCATCACACACTACGAAGTGTTCGATGAGCGACCGAGTGATCGCGAGTTACTGCTAGGAGCCGTGGAAACGCACCAACGCATATTGGGCCGCTTGCCACGATTGGTGACTGCGGACGCGGGATATTATTCGCGGGCGCAGGAACGGGCAGTCCAAGAGAGAGGCGTGAAGTGGGTCGCAGTGCCGAATCGCAGCTACGAGGAGTACCGAGCGTAAGAAGAAGGAACATAGCCGCTGGTTCAAGAACGCGCAGCGTTGGCGCACCGGCTGTGAGGGCCGTATCAGCGTGCTGAAGCGCCGGCACGGATTGAGTCGCTGTCGCTATCGAGGCGTCGAAGCCATGAAACGCTGGGTGGGATTGGGCGTGATGGCGGATACGCTGATCGGAATGGGAAATGTTCTGGCGGTCCGGACTTGATCCGGTGCGAGGCCCCGCTCCTGCGGGAGCGGAGGCCCGAGGTGCCGTCGCTGTCTCGAAGCTCAAACCCCTGCAACCGGCGGGGGCTGCTCGGAATTACCTATTTTGCGACGGAAAGTAGCTAGATAAGGCCCAGCGGCAACCGCGGATCCACACCGCCAGTACATCGGCCGTGCTCGAGCAGCGCGCGCACAGATCGATTTCCGGCCATCTGCAATGCGGCCTGATGGTGAGCTTCTCGCTGCGCCGGCAGATGCGACACGTCAGCGTGCGCGCTATTGGTGTGGGTGTTGTCATCTCTGTATGGCCTTGATGAACTTGTTCACGTTCTCGCGGCGCTCCTGATTCTTTTCGGCCCTGTCGGCCGGCCGCTTCCACGGTGTAAACGTTCCGCCGAATCCATCTACCGCCTGGTCCTTCAAAAAGTTTTCCGGGTTGTATCCGCCGTTCCTATCGCCGCGGCTCGCGACATAACTGCGAGTGCAGTCGAAGCACGCCTGCTCCAGATCGGAGGTGACGTACTTTCCGTAGGCCTGCTCCGCCCGGGATCGGTGGTTCGTTCCCATAGCGGAAGACCATAGCTCCCACCAACCCGCGAAGCGGGTGCTCGGTACCATGGAAACTGCTACCGACGCGGGAGGGGTTTGGGGTGGGGGTTTATCTGCTTTCTCTCTGCTCTCTCTGTATCTGTATCTGTATGTGCTCTTGCTCCGGAGTTTGTCCGGACTTTTTCGAGTACTCATCCTTGTATTTGAGTAGGTTAGGGACATCGATTTGAATTCGATTGTCGGTCGATTGCATGACGATCAGACCTTGATCGGCAAAAGTTTTTGCGATCGAGGTGAATCGGCGTACCGAAGTCCGACAGATCGACGCCCATTTGACGGCGGAATGAGTGGCGCTCGGAACCATCTTTCCGGGCTCCATGGGCGCCGCAATATCCTCGAGGATGAACCACCACACCCCGTAAGCCTCAGCACCATATTTCTCAGTTGCCGCATCAATGGCACGGTCACAATGCGCCAGAGTCAGATGCTTTATCCAGCGCATGGCGCCCTTCTGGCGAAGACCAGTCTCGCGACCGGGCGTGGCGGTCGACCCACCGGGTCGCGACAAGGCCGTCGATCAGCTTTTGTGGGTTGCCGGGCCAGTCCAACCCGGCCGCGATCCGCTTATCGTCGTACCGGCCGATGTCGCCCCGCGGTGCATATTGAGCGGTGAAATGGATCAGCATTTCGATAAGTCCCACTGCCATCGGCCTGCGGACACCGAGAGCTTCGGCGAGCGCAAACATCTTCGGGTGGTCCGGCGCGCCACGTTTCATCGGGTGGTCGCTCCCGTGAGGTCGACGGCGAAAAATGATAGGCTGGGCATGTTCGTGTAAGTCCTTTCGGAAAAAGCCCGCCAAGGCTCCTGCGGCCATGGCGGGCTTTCTTTTACACGGCTCAATCGATGAGCTGATACCGGACAACCGTCCCGAAGTAGCGGTAGATCGGATATCCCGGCAACGCCTCGGAGCGTCCCGCTTTGCGATCGAGAAACCGCCAGTTGGTCAAGGTCTGGCGGCCCACGCTATAGCGCGCCGCATAAGCTGTTTCGCTCACCCATCGTGGCGCCGGAACCGGCCGCAATGGGGAAGAAACCTGAGCGGTGTTTGTTCTCGCTGCTACTCGCATACCCCGGACAATACCAGAATATCCGTAAGGACGCAATGCGTAAGTCATTTGTTGTCAGATAGTTAACACTATAACACCGCAACACCCTTGCTTTTTTATCGAAGGCTGGACTACATGTCGAGGCTCATTCAAAGTTCAATGTTTACGGTACGATGACGACTGTCCGGCCTCGACGGATTTTTTGGGAAAACATTGTCACGGCGACCCTTGGCGACCATAAATTTGCCGCACAAAAAACCTGAAAATTTATTTTTCAGTCACCGAGATTCGGAAGAATCTCGAGGTACTTTTCTGCTACCTGATTCGCGATCGGCCGCAGACTCTCCACTACGAGCCCGGCGTGGATGTAACCGCGGCTGACGCCGGTCATCGCGTGCCCGAGCAGCAGCTTTGCCTGGTCTTCGCCGACTCCCAGTTGCGTCAGCGCCGTTCGAAACGTGTGGCGCAGCCGATGCGCGGCGCCGATGCCTTCTTTTGTGTTCGAGACGTTCTTCAGATGATCGCCAGCGATCCGCTGCGAGGGGAAGCACCACTCTGACGGCGGACAATGCTCACTGTCTCGATGGCGGGCGAGCAGATCGGCCAGCGGATCGCTCATCGGAACGCGATAGGTCCTTCCCCGCTTTGCAGTCGCGAAAAAGATTGTCTTGTTCCCGAAGTCCACATCTTCCCACTTCATGGCTTCGACGGAGCCCTTCCTTGCCCCGGTGAACAGCATCGTTACCCACAACATGCGTCTGACCGGCTTGAGGGTGCTCACACCTGTTGCCGGCGTGTCTATGGTCTTCTCGGCGCGCCACCAGGCGCGCAGCTCGTCCGCCGTATAGGCCCAGTCCCTTGCGGGGATGGCGTGAAGCTCCGCCACCTTCTTCCCCCATTCGGGCAGGTCCTCATTCACCTCGCGATGCCATCGGTAAATCGCAGAAGCCAGTCGTATGCATCCGTTGGCCGTTGCCCGGCCGGAAGACTTCGTTAAACGTTGCTGGAGAGCCCTGATGCCCAGACGGTTCGAGCCGATCTCTTCGAGCGTCAGGTTCTTCCATGCGCCGAAATATTTCCGGGCCGTATACCGGTAAATCTTCACAGTCCGGGGTGACAACGACTTCGCTTCGATATACGCCTCGACCGCGGCGCCCCAGGTGAGAGCATTACCCGCGGTCGACGTTCGCTCTATGTCACCCCACAGCTTCATGGCCCTTTCCCGGGCCACCTTCATCGTCAGCGGACCGAGAGTGGTCTTGACGAGGTCCCCATCGATGCGGCGCTGGACGATAAATGATTTCGTCGTCGCTCGAGCCCTGACGTAGAGCCCCGGAAAACCTTTGACCTTCCACATTCCGCTGTCCGGCAGCAGCATGTCAAGGCTCTTCTGGTTCGCCTCTACCTGCTTGATTGCCGGTTTCGCGTTCGTTTTGCTGCCGGCAACGACGCGCATCGGTTCTTCGTTCGCTGGCAGCCGGGTGGTACTTGGGGAGGTACTTTTATTCGAAAATGGCACGGTAGAGCTAGGTATATCTGAGTATCTAAGTTATTGACAACAGAAACAAAAGACTTAGCTGTAGGGACTTCCAGTTATGTCATCGAAGCTAACAGGACATTAGCTCTGGTCCGTCAAGACATCAAGCAGAACGCCGAGAAAGACGGAGCTTGCTCGAATTGTTTGGATAGATTTCGCGACAGATTCGGTTGATAACGCTACGCGGTTAATCAGGGGCGGCACACGGCGCACGTGTGATTGCGGTGATTCCCGTCGAGGGTCGCAATCGCCCACCCCGGGTTTGTATCTGAGCCCGCCCGGCAGCTAAGCTGTGTATGATAGCTGCAATTGTGAAACGCCCTCGCCAAACAACGGATAATGCGGAATCCCAGCGCGGACGGGCTTTGGTGAACATCCGGGAAATGGTGCTGCGCGGCGAATTCAAGCCCGGTGAACAAATTTTTGAGGTCCCGCTTGCCGAGCGCCTGGTGTGTTTCGCGAACACCAATCCGACTCGCGCTCGAGCGTCTTGCGCAGGAGGGTCTTCTCCAAACCCTGGAATCCGGCATTGGCTTTACGGTGCGGGAATTCACACTTCGCGACATCTGGGACGCGATCGAAGCGCGAGGCGTGTTGGAAGGGGCTGCGGCGAGGCTGGCCGCCGAACGCTTGACCGATCTTCGCTCGCTGAACCCGATCCGGCAGATCAACGACGAAATGGACCGTTTGACGGAACCGTACAGCGCATCGAGTATCGCGGCCACGAGCGACGTGATTGTCTCTTACGGGGAATTAAACCTTGCGTTTCACTCCGCGCTGGTCGAACTGGCCAGGAGCCCCATGCTGCAATGGGCTGTCGAGCGGATTCAATTGATTCCTTTTGCCACTCCGCGCGCCGTCATACTGCCGCACGCGGCCGAACTAATGACTATCGCGAAGGAACAGCATCGCGCCATCCTGGAAGCCCTTGCGGACAAAGAGGGAACGCGGGCTGAGTTGCTCGTGCGCGAGCACGCGAGAATGGCCCGCAGAAATCTGGAGTTGGCTCTTCAACATAAAGGGATTGGGGAAATGCCCGGCAGTCAACTGATCAGAGGCGACCACCCGGATTGGCCACTCACCACCCAGTGATTCGGGAAGTCAACGCTCACCCGGACATTGGTTTTTGCCCGCGCCATGCATGCATGAACGTGTAGCCGCCATCCTTGTCTGTCCTAAAACTGGCTTGACATCGTGGCATTCACGGGATATAGTTGCCGAAATCACCTAATCAGGCATGCATGGCTGGCTTTCCGGCATGCACGAATGGTCGGGAGGTTCCGCAGGAGGTACCTCAATGATGAAGAGAACTATTTGTCTGCGCCGTGATCTTGTAAGTCCGATCCAACTGTTTGCATTTCTCGTCGTCGTTGCAGCACTGGCGTTCGGGCAGGGGGGCAACGGCTCCATCACCGGCACAATCACCGACCCGGCGAGAGCTGTCGTCGCGGCCGCGACCGTTGAAGCGAAAAACACAGAAACGGGAGTGGTTCGTAGCGTGGCGTCAACCAACGCGGGCGATTACACGATCTCGGATTTGCCGGTCGGCACCTACGTAGTCACGGTTGCGGTCCAGGGATTCAAGACGTACATCCACCCGAATCTGGCCCTGACGGCCACACAGACTCTAAGGGAAGACATAATGTTGCACGTAGGCACGGCCGCGGATTCCGTGACTGTCAGCGAGGAAGCTTCACTGCTAAAGACCGAAACCGGCGAGATGACCCACAACGTCACGCTGGAGCAAATGGACGATCTTCCGCTGCTGGGCATCGGGCTCGCAGGCAACGGGCCCACCGCCATCCGCAATCCATTCAACGTTGTCCTATCGCTTCCAGGCTCGTCCGCCTACACGCTGCCCGGCTATAACCTCGGCAACTTCAACGGCCAGACCACTCAGGCATCGATCCGCATTGAAGGCCAGGACGCGACACCTCACGCGCTGGCTTATGCATCGATGGCCCAGCCTGGCGTGGACGCGATTCAGGAAGTTGCTTTCCAGACCAGCAACTACGCCCCCGAATTCGGAACTACGGGATCCGTGTTACTGAACTTCACCATGAAGTCCGGCACCAACCAAGTATCACGGCAGCGGCTACGACTACTTCGTCAACGAAGACCTGAATGCCGGCAATCCATACACCGTTAACACTTCGGGCGTGGGAAAGGTCCGCCCGAAAGCCCGTCGCAACGATTTCGGCGGCACTCTGGGCGGTCCCGTCTACATCCCCAAAGTCTACAACGGTCACAACAAGACTTTCTTCTTCTTCAACTATGAGGAATACCTCGAGACCTCGCTGATTACCAATACCGACACGGTGCCCGCGGCCGCTTATCTGAAGGGCGATTTCTCCGCGATCTCACCGAACGGAACCTGCAGTCTCTGCTCCAGCCTGGGAATTCCAAAGGGGCCGCTGGGCTCTCCGACCCCCGTTCTGGATCCAGGAGGCAACCAGATCTTCGCGAATGAGATCTATGATCCCAGCACGCGGGTAGTAGCTACCTCCGGCCCGCTGGCTGGGCAGGCGTATGCCTTGCCGTTTGAAGGCAACATGATTCCTCAGTCCCGTTTCGATCCGTCCACGATGAGCTTTCTGAATCTGCTTCAAAAACTGAACGTGACTGCGCAGAACTCCAATCTCACGGGGAATTATCTTGGGACCATCCCGAGCCACCGATACTCGGTCATTCCGTCGATAAAGATCGATCACACCATCTCCGGCAAGGACAAGTTGTCATTCTATTACCAGGAGACTAATCTTGAGAACCAGGTTTCCGTGGGCGCTCCGCAGGGCGCGGACGGCCTGCCGCTTGAGATTGGCCAGTACCGTGGAAACTTCATTGACCGGTTGGGTTGAGCGTCTCAACTACGACCGCACTCTGACGCCGACTCTGCTGTTGCACCTGGGCGCAGGCTACTATTACACCAGTTTCAGCGATCACGCCGCGTTCCTGAGTTTCGACCCCGCGTCGTTCGGGCTTACTGGTTTTGTACAGACACCGCCAGTTCCCCTCCATCACCGGGATGTCGAGCTCCCTTTACGGCGGCATGCAAACGATGGGAACCAACAGTCAAATTCAGAGTATCTACCACGACAACAAGCCCACCTATAACGCCAACGCGACCTGGGTCCACGGCGCGCACACCTACAAACTTGGCGCCGAGGTCTACTTCCAGGGAGCTCCCATCCAGAATTATGCCGGTGTCACGCTGAACACCGGAACCAATGCGACCTCGGACCCATTCGTTCCCGTCAAGTAGTCTCAACGGATTTCACCACTGGCTTCGGCTTCGCCAGTTGGCTGCTGGGCGACTATGGTGGTCCCAACGCCACGGGCGCGATTACCTCCACCACACAGTCCGCCCCGAATGATTACCGGATGGGGTACCAGCAATGGGCCCTGTACCTTCAGGATTCCTGGAAGGTGACACGCAAGCTGACTTTGGATTACGGCTTACGGTGGGATCTGGGCACGACACCTCATGAGCAATACGGGCGTCTGGGACAGTTCAATCCCACTTTGGCGAACGCCAACGCCGGCGGCCTCCTGGGAGCCACACAGTACGCCAACACCTGCAATTGCCCGTTTTACCAGAAGAGCTATCCTTACGCCATCGGGCCGCGGCTTGGCGTCGCGTATCAGCTCACGCCCAAGACGGTGCTTCGCGGCGGATGGGGCGTCGTGTACACGGAAGTGTTCGGCACCGCGGGGGCAATAGTCAGTACTAACGGGACGTATGCGTTGTCCGCCAATAGTCCCTCCTATATTCCCGCCTCCGCGCAGTTCGTGAACATCGAGACTCCGGGTTCCATCGCGACACCGGCCTGGCCTGTCACCGATCCTAATCGTTACCCCGTCGCGGGCACTGTAGGAGGTCAGCCCGCCAATTATGTGCCTGACCCGAACCAGAACCGGCCGCCGCGTCAGAACCAATTCAGCTTTGGCTTCCAGCGGGAGATCACCAAGAATTTCGTCATGGAGGCGGCCTACGTGGGCAACCGGGTGGCCTGGCTGTCCGGCCCGTTGGGGAATGAGGATCGAATCTCCCCGCAACAGTACGCGACGTATGGTCTGTACCCTTACCCGGGAACCGGACCCTGTTCCACGGGAGGCGGTGTCTGCGCCAGCACGACTTACAACAATAATAACGACCGCAACCTGTTGACCCAGTCGATCAGCAGCACCGCCGTGATTCAGAATGAGGCAGCGCACGGCATTACGAAGCTTATCCCTTATCCCGGCTTCCCCACAAACAGCACGCTGCAAAGCATCATCTATGCCTATCCGCAATACGGGTTGCTGAGTCCTTCAGGATCCGCGACGGGTAACTCCAAGTACGACTCCTTACAAATGAAAGCGACCAAGCGCTTTTCGCACGGCCTGCAGGCAGGTGGCGCATACACGTTCGCGAAGGGCTTCACACGCGCAACCCGGCAGGACTTCTTCAACCCGCAGAGCAGTGTGTGGGCCCTGCAGCAGATCCCGCCGCAGGCGCTGACTTTCAACTTCGTTTACACTACGCCCAAGGCACCCTTCCTGAACAAAATCGAGAACCTCATCACCGCAGGCTGGCAGATCGGCGGCTACGCGCTTTACCAAAGCGGCCAATACCTTACTCCACCTGCCAGCCCCACCTTGAACTTCCTGTCCAGCGAGGACGTACAGGTTGCGGGCCAGCCTTTGTACAATGTCAACATCAATAACATCCACAGCTACAATCCGGGCACCACACAGGTGTTGAATCCGCTCGCGTGGGCGGCCTGTCCCACCAACTCAACGTGCGCGGCTCCAGGAACGCTTTACTCCAATTTCCGCGGCCCGCGCACTCCGTCGGAGAACGCGAACCTCGGCCGCAATTTCCGCATCAAGGAAAGAATGAACCTGCAGATCCGAGTCGAGTTCGTCAACATCTTTAACCGGACCCTGTTGTCGAACCCGATCACGACGAACCCGCAGAATCCTGTGACAAAGACTGCCGGGATCAATTCGGCGGGTTTTGGAGTAATCAACACGTTCGCTACGGCGGGCAGCCTGCCAACCACGGCTGTTGCGCCTTATCTTCTTGGGCGCACGGGCACATTGATTGCCCGGTTCACGTTCTAAGCTGATCGGCCCAGGGGGAGCTACTTATGAAATCAAAGTGGACGCGAAAGGACTTACGATGAAAATCTTCACTGCCGGAGCGCTGGTTGCATTGGCAACCACCCTGTCGCTGGCCCAAACGGCGATGGCACAAACACCGGCACCTCCACCCGCCAGACCGGCGCGAGTAGTGCCTCCGGCGCGCATCATGGATTTCAAAGCCGAACCAGCTTCGATCCAGCCCGGCCAGTCGATCACACTTACCTGGTCGACGGAGAACCCCAGTGGCGTTACCATCGATCCCAGCCTGGGACGTGTTACACCCCGCGGCGCTCGCCAGGTGACTCCGGCCCGCACGACCACGTATACGCTCACCGTGCGCGGACCCAACAATCAGGTATTGACGAAAACGGCCACCGTTAACGTCGCGGGCACGACCGCCGCGCCGGAAGATGCCGCCCCCGTGGACATATCGAAGCTCGAGGTGCCCCGTTCTGCAAACGGCAAGCCCGACCTTTCCGGAGTTTACGACTTCAGTGGAGGCGGACGAGGTGGCGGACGCGGTGGTAATGCCGCGGCCGCCCCTGAAGGGCCGGTCCTGAAGGCCGGAGCCGAGAAGTTCAAACCCGTGCGCGGTCCCGACTATGCCGGGGGGACTTCCGATTGCATGCCCCTTGCCGGACCGCAAGCCTTCAGCGTGCCCTATCAATTTCAGATCGTGGAGAGTCCGCATTCCGTGGCGATTTTATACGGGTATCCGGGCACGTTCCGGAGCATCCCTACCGATGGCGGCCCGCACTCACCGGATCCCGATCCGACATGGATGGGGGAATCGATCGGCCATTGGGAAGGCGACACGCTCGTGGTGGACACGGTCGGCTTCAACGACAAGACCGAGATCAACGGCTACCTTCATACCGAAGCCCTGCACATCGTCGAACGTTTCCGCCGCACCGAATACAATACTCTTCAGTATGAGGCGACGCTGGAAGATCCGAATGTCTTTGTGAAGCCCTTTACGGTTAGTAGAGGTTTCGCGCTTCGTCCCGATATGGCAAAGGTTGACGAATTCGTCTGTGAGCACAATCCCGATTACAGCGGTCTTTTCGAGAAGAAGAAATAGAGAGGTTACAAAAATGAACTTACGTATAGGTGTATTGGCGATCGCGTTGGGCATGCTGCCGGGCGCGATGCCGTCTTTCGCGCATCATTCGACGGCCATGTACAACATGGCGAGTCCGACGACCGTGACCGGAGTAGTGAAACGATTCGAGTGGACCAATCCTCATGCCTTTATTTATCTGGAGGTCACAGACGAGAAGGGCAATAAGGCGGAGTGGGCCATCGAAATGATGAGCCTGAACCATCTGAAGTCCTATGGCTGGCTGCACGATACCGTGAAGCCCGGAGAAACGATCACTTGCACGGGCGGAGCGGCCAAGAGCGGCGATCCGGCGATGCTGGCTTCGTTGATCAAGCTGGCCGATGGCCGCATGATCAAGTCCTGAAGGATCTACTGAGCCGTGACCACAGGGAGCAGTCGTCTGGAGAAGCCATGAAAAGCAGTATCTATCTGCAGACGGCAGTGCTAATCGCGCTGGCGCAAACGACGACCTCTGCCCAAACCCCAGCGGTTCCACCGGCGAGGCCGGCGCGAGTCGTTCCACCGGCGCGGATCGTCAGCTTCACCGCGCAACCGGAAACAGTCCAATCCGGTCAGCCTGCGACTCTGGTCTGGGCAACGGAAAACCCAAACGGGATAACCCTTTCGCCGGATATCGGGCGCGTAGCTGCTCGCGGCACCCGTCTGGTCAATCCAGTCGCTACGACTACCTATACCTTGACCGTAGCCGGACCGAATAACACTTCTCTAACCCAGACCGTGACCGTCAAAGTCGCGGCGGACAAGGCAGTCGGGGCCGGGTCCGCGACATCTGCCCGGACCCCGGACTTCACTGGGGTCTATGGCTTTGCCGGTGTTCGCGGCATCGCCCCGCCGGTACTCAAGGCCGGCGCCGAGAAATTTAAAATCGTCCGCGGCGGGCCCGGCGACGTGCGTGGCAACACGACTCTCGGTACCGATTGCGTGCCGCTCGGAATTCCGCAAACATTCGTAACCCCCTATCCCTTCCAGATTATTCAGACCCCAAAATTTCTCCTGATGATCTTCGAGTATCCCAATACGTTTCGTTACATCTGGACCGATGGCCGCCCGCATCCCGTCGATCCCGACCCAACCTGGATGGGCGACGCCACAGGCCGCTGGGATGGCGACACGCTTGTGGTTGATAACGTCGGCTTCAACGACAAGACCGAGGTCAGCGGCTACATGCACACCGAAGCTCTGCACGTGGTCGAGCGTTATCGCCGCGTGGACACGGGACTGCAGTACGACGTCACCGTGGAAGACCCAAACGTGTTTGCCAGCCCCTGGATGCTACCGACGAGGATTCTCCCGGCCCGCCCCGACCTTGAGAGAGTCGACGAATTCGTCTGCGAAAACAAAGTGGATTACGGGAAGTACTTCGAGAAAAAATAGCCTGTGTCCATCCTCAGCGTGTGCGAGTGGCTTCAGAGCCTGCCGTGGGCGAGCGGCATCAAAGAGTCCACCTGGCAGTTCCCGGTAATCGAGTCGATTCACTCTCTGGCCCTCGCTGTGATGCTCTGGCCCGCCGCCCTTCTCGATCTCCGTCTGCTTGGTCTGGTCATGCGGCGTCGCACGGTTTCTTCGGTCGCGGGACAGTTCCTGCCATGGGTCTGGGTCGGCTTCGCCACAATGGTGTCGAGCGGTGCGATTCTGTTCGCGTCCGAGGCCGTCAAGTGTTACCACAGCCCCTTCTTCCGCGTGAAGCTTGTCCTGATCGCCGTGGCGGGCTTGAACGCCCTGGTCTTTCACAAGACGGTCTTTGGCAATGTCGCCAGCTGGGATGAGGATGTCAACGCGCCCTGGCGCGCCAAACTGGCCGGCGGATGCTCGCTGGCCATCTGGATCGGCGTAGTGGCAATGGGACGGGGGCTCGCCTATGCTTAGCGATTCTTTCCTGCCTTTCTTCGAGTGGTGCGGAAGAACCTGGCTGGGCACAACCGTGCGCGATACGGTCTGGGCATTTCCGGTCATCGAGACTTTCCATCTCGCTCGCCCTCGCCGTACTGCTGGGGACAGTTCTGATCGTCAATCTGGCGCGCTTTCGGCGTGGGCACGCGCGGCTCGTCGCGTCCTGTAACGGCGCGCGAACTGGAGCCATGGATGCTGACCAGCCTGTGCGTCTTGATCCTCTCCGGCATCCCGATGGCGATGTCGGAGCCGATGAAGTGTTACGAGAGTTATTCGTTTCCGATCAAGATGATTCTTCTGGTGCTGGCGATCGTCTGGTACTTCACGGTCCAGCGGCGCACCAGCGGCAAATTTGCCGCGTGCATCTCGATCCTGCTCTGGAGCGGAATCGGCATCGCAGGCAAGGGAATTCCTTACGTTTAGACTGAGTAGCGCCGGCGATCTTGTCGCCGGTGGGTTACACAAATTCAGGAGGTAACCGTGTCTAAGAAAGAAGCGGCTGACGGTCTGTTGCGCAGGCAGTTCCTCGGTGGCGCCGGCGCTCTCGCCCTCGGCGGTCTGTCCGTTACGAAACTGCTGGCCCAACCGCCGGTCAATGCAACGTCAAGCCCCGGGGATCTGGCTCTGGTGAATGGAAAGATCCATACGATGGACCCGAACAATCGGGTCGTCTCGCAAGTACTGATCCAGAGCGGCCGCTTCGCCGCCGTGGGTAACAACATCTCCCTGCCGCGAGGTAACGTCAGGCGCATCGACCTCAAAGGCAGGACTGTGATTCCCGGCCTCATCGACGCGCACAACCACATCGTGTTAGTCGGAAACCGCCCGGGATGGCACACTCCGCTTGAGCACGTCTTCACCATTCCGGAAGCGGTGGCGGCGCTGAAAGCACGCAGCGCCGCCGTACCTCCCGGCGAGTTCATTACGACCATCGGCCCCATAGCGGCGTCGCAGTTTGTAGAGGGCCGTTTGCCGACGTTGTCCGAACTCGACGCTGTCGATCGCCCGGTTTACATTCAGGCGGCGCAAGGCGGCACCAGAACGAACAGCCAGGGCAAGGCTTGGCTTGAGACCAGGGGCGTGATGGTCGCGGCGGATGGCGCCATTGCCGGCCGGGCGCCGACTGCCGCTCTCCTGGCCCTGCGCAAAGAGCTGTTGACCCCGGAGACAAGGAAGCGATCCGCGCTCGATGCACTGAAGTATTACGCGGCGCTGGGCGTCACAACGCATCGCGACTGTGGAGCATTTCAGTCGGACGAGCCCTCCGGCGGCATCGCCAACGAGAACACATACACGATGCACAACCCTTTCCTGACGCTCCATCGGGAGGGCGCAATGCCGGCCCGCCTCCGGATCGAATTTGCGCATCAGGACTCCCCCACCGCGAATCCACCCCTTCCGACGCTGTCGCAGCGTCTGAAGAACTCGTTTCCATTTTTCGGCGATGAATGGATCAGGACCGGCGGCATCGGCGAGTTCACCGGCGGCGGAGTGGAGGGTTTAAAAGCCATAGCCAGGGCTGGGTGGCGCGCCGAAGATCACGCGCTCAACCTCGCCATGGTCACGAACCTTATTAAGGATCGCGAGACGGTCAACGCGGAGATCCCCCTTTCCGGTCTGCGCTGGATCATCTCCCATGTGCCGGAGTTCCCGCTGGACCTGGCGAACCGAATGAACGCGATGGGGATGGGCGTGCTCGTCGGCTGGGGACCGACGCGCAGCGGCACCAACGTCGGACCACCCTATCGGATGCTGATGAATCATGCCATCAGGAAGGGTTACCACTCAGACGGCGGCGACATCACAGTCATCAATCCGTGGCTGAACATCTTTACGATCGTAACGGGCCGAAATCTCGCGGGACAGCAAATCCTCGGCGATCAAACGCTCATGCGTCAGGAGATGCTCTGGCTGGCTACGGCCGCCAACAAATGGTTCATCGAGGAGGACGATCTCGGCTCAATTGAGATCGGCAACCACGCCGACCTCGCGATGCTCGATAGAGACTACTTCGCAGTTTCCGATGAAGACCTCAAGCGTACGCGATCGTTATTGACAGTTGTGGGCGGCAAAGTGGTCCACAATGACGGGGTCTTGTAGTCCGCATCATTATTGGTCACACCACCGGGCGCGCCGGATGAACGCTTGCCATCTTCGCTCGGGGTGGATCCTGCAGGCAGTGCGACGAAATTTATCCGGCACGATATCCGCAAATATACCGGCCGTTTTTTGCCTGTGCGTAACCCAGCATCCGCATCTATAATTGCGTCTATGACCGTCAGACGCGGACTCATTCAAACAGAGACGGAACTTCCGAGCGGCCCTCGGCTACGGACCGAGCATCTTGACATCCTTCCGACGACGCCTCAACTCTCTGAAACCGAGCAGAATCATCCCGCTGCACAGCTTGGCCAACTCTGGGCGCTAGTCCCTCGCACGTCGATCGCGTAATAGCGGATACGCCCACCGATAATGACCTTGCAGTTGCCGTGCTTCGAAACCTGGGATTTGTGCCGATTGAATCGGAGGATCCGAATTTGATGCGCTTTGAGAAGTCCCGCGCTTCATTCGCCGATTATCGAGCCACGGGAGATTAGTCCACCGAGGGCCCAAAACAGCATCCTTCGATTCGCGAACTTGGTTGGGCGAGATTGGTGGGTCCGGCGGGTCCGGCGGGTTCTGGGACGTCGTTGTTAGAAGAAGAACGCCAACGGGATTGTATTCGACAACGAAATCCCAGGCGCCGTCCAGGTGGGTGCCGTCCACAACCGGATAACGGGCTGCGGGGTAAATCCCCAGAATCTGTTCGGCAAACTGCGCCATCGTTATGTTGCGGCAGGTG
Source organism: Terriglobia bacterium (assembly GCA_963809655.1). GTDB lineage: Bacteria > Acidobacteriota > Terriglobia > Bryobacterales > Bryobacteraceae > BOG-234. The sequence continues at coordinate 181,686 of CAWEKQ010000039.1, read as the reverse complement.
AGCTTGACCGCGGTGAGGCCTGACTGGTTCGACCGGCTGCAGCCGGTGCGGCCGGAGGCATCGGCCTTTGTGAGTTTGGGCTTTGTAGCTACCAACGTAAGTGCGTCCGTGGGGCGGTCCTCGTAGTGGTACGTCAGCTTGTAGCGGTCCACCAGCAGGTCTTTCAGCATGGGATTGAGGATATCGCGCGTCCGTGCCGCCTCAGTGACCTCGTTCGGCGCCGTACCCACAGAAGCTCTAGCCGTGATGCTGATTCGATTGGCGATTGTACCCCCTTGCAGCGACTTGGGGAGACCCACGATATCCTGGCTGGCCTCGAGATTCAGTGCCTGGCGGAGCAATAGGAGAAGCGGAAAGCAGGTCGCGGTGACACGACCGCCCGGCTCAATGCGCGGCGCCACGATCGCGGGGCCAGTGCCGCCGATGACGGGCGCCTTTGGGTCGCAGACGCGGATCGCCGCCACTTCAAATTGAGGCGGTGGAAGAGGAGGAAGAGCGTCGTCGACGCCGGCACGGTCGGGAGTGGGCTGCTCCCTGGCGCTTTCGATTGACAATACCTGTTGCGGAGTCTTGCCGAGCTCCAGTTTCAGGCCGAGTTGCTTATCGACGGCTTCGAAGAGTGAGTTGCCGTTCTCGCTCTGGATTCCTGTAGGAGTGATGCGCATAACGCGCGCCGGGTATTTCAGGTCGATGCCCCAGGAGCCTTCGAGGTGGGTGGAATTCACCAGCGGGAGACCTTCGAAAAAAGCAGTGGCAAGACGGCGCAGGCCGCTGACGAACTCGTCCATTGCCACGCTCTGACAAGCGGATCTCAGCGGTGGGAGGGCCGGACCCATTCGGCCGGGTTTGTGTGTTCTTGCAGCCCTCACGGCCGGCTCCTTCGGCGGCCTTCAATTTGGACTGATCTTTGCCGGCGGAAAGCACATAGGCAGGCAATGGCTTCGTGTCGGGCATGACCACCAGTTGGAAACGATCGGCAAGCAGCGACTGCAGCATCACGCGAAGAGTTTCCGCCCGCGTGCCCGGCGCGGTCTTGGCGACGATATCGAATCTGTCGTAATCAAGCCAACTGGGCCCGCCGTAAATCTTATCGGCGTCGACCTGGTAGGCGAGATGAATCAGGTCGAGCATGGTGGCGCGGTGAATCTCGTATCGGTCTCCAGCGAGGAATCCGCCCTGCATGGCGTTGGGAGGGGTCTTCGGCCGGCTGGCACGGGGGCTGACGTGGACGCTGGCGATTTCGAAGGTTGGCTTGTCGGATTGAGAAGAGGATTGAGAATAGGCCACGGTCAGGAAAAGAGCCGCGACGGAGAGACGCATCACTTTAACGGTGGTTTCCAATTCCGGACCTCGTCCGCATCTTATTTCAGAAATGGAAAGCTGAGTGCGTGGCTGTTGCGGGCCGACGAAACAGGGGATGTGGGGTTACGCGAGAACTGCTGAGGCTTGGACGAGCCATGATCGACGGGTGCCCGCTGTTCATCCGCAGGGAGGGCGAATCGTGGGCTTACCATTCTGTGCGGAGGCTGACTAGAATATTAGCCATGACAGCACGCATCGGGATTTGGTATCCCGCGTCGTTGGGTGTAACGTTCACTTTGGCACTCAGTTTCGCGATGAATTCGCAGTTGCGTGCGCAAACAAACGAAACTTTTGAGGTAGCGTCGGTGAAGGTTTCGCCCCCGCAGCCTCCTCCGCCAGGGGCGTCGGCCCCGTTCCCGAGAATGACTGGCGGGCCCGGGACTAGAGACCCGGAGCATCTGCGGTATTCAAACGTGAGCATGTTCCGGCTGCTGGGCACGCTGTTTCAGGTTCAGGCCGATCAACTGGCTGGACCCGACTGGATTAAGAAAGAAGACGGCCAGCCACTCTTCGACATCATGGCGAACGTCCCGGCGGGAGCGACGCGCGATCAGACGAACCTGATGATGCAAAACCTCCTGAAGGAGCGATTCCATCTTGAGTTTCATCGCGAGGAACGCAGCTTCGATGTGTATGCGCTGGTAGTGTCCAAGAGCGGGCACAAATTGAAAGACGCCGAGATCCCGGCCGAAATTCCCATAGTGGTCCCCGGTCCCCTGCACGTCAATCGAGGCGACGATGGATTCCCGATTCTGCCGGCCGGATCGACAATGGGCCAGGGCGTGTCTAACACAGGTTCGATCTTCATCAGCGTTGACGCGCTCAAAGGGTTCGTTTTGGCGCCGCCTCAGAGCTCGCCCAGGCCCGGGATGGGGCCGACGCATTTCACGCTGCGAATGGTGACCATCCCGCAACTTATTAACGTAGTCCGACCTTATCTGGAAACCAATCACGTCGTGGACCACACCGGGCTCACTGGGCAATATGACATCAAGGTGATGTTCTCGACCGGCGCTGGACGCAGTGGTGCGGCTGCAGGGATAGACGCACAAGGAAACGATGCTACAGAGCCGGCGCCCGATGTTTTCTCGGCTTTTGAAAAGCAACTCGGGTTGAAGTTCCAGAAGACCAAGTCGCCGTTGGATGTCATCGTCGTGGATCACGTCGAAAAAACCCCTGTGGAGAACTGAAGCGCTCGGCTACCCGCGACAGGCGTTAATACTTAATATCGCTAGGTAGTTTCGGCCCGGCTGCCGCTATCCGATTGGCTCGAATTCAGCACGATCCCGTGGCGGGTCGAAGTGCGTCCACCCGCCAGTGGCCATCTCGTAGGTGCTCACGACCTTTTTGTCCACAGAAACGGCAAAGATCCAAGAGAGTGAACTATGGCTCTCTGGATGAGATACGTCCGAGTGGTTATCCTCGACAATGAGGACTCGCCGACGGGCGGGAAACGGCGTCTCCTTAGATAGGGAGGGTGAAGTGGAAAGTAGACCCTGTCCCTGGTTCCGATTCGACCCAGATCCGGCCACGATACCCGTCAATGATCCGTTGACAAATCGCCAGCCCGATGCCGGTGCCGGAATATTCATCGCTGGTGTGCAGGCGTTTGAATAGACCAAAGATCTTCTCCTTGTACTCAGGCTCGATGCCTATGCCGTTATCGCTAACGGTGAAGTCCCAGTGGATTTTTTGCCGCTTCGCGGCGACATGGACTTCGGGAACGCGGTCCGGACTCCTGTACTTGATAGCGTTTCCAATGAGGTTTTGAAAGAGTTGTTGTAGATGGGTCGCACGGACCTGAACTGCGGGCAAGGGATCCGACGAGACATGGGCACGAGCTTCGGTCATTGCGCCGGATAACGCCGACAGGGCGGCCTGCAGCGCATCATTGGCATCGGCCTGCTCGGCGGGTTCCTCGAATTGCCCGGCGCGCGTGTAGGCGAGGAGATCGCGGACCAGGGTCTCCATGCGCGTGGCTCCCGAGCGGAGAAATTCCATGTATCTCCGTGCGTCCGGATGGAGATTGCCGCCGAATTCGCGCGCCAAGAAGTTCGCTGTAGATCTTGATGGTGCGAAGTGGCTCCTGCAGGTCATGGCTGGCCGAAAAGGCGAATTGCTCAAGGTCCTGATTGGCGCGCCGCACCTCTTCCTGCGCGCGCACGCGCTCGGTAATGTCGTTGTTCGATTCCAATATGCGGATCAGGTCGCCTTTTTTATCGCGCTCGGCAACCCAACGCGAAAGAGTAACGATGCGGGAACCAGAGCGACAGGTATGAGTCAGTTCTCCCGACCAGCGACCGTCTCGCAAAAGTATCTCCCGAATTCCCGGGAAAGGCTCCGGAAACTCGGTTCGCAGAAGTTCGTGAGAAATCTTGCCCAGTGCATCCTCGCGAGTGAAGCCGTACATCTTCTCCGCTGCTTGATTCCAATAAAGGATGCGATCCCGTCCGTCACGCACAAGAATGGCATCGCTGCTCAAGTCGAGCAGGCGGGCTTGTTCAACCAGACGCTTCTCGTACGCCTTGCGCTGAGTAATGTCGCGGGCGATCTTCGATGCGCCGATAATACGACCGTGCTGATCCTTCACCGGAGAAATGGTGAGGGAGATGTCGACTAGCGAGCCATCCTTGCGTCGGCGCACCGTTTCGAAGTGATCCACGCGCTCGCCCTTTCTGAGTCTGGCGAGAATGTCCGGTTCTTCTCCTTGGCGGTCATCGGGAATAAGCAGTGCGGCCACGGTCTGGCCGATGGCTTCTTCGGCCGTATAGCCGAAGAGCCGCTCGGCGCTTTTGTTCCAGCTCGTGATGACGCCGTCGAGGTCCTTGCTGATGATTGCGTCGTCGGAGGAATCGACAATGGCGCTCAGCAGTACTTCGGCCGTTCCGCTGCCGGCAGTGAGATCTGAAATCGTCTTTTCACCGCGGGAATTCACGCTGCTCCTAGCCTTTTCCGAAGAAGGTAAGACCTGCTCGAAACCGATTATAGCCGTTGGTAGAGAGATTGCGGTTTCAGCCCTTTTGCAGTGCTGTTCATGCGCGTTAAACCATCGGCTCGAATTCAACACGATCCCGTGGCGGGTCGAAGTGCGTCCACTTCCCAGTGGCCATCTCGAACATGCTCGTCACACCCGCTTATTGATAGGCTCGATGAAGCAGAGCGTGTGCGGCTCCGGCCGGGCTGCCGCGACTTCGTTGGCGCGGGTTTCCAATTGCTTAAGCCGGCGCGGGATCTTGCGGATCAATGGCGCCTCATCGCAGTTGCGCAATTGGCATCCCCGACTTGGGAGTACCGTCATCGCCCCTGCTTCGACAACTCCGCGGCCTGCTCCAGCGCCGCAACGCGAGTCTCGATATCCAGGTCCAATGCTTCACGGGCCAACGTAAACGTGCCCAGCGCGGCCCGTATGCGGCCAGACGCCGGAGTGGCGGGGTCCACCATCAGTTTCAGCAGGATCGAAGCCGCAGCAGGGGTATTTTGCTGGATTCGTGCATACCCCTGCTCCACCACTTCCCATCGTGCTCGCCGGTAATCCTGGATGAACTCCGGTTCCCGCATCCAGCGTTTGAGTGTGCTGAGATTGATACCCACGGCTCGCGCGGCCTCTGCCTGATTCCTCTCCGTGAGCAAAGCTGCAATAGCAGCCTCCTTCTTGCGGCCGAACTTGCTTCCGTGACCTTTCATTCAGAGTGCACCTGGGTTGCATCTGGTGTCACCCCGCGAGCGCAGTTCGAGACTCATTGTATGACGGCGCGTGCCGCCGTAATCTCCTGAAAACAATCAACATTTCTCTTGCATCTGGGCGCGGCCAGAGTGATGAATGTCCTGATCGCAGCAGACGCTGCGAAAGGAGTTCGAAAATGAAGCACTTCACGATTGAAAACGAAACGAACAACATCATGATTCACGGCTCGGCGAAGGAAGCCGATGCCGTCCCCAACACGGAGCGATTCAGCAACGAGGTCGCGCTGGCGAAGCTGGCAGCCAACTGGCCCGCAGGCCGGTTGGTCGAGATTTACAATAGCCTGCCGGGCGAGACGCAAGTCAAGAAGTTCAAAGATCGCGCGACAGCCGTATCGCGGATCTGGAAAGCGATTCAGAACCTCGGCGAGACTGTCCCGGCTGCGCAAGAAGCCGCCCTGATTCCCGAGGAGGGCCTGGTCGTAGAACTCCCGAAACTGCGCAACCGGACGCGGGCGTTCCTGAGTCTCTGGAACCCACCGTGGCCGCGCCCGTTCCGCCACAGTCGCCCGACGTCGCGCCGGAGACGGCTCCCGCGACGAAGAGGGCCATCCGGGCAAAGAAAACGCCCGCAGCCACGACTCCGAAAGAAGCCGGTGCGCCTCGCGAAGGCAGCAAAGCGAGCCAGGTAATCGCGATGCTCAAGTGCGAGGGTGGCACCACGCTGGAGGAGATCATGTCCGCGATGGGCTGGCAGAAACACACGACGCGCGCGATGCTGAGCGCCGGCGGCTCCCTCACCAAGAACCACGGGCTGGTCGTCACCAGCGAGAAGGTCGGCGAGAAGCGGGTTTACTCCATCAAAGCGTGAGCCGCATCGAGCCCGTTCCTGCAGGCCGCCGGATTCAACCCCGGCGGCTTTTTTCGTTGTAATCGGATCAGTCCCCACGTGAGTCATAGCCATGCGTCGGCCGCCGTTATCGACCAGGGAATCTGCAGTTCCGCCACCGCTCGATCGAATGCGGAGTTCCACCGCTCCAGAACCGATGGAGGCAAGTCCGCCCGAACGCGGTACCCGCGTTCTTTCCAGCGCGCCGACACCTCTGCCATGAAATTGCGGTCGTCCGCAGACAGCATGGTCGGCGCCAGCTTCTCGGCGTCGGCGAAGTAGTCGTTCCACGACCTCCCCGCGTCGATCCGCGCTTCCAGTTTCCGCAGACGGCCCTTCAGCCGATGCATCGCATGCTCCGCGCGATATCCTCAGCTCCGCCGACCAGTCGGCAAGAGCAAGACACAATCCCTGCATGTCCGGATGCCCCGCCCGAAGCTGTTCCTCGATCGCCGCGATCTCGCGCCGGCACTGATCAATACCCTCCCTCATGAACGGATCGCGAGCGACCATTTGCCATCTCCGCCAGTTGCACCCGCAATGCCTGGACCCTGTGATAAAGGAAGTCAGGCGGCTGCTCAGCCAGCCATTTCTGGTTCTCCGGAACTGCGTTCCAGGCCTCGGCCTCAGTCCTGAGTCGCTCACGAACAACTTCCATATCGACTGAGTCCGCTCTCGCTCGCTGGGCGGCCGCCGCTGCTGCTCTGATCTTCTCCAACTCCTCCAGCCGCCTGCAGAGCTTTTGCCTCATGCGGCTACCCCAGCGCGCTCTTCCGCGATCTCTTCGAACGTCCGCCCGTCGCCATCGAGAACCGCCTGTTTGCCCGTGTACTGCTGCCAGCGGCGGATGATGACATCGACATACTTCGGATCGAGCTCCATGCCGTAGCAGACGCGCCCGGTCTGCTCGGCCGCAATGAGCGTCGTTCCAGAGCCGCAGAAGGGCTCGTAGACCGCTTCGCCCGGCATCGTGTGGTTTCGGATCGGCTTCCGCATCAGCTCGACCGGCTTCTGCGTCGGATGATCGAACTTCTCTTCGTCCGAACCGCCCATGATGAATTTCGGCGACGGCGAGTCCCAGATGGTCGAGTTCTCGACCCCGGCTTCCCGTACCAGGGCGCGTTCTTTTTCCGGACGAACCAGCAGGGCTCGTGCTGGAACCAATAGAGCGTCCGCGTAAGGACCACACGTCCCTTGTTCCAGATGATCTGCTGCGGGTAGAGAAAGCCGATCCGCTCGAGGCCGTTGAGCACTTCCCGAGTGAAACGGGAAGCGTGCCAGACGTAGGCCACCTGAAGGCTCGGGACCAGCTCGAAGGCTTCCGACCAGTCGGCTCGCGTGTCGCCGGAGATGGTCGTCTCCGTATGGCCCACAGTCCGGTGCTTCATATACGAGGGCTCAGCCGCACCGTGTCCGTTCAGGCCCGCGCGATCGCGCCATTCGCTATCGAGCTCGATGCCGTAAGGCGGATCGGTGACGAGCAGTTGCGGCTTCGCGTCGCCGAGCAGGCGCCGCGACGACATGCGGATCTGTGCAGTCACCGCAGATGAGCCGGTGATTTCCGAAGAGCTACAAATCACTCGGTTTGGAAACGGGATCCGACTGGGCTTCGGGAACGGCATCCGCGTCCGTCAACCCTGGCGCGTTGTCCTGCGCCTCGAGCAGCCGCTGGAGTTCAACGTCATCGAAGCCGACCAGTTCGAGGTTGTAATCCTCCTCGTGGAGGATCGCCAGCTCGACTCGCAGCATTTCTTCGTCCCAACCTGCGCCCTCGATGGCCAACTGGTTATCCGCGATAACGAGCGCGCGCCGTTGGGCCGGCGAAAGGTGGCTGAGCACGATAACCGGCACCTCTTTCATCCCGAGCTTCTCGGCCGCCAGCAGACGCGCGTGCCCCGCGATGATGTCATCGTCGGCTCCCACGAGGATCGGATTGGTCCATCCCCACTCGCGCATGGACGCCGCGATGCTGGCGACCTGCGCGCGACTATGGGTTCGTGGATTGTTCACGCGCGGGATCAGGCGTTCGATTGGCCAGCGCTCAATCTGGATGTCGATGTTAGGCGAGACAGGCTTCTCGGGCGGGCGGCTGATGTGCTTTGCCATTGACATAAGCAACATCGAACCGCTGGCCCTTTATACCAGGTGGCGGAATCAGTCGTCAACAGTCGATTTCGAGGGAGATGTAAACTGGCTGGGAATGTGGCGCTTCGCGGTTGCGTCTCTGCTGGCCGTGATACTTTTGATCGCGGCCGGACGGATTATCCATCAACGGCGCACAAAACGGCAGAATCGATTGATGCGGGATCACCTGAACAGGATCTCGCCGACTTGCGAATAGGGAGAGGCTCAGGAGGGCCGCCATCAGTGGCAGTTAACCCGCGACACCCCAGATTATCAATAACAACGCGGCAGCGATTGTCAAAGATAGCATAACGGCGGCCATTGACAGCCACGCTATAAAGCTCAGCGGAGCCGAGATTTCCGGCCCGTGGACCCCCCTGGTCGTCGGGGCTATCGCCGCAGGGCTGATTGTCATTGGAGTCATCGAAATTCCGTTGCCCTCACCCCTCCGTTTTTCCTACGAAGCTCGTGACGACTCAAGATTATCTTTATTATCTTTCGTTATCGCCGCTGGCACCTGTTTGACAGCAGCAACAGAAGGGCATCTATATTTCTGTTTCTCTCTTTCGGTGAGTTCCGCTTCAAACCTCTCGGCACACATGACGGCATGATTGAATCGATCAACCATCGTCGGATCGCCGAACAAATCCGCGGCTCTGCGAAGCCATATCGCAGCGCATTCCCGGATGTCGGCGGCGATTGCGGGGCGGGAGCGGCCGCCAAACCGGACGGCACTCATGCTCCCCACGCTTCGGTTCGGAGCGGGAGGCAGTTCAGCGGAAACTGAACAGTTGTTTTGCACAAATTCATGGTCGCTGCTTCTTCCCTGATTGAGATTCAAGGTCGAACAATTAGCACGTGGGAAACCAAACCTCTACGCGACCATCCGAACAAATCGAACCGCTGTGTGTCTGTTCAATAATGCTCATCGCTCAGACGCCGCATGGCTCGCCGAGCTACGTAACAAGCCGCAGAATGCATGCGGTCCGGGCCGGTAATTCTGACCTGCAGAATCATCGTAAAAGGCGTGTACCGATGCAGCAGATGGTAGGAAATGCCGTATTCTGTCTGTTCCCCGGACTGAACGGAGATCGAAATGCCGGCGGCGGCTTGCGAGTACTTCGAAATACAAACGAATCGACTTGAAGCGAGTCGTCAACCAAAGCCGGGTTGGTCCACCCAAACTCCGTGACCGGCGCCGCGATGCCGGCGATCTGTGCTCGGCTGTGCGTGCGCGGGTTGTTCGCGCGCGGAATCAACCGTTCGATTGGCCAGCGCTCGATCTCATGTCAATGTTCGGCGCGACGGGCTCCTCGGGCGTTCGGTCGATGTACTTTGCCATTGACGTAAGCAACAGGAACCGCCCGGCTCTTTATAGGCAGCAGGTTCGGTCGTCAACAGTCGATCTCTCCTGAGCTGATTGACATGGTTGAACCAGTTGGGTACATTGCTGGACAGACTGCGAAGGAGTGCCCAATGAGGCTTAATGGGAGGTTTCGCGATGAGGACCAAACGAGCTCTTTTTATTGCGGGCGTGAGTTTGCTGTTGATGCCAACCGCGGCGCTGGCCCATCATGCGCTGGAGGCGCAGTTTGACACTAAAGAAACAATCGTCCTGACAGGCGCAGTCAAAAACATAGACTGGAGAAACCCCCATGTGCGGCTCTATATCGAAGTCAAGAACGAGAGCAGCGCGGTGACGTGGGAGGTGGATATGGGAAGTCCGAACCAACAATTCAGGGCCGGGTGGAAAATTGACACCTACATGCACGGTGACCTCGTGAGGGTAGAGGCGTATCCAGCCAGGAACGGCTCGAACGTCGCATATGGGAGGAAAGTCACACGCCTGTGGAGGTGAGGACTCATCACACCCGAACCTTACAGCGCGTGCTGAGTCGTCCCGGAGTGAGCGCCTGAAATAACGGCGTCCGATCACTCACTCGGTAGGTGGTCGGAACGCGATTGAAGCCAGTTCCGTTTAGCTCATCGCAGGAAGGGAGACGGAAATGAAAGCACCCGCGAACACGAACGATCGAGAGCCTTCTGAGCCGGGTAAACAGGAGCTGACGCCGGAGGAACTGGATCAGTTGTCTGGTGGCGGACCCAAAGTGCCCGAGCCTCCCGCCCCTGCTGACACAGGAAAACCCTTCACTTACGGGCGCTAAACACTAAAAGTAAATAACTTGGGTCGGAGCAGGCCCGGCACTCTGGCTTTGGGCTCGAGTCGCGTTTGTTACATGAACCCCTGTCCCTGCGGTTATTTTGGGGATTCCACACGCGAATGCAGGTGCACGCCTGCCATCATCCAGCGCTATCTGGGGAAGATCAGCGGGCCGCTGCTCGACCGCATCGACATTCAGATCGAAGTGCCTGCGGTGCCCTACAAGGAGCTGCGGGCGGGCGAGATGGCCGAGTCGTCTGCGGAACATGCGTTTGCGCGCGGCGCGCGCGCGGGAGATCCAGCAGGCCCGCGGATACAGCAATGCGCGCATGCCCACGCGGATGATCCGCAAACAATGCGCGCTGGATGAAACCGGAGAGCGAACGCTCGAAATGGCGATGCGACGTATGAGCCTTTCGGCGCGCGCGCATGACCGGATACTTAAGGTCGCGCGCACGGTGGCCGATCTTGATGGCTCGGATAAAGTTGCTGCGAAGCACATCGCCGAAGCGATCCAGTATCGAAGTCTCGACCGGAACTACTGGAATTGATTGATGCGATCCGAATCGCCTGTGTCTGAAAGAGTACAGCGCTTGTTTCAAGTGCTGAAACCGCAGATGGCGACTACGACACTTGAATGATGACGAAGAACGCATCGGTTTTTGTCAGAACAGGAAGTCAACAATGAACCCAAGAAAAACGAGCATTTTTCTTTACTTACTCGCGAAAATCCGCCCCGAAGCGTGGGATGCAATCATTCCGCACAGTCCCGCGGTCTCCGTAGCCTCGCGGGAATACCTGATCGCCATGGCGTTGAAAGGCTTTTCCGCCGAACTCCCCAATAAGGCCGTGGGCCAGAAGCTTGGAGCCGTCCAGAAAATTCTCGTCGCTTTTGCCGGACAACAGCTTGCGGCCGACTTCGACGACGATAACTGGTGCAAAACTCCGTATCCGGGCAAGCACGGGCCGGGGCCGCTGGCCTCGTTTGATGACGTCATGCTGAATCCCCAACCCCTGCCGCCAAAAGAACTCGACAGGGAAATCGGGGGATATCTGGTCATGCTTGCGGAGGCAACGTCTCAGGCGTCAGCGGCGAAGGAACTGCAGTCGTTGGGGAACACTCTATTGGGCACTACGGCACGTGGCGCGGGCGCTCAATAGCGATCGCGGGCTTCGGTCAAGGGCAAGGTGGTCGCGCCGCCGTGATTATGCGCCGGCGCGACCGTTGGAAGTATTGGAACTGGCCGCGAGAGGCGTGGTGACGGGCGCCATCATCGGCGCTGGCGGTTGGGACAATCGCGTTGGGCGGTTATCGGCTTTTCAGGAAGCGAAGGCGATCGCGCAGTCAGGCCGCGCTGAGGGACGGCCTCGCGCGCGGTGACTATCCCCCCGCCCATTCATGAGACAAACGCGAACAGCGTGAACCGGGAACGCCGGGAGGCACACTTTGGCGCAACGATTCGCTTTTAGCCCAGCAATGTAATGCGGCCCTCCAATGGCTGCGGCAGCCCGTAAGGCTTCCGGGCGTTCACCCGCTCTACGGCTTCCGTCGCCATAATCGTTCCCACAGAGTGCGCGGCAGTGGAACCCGTCGAGGATCTTTTTGCTGGCGGAAGACAACCGGTTCGACATTCTGATGGTCGGGAGGCGCTCAACGCGCACAAAATCCGCATGAGCCTCATCTTGTGGTGCATAGCGAGGAGGCGCTGGCGTTTATGGCGCGCATGGGGGAACCCGATGAGCCTCCGTGCCAGGATATCCTGTTGCTCGACCTCAATCTACCGGCCGATGGTTTGGAGGTACTCTGGGAATTCCGCCGACATCCGGAGTGCGCCACCCCTCCGTTATCGTAATATCCTCATCTACCGCTCCGCGGGATCGTGAAGCGTCCGGTGCGTTCGATGTTACATGCTACTTCGCGAAACCCATGAGTTACGAGAAATTCATTGAACTTGGGCAGCTTGTAAAGGACGCACTCGGCTGAGGAGTAAAAGCGCCTACAGCCGAGGTTCCTGGGCGGCACTGGTTGACGCTCTCGTGTCAACACCCGACCAGACGCGGTTGCTGCCGGGGTAATCGAGGTGCAGGTCGCGCGACACTTCTTCGATCATGTCGAGCGTGGCGTGTTTGCTCGCCATGGCGAATGATGTGAGCAGCAGGTTGTCGCAAACGGAATTGATTACGCGCGGAATGCCCTGAGTGCGGCGATGTATTTCCTTCAGCATATCCGGCGGGAAGACTGTCTGGTCCTTCATACCCGCGCGCGCGAGGCGGGACGCAATGTACTGGGCGGTTTCGACTTCCGTAAACGGCCGCAGGTGGCACCGCAAGGCAATCCGCTGCTTTAACTGGCGAAACTCCGGCTGTTCGAGTTTGGTGTCGAGCTCGGGCTGGCCGGCAAGAATGATCTGCAGCATCTTGCCGCGGCGGGTTTCGAGATTGCCGAGGAGCCGGATTTCCTCGAGTACCGGCCCATTCCAGATTCTGGGCTTCATCCACGATCAGAACCGTGGTCTGGAGCTGATTCGCGCGCCCGATGAGCAGGGTGTTCAGGGCGAAGAGCACTTCAGTCTTCGAGGTGCGCGAGCAGGGAAGGTCGAAATCGTACGCGATCATTTCGAAAAACTGATCCGGCGTCAGACGTGAATTGAAAACGAATGCGAAGGGCGTGTGGCGCGAGGTAAGGTGATCCCGCAGGCATTCGAGCATGGTCGTCTTGCCCGTGCCGACTTCACCGGTAAGAACGATAAAGCCCTTGCGGCTCTGGACTCCGTACGTCAGGCTGGAAAGGGCTTCTTCGTGCTGTACGCTCCGGTACAGAAACGAAGGATCCGGGCTGAGATTGAACGGCGTGCTGTGTAAACCGAAGAATGCCTGATACATACCGTAACTGCCTTAAGCCTAACACGCGTCCTCGTCGGCGATAATAGTAGCCAAAGCAAGCACATGCGGGAAGTTCGTTATCACACGCCGCACGGGATCACCGTATCGCGGACTACTTCGAAATTGCCGTTCAAGAACGGGTTCGGGCGATTCCTGCGCGAACTCGACAAAACGCGCGGGATTTATCTGTCTTCGGGCTACGAGTATCCGGGCCGGTACTCGCGCTGGGATATCGTTTCGGTGCGGCCGCCGCTCGAGCTGGTGAGCTTCCAGCGCGATGTGATGTTCCGTCCGCTGAACGAGCGCGGGGCGACGATAAATCGCATGCTGGCGACAGTGCTCGCGCGAGCACCCGCACTGGGATGATTTCCGCGAAGAGAACGGCGCGCTGCACGGCCGGTTGAAGCCGATGCCGAAGCTGTTTCCGGAAGAAGAGCGCAGCAAACAGCCTTCGGTATTTTCGATCCTGCGGGCGCTGACGACCGAGTTCCGCAACGAGAACGACGACAAGCTGGCGTTCGCCGGGGCTTTCGGGTACGACCTGCTGTTTCAGTTCGAGCCGATTCCGCTGCGGTTGCCGCGCGAGGGCCGTAAGGATCTGCAGTTGTTCCTGTGCGACGACATCATTTACATGGATCGCAAGCGGGAGCAGATCGAGCGATTCTCATATGAGTTTGAGCAAGGCGAAGTCTCGACGCGAGGCCTGGAGCGCACAGGCGAGAGTGTGCCGAAAGCGCCGAAGCGCAAGCCTTCTCCGATCACCGCGGATCACACCAAAGAAGAGTACATGGCCAACGTGGAAGTGGTCCGCGAAGGCATGCGGCGGGGCGATTATTACGAAGTCGTTCTGGCGCAGATGTTCCGGACAACCTATTCGGGCAAGGCGTCGGAATTGTTCGCGCGGATGCAGCGGGCGAACCCGAGTCCCTATGAGTTCCTGATTCAGTTTGGCGATGAACAACTGGTGGGGGCGTCGCCGGAAATGTTCGTACGCGTGGAGGGCCCGCGTGTGGAGACATGTCCGATCGCCGGGACAGCGCGGCGCACGGGCGATCCCCTGCAGGACGAGAAGAACATTCGCGAACTGCTCAGCTCGACGAAAGAAGAGTCGGAGCTGACGATGTGCACCGATGTGGATCGCAACGACAAGAGCCGCGTCTGCGCACCGGGGACGGTGAAGGTTGTCGGGCCGGCGGCTGATCGAAGCATATGCGGGGCTTTTCCATACAGTGGATCATGTGGAAGGTTTTCTCGCCGAGGGTTTCGATTCGCTCGATGCGTTCCTCAGCCATATGTGGGCGGTCACGCTGATCGGCGCGCCGAAGAAGGCAGCGGCGATGGCGATCGAGAGCCTGGAGAAGAATGCGCGGGGCTGGTATGGCGGCGCGGTGGGCATGCTGTCGCTCAACGGCGATATCAATACCGGGATTCTGATCCGCACGACTTATCTGCGGGATGGATACGCGACGTATCCGGCGGGCGCGACGCTGCTGTACGATTCCGATCCTGCCTCGGAAGAAGCCGAGACGCGGGTGAAGGCCACGGGATTTTTCCGCCTGCTGGGCGAGGCTCAGATTGCGGCGAAGCCGGCGGAGGCCGATCCCGACCTGCAGAATATGAAGCTGCTGCTGGTGGATAACGACGACTGCTTCATCCATACGCTGGCGAATTATGCGCGCCAGGCCGGCGCGGAAGTTGTTACCTATCGCGCAGGCACGCCGTTTGAAGTGCTGGACGCGGTGCATCCGGACATGATTCTGATTTCGCCAGGGCCGGGACGTCCGGAAGACTTCGGCGTGCCGCAACTGGTGAAACATGCGGCGCAGGCGGGTATTCCCGTCTTCGGCGTGTGTCTGGGATTGCAGGGGATCGTGGAGGCGTTCGGCGGCGAACTGGGCGTGCTGCCTTACCCGATGCACGGAAAGCCGTCGAAAGTGCGGCATCAGGGGCAGGGCGTGTTTGAGGGCCTTGCCGGATGAGATTGAGGTGGGCCGGTATCATTCGCTCTACGCGATTCCGGAACGGCTGCCGGCCTCGCTCGAGGTCACGGCGCGGACGGAAGACGGCACGATCATGGGCGTGCGGCATCGCGAGTTGCCGATCGAGGCGGTGCAGTTCCATCCGGAATCGATTCTTACGGCTGCGGGCGAGACCGGGCTGAAGCTAATGCGAAACGCGCTGCGCCTGGCGCGAACAAGCCTCGCGGCTCGATGAAGATCCTGTTTGGCGTGACCGGCATGATCGGTCAGGGCGTCTTGCGGAAATGCCTCCTTGTTTCCGATGTGGAACTGGTCGAGACAGTGAGGCGCGGGCCGACTGGCGTGCAGGATCCGGGTGCGGATCACATGGGCACAGATCAAGGGCAAGACCGAGAACGCGGTGCTGCGTTTGCGATTCAAAGGCGCGTACATGTTCCGGCGGGGCGTGATTCAGCCGCTCCATGGCGTGAAATCGAAGACGGGCTGGTATCGCATGATGTACGCAGTTATGAGGCCGTTGCGCATACCCTTTCCGGCTTACATTCTGACAACCGAGTAGATGGGCTTGGCGATCCTGGCGGTGGCGAGGCATGGCGGCCAGGAACGTTCTTGAGAGCGCTGATATCGCCCGGATTTCCCGGTAAGGTCAATTGTTTGCGGGCGCGTTCCGCCGTGCGAGATCGACCGCAACCCGTGCTATGGCGGCGGGGTTGTGGCGCACTTTGACGCCTTTCAGCACGAGGTCGGACTGGAGGACTTCGATCCCCATTTTTTCGATCGCAGCGGTATCGCATTCGACGGGCGCCGAATCCTGCTCGGCGTATCGGCGGCGCAGGGCGGGCGAGATGCGGGAGTTGTTCATCACGACGCAATCGAGAAGCTTGCCGCCCGCGTGATCGAGCACGGCGCGCACGTGGTCCGATGCGGCGAAGTTGGTGGTCTCGCCGGGCTGCGACATCAGGTTGACGAAGTACGCCTTCAGCGCGGGCGACTGGCGAATGGCTTTGGGAATTCCGTCGACCAGCAGATTGGGAATCACGCTGGTGAAGAGCGAGCCGGGGCCGAGCGTAATGAGATCGGCGCGCGCGATGGCGTCGAGAGTTCCGCGGAGCGGGCGCACGTGTCCGGGTTGCAGGCGAATGCGCTCGGATGCGGCGGCGGCTGCGGCTGATGCGGGTCTCGCCGACTACCACGGTGCCATCGTCGAGCATGGCTTCGAGCGACACGTTGGCGGCGGTGGAGGGATAGATGCGGCCGGCGATCTTCAAGACCTCGGAGGAACTGCGTACGGCGTCGGGGAAGTCGCCGGTGATGTCGGTCAGCGCGGTCAGAAAGAGATTGCCGAAGCTGTGGCCTTTGAGACCGCGGCCGGCTTTGAAGCGGTATTGAAAAAGCCGCGAGAGCAGGGCGTCGTCTTCGGAGAGCGCCACCATGCAGTTGCGGATGTCGCCGGGGGGCAGCACGTCGAACTCGCGGCGCAGGCGTCCGGAACTGCCGCCGTCGTCGGTGACGGTAACGATGGCGGTGATATCGATCACCGGTTCGTCTTCGCCGTTCCGATTGCGGTGGGGATGTGTGTATTTTTTGAGGCCGTTCAGCAGCGCCGAGAGACCGTGGCCGCCACCGATGGAGACTACCCGGAGGGGTTCAGTCATCCTTTTTCCGCTCGCGCGGCATGTTCAAAAGGACGGTTCGAGCAGCGATCGCAGTGCCGGAAACTGTGAAGCGAGGGCGAGGAATTCGGGGTCCTGACGGGCCAGAATCCGATTGCGCGGTTCGAGGTGGATCGCACGCTTCAGATTTTCGCATGCGCCGTTGCCATCGCCCGCGAGGCCGCAGCAAAGGGCCATGGTGTAGAGAATGTGATCCGCATCGGGTTGTTGGGTAAGGGCGCGGCCGAAGTGTGCTCTGGCCTGCTCGACGTCGCGGGCGTTCAAACGCTCCACGCCGTGATTGAAGTGATCTTCGGCGCTGAGGTTGCGCGCCGCCTCCACTCCGGCCGTGCGGCGTTCGCAGACCTGGATGTAGGATCGGGCTTTGTCGGCGATGTGAGCTGCCGGGCCTTTGGCAGACTCGACGAAGCGATCGCGCGCTTCCGGCCAGTCTACGCTGCGCGAACAGGTGGACGGCGTGTTCGAAGGTTTTCAATTGCAACTCCGCGGGGCTGGGCCCCTCGTCGACGACCACAGCCTTGCGGGAGGGTCCGGGGGCGGCGGTCCTGGCTGCAACTTTTGACGGCGCGGTCTGCGCGGTCTTTCTGGCCGGTAGAGGAATATTCTTCTTGGTCATAGACAAGGACCGGGTACGGCCCTCTGTACCGTGGATTTATAGCAGAATGGCGGATACCACCGCAACCCCCCGGTTTTTCGGTGTCGTTAGTATGTGATTTGTCCGGTCGAAAGAATTAGTGATGTGTCCGCTCAACAGCCTTCTCGACCGGTATGGACCTCACGTCGTCGGGCAATTCGACGCTAACGGAGAGCGCGGTGGAAAAGTGCAAAGCCCGCCAAAACCCCGGCCTTCTCACTTTCCCACTGCGACGACGGCGGCGGTTCTTTCTCCCAAACCCAAAAGGCAGGCGGCTCGCGCCGCCTAAAACCCAAAACCGGACAGGTCACTAGTGTCCTGAGTTAAAAATTCATTGCAAAAATATTGGGGCTCCTTTAACCTGGGTCTGAGTACCGGTTTCGAAGGAGACACCATGCGAACGGGCCGACCAAAACAACCTCTCATTCTGGAGCCGGGCGATAAAACAAAACTCGAACTGCTGGCACGCCGTCCGAAGACAGCCCAGCGCGCCGCACTGCGGGCGAAGATCGTTCTTCGTGCATCGGAAGGACTTACTAATCAGGACATTGCGCGCCGGCTGGGCGTTACGGGAACTACGGTGGGCAAGTGGCGTGAGCGCTTTCGGGCCAGAGGAATGGAAGGCTTGACCGACGAGCCGCGCCCCGGTGCCCCGCGCAGGATCACGGACGAAGCCGTGGAACGGGCAGTGACGCGGACGCTGGAAAGTCTCCCTCGCGCGGCTACCCACTGGAGCACGCGTTCGCTCGCCGCCGAAGTTGGGCTGAGCCAAAGCGCTGTGGTGCGCATCTGGCGCAGCTTTGGCCTCCAGCCTCAGCGCAGCGAGACCTTCAAACTTTCCACCGATCCGCACCTGGTCGAGAAGGTGCGCGACATAGTGGGCCTGTATCTGAATCCCCCCGAACGTGCCATTGTGCTCTGTGTCGATGAAAAATCGCAGGTGCAGGCGCTGGATCGAACGCAGCCGATCCTGCCTTTGCGGCCCGGTCTGCCGGAACAAAGGACTAACGATTACGAGCGCCATGGAACGACTTCACTGTTTGCCGCGCTGGACATCGCCACAGGCAGGGTGGTGGGCGAATGCCACCGCCGCCATCGTCACCAGGAGTTCCTGAAGTTCATGGAAACGGTGGATGCCGCCATCTCAGCCGACGCAGGCGAGATTCACCTGGTGCTGGATAACTACGGAACCCACAAGACACCAAAAGTGATTCGCTGGTTTGCCCGGCACCCGCGATACCACCTGCACTTCACTCCCACCAGCGGTTCCTGGGTGAACCAGGTGGAGCGATGGTTTGGCGAGATTACCGAGAAGAGGATCCGGCGCGGCTCGTTCAAAAGCGTGCCGAGTCTGGAGAAGGCGATCCGGGAATATCTCGACTACAATAATGAAAACCCGAAGCCCTTTGTCTGGACTGCGGACGCCGATCTGATCCTCGGGAAAATCCAGAGACTTTGTGAATGAATTTCCAACTCACCAAAGACCCCCGCTCATCCCCGGCAATTTCCAAAACGAATCTCCAACTCAGGACACTAGCTACTTCCCCACTTAAAATTCCGGATGTAAGTTCCGTACTTTCATAGGTGCGGCGGGTGGCTGTTTGTTGGATCGAACGTTGCCTCGGGCGGGACGCCATCGGTGACGTCTGGCGGCTGTTGAATATCAGAACATTCTGTTCAGAAAATGTATTGACTCCGCCGTGTGATAAATGTATCATCGTTACTGATGACACGTGAGCAAGCCATCCGCAAGAGGGAAAAGTTGGCAGCCAAACTCTCCTCCCCCTCGGGTGTCCTTCGCGGCTCGCTGCTCCAGCGCACGATTCATCACTCCACGGGATGTCTGAAATGTGCTCGTGGCGAAGGCCATCCGCTCTGGGTGCTCACGGTGGGTTATCCCGGCGGAAAAACTCGCCAGGTGAGCGTGCGTCCCGAGCAGGTTCCGCTGGTTCGAAAGGCAATCGAAGAGTATCGCGATGTCAAGCAGGCACTGGAGGCAATCAGCGAACTGAATCAATTCCTGCTCCGGCTGGATCGCGAGGAAGCCAAAGAACAGGAACGCCAGTCGTGATCGCCGCTCGCCGCCTGCAGCGAAATTTCGCCGATGGCTTCATCGCAGAGACGGTGGAGGATCTCTGGGAACCTTGGATGCGGCACGCCGATAAAGCACTGGAAGATGACACCCTGCTTCTCGTCATTCAGGAAGAGCTGGCCAAACGCTGCAGGAAGAGCAAGACTCGTGGGCGCAAGGCGACGCCCGCTGAGGTCGTGCTCAGAATGCTGCTGCTGAAGCATGTACGCGACTGGAGTTACGAAGTACTGTCGCGGGAAGTGCGCGCCAATCTGGTCTATCGCGAGTTCACCCGGGTCGGCGGTGAAAAGGTTCCGGATGACCGGACGATGGGAAACCTGGCGCGTCAGCTGGGGCCGGAGGTTATCGAAAAACTGCACCGGCGGGTGGTGGAGATCGCGCAGGAAAACAAGATCGCAACGGGTCGTAAGATGCGGGTCGATACGACCGTGGTGGAGACTGACATCCACTATCCGACCGACAGCACGTTACTGGGTGACGGCGTGCGTGTCCTGACGCGCATCATGAAGAGGGTTACCGCTGTGGCGGGGAAGGCCGGCACGCAGATGCGCGATCGCAGCCGATCCGCAAAGCTGAAGGTTTTGGCGATCGCTCGCGCCAGCCGCAACAAGACGGAGCAAGGGCGGCAGAAGATGAAGAACGCGTACGTCAAATTGTTGGAAATCGCCAGCCGGGTTACGGGGCAAGCCTGGAAGTTCTCGCGCGAGATCGTCGGGGGTGTCAAGCGAGGCAACCTGTCAGTCCTGCGCAAAGCCGGCAAGCAACTGGACGAAATGATTCCCCGGGTCCGGCAGGTGCTGCGCCAGACACGGGAGCGGGTGCTGCGCGGCAACACCAAAGCCGAAGGAAAGCTGCTCAGCATATTCGAGACGCACACCGAGGTGATCCGCAAGGGTAAGGCGCATAAGCCCAATGAGTTTGGCAAACTGGTCCTGATTCAGGAGGCGGAGAACCAGATCGTTACGCATTACCAGGTATGCGAACAGCGGGCGGCTGACTCCACATTGCTGGGAGGATGTCTGGAGCAACATGTCAAACAGTTCGGACGCGCCCCGGAGCGTGTGGCGGCGGATCCCGGCTTCTTCTCAGCCGCTAACGAATCCAAAGCCGGGGAAATGGGAGTCAGCCGGGTCTCGATTCCAAGCCACGACACGAAGAGTCCCGCACGCAAACAGCGGCAGAAGCAGCGTTGGTTTAAGGAGCTTCAGAAGTGGCGCACAGGCTGTGAAGGCCGTATCAGTGTTCTCAAACGCCGCCATGGGCTGCGGCGATCGCTCTACAAAGGACCGGACGGCATCCAGCGCTGGGTCGGACTCGGGGTGATCGCCGACAACGTCATTCATATCGGCACGCACCTGGCCGAGCAAACACGCCCGCGCGAAGTACCCTCTTAATTAACCGCTACGTTTCTCCGTTCCTGTCCGCACCGGAAACAGATTCTTTAACTCGCCTTTCATCCCACTCCCAACGCTCCCCTCGACCTCGAAGACCTCCCGTCAGGACAATATTTCCGGGACGCCGACTCAGGCTGAGGCAGCTTTCAGAATTTTAAGTGGGAAAGTAATTAATAAAACCGGACATCTTGACTAACTACCGACAGTTGGATTCAGTCGATTAATAAATACGACATCGGGCGCCCCCAGGTTGAGAATCCGACGGCGTTGCTGCTGGCCACATGGTAAATCGGGAGTATGATGCGCTCAGGGCGTGCAGCTATCCGCTCTCGGCGAAGTGACTCTGCTTGTAGTGTTCCATGCGGGATAGGTATGCATTGCACTCGATTCGCTGTTTCCGTTCTGTATATTGTTTTACTCGGGTTTCAACCGTTGACAGCCTTGGGTCAAAAGCAGGCTCATCCACATGTCAAGACGACGCTTACGGATAGGGACCCTGTGGATGTTGGAACTGTGATTTCCAGCGGGCTCGATTCTGTTACCGTGAGAAATGAATTATTCACCCGGGTTTTCAGAATTAATGGCCAAACCGAAATCCGGCGCGTAGATTCTTCCCTGCTTCAGATCGGAGATCGGGTAGCTGTCCGTTGCCACTTCGATGACAAAGGGGCTGCGGTCGCAGATTCCGTCGAAGCCAATGTCGACCGCTGGGAAGGAAAAATAACGAAGGTCCTCAAAGATGCCGTCTACATTAAATTCGACGCACCTGTTAAGGGGAACACCAGGATTGTTTTCGATACCAGAACTGAATGGGGTTACTGCGCCGGCGATGACCCTGAACGTGACTGCACCGTCGACGAGCTTAAGCTCGGCCGCCATCTTGAAACAGTTGGCTTTGTTCTGGGAAAGAGCGAGCTCCGCGCCACGAGAGTGCTAACAGCCCGTGGTAGAAGTGCGAAAACCTTCAGCTGTGGCTGGGAGCTCGGAAAAACCAGACGAAGTGAAAACGAGCCGGAGATGGGCTCGTTTTCTCCTGCTAATTCGTTCCAGCGCGCCGTCCATGCCGTCATCGCGATCTGGACAAGCAAAATCGTATCTGAGAGACCCTGCAGGGTCCTCGGTTCGGTGGCCGATTCCCGAAGATTTCCGGACCAGCAGCGCCAGATTGAATCCGACTGCGTGGAACAGAAGCCGCTTGAGAATGTTCTTTTGACCCTTGAGGTGGGTTCGTCTGATGCCGCTGGTTTCGTACATGTGGGCAAAACTTCTTTCGGTCAACTCCGTGCGCAGCTTCTGCAGGTCCTTGCCGCGCCGTCCTCTCATCCGCCGCCGATTCCCATACACCTGCTTCTGCTCTTTTTCCTTGCCGTCCCAATTGCGGGACCCGCGCCTCCGGCTCCGGAATATAGCTGCGCACACCGTCCGCCATGCAAATCGACCAGAACTTCATTGCTGTGATAACCCTTGTCGGCCACCAGCTCTTCGATGCTGCGTTCGTCGTTCGATCAGAGCCACATTGGACTGAGCTTCCTGTAGTGTGATTCCGATGGTGGTCGTGTCACCCAGATCTGCCGCTTGCAGCGTAATCGCCACTATCGCGCCGCTGGACAGATCGACCGCATGCTCGGCCTTGTGCGCCAGATGCGTGCGCCCATCCTTCATCCTGGCAATGCGCGCGGTGGTATCTCCGGGATACTCATCCAGTCTTTATTCGAAGCTTTCTTTTTGCGCTTCCGGTCCAGCCTCGCGGCCTGCTCGCGGGTCGGGACCTCAATGCCTTCGGCCTTGGCCAGATCCTTCAAATACTCGTCATAGCCGCGGCCATCGTCGCGCCGTTTGATCGAACGCATCGCGGCGTTGGCTTCCAGCATGGTCGCGTCTACAGCGATGGTCTGCCCTTCCATCAGGCCTTCTTCGCCCAGTACCTTCACGAACCAGCGGAACACCGCTTTGTGCGTTTCCACTGGCATCAGACGGCGCGTCCGCGACATTGTCGAATGATCCGGCGTCGATTCGATAACACTGAAGCCCAGAAAATCCCGCAACGAAAGCGAGTCCGCTACACGCCACGCAATTCCCCGTTCCGAATCGATTCCTTCAAAGTAGCCGAGCAGGAGCATCCGGAAATACACACCCGGAGCCATACTCGGTCGACCCATGACCGGCTTGTAAAAACGCTTGCACAGGTGCTCCAGGCGTTTGTCGACCTTGTTCCGCTCCAGGATGTCGTTGACCTTCGTGTAGAACGGGTGACTCGCCGCCTGGGGAATCTCCTGCGCGCTGAAAAACAGCGCGTTCTGCTTCGGCTTGCGCTTGCCCATCGCCATACTGCTTATGACGTCTGAAACATTTCAGAGGTCACATGTTTGGAAGGTAAATCGGACTTTTACCACGCGCTGCTAAGCCTTCAAAAGCATTGATTCCTATCGCTCGATTCAGACGTTCGGGAAAGTTAGTTCGAGCTTTTGCCCCGGGCTGATTTCGGCCCATTTTCGGAAGAGCCCGGCACGGGTTGAGCGAACAGTCGAGGATCTCTTCCAGCCGTCAGCGGGCGGGGCGCGAACTGGTTGAATTCTTCGGGAGTCCAGAGCGTGCCCGAGCCGCGCTCGGCGTCGAAAAGGCCGACGATCTGTTCGACTTCCGCGGCCTCCCTGGGTAAAGGTCCGCGGGCTCCCTTGCCGGTGGTATCTTCGATGTCCCAGCCTTCGGCGATGAGACCGAAGAATCCCTTGCGATAGCCGAGGGTCGTTTCCACCGAGTAGTGCGTGAGATCGTGCAGCGCGAAATGCGCGGCGTGTCTGGTTTGTTTCTGCCAGGTGACGGTACCGTCCTGGCGGGTGCAGCGGAGGACGCCGCTGCCGTCGGGCTGCTTCACGATCTCGATGCGCAGCACGGCGTCGCTAACTACTTCCAGTTCAGGGCGAGGTTCACCATGGTGCCGAGCGGGATCGCAGTCGGGCCTTTGGCGAGGTAGGGTTTGGCGTCGTCAAGCCAGGCGGTGCCGGCGACGTCGAGGTGAACCCAGGGAGTGTCGTCGGACGAATTCCTTGAGGAACATGGCGGCGGAACAGGCTCCGCCCCAGCGCCCGCCGATGTTCTGGATGTCGGCGTAGACGCTCTTGAGCTGATCGCGATATTCGTCGTCGAGCGGCATGTGCCACATCTTCTCGCCGGCCTGCTTTGCGGCGGCCATCCATTGCTCGCGAAGAGCATCGTCGTTGGTGAAGACGCCGGAGCTGGCATGGCCGAGCGCGACCACGATGGCGCCGGTGAGCGTCGCGGCGTCGACGAGGTGCGTGCAGCCGAGTTGCTTCGCGTAGGTGATGGCGTCGGCCAGGATCAGGCGGCCTTCGGCGTCGGTGTTGAGGACTTCGATGGTCTTGCCGGAAAGCGACGTCACGATGTCGCCGGGGCGCTGGGCGCGGCTGCCCGGCATGTTCTCGACAGCCGGCACGATTCCGGTGACGGCGATTCGCCGGCTTCAGTTGCGCGATGGCCTGCATGGCGCCGATGACGGCGGCGCCGCCCGCCATGTCGTACTTCATCTTCTCCATGCCGTCGGCGGGTTTGATGGAGATGCCGCCGGTGTCGAAGGTGACTCCTTTGCCGATCAGCGCGAGATGGGCGGCGGAAGCTGGCTTTGTCCGGCCGGTACTGCATCACGATGAGCGCGGGCGGATTGGCGCTGCCCTGGGCGACGCCGAGCAAGCGCGCCCATGCCGAGCTGCCGCATGCGGTCCTGATCGAGAACCTCGCATGAGAGGCCGCAGGATTGGGCCATTTTGCGGGCGCGGTCGGCCAGGGTCAGCGGGGTGAGGAGATTCGGGGGCTCGACGGCGATGTCGCGGGTGAGGTTGGCCGCTTCCGCGATGATGCGGGCCTTTTCGAGCGCGGTTTCGAAGGCGGGGCCGCGGCCCGTGGTGGCAACCGTGATCGAGGCGATTGTCTTGCCTTTTCCGTCGGCGTCGGTCTTCAGGTAATCCGGCTCCCAGGCGCCGAGGATTGCCGCTTCGGCCACGGCCGAAACGCTTTCGGGATTTTCGTCCACGGCAAACGCGATCGACGCAATGCCTTTGGGTTTGAGAAAGCGGACAGCGGCGCCGGCGATTTTGCGCAACGCGGCGGGGTCGAACTTGTCGCGCTTGCCTGCGCCCGCAACCAGGACGCGGCGTGCTTTGTAGCCTGACAGGCCGTGCAGCAGGGTGAATTCGAGGAGTTTGCCGGTGATCTCGCCCGATTGGCGCAAGTCGGCGAGCACATCCGCGGATTCCGTTCCTTCCCATTCCAGAATCACGACGGCATCGGCCTCAACCTCGGAGGCCGGGCCATGCACGAGCTTCAATTCCATTCAATCTCCCTCATACGACGACCTGACTTTGCTGGCGCGGATGGCGTCGCGGGCTTCGGCCTCGTCGCTCTTCGCGCGTTCCGCTTCCCGCTTGTCGTGGAACTTCTTGCCCTTGGCCAGCGCTATCTCGCATTTTATCCTGCCATTCTTGAGGTACATGCGGGTGGGGACCAGGGAGAGCCCTTTCTCGCGGGTGGCGGTCAGCAGTTTATCGATCTCGCGGCGGTGCAGCAGAAGCTTGCGGGCGCGCACGGGCGGGTGGTTGGCGCGGTTGCCGTGGCTGTATTCGGCGATATGGGCGTTGTGCAGCCAGGCTTCGTTGCCGTCGATCATGGCGTAGGCGTCGCGCAACTGTACTTTGCCCGATTTGGCCGCTTTGACCTCGGTGCCGGTCAGGACCATCCCGGCCTCGTAGCGATCGAAGAGAAAGAAGTTGTGGCCGGCCTGGCGGTTATCGCTCAGGAGCTTCGAGGATTCGGTTGTGGCCGCCATGGTTTGCCTGTTGTCATCTGCTGCCATTATTTGCTATCAACGCGATGGTTCCCCTTCGCGTCAGACAGTTTGATGATAGTTCACCGGGTTGACTCGTGTCAGGAAAGACTGTTCTGGCAAAGATGAGCGGTTTCAACCGGTTAACGGCCATCGTTCTGGCCATTTTGCTGGCGACGCCATCGGTTCCGCTGTGGGCCGGCAACCGGCGCGGCGACAAGCTCTTCAACGAAGCCCGGCAGGAGGAGGCCAAAGGCAATCTCGACCACGCGCTGCAACTGGCGGCGCAGGCGCTGGAGCAGGACCCGTCCGATCCCGGATATCAGCTGGAAGTGCGGCGCGTGCGCTTCGAAGCGGGCACCATGCACGTGAAGAACGGCCAGAAACTGCGGAACGAGGGCAAGCTGCCGGAGGCTCTGGCCGAGTTCGAGAAGGCCTACGGGGCCGACCCGGCTTCCGATATCGCGATGCAGGAGATCAGGCGTACACGGGAGATGATCCGGCGGAACGCGGGTGCGCCGGATAATCCGGGGGCGGTCAGTCTCGAGGAAGAGAAGACGCTCACGCCGTCGGAACTGGCGCACCGGCGCGCGCAGGAGCGGACCGATTCGCTGCTTCCCGTTCCGGAGCTGAAGCCGATGAATCCGGAGCCGTTCGATCTGAGGATGTCGAACCAGCCGCCGCGGGTGCTGTTCGAAACGGTGGCGGCGACTGGCGAAGATCAACGTTCTCTTCGATCCGGAATACAACCAGCAGCAGACGATCCGGGCGCAGTCGATCGAGTTGACGCGCACGACGCTCGATCAGGCGCTCGATCAGCATTTCGGTGATTACCAAATCCTTCTGGAAGCCGCTTTCGTCGAACACGATTTTCGTTACGGTGGATAACCCGACAAAACGCCGTGAATATGCCGAACAGGTGGTGAAGGTTTTTTATCTCTCGAACGTGACGGCGCCGCAGGAGATGCAGGAAATGCTGACCGTCCTGCGCACCGTGGTGGACGTGCAGAAGGTTTTCAGCTTCACGTCGCAGAATGCGCTGATCGTGCGGGCCGAGGCGGATACGATGGCGCTCGTCGAGAAGCTCATCGCGGATCTCGACAAGGCGAGGCCGGAAGTGATCATCGATGTGATGGTGATGCAGGTGAACACCACGCACATGCAGAATATCACGGCAGCCTTCGCGCCGACAGGTATCACGACGAGCGTGATTTTCGCGCCGCGCCCGGGGATTACGACGCCGGGCATCCAGACTGCCACCGGCGCGACAGGCACCACGACCACGACCACGGGAACAACCGCGACCACCACGACGCCGACCGACCACGACGCCGACCGGCACACCCACCAGCACCAATATTCCGCTGAGCCAGCTGGGCCACATATCGAGCGCGGATTTCTCGCTGACCAACCTGCCGGGAGCCGCGCTCGAAGCGGTGCTCAACGATGCGAGCACGCACGTGCTGCAAGCGCCCCAGATTCGCGCGGTGGATAACCAGAAGGCTCAGTCTGAAAATCGGCGAAAAGGTTCCCACGGCGAGCGGCAGCTTCCAGCCGGGCGTGGCGGGCGTGGGCGTGAGCCCTCTGGTCAACACGCAGTTCACTTATCTCGACGTCGGCGTCAACATGGAAGTGCTGCCGAGAGTGCATGAGAACAACGAAGTCTCGATGCACATCGATCTGGATATTTCGCAGGTGGACAATTATCAGAATCTGGGCGGCATCTCACAGCCGGAGATCGGACAGAACAAGGAGACGGCGGACGTCCGGCTGCGCGAGGGCGAGGTCAACCTGATTGGCGGAATCATGCAGCGGACGGATACGAAGACCAAGACGGGCATCCCCGGCCTCGCGAACATTCCGCTGCTCGGGCGCCTCTTCAGCGGCGAAAACGTGCAGAACAACCGGAACGAACTGGTGATCGCGCTGATCCCGCACATCGTGCGCGGGCCGGACATCACGGCATCGAATCTCAAACCCGTGGCCGCGGGCAATGCGACGCAGATCAAGGTTGGGTACGCGCCGCGGAAGGCAGAGCCGTGGCGGCACCGGCAGCCGGAGCTACGCCGGGCCGCTGGTGCGCTCGTTGGTCCTCCGGCAACGGCGCCGCCATTTGCCGGGCCGCCGGCCACCGCGCCGCCCAATGCGGCACCACCGGCGACAGCGCCGCCTAATCCGGCACCGCTCCGCGGCGCGCCGGCAGCCGGCAGCGGTACGGCTCGAATCAGCTTCTCGCCCGCCACCACGCAGGCGCAGCTCAACTCGACGGTCACGGTAACTCTCGCCGGGGACAATATCAGTAATCTGGCTTCGGTCGCCGCTCAGTTGAGATACGATCCGCGGATCTTGCGAATCAACAATATTGTTGCGGGCGATCTGCCGCAGAGGGGTCTTGCGCCCGGTGTGACGCTCGAACCATCGAAAAACATTCTGAACGACAGCGGGCAGGCGGATATGAGCGTCAGCCGCGGCGCTGCCGGCGGCGGTTTCGGGCGCGGGCGGATTGTTCACCGTGGTGTTTCAGGCAGTGGGCCGGGGCGATACGACAGTGGCGGTTTCCGCCGTTTCGCTGACCGGCGCCAACGGACAGGCGATGGGCGCGAACACGCCACCGCCGCTGGCCATCAGTGTGAAATGAATTGGTGCAGTCGAGTCCGGTTCGGTCGAGTCCAGCGCGGCGACAGCCGGCGGGGCATGACGCTGGTCGAGCTGATTGTCGCGTTCACGATCCTGCTGGTTCTGACGAGCATGGCGCTGCCGGTGGCGCGCACGAGCGTGCGGCGGATCAAAGAGCGGCAACTGCGCGAAGCCGAGCATGAGATCCGCACGGCCATCGATAAATACAAGGACATGGCGGATAGCGGGAAGCTGGGCATCCAGAAGCTGGATTCCTACGGATATCCCGAATCGCTGGAGGCGCTGGTGGACGGCGTCAAGGGGTCGGGGCAGGCGGCGGATACGAAACTCAAGTTTCTGCGGCGCATTCCGCTCGATCCCATGACCAATTCACGGGACTGGGGCCTGCGCAGCATGCAGGACGATCCGAAGAGCACGGGCTGGGGCGGCCAGAATGTTTTCAACGTGTACACGAAGAGCAACGACAAAGCGGCCGATGGCACACCTTATGCCGAGTGGTAGCCTGCCGGTCGCAGGATGCTGCGGAGGGGGTTCACGCTCATCGAGATGATGATCGTGATGGCGATCATCGTCATTCTGATCGCGATCGCGGTGCCGTTTTATCAGAAAGCGATCATCCGGGCGAAAGAGACCGTGCTGCACAACAACATCCGGGCGATCCGTAACTCGATCGACGAGTATGCGTTCGACAAGCAGAAGGCCCCAGCGAGCCTGCAGGACCTGGTGACCGCCGGATATCTGCACGACGTGCCCAATGACCCGATCACGCAGACGCGCGATTGGAACATCATTATGGAAGATGCGGGACAGGCGGTGAATTCGTCGGAGCCGGGCATTTACGATATTCGTAGTAAGTCCGATAAGACGTCGCCGCTCGATGGCACTCGCTACTCCGACTGGTAATTACAGAAAATTAATCATTATCCGGCATTATCCCGCCTGGAGGTATTGCATCGGCTGCAAGGACCAGATACAGTTGGTAGCTTGTACGATCAGCTGTATGGCTGTTAAGTGGCAGAAAATGCTTGACAGTGCAAGTTGGGATGAGCTATTAAGGATCTTGGCCCATTGAATTCTCGCAATCTTGCATTTCGGGTAGCAGGCAGGCAATCAAAAAAAAGCCTGTACCCTTCAGGATGTACCGCCTTGGCTGACCGCTTGAGGGAAGCTGGCATGTCTCACCTCCGCCCGACACGGAGAAGTTCCCAAATCAAGGTAGTACTGAAAGATTCGTTGTAGTTGAGGATCAGGTTGCAGAGGACTTCGACCGATTCAAGTCAAGTTTTGGAATTTCACTTTTTCAAGGAGAAAAGAATGGTAGATTTTCAGCAAGAAACTTTTAGGGCTTGGCCTGCTGGTGAGCGCGTTCACCGGCATGTCATACGGTCAGCAGCTTCTCTGCCCCGTCAGCGACCGCGCCTGGCTATCAGGTTCAGCCCGGCCTGCCTGCAAACCTGCTCCGTTTCGAAGGGACCACCGAACAGGTTTCCGCCGTGACGGTCTATTGCGCGGCTGGCGGTACGGTCGCCAGCGGCTCGGTGCAAGCGACGATAGCGGCTCCGGGATTCTCGCCGCAGGTTACGAGCCCGGTCGGCGATCCGCTCATGGTGCTCCAAGCCACGACTGGCGTGTTCGGCAGCCGGTAACCCCCCCGCTCCGCCGCCCGCCACCGCTGTACCGCCGACGATTTATATCGGATCGATTTTCGGTTCGCAGGTTACGTTCCCGAACGTCGCGTTCCCGACGTCTGGCGCGTACAGCATCACGATCTACAACATCAGGATCAATGCGAGTGCGCTTGCTCCTCTGGTGCCAGCCACCCAGGTGACGGAATCAGTTCTGCTCACTCAGGCTGGTGTCGGCAATTTTGCTCCTGTCAGCCAGCTCGTTGGCCTCCTCTATCAGGGTTTCAGCGATGCGACGGTTGGCCGGTGTGAATAACTTACCTGGTCTGCAAGGGCTCGCTCACCAGCGGCAGCCTTTGCGGGTACTATCACCGTGACCGGATTGTTTACCGCTGCTTTCAAGAGCTAAGACGCCCGCTGGGCAGCCACCGCCCGCAACGGTCTGCGGCGTACCGGCTACGCTTGCAGCGCCACCAACGGCGAGCAGGGGAACTCCGTTTCGGCAGGTGTTGCTGCCGCCGCTACGGTGGGACAGGCGACTCACGGAACACGCTTCCAGATTGCCTTCGCCGGGCTGGCTGCAGGAGAGACGCTCTCGGTGACCGCTCAGCATCACAGGCTACTAACGCGCTCGCGTCAGCCCCGGCTGTGCCCCAAGCCTAACTTCGTTTTGCAGCTGGTGACCAGCGCAACGGGTCCGATCTCTCTTGCCGGCTCGGGTGTTCTTACTACTTCCGCTACCGGTACCGCTACCGCCATCTACGAAGTGACGCAGACGGATAACACCGTCTTCGAGAGCGTTCACGGTTCCGGTGACTCGTTACCGCCGCGGCGAATTTCACTACCTCGTCGCAGTCGGCGTTCACCGCCACGGTCACCGTCGCACCTCAGATGCCGGTTAACAACCTCGAGGACATTCCGAATTTCAGCGCCCCGGGGACCACGCTCAACCTTTCGGCCTGGAGCCTGTGCCAGACCACCCTCCTGTTCCCCTTCGTCAGCACCGATGGCGTTGAGACCGGGATCGCTCTTTCGAATACCTCGACCGATCCGGGCATGATCGGCGGCGTGATCGGCGGAACTGCAACTCCGAATCAGGGTGCTTGCACTCTGACCTTCTACGGCACCAACACCGCCGCGAAGGGTACTCCGCTTACTCCGATTAAAGTGGCGGCTCCCGACCCGGGCTTCGCCACGGCGAACGTTCAGCCTACCGGCACCTCGAACGCCTTTGCGATCGGACAAGCGGGTCTTGTGCCCGCCGGGTTCAGCGGTTACATGATCGCTCAGTGTAACTACCTCTATGCGCATGGATTTGCGTATATCGCTTACCAGCTGGGTACGACCATCGGATCCACGATGGGCTATACCGCCAACGTGCTGACGTCCCGCCCGATCGGCGCGCCGGCCCCGACTGTTGCAACAGAAACAGTCACAAACTAGTCGCCTTACCGATCTTTGATCGGTGGAGGTTAAAGAGGAGGAGCTTCGGCTCCTCCTCTTTTTTTGTGCTCTCCTCGTTCTGCCGGTTGGGAAGCTTTCCGTCAGTTCACGTGCATTCCCTCGGACCGTCGGGTTCTCAGGGCAGCCCATGGCACGTAGTTGACCGTGTATCCGACGGTGATAGCTCACCTATAGCACCAATGGCGGCTGCATGGCCTACGGAGTGATCCGCAGCCTTACTGATGCTGCGGTACCGGCAGTATGTCATGCGGGATGATGCAGCACATTGAAGGGAACCAGTGGATGATGTATTGGGTTGCGGAGGGATGAGATTCTTTAGCGCTTCAGAACCATGGGAACAGTCATGCCGTCCTGAGTGAAATTGCCGATCACCATCTTGAGATCCGGCGAAATGGTGCCCTCGAACCTGGCCCCGACAACCTTTATTTCCATCTTCAACAGGGAACCGGTTCTCGCGATCGAGGTCACGGGTATCACCTTCGGCTTACTCTCCAGAGTCGCAGTCAGGCCGTCCGCTGTATTAAGGATATGGAACACAATAACTTCAGGCTTTTGCGCAGCCAGCACTCCGGACCAGGCCCCGTCGATATCCGACGGCTTGGCGGCCTTATGCACAATCGCCTTGAAAGAACCTCGCTCGAACTTGAGCGGATACGGCTCCCCCTGCGTCCAGATGCCGTCGATCGCACCGCCGCTCGGGGCAACTTTACCTTCGTAGGTGCCGTTCGCCGCGGCAATGGTGAACTTGAGAGTCGAACTCTTCAGGGTCACTGAACTGGCTGCCAGACCCAATGCCCCCTGATCAACGCTATCGAGGGTAGCGTTCAAACCGCCTTTGGCTGTTTTAGTGACATGTAGCGCAAGCCGGATCTGGAGGTCCGGAGTGGAAATGGTTCCCTTCCAATCGCCCACGATGTCCTGCGCGTATAAAGAACTTCCCAGCAACGCGCCCAGCAGCAACATCCTCATATCCATGCGTCTATTTTAATAAACGGGGAATGCGGCCTGGACCGGCTAATCTATCGCGACGGAGATATCCAGTTCTGTGTCAACAGGCGAGGCCGGAATATGCACGATCCTTACCTTCGTATCTTGCGCACGTTCTTGGCCGGATTGAGTTCGAGATCTAGATTCTTTCTTTCGCTCGATAACGCCGCAGCACTTCATCGATCCGAAGTTGTCCTGTCGGGTAGTCGACTGCATCAACGTTTGCACCAGCCTGGAGGAGCAATTCGATGATCGGAATCCAATCTGCGTCGGCCCGGACCGGATCGTTCGGATCGGATTCTTTAGTGGCCCATATCGCTCCGCCCAGCGGTGTCCCACCCCAGACATTCCGGGCTTCGAGCGGAGGGTTGTGTTTAAGAACCGCCTTTACCGTTTCAAGATCGCCGCTAAAGGGCAGCCCAGTGAAGTCCCGTGAGCTTGTGCTGGCGGCAGGTGTTCTGATCCACGCCCCTCTGTAGCAGGAAGTCGGCTATGCCTGCCCTCCCATACTCGCAGGCCCAGATGAACCCGGACTCCATCTGCTTGCTGGTCGCGTTCGCCTTCAGCGAGCCATCTTCATTGAAGTACCTCCTCACCAGATCGAGACGCCCGACGCCGGCCGCCCCCTCCAGGTCAAGTTCCGCACCGCGGCTCGCCATGAATTCAGCTCCGAGCTTGCGCCCGTTGGCGAGACACGCATTGACAATATTCCACCCACGCGGAGCACCGTCGACTGACGCTCCGCACGTCAGCAGAAGTTCGAGCAAAGGAATCAGCACGCCGGCTCGCAGAGGATGGATACTGGTCGCCGTTAGCCCAAGAGTCGTGCCTTTGCCGTAGGCATTTGCGACGGCATCGACATCCGCGCCCGCCTCAAGTAATACGGTCGCGATTTCGACAGAGTTCTTCGGGCTTTTCTGCCTGTAATCCTCAACGCCATTTGCCGAAACATAATGCAGAAGCATGGCTCCGTGTCCGCGCGGGGATCGTGCGTGGACCAGTTCCGGGTCGCTACGAAACATTTCCGCAAGCGTCGCTGCGTCTCCATTGACGACGGCATCCGCCGCGCGTTCAAATAGCGCAAAGGGAGAATCCGCCTCGCTTAACTGCCGCACGCACCGCGTAAATTTGGGCCAGCTTTCAAACGAATGCTCGCGCGCCAGAATCAGTTGTGCATCAGCGAGGGCCAACTCAGTGAGTTCCCGTCCGTGAGGATGCCACCTCCGGATTCTTTCAATGGCTTTCGCATCGTGAGCGTCGAAAGCTTTCAGAAGCTCCTTCGCTTGCTTCCTGTATTGATCGGGGTTGGGATGAACCGGTAGCTCTTTGGATTCCATTACGAACGTCCTTTCGTCGATGCCTGGAGTCCGCCCGAATCAGGCTGAAAGAAGATTCGTAACCTTCGGGATTTTAAGACTGGGTGGGCACGGCCCTTTTCCGGACTGAGTGCGCCCCTTCGCGCTGCTTCCTTTGTAGCATTACTTCGGGTCCCCGATTGCGTAGCTCCGTGGATCACGATAAGTGCGCCGGCTTCGAGCCCGCTTTGGCTACTTCAATCCCGCTATAAACGCGTTCATCTCGCGCAGCACGTCCGCCTCATTGGATTGGAAGACCCTCATTGGAAGACCCTCATTAGATCGGAAGACATGGTGGTCGGCGTTCCGGATTCGCACAACTCGTGCCGAGGGCACATCGAGTTCGAAGGCGCTCATCTGCGCCGCGGTGATTACCTCCTCCATCGCGGCCTGGGCATCGAGTCCTTCCGGCGTACGGGCTGCCTGCCGCCCAGGATCTTCCGTCGGGAAAGTAGACTCATGGAGTAACTTAGTCGCACACACTCCATGCCGCCTGCTGGTATCGCGATCTCCAGAATCGGACCCGAATCGGATGCCTTGCTGCGAAATCTGTTCGAGCACTATTGCCACGACATGTCGGAGTGGTTCGACGTCGATACCGGAACCGACGGGCGTTATTCCTATAACACCGCATCGATCTGGGCAAAAGACTATCGGGCTTATCTGGCCACGATCGGCGCCTCGATCGCAGGCTTCGCAGTCATCGGATCGGGTGCCGAATGGTTGGGTGACCCTGGCGCTCAGGATGTTCACGAGTTCTTCGTCATGCGTAAGTTCCGTCGCCGTGGCGTCGGCCAGAGGATGGCTATTCGTCTCTGGAACGAACATCCCGGAGAATGGCTCGTCAGAGTATTCGAAGCCAACGCGCCCGCCGTCCAATTCTGGCGGACTGCAATCTCGGCTTACTCCATGGGTTCCTACTCGGAAATGCGGCGCTTCATTGATGGGCGTTCGTGGAGATTCTTTCGGTTTGTCGCTCGCGGACCCGCCGGCAACATGAGCGACATACGACCCGCCGAACTGCCACGGGACCTCAGCGAAGTGCGTAGCCTGTTCCGTGAATACGCGGCGAGTTTGAATATCGACCTTTGCTTCCAGGATTTCGAAGCTGAACTCGCCGGCCTGCCGGGCAAATACAATCCACCCAAAGGGCGGCTCTTACTCGCCTGGGCCGGCACAGAGGCGACAGGAAGAGAGGCGATCGGCTGCGTAGCCCTGCGCCCCCTCGAAGGGGCTACCTGCGAAATGAAGCGGCTCTATGTGCGGCCTCAGGCACGGGGTGGGCAACTTGGTCGCCGCCTTGCCGAACGCATCTGCCAGGAAGCGCGCTCCATGGGCTACTCACGAATCTGCCTCGATACGCTGCCAACCATGGTTGCGGCGCTGAAGCTCTACACGTCCCTGGGCTTCAAGCCGATCGACCCTTACGTGTTTAATCCCGTCCCTGGCGCAGTCTTCCTCGAGTTGGAACTATAAGGCGAGCGCTATCGCCTCTGCTTCGCCCCAAAGGGCCGCGCAGGAAATCAGCCACCTCAGCTCTGCCATACTTGCCGGCCCACCGCATCTTCGCCCCCTCAAGCAATAAGGGCTTGGGCGCAGACACAGTTAACGCCGATCGCAAGCAGAGAGTCGCCTTAGCTTATCGGCGTTTATCGGCGGCCAAATTGCCTTTTTCCGTACCCTGCCAAATCCCGGTCACAGCCAAAGCACTTTATTTTCACCCGCAACTAACTGAAAACAAAACCTCCGGCCAACCAAACCCCCCAAATCCCGCCCACCATCGTTCCACAATATCCCCGAGACCAACTATGTCTTCCGAACTACAGCAAATCGCATCCCGGACCAACGGCGCAAAATCCCACGGCCCGATCACCGAAGAGGGCAAACAAGCCTCTTCGCAAAACAGCCTCAACCACGGCTTCAACTCGAAACGTGTCGTCCTCCCCGGCGAATCCCAGGAGGAATTCGACGAACTCCTCGCCTCCTACCTCGACGAGCACCAGCCCGAAACCCCCACCGAGCGCACGCTCATCGAGAACATGGCCATCGCCCGCTGGCGTCAGCAGCGCGCGTGGAACCTCGAGACCGCCGGACTCACCAACGAAA
Source organism: Terriglobia bacterium (assembly GCA_963809655.1). Taxonomy (GTDB): domain Bacteria; phylum Acidobacteriota; class Terriglobia; order Bryobacterales; family Bryobacteraceae; genus BOG-234. The sequence goes on along the minus strand of CAWEKQ010000039.1, from coordinate 145,803 downwards.
TCCGCCGCCCTCGCTATCACGAAGGGGAAGACCCCGAAACCCAGGCCTTCGTCGCCTTCCGCACCCTGACCGACGACTCCCGCGCCCTCGACCTCCTCAACCGCTACGAAGCCCGTTTCGAACGCCAGTTCCGTGCCGCGCTCACGGCCTTCCTGAACCTCCGCACCAAACGCCGAGCCGAAGAACGAGCGAACGCCGCAGCCCCCGACCCGGCTCCCGAGGGGAGGAAGCGCCTCAATTTCTTCTGGGTCGACGAAGAAGGCAACAAGACCCTCCAGGCCGACAGCTATCCTGACCCCGAACCCGCCGCAGCCTCGGGTTCGTTCCGCAATCGGCAAAATCATCCCCAAAATCACCGCTTGCAACTCGTCCGCACACGGCCCCGGCACGCCAAACCAACACCCCAACCAAACCGGCTTACCCGTACTCGGGCGATATACTGAAACCCGAACCCCCGTACTGAAAGACCGCCATGTGGATCCTCCGTCTCGCCCTCAGCCGCCCCTACACGTTCGTGGTCATGGCCATTCTCATCGCCATCCTCGGCGGGACCGCCATCGTCACCATGCCGGTCGACATTTTCCCCTACATCAACATCCCCATCGTCAGCGTCCTCTGGCAATACGGCGGCCTCTCGCCCGACGAAATGGAGAAGCGCGTCGTCACCAACTTCGAGCGCAGCCTCACCTCCAACGTCAACGACATCGAGCACATCGAATCCCAGTCCTACAACAGCATCGCGGTAGTCAAAATCTATCTTCCATCCCAACGTGCAGATCGATATGGCGGTCGCGCAGGTCACCGCGCAGATGACCAGCGCCGTGCGCAAGATGCCCCCCGGCATGTTTCCCGGGGCCGTCCTGAAGTTCGACGCCGCCAGCGTCCCCGTCCTGCAGCTCGGCCTTTCCAGCAAGACCCTCCGCGAGCAGGATATCTTCGATCTCGGCAACAACTTCATCCGCACGCCCCTCGGCACCGTGCAGGGCGCCAACGTCTCCTACCCGTTCGGCGGCAAATCGCGCAACGTGATGGTCGATCTCAATCTCGACGAGCTCTACGCCAAACAGCTTTCGCCCGTCGACATCTCCAACGCCCTGAACCAGCAGAACCTCATCCTGCCCACCGGCACCGCGAAGCTCGCCGGGACCGAATATCAGATCAAGGTCAACAGCAGCCCGCTGCTCCTCGACGATCTCAACAATCTGCCCATCAACACCGTCAACGGCGCGACCGTCTACATGAAGGATGTGGCCCAGGTGCGCGACGGCTTCTCCGTCCAGAACAACATCGTCCGCACCAACGGCAGCCGCGGCGTCCTCATGACGGTCACCCGCACCGGCAAGGCCTCCACGCTCGACATCGTCAACGGAGTGCAGGGCGAACTGCCAAAAATTCTCGACCACCCTCCCGCCCGGACTCAACGTCACCACCCTGGCCGATCAGTCCATCTTCGTGCGCGCCTCCATTCAGGGCGTCGAGCGCGAAGCCCTCATCGCCGCCGCGCTCACCGGCATGATGATCCTGCTCTTCCTCGGAAGCTGGCGCAGCACCCTGATCGTCTGCATCTCCATCCCGCTCTCGATTCTCGCCTCGCTCTGCATCCTGAGCCTGCTCGGAGAAACCATCAACGTGATGACGCTCGGAGGTCTCGCGCTCGCCGTCGGCATCCTGGTGGACGACGCCACCGTCGCCATCGAAAACACGCACCGCAACCTCGCCATGGGCAAGCCCCTCGTGCGCGCCGTCATCGATGGCGGAGCCCAGATCGCCGTCCCGACTCTCGTCTCCACCCTCGCCATCTGCATCGTCTTCGTTCCGGTGCTGCTGCTCACCGGCGCCGCGCGCTACCTCTTCACGCCGCTGGCCATGGCCGTCGTCTTCGCCATGCTGGCGTCGTATCTGCTCTCGCGCACGCTCGTCCCCACCATGGCCAATTTCCTCCTCAAAGGCCATACGAAGCGATGCTGAGCATAACGAAACGCCGGCGGCTTCTTCGGCAACATCCACCACCTCTTCAACCTGGCGTTCGAAGCCCTGCGCTCCCGCTACGTCGGCCTGCTCGATTGGTCGCTCGCGCACCGCGCCGGGGTTCTCACCGCCTTCATGGCCTTCTCCATCGCCTCCCTCGGCCTCGTCTTCCTCGTCGGCGAGGATTTCTTCCCCACCGTCGATTCCGGCCAGATCCAGCTCCATGCCCAGGCTCCCGCCGGCACGCGCATCGAAGAAACCGAGCGCCGGTTCGCCATCATCGAGAGCGACATTCGCGGCGTCATTCCCGCCAGTGAAATGGATACGATCATCGACAACATCGGCATCCCGAACAGCTGGGGCAGCCTCGCCCAGGGCGACATCCCGACCATCTCCACCGCCGATGGCGAGATCCTGATCTCGCTTCACAAGGAGAAGCACGGCCCCACGCGCGATTACGAAGTGAAGCTGCGCAAACTCTTCCGCGAGAAATTCCCGGATACCGTGTTTTTCTTCCAGCCCGCCAACATCACCAGCCAGATCCTGAACTTCGGACTTCCCGCGCCCATCGATCTGCAGGTCGTCGGGCCGCGACGTGGAAGCCAACTACAAAATCGCCGAACATCTGGCCGAACGCATCGCGCGCATTCCCGGCGCGGTCGACGTGCATGTCCATCAGGTGGTCGACCAGCCCGAAATCCGTCTGGACGTCGATCGCGTCAAAGCCTCCGCAGCTCGGCCTCACCGAGTACGACGTCACCAGCAACATGCTGATCTCTCTGAGCGGCAACGGCACCGTCGCCCCCAATTACTGGGTGAACTGGTCGAACGGCGTCAACTACAACGTCGGCATTCAGACCCCGCAGTACAAGATCAATTCGCTCGATGCCCTGCTGCGCACGCCCATCTCCGTGGCGTCGAGAGCCCGGCAACCTGACTGCACCGATGGACAACGCCTCCGTCGGCGCGTCGCCCAACGGAGCCTCTCAGGCCTACGGCAATCCGGGCGCGATGGCGACCAGCACGCAGCTCCTCTCGAACCTGGTCTCGGTGAAGCGCGGCTACACGCCCGTGATCGTCAACCACTACAATGTCGCGCCGGTCTTCGACGTCTACGCCAATGTGGCCCGCCGCGATCTGGGCGGCGTCGGCGCCGAAGTCGATAAGATCATGCGCGACGAAGAGCCTCATCTGCCGCGCGGCGCGTCGCTCGCTCTGCGCGGACAGATCGAGACCATGCGATCGTCCTTCTTCCGCCTGGGTCTCGGCATGATCTTCGCCGTAGTCCTGGTCTATCTGCTGATGACCGTCAACTTCCAGTCCTGGGTGGACCCGTTCATCATCCTCACCGCGCTCCCCGGAGCCATGGCCGGCATCCTGTGGATGCTCTTCGTCACCGGCACCACGCTCAGCGTTCCCTCGTTGATGGGCGCCATCATGTGCGTCGGCGTCGCCACCGCCAACAGCATCCTGATGGTCACCTTCGCGAACGACGAGCGCGCCGACATGCCCTCCGCGCGCGAAGCCATGGTCGCCGCAGGCTATGCGCGCATCCGTCCCGTGCTGATGACGGCCACCGCCATGATGCTCGGCATGCTCCCCATGTCGCTCGGTCTCGGCGAAGGCGGCGAGCAGAACGCGCCGCTCGGCCGCGCCGTAATCGGAGGCCTCGTCTTCGCCACCGTCACCACATTGTTTGTCGTTCCCATCATCTACAGTTACCTGCGAGTCAGCCCGCCCGTCGATTATGAGAGCCGGCTCATCGAAGCTGAGCAGGAGAGTGTACGTTGATGCGAACCACGGATCGCGGATCTGAAGAAGCCTCCGCGCTGCGCCAGGAAGAACGAAGAACTGAGGCGGCAGCTCGAGGAACATCGCAAGCAGTCGACGCAGCAGTCGTGGCGCCCGTCGAGTCTCGTGATCTGGGGTATCGCCCTCGTCGCCATCGTGGTTATTGTGGTGGCGTTCTTCGCCGGCTACATCCCGCTGAAGACCCGCAACACCCTGATCCGCACCGAAGCCGTCGCTGACGCAAACGCCTTGCCGCGCGTCGACGTGATCCAGGTAGGCCGCGCGTCCGGCGCGACCGAACTCGATCTCCCCGGCAACATCCAGGCCATCACCGAAGCCCCCATCCTCGCCCGTGCCGACGGCTATCTTGCACGCCGCATGGTCGATATCGGCGATCGTGTGCAAGCCGGCCAGCCGCTGGCCGAGATCGCAGCGCCCGAACTCGACGAGCAGGTTCGCCAGGTCAAGGCCGCGTTGCAGCAGGCGCGCGAGGCGCTCGATCAGGCCCAGGCCAATCTCGTGCAAGGCAAGGCGAACGCGGATCTTGCGCGCGTCACGGCCGAGCGCTGGGCCAAAGTCGTCGCGCGAGGCGGTGTTTCGCGCCAGGAAAACGATCAGTATCAGGCGCAATATCAGGCCCAGGTCGCCGGCGTCCAATCGCTCGAGAAGGCCGTGTCTGCGCAGCGCAGCAGCGTCGCACAGGCCGAGGCCAACGTCGCGCACATGGACGAAGTGCAGGGTTACCGGCTGGTCAAAGCGCCGTTCGCCGGAGTCATCACCCTGCGCAATGTGGATGTCGGAGCGCTCGTGAACGCGGGCAACACGATGTTGTTCCGCATCGCCCAGACGAATACGCTGCGCACCTACGTGAATGTCCCGCAGGTCAGCGCCAGCACGCATTCGGCCGGGCCAGGTTGCTCATCTCAAAGTCTCGAATCTGCCCGGCCGCGAATTCACCGGCGCCGTCGCACGCAGCGCGAACGCACTCGACGCCGCCACCCGCACCATGCTGGTCGAGATCCAGGTTCCAAACGCCGACGGCGCGTTGTTGCCCGGCATGTACGCGCAGGTGCGGTTGAGTGAGGATCGTACTTCATCGTCACCAATCGTCGTGCCCGGCGATTCCCTGCAGGTCAACGCCGACGGAACCCGTGTTGCCGTGGTTCGTCCCGACCACACCGTCCACTTCCAGAAGATCGAAGTGGGCCGGGACTACGGTGACCGGCTGGAAGTTCTGAGCGGCCTTCAGGAAGGGGACACGATCGTTCCGAGGCCCGGTGACAACATCCGGGAAGGCGTCAAAGTCGAGCCTCTATTTCCGGTGAATCAGAATGGTTCCGTTCATGGTCTGAAATGAGTATTCCGGGCCGCCGCCATTGATCGATCCGTAGATATTGGCGCCGCGGTCCAGACGGATCCGGTAGCGGCCGTTCTTGCCGCGGGAGTCCTCGATGACCGGCTTCGAGGTATCGGGCTCCGTCTTGACGTCGAAATCGCTGAAGATCTCGCCGTTCGTGGTCTTGAGCCGCAGCCGGGCTTTGGTGTCGGCTGGAAGAGTAACGTCCACCTTGCCGTTGAGCGAGCTGAACGACATCGGTTTATCGGGCGTGGCACGCACCAGCCCGACTGTTACGCTGCCGTTGACCGTGTGCGCAAGCACGGTGCCGGAGACGTCTTTCAGCTCGATGGAGCCGTTGACGTTTTCGACGTCGAGATTGCCGTTGACGCCGGTGACGCTGATCGTTCCGCCGTTGACGGTCCGAAGTTCCAGCGAGCTGTTCACCGGGACCTGAATCGAGAGATTCATGTGATTCACTCCGCCGCCGATCGTCACCACGTTGTGATCTTCCTCGGCGGTGAAGCCGTAGCGGTTGCCGTCGATTCGATGCATGCCCGGAGGAGGGGGCGGCGTGGGCGGAACCCGCTCCCGGCCGGAAGTCGTCGCGGCCTCGGCCTCGACAACGACCTGAGAACCGCGTGCCCACCGTAACGGTGATGCTGCCCGAGATGAGGCGGGCCTTGACCGTCGCGGGCTGCGACCCGTCCGATAGAGGAACGGTGACCTTATCCTGTGCCGCCGCTGTCGCGGCGAAGGTGAGAAGTAAGACTGCGAAGAAGTTCATTTGGAGGATTCTTTCTTGATGCGAATTTCACCGTTGACGGTTTCGAACTTGAGCTCGGGACCACCTGAGCCGATGCGGACACTGGTATGACGATCGCTCTTGTAGACGAACTTGCCGTTCTTCCGTTCGGCGGTGCCGGCGGGTTGCGACAGCGCCGTAGCGTCGAAGTCCGTGTAGACCTGCCCGTTCAAAGTCTTGACACTGAGATCGGCAGACAAGCTCGGCGGGAATGCCGCCTCGATGGCGCCGTTGACGGTCTTCAAGTCAACCGCCGCTTTGGGGTTCTCCCGGAACGAAACCGTCAGACGTCCGTTCACCCCGTGCGCGCTCCCGGACCCGGCCGCGGCCGTCATGCTGACCGGGCCGTTCACGCCGGAAATGTCGAACTTGCCGCTGGTCTGGTCGGTTTTGATTTCGCCGTTCACGTTGCGGAGCCGAAGTTCGGTGTCGCGCGGGACATGGATGTTGAAGTTGTAAGTCACCTCATACCCGTGGTCGTCGTAATGATCGTGGAAGCCGTGATCGCGATCCGAGTCGCGGCCATTGCGAAAAGGCCCGTTCACGTAAAGCTGGGCAACGCGATCCTTCTCGTTCACGTCGAGAGTGACCTCTTTCTTTGCGCGCTCGATCTCCTCCTTGCTTTTGGCGCGAATGATCTTTTCGCCCTCGACCCGGATCGTGTTTCCGCCGTCACCGGTGATCTGGATCGTGCCGTTGACGTTGTCCACATCGAGAGTGGTGTCGTTCGAGAACGTGTAATGAAGCGGTTCCCGGGCTTCGGTGTTCCAGGCGGCGCTCGATCGCGAGCGCGAACGCCAGCGCGACGAGCGCGATTTTATCGCTGTACATATCGGGTCTCCTTTAATGGCTCAGTTGTTGCAGTGCGTAGTGCGTTCGTTCGAGCACCGCCGGGTTCAGATTCGGCCGCGCGGCCAGTTGCTCCAGCGTCCCGACCGCCTGCCGGTCGTGGGCGTTGATCAGGTAATCGATCAACTCGGCCTGAACCATGGGCGAATCCTGCTGCGGCAAAGAGCGGGTCAGCGATTCGACGACGCCCGGGTGTGTTGCCACCTTGCTCAGCGCGTCCACTGCGGCGAGGCGCACGTTGACGTTGGCATCGTGCGAGACCGCCTGAATCAACGCCGAAACCACTGCCGGCTGCATGGTCTGCATGTTGCCGCTGTAATCGACTCCGCGCAGCCGCTCGGCCGCGGATTGCTGCGAAAGGAGCGAGAGCGCCACCATCTCGCGAAGCTTCGCGATCTCGTCACTATTCCGCTCATTATTGCGGCTGGGCAGGTTCGCGCCCACCAGCACACCGATCACGAGACAAGCCAGCGCGAAGGCGAGTTGCCAGAACATGCCGCTCTTGCGTTCCGGCAGCATCGACGCGAACGTCGCGTGCCAGCGGGCATGGAGCGCCAGACTCGGCTCGGGCACAGGCAAGTCGGCAAGCCGGTTCCACAGACCTCCGAGCGCCGCCATTTCGGCGCTGCATTCGGCGCAGGTTTCGAGGTGCCGGTGGAAGGCCGGTTCGTCGCCCGGTTCTTTCGCCGGTTCTTCCTTCCATGCGGCCGCCATGAAGTCTCTGGCTTCGTCGCAATTCATGACGCTTTCTCCTTGCTCAATACCGAATAGATATGGCCCAACTCTTTCATCGCGCGGAATACGCGAGTCTTCACGGTTCCCGCTCCGCAGCCGATAATGCTGCCGATCTGCTCATACGTAAGATCCTGAAACCGGGCGAGCACAATCAACTCGCGCTTGTCGGCCGGCAACTCGCGCAGCGCCCGGTGGAGCAGCGCCAGATCCTGCCGCTTCGCAGTCGTGTCAAATGGCGTGGGCCGGCCGCTTTCGATCATCTCGAGCTCGCTGTCTCCGGGCGCCACTTCGTGGCGGCGCTTTCGGGCATGATCCGTCAGTGCGTTTCGCGCGATGCGGTACATCCAGGATTCGAAGCCGCCGTCTGCCGTTCCCTCGCGATATGTTTCCCGGTAGCGAATCATGCGCAGAAAGACCTCATGGACCAGGTCCTCCGACGTGGCTTGTCTGCCGGTGAGCCGGAAGAAGAAGCGAAAAAGCGTCCGGTGGCGATTGCGATAAATCTCACTCATGCTCGCGAGGTTGCCCCTCGCGACTGCGACCATTCGTTCGTGATCGGTAGCTGGATGCAAAGTCTTCCGAATCAGCCCTTCATTCAGGAGAACTGAGGATATGGGAAAAGGTTACGAAACTTTAGTCATGATGAAGATCGAACCCATCACGCTGACGGGCCCCACTGTCCGGCTCGAACCGTTGAGGGAGTCTCACCGCGCGGGGTTGTGCGAGATCGGACTTGACGAGGACCTGTGGAAAGTCATCCCGTATCGGGTTACTACGCCGGAGGAGATGGCCGAATACATCGGCAAGGCGCGTGCGGCGGAAGAAGCGGGGTCAGTGCTGGCTTTTGCGACGATCGAGATCGCATCCGGAAAACCCGTGGGGAGCACGCGGTTCATGAACATCGACGTGGGCAATCGGCGCGTCGAGATTGGATCGACCTTCATCGGCAAAGCGTGGCAGCGCACCGCGGTCAACACGGAAGCCAAGTACCTCATGCTGCGGCATGCGTTCGAGACATGGCATTGCTACCGCGTGGAGTTGAAAACGGACGCGCTCAACCAACGCTCACGAGCGGCGATTCTGCGTATTGGCGCGAAAGAAGAGGGCACGCTGCGCCGTCATATTGTCACATGGAGCGGCCGGGTGCGCGATACGGTCTACTTCAGCATCCTCGATTCGGAATGGCCGGGCGTTAAGGCCAATCTCGAACGAATGCTCGATCAGAAGTGAAAGCGGTAGCGGAGTTCTCCGTAGATCTGGCGGGGCGCGATGTAATGCGTGCCTCCGAAGGTATTGCTGGTGTCGAGGAGATAGCGGGTGTTGCCGATATTGACCGCGCTTACGGAGACGGAGATGGCTTCACCCAGCCGCTTGCCGATCGAGAGGTCGAAGGTGGAGTGCGGCGGCAAGTGGGCGGGCCCGTCGCCGTTGAGAAAGCCCGAGCCGAACTGCCAGGCCGGGGTTAGCCAGAGCGCGTGCGGCAGGTTCAGGGAGAGCACGGAAGTCAGCGTGTGTCGCTGATCGTGATCGAGGGGAAAAATCCCTGAGGGCGCGTCTTCCAGCAGTCCGCCGGTGATGGGGCCGATTCCCTGAGCGGTCTGATTTGAATAAGCGACGCGCCATTGCGTGGTGTTCCGGAAGAGCCTCGGAGAGCGTATCGTCACCTCTGTGCCGCTGACGATTGAGCCGAGATCGGTGAGCGGGATGAAGATGCCCGAATCGCCGATCGCGTCGTGATCGAGAAAATTGCGTGCGCTGGTGTGGAATTCATCCACATCGAGCGACCAGCCGCGGAGCGGGATGGAGAGACCGATGTCGTGCTGGATATCGCGTTCGCCTTTGAGCGGGATGAAATCGAAGCCCTGGGATTGCGCGAAGGCGAGCGAGGGCCCGGCGAGGCTATCGAGCGGCGGCTGCTGGTAGTAATAAGCGTAGTAGCCGTGCACGACCCAGTTCAGACGCGGGATTCTGATGGCCGCTCCGAGGCGTGGGTCGGCGGCGTTTTCGTTGACGAGACCGGCGTAGTGGGTAAGTCGCAGGCCGAGGTCGAATGTCAGCCACTTCGTTGCTTTGTACTGATCTTCGAAGAACAGGGTTTCTGAGTTGGCCCAGTGCAGTTCCTGCTGTTGAAGAAGTCCGCCGCCGGGATTCGCGGTCAGGCCGAAGAAGACGTTATCGTGCTGGGCCCAGATGTCGAGGCCGGCGCGCGCGTTGTGCTTGCCGCGATGGACCTGCAGCACGGACTGTCCGCCGACGTAGTGCGAGCGGACGTTGTCGTCGAGGATGAACGGAGTGTCCTGAGGTCCGCCGATGTAGTGCGCGTCGTTGTAGTGATAGTAAGGGGTGAGGGTGAAGGTTACGCTGTCGGAAAACGTGTGCAGCCAGTGGAATCCGCCGAGGTAATTGCGCTCGAGCTCGAGATCGCGGACGCCTGCGGCCTGCGCGTCCGCGTCGTTGGGGATCTGATAGTGATCGCCCCGCAGGGAGGCGACCCATCGCAGCTGGTCTTTGCTGGTGGCGTTCCAGATCAGCGAGACGAAGGCGCCCTCGCCACTGGCCTGATCGTGGATGACCTGGGAGACCGGTGTGCCGAGGCCGAGCTCGGAGCGGTTGGCATCGAGGCTTCCAAACCACGCGAAGCGCTGGGTATGGCCGCCGAGGCGGAACTGGTCGTCCGTTGTGTAGAAGTTGCCGGCGGAGAGAACCAGTTCGGCTTCGTTGTTCATGTCGAATCCGGAAGGCGTGACGACGTTGAAGAAGCCGTAGGTGCGGTCGCCATACTCGCTCGAGTAGCCGCCGCGCTCGACTTCGAGATCCGCCACGTCTTTGGGGTTGATGAGCGGCGCTACGTTGGCGGAGATGTTCGTGTTTACGACCGGAATTCCGTCGATGAGCCAGTTCACCTGGTGGCCGCCGCGCATGTGAAGCATGTCGTGGACCATGTAGGCGCCGGGGGTGAAGTTGGTGATCATCGACAGGCTGTTGGATTGATCGGCACCGGCGGTTTGCGCGATTTCCTTTTCGGCGATCAGGGATTGCGGAGTTGCCGATTGGGCGTTCAGACGATCTGGCGCTTCGGCGACGGTGACGGATTCGGCGACGGCCGCGAGCGGTAGTTCGATGTGGATGACCGGCGATTTGCCGTTGGTGACCTGAATGGTCTGTTCGGCAGATGCGAAGCCTGATGCCGTAACCGTAATAAGTGTAAGTCCCGTCAGCGGAAATGGCGAGTTGAAACCCTCCCTGGGCATCGGAGAGCGTGGGCGGGATCTGGGCTGCAGAGATCTGTGCGCCCTGCACGGGACGATGCTGCGGGTCGTGGATGACGCCGCGGATGGTGCTTTGCGCAGCGGCGATGAACGGAATGAAGAGCAGAGCGACGGCGATTCGCTTGAACAGGGTCACCAACCTCGAGTTTACGTTTCGCGGTCGATGACAGACAACGCGGCAAATTGACGCAGGCCTGCTCTTCTCCCGGCGGAAGAGCAGGCGAAAAACAATCGCGCGATCCGTCGCAAGAATATTCAGTCGGCAAAGATACAAAACCTGAGCATCCCGCCTGCGAACCAAAGGAATTCACGAGGGAAAGAACAAACTACCTCAGGCCATAGACCTGATTCGATTGCAGTATGTACTACCGCAAGGCGGTCTCGGCGTTGCCCGGCGAATAAGTGCTGTGTTTTGTTGGCGAAATAAATATCGTCCGGTGGTCACCGTTGCCGTTGGCAGACCCGAATCCAATCAGCCGTGATCCGCGATAGGATAAACGAATGCGATTGGCACTTTATCCCCTGGTCATGGTTACGGCGGCGAGCGCGTTGTTTGCGCAGGGCGGAGGCCGCGCGGCGCCGGCCCCGGCGATGACGCTGACGATTCCCGCATTTCCGGACGGTGGTCAGTACCCGGTGAAGTACAGCCAGGCGGCTCCGGGCGTTGCGACCGGTGAAGGCACGTCGCCGGCGATGACGTGGGCGAACGTACCGGCCGGAACGAAGAGTTTCGTGCTCAACATGCATGACATGGATCTCGCGCGCAACAAGACTACCGACGATCAGGCGCACTGGGTGGTGTGGAACATTCCGGCGACGGCTACCGGTATGCCCGAAGGCGTGCCGAAGGGGTCGCAACTGGCGGACGGAAGCTACCAGATCAGCGCAACGGGGCCGATGTACCGCGGACCCGGGGCTCCCGCGACTGGTCCGTTTCACCACTACGTATTTGAGCTCTTTGCGCTGGATACCACGCTGGACGTGAAGCCGGCGGGCGATGCGTTTGAGACGCGCGCGAAAGTGATCAGTGCGATTCAAGGCCACATTCTGGCGAAGGCGGTCTACGGTGGATTGTTCCGGCGGCCGCAGTAGAGTATGACGGACGACTTGGCGCAGCTTCGGAGGCTATGGCCACATCGCGCGCATGAGTCGAACTGGCTGAAGGCGTTGCTCTGCCGGGCTGGTTTTCATCGATGGCATACCTTGACCGTTGATCCTTCGCCGGTGGCATCGAGCTTCGACTTCTGCCGGTGGTGCACCGAAATCAGACGAAGCGCGCTGGATTTCAGGACGCGATTGTAACCGGATAAGCCAAGGCTGCGGTCAAAGATCAGGGGCTTTTGACCTGCATGCGTCTCACGCCGGTGTCTGTGTTGGTTCTGGCTGTGAGTCTGTGGGGCTGTTCCCGCAACTCCTCCAGCCTGGTTGCCGACAAGGCCATATTGCTGGCCGAAGCGGCACAACGCCGTCTCGCGGAAAGCCCCGATCTGGAGTTGCCCAGCCTGCTTGCGGCGGAGTCGATGCGCCGCCAGCCCATTTTTCAAAATGATCAGGTTCTGCGAACTGCGCTCTCTCTGAAGCCGAAGAGCTTCTGGAAGGCGGCAACGGACGGAAACATTCGCTCCGTGGCATTCAGTCCTGACGGGCAGTTTGTCGCCTCCAGCGGCGAAGATGGCTCCGTCCGTTTGTTCCAGGCCAACGGCGGGGGCGAGATCTGGCGATTTACCGAGCCGACGTGGGTCTTGGTTGCCGAATTCAGCCGGGACGGGCGGCTCCTGGCCGTGGGCGGGTCTGACGGAACGGCACGCGTACTCGATGCAGCCACAGGAAAGGAGATGTCGCGAGCATTGACGAATACTCCCGTTGTTAGTGTTTCGTTCAGCCCGGACGGCAGCCGAATGGCCGCCGCGAGCATCGGCGATGCTGTGCGGGTATTCGATGCGATGACGGGCGTGGCCATCTTGACGGTGGCGCGGAAAGGCGTGGGACTGAGCTCCGTTGTCTTCAGCCCGGAGGGCGCGAGGATCGCGGTGGCGGGCGACAACCATAAGGTCCACGTCTTCGAAGCCGGCACGGGCAAGGAAGTCTGGGCCATCACCGAGCAAGACAATGCCGGACCTGCGGTCTGGAGCCCGGATGGGCGTTACATAGCCGCGGCGGGGAGCGATGGCACGGCGCGTGTCCTCGACGCCATGACGGGAAAGGAAGTATCGCGATTGACCACTGACTCTCAAGTGCTGGATGTGCGATTCAGCTCCGACGGGCACCGCGTCGCGGCCGGCACGCTGCAGGGGACATGGGTTTTCTTTGCGGAAACGGGAAGCATCCAATCTCAGCTCGCCTGTCACGAGGGCGCCCGCTCGATTGCATTCAGCCCGGGCGATCAGTGGGTCGCAACAGCCGGCGCCGATCAGACAGTTCGTATGTTCGAGGCAGCGACGGGACGGGAAGCTGTACGGCTCGTCGTTAGCGGCGGAGTCGGCGGAGTCGCATTCAGCCCTGACGGGCAATTCGTGGCTGCGGGAGGCAACGATCACGCGCTCTACGGGTTCGGTGTGAGCAACAGGGACGAAGAGTTTCACCTGGCCGGGCAGGGGGCGTTCCGGTCCGTGGCGCTCGATCCGGCGGGTCGCTGGATCGCCGTTGTAAACGACCGCGCGAGCGCGGAGATCCTGGACCTGCGGAGCGGCAAAGAAGCTTTCGATCTCACGCGGCAGGGGCAAGGCGCGAGGGTGATCGCGTTCAGTGCGGACGAGCATTTCCTCGCCGTCAGCGGATATGACGGTGTGTCGATATTTGATGCTGCAGCGGGACATTACCTCTCCACCTTTCCTGGCCAATCAGGCTTGGAGGTGAGCGCGGTGGCATTCAGTCCGGACAGCCGGTCCGTGGCGGTTGGCACCTTTGGCCACGAGGTGTCTCTGTTCAGTGTTGCGACCGGCAATTTGGAATCGCGGATCGAAACAGAGGATGCGGTTATTTCTCTGGCCTTCGATTCGAGGGGCAGCCGGCTCGTCAGCGCAGGCCTGCACACGGTCCAGCTGTTTGACACCGGCAGGGGCACACGCATACTGCGCGTCAATGCGGAAAACCCGATGCCAGCCGTCGCGTTGAGCCCGGACGAAAAGTATCTGGCCTATAGCGAGACGGGTGATTCTGTGCGAGTTATCGAGACGGGTACGGGCAAGGAAGCAGCGCGCCTGACGCTACCGGGTACGGTTTCATTATTGTCGTTTGGACCCGACGGACGCCATCTGATCGCATCGACATCGGGGAAAGCGTCTTCTGGTACGTGGCTCATCAATATCTCAGCGAACGAGAAGCTCGCCTCATTCCCGCTGTTCGGTCCGGCCCATGCAGTGCGATACGCGGAAGGCGGGCGCTTCATCTTGTTCGCAACATTCGACGGTAACAGCGTTCGGGTCAGCCGGCATCTGATACCGGCGCGGGACCTTTTGAACGCAGCCTGCACATCGGTCGGCCGAAATCTGAGTTTTTCCGAGTGGAGCGAGTACATCGGGCCGGGAGTTGCTTATGAGCGCACTTGTGCTGATCTGCCGTTTCCACCAACATCGGAAAGGTTGAAGGCCGGTAAGGGGTAAGAGAATTAGTGTGCACCGCTTGTTGACGCGCGAATGCTTTAGCATGGTGCCGAGAATCGGCTTTCCGTTACCGCTTGCTGACGCGCGCGGCTCTGTAACAGTAGCTCGTTTCCGAGCCGCGACCGTGATGGAGCGTTCCCGTAGCGGCGAAGCGGTCCATGCGTGGAGCATATTGGGTCATTGGGCGATGGCGCACATGCGCGTCTGCGGACGCCCTCCGGCGTCATTCCCTGTTAACATTCCGTTCTTATTGTCGGGTCATGATGCACTCAACGCGACTCAAATGTTTGATGGCTGCCCTGGCTTTGATGACCCTCTGCGCTATGCAATTGAATGCCGCGTCGATCAGCCCCGCCGTCTTCGCAACCGGTGCACCGCTGTCAGCGACATCTCCCGATTCTGTCGATTTCGGCGACGGCTCTCTGTGGGTTTCGTATCAAAACGGGTCCGATTCAGCCGGTGCTTCCGGTTCGAGCACCGTGGTGCGTTACACCATCTCCGGCGCGGTCATGAAGACCTGGACTCTAGCCGGTAACGTCGACGGGTTGCGCGTCGATCCGGGTGGGTTGGTTTGGGCGCTCCAGAACAATGATGGGAACTCGGCGCTCACGGTCATCAATCCTTTAACCAACGCGACGACTTTCTACGCTTACGGCAGCAGCTATACGGCAAACGGAAACTCGCTCGGCCGCGGTTTCGACGACGTCGAGTTCCTGAATGGCGTGACCTATCTCAGCGAGACTAACCCCGGCAGCGCCACCGATCCCATCATTGTGGAACTCACCAATTCGCTCGCTTCGCCTCCTCTGCAGATCGCGGGAATTCTGAACTCCACGTTTACCGGAACCAATCTCGCGATGGGTGGTTCGGCTTCGACCGCGATTACAGACTCCGACTCCCTTATTCTCGATCCCTCCGGCGATCTGGTGTTGACCGGAGAGGCCGATCAGGAAATTGTGTTCGTACACAAGCCCGGAAGTGCCGGACAGACCGAAAGCTTCGTCCCGCTGCTGGGCACGAACGGGCTGACGATCTCCGGTTTCCCCGACGATACAGTCTTTCCCACGGCGGCCAGCGGCACGTTCTACCTTGCCGATACCGGCGCGAATACCGTATACGCACTGGCGGCCACCGGCCTCGCACCCGGGTCGGTATACGTCGATGTGGGCGATGAATTCGGCGAACTCGATACCACGACCGGAATCGTTATGCCGGTTTTCACTGGGGTCAGCCCGCACGGAGTCATATTTGTGGCCAGCCCCGAGCCGGCGTCATTCCTTCTCGCGGCGGGTGTACTTATGGCGATGTGCGCCGCAATGATGATGCGGGGGCGGCAACGTCAGCAAGCCGCCGAGGCCGGCACGGCACAGGAAAAAGTGACCTCGTCGTGTTCCTGTTGAAGACGAAGGGTCGCGCGATGAATCAGCTCTGCGATGAGAAAAACATAACATGAGAATGACGTACACATAAACCATAGATCCAGCCAGGACGAGCAGCAGGCCCGGGATCAGCAATCCGATATATGAGTATCGGATTCTGCGTAACAGCTTGCGTTGACGATCGAGTTCGCTCCGGCAAAAATCACGATACAAGTTGAAGTTACTTCCGATGGGTTCGGATCGGGGCGATCCGCTGGTCCAGACGCGCCAGATTATGTACACGGTTCCCGCAACAATCAGCACGGAGCCGGTTCGTGCGGTGGCTGTGCGGGTCTGCGCGACGCCGACGCCGAACAAGGCTAGAATCGCGGCCGCGATCGAATAGATCCATAGGTTCCTCCGGCGAAGGTCTCGTCGCAGTTCTTCCGCCCTCCAGCGAATTTCCTCCAGATACATGGGCTGTCCCATCGCAGACAAAGGTTGACGCAAGTGCCTCGAACGCGGCGGGAATAGCATGCGGAGTTCCGCCAGAAAGAGCCATCCGGCCCACGACCCTTGCGTGGGACGCCAGCGAGGCAACACCAAAGCGGGAAAGTGCGCCGATAGTATCGCCTCCAGGAAAACCGCAAGCCCGAAGGCGAGGGTGACATCGATAGTAGATGCGACCTGGGCTCTTTCACCATCCCCCGCCCATGCGTTGCGCAATAAGAGAACGGCAAGTACGGCGAGCGCCGGTACGGCCAGCCTGAGAAGCCCCATAGGATCTTCGATTGCCGACGGCCTATCAGTATAGAAAGCAGAGGCCGTGAATGAATAAACTACCGTGTAGGCCTCCAGCAGGAAGATCCGGGGTTCGGTGTTCCTGCGCATCCGGCCGCTGAGCGCGCGAATTGATTCCCAAAGCACCTGCCCCAAGTGGTGCTCCTGGGGTCTGCCTCGCTGCGTCATTGCGCCATCGTTCTCATTAGAGTTAGACCAACTCGTGGGGACGTTTGTTCCTCCGGATAAACTGATTTCCTGCGGCGTCGTAATAAAAACAGGCACATATTCCCGCTCAAATGCGTCATACAGTGTCAAGGAGTTCGCGTATGAAGAAGATCGCTCCATTCAGCCTGCTGGCCGCGCTCGCGGCATCGCTCACCATGATGCAGGCTTTTGCCCAGCAGCCGAAATTCGACCTGGCGGATGTTCATGTCAGCAAGACTCCGCGCTGGTTTGCACAGAACAATGGCGCGGTCATCCGCGATGGCCGGTTTGTCGAGCGGGACGTGACCCTGCTCAATCTGATCGAGTGGGCGTATGACGTCAAGGAGGATGATGTCGCCGGCGGGCCGAGCTGGCTCGACACCGACATCTTCGACGTGATCGCCAAAGTGCCTGCGGGCACGACGCCGGCGACGGTGAAGCTCATGCTGCAGGCACTGCTCGCAGAGCGCTTCGGGCTGGTGGCCCGCAACGAAAAGCGTCCGATGCCCCGATATGTGCTGACCGTGGGCAAGGGTGGATCGAAGCTGAAGCCGGCGGCCAAAGCGGACGACTCTGGCTGCCGGCAAGAACTGGTGGGCGTGCAGCCCGGCCAGCCCATTGCGATCGGCCCTGGACAGGCGCCGAACCAGAAAGCCGTCTGCCACAACCTGACGTCGCAGCAGATTGCGGAGAACCTTCACCAATTTGCCGGGGGACCCATCAACACGTATTTGCCCCGCGAGGTGTTCGATTCCACCGGCCTCGAAGGCAAGTGGGATTTTGAGTTTGAGTTTACGCCGATCGGCATGATCGACCTGAAAGGCCATGACGGCATCACGCTTTTTGACGCCGTGAGCAAACAACTGGGGTTGAGCCTGGATTTGAAAGACGTTCCGGTGCCGGCGCTCTTCGTGGAGAGCGCGAATCGAAAGCCGACCCCGAATGCAGCCGGGCGTGTCTACAAATCTGACCCTCGCGGCGGCCCGGTTTGAAGTGGCGTCGATCAAGCCCGTCGATCCGAACGTGCGTCTTGAGAACATCCGGAACGGCGGTGAGCTGAGATTTGTTTCCACGCTGAAGCAGTTGATCGGGCAGGCGTTCTTCATTCAACCCAATGCCGCGGACGATGAGATCATCGGGCTGCCGAAATCCGCGGAGACTCAGCGCTGGGACATTACCGCCAAATTGCCGAGCACGGGTGACGGCGCCCCCATCGGCGGCGGCGCGCGACCGCAGCCACCCCCGCGCGCCGTGGTGATGGAGATGATGCGCGGACTGCTGGCGGATCAGTTCGAATTGAAGACGCATACCGAAAACCGCGAGGTGACGGTATACGCGATGACCGTCTCCGGTAAGCCGAAGATGACCCAGGCGACTGGAAACGAACGCATGTCGTGCAAAGCCGCTCCGGATGCGGTCAAGCCGTTTCCGGACATGGTGACGATGGTTCGCTGCACGAACATCACGATGGGCGAATTTGCGGAGAATCTGGAACAGGTCACCGGTTATTTCGATCATCCGATCGTCGATGCCACCGGTCTGACGGGTGGGTGGAACTTCCTGTTTGGCTTTTCGCGCAACCAGGCGCCGCGGCCGCCGAATCCGAACGCGCAGGGAATGAGACGCTCCGGAGCCCATCGGTATGACCACTTACGAGGCTGTGGAACGGATGCTGGGAGTGAAGCTGGTGAAACAGAAGCGATCGATTCCGGTGATTGTGGTGGATCATGTGGATGAGAAGCCGCTGGAGTAGGCGGGGCCTGCAGAGAGGTGCAGTCATGGACTCGCAATCGCGCCCGCGCCACTTCACGACTCCTCGCGGCAGCTGGACTGGCTGGAAAAGCCAGTCCCTGGAGTTACTACATTTCAGGAGTCACGTGGGGCAGACGATCGGGTTGTGTCGTCTGCCCTGAACCGCGCACTGGACCAGATCCATTACTCAGCAGTTTCGACCAGACCGGCCTTCACGAGGTTGTTTTCCATCTATGCAATGATTTCCTGCAGTTTCTCACTTGAGCGGGGACCCGAGCCCGCGTAATCCCTGACCTCGTCATGCGGGGCGTGCGACCGCGTCGTCCGGGATCCAATTCGGAAGTCTTCTTCGGTAATAGAGCACGTCTCGGCGGAATGCGACTGGCAGGGTCGAAAAACCCTTCCGGTTCACGCCGGAATGGCCAGTGGTCCGCCTTCTATGCGATAGCCGAGCTTTTTGAGTTCTTTGATCATGCGAGCGGTGCGTGTCCGTTGAGACCTGGCACTAACGGCCGAACCGCGTTCCTCGGAGCGGACTTTCTTATGCAAGATCAGCCAGAGCAGTCGGCAGAGCCGGTGGGCGATGGCCCAGATGGCCTGTTTGTATCCTAACTGCGGCAGCAGTTTCCGAAACTTCACCTCAAATATGCTTCCTTTCGTCTTGACGGCAGACTGTGCGGCTTGATTCAAAAGCCGCCGCATGTTCTTGTTGCCCTTGGGCGAACGCGTGCTGTGCGATTCGCCCGCGCTTTCCTCGTCGCCGGGAATCACGCCGACCCATGAAGACAGATCCTTCGCCGACGCGAAAGCCGCTGCCTCGGGTCCTACTTCGGCGATCATCTGCAGCGCTGAGTCGGCCCCGAAACCCGGAACTTCCGCCACCCGTTGCACGGCATCCTGATGCTGCTGCAGCAGCTCCGCTGCCTCCCGATCCAGTTTTTCGATCTGCCCTTCCATCAATTGCAACTCCTCCAGCGCCATCTTCAGCAGCCGCCGGTAAACTGCATGCAGTTCGGCGCACGCACCCAGCGCATCCTGCAGTTGTGCCGGCGTCGCCCGTAGCCGGTGGTCGGCCAAAGCCGCCAGAACTGCCGGATCACTCTCCCCTTCCGCCAGAGCATGCAAGATGCGCCGCGCACTGAGGCCCAGCAGATCCGACACAAAGCTCGACAACTTGATGTGCGCTTGTTCCAGCAGGCTTTCCAGTTGGTTCCTGAAGCGCACCTTGTCGCGTGTCAACTGGTACTTACGCCGCGTCACGGTTCGCCAGAGCCGTTGTTCCGGATCCGGTACGAAGCTCAGAACCAGTTCCTGCGCCACCAGCCGCCTGATCATCCGTTCGCCGTCGGCGAAGTCGTTCTTGCGCCCGCGCGCACCGCGATTGGACTTCGCCTGACACAGGTGCAGCGTTCCGGACATCTTCCTCGCCCTGTCACGCTGCTGGCGCGCCGGCTTCCAGTATCGCTCCAGTGCCGCCCACACCGGTTTCCAGTACTGCGCCGTCGATTCCATGACGACTTCCTCAATCTCCTGCTGGATCATCCATTGCGCCAGCAGCTGCCACTGATCGGGGGTGGCGCCGAACTTCCGCCGCTCAAACTGATACTCGTCTTCTGTCTCAACGTCAGCCACTACTACCGCTAACATCTTCTTGTGAACATCCACTGCCGCCACACGATATGCCATCCGCTTCTCCTTAGGCGGCGCGGAGAACACGCGAAAAAGTTACCATATGCAGGGTCACGTGGCTATCGCCACTCTTCAAAAACAGAGATCAACGATGCCCAATTATTCGCTCAACGCGCGCATGTTCCGGATCAAACAGGCCAACAGCCTCGACTTATCCACTGCCTTTATCGACCTCGCCGAGCCGCCGTTGCCATTCTGCCACTCTGACCGTTTTTCATGAAATTTCGCGGCCCGGAGGGCCTGGGAAACAGGCCACACAAAACGATGGCCTGCCCCACGGGCATAGTTGCATAACAAGGCCAGAACCTCTCCAGAAATGTAGAAACTCCAGGCTCAAGCCTGTGCCACCACCCTGCCATCCCCGGGTCCCAAACTAGGTCTGCGGAGGATACTTGTTGAGCTTGCGTTGCAGGGAGCGGCGATGCAGGCCGAGTAGTTTGGCCGCGTGCGAGACGTTGCCGCCGCAGTCGGTGAGCACGCGCTGGATGTGTTCCCATTCGACTCTTGCCAGGCTCGGTACGGAATGTTCCGGCGGGTCGGTTGATCCTTCGTTGATCTTGAGCCACGCGTTGAGGATCTGATCGGCATCAGCGGGCTTGCTGAGGTAGTGATTCGCCCCGAGCTTCGTTGCGGAGAGGGCGGTGGCGATGCTGCCGTATCCGGTGAGCATGATGATGCAGGTGGTTTCGTCGAGGCTGCGCAGCGCCTGCACGATTTCGAGGCCTCCCATGCCGGGCAGGCGGAGATCGACCACAGCCAGATCGGGACTCAGTTGCGCGGCCAGTTCGAGAGCAGCAGGGCCATCGCCAGCGCCGGCAGCTTCCCATCCGCGGGCGGTGAAAGCGCGGCAGAGGCGGTTGCGGAAGATATCGTCGTCATCGACAATGAGGGCGACGCGCCCGCCTTCGGTCTCACTCGCTGGCATGGAGTGGAAGCTCGAAGGTTGCGCGAGTGCCCGTTTCCGGCGCGGATTCAAACAGGAGGCAGCCGCCCAGTTGTTCGGCGAGCGAGCGGGCGAGAAAGGTTCCGAGGCCCATCCCCCGGCCGGGTTCTTTGGTGGTGAAGAAGGGCTCGCCGACGCGGCGCAGGGTGTCCGAAGACATGCCTTTACCCTGATCCGATACGACGAATTGAAGCCGCGCTCCTGCGCGGCGCGCGATGACGCGGACCGCGGAATCGGGAGCGCCGGCTTCGAGGGCGTTACGGGTGAGGGCGATCAGAGCCTGGGCGACGGCGCGGCGGGGCACGGTCAGCGGGATCGGCTGGTCCGGCGGCACCTCGATGTGGAGCCGCGACGGTTGCTGGATCTCGCGGCATACATCGGCGAGGAGTTCGGCGGCTTCGACGGATTCCGACGCCTGCGCAGCGGGCTGTGCGCCGCGCACGCTCATGCGCCAGAGGATCTCGCGGCAGCGATCGACTTCAGTACGGATGAGGCGGCTGTCTTCGGCGATGTTCTCGTTTGGCGCAGTGTTGGTCGAGAATAATTCGAGTTCGCGAGCGACGACTGCGATGGTCGCGAGCGGGGTGTTGAGCTCATGCGCCGCGCCGGCGGCGAGGGTTCCGAGCGAGGCGAGACGATCGCGCCTGGCCAGCTCGGTCTGCATCCGGAGCAGCGATTCTTCGCGCTGACGGAGCAACTCGGAGATCTTTCCGGAGAACAGGGCGACGAGGAATGCGGCGACGGCGAAGCCGATCCACATGCCGGTGAGGTGGAGGTTCGCGCCGCCAGCCGGGTGGTGCAGTTCGAGCGCGGGGATGGGCCGGTAGATCAGAAACAGGAGGCCGAAGCAGAGGGTGGAGAGCGCGCCGAGCGCCCAGGTCCAGCGTTTTGTGAGGATGATCGCAGAGAGGGTGATGTGGACGAGGTATAGCAGGCTGAAGGGGTTGGTGGGGCCGCCGCTGAGCATCAGCATGAAGGTGAGGCAAAGGGTATCGAGCACGAAGGCCCAGGCGACCAGAGCGGCGGCGGCGCGTGCGGCGAGCAGGAGGTTGCTGGCCGCGACCAGGATGGGAGCGATGGCGAACGCGGCAAGGGGGATGTCGACCCCCAACGCATAGCGGACGAAGAGCACGGTCGCGATCTGGCCGAGGGCCATACCGTAGCGCAGGCGGACGATCCACGGAAGGGCAATCTGCGGCGCGGTTTCGGGGATTGGCTGGCTGGCGGTCACGGGGGCTGTCACTCCCATGCTATGACGTGGCGAGCATGGTTTTCGACGACCGGGGCGCGGCAAATTGCCGCAGGGCGGTTTTCCTTATACTGAGAATTGATGAAATACCTCAGCAGAATTGCAACGGTTGCGGGACTGGCCCTGATGATGATGGCCTCAATGGCGCAGGGGCAGGCTCAGGCAGGCAAGAAGGCTTTGACGTTCCATGGCAAGGTGGAATCGGTTGCGCCCGACGGCATTACGGTGAACGGGGAAAAGGTCGAAGGCTGGATGGATGCGATGACCATGAAGTATAAGGTTGACGATCCGAAGGTCTTGAAGACCGTCAAGCCGGGGGATAAGATCACCGCGACGGTTTATGAAGGCGATATGTCGCTGCACAAAGTGCAGGTGGATGGGAAAAGCGGCAAGTAGGTGTATTCGAAAGCTCGGCGGCGCGTCCTTACTGTCGTAGCGCTCGCTTGTGTTGCCGTCGGCGGTTATCTGCTCTGGCCCGTGGCGCTGCATGTGGCGGCGAAAGCGATTATCGATGCGCGGGCGGTGAAGCTTGCGCGCGCAGCTCCCGACTTCACGCTGAAAGACGCGAAAGGTACGCGGGTCAGCTTGTCCGATTACAAGGGCAAGGTGGTGGTACTGAATTTCTGGGCAACGTGGTGCGGGCCTTGCAAGACCGAGATTCCGTGGTTCATTGATTTCCAGAAGACCTATGCGGCGCAGGGGTTCACCGTGTTGGGTATTTCGATGGATGAAGACGGGTGGAACGCGGTGAATCCTTATGTGGCTTCGCGCGGGATTAATTATCCGATTGTGCTGGGTAATGAGGAAGTGAATATGCTGTATGGCGGGATTGAGGCGCTGCCAACTACTTTGGTGATCGGGAGAGATGGCAGAGTGGCGTTCCTGCACGCGGGGTTGATTGCGAGGAGTGAGTACGAGAAGGAAATCCGGGAGCTACTCGGCGTCCGGCTTCAGGGCAATTCTTAGCACGGTGAGCGGATCGAATTTCGCGCCCGCGGGTTTGTCATCCTGCGTGTTCGCCATGAAGTAGAAGTCGCGGCCGGTGAGGACGCCGGTTGTTACGCCATTGAAGATGGGGTTGCGGCGTTCGAGAACTTCGAGTCTTACGATGCGCTCCCGGGTGCTATCGAGGTGGAGACGCACGACCCGGGGAGTCATGGGGCCGTTCTGTATCGCGATCAGGCTTCGGCGGTAAGCATACAGGCCGTCAATATTGGCGAGGCAGACGTTGGGCGGCCGGGCTATCGGCTTGGTTTTGCCGGAGACAGGATCAACGAGGGAGATTCCGTCACCGAAGGACGCTACGTAGAGCCTGGTCTGATCCGGCGATAAGGCAATGCCGTTGGCGGCGGTGAGTTTTTCCGTGCCAGGGAGGATTTCCAGATCGCTCGTGGGGCGCAGGCGGTAGACGACTCCGGCGCGGGTGTCGGTTACGAAGACATCGCCGGCTTGCGTGACGACGAGATCGTTGAAGACGTGTTGGCCGGTAAGGGTGAACTTGCGGATCAGTTTTCCCGAAGCGAGGTCGTAGTGGAACAGGCCGGCTTCATTGGATGAGTTGCTGTTTGCCCATAAGGTTTTCGTGACCGGATCGACCTTGAGGCCGAGAACGGTTCCGAGGCCGCTCGCGAACGGCTTGCACGAACCCGTGGAACTGCAGCGCACGATTTTGTTTTTGGTTGTGCTGCCGAAGAAGAATTCGTGGGTGCCGGGATCGTAGGCGAGGTTTTCGGGGATCAGATCGCCTTCGGATATTTTGAAGGCCGACTGGCTTGTCCGGATGGGTGGCGTCGCTTCGCGGGCTTGCTGGACCAGCGCTTCGAATTGTGGCGCGCCGTTGAGCTTCGCGAAGACCTTATCGCGTGCGATATCGAATCCCGCGTTGAGCGCGACCACATTTTTCAGCGCCGCTATTGTTTCGGGATATTGGCCAGCATATGCCCAGGTGCGAGCGATTTCGTCGATTACGGCACAGCGATCGGGCGCGGTTTGGGTGAGGCGTTCGAGACGGGCGATTTCGGCGCGGACACTTTGCATGTCCTGCGGGGAGAGTGTCTCGGACGGGGGCAGTTGCGCGAATGCGGCGTGGGCCAACGCAGCGAAGAGGGCGAATGGGCGAGTCGTCATTCCGCTCGTCACTCTACATTGCGCAGAGCGAGGTGACGGACGAACGGGTCGAAATCCCGGTCGTTGCGCAACAGGCGGTACCCGTCTTCAATGCATCGGGTGGCTATTACGGTATCAATTGTCTTGCGAATCGTCACACCCAGATTGCAGAGAGTGCGGAAATTCCGGGCGGCTTGGATTGCGATTTCGCGCCCGCCGAGTTCGACGATCGTCAGCGATTCCATTAGTCTGTGGCGGTGTCGAAGTCGCGGTCACGAGTGAAGCCTTGCAAGACTTCGGTCAGGATCAACGATCGGTCCTCATCGCGTTGAGGTCACCCTGCCAGTCGGGCTTCCCGCGCAACTTGCGGATTGCTCCCTGCGTTCGCAGGGTCAGCAAGGTCCGCAAACCGAGTTTAACGGTTTTGCGCATCAGCCTGTCATCGATGACGATGTTGATCCGCATGATGTGTACATCTATATGAAAATATACACTCGACGATTCCGGCTGTTTCAAAAACAGTTACACTCGACAAAAGGTATGAGAGCCCGCATCGCCGCATTAGTTGCTTTGGCGCTGATTTCGTCGGCGTCCGCGATCACTCCCGACGAAGCGCGGGCCTGACGTGACGACCTTCACTTCATGGCGAAGGAGATCGAGCGGGTCCACAAGAATGTTTACCACTCCGTGTCGCGCGAAGAGTTCGCGGCAATGGTTGGCTCGCTTGACGCGAAGATCCCCGCGCTGACTCGGGCTGAGGTGATTGTGGAACTGGCGAAGATCGTCGCCGCCGTGGGCGATGGCCATACAAACATTTATCCGACGCGCGATCCGAAGATTGGCTTTCATACGCTACCCGTGGCCTTCACGTTCTTCAGCGACGGGCTGTACATTCGGGCGGCGCACGAATCGCAGCGGGCACTCACCGGCGCGAAGGTGCTGAGAATCGGTGAGTACGACGTCAGCCATGCGTATGCCGTGGTGGAAAAGATGATCGGACATGAGAATGAGCAGGGCGCGCACTATTGGGCTCAGTATCTTCTGGCGATGCCCGAAGTACTTTATGCGCTGGGGATTACAAAGGCTGCCGACAACGTGCCGCTCACGCTGGCAACGAGCCGTGGCGAAGAGCACGTTGTGGTGCTTCCATCCGCACCGGTGGAGATTATGGGCGGCGACACGGCGACGATCTTCAATCGCCGCGATGGCTGGATCGATGCGCGTGATCTCTCACGTCATCCGGATCCGCTCTGGCTTCGCAGCACGGGCGACACCTTCCATTTCGAGCATGTGGGCAATCTGCTTTATGTGCAGATCAACAAAGTGGGTGACAAACCAAATGAGACGCTGGCGGATTTCTCGCGGCGCCTGCATGACGAAATCCGGGCAACCAGACCGGAGAAGGTGGTCCTCGATGTTCGTCTCAATCGCGGCGGCGACGGCACGCTGATCGTTCCGCTCATTCGCAGCCTGGTTGAGTCGGAGAGCATCGACCGGCCCGGCCGGCTTTTCGCTATTATCGGCCCGGCCACATTCTCTGCCGCGCAGATGCTTGTTGACGCGCTGGAGAAGTATACAAAGGTCACAAAAGGTCACTTTCGTTGGTGAGCCGACGGGGTCTAAGGGAAATGCCTACGGGGACTCGCGGATAATCACGCTTCCCTACAGCAGTATCACGGTCCGTGCTTCGATCTATTATTGGCAGGAGTGGCATCCGATGGACCAGCGCGACGCCACGATGCCGCAAATTCCTGCGCCGCTGACGTGGAACGACTATCTCAACGGTATTGATCCGGCAATGCGGGCGATTGAACACGCGCCTTTACCCGAAGCTGCTCATTCACGGCCTTCTTACCGCTCCTTTACAGTCGCGGCTCGGGAAGGCTCTGCTTTATAGCTTCCGGCGACCACTATGGCGTATGCGCCTGATCCGGTGGCTATGTAGCCTCCGCGCTTATTGACTACGGTGTAGACCATTGTGGCGGCATCGCTGCTCGGGCAGTCTTCGGCAGTGGCTACGAGAGAGTAAGGAGGGACGCTATCGCCTGGCGGATACATGCAGTTATCCACTGTGTAAGCCATGCTGACTATGAGTTCCGTGGAATTGGTGGTGGCGAGCGGCCCGGCAATCCAGCATGTGGGACACCCGGGAGTGCCTGAGTGCCAGTCCTGCCCGAAGCGGTCCATGAAGTCTGCCGGGTTGCTGCTTTGCAGGTTTGTGAACTCCCCGGCGATAGCGATCATCAACGCGTTCAGGCCATCGTTTCGATCGACGGTAATGCTGGTGACTCCAGCGGGAGCCACATGGCTCAGCAACGCCACGTATTGGTGGGTGCCCGAGTAGCTGTAATTAATCCCCGTGTCCAGGGTGAAATGATTCCCGAGGTTGTCGACTGCAGTGGGGCCGCTAAAGGGCACTGGCGGATTCGCAAACAGGCCAACGCCGACAATGATGGTGTTGCCCGCGGCGGGAGATATTTTCAGTGTGATCGACTGGCAGCACTGCCCGCCACCCACTCCTTTGACGGATTGGACCAGTGCGGGTTGGAGTCCCGTTGGCGGGGGCGCCGAAGCAGGCATGATGTTGATAGTGACAGGAGGCGGGTCGGCCCATCCTTGAGAATTCGTGAATGAAATGGAAACGTTACCGAGCCGGGTTCCGGTGGCAAGGTAGCTGGTGCCGAACGATCCTATCGACTGCTGATATGCGCCGGTTATCGAAGACTGGAAGCCACGTCCGGGCTTGTATGTTATGACCTCGCCACTTCCGCTGAAGTAGCTGGGCACCGGGGTAAGAGTTACATTACAGACTACCGGGATGTTGAGCTGTGCCGTTGCCGGGCAGCTTGCGGTATAACCAGTTGCGGCGGCATGAGCTGCGCCTGCCAGTAGAAAAAATCCGAGCAGCGAAATGGACGCCCGCTCCGCCATTTTATGCGCTGGGTTTCAGGTTATCGCGCTGGGTGGCGAGGCGCTTATCGCGATCGTTGGCGAATCGTTGAATGCCGGCGAAGATCGAGTTCGGGTCGAGATGCGCTTCGGCGATCACGTCGGCTTCCAGGCCGCCGGTCAGCCACTGATTGTCCCAGTCGGAGGTCAGCGAATACTCGTCGGTCAGCGGCCCGAGATCGCGCACGGGCCACACGCGGCGCGTGCCGGTGCTCACCACCATCAGCGTCGTAATAAGCTTCCGGCGGCAGCACCGAGTTGCGATAGGCCTCCGGCTGGCGGTCGAACAGTTCTTCGCTGATGGCGGAGATCACCTTCACGTTGATGCCCGGCCTCTTCCAGCCGCGGCAGCGTCTTGACCAGATTCACGGTCGAACTCGAGCCCTGCGCGATGACGTAGCCGTGCCTCGGCTTGCCGGGCGCGAAGTCGCGGATCACGTAGAAGCCCTTCGCCGCGGCCTTGAGATCGGTGTCGGCGAACTTGCTGCGATCGGCCACCGGGAAGTCGGGGCGCGCCACTTCGATGATGATGATGCCGACCTTCGTATCGCGCGCGGCGATTTCGGCGGCGGCGAAGTAGCCCGGCGGCGACGTCGTTGTAATCCCAGAAATTCAGGTGAATGGTCTGGCCGCGCGGGAACAGCTTCCACACCTGCGTCGCGAAGATGCCGAAGTGCGTGCGGCCGTCGGCCGCGGTTTCCGGGCCGGAATGACCGGCCAGAATGTGCAGCACGCCCATGCGGAACTTGCTGTCCTGATTCTGCTGGCTCCAGACGCGCGCCGGCGTATACATCAGCGGCGTGAAGGCGCCATAGGTGCCGCTCAGCGCCCACACGCCGGCGAACTTTTCGGGATCGACGCTGGCGCTCTGGCTGACCAGACCGATGGCGGTCGACACGTTGCCCGCTTCCTGAATCGCCGCCTTGATGCGCGTGCCGAGCGGATTGGTCTCCGGATCGTAGTGGCCCCAGAGGCTGCCGTGCTCGACGTTGATGGATTCGGAGAGATCGGCCGCCAGCGTGAAGAAGCGGTTGTCGGTGACGTAGTTCATCCACTTGATGATTTCGGAAATGGCGCGGCGCGCGCCGGCCGCTTCGCCCGGCTTGCGGAACAGCGTGATCGGCGACCTGCTTTCTCCGCGCCGGAGAGGCGATTGGTGGCGGTGACCGTCTGCGGCTCGACGGGAAGATTCGCGACGCGCAGGCGCTCGTCCAGGAACGGATCGGCTCTTGGCGTCGAAATGCGAGCGGGACTTCGTCCTTGACGGTGTCGCCGATCTCGACCAGCCGGTCGGCCAGCCAGTCGCCCAGGCCGTTGCGGTCGAGCACCGACATCACGACGTCGATGTTGGTCTTGAACTGGATCAGGCGCTCGCGCGGATCGGTGACCGGCGCCGTTGCGAATGCCGTCGAACTCGACGCCGTAGTGCTCTTCGAAGGTGCTGGCCAGCGCGACGAAGTAATCCGAATTCATCTTCATCGCCGTAGGGATGGCTCTGATAGCTGACGATCTGGTCGCCGTGGCCGGGGATTTTGCCGTCGACCGCGCGCGGCCAATAGCCCTTGGTGGTCTTGCCGATGACGATCATGGGGCGGCGGTCGTCGGGGTCCCAATCTTCCATCGTCTTGAGGGCGGCGACGATCTGGCCGTAATCGTTGCCGTCATCGAGCGTGAAGACGTTCCAGCCGTAGGAGGTCCACTGATCGACGAGATTGTAGCCGTGTGAACTTGCCGGCGATCACGCCGCCGAGCAGGACGTCGTCGATGCCGGCATTGTTGTCGGAGAGCATGATGCGCAGGCGCTTGCCCACCTGCAGCGCGAGCGCCTGGGTCTTGAGCTCCTGCGCATGGCCTTCGGTCATGGCGAACTCGCCTTCGAAGGCGATGACCTTGGGGGAGCTGGGCGCGCCGACGATATCCCAGAACGCGGCCTTGCCGGCGGCGGTGGCGATGCCGACGCCGGAGGGTCCGCCGTTGACGTCATTGGTGACGTCGATGCTTTCGGCATGGCCGGAGAGCGCCTTGATGCCGCGCGCTTTTGCCTGGGCGAACAGCGGATGATCGGCGAGTCCCTGGTCCTGCGAGGAGGGTCTTCAGCGCGCCGGCGCCGCGGCGGAAACCGAGCGCGTCGATCGGCAGCATCGCGACGTTGCGGATCGACGTAGTAGCGCTTGTCGCCGGTGGCTTGATACTTGCGCTCCAGCGCCTGGCCCATGATCATCCACAGCGCGTAGCAGGTGGGGACGCAGTGGCCGCCGGCCAGCATGAACTTGTCGCCGAAGGGATGCTTGGGGCGGCGATAGTCGTAGCGCAGGCCGCCGAGCTCGGGTCCGGCCAGATGCGCGGCGACGTTGAAGGGCGTGTAGGCCAGGGGTCCGCCGAAGTGCCCGGTCTGCGCATAGTTGCCGAGCAGCACCAGGGTCATGCAGGTCATGAACCCGACGTCTTCGAGACCTTCGCGGCCGAACGGCACGTTCAAAGGTTCAACGGGTGAGAGTAAGGTACTGCTGCTCAAAGTGGGAGCCTCCAGGTTAACGCAAACAAGTTCAAGTAAACCAGATTAGCAGCCAGTCATTGGGAGCCCGCAGTGCGCGTCAGGGCGAATGCAACCAATCCGAGGGTGGCGAGGATCACGGCGCCGAGCACACGTAACTGAAGGGGACGCCAACGATCTTCGTAAAGGTTGCGCGCCCGTGAGCCCTGGAGCCGCAGCCATGCTGGAAGTGCGAACCAGGACTGGGGCGAAACAAGCATGCAGCCTGCGTTGATGAGCACGACTCCCGCGATAATCGCGACAACAACCCAAGCGCATGCTTGTAGCAACCGGTCAGTCATTTGGGCGATATACGGACGAGCAAGCCGTCCGGATCGCGGAACTCGGGCACGCCGGCGACTTCTGGTCTTTCGACGCGGGCGCCCGCTTCTTCCAGTTTCTTCAGGACGGCTGGCGAAATTGAAAGCGGCGGCGGAAACGCAGAAATAATTCACGCCGGGCTTCATTCCGGCAGGGGCCTGGAGGAGGCCGATGCGCGATTTGCCGGCCTGAAACCAGGTGCGATTGTTGTTGACCTGCGCGACGGGGCCGAAGATCTTTGCGTAGAAGGCGACGGATTTGGGGAGGTCCGAAACGTTCAACAGAATGTGGTCGAGGCCGGTCGGTTGGAAGATCGGATTGGCAACTTCGGGCGAGGCTTCGGGAGACGCGAGACGGTCCTTCATATCGGCCCAGGTGTTGTCGGCGGAGAGCTGGATGTGAACGCCGTCGGGATCGTCGACGTTGAGGTCTTTGCCGCTGGGGTAATCGCGGTAAGCGATGCCGCGCTGTTTGAGCCAGGCGTGGATGTCGGCGACCACGAAGCCTTCAATGCCGACGGAGAAGTGATCGACGCCGAGGGGTTGGCGCGCGTGCTCGATCGCAATATAGCGGGAGCCGAGCATGACGTAGCGGCGCGCGGTTTTGTTGTTCTTCCAGACGGGTGAGCCGAAGAGGCGGGCGTAGAAGGCGGCCGTTTTTGCGGAATCGGGAGCGGAGGTTTCGATGTGATCGAGCGCGGTGAAATGGAGGGGCTGGTCTTCGGCCCGTGTCAGCGTACCTGTCGCCAGGGCAGTTACGCCAAGGCGGGCTAAAGCTTCGCGGCGGGTGAGATATCCATTTATGGGCACTGCGGTTTCAAGGATATCGCAGGTAAGCGGTGACTATTTGCTCGCCTGAAGGCGTTCGAGAAACGCCCGGAATTCTTTGAAAACGACTGGAGAAAGACAATGGCTGGATCAAACTTTGTATATGTGACCTACATCCGCACCACGCCGGAGAAGCTGTGGTCAGCGCTGACCGACAACGTGGAGTTCATGAAGCAGTACTGGTTCGGCATTCACTGCGAAAGCGAGTGGACGGCGGGATCATCCTGGAAGATGGTGCGCCCCGACGGTCAGATTCTCGACTCCGGCAAGATCGTCGAGGGGGAGCCGCCCCGGCGCCTGGTGATTCGCTGACAGCATCAGAGCAGGCCCGAGCTCAAGGCCGAAGGCGAGTCGCTCTGCACGATGAAACTGGAACCCACCGGATCGGCGGTCAAGCTCTCCATTGCCCACACCATCGAGTGCGAACCCTCGAAATTCATCGAGGCGGTGTCGGGCGGCTGGCCGAAGATCATTTCCAACCTGAAGTCCCTGCTGGAGACTGGCTCAGCCGTTCTGAACGACCCCTATCCGACCGAGAGCGCCAACCCTGGAAAGGGATAACGGCTAAGGCAACATTGCCCTTGCTGCGGCGGCGAACTGAACCTGATCGATTATCGAGACAATGTCTTGGAGGCAAAGATGACCATTCAAATCCCGGGCGATCTCGCGCGCGGTCTGGGGAGCCTTGCATAAGAGCATTGAACAGATAGCGGTGGAAAGTCTGCGGCAGCTCTTCGATCAGCAGAACTCACCTGCGGCCATTCTGCTTGCCATCCGGAGTTTGCCTCATCCCAGCGCTGCAGCTGTGGATGACTTGGAAGCGGCAATTATTTCGGCGCGTCTGCCGGTGCATGATCATGGCACATTTGATGAGCCGCCGCGGGCGTGATCTATCTCCTCGACACGAACGCCATCAGCGACCTGATGAGGGCTGACCCCATAATTGAAGGCTGGATTGCCGGTCTGGCCCCAGGGGATCGCGTTATTACATGCCCGATCTTTCGGGGCGAAATACTGTTGGGATCGCTCGATCGCCAGCAGGCAAACGCCGCACCGAACTCGAAGGAACCGGCCTTCGATTCGCGATACTACGGTTAAGCGCAGGCAGGGCCGCGAGGGTGGAAATGGCACATATGGGTATCTTTAAGCCAGATGGCAGGGTTGACAACAACCTGCGTTTGCCAAAGGTTCGAATAGGGTAGAGTAAGGCTTTCCAGATGGGCGCGATACGACCAGAGGTGATTAGGTGGGCTCGGGAGACCGCGGGACTGTCCCTCGTTGATGCCGCGCACGCCATCGGCCTGAAAGATGCCAGGGCGGAGAGTGGCGCAGAGCGCTTGGCGAAGCTTGAGGAAGGCGAAGGAGAGCCATCCCGAACTCTCCTCGCGAAGATGGCGAAGGCATATAGGCGACCGCTGCTGGTCTTCTATTTAAGTCAGCCACCCAAGGCTGGCGACCGGGGACAGGACTTTAGAACTCTCCCTGGACAGGACCGGTACAACCCGGAACTTGATGCGCTGATTAGAGACATCCGGGCACGACAGGGTTTGGTTCGATCGATCCTCGAAGATGAAGAGACAGCTCCGCTTCAATTTGTCGGTTCGGTAACGATGGACGTCGAGGCAATCGAGCTGGCTACTCGCATAGCGAGCGGATTCAAATTCTCGCTTGCTGCCTTCAGAGCAAAGAAGAACCCCAATGCGGCATTTGACTATCTGAGATCGCAGATCGAAGCTGCCGGCGTCTTCGTTCTCTTGCTGGGCAATCTGGGAAGCCATCACACAAACATTCCGGTGGAAATCTTCCGTGGTTTCGCGGTGTCCGATCCGTCGGCGCCGATGATCGTGATAAACGATCAGGATGCGAGAGCGGCGTGGTCGTTCACGGCAATCCATGAAGTAGCGCATCTCTGGCTCGGCAATACCGGGGTTAGCGGGTCGGACGGAATAGCGAGGACCGAACAGTATTGCAATGATGTTGCGGGGGAAATGTTGCTTCCCGCGAATGAGGCAGCGGGTCTGCAAATTCCGACCTCCTTCGACAGCGTTGTGGCGGCCATATCCGAGTTCGCTGAGGAGCGGCGGGTGAGCCGTGCCATGGTCGCTTACAAGCTCTTCCGACTAGGGAAGATCAGTAAAGGTATGTGGACCACCCTCACTGTCCGTTTCCATGATGAATGGGTTGCGTTGAAGCAGAAGCAGGCGGAGAAGAACAAATCAATTGAGGGCGGTCCGAACTATTACATCGTCCGCAGACACCGCGTCGGAACTGCCCTGATCGGATTAATGCGTCGAGCCCTTGACGATGGCAACATAACATATACAAAAGCAGGTAGAATACTTGGGGTCAGACCGAGAAATGCTGAACCTCTATTGTCTTCGGGACAGATTCGAGGCCTCGGTTAAGTGCTCTATCTGTTCGATGCGAACGTGCTGATCACCGCAAGCAACACGTATTACCCGATCGACCAGGTTCCCGAATATTGGGCGTGGCTTATCACCAGAGCCAATCTGGCAACATAAAGCTTCCGCACGAAATCATGCAAGAGATCCTTGCCGGAAAGAAGAGAGATGATGACGATCCGCTTCTGCTCTGGCTGGACGATGCGGTAATCAAGAAGGCACTAATGCTCGACGAGAAAATCGATCCCGACGTCGTTAATAATGTTGTCGAGGTGGGTTATGGAAATGACCTCACTGATGACGAGCTTGAAGAGATCGGGCGCGACCCATTTCTAATTGCATATGGCATTGTAGGCGGCGGAGAGCGGTGTGTCGTGACGGTCGAGGCGTCAAAGCCGAGCAAGAAGCGTCAGAATCGCAAAGTACCTGATGTGTGCGAAACGTTCGGAATACCGTGTTGTAACCCGTTTAAGGTGAACCGCGACTTAGGCTTCAAGACAGGATGGAAGGCATAGCTGATCGAATGCCAATTGGGTATTCTCGTCTATCGTGGTCACGAGACCAGAAATAAATCCGCAGCCTGTTATTTCAATAACTTAGAGGCCGTTCCCCCCCGATCGCCCACCTCGTTTTCCCAACCCCGCGTGCTACCGTCCAATCGAGAACCAGAACGTACCCATGATGTTGCTGGTCGCTAAACTGCCATTTCCGCGCGGCTCTGGCAGTTACAGTCTCAAACAATGGGCGGCAGGGCTCCCGTTATTGGTGCGGCCCGGTTTACGGTTTGGCGCAGACGCACGGTCAACTTATCGGAGAGCAGGCAAACCAGCACGGCCGTGTCCTACGTCACGGGAATCCAAAAAGGCTCCCGGTTCGAGGGTTTATCGGGCAGCGGAGCGCTCCGGTCTTTCTTAGGCGAAGAGGTAAGACGAAACGAGGCACGGAAACGAAGATCAAAGAAAACAAAGCACCAGACCCACCAGATGGGTTCGTTTTTTCGAATCGGCCAATGCAGCCAGGGGCAGAGTTTCGACACCCAGGCATGACCCCGCGCCGCCCCGCCGCATCCGGGACGCCCGAATTGTCATCTCTCACCCATAACCCGCAACCACCCGTCTGCCAAACTAGAAGACAGGTCCCGGGTTCGTTCGGCAAAAACAAAAAACACGCCCAGGGAAACACGACACAAAGTGAATAATTCCAACACGCCGCGGAATCACCGCGCCCTGACTCCGTCGTTCGGGCTTGCGTTCGAAGACCTCTTCACGCACCCCGGCCTCGCCCGCCTCGACGTCATCTTTCTCCACCAGCTCAACGAAACCGCGCCCGACCTCCACACGCGCCTCCTCGACGCCCGGGGCAATCCCGGCTCCCTGGCCGCCAAAGCCAGCTCCGAACTCATCGTCGAACTCGCCCCGCACGTCGAAGATTTCGTCGGCACGCTCTTCGGCATCGACACTCAGTTACGCGACCTCCAGGCGCACCACCACGAACTCGCCCCGCTCTACGCCGTCAAACGAAAATTCGTGCAGCGCAAAGCCCTCGTCGGGCAGACCCCCGAAAAGGCATCCGAGATCGATGGCTTCACGGTAGGCGCAGAACTCGAAGCCTTCATGCTCGCGCCTCTCACCGAGCGCACTTTTGCCGATCACGTCGCGCGCTGGCTCGAATCCGAATCCGACCACACCGAACCCCTCCGCCTCGCCGCGCTCTACGCCGCCTGGGCCACCCTCACTGAGGAAGGCAAAGCCAAGCACCACTCCGGCATTCTCTTCAAGACGCCGCACAAGCTGGACATGCATCACCTCGTCCACGCCGAATCCGTCGAAACCAGCGGCTTCGTGCAGCTCCAGTTCTCCCACGATCACTGGCGTCATCGCGAAGGCTTCCAGCTCACCGACGCCGGCACCGACCTCACCGGCGCACTCGACCAGGCCAATTACTGCATCAAATGCCACAACCAGGGCAAAGACTCCTGCTCCACCGGCCTCAAGGAAAAGGACGGCGCCTTCAAAGCCAGCGTCTTCGGCGTGAAGCTCGCCGGCTGCCCGCTCGAAGAAAAAATCTCCGAGATGAACGCCGTCAAAGGCAACGGCAACCCCATCGGCGCGCTCGCCATCGTCACTGTCGATAACCCCATGGCCGCCGCCACCGGCCATCGCATCTGTAATGACTGCATGAAATCCTGCATCTTCCAGAAGCAGGAGCCCGTCGATATCCCGCAGGTCGAAACCCGCACTCTCAAGGACGTGCTCGAACTCCCCTGGGGCTTCGAAATCTACGGCCTGCTCACGCGCTGGAACCCGCTGAACTTCGGACGTCCGTTCATGCGCGCCGCCACCGGCAACAAAGTTCTCGTCGTCGGACTCGGCCCGGCAGGCTTCACCCTCGCCCATCACCTGATGAACGATGGACATATCGTCGCCGCCGTCGATGGCCTCAAGATCGAGCCGCTTCCATCCGATATCTCCGGTGTCAACGCTTACGGCAATCACGTCCCCTTCCGCCCTATCCATGACGTAACCGAAATCTATGAGCGCCTCGACGAGCGCGTGATGGCGGGCTTCGGCGGTGTTGCCGAATACGGCATCACCGTCCGCTGGAACAAGAACTTCCTCAAGGTCGTCCGCCTCCTGATCGAACGCCGCCGCGAGTTCAGCATGTATGGCGGCGTGCGCTTTGGTGGCACGCTCACCATCGACAGCGCCTTCGAACTCGGCTTCGATCACATCGCGCTCTGCGCGGGCGCCGGACGGCCCACCGTCATTCCGATGAAGAACGGTCTTGTGCGCGGCGTTCGTCAGGCCTCCGATTTCCTGATGGCGCTGCAACTCACCGGTGCCGCGAAGTCCGACTCGCTCGCGAACCTCCAGATCCGCATGCCGATCGTCGTGATCGGTGGCGGCCTCACCGCCATCGACACCGCCACCGAATCGCTCGCCTACTACGTAGTGCAGGTGGAAAAATTCCTGCGCCGCTACGACACGCTGGTAGCCGAACTCGGCGAAGCCGCCGTACGCGCCAACTGGACGCCGGAAGAAACCGACATCGCCGAAGAATTCCTCGCACACGCGAAGGCCATTCGTGCCGAGCGCGCAACCGCGCGAAAAGCCGGCAAACAACCCGAATTCATCCACCTCCTCAACGAATGGGGAGGCGTCACTATCGCCTATCGCCGCCGCCTGATCGACGCGCCCAGCTACACGCTGAACCACGAAGAAGTCGCCAAAGCCTTCGAGGAAGGCGTCCGCTTCGCCGAGAACCTCGCTCCCGAAGAAGTTCTGGTCGATGCCTTCGGGGCAGCCGAATCGCTGCGCTTCAAAGGAGGCGTTACCCTCCCCGCCCGCACCATCCTGGTCGCCGCGGGCACGCAGCCCAACACTGTTCTCGCCCGCGAGGACGAACACAACGTCACTCTCGACGGCCGTTTCTTCCAGGCCTACGACGAATCCGGACAGCCGGTGAAACCCGAGCGCATCTCGAAGCCCCAAACCGTTTACGTCCTGATGTCGGTACGCCCCGATGGCCGCGCCATTAGCTTCTTCGGCGACCTGCACCCCTCGTTCTCCGGCAATGTCGTCAAAGCCATGGGCAGCGCGAAGCAAGGATACCCGGTAGTCTCGCGCATGCTGTCTCACCTCAAACCCTCGCAGCCCGAACCCGACGCGCTCATCAGCAAACTCGACGACGAACTCCGCCCCGTCGTGCACGACGTCGTCCGCCTCACGCCGAACATCGTCGAAGTCATCGTCCGCGCTCCCATCGCCGCACGCGCATTCCAGCCCGGCCAGTTCTATCGTCTGCAGAACTACGAAGCCCTCGCGCCGCGCACCAAAGATACCGTGCTCGGCATGGAAGGCCTCGCACTCACGGGTGCCTCGGTCGATCTCAAGGAAGGCCTTCTCTCCACCATCGTTCTCGAAATGGGCGGATCCTCCGACCTCTGCGCCGTCCTGAAAAAAGGCGAACCCGTCATCCTCATGGGCCCCACCGGCACACCCAGCGAAACGCCTTCCACCGAAACGGTGCTCCTCGCGGGCGGCGGACTCGGCAACGCCGTACTCTTCTCCATCGGGCAAAAACTCCGCGCCGAAGGCTCTCGCGTCATCTACTTCGCCGGCTACAAGAAAATCATCGACCGCTACAAAGTGGAAGAGATCGAAAAAGCCGCCGATCTCGTCGTATGGGTGTGCGACGAAGCTCCTGGCTTCTCTGCGGGACGCGTGCAGGATAGCGCCTTCGTGGGCAACATCGTCGAAGCGATGGTCGCCTACGGACGCGGCGAACTCGGCGAGAACACCATCCCGCTCCACTCCGTCGATCGCCTCATCGTGATCGGTTCGGACGGCATGATGAAGGCCGTCCAGCAGGCTCGCCACACTGTCCTTTTCCCTTATCTCCGCCCCGATCACCAGGCCATCGGCAGCATCAACTCGCCGATGCAATGCATGATGAAAGAGATCTGCGCGCAGTGCCTTCAGGCACACAAGGATCCGATCACCGGTGAGGAGACCGTGGTCTTCTCCTGCTTCAACCAGGACCAGCCGCTCGATCACGTCGATTTCGGCAGCCTCCGTACGCGCCTTGCGCAGAACGGCGCGCAGGAAAAAGTAACGAAGCTCTGGATCGACCACTGCCTCCGCGACATCGGCGCCAGACCTGACAGAGAAAGCCCGCCGCAGATCGGACATAATTGAAGCCATGAATCGGCTCGCGTTGTTGACCATCCTGCTCGGCGGACTGGCCTCCGCCACCGACAATCTAGCGGACACGTTCTTCGCCAACGTCCGCCAGTTGACCCACGGCGGATCCAACGCCGAAGCATACTGGTCGCCCGATGGAAAACGGCTGATCTTCCAATCCACGCGCGGCGATTCGAAGTGCGATCAGATCTTCACCATGAACGCCGATGGCTCGAACCAGCGGATGGTTTCGACTGGCAAAGGTCGCACTACCTGCGGTTACTTCCTTCCCGACAACAAACACATTCTCTACGCGTCGACGCATCTCGCAAGCCCCGGTTGCCCGCCCGAGGCCGATCACAGCAAAGGCTACGTGTGGGCCGTCTATCCCGGCTACGACATCTTCGAAGCGAACGATGACGGCACCAACATCAAGCGCCTCACCGATGCGCCGGGCTACGATGCCGAAGCCACCGTCAACGCGAAGACCAACAAAATCATCTACACCTCTATGGCCTCCGGCGATCTCGATCTCTGGGAGATGAATCTCGACGGCTCCGGCAAAAAACAGATCACCAAAACGTACGGCTACGACGGCGGTCCGGTTTTCTCGCGTGACGGCAAGAAGATCGCGTGGCGCGCTGGCCACCCCGCCACGCCGGAAGGCAAGAAAACGTATGCTGACCTCCTTCATCAGGACCTGACCAGCCCGATGAAAATGGAGTTATTCGTGGCCGACTCCGATGGCGCGAATGTGAAGCAGATTACCAATTTCGGCTGCGCATCGTTCGCTCCCACCTTCACGCCGGACGGCAAGCAGTTGCTTTTCGCATCGAACAAACATGCCTGTGATTCCAGCAAGTTCGAGCTTTTCCTCATCAACCTGGACGGAACCGGCCTAAAACAGGTGACAAACTACGGGGGCTTCACTTCGTTCCCCGAGTACTCCCCGGACGGGAAAAAACTGGTCTTCGTCTCTGACTGGAAAGCCCCAGCGAGGTATGAATTCAATATCTTTGTAGCCGACTGGAAACATTAACCCGATATAATCCGTTCTGTACCAGTACTCCCATACAAGTTTTGGTACTATAGTTAACATGTTGGACTGCACCTGGAACGATCTGGAAGCTCAAACGGCACTTCGGCGCATGCGGCTGGAAGAACAAAAACAGAAACAACTAGCCAAACTACAAAGCGAAAAGCGCCTCAGCGCGAATCCTCACAAACACGCCCCGCTCTGAAACGCGTCGCCGGTGCGAACGTCTTCTCCGGTTCGATCTGATCGGCCAACGACGGGCTACTCTTCTACGGGATTACGCCTACCGGAAGGTATATTTGATTCCCGAACTGGAACACGTTGCAGATCTGGTAGCTCGCATCGCCACGCCGATCGAGATCGGCCGCATCGCCGGCAACCTGCGGCGCATGATTCCGATCGCCGGAGGAGAGGTGCGTCGGCCCGCGGATTCGCGGCCGCGTTCTGCCCGGCGGCGCGGATTACCAGGTGATGCGCTCGGACGGAATCACCGATCTGCACGCGCGATACGTCATCGAGACCGAAGATCGCAACCTGATTTATGTGGAGAACACGGGCATCCGGTACGGTCCCCCGGAACTGATGGAGAAGCTGCGGCGCGGCGAGCCAGTGGATCCCGCATTGATCTATTTCCGCAGTTCGCCACGCTTCGAAACCGCTGCGCCCGCAATACGAATGGCTGATGCAGAGCCTGTTCATTTGTTCCGGCGCACGCTTCCCGGATCGCGTCGAGCTGCGCTTTTTCCGGGTCCTCTGAAGCTATTTTCCGAACAGACCCTCGGCCTTCTTTTTCACGCGGTCCACCAGTCCCTTCGGCTGCTCAGCCTGTTCCTTCGCAGCTTCAACGTCCGACGGCGCCTCCGGTTCAGCCGCTTTTTCGCAGGGTGTCTCGCCTGCGGCGCGAACCGCGTTCCCCATCATGACGAAGTGTTTCCGCACCCTTGAGCCATCGTCGCGCTCGAGGCAAACCGAGAACTCTCCCGCCTTCGCCATCACCGGGAAAAAGCCGCGTTCGCGCCGCTGGAT
This sequence comes from Terriglobia bacterium, assembly GCA_963809655.1. Taxonomy (GTDB): domain Bacteria; phylum Acidobacteriota; class Terriglobia; order Bryobacterales; family Bryobacteraceae; genus BOG-234. The sequence goes on along the minus strand of CAWEKQ010000039.1, from coordinate 105,588 downwards.
AAACGCCGTCTCATACCGGTGATGCCGCAGGCTCCAGGTGAAGACCCGGTATCCGTCGAAGTCGTGATCCTCGCCCAGCCGGTCCGATGTCGTCCACAGCCAGATATCTTTCTTCGCATCGCCATCCGGAATCTTGCCCAGCGAGAAGTAGGACGTGATGCGGTGCCCTTCCGCATACTGCGCCACTTCATCGGGTATTGCCAGGTAGAGGGCGCTGGTCAGCGCCCATCCGCCCTGCCCGTTTTCCGTGCGTATCAACGTCCAGTCATCAAGGGGCACCGGAGCGCTGCTTTCGACCGGCGGCGGATCGTGCTCCTTCGACAATTCCAGCCAATCCGCCGGAGGATCGGGCGGGCTCGGAGCTGGCGGCGTCGGCACCTTGTCCTTCTTCGGTTTCCCGGCTATCTTTGCCGGAGGCGGCTTCGGCGGTACCAGTTCACGCTTCGGTTCCACACCGGCCCTCGGCGCCAGTTTGTGCGCGACAGATGTCCACCTTCTCGTGCTCCTTTATCTGCACGAAGCTGGGCGATCGGCGCGACGGTTCCGTATGAACGTTGACGTCGCTGAAGGTTGTCGCGACGCCCTGGGAAGGCATGCCCGCAGTCTCTTTGGCAAGCGCCTCGAGCCGCCGCATCTGCGCCGGTGTCGAGCAACTCGCGGTCGCTCGTCCATCCCTCAACGCCCGCCGCGGTCCGCACACGATACCAGCGCCGGCGCTGCCCGACGATGTCAAGCTTGTCGCCGTGGTGAACGGTTATGACCGTGGCAGATTTGGAATCGATGTCTTTGTGGAGCTTCAGATTCGCGGGGCCGGCGTACGCCGTGCCGATCGAATGAGCTTCCGGCGGCTTCGAATTACAGGCCGAAAGCATTGCCAGAAAGCTCGCGGCGCCGAACACTAAAGACCGGGGACCCGACATGAATAGACAGAGCGCACGCGAACGTGGCTCTGTTGCAAGCTTACCTCAAATCGAATTCAGGCATCCATGGTCCGGCCGTTGGTGGAAAGCACCGCGCGTACTTTACTCTCCAGTTGCTCCATGCTGAACGGCTTCGTCAGCAGTGAATAACCTTTTTCGACCACGTAGCGCTGCACGACCTGTGTGCCATCGTAACCCGACATAAACAGGACTTTGATATCGGGTTTGAGCGCGGAGATCTGATCCGCGATCATCGGCCCGCTCATGCCGGGCGACACCACATCGGTAAGAAGCAGGTCTGTATCCGGGTTGCTCTTGAAGAGCCGCAGGGCATTCTCGCCCGAATCGGCGCTGAGCACGCGATAACCATTTCGCGCGAGCATCGCCGTCACCAGCTTCCGGATTTCAGGTTCGTCGTCTACAACCAGCACCTTCGACGACTGTGCATCAGACATATGAACCCCAGTCTTTAGAAAACAATGACTGTTGCGATTTTAATTGAAATCGCGGTGCGTTTGACTGTCCGGCTCAGCATTTCTGTATGATTGCACACGTCACCTGCCGTCGACTGAGAAGGCGAGGAGCACGTTGCCGGGCTGACCTCCCGCCGCCGTATAGCCAGAGTTCGCGAACACCATTCCGCCCGCGATCACCGGGCCGGGTCCATCGATCGATCCACCTCGCGCCTCCACGCCGTTGACCGTTTCATACGGGCGGATCGTATCGAAGTCCCAGATGATCGCACCGTTCGTGGCGGAATAAGCGCGCAGATGCCCGTCCATGGAGCCCGAGAACGCAGCGCCTGGCATTGCACTTACGGCCGCGGATTGGGCCGGGCTGCAACGCTTGCCGATCTTCGCAGGTGCGAGGCGGCGGTGGCGTGTACCAGATCCGCTCGCCGTTTTCGAGCTTCAGGGCGTACATACCTCCGCCCTGCGACGCATCGGTGTCCGTGGTCGTGGCGTAATCGAGCATGATGCGTTTGATATCGGAGTTGGCCACGTAGACATTCGCGTCGTCCGCGGCGGACCCCCACTGCACGCCGCCCATGGTGCCGCCCTTGCCGACACGCACGTCCCAGAGCTTCTCGCCCCGCTTGTCGGGATCGAGCGCATGTACGATGCCCGACTTCTGGCCGGCAATCAGCGCCCGCTTGCCGTTCCGCAGCGTGACCAGAATCGGTGAAGCGCCGAAGTCGAAGTCCGGACCGTTCACCTCGGGGCAATTGGTGCGATCGGGCAAACGGCATGCGGATGTGTAAGCGTCATTGGCTGTCATCTGGCGAATCCAGAGCTTCTTCCCGCTCTTCATATCGATCGCGATGAAGGCATCGCTGGTCCCCGTGCCTGGTTCACTGTAGTTGTCGCCCGTGGTCACGTAGACGCGGTTGAGCTTCGCGTCAATCGCGGGAGTGCTCCAGATCGGCGCTCCGGAAGGACCCCACAATTGCGTGCCGATCTTGTTCTTCGTGGTTGGTTTCGGCTGCTCGTCGATGGTCTAGGTCTTCCAGATCTGCTTGCCGGTCGCGGCATCGAGCGCCACCAGGCTGCCGCGGAACTTGCAGCATTCGTAAGCGGGCACCGAGCCCGCGGCTTCCTCGCCCGAGGCCACGCCGACATACAGCTTTCCGTCGTAAAACACCGGGGAACTGGTCATTCGCGCGACGGGAAAGTCGTCGACCTTCGTCTTCCACAATTGCTTGCCCGTCGCGGCATCCACAGCCCAGACGTACGCGCTGGCATCGCCGAAGAACGCCGCGTAGAAGTGACCCGATCTTTGCAATATTAATCGCGTCGCGCACCTGCCCGCCGACGTCGAGATACCAATGGATGCAGCCCGTCGCGGCATCGAGCGAGTAGACCTTGCCGCCGGTGCTGCCGACAAATACACGGCCTCCGGCGTAGGTCGGATGTCCGTTGGAGGTCAGATCTCCCGGAAAGCCGAACGCCCATTTCAGCTTGAGGCGCGGAACCTCATCGGCGGTAAGACCCGCCATCGCGGCGGTTTGAAATCGGGTGTTGGATGTGTTCCCGCCCCAACTACTCCACGACGGTCCGGCCGGCGGATTGAAGTTCGCGTTACTCTCCGCGGGGCACATCGCCTGAGCCGAAGGAATGGTGCTGAGCGCGTGTCCCAGTTCCTTGCCGGTCAGGAATTGCGCAACCTGCGCGTCGCCCCTGCGCCGGAATCGCCTGGGCCATCGTGATCATCTCGCCGGTTTCCATAACAGCGAGCACATGTTCCGGCGTCATATCGCGGAAAGCCTGACGCTGAGGAGCGCGCCCCACGCCGGCCTCATGGCATTGTGCGCAACTCTTCTGGTAAAGCGATTCGCCGGACTGGGCTCCTGGGCGGCAAGGATTCCGGTCAGCAGAAGAGCAAACAGCAACGCACGATTGGGGGCAGTCATCTCTTAGAGGGGCGAGTCCGGCCGGGCGATTGCGCGCCACATGTGAGCCACCGGACTGTTGTCGTTTCCCAGACCTTCTTTCGGTTGTTTGAAATGCCTGCCGATTATATCGAGAAACGGGTCGATGGTCACTACTGCGTTGGGGTCGAACGAATAGAGATCGTTCACCGTAACGAGGCGCGGCTCCATGTACCACTTGTGATTGCGCAGCATCTTGTACGCGGCCTCGATGTGCGGCGCGGGAACGTAGTCCTCGCCGAAGAGGTAACGATAGAGCTCGGGATACTCGTAGCCGGTTTCCTTGTCGGGATAGAAACGCAGCGCCTGATGGTAGCGGATGGCGAAGCTGACCTTCTCCGGTACGTAGGGTTCGTAAAGCTGCGCGCCCCAGTAGCCGTGATCGCTGCGGAGCAGTTCGAGCGCGGTGTCGTGCAGCAGGCAGGCGAGGATGATCTCTTCCGACATGCCGTTCTTCATGGCGAGCGCGGCGCTTTGCAGACAGTGGTTCTTCGTGGTGTGCGCCTGGAAGCGGAGATTGAAGAAGTCGACGATCGTCGGATTCGCGGGCATCTTCGGCAGCTTCTTCACGTTGCCGTTGGGCGATACGAAGAGGAAACCGGCGCCCATGCGGAACGGGCGGGTTTCGATCTGATCTTCGACGTCGGCTACCGTGGGCACGCGGCCGTGCAACTGACCGGCGAGAAAATCTTCAATTGCGTCCGCTTTGGCTTCGGGATCCAGCTGGTGAACTGCCTCTTCACCGCCGAGGCTTTCGAGAAAAGGCGCCTTATCGATTAACATAGGTTCCCACTACAATTTTAGCCTCCATCGGCGGGTCGTGGCCCGGGCGTCGCCATGAGTGGCGACGCGGCACGCAAAGTGCGTGCGCCACGCTTTTCAGTCAGCCGCGTGCTGGTTGCTATGCTGACGGTTGCCCCTTATGAATGCACAGGAACTCGTAGCCATCGACACGCACGTTCACATCGAATCGGATGCGCCGGACAACGCCGCCGCGGACGCCGCGAAGAAGTATTTCGGCGATAGCGGCGTTCCCGCGGATCGCAACGCGCTGGCCGACGTATTATCGCGACCGCAAGATCGGGTGCGTGGTGTTTTCGGTCGATGAGCGCCTGACCGGCAGGCCGCAGGTTTCGAACGACATCGTGGCGGATTTCGCCGAGGCGAACAGCGACATCATGATGGCGTTCGCCAGCGTGAATCCGATGCGCGGCGCGGAGGCGGTGAGCGAAGCAAAGCGGCTGATCGCGCGGGGCGTCAAAGGGTTCAAGCTGCATTGCCCGCTGCAGGAGTTTCACGCCAACGATAAGAAGGCGTATCCGTTCTATGAGGTGCTCAACGCCGCGCGCATGCCGGTGATTTTTCATACGGGACACAGCGGAATCGGGACGGGTATGCCGGGGGGTGGAGGCATCCGGCTGAAGTACGGGCATCCGATGGATATCGACGACGTCGCGGTCGATTTCCCCGATCTGAAAATCATCATGGCGCATCCGTCGTTTCCATGGCAGGACGAAGCGATTTCGGTGTGCCTGCATAAGGTGAACGTGTATATCGACCTCTCGGGATGGTCGCCGAAATACTTCTCGCCGACGCTGATTCAGTACTCGAATACGCTGCTGAAGAAGAAGGTTCTGTTCGGTTCCGATTTCCCGTTGATCACGCCGGACCGTTGGCTGGCCGACTTCGAGAAAATCGCCATCAAAGACGAAGTGCGGCCGCTGATCCTGAAGGAAAACGCGGTACGGTTGTTCGGCTTAAGTTGATATAATTGCCCGCCAGATGGTCCGGTAAATCGAGACAGGCGGCGGTTCCTGAAGTACCTCGCCGCGAGTCCGCTGGCTGCGTTGCCTGCTGCGGGGTGGCAGGCGAGTTTTCCCGGCCCTCCGCTCACCAGTCCGAAAGACGCGTTCAGCGTGATGGATTTCGAGGAGGTGGCGCGGCGCAATCTGCCCACCGCGCATTTCGGTTACATGGCGTCTGGCGTGGACGACGATCTCACGCTGCGGGCGAATCGCGAAGGCTTTCAGCACATCGAACTGCGGGCGCGGCGGCTGATCGACGTCAGCAAGGTGGATACGAAGGTCAATCTTTTCGGCACTACGTGGGACTTTCCGATCTTCATCTGCCCCACCGGTGCGCAGAAGATGTTCAATCCGGATGCGGAGCTTGCAACGGCGCGCGCGGCGAAAGCGAAGGGTGCGCTGCAGATCCTGTCGACCGTGACTTCGAACTCGGTGGAAGACGTCGCGAAGGCTCGCGGCGGGCCGGTCTGGTATCAGCTTTATGCGCCTGCGAAGTGGGAGAACGCCGAGCACATCGTGAAGCGTGTGGAGGCTGCCGGATGCCCGGTGCTGGCCGTGACCGTCGATCTTCTCGCGGGGCGCAATACGGAAACCTTCAGGCGGGCGCGGCGTGCCGATACGCGCATGTGTTCGGATTGCCATGATGGCGAGCCGGGATCGAATCTTTCGGCGCGGCCGATGTTTCAGGGGCTCGACCTGAAGGACTTCGTGATGAACAGTCCTTCGATGACCTGGGATTTCATCGACCGCGTCAAGAAGACGACGAAGATGAAGGTCATGATCAAGGGCCTGGAGTCGCACGAAGATGCAACGGCGGCGCTGCAGCATGGCGTCGACGGCATCATCGTTTCGAATCACGGAGGCCGGTCGATTGAGAGCGGGCGGGCCACGATCGAGTCTCTGCCGGAGGTTGTGGCGGCGGTTAATGGGCGCATTCCGGTGCTGGTGGATGGCGGTTTTCGGCGCGGCACGGATGTGATCAAGGCTCTTGCGCTGGGCGCTAGTGCGGTGGGAATCGGGCGGCCTTATCTGTGGGGTTTGAGCGCTTTCGGCCAGGCGGGCGTGGAGCGGGTGCTCGAGATCATGCGCGGCGAACTGGAACTGGCGATGCGGCAGTGCGGGAAGACGTCGCTCGCGAAGATTGACAAGACAACTATTGTGATGAAAGCGGTGTGACAGGATGCTGGGAAATGCTTCTTACCGCTCCTTCACAGTCGCGGCTCAGTAGCGCGCTCGCGTTAGGAAGTGGTTGTTCGGTGAGGAGGAAGGTATGAAGCGGCGTGGATTTCTGAAAGGTGCTGTGGTTGCGGCAGGCGCTCCGCTGATTGCGCAGGCGCAGGAGCCTGCTCCTGCTTCTCCGGCCGTCAGACCCCCCAACACCACCGAGCGTGCGGCCGAGACCACTGCGAGCGCCGATATCCAGATTGTCGAGCGGCCGGGCTCGGATTACATGGTCGATGTGATCAAATCGCTGCCGGTCGAATACATCTTCGCGTGTCCGGGATCGAGCTTTCGTTCGCTGCATGAATCGGTGGTCAACTACGGCGGGAACCAGCCGGAGTTCATCACCTGCACGCATGAAGAGATCGGCGTGGCGATGGGGAATGGCTACGCGAAGATCGAGGGCAAGCCGGCGCTCTCGATGGCGCATGGAACGGTGGGGTGCCAGCACGCGGCGATGGCGGTTTACAACGCGTACTGCGATCAGGTGCCGAACGTTCTGATCCTCGGAAACATTTCGAATGCGGCGGAGCGGCGCGGGTCGGTCGAATGGCTGCACAGCGTGCAGGACGCGGCGGCGATGATCCGCGATTTCACGAAGTGGGACGATAATCCGGCGTCGCTGCAGCATTTCGGCGAGTCGACGGTGCGGGCTTATCAGCTGGCGATGACGCCTCCGACCATGCCTGTGGTGCTGGTGGCGGATGGCGAACTGCAGGAGAACGCGATACCGGCGGACGCGAATCTGCGTGTGCCGAAGTATGTTGTTCCCGCTCCTCCGGCGGGCGATCAGAGCACGGTCAACGACATCGCGAAGATGCTGGTGGCGGCGGAGAATCCGGTGATCGTGACTTCGCGTTCGGCGCGTACGCCGGCGGGGTTGAAGTCGCTGGTGGAACTGGCGGAACTGCTGCAATGCGCGGTGATCGATCAGCATCGGCGGATGAATTTTCCGTCGCGGCATCCGCTGAATCAGTCGTGGGATACGCGGACGGTGGTGGGCAATGCGGACGTGATCCTCGGCCTCGAGGTTTACGATTTCTACGGCGTGGTGCATGCGCTGGGCGGGCAGACGAAAGTGATTCCGCGCTCCATCATCAAGCCGGGCACGAAGCTCATCAGCATCAGTTCGAGCGATCTGTTTTACAAGAGCAACTATCAGAACTTCCAGCGCTTCGAAGAAGTGGATGTCAGCATCGCGGCGGATGCGGAAGCGACGCTGCCTTCGTTGATCGAGGCGGTGAAGAAACTGGTGACCGACGATCGCAGGCGCGTGTTTCAGGCGCGCGGGGCGAAGCTGGCCGAGGCTAGCAAGCGAGCGCTGGAGCAGAACCGGACTAACGCGACCTACGCGTGGGATGCGAGCCCGATCAGCACGGCGCGCATGTCGGCTGAGTTGTGGGCGCAGTTGAAGAACGAAGACTGGTCGCTGGTTTCGGATACGATCTGGATCAGTTACTGGCCGCTGCGGCTGTGGGATTTCGACAAGCATTATCACTACATCGGCGGCGCGGGCGGCGAAGGCGTGGGATACATGGCTCCGGCGGCGCTGGGCGCGGCCGTCGCCAACAAGAAGCATGGGCGGCTGAGTGTCTGTATTCAGAGCGATGGCGATCTGATGATGGCTCCGGGCACGCTGTGGACCGCGGCGCATCATAAGATCCCGATGCTGACTCTGATGCATAACAATCGCGCGTACCACATGGAGATCATGCAACTGCAGCGCATGGCGAACCAGCATAACCGCGGGATCGAGACGTGCGGGATCGGCACGACGATTACGGATCCGAACATCGATTACGCGCAGATGGCGCGGAGCATGGGAGTGGAGGCGGAAGGTCCGATCTCCGATCCGGCTGCGCTGGCGCCGGCGATCAAGCGCGGGATTGCGGCAGTGAAGCGCGGGAATCCGTATCTGATCGATGTGATTACGCAGCCTCGTTAACGGAAAAAAGCAATTTAGCCACGGATAAACACGGATGGACACAGATAAGACAAATGCTCTTTTCACCAGCCTGATGCGGAAAATCCTGTTCGCCTTGCTGCTGTTGCCGGTGATTGCATTGGCTCAGAATGTTGAGAATGGCAAACGGCTCTATGTAAGAGATGGCTGCTATGAGTGCCATGGCTATGCCGGCCAGGGCGGCGCGGGCGCGCGGCTTGCGCCTAAGGTGATGGCGACCCCGGCTTTGATCGCTTACGTGCGGCATCCATCGGGCGCTATGCCGCCGTATACTGCCAAGGTCGCTTCGGACGCGGATCTGGCCGATATCCGGGCGTTTCTTGCGAGCTTGCCGGCTCCGCCTCCGTTAAACAGTATTCCTCTGCTGAACCAGTAATCAATTCGGCGTGGGCTTTTCGATGTGGTCTATGACTAGCATAGGCCTGCTCTCCGTCCCGGGCTTTACCTTCAGTCCGAGATGATCGACGTGGTAACTGAGCACCTGGTTGTCGTCAGGCGAAATCGGCACTTGCCGGATTGAGAAATCGTAGCGTCCGGTCAGGCCTGTCTGGTCACGCACCGGGATCCGCCCCGACATGATACACAGGAAATCCGTAAGATCCTGCATGGTCGCGCCATAGAAGGTCTTGACCTGGTGTCCATTATCGAAGCTGTGCACCATGACTCCACCACTTTTCTGTTTCACAGCCATTTTCCCGCCGGACGGAGGCACAGAGTTCGCAGCCGTCGCTTTCACTTGTGGTCCATGCTTCCCGATTACCAGCGCGAAGATCTCTCCTTTTGCCGGTTGCTCATGGATTGCGAGTTTGCAACGGTCTTTCAGAGCGGCCCGCAGGACGGAGCGGAGGAGTTCATGGCCCTTTGTCTGATTTTGCCAGGCTTTAAGGTCGGCCTGCGACACGCGTCCCTTTATGTCGTAAAAATCACCAATCCAGCCTGGAGCATTGAGGACTTCCACGCGGCCAAAGTTCCCGGGATCATTTGGGGCATAAGCAAGGATGATTGCCTGAAAAAGCGTCAGCCGTGAATCGAAACCATTCGGCGACGGATCGGTATTCAGAGACGCAGTGATGGATGAATTCATGGAGCGGATCGACAGGACTTCGAATTGAAGCTCTTTCGGCTGATTTCCCTGTCTGCTTTGCGCCGCAGCAGGAAGGGTCAGCAGGGAAAGACTCAACAGCGTTAGCGGAAGAAACGAAGGAAAGAGTGCCAGTGTGCGGCAACCGCTTTGGGCGGCGAACGGCATAATCCGGGTTCAAGTATGCACGGATTCTTTCCGCCGGGTCAAGAGAGATTTAGCCTGTGACTGAGTGAGGCACACCGCTCGAGATTAAATAGCCGGCGCCGCTAAAAAAAATAGTTGTCCACAGCAAACCTTTTCCCCACGTCAACGTATTCAAGTAAGGACCCTCCGGAACATACACCGCTCCCTCGCGGTCGCGGCTCGGAAAGGAAAGACACGCGCTCGGAAGGGAAAGACGCGCGGCTCGGAAACGAGAGGCGATTGACACCGGCCGCCTGCTGATGTTAATTTATGCGCATTATGTTTATTTTTGCGCACTCGGGCGAGGCGAACTTTTTTCCCGAGGCGCCGTATTCAACAAAGGACATTCCGGGAACAATCCGGTAACCCGCGCCGTCATACCTTGGTCGCTGGGAGGAAGCCTGCATGAAGTTTCTTGCGATCGCAGCGGTTGGCCTGTTCGTGGCGCTCGTCGCGCAAGGCCAGGATTTGCGGCGGGCGGATCTCGACGACGAACTCGCGGGTAAGCGCCAACTCGAGGGCGATGACGCGGGCGCGGAGGAGTTGTATCGGGAGGCGCTCAGCATACTGGAGAAACATCCCGATGACGGAGCGGATGTCCGGGCGAAAGTTATGGGCGGCCTGGCCTCGTTTCGCGCGAGGCAGGGACGGATCGACGAGGCAAAGACGATTCTGCAAAAGGCGCTGGCGGGGGCGACCGCAGCCCTCGGGGAACGAGATATCAGAACCGCTTCGTTGAAATCCTGCCTGGGCCAGATCTACATTATGCAGGGGAGGGCGCAAGAGGCCGAATCGCTGTTGAAGGAGGTGGTCGAGATTCAGCGGGCGGGCTCCGCGAGCGTTGCTGACCGGGTTATTTCCGAAGCTGCTCTGGGCTCGGCTTATACGCAGGAGGGCCGGTATTCCACGGCTGAGCCGATTCTGCAACATGCGGTTGAGGAGGCTCGAGAGCTGGGCGAGTCGCATCCAACATACGGAAGCGCACTGACTACGCTCGCGGATCTTTACCGTGTGGAGAGCAAGCAGGCGCGAATGGAGCCGCTGCTTCGCAAAGCGCAGGCGATCTTTACCGCCACATTCGGCCCCGAGTCTCCGCGGGTGGGAGAGGTCATGCTGGACCGGAGCATAGAATCCATGAACGAGAAGAAGTTCGCGCTCGCGGAGACAGAACTGGGCGAGGCGCTGGGTATTCTCCGGAAGCAGGGTGCGAACCATCCTACGGTGGCGATCGGCGAATCCTGGCTGGCGAAGGTTTACACGCAGCAAGGCAGATACGGTGAGGCGAAGACGATGCTGCAGCACGCGCTGCCGATCCTCGAAATGACCTGGCCTGACGGGTATCTACTTGCCGACGGCCTTTATGAACTTGCGCAGGTGGAGCGGCTGGAAAAGGATTACGCGTCGGCAGAACTGGATTACCGGAAAGCAATTGTGGCTTATGAAAAGGCCGGAGCGGCAGGATCTCAGGGTCTCGAGATGGCGTTGCGTCAGTATGCCAGTTTGCTTCAGAACCAACCGGGGCGATGAAGCTAAAACTCTGGAGAAACGCGCGGAGGGTTTGCGCAGGGGTGTGCAGGCGTTCCGGTAAGTCGCCACCGTTGCCGCCGGTGCTCGCATATGGGTAGTCTTGTGGCATGCACCAGCGGCTTCGGCTTTGGTTCATGATCCTGGCGGCAATGTTTGCGCCGCTTCTCGCCGCTCAACATGTAGAACTAACGCCGAGCATTCCAACGTGGGCGCTTTACCTGGACAATCATGTCGCTATCGCCATTCCGCTAAGGGAAGAAGGAAGACCATTCACAGTCGAAGGACGGATCGTGGATTCAAGCGATACCGTTGTTCACCAATTTACTCAGACCGGGGTGGATAAACAGTTTTTTGTTCAATCGTTCCCCGCTTTGCCTGCGGGAACGTATCGTCTTACTGTCACGATTACCGACAAGACGGGCGCAGCGGTTACGTTGAATCGTTTCCCTCCGTTGAGCGCGCCCGCTCGTTAACGAGCAAACCGTCACAGGTTCACTATGATTGACGAATGATCCGGCCGCTGCTTCTCGTCATCGATATGCAATACGATTTCCTCGACGGATGGCCCGTGGCCGCGCGCGAATCTCTACTTCACTCGACACACGATCTGGTGTTGTTGATGCGTTCGCATGGGTTCCCTGTCGTCTGGGTCCGCCAGGAATTTGAGGCGGACCTGAGTGATGCCTTCAGGCAAATGCAGGCGAACCGCATTTCGATCGCTATCAAAGGTACGTCCGGTTGCGAAGTCGCTCCGCAACTGCCTGTGATTGGATCTGATCCGGTCATCGTGAAGAAGCGTTTCAGCGCCTTTTTCCGCACAACACTGGGAGCTTCTTGCTGAACTCAAGCCCGATACGCTCATCCTCGCGGGGATTAACACGCATGCCTGCATCCGTATGACTGCGATTGACGCTTATCAACGCGATTGGCCCGTGATCATCGCGAGCGACTGCGTGGGGTCTTACGATGAAGAGCACCACTCGGTCACCTTGCGTTATCTTCAGCGCGAGATTGCGTCCGCTATGAGCAATCAGGAAATCGGGGTTGCGCTCGCGACTCTCGCACCATAGACCGGGCAGGGTCTGCTCTATGTCCCTCCCGTCGATCTGCACGGACCGCGTTCTGCTTCGATCACTGGGACGCGACGACGTCGACGCAATGCACTCGCTCTGGACAGCGCCTGAGGTACGTCGCTTCCTCTGGGACGATATCGTCATCACACGCGAAGTCGCGCAAGAGGTCGTCGAATCCCACCTGGCCACCGCGGATGGGTCTGGCTTCGGCTTCTGGGCGCTTGAAATACCGCCGCCGCCGCAATCCGCCGAAGCACCGATCGCGGGTTTCTGCGGTTTTCGGTTTATCGATGCGGGCCCTGAGATCGAGTTGTTGTACGGTCTCCGGGGAGAGCATTGGGGAATGGGTTTGGCGACGGAGGCCTGTGCCGCCGCACTCTGATATCTATGGCGCTCTACCAGGTATCAGCGTGTCTACGCCCGCACCGATCCGCCCAACGTGAGGTCTGTCCATGTCATGGTGCGGTTGGGCATGGTTCACGAGTCGAGTACGGAGTCTATGCTCACCTACGTGCTTCGCCGCCCTTTGTGAAACCCGGAGCGCAGATCAGGTCAAGGTCTGACGCGGCGTAAGCGCAAAGGCTATAAAGCAACCGCTCGCTAACGCAACGAGGGCCCCGAACCGCAAGATCGCGTGCCCCAACATCACTTCTTGTTTGAGGCTCATAGTTCCGATGACCTGCGGCACGATTCCTCTGGAGTGCCATCATGACGCCCATGGTTCGTAGGATTCGCGCGTTCTTGATTTCGAGGCAAACAGGATCAGCACGATGCCCATCGCGAGGCGAATGGGTCCGACAACATAGAAAGATGAGGCGGGTCTGGCCAGCAGATGTTGCCGGGCCATCGTCAGGCTATCGGACGCAACGACTCCCACTACGCCGATGGCGAGCGTATCAATTCTTCAGAGGACGGAGCGATTTGATGTCAGGGCATTGATCGATTCCGTAAATGGGCAGGCCGGAGGCGTGGGTGCGCCACCAGTTTCGCCAACCGTTGTCAGCTCGAGTGAGAGTGCCTCCACACCATTGGTAATGGGTCAGAGTCGCGAGCGCCCAGCAGACATCATTCTGAGTCCAGGGATCCGGGCTCATGCCGATCAGAACAGGTACGGCGGCTCGGGATTTGGTGTTACCGAGGCCCGCGGCCGCGGCGCTGCGAACCACGTTGCCCGCGCTGAGCGGAAGCGATTGAAGAGCCGCAACAGCCTCGTTTCCGCCGATGCGGCCGATTCCGAGCGCAGCGAAGATGCGGATTCGATCGTCCAGTGCGCTGCTGTGGCCTGGAAGGAGGCTGGCGAAGAAAAGAAGTTCGCGCGGCGTCGCGATTGCGGCCAGTTTTTCGGCGATCAGGGCGCGGAGATTCAGATCGGGGCTTTTTTCGAATAAGGCGATGAGGTCGGCGCGGCTCTCCGGGGTGGGGATTTGCCCCAGGCCTTTCACGACCAGTGGCTCATCCCCGAGATGATTTGTGAAGCCGAGGATGGTTTTTTCCAGAAAGGGCGGAGCCATTTCTGCGATCGCTTCGCGGGCATGCCTGGCGATATCGCCGACAGATTTGCTGTCCGTGATGTAGGTAAGGTAGCGCTGCCTGAGTTCCTCTTCCGTTCCGGCGTTGATGTGCAGGTTGAGTGAGACGTCGAAGACAGATCCTTCCACGGGATCTCCGAGCTTCCGCTGCGATACCGGCGAGGCGTTCAGACCCGGGCCGAAAAACCAGCGAACGGGGGCGCGACCGGACGCGTGCAAAACGTAAGAGCCGGCGCGGAGGTGGTAGCTCTTGAGCAGATAAGGAAACGAGACGGTCTGGCCGGGCGCCATGCCAGGCGGATGATCGATGCCGCAAGCGCCGCCGCCCGGAATGAAGCCGCCGCCGTTGGGGCAGCCACGCAGCAGAGGAGGTTGCTCAGGCTGCGCTCCGATGACGGTAAGATCGGCGTGGCCGTCGCATCCTGAATAGCCGAGGGGTTCTGTTCCAATGTTTTTGAATCCGACATTGACGACGATGGGTTCGCCCACGAGATAGCCGGGCTGGTTAAGGCTCACATCTACCGAAACCTGCGGTAAGGCGGGGATGGCGGTCAGGGCGAGTAAAGAGATGAAGTACGCGCGATGGAGCGCCCGGTTCACAAGCGAAGCTTAACACCTGGTCTTCGGGACGATTCGGTTCATCGCGCCAGCGAGCATCAGAATGAAGAACCTAACGGGGTACTGAAAAACGGCCTTTCGTTACCGCCTGCTAACGCGCGCGGCTCAATAACCCGTTCGGAATCAGCGCCCAACTTGCTGAGCCGCGAGTGTGCCGCCCCGATTACAAAAAACATGAAGTGGCCAGTGAGTGGCCATCACCGCGACTATACACCCGCTTTCGCAGAAACGGTTTTGTCATGTAACGGTAATTAAGCCGAAATCGATATACCACTAAACTGACCTGCTGTAAGGAGAATTATGGCCGCAGCTGCGTCTCCCGCGTTAGACAAAAAGATGTCCCGGAGTCCGGGGAAGTTAGGCATGCTCGTGTTCGGCGCGGCGCTGGTGGTGGGCGTCATTTACACCGGGGTCAGCATCGCCAGGGACATGGGAACGGTTCCTTATACTTCCATCTTTCCCTTCCTGCTGCTGGGTGTGGCGCTGCTGACTGCCCTGGGCTTTGAATTCGTCAATGGCTTTCACGATACGGCGAATGCGGTTGCGACTGTGATCTATACGCATTCGCTGGAACCGCATATGGCGGTCGTGTTGTCGGGCGTTTGCAATTTTCTGGGCGTGCTCGCCTCGGGCGGCGCGGTAGCGTTCGGGATCATCTCTCTGCTGCCTGTCGAACTGATTCTTCAGGTGGGCAGCGGAGCCGGGTTTGCGATGGTGTTCGCGCTGTTGATCGCGGCGATCCTGTGGAATCTCGGAACCTGGTATTTCGGCTTGCCGGCATCGAGTTCGCACACGATGGTCGGGTCGATCATCGGCGTGGGGATTGCGAATCAGCTCATGTCGCCGATATCGGGCACGAGCGGGGTCGATTGGGACCAGGCGAAGAAGATCGGCGAGAGCCTGCTGATTTCTCCGCTGATCGGTTTTGGTCTTTCGGCAATCCTTCTACTGCTCTCGAAGGTGCTGATCAAAGATCAACGGTTGTGCGAAGCGCCGGTGGGCAACACGCCGCCGCCGTTCTGGATTCGGGCGCTGCTGATCGGGACGTGTTCGGGAGTGAGTTACACGCACGGGTCGAATGACGGACAGAAGGGCATGGGGCTGATCATGCTGATCCTCGTGGGCACAGTGCCCACGGCGTAGGCGCTGAACCACGCCGTGAGCCCCGCGCAGACGGCGGATTTCCTGGTGGTATCGCAGCAAACCGTGCAGGTGGTGAGTAAATACGTGAAGCCTTCGGCAGTGGTGGGTGATTCGCGCTCGGATCTGACGCCTTTTGTCGCCACGAAGCAGTTCGACGACAATACGATGCTGGCGTTGCGGCAGTACATCAATGACATCGGCAACGAAGTCCGGGGGTTCAAGCTGCTGAAGGATGTGCCGGCTGACCGGCAGGGCAATCTGCGCAACGAAATGTATGTAGTGAGCGAGGCGATCCGGATCATCGAAAAGACCGGCCACGCGCAATTCAACGCGGACGACAACAAAGTCATCACGAACTACAAGAAGCACATCGACCTTTCGACGAAGTTCATTCCGACCTGGGTGAAGGTGGCGGTGGCGATCGCGCTGGGGTTGGGAACGATGATCGGGTGGAAGCGGATTGTCGTCACGGTGGGCGAGAAGATCGGTAAGGATCACCTGACTTACGGGCAGGGCGCGGCGGCGGAAATCACCACCATGCTGACGATCAGCACGGCGGATATGCTCGGGCTGCCCGTGAGTACGGCGCACGTGCTGTCATCGGGCGTGGCGGGCGCGATGGCGGCGAACAAATCGGGGATACAGATGGGCACCGTGCGGAGTCTGCTGCTGGCGTAGGTGCTGACGCTGCCAGTGGCGATGATGCTGTCGGGATTCCTGTACTGGCTTTTCCGGGCTATCTCCACGTAGATAGTTAGAACAGATTCACGTCTAGCCCGGCAATGAAGTCGATTCCCCGTACGGCCAGTTTCGAAAGACGGCGGTCATTGGTGAGGAACAGATTCACACCGGATTGCGCCGCGCTGGCGAGGTGAATGGCGTCTGCGGGCGAGACACGATTCACTGCGCGGATGCGGGCGAAGTGCTCTGTGGTCTCGGCTGTGAACGGAATCAACTCCACCAATGGGGGGCGCAACATTTCGCGTGTCCTTGTCGCCGCGACTTCGGCTCCCTGTTTGTAGAGTCCGGTCAGTATTTCGCCGACCGAGAAGATGCTCGTGCAAAGAGTATCGCTGCGCCGCTGAATTTGTCCATACAGTTCCTCGATCCGTGGGGCGCGCGTTGGATGATCTTCCAACCAATACATGAAGAGCATGGAGTCCCAGTAAATCCGACTCACTGCTTGCCCCAACCGTCATCGAGAGGATCGCAGGCCGGATCGTAGAATTTCCCGCGCTCGCTCTTGAGGAACGCCTCCGCTCCGCCGATGGCGGCGAAAGCTTCCTTGGCAATTCCGCGCAGACTCTCCCAAGCCGATTTGGCCCCTTCTTTGGCGGGCGGAGCCTGTCCGCCCAATCTATATGTGAACGCAGCTGTGGTGCTCAGGCCGGAAGGCGGCCCTTCCTGCTTCTCGAGAATCAGATTGTTCTCTGCGAGGAATCTGCGGCCCCGGAGCACTTGGCAGACAGCGGGCGCGCGATTCTGTAAATGCAGTGCTTTCAATACTTCGCCCGCAACAATGCGTAGCGTGGACTCATTGCGGGCGCGGGCCGGACTGATATAGGTAGATCGAAGGTGGTCTCGGATTCGCTGTGCTGTGCTGTTTTCAAGCATCCTCAGATATATTAGCAAGCATAGAATAGCTAGCTTTGAGCAGCAGCACAGATCAGCGGCCCCGGAGCCCGCGTCTAGCGCCAGCAGACTGCGATGCGGTACCATGAAAAATCGGGCGGAAGTGCGGGCATTTCCGTCGGTGCAGTTTGAGCTCGGGGTGATCCGGCTAAGCTGTTGAAATAGTTATCCGGACAGGTGGCCGAGCGGTTAATGGCAACAGGCTGTAAACCTGTCGCTCCTTGGAGCTACGGAGGTTCGAATCCTCCCCTGTCCACCATATTTTGTTTGAAGGCCGTTGTAGCTCAGTTGGTAGAGCGCGTCCTTGGTAAGGACGAGGTCACCAGTTCAATCCTGGTCAACGGCTCCATGTTTATCGCGCAAGACGGCCGCCCGAAGTGGCGGCCTTTGCGCTCAGGGGTTTACGCGCATGAGGGTGTCTCGAGTTTGGGGGCTATGCGCTTGAGGTTTTTTCGAGGACTGATTTCTTCCCATGGGAAAAGAAAAATTTGACCGCAGTAAGCCGCATGTCAATATCGGGACGATCGGGCATATCGATCACGGCAAGACAACGCTGACGGCGGCGATCACGAAGGTACTGGCGAAGCACAATCCGAAGGTGTCGTTCCGGTCGTTCGATTCGATCGACAATGCGCCGGAAGAGAAAGCGCGCGGCATCACGATCGCGGCTTCACACGTGGAATACGAGACGGCGAAGCGGCATTATGCGCACGTCGATTGCCCGGGCCACGCCGATTACATCAAGAACATGATCACGGGCGCGGCGCAGATGGATGGCGCGATTCTCGTGGTTGCGGCAACCGACGGCCCCATGCCTCAGACGCGCGAGCATATTCTTCTCGCCCGCCAGGTGGGCGTGCCGTACATCGTGGTCGCGATGAATAAAGTCGACATGGTGGACGATCCGGAACTGCTCGATCTGGTCGAACTCGAAGTGCGCGAACTGCTGACGAGCTATCAGTTCCCGGGCAACGATCTGCCGGTGGTGCGGGTTTCGGCTCTCGGCGCTTTGAACGGCGAAGCGCAGTGGGAGAAGACGGTTGACGAGCTGATGGAAGCGGTCGACACGTATATTCCGATGCCGGAGCGCGTGATCGATAAGCCGTTCCTGATGCCGATCGAAGATATCTTCTCGATTCAGGGCCGCGGCACGGTAGTCACGGGCCGTATCGAGCAGGGGATCTGCAAGGTTGGCGAGGATATGGAAATCGTCGGCTTCAAAGATACCCGCAAGACGGTTGTCACCGGCGTCGAAATGTTCAAGAAGCTGCTGGACGAAGGGCGTGCGGGCGATAACGTGGGCCTTTTGCTGCGCGGTGTGGAAAAGACGGAAGTGGAGCGCGGGCAGGTGATCGCGAAACCGGGTTCGATCAAGCCGCACAAGAAGTTCCGGGGCGAGGTTTATGTGTTGTCGAAGGAAGAAGGCGGACGTCATACGCCGTTCTTCAAGGGGTATCGGCCGCAGTTCTACTTCCGCACGACAGATGTGACGGGAGTGGCGGAGATGCCGGAAGGCACGGAAATGGTGATGCCGGGCGATAATGTGCAGCTGGTGGTGGAGTTGATTACACCGGTCGCCATGGATAAGGGCTTGCGGTTTGCGATTCGCGAAGGCGGACGGACTGTGGGCGCCGGTACGGTCAGCGAGATTCTGGATTAGTAGAGCCAAGAGGTCAAGAAAATGCCGAGAGAAATCATTACGTTCCAGTGTCAGGAATGCAAGAACCGGAACTATACGAGCACGAAAAACAAGAAGACGACAACCGAGCGTCTTGAGATGAAGAAGTTCTGTCCGACTTGCCGGAAGCACCATCCGCACCGGGAGACGAAGTAGACAGAGGATTTTAAGGTACACTGGTAAGCGAACTCACCTGAAAAGGGGCGTAGGCTCAACGGTAAACCGGCGGTCTCCAAAACCGTTTTTGGGGGTTCGAATCCCTCCGCCCCTGCCAGAACCCCTCAGGCAACTGACATCCGCGGAAAAAGAAAAGCGAAAGCGGATGAGAAAAGCGAAACTATCATGGCTGGCGAACTGGAAGTAAAACAAAGCTGGATCGAGAGCACGCGCAGTTATCTGGGCGACATCCGCAGCGAAATGAAGCGCGTGACGTGGCCGAACCGCGAGCGGGTGCAGTCGACAACTCTGGTGGTGATCGTGAGCGTGTTTATCTTCGCCGCGTACTTCAAGATTGTCGATACGGTTCTGACGAAAACCGTTGTGGCGGCCGAAGCCGCGCTCGTGAAGCAATAAGATGCCGGATCTCGATAACCTTCCCGAAGAATCCGAGCCGATCGCGTCAGCCAACGACGCGGCTGACGAGGCTGCCGTTGATGAAGCTGCCGTCGAGGCCGCCGCTACCGAGGGTATGGTTGAAGAACCGGCGGTGGCTGAAGAGACCAAGCACTGGTACATCATCCACACCTATTCCGGTTTTGAACGCAAAGTTGCGGAATCGCTGCGCACGCGGGCCGAGGCCTTCGGATTTAACGAACAGATCGGGCAGATTCTGATCCCGGAAGAAGAAGTGGTCGAGTTGCGCAACGGCAAGAAGGTTACGAGCAAGCGGCTGCTCTATCCGGGCTACGTGGTAGTCCAGATGGAGATGAACGACGAACTCTGGCACCGCGTGAAGGATACGCCGCGAGTCACGGGCTTCGTGGGTGGCGGGCAGACCCCGGTTCCGCTGAGCGCCGATGAGATCAACAAGATGCTCTACCGGCAGACGACTGCCGCGGAGCGTCCGCGTCCGAAGATGACGTTCGAGAAGAACGAGCAGGTGCGGATCATCGACGGCCCGTTCGCGAATTTCCAGGGCAAGGTGGACGAGATCAATCCGGAGCGCAATACCTTGCGCGTGCTGGTTACGATTTTTGGCCGCGCGACCCCGGTGGAGCTGGACTTCCTGCAGGTTGAAAAAACCGCGTAAGCCGCTCGGTAACGATATTGAGCGCAAACGCCGCCATTCGGGCGGCCGTTTTGCGCGGTAAAGATTAGAAAGGTTTGCAATGGCGAAGAAAGTAACCGGTTCAGTAAAGCTGCAGATTCCCGCGGGCAAGGCGACCCCGGCGCCGCCGGTCGGCACCGCGCTCGGTCCGCAGGGCGTCAACATCATGGAGTTCTGCAAGGCGTTCAACGCGAAGACGTCGGGCAAGGATCAGGAAGGCCTGATCATTCCGGTAGTGATCACGATTTTCTCGGATCGCTCGTTCACGTTTATCACGAAGACACCGCCGGTGCCGGTGCTGATCAAGCGCGCGGTTGCGATCGCGAAGGGCTCGCCCGAACCGCACAAGACGAAGGTCGGCAAGATCACCGCGGCGCAGGTGGAAGAGATCGCGAAGATCAAGATGCCGGATTTGAATTGCTTCGATGTGGAAGCGGCGATCCGCAGCGTCAAGGGTACGGCGCGGTCGATGGGCGTTGACGTCGTTTAGTCGGCCTGTTTAGCCAGGTTCTGGCGCAATGTTCAGTTCAGCGTTTCGCTACCGCTCCGTTGAAGACGCGGTCGCAAGGACCACTCGTGGCCGTTCCCGCCTTTCAGACGGCTGGACTGGCTGAAAGCCAGTCCGCAGGCAGGATTGCACGCCCCACTTCTGACCCCACGCCATGCGGCGTCTTGATTGCTTTTGGTGGGCTGCAGGCCCATTGGCAGTTCGTTGAACAGGCGGTCCATACTATTCCGCGTTTTTTATTGCCTTTGATGGGCCGGAGCCCAGCCACAGGCTGAAGCTTGTGCCACCATAACGCCATCTCCGAATACTGTGGCCCAAGTCCCACGTGAGCAGCAGAACTAGAAGTCCAACCCCGAATCCGTCGGTGCTACACGCTCCTTCGGGGGAATGGACGCCGGATTCATCCCGAACTTGAGTCGCTTCGCGCAGGCTTCGGCCGTGGCTTTGCGGTCATGCACGATCTTTCTGCGCGATAGCTGGTAGACGAAAACGATCTCGCTGGTGTGAAGATTGACCAGCCGGATCGCGGCTTCATCGTCCCCGTGTCCCCATAGAATTGACCAGGCGGCAGCGGGAATTCTGCGAGCGCCGTACATCACCTCGAATTCGTAGTCCGCTCCGTCTTTGGTGGTCGTGATTGCAAGCGGCACAGCTCGTTCTTTTATCGCGGCAGCCAGTTCGGCATCGAAGCCGCTCGCGGCATCCACATAGATTCTTGCGTGCGGTGGAATCGTAACGACGCTTTTGCGCCTGACTAACGGAACAGAAGGACGCAGCGAGCACCAGGACGACTACCGATTTCATATCAGTAGTTCCACTCGGGTGCGCCGAGCAGGAATGCTTTCAACCCGCCGGAAGATGTGTCGAACGGTCAACAACGGTCCTGAGGCGTTTCGCGCACGATGCCGCGGCGGCCTGCAGTCCGTGGACAGCCCCGCGACCGCAGCCAACAGGGCAGGCGAATACGAGACCGCCGTTGCTCAGGTCCACCAGGCGAATCCAGACTCTTCCGTTGCCCGGGGTCCACAGGATCGACCAGTTGGAGCTGGCCACCGTGTGCCCTCCCGAGACCGCATCGAACTCGAAGTCCGCGTCTTTTTTTTGTGTCGTTAACGTGATCGCGACGTGATCGCGCGCGGCGGCCTCGGACAAATAGGCGTCGAAGCCCGTGGCCGGATCCACATAGATTCTGGGATTCGCCGGAACGAAAGTAGCATCCTTTGTCTGCGCGTGCGCGCCGGCCGCCGAGAAGATAACAAGGACCGCGATGGTCAAGTATTTCATGATGTATTGTCGGCACCTTACTGGTGGGGCTTCAAGGTTGCCTTTCGGGTTATCTGACTGTAGTTATCGCGAATAGTAGCGACCGATCACCTTCTCAACCATGGTGTAGGGCATCAGGCGCTTGAGCCATACGGCGGCGCGCTCAGGCACCGGCCCCACGGTATATCGCAAGCGCGGATGCGGGCGATTGATGATGCGATAAAGTAGGCGCGCTGCGGCCTCGGGTGCGGTGCCTGCCTGCTCGTCGGCGGCCATTTTCGCAATCGCGCGGTCGCACGGCCCGCGATAGACGGTATTGCTCTGCGACTCCGTCGTGCGCACGCGGTTCGCGGTGAGCGACGTGCGGTGATCGCCGGGCTCGATCAGCACCACGTGCACGCCGAAGCTGGCTACTTCGAAGCGCAGCGATTCGGTCAAGCCTTCGAGAGCGAACTTCGACGCGCTGTACAAGCCCTGGTACGGGATAGCGACCAGTCCGCCGATCGACGAGATGTTAACGATGTAACCCGACCGCTGTTGCCGCAGAATGGGCAGCACGGCACGGCAAACGCGGAGCACGCCGAAGAAGTTGACATCGAACTGAGCTTTTGCTTCTTCCACGGAGGTATCTTCGACGGCGCCGGCGAGGGCGACGCCTGCGTTGTTGACGACCACGTCGAGGCGGCCCTCGCTCCGGATGATCTCGCCGATGGTTGCTCGAACGGAATCATCGTCGGCAACGTCCATGCGCAACGGTGCGCTGCGCGAGGCGGCGTAGACCCGCAATCCGCGGGCGGCGAGCAGCGTGGCGCAGGCGCGTCCGATACCGGAAGATGCGCCTGTCACCAGCGCCACACGGTTCTCATTCATCTCTGTCACGATCTTATGCGACGCGGTTTACACTCGTTCCATGCAGAAGCCCACATTCGATCCTGGCCTGACAACGAAGTATGACGGACCGCTGCGCAGAATCATCAATCCCGACGGAAGCTTCAACGTGCTGCGGCGCGGCACGAACTGGCACGACGTGCATCCCTACCTGCATCTGGTCAGCATTTCGTGGACGCATTTCTTTGGATTGATTGTCGCGGGCTACGTGCTGGTGAATTTTGTTTTTGCCACGGCCTATTATTTGCTCGGGCCGGACGCTCTCCTGGCCGGATCGCCCCCGGGTTACAACCATTTCCTGCAATGTATTTTCTTCAGCTCCCAGACGTTGACCACGGTGGGATTCGGTGCGGTGTCGCCGCGCACGGCGCCGGCCAACATCATCGCGGGTTTCGAGGCGCTCTCCGGTTTGCTTGGCTTTGCGGTCGCGACCGGACTGCTGTTCGGGCGCGTGGCGAAGCCCTCGGCGCGAATCGGGTCGAGCGAGAGCGCCCTGATCGCGCCTTATCAGGACGGCTGGAGCCTGCAGTTCCGCATGGTGAACCGCCGCGCGAACACGCTGATCGAGCCGGCGGTGACGCTGATGATGATGACCGTCGATCGATCGAACGGCGGTTCACGGCGCGAGTTCACAATCCTCAAACTGGAACGCGACCGGATCATGCTGTTTCCGCTGATGTGGACCGTAGTGCATCCGATCGACCGTGAGAGCCCGCTCTACGGCAAATCCGACTCCGATCTCGAAGCGCTGCAAGCCGAGTTCATGGTGCTGGTCAAGGCGTGGGACGAGACGTTCGGCCAGACGGTGCATCAGCGCTTTTCCTATCGCTACAGCGAGGTTGTCTGGGGAGGACGGTTCACGCCGGCGTTCGGCGTCGACGATGAAGGCAATATGCAGGTGCACGTCGATAAGGTCGGCATTTACGTCAAAGAGAATTTTCAATTACCTGCGTCAATCGGGCCGGCGTGAGGACGATGGGATTTGCCTTCATGCTGCTGGCGCGGGCGGCCTTTTCGACCAGCGCGGGGATGTCGCGCGTTCCGATTCCGTAAGCCGTGAGCGAAGGGATGGCGAGTTGCCGGGCGAGCGACTGCACCCATTGCGCGGCGTCTTCGGGAATGGCTTCGGGATCGCCGGTCAGAATGCGGGCAATGGCGCGGTAGCGTTCGAGTGCGGGGCTTTGTGGATGGTCGTCGCGGAGCGCTTCGATGTTGGCGCGCATTCCGGAAGGGAGAATCGCGGCGCATACGGCTCCGTGCGGCGCGTCGAACATGCCGCCGATGGGCGCGGCGAAGCCATGCACGACGCCGAGGCCCGCGTTGGCAAGCGCAAGTCCACCGAGCAGGCTCGCCCATGCCATGCCGGTTCGCGCTTCATGATCGTTGCCGTTTGTGAACGCACGCAACAGGCTGGCTGACACGTGGCGAATTCCGTCAAGGCAGAAGTTGTCCGTCATCGGATTCGCGCGTGTGCAAACGTAGGGCTCGATGAGTTGCGTGAGCGCGTCGAGACCCGTGGTGGCAGTGAACGCGGGCGGCAGGGAACGCGAGAGTTCCGGATCGACGATAGCCACGCGCGGCAACATCAAAGGGCTGCGCAGGCTCACCTTCACGCCGTGCTCCGGCGAGCCGAGGACGGCGTTACGCGTGACTTCGGAGCCGGTGCCTGCGGTGGTCGGGACCGCGATGAAGGGATAGGGCGCGGAATCGAGAGGCCGGCCTTTGCCGATCACTTCGAGGTAATCGAGCAGATCGCCAGGGTTGGCGGCTGCGGCGGCGATGGCTTTGCCCGCATCGATGGCGCTGCCTCCTCCGATCGCGACTACGAGATCGCAATCCGCGGCGCGAAAGGCTTTGACGCCCTCGCGTACGAGCGCGATGGTGGGCTCGTCCGCAACCGAAAACATCGCTCGCGCGGCGTGGCGTTTCCCCGTGACGACGAACGGGCGTTTCCCGTATCCCGCGGCGATTTCATCGAGTTGCGCGAACGTTCCTGCGCCGAAGACGATGCGCCCTGTCGTTGCGAACTCAAACCGCGCGAATTCAAACGGCGACATATTTGAGGGGCGTGCGCGGTTCCGCCATCATGTCGGCGACGGTATCGCGCCACTTCGCATAGTGCGCAGTCTCCCTGTGGCGGGCCTGATCACTGGCCTCCTTGTAGGTTTCCATGAGCAGGAAGCGCGTGGGATCGTCGGCCTGCTGCAAGGCTTCGAAGCGGGTGATGCCCGGTTCCTGAACGCTGTTACCGGCGTTCTCTCTCGTGGCTTCCGCGAACGCTTCCACAAACTCAGGCTTCACATGAATCTGAACATGAACGATCAGCATACAAACGATTCTCCAACACCGATTGTCCAACACGACGGTGATGCGAAGCTCATAAGTTGGACGCGTACTCCGCATTTCGCTCCCGCGACTACCGGTTTCTGGCCTCGGGTATGTTCCTCTCCAGTTTCGGCACACAGATGCTTTCGGTGGCCGTGAGCTGGGATCTCTACCTGCAAACGCGCTCGGCCGTGGTGCTGGGCAACGTCGGATTCGTGCAGGTGGCGCCGTTTCTGCTGTTCGCGCTCTTCGCCGGGCACGTGGCAGACCGGTATGACCGTACGGCGTACGATGATCATCGCGCAAATCCTGTTGCTCGCGGCGTCTGTGCCTCTGGTGGCCGGCTTACGGTCCGTTGCGGTCATTTATTCGTGCCTGTTCATTGCGGCGTTCGGACGGGCGTTTCAGTGGCCCGCGCGGCAGGCGCTGCTACCCCATATCGTGCCGGCGGAATGCGCTCGGCAACGCGATCACCTGGAACAGCAGCGTGCAGGAGGTGTCGAACGTGAGCGGCCCGGCGATGGCCGGAATTCTGCTGGCGACGGTGGGGACGCGAGTGGTCTATGCGATCTATATGATCTGCGCGTTTCTGACGCTGATCAGTTTCTTCTCTCTGCGTTATCGCAGCAAGGCTCTGGTGAACGCTCCCGCGGCTACCGCGAAGTCTCTGCTGGAAGGGATGGACTTTGTTCGCAAGAACAAGCTGATTCTCTCGGCGATTTCACTCGATCTGTTTGCCGTGTTGTTTGGCGGCGCGACTGCGCTGCTGCCGATTTATGCGGCGGACATCCTGCACGCCGGGGCGCCGGGGCTTGGATGGCTGCGCGCTGCGCCGTCTGTCGGATCGGTGACGATGGCGGTGGTGATGGCGCATTTGCCGAAGATTCACCGCGCGGGTAAGGCCCTGCTGTGGACGGTGGCCGGCTTCGGCGCTGCGACAATCGTGTTCGGTCTTTCGCGCTGGCTTTGGCTTTCGCTGGTGATGCTGGTGCTCACAGGGGCTTTCGATAACGTCAGTGTGGTGTTGCGGCAGTCGCTGCTGCAGACGGGGGTTCCGGATTATGTGAAAGGGCGGGTGCTGGCCTTCAGTAGTATTTTCATCAGTTCGTCGAATCAGTTCGGGGCGGTGGAATCCGGGTGGACAGCGGCCTGGTTCGGGCCTGTTGCGAGCGTGGCAGGCGGTGGGGTGGCGACGATTCTTGTGGTGTTGACGTGTGCTGTGGTTTCGGTTCAGCTTCGGCGATGGGAGCAGTAAGGCGCACAGATTTGCAACTGGAGACCACTCTCTCGCGGTCGTGGCTCGGAAGCTTCTCTCCGACGCAGTCACGCAGCGGGTCAACATGGCACGGCAAGGAGATTATGGCCCAGAATGTGGCTAAACCGAGGCTGGAACAAGGCCAGGCATGGACCACCAGCCACGCCCGTATATTTTGCTATCGCATATATCGCGGGGGTGAGCCACATTGCCGATCGGCACCCAGTCAAGTAGAGCCCGCGGCGAGATTCCAGCAGGCCAGGACAAGCATGAAAGGAAGCGTGCAACTCGCCACGGCAACGGCAAGACACACGCTTATAGCGGCGCGCTAACGACTACCCACAGGCTGAAGCCTGTGCCACCATCCTGCCAGAACGGCCTGAGCGTGCGTTTTTTCAGGCATGCAGATCTATCCGAGTGAATCAGTTCTCTTGCCGGTGAAGCGGAGGCGAGCACTGGTGGCGACCAACTCGCTGAGGAATAGCCGGCCAGACTCATCCGGGTGAGGCGCTTCGGCGTTTGACTCGCACAATGGCGCAGCCGTTGTGAACAGGTTCCCTCCAGACCCCGCGGAGCCGCGACTCGGCAAACAGTCCGCTGTTATGCCGCCGTTTTCACTGTTTTGGGGCTGGAGGGTTTAGCTACGACTCAATCTTCCGTGACGTGTTCCCCGGGACACGATCCGGCAAATGAATGTCTGGTGACCGGCCTGTTCCGGATCCCTTCGGCAAAGATCAAAAACGCTGTTCGTGCTGCGACCACTAACCTGTTCTGGTCTTCCTCACGGAAGCCCCGGGAATTTTGCGTCTTCGCTTGACATTTACCTACCATGAATGTCGCGGCTCAGAAAAGATTGTGGTTGGGAAACGTTGGGATCGGAAGCGCGAAAATGTTCCACGCGCTCAGCCTTCGACCATGACGCGGTTGCGGCCGGCCGATTTCGCGCGGTAGAGCGCGCGATCAGCCGCTTCCATCAGTTCCTTCGCGTCCATATTCGGTTCCGAGAGGGCAACGCCGAACGTCGCGGTGACGGAGAATGTAGAACCACTCGTCATCCCGAACGCCAGTGTGCTCAGGCGTTCCCGGATGCGCTCGGCGACGCGGGCCGATTCGTTTTCATCGGTCCCCGGCAGCGCGAAACAGAACTCATCGCCGCCGAGACGTCCGGCGATATCGGTCGATCGCAGTTCGCCGCGCACGATGTTGCCGATTGCCTCCAGCACTTCGTCGCCGGCCGCGTGACCGAAGCGGTCGTTGATGTCCTTGAAGTGATCCACATCGAAGAGACAGAGCGAGGTTTCGGAATGCTCGATGCTGGCCCGCCGCAGCGCGCCCTGCAGGCGCGTCCAGAAATGGTGCCGGTTGGCAAGGCCGGTGAGAGCGTCGAAGTTCGCCTGCCACGCCAGTTTGTCCTGCGCCGCTTTACCCGCGGTAACATCCTGCGCGATGCCGACCGTCTGGCGCACCAGCCCGTCGGTGCCCCTCTCGAAAGGTGTCTCGCGTCCGGCGAGCCAGACCCAGTGGCCGTCAGCGTGACGCACCCGGTACTCGATCCTGCGCACGTCGCCGTCGGCCGAATGGCGGAGCGCTTCGTGATGCGCCCTGATCACCGCCTGATCGTCGGGGTGAAACATACCCTGAGCCATCGTGTCGACGTGCCGGATATCTTCGGGTTGGTAGCCGAAAACCACGAATGCCTCGCGGTTGATGAAGACGTTTCGCTGCTCCACCAGATCGTAAACGTAAAGGATGCCCGGAGTAGTCGCCGCAATCCGTTCGATGAAGTTCCTGCTCTTCTGCAGCTCGAACTCGGTGTTCCTGCGCTCGGTAATATCGCGCGCAATGGCCTGAAAGCCGGTGATCCGGTTGCCGTCGAGAACCAACTGGACGTTCTGGCCGAACCAGCGCTCCACGCCGTGCCCGTCGACAATCGGAAACTCATGGTAGGTGCTCTTCTGCTTTCGCCCGAACTGACGCAGATAGAAGCGCTCGACAGGCCGCCGTTTATCCTGCCGGATCAGTTTCAGGTAAGAGCGGCCGATCACCTCGTCTTCGCCGAGGTGCAGCATGGCCAGCGCGGCCTGGTTGAAAAAAGTGAAACGCCCCTGCTCGTCCGTCCGGCAAATGATATCGCCGGCCAGTTCCACGACCTGTCTGTACTGTTCTTCCTTCGCGGCGAGGGCATGCTTTGCGCGGGCGTGGTTCTTGAGATCGTTGGACAGCGTCCACGCGGCGGCGGCGACCAGACAAACGGCAAAGAGTCGCCGCGAGAATCAGCAGGCTGCGGCTTACGCCGGTCATCTGGTTCTGAAACGCGGTCCGGTCCCGAATGATCTGGTGTTCTTCGGCTTCGAGCTCGAGAATCGCGGTGCGAATGCGGGAGTCGAAGCCGGCGCGGTCGAGCACAGCGAGCGATGCGCTCACCTCGTCGCGGTTGCCGGAACGTGCGCCGGGCGACATCGCATCAGACTGCTGGTCGAGCAGAGCGCGTACGGCCTGTGCGGTCTTCCGGCGCGTCGCATCGTCGGCCACCAGAGTCTCAACCTCACGTCCGCGCTCTCTGGCGTGTACGAGGTCTTCCATGCTGCGGGCCAGATCGCGCTGATTGGGGCTCGCGGTAAAGGCGCGCGCGGCGTCCTCGGCATCTCTCGCGTCGAAGGAAATCTCTCCCAGGCGCTCGATTACTTCGTAGGAGTGGGCGACACTTTGGGCACTCTGCTGCCACGCGAGATTCCTCACGATACTTGCGCTGAGGATGACGGTCAGGAGGGCAACACCTGCGCTGAATCCGGCTTTGGTCCTGGAAAGTGCGGCCAAGATTTGATTTTGCGGGTACTGGTACTGCTCAGTTCAAGTATGCGTCAGACTACGGCACGTATTATCGTCGGTTGACATCGGCTCTTATAACAGGGCGCATTCGGTGCCAGTAATCAACGTGCTTCCATACCTTTGGCTTTGTACACCGCGGCGGCGGCCGGCGCCTTGAGTTGAGCGATGAGTGCGCGGGCGGCCTCGGCGTTGGGCGTTTTGGAGTTGGCGGCTGCTCCGAAGCTGACGTAGCCCTGAAGATCGGCCGGCAGCGGACCGACAATGTCGATGCCGTGGACCGGCATGAGCTCGCTGATCAAGGTAAGGACGACGGCGGTCTGACCCGACGCCACGGCTTCCATGGCGGGCCCCGACCCGGTCGTCAGAACGAGCTTCGATTTCAGGCTCGGCGGCGATACCCAGGCGATCGAACATTTTCTCGATCGTAGGGCGGCTTGCTCCGTCCTTCGCGTAGGCGATCGATCTGGCTTTCAGGAGAGCCTGTTTCATGGCTTCGGGAGTGCCGATATCCGGCCTCGGAGCGCCGGTGCGAACCGCGAAGCCGACGCCACAGCGGGAAAGATCGGTGCGGGTCGCGGCGGCGAGCTTGTTTTCCTTAGCCAGGTTCGCGATCGCGTCGGAAGTCAGTATGGCCACGTCGAACGGCTCCCCGGCGTTGATCTTTGCGAGAAGCCCGGTGGTGGAACCGAAATCGATCGTCAGCGGACGGGCGAGTGCACGCTCGGCCTGCGGCTGGAGATCGAGAATCACCGCCTTCATGCCGTTGGAGGCGAAAACGTGAATGCGGCTGCTTCGAAGCGGCTTGGCCGAACAGGGAAACGGCCGCGATGAACGGGATCGCGGCGCGGAAGATATGCATGGCAGAAAGTCTATCGCTTCTATCGCGTCTCTAGCGCTTGACGGCCAGGGTCAAGCCATCGGCGAAGGGAAGCAGGATGGACTCGACGCGCTGGTCGCGATGAATGAAGCGGTTCAACTCCGACAATGCGAGGCTGTCGGCATCGCCCGGCGGCGGGTGCATCGCGCGGCCGCTGAACAACATGTTGTCGAGCGCGATCACTCCGCCCACGCGAAGCAGCGAGAGGCATTGTTCGTAGTAGCCCGCATAGCCGGTCTTATCGGCGTCGATGAACGCGAAATCGAAACTTCCGCTTTCGCCCGCGGCGATCAGGCCCGCCAGTGTCTCTTTGGCCGGTGCGATGCGGAGATCGATCTTATCGGCCACACCCGCCTCAGCCCAGTAACGGCGGGCCACGGAAGTGTACTCTTCGTTGACGTCGCAGGCGATCAGCTTGCCGCCGGGCGGCAGCGCGAGCGCGACAGACGTGGAACTGTAGCCGGTGAAAACGCCTACCTCGATGGCCTTTTTCGCCTGGGTCACGGCGATCAAAACGCGCAGAAGCTGGCCGTGTTCCGGCGGAATCTGAAAGTTTACTTTCGGGTGAGACTCGGTCTCGTGCCGCAGACGGGCAAGGATGTCCGGCTCCCGGACGCCATACTTCAGTACATAGTCAATTGCGGAGGGATCGATGAGGCCTTCGTATCGGGACATAAATGAGGAGGATCGCCAGAGCGATTCCAAGAAGTCCCAGTGTAGCGGGTTCGGGAATGACGGCCACCGTCGAGGAAGGCGCCGCATGGCGTGGAATTGGACCGGTTGCGCTACTCCTCCGAATCGAGCCAGGACTCCATGGTGGCGATGTTTGCCGCATCGGTCCATTCGCTCGAAGGGTCGAATGGTCTGGAACCATTCGGCGAAGTCCGCCTGCGGAATGTCTCGGGGTGCCGTCGTCAGAACCGGAAAGATCAGGGCTGGTCCAGTCGTTGATGGAGACTGCAATGGCGGGGTTCGCGGCACAGAGCCACGCGCGAGAAGGCCGGGAATAAGAGCCGCTTTCAGAAACCTGAATAGTCAATCGTGTCATGCACAGAGTGGCACGAATGAGCGGCGGCGGGTAGTTCTAACGCGCTCGAGATGATCCGAAATCAAAGAACTGCATTGCGTTCTGGTCGCTATTCCTCGGGCATCCGGGGCGAAGGAGCGACCGCGGGATGCCCGTTGGGTGGCCAGGGCAGGTGGCGGCGCAGGAACGGAAGAAGGCTCGACTTCGGATCAACTTGACTGCACGACCGGATCTCTCAGGACAGCGTTAGTAACGTTCGGGTTCGCGGAATTTGCTCGCTGGCAGTGCAGATGCATGTACCCAGCGGGAGAAGTCCGACCGTCTACCATCACGAACCCCTCATGGCAAAAGTAGACCAAGCGACTCAGCAGTTTCATTTTCAGAAATCTGACAGCACCTCCAGAGTTACTGTATTCAACAACCTCCGCTACATAACGGCCGAGTACGAAACAACCACAGGCGTTACCCGGTGGACGCGGGTCGTGCCAGCGGCCCAGCGGGAGAATGTCCAGCAGTGGCTTCTCAAGAATTATCCAGTGGTCACCGAAGTTCCAACGCCAGGCCGGCGCAAGAAAGCGGCATAGGTCGGAACCTATGCGTCGCAGATTTCGCTGGCGCCGGAAGCCTTGCTCCTACACTCAAATGTCCAATTCAGGCAGCGGTAGACTCAGGGCCTGATAGCCGATTACCCGATACTCGCCCATGCAGACTTCGGTGATCCAGATTGCTGCGACGTTTTCCCTGTCAACCGCGGTGGGGAAGCCGACATCGCCTGCAACGAATGCGGCGCGATCATTCGAACCGTCCCGTCAGCGGACCTTCCCGGCGTTAGGCGTCAGTATCGTTAGCTATTCGGAGAGCAAAATGCGCCGGGTTGCATCTCTGGCTGCTGCTAAACGGCTATCGATGCACCGTCGATTTAGCAGCGAGACACTCAGGTTGGATCAGGTCCGCCTATTTTGCGACCGAAAGTAACTAATTCGGCTTGCCAAACTTCGCAGCGTCGATCGGCACATTAGTCTTCACGCCCGTCAACTGGTACGACTCGCGTCCATCAAGCCACGAAAACGTGTACTGAAACGGAAATTTGATCCCGTCCACATCGCGATAATCGGCGTAGTCAACCTGCGTTGGGTTATGACCGATCGGAGTATTGCCAAATCGCAGCATCCGTGTCAGCAGGCCCGTGCCCTTGTCGAAGTACAAAGTCACCAGGATTCCCCCCGGACCAGTCCCCTGGACAATGTCGACGGGATGCCCGTCGATGGTATCCGGAAAGCCGCTGCGCAAGCCGACGACAGCCTGCTTGATCTGTCCCGGGAAAGAAAGCATCGCATCCAGCCTGGCACCGTTCAACTCAGTGCCGGTCAGTTCGTACTCCCGGAGCATCGCGCGCGGCGTCTTGATCCAACCGGTGTGGCCATCGTAAGTCCTGGTGTTGTCTCCCCGTTCCGGGTGGTCCTTATAGACCACGCTGCTGGTACGCTGATCTGGAAATTTCGCAAGGATCTGAAAAGTGCCAGCGTCCCCCAGGCCCGAGTATCCAGTCTCCGACCCGGTAGCGATAAAGCTCTTGAGACTGGCCAGACGCTGGGTTCCACCCACAGCCTGAATATATTTGTCGAGAATCTGGCTGGCGGCAGGCACACCCGGAGCTTGCGTGATGAGGTCGTTCTCCTCCTCATACGGGGGGCCATACAGATGCTGAATCGTGACCGTGGTTGTAGGTTCGGTGCGGCCGTGATGGCAGGTCCAGCACGTCACCCTTTGCGCTCCCCCGAAGTTTGTCTTATTGATGACCGCCACCATCTCCACCATCTTGCGGGCGGTCACCTTATTCGGAGTATCGACAACCCAATTGACTCTGTCGGAGCCGGCGCCGGGATGACAATCGGAGCAATCGATGCCCAGACCGGCCGCCATTACACCCATGGCCTGGAGAAAATCGTCCACGCTCAACCCTTTGAGCGAGCTTGTAGTGACAGCCTTGAAGAATACGCCTGCGGGCGGTCTCGATTGGGACGTCGTGTTGGTGCTTTGCGCCGCGGCGTGCCCCGTTAGCCCG
This sequence comes from Terriglobia bacterium, assembly GCA_963809655.1. Lineage (GTDB taxonomy): Bacteria > Acidobacteriota > Terriglobia > Bryobacterales > Bryobacteraceae > BOG-234. The sequence goes on along the minus strand of CAWEKQ010000039.1, from coordinate 72,480 downwards.
ATGCCGGTGAATCCCAACACCATCCCTGCAGCCACAGCAGGAATCCCTTGTCTCAGTCGACGTCTCATGTGAACCCGCCGTCAATTCAACGGTGTTGTCGGCGCCGGCAGAATTCCGTCCAGAACTGCCTGACAGACATATTCCTGCAATTCCCAGCCGGGCGCGAGAGTGAAGCCCCGGGTAAACGTATAAGGTTTGGTCAAAGCCTTCTCGTCGTTCATCGTGATTTGAACGTTAAGGTGACCCAAATCCGGCCGCGTGTACCGCTCCGTCAGGTGCATCGCTTCGCTGTGAGGCTTGCCTGTGGAATCGAGCCAGGTCTTATCGTTGAAACCGACCGTATCGACCACCAGCGCATCGCCATCCCACTTGCCCACAGAGATCCCCGTATAAGTGTCAGGTTCGATTTCGAGAGCGGCCTTCTGCGTGCGGCCATCGAGGAAAAACCGGCGGTAGCTGTGCGTGTTCCCCTCAGCAAGCAACGCAATCAGCCTCGGCCCCTGCACGATTTTATACGGCAAATCAGTCACCCGTACGGCGCCATCGGGCAGGCACATCGCTTCCGGATCGCCCTTGCCCTTCGCGGCCTTCCGCTCGTCATAGAGCTTCTTTGCCCACGGCTGATAAGAAGGATCCGAGGGCAGCGTAGTTTTACCCGACACCACCCAGATCCCGGAGAAATCCACCTTGCCTTCCGGTGTGCGCGGGGTCGACCCGGACGGTGGGGTGGGCGGCTTCTTTGCCGGCACGAGCGGCACGCCGTTGGGATAACCCTTGCCTTGCCCCCCGGCCGCGCTGTGAGCTCCGTCCAAATGCCCGGGATCCTGATTGTTCTCGTTGCAGACGTACTCCGTCATCTCCATCCCCTGCTCCAGGGTTGTGACCCTATGCATGATCCATGGCCCGGTGTAGGTGCCGGGGTCGTCGATCCGGACGTCAATCGACAGATCGCCGAGGTCGGTCCGGTGAAACTTTTCGACGAGATGCATGTTCTTCGTGTGAGGGTGGCCCTGTCCGTCAATCCAGGAGATGTCGTTAAAGCCAATGGTGTCGACGACGAGCGTGTCCCCTTCCCAATGGGCACGCGAATCGCCGTAAAAGCTGGGCTTCAAGTCCTTGGGATGATCGCTGCCGTCCACGAAAAACTGCCGGTACATGTGGGTGTTGCCTTCGAAAAGCATCAACACCAGCTTGGGAGTCGAAAACAAAGAGATGTGATAAGGAGGAACCCTCGGCGGACCGCCGGGCAGACAACGCGCCTCAAAATCGTCCGCACTCAACGTGGCCCTGCGATCCTCGACCACCTTCGCTGCCCAAGGGAGCATCGGGGGTGCTCCGGCCGCCGCGCCGGGCCCGGTAGCAGCGACGTCGCCCTCCCCCGCTACGGTCTGCTGCCCATTCCAGATGCCGCTGAAATCAGGCTTTCCGTCACTCAGCAGAGGTACCGGGCCGGCCGGTCCTTTGCGAGGCGCACCTCTGCCCCTGCCTCTGCCGGCAGCGGGGGCTGCGCCTGCGCCCCTGGCACCGGGAGCGGCGGCATCCTGCGGGGCGGCAATTGACGCCACCGTCATGCAGAACGCTGTTACCGCAACTGCGGTCGATATGAAAAAACACTTCCTCACGTTACGTCTCCTGCGATATCCGTTCCATTGCACACTACACCTGCACTACCCGAAGAGGGCAGCGATTCCACCACTGGGAATATTGTTTCTGCTTCCAGCTACTGGTCGGCGCCAAGAGTTGAGGCTTGGGACGAACCTGCAAATACCTTCCGGCCATCCGCAAGCTGAACCGTCCGGGCGTTCGCAGTGGTTGAGCCGTCCTTCGCTCGAGAACCCTCTACAGTGACTTGATCCCCCTCTTTGAGGGAATCTTTTCTCCACCCCTGCTTCAACAGAACTGGAATCGCGCCCAGTTCAAAATTCCAATTGGTAATCGTCCCGTCCGTGGCCTTCGCGTTAACGTAGAAACGAGCGTGTGGGTTCATCCACTCCACCTTGGTTACCGTTCCGGTAATCTTGACGGGCTTGGTCGAATCGTACTCCGCCGCGAACGAGTGGTGTGCCATCACGGGAACCGCCACGGCGAACATACTCATTCCGGCTATCAAAACGCCTGCGTATTTTCTCATCGAAACACCTCAAATCGAATTCTCGACTGCCACACCCCGTCGCCCGTCTGAATGCAAATTCACCGACGAAAACACGCTTTTCCCTGACCGACGGTCGTGCGCGGAATGAGAGTCTGGGGTCATCTTACTGCAAGCGCTGGTTTTTCACAATGGGTCGAAACCGTGGCCCTGGTACCTGCAGAGATCCGTGGAGCGCTGTCTGAGTTGTTTGTCTTGATGGAAACATGATCCGCGATGTCGTCACGATCATGGTCGGCTATCCGCAAAGTGCCATCATTAAGGACTCGGGTGATGGCCAACCAAGGCGTTAAATGGTTAATATCGGTAGGTATTCCTGCCGCCAGTCGGGGCGGACGTAATCGGCGGCGACGTCGGGCTGCTCAATCGCCAGCCTGGATGTCGATCTTAGATGCGGCGACCAACGATACCCCCGACACTGATGTGGTGACTCGGACCGGTTCGAGGCCGCCCTTCGTGTTATCGGATACGAGGCTCAGCAGGTATTGATTCTGCAGCCGCTCGGTCAGGTCTTTCAGGTAGGGATCAAACGAGACCGGGCTGATGGATCCCTGCCAGTACGCCTTACCGCCCGTGCCGTCACCTAGTTCCGCGAGATAATTCTGGCCCCAGTTAACGCGCCCATAGCTGGGTCCTATATGACCGGCGCCGGCATAGTAAATGGAGTGAACCAGGATTCCCGCTCGCTGAGCGTCTGCGATTGCCGTCAATAAATACAGGTTCTGCGGATCTGGCGGCGACCAGGTATCGATACCGCTCGAAATCAGCAAGACCTCACGTCTTGCATCTGCAGCCGACCATTTCTTTACCAGATCCGAGATCCCCATGTAGGGACTGGCGGCGATCCCGGGTTCCCCGAGCGGAAGCCGAAGCGCCTTCCCGAGCGCCGCGCGATCCGTCGTCAATGGCGCCGCGATGTTCGCCGATCCGTTCCGCAGGTACGCAAGACCGATTCGTGTGGTCCCGGGTTGTTCATTTACGAAGGCTTTCAAACTGCCAAACTGAAGGCCCAAATCGGAATCCTCGCCGTCATCGATCACAATATAGAGTTCGAGGTTCGCATGATCGCCGCGGAGCGGAATCCATTTCTCTACTCTGACAGGCTTCTTATTAACCTCAACGGAAACGTCGTCCTTGACCATCTCGGGCGGCACCGCCCCACGGCGGCCCTCCGCTGTTACGATGAGATGTTGGCCGAAAGCACCGGCGGAAACTGCGAAAAACGCAACTGCCGTGACCGGAAAGTTCATTGAATTATCCCACCTTGTTTGATGCGTGCGGTCAGAGAGTAACTGCGGTCTGTTTTGTTCAGATGTTCGTATTCATACAGTGACGGACGCTGAAGGCATTAAACGCTTCAACCGGTCGCTCGATCCCTTGAGAACACCGCGGAGGCATGGCGGAGATAGCCGCCGACGTCGGATACGAATCGGAGCCGCCTTCAATCGCGCATTCAAGCGCGAGCTTGGGGCAACCTCCAGGCCGATACCGTACCGATTATAGAGCGCTGTCTGCCCAGCACTCTTGAGAACAAGCCGACGACGCGACCCGCCTCAATCAGATTGACCTGCAAACTTTTCTGTCCTCTCGGTTAAACGATTTGTCTCGGCAAGCCCTTCGGGCAAATTATCGCGACGCACGAGCATAGCTTCTCCGTTGGGCACACTGCACAATCGGAGACACGAAGCGCGCCAAGGGCAAAAGCCCGCGGGCCGTTAGAAGGAGTAAATCGAACATGAAACGCATTTTCATTTTTCTCTACGGAGCAGCGAGTTACGCGGCGTTCCTCACAACGTTTCTATACGCCATCGGATTCATCGGCAATTTTGGCGTGCCGAAATCACTGGATACCGCAGCGTCCGGCCCCTGGCAAAAAGCTCTAGGGGTTGACCTCGGATTGTTGTTGCTTTTCGCGGTGCAACACAGCGTTATGGCTCGCCCGGCATTCAAGCGCTTGCTCACGAGAGTGGTACCGGCGGCCGTTGAACGCAGCACCTATGTGCTGGCGAGCAGCGTCGCGCTACTGCTTCTGTTCTGGCAATGGCGACCCCTGGGCGGGACGGTATGGGATGTCGAAAATTGGGTGGGCAGAGGGTCGCTCTATGCCGGCTTCGCATTTGGATGGGCGCTTGTCCTGTTGGCCACCTTCGTAATCAATCACTTTGATTTATTCGGTCTGCGACAAGTCTGGCGTCACCTGTTGGGGAAACCGCAAGCGGGATTGGAGTTCGGCACGCCTTTTCTGTATCGCATCGTGCGCCATCCGCTTTACGTGGGCTGGTTGTGCGCCTTTTGGAGTACGCCAGTCATGACAGTTACCCACTTAGTGTTCGCAACGGTGACGACTGCCTACATTCTGGTCGCAATTCAGTTTGAAGAGCGCGATTTGATGGCCGTCCATCCCGAGTACACCGAGTACCGCGAGCAGGTCCCCATGATCATCCCTGGATTGCCCCGTCGTGTCGAAATCTCTCCAAAGGCGATGGTGGCTTCGGCGACCCCGGCGGCCCTCTTGAAATAAGCCATGAAACAAGTATTCAAGTTGATGGCGGTCCTCGCGCATCCAGACGACGAATCGCTCGGATTCGGTGGAACGCTGGCCAGGTACGCAGCGGAAGGCATTGAAACGTACCTGGTCACGGCAACGCGCGGGGAACGGGGCCGCTTTGGTTCGCAGCGCAAACACGCCGATCCGGCTGAAGTCGGTCGCGTTCGCGAACTGGAATTGCGAGCGGCGGCGTCCGTCCTCGGCATCCGTGAAGTCTCCATCCTGGGCTATGGCGACGGGGCGGTGGATCAGTTGGATTCTACGATAGCGACCCGGGCGATTGTAGCGCAGATCAGGCGAGTTCGGCCTCACCTGGTTATCACATTCGGCCCGGACGGCGCCTACGGTCATCCGGACCACATCGCCATTTCGCAGTTCACGACAGCCGCTGTCGTGTGCGCTGGCGATGCTGGTTATCGCAGTGACTTTCTTCCTGCGCACCGCATTGCCAAGCTCTACAATTTGGCATGGCGAAATGCCAAATGGGAGGCCTACCAGGCCGCCTTTCGCAAGCTGACTTCTATGGTCGATGGAGTTGCACGCCAGGCGAATCCCTGGCCTGACTGGGCAGTAACAACCCAGGTCGACACATCCGCCTACTGGCCCATTGTCTGGAAGGCGGTATGCTGCCACCAGACACAAATGTCCATCTACGGGCAGCTTGAGCAACTCACGGAAGAACGGCAGAGCGCACTTTGGGGCTCCCAGGAGTTCTACCGCGCCTACAGTGCCGTCAATGGTGGCAGAAAAATGGAGACCGATCTGTTTGAGGGGTTGCGGTAACGTCAGCGATGCTTTCCACTCGAATCGACCAACTCAGATGCCGCACGGCACCTCTCGAAATGACCGAAGACGAGTTTCGCTCTCTCGGTCACGGCCTTGTCGACAGGATCGCCGGTTTCCTAACGTCCATGCGCGGGCGGGTGGTAACGCCGGTGGAGCGGCCAGATGAAGTCCGCGCGGCTCTGGAAGCGACACGAGCGCTTCCGGAAGATGGCACGTCCGCAAGCGTCCTGCTTCAGCGCGCCGCAGACCTGCTGTTTGACCACTCGTTGTTCAACGGTCATCCACGCTTTTACGGCTACATCACCTCGTCCGCGGCTCCTCTCGGGATGCTCGCGGAATTGCTGGCGGCTGCCGTAAATGCCAATGTGGGCGCCTGGAAGTTGTCTCCCATGGCCACCGAAATAGAAGCCCAGACGGTTCGATGGCTCGCGCAATTCATCGGCTATCCGGCCGATTGTGGCGGCTTGCTTCTGAGCGGAGGAAACATGGCCAATCTGACGTGTTTCCTGGCCGCCCGCGCCGCAAAGGCCGGATGGGATGTTCGAAAACAAGGTGTCGCCGCGGGACTTTCCCTGCTTATCTACGCTTCCAAAGAAACACATACCTGGATACAAAAAGCGGCTGACATCACAGGGCTCGGCACGGATGCAATTCGCTGGATCGGCGTCGCCGAGCGGCAGCGCATGGATCTTGCTGCTTTGGAAGTTCAGTACAAGCGGGATCTTGAAGAGGGGTACCGGCCATTTCTCGTAGTCGGCACCGCCGGAAGCGTCAGTACAGGAACGGTAGATCCCCTCCCGGATCTGGCGGCCTTCTGCCAGGAGCGTCAATTGTGGTTCCATGTGGATGGCGCATATGGGGCCTTCGCCGCCGGGATCACGGGAGCGCCTGCGGATCTCATGGGCTTGACTGCGGCGGACTCAGTGGCGGTCGACCCTCACAAATGGCTGTACGCCCCGCTCGAAGCCGGATGCGCGCTGGTCCGCGACCCTGATGCCTTGCGCAATGCGTTTTCTTACCACCCGCCATACTACAGCTTTGACGTCGAGGCTACCAATTACTATGACCTCGGGCCTCAGAACTCGCGCGGCTTTCGCGCCCTCAAAATCTGGCTTGCTTTTCAGCAAGCGGGTGCAGCAGCCTACCGCCAGATGATCGCGGAGGACATCGCATTGGCCCGGCGTCTCCACGAACTGGCGGCAGAACACCCGGAACTGGAGGCGTTAACGCACAACCTGAGCATCACGACACTGCGCTACGTGCCGTTGGAACTGCGTGCCAGTGTGGGCTCCGACCAGACTGAGGCGTACCTGAATCGTCTGAATCAACTCCTGTTGACGTATTTTGAGAATAGCGGGGAGGCGTTCTGCTCCAATGCTCTGATCGAGGGGAAGTCCGCCTTGCGGTTCTGCATCGTCAACTTCCGAACATCAATCGGCGACATCGAGGCCGTGCCGCCGTTGGTGGTGCGCCTCGGCCGTGCGGTTCACGCCGAGGCAAGCAGCTAGATTTCTCGCAGATTCCCGGCAATCGGGATGATCAAGGAATTCACGCTGCAGAGACTCGATTGCTCGGTTAACGGAGCCGACAGATCGATTCCGTTCCGAACTCTGCTTTTTCAGAACGGGCTGATCTGGCACGGCTGTGAGAAATAAATGATTTCCGGCTCTGGGACCGCCAGGTGCCAGCGCAGGAGCCTGCGTAATCGTATCGACCTGGTCGTCACGGCCCCCGTTGGGCAACAGCGCGCACTCCACGATAAAGTCGTTCACCCACGGAGCCCGGAGCGGATGAGGCAGGTAGTAGCGGCTGGTGGAGAAGTCCCCGTGTCCCGCGAGATCGTGACGCACTATATGAGCCAGTACCGGCGCGAGGGATAGACGCCGCGATACTGGCGACCTGCGCGCGGCTGTGGATGCGGGGGGTGCTCGCCCTCGGGCAGACGCTCGATTACCCAGCGCTCGATCTGGAGGTCGATGTTCGGTGGTACAGGCTTATCGGACCTGCGGTCGATGCGCTTTGCCATTGACGTAAGCAACATCGAACTGTTGGCTTTTTATACCAGGTGACGGACAGTCGTCAACAGTCGGGCTCGGAGGAGATTAAACTAGGTGGGAATGTGGCGCTTCGCGTTTGCGTGTCTGCTGGCGGTGATACTTTTGGTCGCGGCCGGACGGATTGCCCATCAACGGCGCAAAAAACGGCAGAATCGATTGATGCGAGATCACCTGAACAGAATCTCGCCGACTTGCGAATAGGAGAGGCTCAACAGGGCCGCCATCAGCGGCAGTTAACCCGCGACACCCCAGATTATCAACGACAACGCGGCAGCGATTGTCAACGACAGCACAACGGCAGCCATTGACAGCCACGCTATAAAGCTCAGCGGAGTCGAGATTCCTGGCCCCGCGACCCCCGCGGTCGCCGGCGCCACCACAGCGGGCCTGATTGCCATTGGGGTCATTGAAATTCCGTTGCCCTCACTCTCCGTTTTTCCTATGAAGCTCGTGACGACTCAAGATTGTCTTTCGTTATCGCCACTGTTTCCGTGGGCAACTCACTCTCGTCTTCGTCCCCATCCCAGTGTGCTCGGCGATACCTTCAATCTCGGTTTCATAATTGAATGCTTCGCCTTTCGCGAACGAGACCCGGGATTTGCGCTTGCTGCAGCGAACCGCCTGTGAACAGGCCCTAACCCGCACGCCTATACGAACAGCTCTCGATGGCGAAACCCGACGTCTACGAACCTCTCCGGGCCCCGTCGAACATGCAATCAGCAGTGCGCAGGCTTCGGGTAGTGCAACAGGCGCCGTTTGGTGGACGACAACGTCGCTATATGCTGACCAGCGCGCGTGTGCAAAGTCTCTTGCGATGCCGTCGCATCCCCTCTCGACATCGCTTGGTTTGAGCCATAGTCTCAAGACAAGGCCCACAGAATCCGCCACGCTGGTCCCATCGCCAGTCGCGCTACACAAGCGCCGTCATCATCGGCTCCACGCGCCGCCGATTGTCTTCGGTACCACCCAGCGTGAGCAATCGAGTTTCCGCGGGAAGCAGATGGGACAGCAGACGCAACAATCTCCGCAAAAGCGGCTTTTGCCGCTCTGGTATAAACTTCCTTCGTGAACCGGGCAGGAGTAAAGCGCCCGGAGCCCTCCTCCATCCCATGTCTCGTCGGGCGTAGGCAGAAATCGTTCAATGACGGGCGCTGACAATCCGCGGCGGTCGCGGTTTGTTCCGCGGCTTGCTGCACGCGCACCGACTAACGGCTTTGAATCTATCGTGTTTCATTTCTTTTCCGCAGGCCATCCAAACCGCTACGAACAGAGCAGACTGGCTAATTCATAGACCGAGTCATAGATCTGGTGGAACTGAGACACGACTCCCGGCCAGTTTTCCAGCCTCTCAAAAACGTCGTCGTCCAAAAGCAGCCGTCCGGGAGATTCGGGAGGCGCGGCGGGGAGTGCGGGCGCCGACCAGAAGGCTTCGGGATCGGCCGGTAAAACCGCCAGTTCCATCGGAACAGCGATCTCCGGAAATTCCTCGGCTGCATCTATTTCCTCAGGCTCCGGAACAGCCGCCGACCGCCGGTTGCGCAAAATGGCACGCAACTCATCGCGCTCCAGCCCCCGGAGCTCGAACAGGAGGAAAGGATCGTGATCGAAATCGCGCGCAAACCTCAGCCATACGGCCACCAGGTGCTTACAGGGCTTGAGCCAGTCCGGGCAGCCGCATTCCAGGTGCAGGTCCACATATCGCTCCGGCATGAACCGGAGGTTAGCTTTTGAAAACGCCGTTTGGATCTCCAGGGGAAGATCGCCCGAAGCGACCGACGATTCAAGCGCGCCGCGGTCGCGCACTTCGGCAAACAGGCTTTCCCACTGCTCGTGCGAGAAGGGATCGAAGGAGATTCGGACAGTGTAGGGCGGCTCATTGGGGACCTGCACTCTGGCTGCGATGGTGCGTCCGTCGAATCGGACCGCCGGCACACCGCCGCTTCGGACACACTGGTCTCCTTCGGTGAACCGGCTGCGCTCGGCCAGGCGTTCCATCTTTTCCACCCACGCCGCTCCCCACCAGTTGCGCGCCCGATCCTGACTCATAAAACGACGCTCATGAAACGGCCTCTTGCCGAAGCGCGAACAGTTGTTTGATCTCGGCCGTCGAAAGCTCGGTGAGCCACGCTTCTCCGGCCCCGATTACGTCGTCGGCGACGGCTTTCTTGCGCTCAATCATTTCGTCGATCCTCTCTTCCAGGGTACCCACGCAAACGAATTTATGAATCTGAACGCTGCGCTTCTGTCCGATGCGAAACGCGCGGTCGGTGGCCTGATTTTCAACAGCGGGGTTCCACCAGCGGTCGAAGTGGAAGACGTGATTCGCGGCCGTGAGATTCAGCCCCGTACCCCCGGCCTTGAGCGACAGGACGAATAGACGGGGAGTGCCCTTGCCTCCATCCTGAAAGCGCTCAACCATCTGATCTCGTTTGACGGCGGGCACGCCGCCATGCAGGAAGAACACGTCTTCGCCGAAGGTGGCGGAAAGGTGCCGTTGCAGCCTCTCGCCCATGTCGACGAACTGGGAGAAGATCAGGGCGCAATCGCTTTCCGCGAGCAATTCCTCCACCATTTCGGTCAGGCGCGATAGCTTCCCCGAGCGGCCCGGAAGCGGCGACTGATCCCCCAGAAACTGCGCGGGATGATTGCAGACCTGCTTCAGTTTGGTGAGGGCCGCGAGAATGACGCCCTTGCGCCGTATGCCCTGAGCGGCTTCGAGCGCGCGCGCAGTCTCTTCGACGACGCTCTTATAGAGCGAGGCCTGCTCCGGTGTCAGATTGCAGAACACCTTCATCTCCATTTTTGCCGGCAAATCCTGTATGACGGAAGTATCGGTTTTGAGGCGTCTCAGGATGAACGGTGCCGTCAGCTTCCTTAGTTGCAGCGCGGTCCCCTTCTGACTCGGGAGCAGAAACCGCCGCCTGAATTCGGTCTGGTTACCCAGAAAGCCGGGATTTAGGAAGTCCATGATGGACCACAGCTCGCCGACGTTGTTCTCGACCGGCGTGCCCGTGAGGGCGATCCTGTAATCGGCTGTCAGGGATCGCGCGGCACGAGACTGGCGGGTGTTCGGGTTCTTGATGTTTTGCGCCTCGTCGAGAATGATTCCGCACCAGGCAATCTCCTTCAATAAATCGATGTCGCGATGAATGAGCGCGTAACTGGAGATGACGAGCGCATGGCGGGCGGCCTGTTGCGCGAATTCCTCGCCGCGTGCGCGCGATAGTCCATGATGGACCAGGACAGGGAGGCCGGGAGCAAAGCGCGCCGCCTCCTTCCGCCAGTTGCCGACCACCGATGTCGGACAGACGAGCAGCGCCGGGCGGTCGACGCCGTTGGCATGGTCGCGCTCAAGCAGCGCAAGCGCCTGGATGGTCTTTCCGAGACCCATGTCGTCGGCGAGGCAGGCGCCCAGTCCGTACTGCCGAAGAAATCCGAGCCAGGAGAAACCGCGCACCTGATACGGCCGGAGGGTGCCTTTAAGACCCGCGGGCGGCGGAAGCTCTTCAAAGCGGGTATGGCCTCCCAGTTTCCCGAGCAGCTCGCCGATCCAGCCTTCGCCGCGAGCCTCTTCGAACTGAACACCCGCAGGCGGATTGGCAGCGCCCAGCGCCATGCGAATCACGTCGCGGGCAGGTGCCGGTTCGCGCTTCCAAAGTTCCAGCGCAGCGCGAATGCTTGCGGGATCGAAAGGAAGCCACTTACCGTGCACCTTGACCAGCGGCGCGCTGGATGACGAGAGCCAGTCCAGTTCCTCGCGCGTGAAGTTCTCGCCGCCAATGGCCACTTCCCAGTCGAACCGCATCAACTCACTGAGTGAGAACATGCCGGCGCTGCCCACCGAAGGAGGATCGACGGTAGAGGGCTTGATGACCGGGCGGGCCCGGACGTCGACGGAGCGTTCCCGGCGCGTCCACCATTCGGGCAGCACGACGCGGAAGCCCTGCTGTTGCAGCAAGCCTCCGGTCTCAGTGAGAAAGCGAAAGGCGCCTGTGACATCGAGGGGAAAATAATCGGCGTTCTCGCGCACATCGGCGCAAATGGTGGCGGCCCGCGCGAGCAGCCGTGCCGCGAAGCGGGGCGGAGCCTGGTCGACCGGGAGCGCGGGCCCGCCGTGTACCGGTTCGAATTGGTATTTTACGCGCCACGCGCCGGCTTCGGCATGGTCGCCGTGAGACGACCTGTCCGACTCTTCGTGGGGTTCGTGAAGTTCGAAAGAGAGCAGCCAGGGAAATGCCGCTTCCTGGACGACCGGCCGATGCCAGGAGTTGACCCGTTCGGAGAAGCTCGACAGCAACTCGCGGCTCCCTGGCATTTCGGATTCAATCGTGCGCAGCCTGATCATCCACGCCGCATCGATGTTCCGTTTGTTGACGTCGCGAAGGAGCGAGACCGAGAGCCGGGCCGAGCTGCTCGCTACGCGCGGAAGCACGTCCATCAGCCAGGCAACAAAGCCGGAGAGCAGCACGGCTGGATCGTCTTCGGGAGGCGCTTTGGCGTCCATTGGAGTGACGGCGCGAGCGACAGGCGGCATGGCTCGGGCCAGGCTACGCAGCCGATCCTGATCGGGCGCGATGATCAGAGGCTTCCATCGCGCGTGAAAACTCTCTCCTTCGGCGCTCGCGGAGGGAATAAAACGATCGCGCACCGCGAGGCCGGCTACGAAGCGGAGTGCGGCGCCCCAGAAGCGCGTGCTCGGCGCGAGTTTGGTGTCGCGACCCTCGGCGAAGGGATTCCGATTGCAGGCATCCAGGAAGTGGAAAGTACTTTCAGCTGAAAGAATCGCGGCCGAGACAATCCACGGTTGAATCTGAGGAGCGGTCGCGGCCGACGGGTTTTCGATCTTGCCCTCCGAAGGGCCAACTGGTTTCCCCCCGATCGTGGGAAGCCAGATCCTGGAGGCTTCAAAGTCAGCGGGAAGGTCGGCTTGGTCCACGACCTGCGACATCGCGCGCCTGATCCGAACGGGCGTGGCGCAAAAGGGCAGACGCCGCGGAGACGACTTCCGCGGATCGACTTCTCCCCAGACAAGAAACCTACCGTTCCGGAAAGCCGAATGAATCTTCAGGATCTCGAACGCAGGCGCGCTCACATTTGTCGGCGGGGCCATGAGCCGGTAAGGACCGATTCTAACCGACCGTTGTGCTTCACGGCCGCTATCGATTCGTTAGATTGCGCAGACGCCGTCTGCGACCGTCGCGGCTCAGTAACGCATTTATCTTGCAGAGCCGCGCGTGTCAACAAGCGGTTGGTCGGAGTTTAGACATGGCCCCTAAGCCTTTCGCGCCACCCACAGCAGCAAAGTAAACACCACGATCGGCAGCAGCGCCAGCAGCACATAATTCAGAATCTTCCGCGGCAGGTGCGATTTCCGCTTCTTCCACTCCCGCAACTCAGGCCGGTCGGCCACGCCGACCTGATCCTGATGCTCCAGATCCTGCGCGAACTCGCGCGCGCTGGCATAACGGTTTTTCGGCTCGCGCTCGAGCGCCCGGTAAATGATCTCCTGCATCACGGGCGTGATCGTCGGATCCACCTCGCGCGGCGGTATCGGAGTGTTCAGCAGCCGGTCGTTCATGATCAGGAACGCGTTGTTGCCCTGGAACGGCACCTTGCCGGTCAGCATTTCGTAGAGCATCACGCCCATCGCGTAGATGTCGCTGCGCGCATCGCCGCGTTTTCCCTTCACCTGCTCGGGCGAGATGTAGTCGGGCGTCCCCATGACGTTCGAGAGCTTGGCGAAAGTCAAACGCCGCGAGCCTTCGTTGGCCGCGATGCCGAAGTCGATCAGCTTGATGTTGTCGTCGGGATCCGACCATGATGTTCTCCGGCTTCATATCGCGATGCACCACGCCGTGCGAGTGAATGTAATCGAGCGCATCGCAGATGCGCGCGGCCATCTTCGCGGCCCGCTCCGGCGGCAGCTTGCGCTCGGAGCTCAACAGGTTGCGCAGCAGCTGGCCGTCCACCCACTCCATCACCATGTAGATCCGGCTTCGTTTCGCGTCCTTGAAAACCTTCATCACGCCGGGATGATCGAGCTTTTCGCCGATCTCCTGTTCGCGCTTGAAGCGATCGAAGAGCAGCGGGTCCGCTTCCATCTCCGGGATGCGGAATCTTGATGGCCACGGTGCGGTTGTTCTCGACATCGGTGGCGCGGAAGATCGACGCCATGCCGCTGCGCGCGACCAGATTCTCGATGCGATAGTGATCGAGCAGATCGCCGGGATGAAGAGCAGTCATGTAATGGGTTTGTCTTAGCGGAGTTTGTACGGTCGTCCGCGGTACATGCCCATGCGCTCGACGCCGCGCACACGAATCAGCTGGACGCTCACATTATCGCCGCCGTCCCGTTCGTTGGCAAGCGCGATGAGCTTTGCCGCCGCGGTGGGAAGGTCGGGATTCCAGCGCACGATCTCGCCCATCTCCTGACCCGCCGACCGGCCCGTGCAGGCCATCCGAGCAGAGCAGCAGCACATCGCCCTCATGCACCTGGTGATCGCCGATCTCGACGTTCACGAAGAGATCGTTGCCGAGCGAGCGGCTGAGCAGGTGGCGCGTCGCGCGATTCGGCCGCTTCGCTCGCCGAGAGCAAACCGAGACGCACCTGTTCGGCGACCACCGTATGATCGCGCGTGATCTGTGACGCAAGGCCGTGGCGGATCAGGTAGCAGCGCGAATCGCCCACGTGCGCCACCACCACGCGATCGTAGCGGAAGGCGCAGGCGACCACGGTGGTCGCCATGCGGGAACCGCCGGGGCTGGAGGCCTTGCCCAGTTCGTAGATGCGCGTGTTCGCGGTCTGCACGAGCCGCGGCATCAGCACCGTATGCGCCTCGCCCCGCGGCGCCGCGCGAAAGCCCGCGATCAGCGTTTCGATTGCGGTCTGGGAAGCCACTTCGCCGCGTTCTTCGCCACCCACTCCATCGGCCAGGGCGAAGAGCCAGCCGTGCGTGCGGCCGTCGTGTTCCGAGGCAGGCACGACGTGGCCGGAATAGTCTTCGTTGTGATCGCGTACGCGGCCGACGTCGGACAGTTCGGCGAATTCGAGATCCAGCATGGAAGAACGGGCGGCAGCAGCGAACATTGATGCCTCTTCTACAATACGCAGAACGCTCCCTGACAGTCACGGCCGGTAACGATACTTCGTTTCCGAGCCGCGACGCGGGCGTCCGCAAGGGAGCGTTGGCCCGTGCTGCGAGCCGGTTACAGCGATTGTATCGCGCTCTAAGCGGTTGCTCGGCTGCCGCGCGCGTCCACCAGCGTCGTCCGGCCTTTCTTCTTGCTGGAGGACAGGAAGTAGATGCCGCCGTAGAGCGCCCAGACGAGCGCGATTCCCAGGGCCAGCAGCGGTTCTTTCGGCGTGCCGTATCCCATGAACGGTCCGATCAGGTAGAACGCCATGCAGCCCAGGTTGGCCAGCAGGCCGAAGACCGGAATGAGCAGGTGCTTGAGCGCGTTGAAGTCCGGATGGTTGTGGAAGCCCACCATGCAGATGATGCAGCTCAGAGCATACAGCAGGAAGGTGCCGAAGTTCGACGCCAGCGTCACCGTCAGCAGCGTGTTCGGCATCGCCGCCATCACGTCGTGCGACGGATAGCCGAAGCTGGAGAAGAGCCCCTGCGGCAGCGCTTTGATGGTCGCGTCGCTCAGAGCGCGGCGCATCGCCGAACAGCATCGCGACCGAGATGCAGCCGACCACGGCCGAGATCGCCGCCAGCGTCCAGATGGCGCGGTGCGGGGTCAGGTTCTCGGAGTGCAGCATACCGAAGTGCTCCGGAACTTCGTCGTCCTTGCCCATCGCGTAGGTGACGCGAGCGCCGGTGTTCATGCAGGAAAGCGTGGTGCCGATCAGCGCCAGGAACACCGTGAACGCTTCGACCAGCATGAAGATGCGGCCGCCGCCCGCGCCGAAGAACGCGTTGCCGACGATGATCATCATGTCGCCGATGGGCGCCGACGATCCCGATGCCGTTGTCATCGGGTATCCGCTATTGAGGAAGTAGTTCGCCGCGAAGTACTCGATCAGATAACAGAAGGCCCCCTGCACCAGCAGTGAGGTGATCACCGCGATCGGGATGTCGCGCTTGGCGTTCTTCGCTTCGCCGCCCATCGAGGTCACCGATTCGAATCCGACCAGAATCAGAATGGCGACCGTGGCCTGCACGAAGGCAACCCCCAGTTGTGGACGCCGACCACCGAAGCGGCGTTCGGATGGCTCAGGAATACGCCCTTGTCGTCCTTCTCGGGATAGGCGATCTGGAACGGCACCGGCTTGCCGGCGGCGTCCAGCTTCGGCTTGGGCACGCCGTCTTTGTCGCGATCCACGACATCGGGCCCGGGCTTTCCGTTCACCGCCGGCCCTTTGACCGTCGCGAACTCGTAGGTGTAAGCGTCGCCCGACATCGGAGTCGAACTGCCAGCCCGGCGTTCCCGCCGGATGGTTCGTGCGGTAGCTGAAAGCCATCACGGAGAAGACCAGCAGCGCGGTGATCTGGATCACGTTGATCGCGATGTTCACGGTCGTCGATCCGTTCACGCCGCGGTGAGCGATCCAGGCGACGCCGAACGAGAAGACGACCGCGACCAGCATCATGAAGACCGGGCCGGGATTCGACGCGCTCATGAAGTTCGGCCAGAGCGTGCCGGCCAGATAGCCGAAGAGGACGCCCATGACGCCCACCATCACGCCCGGATAGATCCAGTAGTAAAGGTGCGAGCCCCAGCCGACGATGAACTTCGAAAGCCGCGCATACTTCCACGCCTTCTCGTGGTTGAGGAAAGACTGTTCCGCGAAATAATACGAACTGCCGGTGCCCGGATAGAGCTTCGCCATCTCCGCGTAACAGACGGCCGTAGCCAGACACAGCAGAAGCGCGACGACGATTCCGATCCACATCGCCGGCGCCGTGTTGCCCGTGGCGCCCTGGATCGCAAAGGTGAGCCAGAGGAAGGCGCCGGGCGCGATGAGCGCCATCGCATTCATCGTCAGGCCTGTAAGGCCCAGTGTTGCTTGCATTTCAGGTGCTTTATCTGCCATAAGCTGTCCTTATTTTTATGTCCTTATATCTTCAGATTTCGGGCCACAAGCCGAGACATGCGGGGTCCGGTCTTTCTATACTCACAGCGTATCTTCCGAAAGGGAAACTCAAAATTCTTATCACCGACATAGAACTTGTGTATAAGGAAGTCCCAGGAAGTTCATAAGGATTCGGTTTGAGCGCTGTAACCGTTGTGATATTTTGGGCAAACGCCCGTTCGTGCCGCGCCCGCCCGAATTGACGCTAAATCCATGAAAATCGCCGGTTTTCTCCTCCTTTTGGCAGGCTGGCTCCTGATGCTTTCGGCGCTTGCGCTCCTCGGCCGGGGCGGTCCGCGAGGCACGTTCCTGTTCGCCGGTTTGGCGGTGGTGGTACTGGGGCTGGTGTTGTTCATGCGCGCTCACCTCACACCAAAAGAAAATGAGGAGAAAAGATAGAAATCCCGATGACGGAAACACAAACTATCTTTTGTGTCTTCTTTCTGATGCTTGCGCCGCTGGCAGACGCCGGACTTGCGCTGATGAATGCGGGGCTGGGCCGCACCCGCAACGCCGCCCACTCGATGATGGCCGCGCTCTGCGTCATCGCGGTCGCGGCATGCGCATACTTTGTCTGCGGACGCGCGTTCCAGGGTTATAGCTGGCGGCCTCGCCCACGTGCTTACGCTCGCCGGCCAGCCGTGGGACTGGCTCGGCGCCGAGCCATGGTTCTTCCGCGGTCTGCCGATGAACGGCCTCGCTCTTATTCCCCAAGGCGCGCCGCCGCTCTTCTTATACGCATGGCTGGGCGTCATCGGCGCAAGCCTCGCCGGCCTCATCCCGCTCGGCAGCGGCGCCGATCGTTGGCGGCTCGGCGCCATCTGCGCATCGACCGCTTTGCTCTCCGGCCTCGCGTTCCCGTTATTCGCACATTGGACGTGGGGCGGAGGCTGGCTCGCGCAACTGGGTATGAACCACGGCCTCGGACGCGGTTACCTCGATGCCGGCGGTTCGGGCACGATCCACACCGTGGGCGGATTGACCGCGCTCGCGATCACCTGGATCGTCGGCCCTCGCCGCGGCAAGTATTCGTCCGACGGCATGCCGATGGCGATCCCGGGCCACAATGCCGTGCTGGTGCTCTTCGGATGCATGATCGCGTTCGTCGGATGGCTGGGACTCAACTCCGCCGGCGCAATGCTCTTCGCCGGCGTGGACGCCGGCCGTGTTCCGCTGATTGCGATGAACACGCTGCTCGGCGCATCGCTCAGCGGCGCTGGTCGCGGCGATGATTACGAAGATCCGTTTCGGCAAGCCCGATGCTTCGCTCACGGCGAATGGCTGGGTCGGGGGCCTGGTCGCCGGCAGCGCGGCCTGCGCGTTTGTGCCCCCGGCGGCGATCGTGATCGTCGGGCTCGTAGCGGGCGCGCTGGTCACGTTCTCGGTGGAACTTCTCGACCTGCGGCTTGAGGTGGACGACCCTGGCGGATCCATCTCCGTGCATGCCGTCGCCGGGCTATGGGGAGTTCTGGCAGTGGGTCTGTTGGGGCGGCTCGAAGCGGGCACCGATGGCCAGTTGCTCGCGCAGGTCGTCGGCATCGGGACACTGCTTGGTTTCGTTTTGCCTCTGACGTATGGACTGAACATGATTCTGAACCGCTTCATCCCGCAGCGTGTGGCTGTCGAAGGCGAGCAGCAGGGTATGGATCTCTATGAACTGGGCGCTGGCGCATACCCCGAGTTCATGACGCATACCGATGACTTCATGCGTTGAATCGCCGGCGAAGCGTTCTTCATCAGCGCAAACAGGCAGCGCCGGACGATAACGCAAAGCCCACCACACAAAGAAGCCCCGCTACTCGCGGTACAGCCCCGATGACCACGATTCCCGGTGCTCTCGCGCGGCGGGAAACTTCAGCAAATACGATGGCGATCCAAGCCACGCCGGTTAGGAAGCAGAACAGCCCCGCCAGCGCGAGTTTCGCCATTGCCATCAGAATATATCTGTTCTTCCGCGCTTCGCATGCGTTCCGCTAAACTGGGATAGTCATTCGTGGCGGAATGGCGGAACTGGCAGACGCACTGGACTCAAAATCCAGCGAAGTTCACTCTTCGTGAGGGTTCGACCCCCTCTTCCGCCACCAATAAAATCAATAGCTTACAGATATCGTAGCTCGGAGAGAATCATCTCCAAAAATCACTACGGGATAGACAACGTGATAAGCTGCCGGTCATGGGCCTGTATAAGCGGGACGATTCTCCAGTCTGGTGGGTATCGTATCCACTGGCGGGAAAGCAGAAGCCTCACTGCGGACTAGTATATCGTTTCAATAAAACATTTCCATAAACATCTGTTTCCCGCTATGCTGAATCATGGCGGGAAAATCCGGGCGTCCCAGACTGATCCTGAGTCCTGAACAGAAAGAGGAGTTGGTGCGATTGAGTCATGCCCGCGGGAGTCCCGCACGGGAAGTGCAGCGCGCCCAGATCCTATGCCGCTTTGAGGCCGGCGAGACGATCACTCAGATCGCACGCGCGCTGAAGACAACGCGTCCGAGCGTGCGGAAATGGGTGGACAAGGCGATTGCCATGGGAGCGGAAGCCGCCCTGAAGGATACCTGGCATCGGCCGCATGCTCCGGTGATCACTGAGGAGGCGAAGGCCTGGGTTGTGCATCTGGCTTGCTCCAAACCGAAGGAGCACGGTTTGGCGGCGGAACTCTGGACGCGAAGTGCACTGGCTCAGTATGTTCGCCAGCACGCCGAACAGGCCGGACATCCGTCACTGGCGAAAGCGGTGAAAGCCACGGTGCATCGCATTCTCGCCGCGCAGGAACTGCACCCGGAGCGAGTCCGGTATTATCTGGAAAAGCGGGATCCCGAGTTTGAGGCGAAGATGAAAGATATCCTGATGGTTTATCAGGAAGTTGCGCTGCAAAATGAAAGGCGAGCCGATAGCGGAACCGCCCGCATCATCACCGTTTCAGTGGATGAGAAACCGGGTTTGCAAGCCCTCGCCAATACCGCTCCGGATCTGCCTCCCGTGGCGGGTAAACATCCCACTGTCGGACGTGATCACGAATACAAGCGACTGGGCACTCGCTCGATTCTGGCAGCGCTCGACCTGCACGATGGCCATGTAACCGCCCGCGTCGAACGGCGCCACCGCAGCCGGGAGTTCATCGATCTGCTGAAAGACCTGGATGCCCGCTATCCCGCTGACTGCACGATCCGACTGGTCCTCGACAACCACTCAGCACACATCTCGAAAGAAACGCGGTCCTTCCTGGCGACGCGTCCGAATCGCTTCCGGTACGTGCTGACACCGAAGCATGGATCGTGGCTGAACATCGTGGAAACCCTGTTCGGCAAAATGGCAAGGACCTTTCTGCGCCACATCCGTGTTCAGTCCTGGACAGAACTCCGCCAGCGAATACTTCAGGGGATTGCTGAAATCAATGCCGCACCGGTTGTACATCGCTGGAGGAAATTCGATGCCTTAACCGCCGTCGATCAGGAAACTGTTTGATGAAACGATATATTAGTCTCAACCCTTTTCATCATGATCTTCGACCGAAGCTCTTCCTCGATACAAATATAGTCATTTAATGCTGCGAACGGCGTAATTTCTGCCGACGAATGGCGACGTGTGCAGAGGCACATCAATGCACGCTTTCAATACTGCATTTCATCCGTGACATGGAACGAGCTTGTCGTTGGGGTAGCACGAGGCGACGATGGACATTTCGATAAGAACGGGGATCGGCTACGTGTTCTTTGTAATTTTGATGGCGCAACCTTTTTGCCATATCCTCCAGTTTTTGCCCTGCGAATGGTGTTAGCTCTCCACTCGGCAACCCGAACCAGCGAAACTCATGATGTGAGTGAAGAGGCTTGGGAAGAGGCCGTGCTGAAGGCAATACTCGCTGCTCCTGCCAAAGCGCAAGTTAATATTGATTTGTCCGAAATTGATAAAGACGAGAACGCACCGCAAAATGAGCACGCTGATCTTCTTCAAAGCATACGGGACGGCCAGATCGACAAGCCGAACCCAAGGAAATGGGCCGCATGGATTCTCGACCAGTTCGGATTTACCCCTTTCACTGACCAGTGCGACAGGTTGGTACCTGCTTTGGATGCGGCATATCGTTTCAGTTGCACTCTAAGCCGGATGAGCAGAGATAAAGGCTACGATTTCCAGGCTCCTCGCCATATTACGGATTGGGGGGATGCTCTCCAACTGTTTTACCTCTGCGACGAGTCGATGCACTTCCTCACCTACGATGGGAACTGCCGGAACCACCTCTCAGGCGTCTCGTATTCTCCTTTACCGAGAGTTTGTCCAGTCGCTATCGTCTGCTTGAAACGGCCGGCGATCCCGATGGGAACTGAATATAGCGTCGCTCTCGCTCTTGAACACGAAGCCGTCGGGAAGCGCGAAGCCCGGAAATTGGGGATCCCGATTCGGCCAGGCGAGCAGATCACGCACCAGGGCTTCCATCCGGTTCGCCCCGGTTTGAAGATAATGCAGCGCCGTCACGCCTTCGGGGTCAAGCTGATCGCCATATTTTTCAGCAGGGCTTGCCCATAGATTTTTACGGTGCGCAACGGCTCCTACAGGTCGTGGCTGGCGGGATACGCGAATTGCTCGAGGACGGCGTTAGCCCGCCGCAACTCACAATCGTCATTTTCTTACTTTGAGTAATGTCTCTTGCGACCTTTGAAGCCCCGATGATTTTGCCGCTTTCATCCCGTACGGGTGAAATGGTCAGCGAAATGTCGATCGGGCTGCCGTCTTTGCGTTTGCGGATGGTCTCAAAGTGATCGACACGCTCGCCTCTCTTTAAAGGGGAAAGTATCTCCCGTTCTTCGTCCAGACGGTCCGGTGGAATGAGAATGGTAATCGGCTGCCCGATCACTTCCTCCGCCACATCGCCGAACAACCGTTCCGCGCTCCTTGTTCCAGCTCATGATGATGCCATGAAGGCTCTTAACTGATGATCGCGTCATCGGAGGAATCCACGATCGCGCTCAAAAGCATTAACTGATCACGATCGGGAGGGCTCATCTTCATTTGTTGTACTGTCTCCGCAACAGAGTGTCTAGTCGTCCAAACGCCCCTCTCGTGGACGTTAATATAGCGGGGCTCGTCGATCACAAATCGTCGAAATAAATCTCAGGCGGATATAACTTCAATGCCTGCAATGTCCCACAGCCTCTCAACACGCCGATTCCCCAAACGTCCCCAAACGTTTTTGCAGACTCCCATGCTATCCCTGAGCCGGGTAAAAAACCATGCTCTCGGAAAAACAACTCGCCGCGAACCGCGCCAACGCTCAGCTTTCCACCGGTCCTAAAACCGAAGAAGGCAAACGCAAATCCAGTCTGAACGCACGCCGTCACAATCTGACCGGCCAAGTCACCGCCATGACCCCGGAAGATCGCGCCGCCCACGACGCCTTCGCCGCCGGCCTGATCAAATCCCTGGCCCCCGAAGGTGAACTCGAGCTCGCCCTCGCCCAACGCATCGCAACCGGCTTCTGGCGTCTCAACCGCGCCAGCGCCATCGAAGACAACATCTTCGCCCTCGGCCTCTCCTCGCCACGCCGACGACAACATCGATCACCCCGAAATCCAGGCCGCCTTCGCCGCCGCCAGAACGTTCACATGCCGAAGGCAAGAGCATCGAACTCCTGACGCTCTACGAGCAGCGCCTCAATCGCAGCCTCCAGAAGAACCTCGCCGTGCTCCAGTCGATCCAGGCTGCCCGCAAAGCTGCCATTGCCAAAGCCGCGAAGCTCTCCAAGCCAAATGAAATGAAAGGCTTACGCCAAGCCGCAGAACACGGCATCCCATCCGGCAACGCATCTGGCTTCGTTTTTTCGAATGACCAGATGCACCCGGCCAACACGGCCAGCGCAAGCATCCCCACCCCTCCGATCGTGCTGCAAACCAGCGCTTCCGGCCCACCTCAACATGCAGGATAGCGGTAACTCACTCCACGAGCGGTCAGCTTTCCCAGATAAAGGCCGAAAATCGCCGCACTTCCTCGAACCCGCACCGCTCGTACAGCCGGATCGCGTCCGTATTCCCGGCCGTGACCGTCAGGCTGATTCGCTTCGCGCCATGCATCCGCAGCGTTGCCACCGCCTGGCGCAGCAGTTCATAGCCAAGTCCCCGTCCCCGCGCCGCGGGAGTCACACAGAGTTGCGTGATGTGCCCGGTCTCCTCGCCCACAAAGCTCACCAGCACTAGGCCGGCCAGCCATCCGGTCGCGATGTCGAAAGCCACATACGAGCCCGGCCTGAAGAACATCCCGCAGCCGGGAAACTGCACGATGTTATAGATGAAGCGCCGCGCCCCCGCCACCGTCCGGTACTGATCGTTGATCCGGCTGTCCATGTGGTCGCTGTAGGAAAGCGCGATCGCAGTTGCCGCCGATTCATGATGATGCTCGTTCCAGGGCTCAATGTGGAAGCGTCCATAAGCCTTCCCCGCGGCCATAGCGGGAGACGCCGCAACCGGAAACGACATCAGCAGCCGCTCCCGAACCTCGACGCATCGCTCACGCTGCAGCGTCTCGCCCACGGCCCGGTCGAGCAGCAGCAGCTGACCCTCCACGCGCCGCACGTTCGGCGTGCCGATCAGGTCGGCAAGCAGCGTCCGGAACAACCTCGCCTCCGCCTCTCCCTCTGCGCCACGCCTGGCCGTACATAAAGGTCGCCGATCAGGCCTTTGTGGTCCTCGATCACCGAATAGCCGTAGCCGGCCACCTCGCCCCGGTCGAGAAACGCGAATCCCTGGAGCGCCCGCATGTCGGTAAACTGGTGCACCAGATCGGCGGACCGGCCGAAATCCCAGTCCAGTTCCCGCCTCCATTCCACGGTTTCTTCGAGCAGCAGCGGATCGAGTTCCCGGCCCACCAGCTCCCGCAGAGGCACGATCTCCTGACGCCCTTCCGGCCGTATCGCCGCTGGCTCCGCGCCGCTCATGACACAAAGTATAACACCGGCCAACGATCGCTTGACAAGATGAGACTCATATTTCATAATTGGATTTAGCTAATGCTTGGTGCGGCCGGAATGGCCCGCCACCGGCTGGCAAAGTTTTCTGGAGGCAGAGTTTCTGGAGGCAATGAAAAGACATGGGTAAGATTATCGGCATCGATCTCGGCACGACCAATTCCGTGGTCGCGGTCATGGAGGGCGGGCAGCCCACCGTGATCGCAAATCAGGAGGGCGGCAGAACCACCCCCTCGGTCGTGGCCTTCACCAAATCGGGCGAGCGGCTGGTCGGCCAGGTGGCCAAGCGCCAGTCGATCACCAACCCCGAGAACACGGTTTTCTCGATCAAGCGGTTCATGGGGCGCCGCCTCGACGAGGTCAGCGAAGAACAGAAGATGGTCCCCTACAAAGTGGTGCGGGGCGAAAACGGCGACGCGCGCGTGGAAATTCAGGGCAAGAAATACTCTCCGCCCGAGATTTCGGCCATGATTCTGACCAAATTGAAGGAAGCGGCCGAGGCCTATCTGGGCCAGAAGGTGACGGACGCCGTCATCACCGTCCCCGCCTACTTCAATGACGCGCAGCGCCAGGCCACGAAAGACGCCGGACGAGTTGCCGGCCTCGACGTCAAGCGCATCATCAATGAGCCCACCGCGGCGGCGCTCGCTTACGGTCTCGACAAGAAGAAGAACGAAACCATCGCCGTCTACGACTTCGGCGGCGGCACCTTCGACGTCTCCATCCTCGAAGTAGGCGACGGCGTGGTCGAAGTCAAATCGACCAACGGCGACACCCACCTGGGCGGCGACAACATCGACCACCGGGTGATGGACTGGATCGTCTCCGAGTTCAAGAAGGAACAGGGCATCGATCTCTCGAAAGACCAGATGGCGCTGCAGCGGCTGAAGGAAGCGGCGGAAAAGGCCAAAATGGACCTCTCCACGCTGCTCGAAACCGACATCAATCTGCCCTTCATCACGGCGGACGCCAGCGGTCCGAAGCACCTGACGCCATGAAGCTGACGCGCGCGCGCTTCGAGCAGATGTGCGAAGACATCTTCCAGCGTTCGGTGGGCCCGTGCAAACAGGCCCTGGCCGATGCGGGCGTGACGCCGGACAAGATCGACGAAGTGGTGCTCGTGGGCGGCTCGACCCGCATCCCGCGCATCCAGACCATCGTCAAAGAGCTCTTCAACAAAGAGCCGAACAAGACGGTGAATCCGGACGAAGTGGTCGCGGTGGGTGCGGCGGTGCAGGGTGGCGTGCTGGGCGGCGAAGTGAAAGACGTGCTGCTGCTCGACGTGACTCCGCTCTCGCTCGGTATCGAGACCCTCGGCGGCGTGTTCACGAAGCTGATCGATCGCAACACCACCATTCCGACGCGCAAGAGCGAAGTGTTCTCGACCGCGGCGGAAAGCCAGACTTCGGTCGAAATCAAGGTATTCCAGGGCGAGCGCGCCATGGCGAAGGACAACCGGCTGCTGGGCGTGTTCCAACTGGTCGGGATTCCGCCGGCTCCGCGCGGCGTGCCGCAGATCGAAGTCACGTTCGACATCGATGCCAACGGCATTCTGAACGTGGTGGCGAAGGACAAAGCCACCAACAACGAGCAGAAGATCACCATCACTTCTTCCTCCGGCCTGTCGAAGGACGAAGTGGACAAGATGGCGCGCGACGCCGAATCGCATGCGGCCGACGACCGCAAGGCGAAGGATCAGATCGAAGCCCGCAACCGGGCGGATGCGATGGTCTACAACGTCGAAAAGACGCTGAAGGAACACCGCGACAAGGTCGGTCCCGAGGACGCGAAGAACATCGAGGCGGCGATCGAAGATGTCAAGAAAGCCATTGCCGAGGGCGAGCCGGACAAGCTGAACGCGGCCACCGACAAACTGACCCAGGCCAGCCACAAGCTGGCGGAGGCGATGTACAAAGCGTCGTCTCAACCGGGGCCAAGGTGCCCAGGGCGCGCCGCCCAGCGATGGCGCCGGTCCGGGCCCGGCGGCGATAAACCGAAGGAAGACGTAGTCGACGCCGAGTTCGTAGACGTAGACGACAAGAAGTAATTGAAGGCCCGCGGGACGCGGTTTATAAGCCACCCGGTTAATAGCCGCGTCCCCTTTTTCCATATGCCATCGACACCAAAACACGATTACTACGAAACGCTGAGCGTACCGCGCGGCGCTTCCGACGACGAGATCCGGAAGGCATACCGGAAACTCGCGCGCAAATATCATCCCGATCTGAACCCGGGAGACAAATCGGCCGAAGACCGCTTCAAGAACGTTCAGGAAGCCTACGACATCCTGAGCGAGCCGAAGAAGCGCCAGATGTACGACCAGGTCGGTTTCTATTCCGACAACGGATTTGCCGCGGGCGGCGGCGGTTCCGGTTCGGGTTCCGGCGCGAGATCCCATCCGAACATGGATTTCAGCGGCTTCGACTTTTCCGAAATGTTCAAGGGAGCCCAGGCTGAGGCTGAAGCCAAGCGGCGCTCGAGCAGCGGAGGCGGTGCATTCAAGGATATTTTCAGCCAGTTCTTCCATTCCGGCGGCGGCGACGAAGCCGAGCCCGAAGCGCAAAAAGGGGCCGATCTCGAATACGGCCTGAACATCAGCTTCTGGCAGGCCATCCGCGGCACCCAGGCCAAAATCGAAATCACCCGCTACGACGAGTGCCCCACCTGCCATGGAGGCGGCGGCAACGAAGGCGGCTCCATGGCCTGTCCGCAATGCAACGGCACAGGCAGCTGTCAGCCAGATGGCGGGCAACATGAAGTTCAACCTGACCTGTCCGCGATGCAACGGCAAGGGCCGGTTGAAGAACGCCTGCCCCACCTGCCGCGGCGATGGGCGGCTGTCGCATTCGGAAACGGTTGAAGTGCGTATCCCGGCTGGTGCGCAGAACGGCTCGCGGCTGCGAGTTCCCGGTAAAGGAAACGCCGGCACCATGGGCGCGCCCGCCGGCGACCTTTATATAACGACCCACGTGGAAGATCATCCGTTGTTCCGCCGCGAGGGCGATAACATTCTGCTCAAAGTGCCGATCACGGTTGCCGAAGCCGGATTAGGCGCGAAGATCGAAGTGCCCACCATCGACGGCAAGACGCTGCTGAAGATTCCGCCCGGCACGCAGAACGAACAGAAGTTCCGTCTGCGCGAGCGCGGCATCTTCAATACGCGAAAGAATGCCCGCGGCGATCAGATCGTTCAGGTCACGCTGAAAGCCCCGGTCGTGCAGGACGAGCGCACCAAGGAACTGCTGCGCGAACTGGCCGCAGCTGCACCCCGAAGACCCGCGCCAGGAATTGTGGAAGGAGGAGCACATCGATGCCTAGCGTCGCTGCTGCTTTCGCAACCAACCACCTTTCTGAGCCGCGACTGTAAAGGAACGGTACGAGCCATATGCGTGAGAAATCCACACGCGAAAGATCGAAAGCCTCCTACATGATCTCCTCCGTGGCCGAGCAGTACGGAGTGCATCCGCAGACCCTCCGGCTCTATGAGCGTGAAGGCCTGCTGAAGCCCAGCCGCAGCGACGGCAACACGCGGCTCTACACGGACGAAGATCTCGAACGGCTCGAAGTGATTCTGCATCTGACGCGCGACCTCGGCGTCAATCTCGCGGGCGTCGAAATCATCCTGAACATGCGCGCCAAAATGGAGGCCATGCAGGGACAGATCGAAGAATTTGTCCAGAGCCTCAATCACGAGCTGGCCAATCGCCCGCGCACGGGGCAGAAGGAAGAGCAGAACTCGCTCATCCCGGTGATCCAGTTCGTAACGAAGCGGCGCAGCTTTACTCCCTGATTCGGGGGCTGTACAATCATTCTGTTTTGAAAGGGTATCTGATGAGATCTGGCCCTGGGTCTATGCGCAATTGTTCCGGCAGTGCCGTTGCTTGCGTCAACTGGAACTTTGAACTCGGCGCGATTCCCGTGCTAATGAAGCAGGGCTGGAAGAAAGATTCGCTGAAGGCCGGAGATACGGTGACCGTGGATGGCTCGCGCGCCATGCTGCCCGATGGACGTCGCCTCTTCGGTGGATCTTCAGGCGATCCGAGCACCCCGCAGTAATGCGCTCCATATCAGGCTTCTTAAAACTGCCGCGCGCGCCACACAGGCTTCAGCCTGTGGCTGGCCTTCGGCCCATCAAACGCAAAAGTGGGGCGGGCAATCCTGCCCGAGGACTGGCTTTCAGCCAGTCCAGCCGCCTGAAAGGCGGCAACGGCTACGAGTGGTCCCCTCGCTTCTGTAACCTCGTACTAGCCGCAGCATTGATCCTCAGGCCGGCAATGGCTCAGATTGCCGGCAGAGGCCGTGGCGCGCCGCCTCCAGGTCCCCCGGGACCAGTGCCCGTCTTGTCCGATGGCCACCCGGACCTCAGCGGAATCTGGAACGGCCAGCGCACCATCAAGCAGGATGGCCCCTTCATGCTGCCGTGGGCGGAAAAACTGGTTGCGGCGCGGGCGGCCACCAGCGGCGCGGACGATTTCGAAGCGCGCTGTCTTCCCGGCGGCCCGCCGCGCGCGGCGCCGTATCACACGTCGCTCTTTTCGACTCCGAAGCTGGTGCTGATCCTCTTCGAAGGCAACACGCACATGTACCGCCAGTTGTTCGTCGATGGCAGCGACCACCCCAAAGACCTGAAGCCCACGTTCTACGGCGATTCGCGCGCTCACTGGGATGGCGACACGCTCGTGGTCGACACCATCGGTTTCAACGACAAGTCCTGGATCGATATGGCGGGCCATCCGCATACGAAGCAGATGCACCTGACCGAGCGCTTCCACCGGCGCGACTACGGCAACCTCGAGATCGGTATCGAGATCGACGATCCCGGCGCGTACTCCAAGCCGTGGACGCAGACCCGAGTCACCACGCTGGAAACCGGCATGGAGATGACCGAATACGTCTGCAACGAGAACAATCAGGACCCCGGGCACCTGGACGGCGCGCATAAATGAAAATCGGACTATCGATCATCATGGTGCTGGCCGCCGCAACATCCTATGGCCAGGTTCGTCCCGATAAAGCAAAAGCAGTTCCGCCGCCAGTAGCGCGCAAGGCTCCGCCGCCGCCGTCCGGCGCCACGCCGCACATGCCCGATGGCGCAGTGGATCTTTCCGGAGTCTGGGTCTTGTCGGGAAGCACGAACCTGCCGAGCGATCCTTCCTACCAGCCTGAGGCGAAGAAGCTCTACGAAGAGCGAAAGGCGGCCAAAGGCAAGGGCGACCCCGAATCAATCTGTTTGCCCGACGGACTCGTAAGAATGACGCCGCTGCCCTACAAGATCGTGCAGGGCCCGAAGATGGTCGTGCTGCTTTCCGAAGGCAACACGCACAGCTACCGCCGCTTCTTCCTCGATGGCCGCGGCCACCCGAAAGACGTCAATGACGATCCCTCTTACACGGGCGATTCGATCGCGAAGTGGGATGGCGACACGCTCGTAGTCGATAGCGTCGGGATGAACGACAAGACGTGGCTCGACTCAACCGGCAAGCCGCACAGCGATGCGCTGCACGTGGTGGAGCGATACCGGCGGCGCGATCTCGGGCACCTCGAAATCGCCTACACGCTCGACGACCCGAAGGCATTCACCAAACCGTACACGTTCACGCGTGTGTTCACACTGGCTCCGACGTGGGAGCTTCAGGAATACGTCTGCCAGGCAATTCTGGATGGCGTCAACACCGAATAGGAGAGAGCAAATGAGTGAGAATATCGATCGGCGCGGTTTTGTAGCGTTATCCGTAGCAGCGGGTCTGGCTGCGGGTGCCGCAACTGCAACGGCAGCGAACATGGCCGGTCACCGAGAAGGACGTCGAGATCAAGACGCCCGACGGCACCTGCGACGCGGCCTTCATTCACCCGACCACCGGCTCGCATCCAGGCGTCATCATCTGGGCCGATGCGTTCGGCCTGCGGCCCGCGATGCGCGACATGGGCAAGCGGATTGCGGCGGAAGGCTACTCGGTGCTCGTGCCGAATCCGTTCTATCGCAAGGCGAAAGCGCCGGTGTTCGATGCTGCCGGCATGGCCTCGTTCAGTTTCCAGAACCAGGCGGACATGGCGAAGCTGCAACCGCTGATGGCGTCGATCAACGCCGAAGGCGCTGCCGAGAAAGATGCCGTCGCGTTTGTTGCCTTCCTCGATGCGCAGAAGGAAGTGAACAAGGCGAAGAAGATCGGGACGCAGGGTTATTGCATGGGTGGACCGCTGGTACTCAAGACGGCGGCCGCCGTTCCGGATCGTATCGGCGCGGTTGGGTCGTTCCACGGCGGGAATATCGCCACAGCCCAGCCGAACAGCCCGCATCTGCTCGCGCCGAAGATCAAGGCTCGCCTGTATTTCGGCATTGCCGCGAACGACGATATGCGCCAGCCGGACATGAAAGACAAGCTGAAAGCAGCCTTCCCGACCACCGCCGAAATCGAAGTCTATCCAGGATCGCAGCACGGCTGGTGCGTGCCGGATATGCCCATGCAGAATGGCATGCCGATCTACAACAAGCCGGACGCCGAACGCGCCTGGGCGAAACTCGTCGCGTTGTACGCCGCCGCGCTGGCCTGAACGAGCATTCGTTTTTCCGAGCCGCGACTGTAACGTGAACCTATAAGCCTGCGTAACGCACTGAATCTACCGAGCCGTGCACTAGTAAAGGTGCGGTAACCCCGAAACGTCAATCACAGGATTCCGCTCCGTAGAATCAGCAGCTTGCACATTATTCGCAATTAGCGTGTGCTAGAACATAATCGGAACTCGAGCTTTGAGGGTAAGTCTGTCAAAGACCAATGCCCGATTGATCTTTGAAAACTGAATAAAAACACGTACCACGGCAACGCAATATTTCCGTCCGCGCTACTTCAAATCGTCGCGGATGATCTTACCGCCCTTCATCACGAACTTCACGCGCTGAAGTTCCGTGATGTCGGCGGTCGGGTCGCCGGAAACCGCAACCAGGTCCGCATACTTGCCCTTGTCGATCGACCCGATCCGGTCCTGCCATCCCAGCGCCTTCGCGTTGATCGTGGTGCCAGCCTGAATCGCCCGCGCCGGAGTCATTCCCGCGCGCTTCACCAGCGCTTCGAACTCAAGCGCCTGCGTCCCGTGCGCGAACGTCGAGCCGTCCGCGCCGCTTCCCATCATCATCTGAATGCCCGGTGTTGCGGCCGCCATCCTCGCGGCCTTTTCGAAGATCGGAATGATGCGGAATTTGCCGCCGGTATTCTTCTCATCCACATCGTCCATGTACGGCTCCATGTAGCGCACCAGCGTCGGATCGTAATAGAGACCTTTCGCAACCATCATGTCGATCTGCTCCTGATTCAACCCGAATCCGTGCTCGATGGTGTCGCAGCCGGCGATGATGGCGTTCTTCTGCCCCTCGCCGCCATACACATGGCAGCCCGCTTTCTTGCCGAGCTTGTGTGTTTCGTCGATCAGCGCCTGCAAGCACCGGCAGCGGATAAGTCACCACATACTGGTCCTGCCCGCGTCGGGCTGAACGAATAGGCGCCGGCCGGGAAACAGCTTGATCCAATCCGCGCCATGCGCAATCTGATCGCGCACAGCCGCGCGGCCTTCGTCGGCGGAGCGCACCACGGCGGAAGCCAGCGGATTGTCGGGGGCAGCTGGATTCGGCGGCGTCGCGCCCCAGACGATGCCGCGCGTCGAGACCTGATATCGCGGGCCGTCGATGCGGCCTTCGTTGATCGCGTTGCGGATCTCGACATCGCCGTAGCCGTTGCCGTGCGTGCTCATATCGCGCGCGGTAGTGAAGCCGGCCCGCAGGTCCGCCTGGGCGTTCTGCACGGCGATCAGCACCGCGGCTTCCGTGCCGGTCTTTGGGCCGCGATTGTTGAACATGTGGGTATGCGCGTCGATCAGGCCGGGAAGCACAGTCGCGCCGCGAAGGTCGATCACCTGCGTGCCCGCCGGAATGCGGACCTGGCCCTCCGCTCCGACCTCAGTGATGCGATCGCCGGAAATGAGCACCACCTGCTTCGTCAGCGTCTGGCCCGTCTTGCTGTCGAACAGACGACCGGCGCGAACCGCGACCATACGCGACGCAGGCGGACATTGAAACACGCCGCCATCCGATCCGACGCAGGGCGTTGGGCCGGCCCCTCGCCACGGAGCGGGCGGAGGTTGGACCTGCGCCGAGAGTCCCAACGCACTGAACATAACGCCAAACGAAATCAGGGTCATTCGCATCGCCCCAATGTTACCTGAAATGGAATCTGACTATGAGATCACACTGATCGCGCCCGGATGCAAAGATCCGGATACGGCCGCAGAGCCTGTCCACAAAAAGAGGAGAGCACACACCGCTTCCCTGAGCTATACTTGCGTAACGATTAGAACTAAAAATCGTGAAGAATCTTTATGTGTCCGCGATGGGGCTCGAACGTCCTGCTGGTCAAGCAGGCCGAGGGATTTGAGAAAAATTCTTCGTGAGCATCACCGGCAAGCGGTCGTACCGTTGCCGAATGTGTGGAACGTTATTCCGCGCGCGTACCCGCCGGACCCGGCTGAACCAGGCCGCCCAGCGGGCAGTCGCTCATCCCGAACAGCGGCCATAAAATACTACTCTCGCGGTAATGCTGATAGAACGGTTGCTGCGTTACTCAAGCCCTAACCGGACCGGCCGCCGGTTCGGCCGGCAGCAGCTTGACGAAATACAGGCATGATTCAGTTCTTTCGCGTCGCGGGCTGGCGCAACGACCGCTCAACCGTGTCGTTCGGATCGGTGGATACCGGGCCATCGCGCCAAAGCCAGCGCATCATCTCCGGCAGAATCATACCGCCGTATTTCTGGCCGTGCAGGTTCATGCTCCAGGAATAATTCACGTCGTAACCCTTTTGCGTGAGAGCCTTCATCAGCCGGACGTTCTGATAAAACCAGTCGCGCTTTTCGTCATAAGCGCCGTCGCGCCCGACACCGCGGTTGTCGTTTCGGCCATCGCACAGGAAGACGCGGATCGGCTTCTTCTCGCTCGCCAGCACGCGCTCGGGATAGACATAGCCGCCCTGCAGATTGACGAAGCTGCCCACGTTGCTCAACACCTTGCGGAAATCGTTGGGGCGCTCCCAGGCGACGGCGAAGGCGGCGATGGCGCCGGAACTCGAGCCGCCGATTCCGTGCTGTTCGGGATCCCGGGAGATGTTGTAGTCCTTGTAGAGCGCGGGCATGAGCTCTTCGGTGATCACGCGGGCGTACTTATCGTCAGGCGTGTTGTATTCGATGGCGCGATTGGTGGTCCCGTCGCCCCAGCTGGTTTGCGGGCTGGGTTCCACCTGATCGGGGCGGCGGCCGGGATTGATGAAGACACCGATCATGACCGGGATCTCGCGCCGGTAGATCAGATTGTCCATGACGTTCTGGGCCCGGAGGTCGCCGTTTTCGTCCTTGAACGCCTGGCCGTCCTGGAAGACCATGAGGCTCGCCGGAACCGCCGGATCGTACTGGGCGGGCACGTAGACCCAGTAAGTATGCTGCGTGCCCGGATAGACCTTGCTCGGCAGCGTGAACGGACCCCGGATTTCCCCTTTGGGTACGCCATCCTGCGGCATGGAATCGGGACCCAGCCGGTACTGCGAGTTCGGACCCGGCGGCGTCTGGGCAAAGAGCAGTCCCGCAAACGCCGCCGCTGAGAACCAGGCCTTCATTACTACTACTTGAAGCTTTTTATGGCGTGCGCTTCCTCTTCGTGGACATCGAAGACGGTGTAGAGCTTGGTGATCTGCAGAAGGTCCTTCACACGTTTGGTGAGTCCCAGGAGTTTGATTTCGCCCTGTCTGTTGGACGCACTGGTAAATCCGGCAACCAGTTCGCCGATCCCGGAACTATCGATGTACGTGACCTCGCCGAGGTTCAGAAGAATCTTCTTGTCGCCCTTTTCGACCAGTTCATGCAGGGTATCGCGTAACTGACTCGATCCGTCGCCGAGGGTAATTGTTCCCGAGACGTCGACTACCGTAACCCCGTCAACCTGCCGGGTGTGAAGTTTAGCGCTCATTGTTTAATAGGCTCCGCCATACAGCATCGCACGAGATGACCAGCCGAATGGGCGATCCCCCTGGATATAGCCTAGGTACCTAATGCCGGCGGGCAAACGACGTTTTATCGCCATAAGGAATGTGTATGTCTGCTAAAGTGAGAAACACGATTTCGCGAACGATTATGGGTGCGAACGGCCTGGAATTGCGGTTTGTCATGAAGAGCGATCCGCGGTATCTGCAGGTCGTCCGGGGTGCGGTCGGTTCTCTGGCAGCGGCGATCGGCTGGGACGAATCCGACTGTATGGCAATCACGATGGCTCTTGACGAGGCGCTGGCGAATGTAATACGGCACGCGTACCATAACCGCCACGACGGTGAGGTCGAACTGGTGTGCCGCGAGAGCGCGGAGGGTTTTGAAGCGATTCTGTCGGACCGGGGCGACGCTCCCGACCCGTCGAAGATCTGCGCCCGCAAGATTGGCAGCGATCAGCCGGGCGGTCTCGGCACCCACATCATCAGGGACGTGATGGATACGGTCACCTACGAAGATTCTCCCGCGGGAAACAGGTTGATACTCACCAAACGCTTCCAGAAAACTATATGAATATCTCAGTCCGTGACGCCGGATCGATAAAGATTGTGGACGTGCAGGGAGACGTGGATATGGGCACGTCGCCGGACCTCCGCAAAGTCCTGCTCGCAACCTTGCCCGAAACGACCAGGCTTGCCCTGAACCTGGAGGCCATCCGCTACATTGACAGCTCCGGAATTGCTACCCTGATCGAAGTGCTGAAGCGCTCGCAGGGTCTGAAGAAGGAGTTCGTGCTGTTCGGGCTGCGTCCGGCCGTGGAAAACGTCTTTCGGCTGACCCATGTAATCACATTGTTCCAGGTTTTCAAGAGCGAGCAGGAGGCCCTGGGCACCTCGTGATGACCTGGGTGGCGGGTGTCGGGGAGGCAACCGAGCGCAGTTTACAGTACGTGGGCGGATTGACGCTGCTCACCGGAAGAGCTTTGCTCCAGCTGGTCACGTCGCCGCTGAAGCGCGGGCGCATGCTGCAGCGGGCGATCCACCAGGCGATGGCGGCGGGCGTTGACGCCATTCCGATCGTTTCCCTGATTACCTTCTTTATCGGGCTGATCATCGCCCTGCAGGGCGCCTACGAACTGAGAAAGCTGGGCGCCATCTCACTGGTCGCAAGCATGGTGGCGATCTCCATCACCCGCGAACTGGGGCCGCTGGTCACCGCGATCATGGTGATAGGAAGATCCGGCTCGGCATTCGCGGCCGAGATCGGGACCATGCGGGTCACCGAGGAGCTGGATGCGCTCGAAACCATGGCGCTCGATCCGCTGGCATTTCTGGTGGCTCCGAAATTCCTGGCCATGGCGGTCATGGTGCCCTGCCTCACGATCTGGGCGGACCTGATGGGAGTCCTGGGCGGCAGCGTGTTCGGAATGGTGGGCGGGGGTTTCACGTTCAGCGGCTACATGACCGCCACGCGGGACGCGCTGCTGATGCGCGATCTCACGAGCGGCATTCTCAAGAGCGCGGTCTTCGGGCTGGTGATCACCGCGGTGGGCTGCCAGGAAGGGTTTATGACCGGCGCCGGGGCGGAAGATGTGGGCCGCTCCACCACTTCAGCCGTGGTGATTTCGATCCTCATGGTCATCCTGATCGACCTGATCTTCACGGCCGCGTTCTACATGGCGGAGGGAGCGCAATAGATATGGACGTCCTCCGAAGCACGCAGCGACGCCGACAACAGTATTTCCGTCAAAGGCCTGCGCGTTCACTATGGCGAACGGGAAGTTCTGCACGGGCTGGACTTCGATATTTTCCACGGCGAGACCGTGGCGGTGATGGGCGGCTCGGGCTCGGGCAAGAGCACGCTGCTCCGAACTCTGGTGGGCCTCGGGAAACCTTCTTCCGGCGAGATCAGGATCAAGGGCGTCGACATGGTGCGCGGCTCCGACCGCGAGACGGATTCCATCCGCAAGAAGATCGGCGTGGCTTTTCAGGGCGGCGCGCTGATCGGCTCGATGACCGTGGGCGAAAATATCACGCTGCCGCTGATCGAGCACACCTCGCTCGACCGCAGCACGATCGAAGTGATGGTCCGCATCAAGCTGGAGCAGGTGGGGCTCAGCGGATTCGAGCATTACAACCCTTCCCAGCTGAGCGGCGGCATGAAGAAGCGCGCGGCGTTCGCGCGCGCCATGGCGCTCGATCCCGAGATTCTGTTCTTCGACGAGCCTTCCGCGGGCCTCGATCCGATCACGGCGGCCGGTATCGACGAATTGATCCTGAGCCTCAAGAAGGCCTACTCTATGACGATGGTGGTGGTGACGCACGAAATGGCGAGTGCCTACCTGATTGCGGATCGCATGATTATCATCGATCGCGGCAACATCGCGGCCATGGGGCCTGCCGACGAAGTAAAGAACAGCCAGCACCCGCGCGTCCGCCAGTTTCTGGACCGGATTCCGGACGTCCACACACGACGACGATGTAGACCGTCTGCGCCTGTTTACAGAAGGAGTCAGGTAAGAACGATGAGTGTAGCGGGTGAGCGAACTCTGGTGGGCATATTCGTCCTGGTTGCGGCTGGGCTGCTGTTCGGGACGGTGATCGTGATTTCGGGCGGGTTTGGCAGTTCGGGTGTGCCGCATCCGACCTACTTCAAGTTCGCCGGGGGCATACAGCCGGGCGGCGCGGTGCGCTTCGGCGGCCTGACGGTAGGCAAGGTGAAGTCGATTCGCGTGGACCCGAGGAATACGACCCGCATCGAAGTGCAGGTCGTGGTGAACAAGGATGCGCCGATCAAGGTCGACAGCGTGGCCAAGATAACGACGCTGGGCGCGCTGGGCGATAACTACATCGAAATTTCGACGGGCACACAGAATGCGGCGCTCTTGCCATCCGGCGCCGTATTGAAATCCGAGGAGGCTTTCGGCCTGGGGCAGCTGGGCGATCTGTTCAATTCGCTGATGCCCGACGTGAAAGCGGTGCTGGCGAAGGTGAGTACCGATCTGGACGGCCTGCAAACCACGATCACCCGCGCCAACGACCTGCTCAACGACAAGAATCGCGCCAACCTGGGCGCTACGCTGGACACCGTGCACGGCCTGCTTGCCGATACGCGGCCCCAGGTCGCGACGACGCTCGACAACCTGAATGGACTGCTGACGGACACGCGTCCCCAGCTTGCGGCGACGCTCACCGATGTGCGGGGGGTGATCGCGAAACTCACACCGGTGCTCGACGACCTGAAGGTCACGACCACAAAAGCCAACGATCTGCTCACGCATGTGGATGCGATGATGGTGGAGAATCGCGCCGATATCCGCACCTCGGTGATCGGGCTGCGCGACACGCTGGCGAAGTCTCAGGTGCTGCTCGACCAGTTGAATACGCTGCTGGATCAGAATTCGCCCAACATCGACGCCATGCTGGATAACCTGCGGCTGGCGACCGAGAATATCCGGGCGCTCACGGAAACGCTGGAGCGTAATCCCTCGGTAGCATTATCCGCGGGGTCAAAGTGCCGGACCGCAGGCCCGGGGACGTTCCCAAATAGAGGACCAGACTATGCGCTCCATCATTTCCAATTGCCTGTTAGCCACCCTTTGCCTCACGGCTGCCAGTTGCGTCTCCAACAAGCCGGCGCAATACTATACGATCAGTCCGCCCGCGGGAGCGATAAATCAGAGCAGGCCGGATGGCCTGGTCATCGTGGTGGCGGACATTCCGACGCCGGTTAGTCTGCAGGACGGCCGCATTCGCTATCGCATCGAACCCAACCAGGTGGGCGCTTACGAATATCATCGCTGGACGGAACGGCCGGGGACGATGGTTCGCAACTCGCTGGTGCGGGCGCTGCGCGCCTCGGGCAAGTATCAGCGCGTGCTGGAATCGGGCAGCGCGGCCGCCGGGGATTATCTGGTGACCGGCAAGCTCCTCGAGTTCGACGAAGTGGACAGCGGGACCATTAAGACCCGGGTGTCGCTTGAGTTGCATTTGATCGACAGGAAGACCGGCCGCCATGTCTGGGACCATCTCTTCGAACACGAGGATCCGGTTGGCAAGAAAGATGTCAAGGACGTGGTGGCGTCTCTCGACCGGAATCTGCAGCAGGTGGTGGGTGATGCGGCCGGGCAGATCGATGCGTTTGTGTCGGCGCGACGTTAACGGGCGGGCGCCGGGATCACTTTCAGATCCGCTTCCGATTCCGCCTGACTTTTTGTCGGCACCACTTTATCGGGATCGATGCGGACCATCATGTAGGTGATGTGGTCAGGGATTTCGGTAAACAGATGGCCCGTTCCCGCCGGAATCACGATCATGTCGCCGGCCTTGAGGTGATTCACCTGCGGGTTCACGATCGAATCGGAACTCCAGCCCGGGCCATTCTGCAGGCGCACGGTCTTCTCGTCGGCGGGACGCTTGACGGAATTGACCAGATCCGGACCGGTCAGCAGCGTCGCTTCACCGTCGATCACGTGGTAAACCTCGCTGATCTGTTCGTGCTCGGCGACCGCGCCTTTGCGAACGGTGCCCGGAAGGAGCTTACCCGCGAGTGACCATGCCGATGCCGACCTGAACTTTGCCGACATCGACTGAGCGAACCTGCTGATCCACGATGTTGTACTTGATCGCTTTCGCGGTGTAGGCGTTCAGTTCGCTTACGGGGATGTAAGTGGCCTGGCAGCGGCGGCAGGTGGGCTGCGGGCTTTGGGCGAGAAGCGCTGCGACGGCGAGTCCTCCGGCGAAGAATAGTTTCGTGGTGTTTCGGGTGCGCATTGGTTGGCTCCTTTGGTTCTTCCATAGCTTATCGACTTTCACGCACGAGCTGATCGAAGGCGTGAAGTAATTCCTCACGGCGTGAGTAGGGGCCGGGACGGTATGCGCGGGACTGAATGCCGAGCTGCGAAAGCTCAACGATGTTCCAGTCTTCGCGGTTGGTCGTATCCCAGAATTCGATTACATCGTCGGCGACGAAATCCGGTTTCGCTATTTCCGCCGGATGAAAATACCATTCGCAGACGATTTCCGTGCGATCCACCGCCTTCGGCCACAGCGTGTGAACCATCATGTAATCCGGATGCAGGCTGAGCAGCAGATTCGGATAGATGGTGTAATAACAAACCTTGCGGCGCTCGTCTTCGCTCAGACCGGGAAGGTAGTCGCGGCGCCGTTTGCCGTCTGTGCTCATGGTTTCCGCGTCGCCGCGAAAGCCCATCGAGCCTCCGATATAAGAGGCGTTCGGAGCCTCGTTGTCCGCTCCGAGGTAATCCGTCAGGCGATTCAGTGCGGGGTGCAGGAGCGGGCAATGCAGACACTCGTTGTAGTTCAGAACGGCGAGCTTCCAGTTCGCCTTCACGTCGTAAGTGATGCGCTTGTGCAGGGTCAGTTCTTCCATCCGCCAGGGCCTGAAGCGATCAGGAAGCTTCAGCGGCCTCGGATCACCTGAGTGGAGAAAGAGGTGGCCTTCCCAAACCGCGGTCTTCACTTCATGCAGTGGATACTCTTCACGCGCAAAGCCTGCTTCTTCCATATGCGGCGCGCCGATGAGTCGGCCGTCGAGAGCGTAAGTCCAGCCGTGATAGGGGCACTGAATCCGGCCATCGAAGCGGCCTTCTGCTGCCGTGCACATGCGGGTGCCGCGATGACGGCACACGTTGTAGAAAGCCCGCACATCGCCGGCTGAATCCCGTGTGACGATGATGCTTTCTCCGGCGATTTCACGCAGGAAGTAATCGCCAGGCCGAGGGATGAAGCTCGGTTCGGCCGGCGCAGATCCAGCCCTGAAAGAAGAATCGCTCGATTTCGCGGCGAAAGACTTCGGGGTCCGTGTAGTAGCTCGCCGGCAGCGTATGCCACGCGGCGCTACTCGGTTTTGTCAAGCGCGCGGCCCCCGCGGAGAATATTCGCTACGGCCTGGTTCCCTTCGTGGCACGCATATTCGTAGAGCTTGTACTCCGGGTCGCGGACCAAAGGAATGGAAACTTTCCATGGCTTCGTGTACACGTTCGGATCGTCGATCGTGACTTCGTAGAGGATGGTATTCGCATCGGTGCGCGTGAAGCGCTCGACCACATGCAGCGCTTCGCTCTGCGGAATGCCTTTGATGCGGCCGGTCGCGGCGCTGGTTGCGATCCAGCCCTTGCCGTTGAAGTTGGTGATGTCGACAACCAGCGTGTTGCCCTCCCAGTGGCCGCGCGAATCGCCGTTCCACATCGCGGACGCTGGAGGGAAGATGCGGGCTGCCATCGACCGGGATCACGCGCGCTTCGTGAATCATTTCGTAGAGGATGGTCACGTAGCCGGGCGTCTGCACGATCTGATAGGCGTTGTTGTAGCCGGCGGGGAACATGCCGGCGGGCACGCCGCGCGTGATGCAGCGGTCCCAGACGCTCATGTACTCCCAGGAATCGGTGATGTGGGCGGCATCGTAATCGCGCTTCGCTTCCGCGGAGGGCTTGAGCGGCACTCTGCCATCGGGCGGATCCACTACGAGCGAGGTCTGCCGGGTGGAGACAACCTTAGTGCCGGAATCGAACCAGACCTGGTTGTAGTTGCCGACGTCGCCTGCGGCCGGAGGACGATCCACGCGATTCGCCGCGGCCTTCTTCTCGAGTTCGGCGGCTTCTTCTTTCGTCAGCACCGGTTTGTCGGCGAGTTCGGCGGGACGCTCGAAAGGAGTGATGGTGGGGTTGGTCCAGACTCCTTCGAGATCGGGCTTGCCGTCTGCGGTGCGGGCGGGAGTCCAGGCTTTGAGCGGTTGCTTTTTCGCGGTCTGACTGGCCAGCGGAACCGGCGCCAGCGCGGCGACGGCGAGTGCGAGGGAGAGATAGCGGTGGCTCACATGAAACCTCCTGTCAGCTGACCAATTCTACTCCGTTATTTCGACGGCGGGTTTTCGCAGAGGCGGCCGGGCTTGAGTAAGGCGCGTTCGTGAGCTTCCGACCATGTCTGACCGCAGTTGATGCGGATGCAGATCCGGAAGCGGTTCGAGGGCGAGAAGATCCCACCGGGAAGGGTAGCGATGCGCTCCGCCGGCGAAGCCTTATAGAGCCGCAGGGCATCGGTTTTCGGCCGCATCTCGACCCCTGGAGCAGGCCGCCGGCGGGACGGCTGATGCGCGTGTCTTCGGGAAAGTAGCGTGAGATCGCCTGGCGGACGCTATCGACGCGCGTGCCGGTCGTAACCGCCCGAGCCGAGGAACTCCTCCACCGTCATCTGCGAGAGCGTTGAAGTGGCCACGCTCGACAGAAAGTTAAGCCGCTCCACTTCGGCGCAGAAGCGGCCGGGCATCACCCATCCGACCCCGTAGCCGGGCGGGAGTGTCTTCGAAAACGAGGAACAGAGCAGAACGGGGCCCTTCTTGTCGAACGACTTCACGGTGCCCGCGCGCGACGTGTCGTATGTGAGATCGCCATAGACGTCGTCCTCGATTACCGCGACGTTGTGACGCGCGGTGAGATCGGCGAGCGCCTTCTTGTTCCCGTCGGGCAGCGTAGCCAAGTGGATTATGGCAGTTGGACATGGTGATGCACGCCTTGATGCGGTGCGTGCGGATGGCATTTTCGAGGCGGTCGAGATCCATACCCTCCTGCGGATGCGTGGGAATTTCGACGATCTTCATGCCCAGCGCGGCCGCTGCGCCGAGGATGCCGAAATAGGTGGGCTCTCGACCGCGATCACGTCGCCGGGTTTCGCCACGGCCAGCGTGGACATCGTGGGAAAGATTGCATACCTGCGTTTCGAACCAGAGGGCTTTTCAGGTACTCTCGCTGGGTTGATGAAGGCTGGACAATCGTGCAGAAAGCGTTTCACTGCATATGTAAATGCACGTCTTCAAGCACCTCGCCAGTGCAACGCTGCTGACGATTTTGCTGCATTCATTGCCCACAAGATCTGACTGGTTCCCAAGTTCGACCGGCATGATAATACCTCAGCACTCCTGGTCGCCGTAGTCTGCGTACGGCGCAAGAATGGGAATTTCGTACATGAGGCAATTCTTACCGACGACGAGCGTGAAGATTCGAGGGACGGTAATTGCTCGGGAGGGTTCGCCTACCGTGCATCCAGCGATCCATCTTATGCCACAACCGAACGAGCCAATTCAACATCACTGACTCCTTTGACCGCACAATATCACAAATCGGCGGTGGATCGTGAACGGCTATCGAGCGAGTTTTGGCGGCGCCGCTGGTCATCGATCTGCGCGAAGACAAGAAGGATTCCACGAAAATCGAAGCCAAGTTGGACGGTATGGTCCGCATGAGCTGGTCAGGAACAGTCTTTCCGCACGCTGCCTCACCAGTGTTACCGGCCCAGCCGATCTCAACGTGCGCTTCCATTTCGGCGTCGCACGCAAAAGCGGAACTCGAAACCTATCCCGCCGGCTGGCGCGGTTGGGGTATGCGCGTCGTCGGGGTGCCATATACCGAAGGAACGCGGAGCGCCGAAGGAATCGAGGCTTCGGCCCCGGCGTCACCCCGAGCACCCCGCGACCCGTAAGACAGGAATGCTTCCGGCAGGTCGCCGCCGGGTATCAGCGGCGCAGAAGGAAAGATGGGCCATCAAGAATTTTAATGTTTCCGAGAACCGCGTTTGCTTTGTCCTGCACTCGGCTTTGGTACCGTTCCCGGCGCAGTTCACACCGCGCCAGAATTCATTCCGGAGGTTACACCACCGCAATGGTGAAATTTCCCATGATTGCGTGCAAGTCCGAGCCATATTTGATGTCGCTATAGCCAAAGGTTCCAAGGCCCAACGTCGGATCGGATGCGATCCCGCTCTCTACACGTCGTCGATCTTTACCTTCTTCGAGAAAATGTGCTTACTCCACTTCCAAATAACAAGCGGGTGTGCGATTGCTATCTCCTGCATTCTCGCGTCAAGCGGGCAGTGGTCCTGAGGAAGCATATCCAGGCGATCCCGTGGGATGTGTAGTCTACGAGAAACGGCGGCCGCAGCCCCGGGCCGGAACGATTCGGCCCAGGCAATGCTCAAACTGGCTCTACCTCGACCGCACAACCAGTTGGCGGCCCCGGTGGGATGGCCGGCGGCGGTCCGGCCGCTGGCGGAAAGCGTAACTGGATCACTCTCGTATCGTTCAGGAACCAGACCTGAGGGCAAGCGATCCCACGCGCGTGCTCAAGTGGCATTGATGGGCGCCGTAGGCCACGGTTCGTGGTGCGCTTCAGTGAACCCGGAAGCAAAACACCACATGTTTTCCGTGGGGCAAGCCGGCTCCTTCATCACCTGCGCCACGCGACTGGCGGAGAACGGCGCGTCAGGGTCTACGCGGGATGCCGTGTCGGGCTTCACGCTTCGGCAGAGAAAGGAGAATTCTGAGGGAGTCGCTGTAGGGATCGAGACAATTCAGTGACCTGCAAGTGATTGAAAGTAGTGGTGAGCGCGGAGGGAATCGAACCTTCAACCTACTGATTAAGAGTCAGTTGCTCTGCCAATTGAGCTACGCGCCCGAAATCACAATTCTAGCACCCGCCTGCGCGGCGTGTCAGTCAATTTCTGCCGACACAAGATCGCCAACCGCCTCGCGTATCCTCTATGCTTTGAGAGGCGGCCATGCGCCGCCGCCTATGCACCTGCTTCCTACTCACGATGAAATCATGCGCGTGCTCCGCGAAACCGGCGCGCTGCGCGACGGGCATTTCGTTTACAGCAACGGACTGCACTCGGATGAATACCTGCAGGTCCCGCTCGCGATGCGCTATTACCAGCATGCGAAAACGTTCAGTGTGGCGCTGAGCCGTCTGCTGCGCGCGAATCCGGAGATCCGCGCGATGATTCCCGAACTCTCGATCGTCGCCCCCGCGACAGGCGGCCTGCCCGTCGCTTACGGCGTCTGCGAAGCGCTGCAGGCCAAGCGGGTCTATTGGGCGGAGCAGGAAAACGAAGGTGAACCGCTGCGCTTCCGTCAGTTCATCGAGCCGATGCCGGGCGAGCAGGTCGTGCTGGTGGACGACATTCTACGCACGGGCAAGAAACTCGGCGAGATGAAGGCGCTGCTCGAAAGCTATGGCGCGATCGTGGTGGCGCTGGCGGTGGTGATCCATCAGCCCTATCCCGACGTTCGCAGCTTTGGCGATCTGCCGCTGCTGCACCTGACGCGGCTCGAAGCCAGCTACTATGCGGACCCCGCGTCGTGCGATCTTTGCAAAAAGTTAATGCCCATAGAGAAAGTATGGGTCTAGCTGCGAAATTGCAGTTACATCAATCCTGATATGTCTTGTTATCAAACAGTTGTGTTGATGAAACATGTGCTGCTGAACGACAGTGCACTTTGTTACGATGCGTGTTTCTATTCGGCACAGTATGAATATCGGGAGCGCGTTTTCCACAGACTTTTGCACAGGATCAGTTGAAAAGCCGGGAGTGCCCGGTTGAAACTGACGCCCGTCGACTGGTCGATCATCGCCGCCTACTTTCTCTTTCAACCTTCTGATCGGCTTCTATTACAAGAAGAAGGCCGGATCGAACACGACCGAGTTCTTCCTCTCGGGCCGCAATGTTCCCTGGTGGCTGGCGGGCACGTCGATGGTGGCGACGACGTTCGCGGCCGACACGCCGCTGGTGGTTACGGGGCTGGTGGCGCGAAACGGCATCGCGGGCAACTGGCTGTGGTGGAACATGGTCGCGAGCGGAATGCTGACGGTGTTTCTGTTTTCGCGGCTGTGGCGCAGGTCGGGCATGACGACCGATATCGAGCTGGCCGAACTGCGCTATTCGGGCAAGCCGGCGGCGTTCCTGCGCGGCTTTCGCGCGCTCTATCTGGGCATCGTGATGAACTGCATCATCCTCGGGTGGGTGAACCTGGCGATGGTGAAGATCCTGATGCTGGTACTGGGGCTGTCGAAGGAGCAGGCGCTGTGGCTCGTGATCGCGATCATCGCGCTCACGTCATTTGTCTCGACGCTCTCGGGGCTTTGGGGCGTGCTGGTGACGGACCTGTTTCAGTTCGCGATCAAGATGACGATGGTGATCGTGCTGGCGTGGCGGCGGTGCACGCGGTGGGCGGCATCGATGTGATGAAGGCGAAGCTGGGCGGCGAGGGCAGTCCGTTCCTCAGCTTCGTGCCGGATCTGCATTCGGTCTGGATGCCGGCGATCACGTTCTGCGTCTACATCGCGG
Organism: Terriglobia bacterium; assembly: GCA_963809655.1. Classification (GTDB taxonomy): domain Bacteria; phylum Acidobacteriota; class Terriglobia; order Bryobacterales; family Bryobacteraceae; genus BOG-234. Next base: position 27,750 of record CAWEKQ010000039.1, on the reverse strand, counting down.
TGAACTGGTGGGCGACCTGGTATCCGGGGGCGGAGCCGGGCGGCGGCGGCTACGTCGCGCAACGGATGTTCAGCGCGAAGGACGAGCGCAATTCGCTGCTCGCGACGCTGTGGTTCAACATCGCGCACTATGCGCTGCGGCCGTGGCCGTGGATTGTGGTCGGCATGGCGTCGGTGATCCTGTATCCGCATTTGCAGGATCCGGAGACGGGCTACATCCGGGTGATGATCGACTATCTGCCGGCGTCGCTGCGCGGACTGATGGTGGCGGCGTTTGCGGCGGCGTTCATGTCGACGATCGGGACGCAGCTGAACTGGGGCGCGAGCTATCTGGTGAACGATTTCTACCGGCGCTTCATTGCGACGGCGGAACCGGAACGGCATTATGTGAGGGCGTCGCAGGTTGCGACGATTCTGCTGACGGTGATCTCGGCGGTGATCACGCACTATATGGATTCGATCGCCGGCGCGTGGAAACTGCTGATCGTTACCGGCGCGGGCACGGGAGCCGTGCTGATTCTGCGCTGGTACTGGTGGCGCATCAACGCGTGGAGCGAAGTGTCGGCGATGGCCACGGCGTTTGTGGTGTCGATCGTGCTGCAGACGGCTTTCCATCTGGATAGCGACAATCCGGTCGCAGTTCGCGTATCTCATCCTGATCACGGTGGCGATCACCACGGTGGTGTGGCTGGCGGTGACGTTTGCCACCGCGCCGGAGAGCGATGCGACGCTGGTCGGGTTCTATCGGCGCGTGCGGCCTTCGATCGTCGGGATGGAACCGGATCGCGCGCCTGGCGCCCGAGGTGCGGGCATCCGGCGACCTCGGATGGAATCTGCTCGACTGGTTGTGCGGGTGTGCGCTGATTTATGGCGCGCTTTTCGGGATCGGTAAAATCATCCTGAAGGATTATGGAGCCGGCGTTGTATTTCTGGCAGTCGCTGCGGCTGCGGCCGGAGTGATTTTCTGGGATCTTTCGCGGCGCGGCTGGGCGTCGGTTATGGAGTGAGGGGAATGTTTACACGAATCGTTCTGATCGCGGCTTTATCCTGTATCGCATTTGCACAACAGCCCACTGGCGACAAACTCGCCCCTTACTATCCGACGCCGTTGTCCATCGTCGAGCGCATGCTCGATCTCGGGCAATTGAAGGCGGGCGAGAAGATGTTCGATCTCGGCAGCGGAGACGGTCGGATCGTGATCATGGCGGCGCAGAAGTATCATGCGGACGCGACGGGCGTCGAACTGGACAGCGATCTGGTGGCGTCGAGCCAGGCGAAGGTCCGGCAACTGGGGTTGAAGACGGCGCGCATCGTTTATGGCGACATTCTGAAGCAGGATTACTCGTCGGCGAATCTGATTACTGTGTATTTGCTGCCGGAATCGAATATCAAGGTCAGGCCGATCCTCGAGGAACAGTTGAAGAAGGGTACGCGCATTGTGGCGCACGATTTTGTCATCGGCGGATGGACTCCGGTCAAGACGGTTACGATCCCCGACGATGGCGAGGGCCGCAGCCACATGCTCTACCTTTATGTGCGCTGAAAATCCGCTCCCTCGCGGTCGCGGCTCGGTAAGGTGCGGTAATGACGAGGCGTCGACTTGAGGATCGGGATCACGTGCTATCCCACGTACGGCGGCAGCGGGATCGTGGCCACCGAACTCGGCCTGGAACTGGCGACGCGCGGGCACGACGTTCACTTCATCACGTACTCGAATCCGATCCGGCTCGATCCGGGGATTCCCCGCATCCACTATCACGAGGTGGAGGTTTCGAATTATCCGCTGTTCCAATATCCGCCGTATTGCCTTGCGCTGGCGTCGCGGATGTCGGATGTGGCGGAGAGTTACAGCTTGATCTGCTGCACGTTCACTACGCGATACCGCATTCCATCTCGGCGCTGCTCGCCCGGCAGATGACGGCTGCGAAACGGCGGCTGCCATTTATCACGACGCTGCATGGGACCGACATCACGCTGGTGGGTGTGGACCGTTCTTATTTCGGTATCACGAAATTTTCCATTGAGCAATCCGATGGCGTGACCGCGATCAGCGAAGATCTGCGCGGCGAAACGGTGAGCGTTTTCGAGATTGAGAACGAAATCCGGGTGATCCACAATTTCGTCAATTGCGAAACCTACCGGCCGGACCATGACCGCGTGGGGCATGCCGAGTTCGCGCCTGATGGGGAGAAGCTGCTGATTCACCTTTCCAACTTTCGCCCGGTGAAGCGCGTGCTCGATTGCATCCGCATCTTTGCGGAGGTGCGCAAACACGCGAATGTGCGGCTGCTGATGGTGGGCGATGGGCCCGAGCGTGCGCCCGCCGAGCATCTGGCGTGGACGCTGGGCGTGAGTAAATATGTCGATTTCCTGGGGAAGCAGAATCATGTGGAGCGATTGATTCGCCTCGCGCACGTGGTTTTGATGCCGAGCGAGATGGAATCGTTTGGCCTCGCGTCGCTGGAAGGAATGGCGTGCGGGGTGCCCGCGGTGGCGACGCGGGTGGGCGGCGTGCCGGAATTGATTACCGATGGCGTGGATGGGTTTCTTGAAGCGGTGGGCGACATCACGGGGCTGGCAAAACGCGTCGACGGAACTGGTGACGGATTCGGCTTTGCACGCGAAAATGGCCGCGGCCGCGCGCGCGACGGCGATGACGCGCTTCAGCACCGAGAAAATTATTCCGCAATACGAGTCTTATTACAAAAATGTATTGTGAATGAGCGAGAATAGAGCGGTGCGGGTTGCTGCTCTGTTGCTTCTGATGGCCGGAATTTCGTTCGCGCAGGTGGAGAACGCGGCGGATGCGGATGCGGATGCGGGCGTCTCGGGTTCATCTGCGATCACTCCGGGATCGCAGGCGTTCGTCAGCGATTTCGTGGCAGCGGTCCGCCACAAATCAACGGCGCATCGGTTGCGATCCGTCCGGTGGGATCGGCGACGGCGATTCCCGCGCAGGTTCTTTCCACGAGCGCAACCGGGATCGTCTTTTATGTTCCACCCGACACGCCGCTCGGAAACGCGCAATTGATCTACAACCAGATCGGGCAGCTGACGCAATCGATCAGCGTTTCGATCGTGTCGAGCCACTTGGCGTTGTACCGCGGTTCGGTGAGGCCGTTGAACATCAACGCTTCGGGAGCGGCGACTGCGAACGGCTTGGCGAATCCGGCGCAACCGGGCCAGACCGTCGAAATCCTGGCTACGGGACTCAGCGCGATTCCGCTATTCCCGCCGCAGGTCATACTCGGCGGAGTGGCGCAGAGCGTCATCACATGCCGGCGCCGACGGGACCGGGATGCTGCAAATCGAGATTCAGATTTCGCCGGATACGCCGGATGGCTGCTACGTGCCGCTTACGGTGGCGTGGGGCGGAAGCACGGCTACGTCGTTCATCAGCAAGACTTCGGACGGGATGGCTTGCCATCATCCGTTTGGGCTTTCGACCCAGGCGCTCAGGCGCTCGATTCCGGCGGCACGGTGGAGACGGGCCTGATCAGCATTACCAGGGCGTTGAGTGCGGCGTCGGCAGATCATGCATCGCGATCCGAGCAGGCGGCGGTTTCGATTGTTCCTCTTTCGGCCGCACAGATCGCCGGTTACCTGACCGCGAACCCTGCGCCAGGTTGCGGGGCGGGCGGTGGTTTGCCCGGATGGGCCTTCATAGCGGCATCTTCGATCCGAGTCAGTTCCCGAGCTCGATGACGCTCCAGAGCGGCGCCACCACGCTGCAGCTTCCCTCGGCGGGTGGGTCTGAGTATTCGATCACGATTCCCCCCACTGCCGACGCGCCGTTGAATCATCTTCCGGCGCCGGTTCTCGGCGGAGGCGCGTGGACCTTGGAGCTCTTCCATTGGCCAGTTCGGTTTTAACCTGCTGCCGCCGGTGCAGATAAACGGGGGCGCGCCGATCCGGATTCAGACGGATCGGGACCAGACGATCACGTGGAATGGCGGCGGATTCGATGCAGGCGCGATAATGCAGCTCTCGCTGAGCGCGGGCAATTTCGGACCGGCATCGATCACGTGCTTCGCTCGCGGCGCAGGGCGGAGCGTTGACGATTCCGGCCAATCTGCTGCGGCTGTTCACTCCGGGAGGGGCTGGTGCGATGTCGGCAGGGGTGGGTGAATCGGGCGCGTGGATGCCGCACGCGAATTTCCAGCTGAGCGGTGGTCCCCCTGCTGATGCTGGTTTCGGCAGGCAGCACGGATACGAGGCCGGTGGATTTCCAATGAGGCTCCTGTTTCGCTCCGCAGGTCTGGTGGTTGTTGCTGGTTGGCATGGTGGCGGGTCAGACGGCGATCGTGCAGAATGCCGCGGTCGGGCTCAGCAGTAGTGGATTTGTGGGCGGGTTTGGTTACATTGTTCCTGTTGCCAAATCCATACGGATTGCCGTTGCAGTTTTCCGAGCGCTGCCTCCGGCGCAAAACGTTGTCGCACCGGGCATGCTTGCGGTGCTTTATCGACGTCGCCACGTCGCCGCGAAGATATCGATTCGACCGTCCGGTTCCGACACGCCGATTCGGGTTGAGGTGATCAGTTCCACTTCCGGTCAGACCACCTTCGTGGTGCCGCGAAACATGCCGCTGGGCGGGGCGGAGGTCGAATACCAAGCCGAGGGGCAGCCGACGGGGTGGACCAACGTGAATGTGGTCGCCGCGAGTTTTGATTTCTTTCGCATCGGGCCGGGCGGACCGGCGATTGCGCAATCGGTAGGCCCGGGCGGTTCGCTCAGTCCGATCGGACTGACGACTCCGGCGCAGCCCGGGCAGACGATTCTCCTCAAGGGCTCGGGGCTAGGGAACGCGCGTTTTTACGGTGACGGTGGGTGGTGTGCCCGCGACGGTGATCGCCGCAGGGCCGCATCGCGCGAATCCCGGGAGCCGATGAGATCCAGATTCAGATACCGGCAGGCGCGCCCGATGGATGCTATGTGCCTGTTGTCCTCACTTACAACGGCACTGCGGTAACGACGACGATCAGCAAGACATCGAATGGGGCCGCATGTGTGCATCCGTTTCAACTCTCGGTGGCGGACATGAAGACGCTCGACAACGGCGGTACGCTCGCGGTGGGTGAGATCAATATGAGCACGACGCTTCAGGTGGTGACACCGACCGCTGCTTCGCGGGCGGAGAGTGCAAACGTTCAGTTCCTGCCTCATGGCAGCGGCCGATATTGCCGCGTTTTTCCCTGCCAGCCAGAGTGCGCCGGGTTGTCAGGCGGCTGCTTCGGCTGAATCTCCCTGTCCTCGATTTACCGCAATGGGGATTTTCTGTTATCGCGGGTTCCGTCAACGCGGGCCCCTCTGTATTTTTGCAAAACGGCGCCAATACGCTCTCGCTGCCCGGGCTCTGGTTTCTATTTCGCGAACGCTGCCTCAACCCGCTCAGGGACCGGTTGCGAATCCGCCGGCTCCCGGTGATTGCCAGGTGGACCGTGGAAGTGGTATTCGACGGGCGGCCCTGACCTTGCGGCGTCATCGTTCGCGTTCAGTCTTCCCGCGCCATTTCAGCTGAGCGGCGGTGGAACGATTTCGATGAATCGCAACGTGGATCAAACTCTGACGTGGAACGGCGCGGCGTTCGATTCGGGCGCGATGCTCAATGCGTTTTTGCCCGGGGCGTGAGTTGCACGGTTCCCGCCAGCAGCGGCACGCTGACCATCCCGGCCGCACTCCTGGGGCAGATTCAGGGAAACTCTCTCGGGACGCTTTCCATTACGGTCACTGAAGCGGGGAGTTCCATGCCTCACACGCAATTCCGATTGGTGAACGGGAAAACGCTGCTGATGCTGGTCAACTACTCGACTGGCGAAACGACGCCGGTCGATTTTCAATAGCCGCGCAGGAACTCGATCAGCGGTTTGAGTTTCGCGCGCAGCTTTTCTTCATTGCGCGTGTGGCATTCCCAGACTTCGAAGACGCGCCACCCGTCGGCGCGGAGAGCGGCGCGGTTGCGCTTGTCGCGCTCGACGTTGGAGCGGCGCTTTTCCGCCCAGAAGCTCGCATTGGTCGCGGGCGCTGGCTTGCCGTATTTGCAGCGATGCATGTGCCAGAAGCAGCCGTGTACGAAGAGAACGGCACGCGCGCGTGCGAAGACCAGGTCGGGCTTGCCGGGGAGCGCTTTGCCGTGGAGCCGGTAGCGGAATCCGAGGCCGTGCAGCAGCGTTCGCACGCGCAATTCGGGCTGCGAGTGGCGGCCGCGAATGCGCGACATGTTGTAGCTGCGCTGCGCGGGAGTGAGAACGTCGGTCAAGGTAACATGATGTCACTGCCTTGAAGCCCGATTTCACTTTCATCGATCTGTTTGCCGGCATTGGCGGGATGCGCCTGGGCTTTGAAGCGGTTGGGCGGGAAATGCGTCTTTACCAGCGAGTGGGACGCCTACAGTAACACGACCTATCGGGCGAATTTCCCGGATGACGAGCATGAGATCGCCGGGGACATCACGAAGATCGGCGCGGACGAGATTCCCGATCACGATGTGCTGGTGGGGGGATTTCCCTGCCAGCCTTTCAGCCTTGCAGGGGTGTCGAAGAAGAACGCTTTGGGCCGGCCGCATGGGTTTGAGTGCAAGACCCAGGGCACGCTGTTTTTCGATGTCGCGCGGATCATTGCACGCAAACGTCCGCGGGCGTTTCCTGCTGGAGAACGTGAAGAATCTCCTGTCGCACGACAAGGGAAATACGTTCGCGGTAATCCGGGATGTTCTCGAAAACGAATTGGGGTACAGCGTCGACGCGCGGGTTCTCGACGCGCGCTGCTTTCGTCCCGCAGCACCGCGAGCGGATTCTCATCGTGGGCTTTCGCGAGCCGACGAAGTTCCAATGGGATGCCACGCCCCTACCCGATCCGCCGGCGGCCCCACGGCTGGGGAGTATCTTGCATGGCGACGAAGTAAATGTCGACAAATATGTGCTGAGCGATAAGCTCTGGAATTACCTGCAGGCCTACGCTGTGAAGCACCGCGCCAAAGGTAATGGATTCGGATGCAGTGTCGTGGGCGAGAATGATGTCGCCCGAACTCTTTCCGCTCGCTACCACAAGGACGGGTCGGAAATTCTGATCGAGCGGCGCACGGGAAATCCGCGGCGGCTGACTCCGCGCGAGTGTGCGCGGCTAATGGGTTATCCGGATACATTCCAGATTCCGGTCTCCGACACGCGCGCGTATAAACAGTTCGGGAATTCGGTGGTGGTGCCTTTGATGGCCCACGTGGCGGGTTTAATGAAGCCGTGGATACTGGATCAGACGGTCTATGAGAAAGCGGGGCCGCCGCAAGGCCGGCTATTTTGAGGCGGCGTCGATCTTCGCCTGGGCGCGCTCGATATCGTCCAGCTCAACCGCCTTGCTGAGTTCCTGGCGTGCCGCTTCGACGTTGATCTCTTCCTTGCGCTCGGCGGCGTCCGCGAGGATGCGGACGCGATCCGGCTGCACTTCGACGAATCCGCCGAAGACTGCCAGCACCTTTTCGGCGCCAGCGGATTTGTAGCTCAGCACGCCGCCCGCCTTCAATTCCGAAAGCAGCGGCGCGTGTCCGGGAAGAATTCCGAGGTAACCGTCGAGGCCGGGAATCTGAACCTCGTCGACATCCTGGTCGACGAGAACCCGTTCCGGACTCACCAGCTGCAGGTGCAACATAGCTAAGCTTTCTCCATCCTAGGCTTTTTCCATCTGCCTGGCTTTTTCGATCACGTCTTCGATCGTGCCCTGCATGTAGAACGCCTGCTCCGGCAGACTCGTCATGCTTGCCTTCGACGATCTCGCGGAAGCTGCGGATGGTGTCGGCGAGCTTGACGTACTTGCCCGCGAAGCCGGTGAACTGCTCGGCGACGTGGAACGGCTGCGAAAGGAATTTCTGGATCTTGCGGGCGCGCGCCACGAGCAGCTTGTCGTCGTCGCTCAGTTCGTCGACGCCGAGGATGGCGATGATGTCCTGCAGATCCTTATAGCGCTGCAGCACGCCTTTGACGGACTGCGCGATGTTGTAATGCTCTTCGCCGAGGATCAGCGGATCGAGAATGCGCGAGGTGGAAGCCAGCGGATCGACCGCAGGATAGATGCCCATTTCGGCGATCGAACGCGAAAGGTTCGTGGTCGCATCGAGGTGCGCGAAGGCGGTGGCCGGCGCGGGATCGGTGTAATCGTCGGCGGGCACGTAGATGGCCTGCACGGACGTGATCGAACCCTTCTTCGTGGAGGTGATGCGTTCCTGAAGTTCGCCCATTTCGGATGCGAGGTTGGGCTGATAACCGACCGCGCTCGGCATGCGGCCGAGGAGCGCCGACACTTCGGAACCTGCCTGAGTGAAGCGGAAAATATTGTCGATGAAGAGCAGCACGTCCTGCCCTTCTTCGTCGCGGAAGTATTCGGCGACGGTCAGGCCAGTCAGACCTACACGAAGCCGCGCCCCGGGCGGCTCGGTCATCTGCCCGTAAATCAGGGCGACCTTCGATTTGGTGTAATCCTTCGGATCGATAACGCCGGACTCCTGCATTTCCGTCCAAAGATCGTTGCCTTCGCGGGTGCGCTCGCCGACGCCCGCGAACACGGAGACGCCGCCGTGCTTCATGGCGATGTTGTTGATCAATTCCATGATGACGACGGTCTTGCCGACGCCCGCGCCGCCGAATAAGCCGATCTTTCCGCCGCGGAGATAGGGTTCGAGAAGATCGACGACCTTGATGCCGGTCTCGAACATTTCGAGCCGGGTCGATTGGTCTTCGAACGACGGCGCCTGGCGGTGAATCGGGTAACGCTTTTCGGTGTTGACCGGGCCCATCTCGTCGACTGGCTCGCCGAGCACGTTGAGCACGCGGCCGAGCGTCTGCTTGCCGACGGGCACGCTGATGGGGCCGCCGAGCGAGATGGCTTTCATGCCGCGCACCATGCCGTCGGTGGCCTGCATCGCGATGGTGCGGATGCGGCCTTCGCCGATGTGCTGCTGGGTTTCGCAAACCACGTCGATCGGCGTGGGGACGTCGAAGCCCTCGCTGATGATGCGGATGGCCGTGTGGACTTCCGGGATCTGTCCTTCGGGGAACTGGCAGTCGACGGCGGGTCCCGAGATCTGGACTACGTGGCCGATGGTTCCTGTGCCGGTTCCGGTTTCTGTTGCTGTTGCCATAATTTATTCCTTATTCAGCGCGCTTATTCGGCAGCAGCGGCGGCGCCGCTCACCACTTCGATGATTTCCTTCGTGATCGCAGCCTGACGGATGCGGTTCATGTTCAACGTCAGCGAATCGATGACGTCGCGCGCGTTCGAAGACGCCTTATCCATTGCCGTCATACGCGCCGCCTGGTAAGAGGCGATGGTTTCGAGCAGCGCGCGGAACACGGCTACTTCCACATAGCGCGGCATCAGGCGATCGAGCATGTCGACGGGCGACTGCTCGTAGATGTAATCCTTGATTTTCCTTGTTGTCGCCTTCGAGCTCCACCGGCAGCAACTGCATGACCGAGAGCTTCTGCGACATCACGCTCTTGAATTCGTTGTTGACCACGAATACCGCGTCGGTCTCTCCGTCGCGGTAGCGGCGAATCACTTCCTTCGCGATGGCGGCCGCATCCTGAAACGTGGGGCGCGCCGCAAGGTTGATGTGTTCCTGGAGGATCTTTCCGTTCCGGCGGCGATAGTAATCGCGGCCTTTGCGGCCCACGAGCGTGAGCGAAATCTCCGCTCCCGCGTGATCCTGGAAAAACTTCTGCGAGGCTTTGAGCAGATTCGAATTGAACGCGCCCGCGAGGCCGGTGTCGCTCGAGAAAAAGATCAGATCGACGCGCTTCATTTCGCGCACGGCAAGCCAGGGGCTTTCGAGCGCGCGTTCATCGGTCTTGGCCGCGGCCGCAATATCGGCCAGCATCTCGCGCATCAGGTTCGCGTAGGGACGCGCCACGATGACGCGTTCCTGTGCCCGCCGCAACTTGGCGGCCGAGACCATTTTCATGGCCTTGGTGATCTGCTCGGTGTTCTTCACCGAACGGATGCGGCGGCGCAGGTCAATCAGGCTGGGCATCGACTATGCGGTCGCTCCCGCTGCTTTGCGCTTCGGCATCCGGGCCTTCACTTCGTTGATGGCGGCGATGAGGTCGGCCTTGAGAGCGTCGTCGATCACCTTCTTCTCGCGGATGCCCGTGAGAATCGCCGGCCTGGAATTCTCCAGGAACTTATAGAGCTCGTTCTCGAACGGGCGGCAATCTTCCACTTCGAGATCGTCGAGCAAGCCGTTGGTGCCGGCGAAGATGATGGCAACCTGCTTTTCGACGGGCAGCGGTTTGTACTGCGGCTGCTTCAGGATTTCGACGAGGCGTTTACCGCGATTGAGCTGGGCCTGCGATGCCTTGTCCAGATCCGAGCCGAACTGCGCGAACGCAGCGAGGCTGCGGTACTGGGCGAGATCGAGACGCAGCGCGCCCGCGACCTGGCGCATGGCCTTGATCTGCGCGGCGCCGCCGACGCGGCTCACGGAAAGTCCGACGTTGACGGCGGGGCGGATGTTCGAGTTGAAGAGATCGGCTTCGAGATAAATCTGACCGTCGGTGATCGAGATGACGTTGGTCGGGATGTAAGCCGAAACGTCGCCCGCCTGGGTTTCGATGAACGGGAGCGCGGTGAGCGAACCGCCGCCTTTGGCATCGCTCAACTTCGAAGCGCGCTCCAGCAGGCGGCTGTGAAGATAGAACACGTCGCCGGGAAACGCCTCGCGGCCCGGAGGACGGCGCAGCAGCAGCGAAATCTCGCGATAGGCCGCGGCGTGCTTGGAAAGATCGTCGTAAACGCAGAGGGCGTGGCGGCTGTTATCGCGGAAGAACTCGCCCATCGCGCAGCCGGAATACGGGGCGAGATACTGCATGGGCGCGGGGTCGGAGGCGCTGGCCGAAACCACGATGGTGTATTCCATGGCGCCGTGGTCTTCGAGAGTCTTGACGACCTGCGCAACGGTGGAACGCTTCTGGCCGATGGCGACGTAGATGCAGATGACGTCGAGGCCCTTCTGGTTGATGATGGTGTCGAGCGCGATGGCGGTCTTGCCGGTCTGGCGGTCGCCGATGATGAGTTCGCGCTGGCCGCGGCCGATCGGAATCATTCCGTCGATCGCTTTGATGCCGGTCTGGAGGGGCTGCTTGACGCTCTGGCGGTCGATGACGCCGGGAGCGATGCGTTCGATGGGGTTGGTCTTGTCGGTAACGATGGGGCCCTTGCCGTCGATGGGATTGCCGAGCGCATCGACCACGCGGCCGATCAGCGCGTCGCCGACGGGCACCGACATGATGGTGCCGGTGCGGCGCACTTCCTGACCTTCCTTGATGTGCTGGTAGTCGCCGAGCAGCACCGCGCCCACCTGATCTTCTTCGAGGTTCATGGCGATGCCGGAAACATCGTGCCCGAACTGAATGAGTTCGCCCGCCATGACCTTGTCGAGTCCATGGATACGCGCGATGCCGTCGCCCACCGACATGATGGTGCCGACTTCACTGACATCGATGGCACGTTCGTAATTCTCGATCTCGTGCCGCAGAATACTTGTAATCTCGTCCGCCCTGATTTGAGCCATAAAATTCCGTTTATTTGTTTAAGGTGAGCCGCGTGCGCATTCCGGCCAAACGGCCTCGCACCGACCCGTCATACACAGTGGAACCGATACGCGCCGTAACGCCGCCGATCAGGTCCGGATCGACCGCGAATTTGATGCGCACCGGCGCACCCGCGAGCTGGCCCAGCCGGCCGGAAAGCTCGCCCTGTTGATTGTTATCCAGTTCGAACGCCGAGCGCACTTCGGCGCGCACAAACCCGAGGCGCTCGTCGATGATGGTCTCGAAGGCGTCCACGATCTGCGCGAGCGCGGCCGCGCGCCGGTGATCGTTAACGACGAGAACGAAATTGCGCATCACGGTGGCGAAACCCAGCTTACCCGCGAGTTCCTTGATGATGGCCCTTTTGCGGGCCACGGGAATGGCGGGCGAAGCGAGCACACTGCGCAGATCGCTGGAAGATGAGACTACATCGTCAAAGGCGCGCAATTGCTCAACGGCCTGCGGGGGCTGGACGCCGGAATCCGGCGAGAGCACTACATCCGCAAGGGCGTTCGCGTACCTGTTGACTACGGCGGAAGAGATCATGAGAGTTAGTCTGCCGTGGCCGATCGCGCAGGGCCACTGGCAAGGTCTTTGAGGAAGCTTTGCAAGAGAGACGATTGTACATCCGGCGACATGCGCGCCAGAACTTTCTTTTCGGCGAGCTGGATCGCGAGTGCCGCGGCAGCGCGTTGCACTTCGAGACGGGCCTGCTTGCCGGCCGATTCGATTTCGACGTTGGCCTGATACTGAATGCGCACGATCTCGGCCTGCGTTTCGCGGCGAATGCGATCCGTCTCTCGTAGCGCGCTCTTCCTGCGCGGTAGTGCGCAGCGCGCTGATTTCCTGTTCCAGATTGCCGAGTTTCTTCTGCACTTCGGCGGCGCGCGCATCGGCTTCAGCTTTTGCGCGAGTGCCGGCCGCGAGGCCTTCCGAGATGGTTTTGGCGCGCGAGGCCAGGAGCGGGCCGCCGTGCTTCGCGATGAGCCAGCCGATCAGCCCGGCGAGGATGAAGAAGTTCAGCACCTTCCAGAGCAGGAGGCTGGGTTCTTCCGCGCCACCGCCCGATTCCTCAGCAGCAAAGGCGGGAACGGCGAGGCGATGAGGAGGAGAAGCGCGAGGAGATAACGCTTGCGAAGCTCATTAGCGGCCCTCCCGAGAATGGCATCGGCGATCTGCGTAGAGAGGGTTTCGCTTTGCGCGTCGAGGCTTTGCCGCGCCGTTTCGGCTTCCTGCGCGATCGAGAGCTTGATCGCAGCGACGCGAGCATCGGACTCGGCGCGGGCAGAGCGGGCAAGCTCGGACTGTTCTGCGTGTAGCTTTTGCAGATAAGCAGCCTGGTCCAGATAGATTTCGTTGCGCGCGCGACTCAGCGCATCCTGATATTCAGCGATTTTGCTGTCCGCATTCTTGAGGCTCTCCTCGGCGGCTTTGCGAGCGCCTTCAGTCAGACGGAAACGCTCGGCGAGCACTTTTTCCAGCGGTTTCAGATAAAGAAATTTGACGAAAAAGGCGAGGATGATTACCAGGAAAAACGTGGGCAGGCCAGTCAGTATAATCCCACCCAGGTCGTTCAGAGTTTGAGACATGTTTTATAAGGAAACGGAGAACTGCGACAAACGGGTAACTATTACCGTAGCATAGGGCCTAAATCGGGTCAAACAAACGGGCGGCTTTCTGGTCCGATTCCGGACCGCCGGGCCACGGTGGAACCACTTTCGCGATTGTAGCGGATATATTATGTAACTATTTTTGTTTCAATCTGTTATCCGTAGTTATTGCTTCGGAACTGCCACCTGCGGATCGATCACTTCGTAATCGGCGGGGATCTGGAACAAGGATGAGTCCGGCTCCGAACGCGAGATATTGGTAAGTCTGGTCGTGGAGTCGCCGTTGCGTGGGTCCGAGTTCTTCGATAGCACAACCGTCTTCAGTTCAGGCGACATCCATGTTTCGGAAATCGTCGTAATCGGCCGATCATTGCCAACTGCGCCGACGAGATAGATCACAGTTGATCGCGACCCCTCAGCCAGGACACCTTCGACAGTCTGCGTTCCGAGAGACTCGTGAGAAAGCTGCGGGCGGCGCCCCGCCGTGCGGAAGCAGGTGCCGCGGGAGCGAACGCCGGCAAAATGCGGGCGACCCGGGTCGCAGTAGCAGTTGCGGAATTTGGAGGCGGCGGAGGCGGCGGTGGCGGCGGTGCGGGGGGAAACGAGATCTTGTGCGCAGTGTGGCTGCGCGGTTCGAGCGTATAACGAGCGCCGCTCACCGGGTCGAAGATTTCAATGAAGGTGGGTGCGTCAACTCCCGCCGCAAAGGCTCCAGCGGGCAGCGGGAAGGTGCGTTCGGTTCTGGTGCGTCCCTCCGAATCGCGGTAGTACTTCACTTTCGGAGCAGGCTGGCTGATATGGGTTCCGTCAGCAAGGGTCTGAATTTGCTCCGTTACCTCTTCCGCCGAGTAGGGCGCGCCCGTAACCGTGCTTCCGGAGACTGCCTCGGACGAACTGGCGAAAGTCCAGCCGGGAGCTGACTGGCGTCGCACCTGGCGCTGGACCAATGACACCGCCGAGGGTGCCGCGTGCGCGAAGTCGTCTGCGCGAATGCCATGGCTGCGAATGACATTACGATGAAGAGTTTCATTGCGAGTCCACTCCCGTCATGAGGTATAACCGATCCGTTGTTTCGAGTCAAAGGCAAATAGCGGGCGGAACTTCGACGGGCGGTTCGGCGTCAGCCCACCATGGCTTCTTTCAGGTGGATCTTCCTCGCCCTGGTCTTTGCCCTCCCTGGAATATTCGCGCAACAACCGAGAGCAGGAGCTATTGTGTTCGTCCACGCTCCAGACGGAAGCGGTCCGTGGCCGGTCGAGGATATCTACTCGATGGATGCCGATGGAGGGAATGTCAGGGCGCTGACGAACGATGGCCACAGCCATGATCCAGCGTGGCCGCCTGACGCAAAGCGCGTGCTTTTTATCCATGATTCCGCGCTGCGAATGACACCGCCTTATAAGGAGCAGGTAGAATTTGTGTCCCATCACGCGGTCGAGCTGTATGTAATGGACCGGGATGGCGGCAACCGCCATTTGTTGCGCCGGATGGAGCCGGTTATCTACAGCGCGGCTTGGTCCCCGGACGGGAACACTCTCGCGATCAGCTCCATCGGCGGTCAGCCGATGCGCGCTGGCCTGTTCCTTCTTCCCGCGGACGCGCAGGGCGAGCCGCGATTGCTGTTCACGGATGCTCTCACGCCGTCCTGGTCGCCCGATGCAAAGAAATTGGCGTTCGCCATGTAACGCCCCCCGCGGGCAGTGGGCGGTCCATGTGGCGAACGCAGACGGGTCGAATGATGTCCAGTTGACGGAGCCTCCTCGGATAAGCGGCTCCCCGGCATGGTCGCCCGACGGAAAACTGCTCGCTTACGATCAAATCGTCGGCCAGGGCCGCGAGGAGATTTTCGTTATGGATGCCGACGGCTCGCGCCAGCGACAGATCACGAGAAACGCGAACTGGTCGTGCACGCATCCTTCGTGGTCGGCCGACGGGAAGCAACTCGTCTTTTCGTGCCGTTCCGCTTCGAGCCCCTGCGGAACGGTTTCCTCGCTGGGAACACGTTTTCCGGAATGTTCACGGCGGATTTTCATAGTCTCCCTGTTCGATTCGGATACAAAACCGATGCAGCTCAGCGAGCGCGATGGCGCAGGTCCGGAATTCGCGCCGATTCAGTAAAGGCGGACCCGATTGTAAATAAAGGGTCTTTTGTGTTACGCTGAATAAGCTTTTGAAACCCAGTACATCGTTTGGAACCTCACACGATAAGCGTTTGCCTCTCGCTGCACCGTCTCATTCGAGTCTCGGGAACTTCATTGCTGGAAAGAGAGAAGTATGAAAGAGACAGGAACAGTAAAGTGGTTTAACGCCGGTAAGGGATACGGCTTCATTTCCCGCGAGAACGGCGAAGACGTTTTCGTGCATTTTTCGGCCATCGAGGCCAGCGGTTATCGCTCGCTCGAAGAAGGCAGCAAGGTTACGTTCGTCGTAAATCGTGGGCCCAAAGGCCTGCAGGCAGAACAGGTTACACCCGCTTAATCGCGGCCGGTTCAGTCAAACCGTGAAGCCGCACTGCGGACTTCCGCAGTGCGGCTTTTCATTTTTCCGGCAGGTTTTCCGCCCGAAGGTGCGGTAATGGATGCAGTTGGTTTACATGGGTTTTACTCAGGAAGCCGGCGTTCGCTGCTTCCATTTTCAGCGAATTCTCAGCCAGGCGCGGCTGGCCAATCTGCCCAAGATGGTGCCGTTCACGCTCAAGGCAGATATGGCGTTGTTCCAGGAATACCGGATCCCGGTGCAGGATGGGCCGGCAATTTGTCTTCAGATCCTGGCTGAGGCGCTGGCCGGATCTGAGGAAACCGCGGTCGATGCCGCCTCATTTCCCGTCACGATCCAACACTTGTCAAATTTTGCCTCCGCCCGGACCGCCAGCGAAGAGGCAAAGAGCGCACGGCGAAAACAGCGCGCTCCGTTCAAGCCTTCGAATTCATCTCAGCTGAAACTTCCGCCGCGCCTGGTTTAAGGCGCTATCGCCGCCACATCAGGCTAGCTTCGATCTGCTGCCGGTTGTGCCGGTGCCTTCCGACCGGACGGGTTTTCGATCTCCCCCGCTTTGAAATCGGCGCAACTGGTCCGTCACACAAACCAGAAACATGGGCTGTTTCGCGTTCTTCAGGACATCGATCACGCGGTCCGGCTGATCTTCGAGGTAGATGTTCTTGCCATCGGTGATGAGGTGGACATCGCTTTCCTTCGCGACCGCATCGCTCAGCCGCTTGCCCATTTCCTTCTGCAGAAACCGCAGAACCCGGCGGATCTTCTGGAGCGAAAATCCCTTGCGCCGCAACTCCGCGATCACGGAAACCTCAACCACTTCCTGGGCGAGATAGACGCGGCGATGGCCTTCCTGCCGCGGGGACACTACATTGCGCTCGTCCCACCACTGCAACTGGCGGAGGCTGACACCGGCGATGCGAGCCACGTCGCCGCTGGTATAGCGGTCAGCGCGCGTAGGGTCTTCGGGCGCGATAACAGATTGTTCCTTTTTTGTTTTGAACATTTCGCCATGCCTCCGTGTTCCGAGCACCTTGAATTCTACCAGATCCCGCCCGTGCCGCAACTCAGCCAGCGAACCGGGCGCCGGGGCTGGAAAGCCCCTGTCCGCCGCGATTGATATAATCAACCCCCGAAAGGGAGGCCGAGCATGAGACCTTACTGGCTGGCGTTGGCACTGGCTCCTGTAGTTTGCGCGCAGACCACGAACAAGTGTGCGGATCTAACGAAGTTCCGGGTGGCGGGCGTGCCGATGGTGATCACGAAAGCAGAAGCTATTCCGGCATCGGGCTCGACGCCGGCGCACTGCCGAGCCGATGGCATGATCAACGAGCGGACCGGCGCCGGGGGAAAGACCTTCGGCATCGGCTTCGCGATCGCGCTGCCCGAGAACTGGAACAACCGCTTTCTGTTCCAGGGTGGCGGAGGCTACAACGGAAGCGTGCGGCCTCCGTTGGGCGAAGCGGGCACCGGCGACAAGACGGGGCTGGCGCGCGGATTTGCGGTGGTGTCGACCGACAGCGGCCACAAGGGCGCCACGTTTGACCGGAGCTATGACGCGGATCAGCAGGCAAGTCTGGATTTTGCCCAAGTCGCTGTGGCGCGCGTGACTGAGCTTTCGAAACAGATCGTGGCAGCCTACTACGGGCAACCGGCGCGCCGCTCCTATTTTGCCGGATGCTCGACCGGCGGGCGCGAGGGCATGTTAATGACGCAGCGTTATCCCGATTATTTCGACGCTGTCATATCGGGCGATCCCGCTATGCGCACCGGCTTTTCGCAGATCGGGAACAACTGGTCCGCGGTCGCATACAACCAGATCGCCCCGAAGGACGACGCGGGAAGGGCGCAACCCAGCAAGGTATTTTCCGATAGCGACAAGAAGCTGATCGTCAAAGGAATCCTCGATCAGTGCGATTCGAAGGATGGCATCAAGGACGGGATGGTGTTCAACACCCGGGCCTGCAAATTCGATCCGGAAGTTCTGGTGTGCAAGGGCGCGAAGACCGATGGCTGCCTGACATCAGAGCAGACGGGCGCACTCAAGAAGGCTTTCGCGGGACCGCACAACTCACGCGGCGATCTCGTTTATCCGATGGAGCCTTTTGATGCCGGCATCGCCAATCTGCTGCCCGGTTCCATGCCGTTGGCGCCCAATGCGCCCGCGCCGCCGGTGACGATCGATGTCGATCAGCGTCTCTTTGCGCTGCTGGGAAATCCGCTGGAAGCCGTGACCGATACCACTTGGACCAACCTGACTACCTTTTCCGGGCATGGCGGCAAACTGCTCTTCTATCACGGACTGAGCGACCAGGCGTTCTCCGCGATGGATACACTCGATTACTATCTGCGGATGGCCAAGGCCAACGGCGGCACCGAGCAGGTACAGAACTGGAGCCGCATGTATCTGGTGCCGGGCATGTACCATTGCCGCGGTGGCGAGTTCGCGCTCGATCACTTCGATCTGCTGAGTGCAGCGGTCGATTGGGTGGAGAAGGGAATTGCACCTGATTCCGTGGTCGCTACCGGAAAAGCTTTCCCGGGCCGCAGCAGGCCTTTGTGCGCCTATCCGAAGTACGCGCATTATAAAGGCCAGGGTGATTCGGAAGACGCCAAAAACTTCGAGTGCCGCGAATAGCGGACGTCAGTTCTTCGCGGGTGCGGCTGTGTGCCGGTAAATCGTTTCGAAATCGGGCTTGCTTCCCGCCGAAGCTCACATTCGACGAGGTGGATTCACCAGGTTTAGGCGGACCCGATCTGGGAGATGGAACGGGATCGGGATCGGTCACCTTCTCGGTCTTTTCCACGTTGAGTTTGCGGGATGTTGCGACGGGCCGCGCGTCCACGCGGTCGATATCTTCCTTTGGAATGGCGACCTGTTCGTTCTTTACGACGACGATTAGCCGTTCGTCATTTGCGTCGTCAAACGTGGCATTGATCGGCTCGCGAGCTCCCTTTTTGTAGATGCGCAGTTCGGTGCGGCTCTTCAATTCCTTGACTCGTCGTCCAGGAAGCTGTCCGCACCGAGAAGCACTGCGGCCGCGAGCATGAACGTTGCGATTTTCGACATACCAGCCCTCTGTCCCGATAGTCTACAGGAAAAATCGGGTTGCATTTCGCGATGAATTTCGACAGCATGACTGACGATGAAGCAGACCATTTGTCTTTTCTCCGTCGCCCTGATCATGGCGCTGGGTTTGACCTCCCAGACGACGGACGAACTCGTCAACGACGGCAGGAACACCGAGAACGTCACCACGCAAAGCATGGGCTATGACCGCAAGAGTTACAGCCCGCTGAAGCAGATCAATAAGTCGAACATCAAGCGCCTCGTGCCCGTCTGGAACGCGAGCGTGATGAATGATCAGGGCGAACTGGCTGCGCCCACGGTTTACAACGGCGTGATGTATGTGGTCAACGGCAAATGGACGTTCGCCATCGACGTGGAAACCGGCAGGCAGATCTGGCGGACGCCGGTGCATCTGGAGGAGGGCGTCTCGCGCGCCGCTTTCAACCGAGGCGCGGCAACTATTTATAACGGCAAACTCTTTCGCGTGACGATCGACAACCACATCCTCGCGCTCGACATGAAGACCGGCGAAGAGCTCTGGAACCAGAAGTTCGCGGATCATCGCGATGGTTACTATGCCACGGGCGGTCCGATCGTCGCGAACGGTGTGCTGATTTCGGGCGTGGCCGGCGGCGAGTCGACGACGCGCGGCTTTCTGGACGGCTGGGATCCGGACACCGGGAAGAAATTGTGGCGCAGATACACGATCCCTGCGCCGGGCGAGCCGGGTTCCGAGACATGGCCGAAGAACAGCGATGCGTGGTCGCAGGGCGGAAGTCCGACATGGCGCTCCGGTTCGTATGATCCGCAGCTGGATCTTGTTTATTGGGGGACCGGCAATGCGGAGCCATACGATCCCAGGCCTCGCGAGGGGCTGGACAGCCTGTTCACGAACAGCGTGCTCGCGATCCGGCCGAAGACGGGTGAGGTTGCCTGCTACTTCCAATACACGCCGAACGATGTGTACGACGTGGACGCGACCGACGAACAGGTGCTCGCCGACATCCGCGTCGGAGGCCAGCTTCGCAAGGTGATGATCCAGGCCAACAAGAGCGGATTTCTGTACGTGCTGGACCGGACGAACTGCAAGCTGATCGCCGCTCATCCTTATGTGAAGGTGACACTGGGCCAGCAGTATCGACATGGCCACCGGACGGCCGGTGCTGACGGACGTGCAGAAGCGCTTCCTCGCCGGGGAACAAGTCGAAGTGTGGCCATCGCGCGGAACGAATGCGGTGCCGATCGCGTTCAACCCGAATACGGGTTTGATCTACGCGACCACGTTTAACCTGCCGCGCATACAAAAGCTGGCGCAGCCCCGCAGCCGGTAATCAATGGCGGAACAACCACCGGCGTTATCCCGACAGTTCCCGATATTCACCCGGGCGATGTGCCCGGCTTCTTCCTGGCGATCAATCCATTGACGGGCGAGAAGAAATGGGAAATCCCGCTGACGGATCTGCCGAGCGCGGCCGGCATGCTGGCAACCGGCGGCGGGCTGGTGTTCACGGGTAAACTGACGGGCGAGTTCGTTGCGCTCGATGAGGACACAGGCAAAACGCTGTGGCAGTTCAAGACCGGTTCGAGCGTCAATTCGACGGCAATTACCTATACGCACAAAGGCCGGCAGTATGTGACGATCGCGTCGGGGCTCGGTGGCATTGTCGCCACGCGCTATGCATCGCAGAAGATTCCAACCGGCGGCTCGGTCTGGACGTTCGCGCTGATGCAGGAATGATCATCAGAGTGCGATGCGTGCGTTCGGCTGCAGTTCGATTTCACGATGCGGATGTTCTGCCAAACGAATCGCGACCGTCTGCGGCTGTTCGCTGATCCCGACCAATTCTTTTGGTACGCCGCGGCTATCGGTGACGAGCCTCGCGATTCCCGAGTCAATGCGGCCAAGCGATTTGCCGGCGAGACGAAGCTCGGCGCCGCGGCGGTCGTATCTGATTTCGGCGGTGCGGGCCGCATCGGTTCGCATGCGAAAGAGCGCCGATCGGGCCGCAGGGTGACCGAGCCGCACATTCCATTCGAGCGAATCGCCTTCTTCGCGGACACCGGCCAGGCGCCAGGTGTAATCGAGCATGAGTAAAGCCGTCGGCGAATAGTTGGGCGGGCCCTCGTGAGTGAACGCTCCTGTAAGCGGGTCGAGTTGCTGCCGGAATGTCATGTCGCGCTGAATCGCTTCGCACCAGCGGTCCATCAGGAAAGCGAATTCCGCAGGGCGGTTGTAGTGTTCGAACCAACGGCCGGCGCGTAGCGCAGTCAGGGCTTGTGAAGCTCCTCCCCAGGAGTTTGCGGGAATGGGGCGAACGAACATGGGGTCGTCGAGAGCCACGGAAGGCAAAGGCCACTGGGCCCAGAATGCGGCGGGGTTGTGGATCTGCCGGGACCAGAGCGCGTCGAACAACGCCTGGTCCGGAATGTGCTCGCCGCAAACACGGCTGAGAATGTCGCACCGGATCGTGACGAAATGATTGAGCGCGTCCAGATCGTAGAACGCAGCGTCCTTCTCCACATACAAACGCGAAAGAATCAGGCGCCGGATCTGATCGGCGCTTTCCAGCCCAGCGATCGGACTCCGCATTTTTTCCGAGCGCTTTGGCCATCGCCGCCAGCGCGATTCGCGCGCCGTACGTGGTGGCTGAAAGGTCGGGACAGAGGCGCGGAAGGGTGGGAATCGGCGCGTGGCGTTTCGCATCTTTATCCGGACACTGCGGCGGAATGCCGTTCCATCGGGGGCTGTTGTCGTGGCCGGTGTCGTAAGTGCAGAAGCCTTCGATGAGGCCGGTTTCGCGGGTGTTGCGATTGCGCATCAGCCAGTTGTCCCAGGCGGCGCAGGCGCGATACGCGGTGTCGAGAAGTTCGCTGTCGCCGGTTGCGCGGGCCAGTTCCCAGGCCGTTGCCGCGATCGGCACCACCATCTGGATCTGGCCGAAGCCGTTTCCGAGACTTTGTTGTTGGCGGGGAACTGGCCGTCGGGACGTTGCAGTGCGAAGAAAGTGAAGTGGCTGTTGCGGGCAACGTCGGGCCGGAATTTGCGATAGACCAGCGATTCGTGCGGTCCGCATTCCATCCAGATGCCGGCGTAATTGGCGCCTTCGATCAGCACCGGCTTGTTGTAGCGCGGGAGAACCTGGACATTCGCGGCGAGGATGGCGAGAGCGCGATCGTAGGCGGCCTGCCAGTGCGCGTTGGCTGTGCGGAACTCGGGTGCATGGTGGTCCGGCTCGGCAGAGGCTATAGCGCAGGCGCCGGCGGCTCCGAGAAGAAACGCGCGGCGTTTCATCATTCGATGGGTAGCGGCTCGCGGAATCCGCGGCGGAGCAGTTGAAGGTTCTTATTCGCGAGGCGCTGGCGAACCTGATCGGCGCGCATGGGCTGGCCGATGGCGTCCACCGGGTTCAGGAGTTTGACGTCGCGGGGCGCAATTGCTTCCAGCAGTTCGCTCACGTCGTAGTGTTGGAGCACGCCGGGTATGGTGATCTCCGAAAGATTCTTGTGCAGCGGCGCTTCGAGCGCGGTCCGGTAAGACACCAGCGTGTTCTCCGCGATCACGTGCGTGATGCGCGTGTCGACCGCCAGCCGCGTGCAGCGCCACCATTCCGAGCGCGCCTTTGCCGTAGATCGTTATTGAGTTGCGGTCGATATCGGAGCGCGATGCCAGCCAGTTGACCACACGGATCACGTCATCCGCGCGCAGTCCGACCAGCGTCTTGCCCGACGATGATGGCGCGAAGGTTCACGCCCATGTACGGCCCGAGCGCGAATTGCGTCGATTGCCCGTTCTGCGCATCGACTGGCGTGCCTTTCGATTGCAGCGCGATCACGTTGTGGCCTGAACTCGCGAGCGCGGTGAAATCGGCAGCTGCGGCAGTACGTTCGACAGGCAACTCGTCCAGCATGATGACCGCTGGCTTCGGACCCGGAGAGTCCGGAACCGCCTGGATCGCAGTCAATTCATAGCCCGGTTCAACCTGAATCGACAGTGTCTGGACGCGATAGCCCGTGCGCTGTTCCTCCTTCGTTACGCTCACCGCGGGCGGTGCACCCGGCTGCGCGACAATCGCCGCGGTCTTTCGAACCTCCGCACGGATCTGCTCGGGAGAAGTGAAATGGGGTGCGAGTGCGACCCTTCGCTCTTTCGCGATTCAGATCCTCAACGGTCTTGCTGTGCAGCGAAATGGAGATCTGACCGGAGGGTGTTGCGATCAGTTCGTCGGCATCCTGCGGCCGGAACTGTTTGAACTCGGGCTGCGACGAATCGCCCTTCAGGTGCCCGACGAGAAATGCCAGGATCTGGTTCGAGATCGGGCCCAGATTGCCGTGGCCGCCGGGACCGGTGATCCATTTGAGATTGTCCCCGGCGCCGTAGAGTTCGTAGAAGCGCTTCGCTTCGTCGTAAGTCTGCTGTGCGCCGGCGTAGGGAAACATGTCCTGCGTGGTCGAAACGATCGCGTAGGGCCGGGGCGCGACGAGTTCAACCCAGTCCGAGAAAGTCGAGGCCCTCGGCGGCGAAGTGCGGGAGAGTTTGCTCGGCGTCCTGCGGTCCCTTGCGTGGGGAAGAGCTCTTTCAAAGAGGTGATGAAGCAGGCGGTGGCCGCGACGCTGATGCGGGGTTCGAGCGCGGCGAGATAAGCCGTGATGGTGCCGCCGCCTGAGCAACCGAAGGCGCCGATATGTTTCGCGTCGACATCCTTGCGCGCGCTCAGATAGTCGACACCGCGAATGCCGTCATTGATGAAATAGCGCGAGAGGTGATCGCCGATGAGTTCGGTGGAGAGGCTGGCGTGCTCGTGCTCGCCCAGACGCTCGATTTTGGATGACTCGATTTCCGGATCCCAGTGCTGCATGCGTTCACCCTGCCCGATCGGGTCAACCGCAAGCACGATGATTCCGGCGCGCGCAAAGTTGGCGGCCCAGTTGTATTCGCTCTGCTTGCCGGCGCCATGTCCCGGGGTTTCGACGATCGCCGGAAACGGTCCTGATCCCGACGCGGGCACGAAAACATTCGCGGTCACGAAAAAGCCCGGGAGGCTTTCGTATGCGATCTTCTCGACGCGAAACCCGTCGTCCGGGCACGCTGCCGAATTCCTTCACGGGAACCGGACCGCTGTGATCAGGCAGACCGCCGATCAAACTCAGGATCTTGCCGCGAACCAGCGCCTGCCGTTGTTCGGCCTCTGCCCGCGTATGGATCGCCGCGACCTTCTGTGCGCGCTCATCGGCCTGCGCGATCCCGATGTTGTTCAGATAAGAATTGAGTTTCTGGAGAGCGGTCGTGGTCTGCGTCTGCGCGACGGCGGATAATCCCGTGATCAGTAGAGCAGCGGCGCATTTTCGCATGTCATAGGCGAGTATATCCTTCAATTCTCCGAAGGCGTCTGTTCGGCATGGTCGACAATAAGCACCGTGACCGGCAGGTTCTTCATCTCCAGCTTAAGATCCACCACCCCTCACGGTTGTTACCAACTGGCAGTCGGCTCTGAAATTTCATGTCGTTTTAATCTCCTTGTCAATTGATCCGAGCCTAATAGGATTTTACTGGCTATCCTATACAGGGTTTAATGCTAAGGGATTGTCAGGAAATAAGTAGAACAAGTTAAGATGGTTTTGTTTTATACTTGTGGATAGTGAGTTACGAGAGCGTTGGGCTGCGATTTCGTTCTTTGTCTTCCTTCCTGGACGAGCGGATGCGGCGTCTGGTGGCTTCGGCGGAGAGCGCGTCTATTGGATATGGAGGCGTTTCGCTGGTTGCGCGGGCGACAGGCGTTTCGCGTCGTGCGATTACCGAAGGAATGAAGGAACTGAGTCAGCAGAAGGTATCGGGTGAGCCTGTCCTTTCGCAGTCGCGGATTCGGCGGAAAGGTGCAGGACGAAAACGAACCGTCGACAAGGATCCCGGCCTGCGTGCAGACCTGGACCGACTGGTGGATCCTGCGACTCGCGGAGATCCGGAATCGCCGCTTCGATGGACATGCAAGAGCGTACGGGTGCTGGCCGAGGAACTCCGGCGCGAGGGTCACGCAGTCAGTCATCAAACCGTGGCCGAGTTGCTACACGAGATGGATTACAGTTTGCAGGCCAACCAGAAAAAGCTGGAAGGGAGTCAGCATGCGGACCGGAATCGGCAGTTTGAATACATCAACCGCAAGGCACAGCGTTATTTGAAACAAGGCGAGCCGGTGATCTCCGTAGATACAAAAAAGAAGGAACTGGTGGGCGATTTCAGGAATCCGGGACGCGAATGGCAGCCGCAGGGCCAGCCCGAGCAGGTCCGGGTTCATGACTTCGAAATCCGTCGGCCGGAGAACGGTAAGGTGGCTCCCTATGGGGTCTATGACCTGGGCCGGAACACGGGGTGGGTCAGTGTGGGTGTGGATCACGACACAGCGGAGTTTGCCGTAGAGAGCATACGCCGGTGGTGGCGCTGGATGGGCAGCCGCAGTTATCCGAAAGCGACCCGTCTGTTGATCACGGCTGACTCGGGCGGCAGCAATGGCGCCCGAGTGCGGCTATGGAAATGGGAACTGCAACAACTCGCCGATGAAATCGGACTGGAAATCTCGGTCAGTCACTTCCCGCCGGGCACCAGCAAGTGGAACAAAATAGAACACCGTCTCTTCTCTTTCATCAGCCAGAACTGGCGTGGCAAGCCACTCGTCAGCCATCAGGTCATCATCGACCTCATCGCCGCAACCACAACAACGACCGGCCTGACTGTAAAAAGCAAGATCGACACCAATATCTATGAGAAGGGGCTCAGGATCTCCGACCAGCAGATGACGGAACTCCAGCTCCGGAGAGAAAAGTTTCACGGCGACTGGAACTATAGGCTGTTACCCAGATGTTGATCCACTAATTTATTGACAGTTCCTAACTATACTTTCCCACTTAAAATTCCGGATGTAAGTTCCGTACTTTCATAGGTGCGGCGGGTGGCTGTTTGTTGGATCGAACGTTGCCTCGGGCGGGACGCCATCGGTGACGTCTGGCGGCTGTTGAATATCAGAACATTCTGTTCAGAAAATGTATTGACTCCGCCGTGTGATAAATGTATCATCGTTACTGATGACACGTGAGCAAGCCATCCGCAAGAGGGAAAAGTTGGCAGCCAAACTCTCCTCCCCCTCGGGTGTCCTTCGCGGCTCGCTGCTCCAGCGCACGATTCATCACTCCACGGGATGTCTGAAATGTGCTCGTGGCGAAGGCCATCCGCTCTGGGTGCTCACGGTGGGTTATCCCGGCGGAAAAACTCGCCAGGTGAGCGTGCGTCCCGAGCAGGTTCCGCTGGTTCGAAAGGCAATCGAAGAGTATCGCGATGTCAAGCAGGCACTGGAGGCAATCAGCGAACTGAATCAATTCCTGCTCCGGCTGGATCGCGAGGAAGCCAAAGAACAGGAACGCCAGTCGTGATCGCCGCTCGCCGCCTGCAGCGAAATTTCGCCGATGGCTTCATCGCAGAGACGGTGGAGGATCTCTGGGAACCTTGGATGCGGCACGCCGATAAAGCACTGGAAGATGACACCCTGCTTCTCGTCATTCAGGAAGAGCTGGCCAAACGCTGCAGGAAGAGCAAGACTCGTGGGCGCAAGGCGACGCCCGCTGAGGTCGTGCTCAGAATGCTGCTGCTGAAGCATGTACGCGACTGGAGTTACGAAGTACTGTCGCGGGAAGTGCGCGCCAATCTGGTCTATCGCGAGTTCACCCGGGTCGGCGGTGAAAAGGTTCCGGATGACCGGACGATGGGAAACCTGGCGCGTCAGCTGGGGCCGGAGGTTATCGAAAAACTGCACCGGCGGGTGGTGGAGATCGCGCAGGAAAACAAGATCGCAACGGGTCGTAAGATGCGGGTCGATACGACCGTGGTGGAGACTGACATCCACTATCCGACCGACAGCACGTTACTGGGTGACGGCGTGCGTGTCCTGACGCGCATCATGAAGAGGGTTACCGCTGTGGCGGGGAAGGCCGGCACGCAGATGCGCGATCGCAGCCGATCCGCAAAGCTGAAGGTTTTGGCGATCGCTCGCGCCAGCCGCAACAAGACGGAGCAAGGGCGGCAGAAGATGAAGAACGCGTACGTCAAATTGTTGGAAATCGCCAGCCGGGTTACGGGGCAAGCCTGGAAGTTCTCGCGCGAGATCGTCGGGGGTGTCAAGCGAGGCAACCTGTCAGTCCTGCGCAAAGCCGGCAAGCAACTGGACGAAATGATTCCCCGGGTCCGGCAGGTGCTGCGCCAGACACGGGAGCGGGTGCTGCGCGGCAACACCAAAGCCGAAGGAAAGCTGCTCAGCATATTCGAGACGCACACCGAGGTGATCCGCAAGGGTAAGGCGCATAAGCCCAATGAGTTTGGCAAACTGGTCCTGATTCAGGAGGCGGAGAACCAGATCGTTACGCATTACCAGGTATGCGAACAGCGGGCGGCTGACTCCACATTGCTGGGAGGATGTCTGGAGCAACATGTCAAACAGTTCGGACGCGCCCCGGAGCGTGTGGCGGCGGATCCCGGCTTCTTCTCAGCCGCTAACGAATCCAAAGCCGGGGAAATGGGAGTCAGCCGGGTCTCGATTCCAAGCCACGACACGAAGAGTCCCGCACGCAAACAGCGGCAGAAGCAGCGTTGGTTTAAGGAGCTTCAGAAGTGGCGCACAGGCTGTGAAGGCCGTATCAGTGTTCTCAAACGCCGCCATGGGCTGCGGCGATCGCTCTACAAAGGACCGGACGGCATCCAGCGCTGGGTCGGACTCGGGGTGATCGCCGACAACGTCATTCATATCGGCACGCACCTGGCCGAGCAAACACGCCCGCGCGAAGTACCCTCTTAATTAACCGCTACGTTTCTCCGTTCCTGTCCGCACCGGAAACAGATTCTTTAACTCGCCTTTCATCCCACTCCCAACGCTCCCCTCGACCTCGAAGACCTCCCGTCAGGACAATATTTCCGGGACGCCGACTCAGGCTGAGGCAGCTTTCAGAATTTTAAGTGGGAAAG
>CAWEKQ010000038.1:0-14933 GCA_963809655.1 Terriglobia bacterium | reverse complement strand
GCGGAACTTACCATAATCCTCGCCCGGCGCGGCGTAGGGATCACTACATGGGCTTCAGGTGACGACGATCCCCGGAACCTGCTGATGAAGCGTCTTACGCTCTGTAGCCGCCGGCGAAGCCGTGGTCATCCGCCAGGATCCTGCTAGATGGCCTTGGCGTTGCGCCCGCGGGAAAGACCAAGTTCAATGACGTCCCGCCGCGGCTCGCACGCACTGGCAGACGGGGACCGGCCAGACGCTCACGTGAGGTAGAGCATTCAGCTACCTCATGGCGGGCTGTCGAATCGGGGATGAGTATTGGAGAGGAGGCGATAATTGGAAAGGGCACTCCCCTCCGCCCCGAGGCGAGTCCCGACGCGATGCTCGAACGCAGAGAGTAACCGCAAAGGTGACCATGATGACCTCAAGGCGATCGACGTTTCTGCCGACGCTCGCGGTAGGAATGACACTGCTGAGCTGCCATTCCAGTCCGGGGCCTCCTCGAACGTCGGGGAACTCGCAGTCGCCCGGTCGGACCGTGCAATGAATCCGCAGTTTTCTTGGGCCTCAGACTTCTAGATAAAACGGCCTGAGGCCGTCACCAGGGTCGGAAACCCGGGGCATATCGGACCGGCAGTTAAGGCCGATACAGACTGGCGTTTTTTCACGCCCGTACTTCAGCATGGCTCCGGTTACCAGGCGATCACCTGTTTGGCGGCGGGCTGTCGGTGTAATGTCGGCAGCTCGACCCCGTTGGAGAGTCTCACAAACCATTCGCAACCGGGCCGAGCCGCGTCATTTCACAACGGAAGGAAGAATGGCATGGCCAGAGCGCAGAAGTCAAGATCGAAGTCGCGGGCGAAGCAGAACCACCGAGCGAAGCTGAAGCCGCAGGATTGCACGCTGGGGTTACAGGTAGTGCAACCCCAAAGCCGCGGGTATCGATGTAGGCAATGAGGAACACTGGGTGGCGGTGCCACCGGATCTGGATCCGGCGCCAGTCCAGAGCTTTGGATGTTTCACCCAGGACTTACAGGAGATGGCGAACTGGCTGGAGCGGTGCGGCATCGAGACGGTCGCCATGCAGTCGACGGGAGTGTACTGGGTTGCGCTGTAACGACATTCTGTCGGAACGAGGAATCCGGGTGTTTCTCGTGAATGCGGCGGAGTACGAAGAAATCTACCGGGACGCAAGACGGATATTCAGGAATGTCAGTGGTTGTTGAAGCTGCACGCCTACGGGCTGCTGAGAAATTCATTTCGTCCGGAGGAAGAAATTCTGGTGATGCGAACGTATTGGCGGCAGCGACAGCAGCACATCGGAAGATGCATCGAGATGCATTCAGCACATGCAGAAGGCGCTGACACAGATGAAACGTGCAGACTGGCAAACGCCATCAGCGATATTAGCGGAACCACTGGCCAGGCGATACTGAGCGCAATCCTGGCGGGGGAAAGAGATGCGTGGAAACTGGCCCGAACTGAGAGACCCGCGCATCAAAGCCAGTACCGAAACGGTGGCGAAGAGCCTGGAAAGGAAGCTGGCGGCCGGAACTGCTGTTCGTGCTCCAGCAGGAACTGGGAACTCGAACCCCTGCAGACGAAGATCGCCGAATGTGACCGGCGATTACAGTTGCACTATGAAACCGATGCAGACCAGGGCAGAACCCGGCCCAGCTTCCGCCGGTGACGCGCAACAAGCGTGCACATGGCCACGTGCCGGCCGGATTCGACCTGCGCGAGGAAGATGTACCGGGCAACAGGAGTGGATCGTGACCCGCTATCGACGGAATGAATGTCTTAACCGTCCAGACCCTGATCGCGGGAAGTGGGTACCGATATGGAGCCGGTTCGCCCACCGAGGCGCATTTTGTATCGTACCTGGATCTCAGCCCGAAGAACAAGATTAGTGGCGGCAAGGTGGTGGGACGGGAGAAGCGCAGGACGAAAAACCGCGCAGGACTGGTGCTGCGACTGGCTGCCGGTACTCTGCTCAACAGCGAACAGTCACCCTGGGTGCACAGTATCGGCGTTTGCGCAGCAAACTGGGATCCCCCAAAGCCCGGAAAACCATGGCCAACAAGCTGGCCCGAATCGCCTACCGCATGTTGAAATACCGCGAGAATTATATCGATAAGGGAAAGCAGTTCTATGAGCAAAAATATCGTCAGCTACAGATCCATACCCTCACCCGGAAGGCTGCCGAGTTCGGTTTCCAACTCACACAATCCGCCTAACTTCGTGGTGGGTTTCTGGAGAGAGCGAAGGATTGGCGGCAGTCCGCGTCGGAGGCGGGAACGGGGGTAAAGTGGGGGTTCATCGACAAGCACGGCAAGTTTGCCATCAATCCGCAGTTTGACGGCGGCGTTTGTCGTCTCAGAGGGGCTTGCGGCGATCCGGGTTGGCGACGCTAAGACTGGGCAATGGGGCTATATCTCACCCACCCAATAATTCGGGCAAATGGGCGGCGCCGTTGCGGAAAGACAAATTCGGTCGATCACGAAGATCGTTCCGTGGACCACCCAAAGGAAAGCCTGGAATGATTCAAGAGGCAAAAGCGCGGCGGCGGTTTAGGCTATCCCCAGCACGCGGGCAACATCGTCCGGAGCGATCGGGCCCTGAACATCACGGACGAGGTCGCCTTCGGGCTTGCCAAGAACCCAGCACGGCACGTAGTCGGGAAGACCGGGCAAGGCGGCAAGCGGAGCGTTTGCTGGCGGGCCAGCGCATCACGCCGGAGCTGGCGGCGCGGGCGGCGGAAATGGCAGTGGCCGGGGCGAATCCTCTGGCAAAGAACAAATATAAGGTGCCGCTGACGCGGGAGATCGTCGAGCGTTCTGTGCTGTCGCTCGGTACGCGCGCGTGAAGACGGCTGTCGCGCTTGCGGTTGTTCTGGCGTGCTCCGGAATCTGCGGCGCGCAGACGCTGGCGGGAGCGATCGACATCCACGCGCATTCGGATCGCGATTAAGTAATGAAGTTTGATCGCTGCCGCGCGGTACGGGGTTGAGCGATAATAACAACGTGAGAATTCGCAACGTTGCGCCTTTTTTCCTGCTCGGTGCCCTGTGTCTGGCGGAAGGGACGTGGCAGACGGCCACCGAACTGCCGGGGGTCGACTGGCACGGGATTTCCGGCGCGCGCAAGGACGCCGCGCTCAAGTTCATCCGGGAAGAACAATGCACCTGCGGCTGCACGATGAAGCTGGCGGAATGCCGCATGAAAGACCCCGGCTGCAGTTACAGCCGCAAGGAAACGTCCATCGCGATGAAGGGTTTCGCCGACGGCAAGAATGCGGACTGCGGTCCGGGCGGACATCAAGAAGGAAGCGGACACGCCTCCGCCGGTGCTGGAAGATCCGGTGAAGATTTCGATCGCGGGCGATCCGGTCAGGGGTCCGGAAAATGCGAAGGTGACGATCGTTGAGTTCTCCGATTTCCAGTGCCCGTACTGTTCCGAAGCCGTGGCCCAGGCGAACGCAGTGGTGAAGAATTTCCCGAAGGACGTGAAGCTCGTATTCAAGCAGTTCCCGCTCGATTTCCATGCACAAGCGGGATTCGCCGCCGAGGCCGCGCTGGCCGCGCAGGCGCAGGGCAAGTTCTGGGAGATGCACGATCGTCTCTATGGCGGGTTCCCGGATCTCTCGCGCAAGACCGTGCTGAAGTACGCGAAGGATATCGGGCTCGATATGAACCGTTTCGTCTCCGACGTGGACAGCCACAAGTTCAAAGCGCGGGTTGCTCTGGAGGAACAGGAAGGCGAGAACGCCGGTGTGGGAGGAACGCCCACGTTCTTCATCGACGGGAAGAAGTACAACGGTCTTTTCGACCTGGCGACGGTGGCGCCGCTGATCAAGAAGGAAATGAAGTAGCTATTTCGAGCGGACGGATTTTTTCAGCCGGTCGAGTTGTGTCCGCGCCGCCCTGGCCCAGGAACTGGTGGAATCCAGTTTCAGATAAGTGTTCCAGTAACCGATTGCCTGCAGCACATCGCCGGTGCGCTCGCACAGCAGAGCGAGGTTGAAGTAGGCGTCGGCATAGCGCGGATTCAGGCGGATGGCTTCGACGTAATGCTTGCGGGCGTCGACGAGCATTCCCTGCTCGTCGTAGAGATTCCCCAGATTGAAGTGCGCGAGCGGGTATTCCGGATCGGCAGCGAGAGCGCGCGTGTACCAGGCCGCGGCTTCTTTCATCTTGCGCGAGCGAAAGGCGATGGTGCCCAGATTCACCAGAGCGCCGGGCGCATGCGGATTCGATTCGATCGCGCTCGCGGTAGGCTGCCACCGCATCTTCGATGGGCGCGCCCGATTCCTCGAGGGCGAGTCCGCGCTGAAACCAGTGCTCGGACACCTGTTCCTGTCCCGGCGGCAATCGCGCGGGATTCTTCGGTCTTCACGGGAAACGAACGCAGCTTTTCGATTTCGTTCGAATCGAAATCGAGGAGCAGTTGGCCGCTGATGGGCTCCATGCGGGTTCCGGCGACGTGCACGGTGATGCGCCGCCCTTCGGCGGTGATGCGAAGCTGGGCCAGTGGGTAGTCGATGTGATCCAGCTTGGACTTCAGCGAGGCAACGGCCTGCCGGATGCGAGCGGGTGCGATCTTCAGTTCCCGGAGTTTCCGGAGCGTCTTGAGCGCCAGAATGTCGGAGAAACCAAAGCTCTCGCCCGGCTTAATCAGGCCTTGCTTTTCCCACGCGCGCAACTGGCGCTCGGTGACGTTTACCATGCGCCGAACGTCTTCCCGGCGGTAGGCCCCGGCCGATGGCGTTCCGTCGCTCAAGCCGAAAGTTTACCGTTCAGGATTCGTACCCGCCGATCTGATGCGCGCCCGCGGCCGCCCGTCCGAGCGTTCGTTACGCGGCGTCTACTTTTACCGCGTAGTAGTCGAGTGTGTGGCCCGGTTCGAGCAGCATCTGGTGCGGGGTTTTCGGGGAGATGTGCAGTATGTCGCCGGCGCGCAGGGGCTGTTTCTCTCCGCCTTCGATGCGCGAGCCGCGGATTTCGTGGGCCGTGGTCTTCTTCGCGTCCGGGATGGTGCCGCCGATCACGATCGATGCTTCGCCGGCGCGGATGATCAGAATGTCCGACTGCGTTTCGTGCAGCTCGGCTTCTCCGCTGGCTTCGCGGCGGACCACGGACATCGAGTGATTGCCCCAGCCGCCGAGGGATTCGGTGGCGACCTTCACCTTGCCCATTTTGGCCGGAAGAGTTTTCGCGCGGTCGTCAAGCTGTGTCGGCGTTCCAGTGGCTATAGCCGACGGGTAACGCGGCGATCGCGAGCGTGCCGATGAGGAAGAGCGCGAGTTTGGTTTTCATGCGCGGAATTATATCCTGTGCGCCGCGCGTGTCAGCCTGTCGCGTACGCCTGCCCACTCGGGTGTGTCCGGCGGGAGTTCGACCGAGATCCAGTCGTGGTGTTCGCGGTCGAGGTCGTGAAGAAGGCGGTAGAGGCGTTCGGCGTATGCGGCGGGGTCGCTGGGCATTGAGTTGAGAGCGAGATGCACGCCGCGGCCTTCAGCGGGAGACCGCCCGAGGATGATCGGGGTGCGCGGGCTGTAATGGCGCGGATGCTGGCCGGGCGATTCGGCTCCTGCGCCTGTTTCGACAGGCCCGATGACCTGCTCGATCTGAGTCTGCGAGATCATTCCGGGGCGGAGGATTCGCGGGATATCGGCGGCGAGAGAGAGCACCGTGCTTTCGATGCCGACGGTGCAGGGGCCTCCGTCGAGGATCATGTCGACGCGCGAGCCGAGGCCTTCGCGCACGTGTTCCGCGGTGGTGGGGGAGAGTTCGGTGAAGCGATTGGCGCTGGGCGCGGCGATGGGGATCTGCGCGGCTTCGAGCAACGCCTGCGCGAGCGGATGTGCGGGGATTCGCAGGCCTACGCTTGGGAGTCCGGCGGTCACGAGATCGGGGACGTGCGGGCGCTTCGGGAGGATCAACGTCAGCGGCCCGGGCCAGAATCGGCGCGCGAGGAGTTCGGCGTGCTGGGGCCAGTCGAGGGCGAGTTCCTGCGCCATCGCGATGCTTGCGACGTGAACGATCAACGGGCTCGAATGCGGGCGGCCTTTCGCTTCGAAGATGCGGCGGACTGCGGTTTCGTCGAGAGCGTTTGCGCCGAGGCCGTAGACGGTCTCGGTCGGGAATGCGACTAAGCGCCCGGCGCGCAGTAGTTCAGCGGCCCTTTGAACCTCAGGGCTCATTCCGGCAAATCGGCGGCTTCGCCGAGATCTTGCCGGTCTTGTGCCAGACCAGCCAGGCGTGGATCAGCGGCTCAAGGTCGCCGTTCAGCACGCGATCCACATCGCCGACCGCGAGCTTGGTGCGGTGGTCCTTGATCATGCGGTAAGGCGCGAGCACGTAGCTGCGGATCTGGCTGCCGAAGTTGATTTCGAGTTTCGAGGCTTCGGTCTTGCGCGTCTCTTCGCGCTTCTTCTCCAGCTCGAATTCGTAGAGGCGCGCGCGAAGCTGCTTCATCGCGGTGTCGCGGTTCTTGTGCTGCGAGCGCTCGTTCTGGCACTGCACGACGATGCCGGTGGGGAAGTGCGTGATGCGCACGGCGGAATCCGTCATGT
Source organism: Terriglobia bacterium (assembly GCA_963809655.1). Taxonomy (GTDB): domain Bacteria; phylum Acidobacteriota; class Terriglobia; order Bryobacterales; family Bryobacteraceae; genus BOG-234. The sequence continues at coordinate 8,381 of CAWEKQ010000038.1, read as the reverse complement.
TGACGTGCTGGCCGCCGGCGCCGCCGGAGCGGAAGGTATCGATGCGCAGGTCGTCGAGCTTGATATCGATTTTGATTTCGTCGTCGATCTGCGGGAACACGAAGACGGAGGCGAAGGATGTGTGGCGGCGGGCGTTGGCGTCGAAGGGCGAGATGCGCACGAGGCGATGCACGCCGATCTCGGACTGCAGGAGACCGTAGGCGTTGGGCCCGTTGACTTCGAACGTGGCGGACTTGATGCCCGCGCCTTCGCCTTCGAGGCGGTCGGTCAGGACGATCTTGAAGTCGTTGAGTTCGGCCCAGCGGAGGTACATGCGCAGGAGCATCTCGGCCCAGTCCTGCGATTCGGTGCCGCCGGCGCCGGGGTGGATGGTCATGATGGCGTCGCGGGCGTCGTTCTCGCCGGAGAGCAGCATGCCGGTTTCGAGTTTGCCGAGCACTTCGGCGTAGCGTTTGAGATCGCGCTCGATGTCGGCGCCTACGGATTCGCCTTCACGGGCGAGTTCGAAGAGCGTGTCGAGGTCGTCGGTGAGGCTGGCTACGTTCTTGTCGTTGTCGATCGCTTCTTCGAGGCGCTTGCGATCCTGCATGACCTTCTGGCTCTTTTCGGGCTGAGACCAGAAGTCGGGCGCGGAGATCTGCTCTTCGGTGGCGGCTAGTTCTTTCTTCTTTTTGGAGGCGTCAAAGATAACTCCGCACGGCAGATGCCTGTTCACGGAGCGGCGCGTATTCGCGATTGAGTTCGTCTAAAGTCATGTTGGTTCGGGAAGTTTCAGTTTAGCAATTGTTACAGAATCAGCATGCAGTCGCCGTAGGAGAAGAAGCGGTACTTTTGCTCGACTGCGTGGCGGTAGGCGGCGAGGGTGAGTTCGGTTCCGGCGAAGGCGGCTACGAGGAGAAGGAGGCTGGTGCGCGGGAGATGGAAGTTGGTCAGCATCGCTCCTACGCGGCGGAACTGGCAGCCTGGGTAGAGGAAGAGGTTTGTCGATGCCGGAGTGCTGGCCGGTTGCCGCGGCTGATTCGAGCGTGCGCACGCTGGTGGTTCCTACTGCGACGACGCGGCGCGCCGATTCGATCTCACGCCAGGATTCGTCGGTGATGGAGTAGCGCTCGTAGTGGAGCTGGTGGTTTTCGAAGTCTTCGCGGTCGATGGGCTGGAAGGTTCCGAGGCCTACGTGAAGGGTCACGTGCGCGAGGTGCGCTCCGGCGTTGCGTGCGCGGTCGAGAATTTCGCCGGTGAAGTGCAGGCCCGCGGTTGGTGCGGCTACGGAGCCGCGCTCGCGTGAGTAGACCGTCTGGTAGCGCTCGCGATCTTCGGGGCGATCCTGACGTTTGATGTACGGGGGCAGCGGCATGTGGCCGAGGCGATCGATCGCGGCGTATACGTCTTCATCGCCGAGGAAGCGGACGGTGCGTTCGCCTCGTTCGCCGCGCGCGATGATTTCGGCGGAGAAGCGTTCGTCGAAGTGGATGGTCACGCCGGGCTGCAGTTTGCGGCCGGGGCGGACGAGGGCTCTCCATTGGCGCGCGTCTTCGGTGATGGGTTCGAGAAGCAGGACTTCCGATTTGCCGCTGAAGAGCCTTGAGGGCAGCACGCGCGAATCGTTGAGCACCAGGCAATCGCCTTCGCGCAGGAACGTGGGGAAGTCGCGGAAGTGGCGGTCTTCGATTCGATTCTCGGTGCGATGGACAACCAGCATGCGCGCGGCATCGCGTTCGGCGGGGGGCTCCTGCGCGATGAGTTCTTCGGGAAGGTGATAGTCGAAGTCGGACAGCCGCATCAGCTGAGGAGCTTCTGAACTTCAGCGTAGGGCACCGCTGTGGAGAGTGGAGTGAGCGTGCCTTCGTCGCGGATCTGGCGCGCGAATTGCTGCAGTGCGCAGCCAGCGCCACGCGCGATGTGCCGGAGCCGATGCTCAGGCGGCGGACGCCGAGGCGTTGCAGGTCGGGGACGGTGAGGGTGGCGACGGTCGCGAGGATGTTCAGGGGTCCTTTGAGGTTTGAGACGAGACGCGCGATGGTTTCGTGATCGGTGACGCCGGGGGCGAAGAGGCAGTCGGCGCCCGCGGCGTGGAAGGCGTTCAGGCGCTCGACGGCGCGGTCGAAGCGCGTTGCTTCGTCGCCGTGTTGGGCGAGGAAGATGTCGGTGCGGGCGTTGAGGACGATTGGAATGCCGGAGTCTTTTGCGGTTGCGATTACGGTTCGGATGGTTTCGAGTTGTTGGGCGAGCGGGATCAGTTCGTGACCGGCCATGTCTTCGAGATTCAGGCCGACCACGCCGGCTTTGATGAGGTCTCGCGTGGTGGCGGCGGGGTCGTCATAGCCGGCTTCGACGTCGGCGGTTACGGGCACGTTGACGGTGGCGGCGATGCGGCCGATGAGGAACAGCATTTCGGCGCGGGGGATTTGCTGGCCGTCGGGATAGCCGAGTACGCTGGCGACACCCGCGCTGCTGGTGGCGATCGCGGGGAAGCCTTCGGCTTCGACGATGCGGGCGCTGATTGCGTCCCAGGCGTTGGGGAGCACGAGGATTTCGGGGGCGTGATGCAGGGCGCGAAATTGTTCGGCTTTCGATCTTTGTTTTTCCGCTTTCGCTCTTTGATCCATCGCTTCTACTTTATAGAAGCCATCTCAATAGCCCCGAAAATGTTAAACTCCAGGCATGGACCGGGTTGAAGAGATCGAAGCTGCGATCGATCAACTACCGCCAGAGGAGTATCGGCGCGTCGTCGCCTGGCGTCGCGCGCATGAACAAGCGCGGTGGGACGAACAGATGGATCGGGATTCGTCCGCCGGAAAGCTGGATTTCCTATTCGCGGAAGCTGAATCCGAATCCGCGGCGGGGCTTCTTCGCGAGTGGCCACCGCGAAACTGAAATCAGTCGCGGGCCGCCGTTTTTGGGGGCTGTTTCACGCCTTACCACCCGAGGTTCAGGAATTGGCGGTGAAGAACTACGGGCTCTGGCGGGATGATCCGCATCACCCCTCGCTTCGATTCCGACGATTGAAGGGAAGCTCCGAACGATTCACGGTTCGAGTCGGCGACCACTATCGCGCCCCTGGAATGCTGAATGGGGACACGATAGCCTGGGTTTGGATCGGCTCACACACCGATTATGACCGCATGGTCGGTTGACTTGCGCGCGCCTGGCTCCGCATTCAGCTCTTTCGCGAGATCCTCGCAGGCGCGCCAAGCTGGACGCACCTGTGGTGCGCGTGCGGGCGAGATATTCGATTGTCAAAGAACCACTGGCCGGAGTCCTTTGCAGGTACGGCCTTTCTTCGGCGTAAAGCTTGTTATTCAGACCCGCCGCGCGACCCTTGCGGGCTGCACGGCGGATCTTCGCGAACATGGAGCGCTCCACCATCTGATTCGCTCAGACCAGCGCCGGTTTGGTCTCTCCGCCGGAACGGGGGCCGCAATCAATGTCGGGAGCGCCTACCGCCTATTCTTTGGCGTTGTCCCGCTCAGAGGCTCGAGCACTGAAGGGCTTAGCGGTCAGTACACGATAGGTGCGACTGACTCTTACAACGCGAAGGTAGCAGACGGTTCGGGCAAACTGAGGCGATCCGAAAGTGGACGGGCGGGCAAGGTATTGATAATAGGGGAAGGTGGGTATTAACTTGACTCAGGTGGCCACAATCTGTAGTATGGCGGGCCATGGAGGAATTTCCTCGTAACCTCCGGGAGTTCGAAGAACAGTTCGCGACTGAGCAGGCGTGCCGTGACTATCTGTTCCGGCTTCGCTGGCCGGAAGGCTTCCGATGCCCGCGCTGTTCGGGTGATCGCTGGTGGCCGGTGAGGTCTGTACTGCTGGAGTGCGGCAAGTGTGGCCGCCAGACTTCAGTGACAGCCGGGACGATCTTCCAGGACACGCGCAAGCCGTTGACCGATTGGTTCCGCGCGATGTACTGGGTCACCACCCAGAAGAACGGAGCCAGTGCGCTGGGTCTGCAGCGGGTGCTCGAACTGAAGAGCTACAAGACCGCCTGGACCTGGTTGCACAAGTTACGCCGCGCCATGGTTCGGCCAGACCGGGATCGGTTGACAGGACGGATCGAGGTGGACGAGAGTTTCACTGCCGGCGTGGACGAGGGAACGCGTGGACGCCACACAGGACGTAAGGCACTGATTATCATCGCGGCTCAGGAGGACGGGCCGGGGATTGGCCGGATCCGAATGCGACGCATCCTGGACGCCTCGGCGCAAAGCCTGATGCCGTTTATCAGGGATACCGTTGAACCCGGAAGCACCATCCACACCGACGGCTGGCCTGGGTACGATCCTGTGGCTGCTGCGGGCTATGATCACGAGGTCACGTACCTGAAGGGGAAGAAGCAAATGGCCTCGGAGTTGATGCCGCGAGTCCATCGCGTGGCGTCGTTACTCAAGCGCTGGCTGTTGGGTACCCACCAGGGAGCCGTGAGTCACGAGCACCTCGACTATTACCTGGACGAGTTCACCTTCCGGTTCAACCGCCGCCGGTCCACCAACCGGGGAAAGCTCTTTTATCGGCTCGTGCAGCAAGCTGTCGCCCTCGACCCGGTACCCTACAAAAACATCGTCATACCCGCCGCGCAGCCCCCAGCCCTTTTGAAGTCGAACCACAACCTGTAGGGGCTACCTGAGTCAAGTGAATACCCACCTTGGGGAAATCAAGGTCGAATATTTATTTCGTACTTTTGTCACCGGAGTTTTTTTAAGATCGGAATCGCCTTACTATCGTCTTATTCCGCCAGCCTTGTAGTGAGTTTCCATTTCGGGGACCAAGTAGATGGTAATCCTTTCGATGTCGTCCACCCTTTTCTCGATCTCTGAGGTGCTGTAGCGCCCACCCACCTCTTCCGGAGTGCGTCGTCCATGGGCAATGGCGTTTCGGTTCTCGACAAGCTCGTCTATTCGCCCGATCAACCGAGATTCGGGTACGACCGGCGTTGTCATTCCGAAAATCGCTCATATAGTTTCAAGCTGCGCAACGCGATAGTGAGAGCCGTCTGAAGGAAACAAGGTGTCGTCCAGCGATTCCAAAGGTGTCGCCGATTCGAGGCTCGCCATCAAGTCCAGCCGCCGTTTCCATGTTCTGAAACGCCCCGCAGTTGAGACGGACGAAAAATCTGGATTCAAAAGGAGCGTCAATGATTTCTGATGAAGGTCGCGCGGGGAGAGGTGCTCGGCACGGACGGCCGCCAGTACGCCCTGCACAGCGGAATGAATGGCGTATTCGTATACGCCGTAGAGATGGACAAACGCCAATCCTTTGCAGACAGCGGCTTCGGTTGGGTTAGACTAATTAGGGTCGACTTGAAATCGATGTTGCAGCACCCAAGTGCGCGCTCCGCACGCCTCAGGGGCGCCCTAAGCGCGTTTGGCTTCGAGTTCGGCCCAGCGGGCGTAGAGCGTGTCCACTTCTTCCTGGGCCAGATCGATCTCGGCGCGGCGTGCGTGAGGCGGGCGGGGTCGGAGACGACCTCGGGCAGTTCGAGCTGTTGGCGCTTCGCTTCGAGCACCTCCTCGGCTTGCGCCACCTTATCCTCAATCTGCTCCCATTCGCGGGTTTCGAGATAGGTCAGTTTCTTCTTCGGCGGGGCGGGGTCGCGCTTGTCGCGCGCGGCCGTCTTCGGCGGGGCTTTCTTTGCGGCGTTCGCCTGCTCCCACTGCGCTAGTTCGGCGAAGAATTCCACTCCGCCGTCTCCATCCATGGCGAGGACCGCCTTCGAAAGCCGGTCCAGCAGGAAGCGGTCGTGAGTCACCAGAACAATCGCGCCGGGGAAGTCGAGGAGATTGCTTTCGAGCACTTCGAGCGTCGGGATATCCAGATCGTTGGTCGGCTCGTCGAGAAGCAGGACGTCGGCCGGCTGCAGCATCAGGCGCGCGATGTGGACGCGCGCGCGTTCGCCTCCGGAGAGGCGGTTGAGGGGCAGATCGAGCTGGTCCTGACGGAAGAGAAAGCGCGCGGCCCAGCCGGCTACGTGCTGCGGGCGGTCGCGGAAGATCACGGTGTCGCCGCCTTCGGGGGCGAGGGCGCGGCGCAAGGGCTGATCGAGGTCGAGCTTGTCGCGATTCTGATCGAACCAGGCGACGCGCAGTCCTTCGGCGCGGCGCACTTCACCGGTATCCGATTCGATTTCGCCGGCGAGGATGCGCAGGAGCGTCGATTTGCCGCTGCCGTTGGCGCCGAGCACGCCGAGCTTTACGGCGGGGCCGAGGGCGAAGGTCAGTCCCTGGAAGAGCAGACGGCCGCCCATGCTTTTCGAAATGCCTTCGCAGGCGAGGAGGCGTTTCGTCATGCGTCCGGTGGCGGTGAAATCGATCGAGGTGGTGCCTTTGCGATTGCGCGAACTGACGTCGGCGAGCTGGTCCTGAAGGGCGAAGGCGTCGTCGATGCGGGCTTTGGATTTTGAGGTGCGGGCTTTGGCGCCGCGGCGCAGCCATTCGATTTCGCGCTGGACCAGATTCTCCAGAGCCTGCTGTTCTTTGGCCTGCGCGCGCAGGAACTCGGACCGCTTTTCGAGGAACTTGCTGTAGTTGCCGGGGGCGGAAAAGAGTCCGAGGGGATAGGCGCGGTTGATTTCGGCGACGCGCGTGGAGCAGTTTTCGAGGAAGTAGCGGTCGTGGGTTACGAAGACGGAGGCGAAGGAAGCCGTCGCCACGAGTTTCTCGAGCCAGAGAATGCCTTCGACGTCGAGGTGGTTGGTGGGCTCGTCGAGCAGCAGCACGTCGGGCTTTTCGGCGAGCGCGACGGCGATGGCGAGGCGCTTCCGCCAGCCGCCGGATAAGCGTGCCGGCCTTTGGCGGCGGGATCGTCAAAGCCGACGCGGGAGATGATTTTCGATACTTCGATCTCGGTTTCGTCACTCTCGTGGGCGGAGGCGGTGATGATTTCGCGGACGGTTGCGGTCGGGGTCGAAGCGGGGATCCTGCACGACCATGGCGAGACGCACGCCTTTGCGGATGGAGACGGTGCCGTCGTCGGCCGACATATCGCCGCCGAGGATGCGCAGGAAGGTGGACTTCCCTGCCCCGTTGGGTCCGATGACGCCGAGGCGCTCGCCGTCGTGGAGGCTGAGGGAGATATCAGAAAATACGGTGCGCGAGCCAAAGGATTTGCCGATGGCGTCGCAGGTTAAGAGAACGGACATTCAATTGTTGTTGAGGACGTGGCAGGAGCTCGGGCTCGGAGTCGGTCTGGCCGGACTTCATCGAGATAACGCGTGTCGAGCAGACGGCCGTGCTGGATGTTGCCCATCGCGGAGAGGATGTTTTCGCGGAGGTGCGGATGCTCGATTTCCCAATCGGCGATGGTTTCGCGGATGCTGCGGCGGACGGTGCCGGTGCGGAGGGAGCAGCCGCAGGGCACGACGGGAACGCCTTTGCTCTCGACGTAGGCGCGGGTGATTTCTTCGGTGACGTAGACCAGCGGGCGGATCAGGCGGAAATCGCGCTCGCGCGAGTACGTGACCGGCGGCAGAGAGCTGAGGCGGCCGGTGAACATGATGTTGCGGAAGAGGGATTCGCAGAAATCGTCGGCGGTGTGGCCGAAGGCGATTACGTTGGCGCCCAGGCCGCGGGCGATCTCGTAGACGGCGCGGCGGCGGAAGCGGCTGCAGAGGTCGCAGCCGTGATCGGGCTGTTCGGTGAGCAGGCGGACGGAGGGGTTGTCGGTGTGATAGGTCCAGTCGACGCCGAGGCTGCGGATGTATTCGCCGATGGGTTCGACGGGGCGGAGGAACTTGCCCTGCTCGACGGTGAAGGCGCAGACGGAGAAATCGATGGGCGCGCGCTTCTGCATCAGCAGCAGCGCTTCGAGCATCGTGACGGAATCCTTGCCGCCGGAGACCGCGACGGCGATGCGGTCGCCATCGCGGATCATCTTGAAGCGGTGAATCGCTTCGCCGACTTTCCGCAGCAGAGTTTTTTCGAGGTCCACTAAGACTAGATTAGCGCTGCAGATGTTCTTCGACGTGTTTCAGGCGTGCGTCGATGACTTGTTCCATGCGGAACATCTCCGCGCGGAGCAGATCCTTGACGTCGTCGATGTGCGGTGCGTCTCATCGATCGCCGGTTCGTGTCGGCGAAACGAACGTCGACCGCGCGCGCGAAATCGTTCAGCCGTTGGTTGTTGACGAGGATACCGATCAGCACGGCAAACGTGGGGAACGCGGCCGTGGCAAGCGCAGTCACCAATTGGTCCGGAGCAATCACTCGTTCACGATCCTACCAGATGAATTCTTTGGCCTGGTCACGCTTGTCGTACCCGTCGAGTGCGCGGTAAGTCTTTAGCCGCCTGGGTCGGAAATCCAGAACAACCGCTTGTTGACACGCACGTCAGAAAGACCGATGCGCCACTGAGCTGCGACGCCCGGGCGCTTCCGCTGATATTAT